>DATIPH010000001.1:0-1654 GCA_035472275.1 Solirubrobacterales bacterium
GGTCTGCACCGAGATAGCAGCGGTCCTCGGTCACGGCTCCGCCTTGGAGGTGGATCCCGAGAAGGCCTTCAAGGACATGGGCTTCGACTCCCTCGCCGCGGTGGAGATGCGCAACCGGCTCGAGGCGGCGAGTGGGTTGAAGCTCCGGCCCACGCTCGTGTTCGACTATCCCACGGCTGCTGATTTGGCCGAGTACCTGCTGTCAGAGGCTCGATCCACCAGCGCCGATGGCGGGAAGTCAGGCAGCGAAGCTGTCGAGGCTGAGTTTGATCGGCTCGAGTCGATTCTGGCCCAGATCGAGTCGGACGAGCAGCGCGATCGAGCAATGGGGCGCCTGCGTGAGCTCTTCGCTGGTCTCAAGACGGAAGGGCCAGATGACCTCGTCGATGCGACTGACGACGAGATGTTCGAGTTGCTCGACCAAGAGCTGGGGCAGGTATGACGCAGGAGGCCAAGCTTCGGGAATACCTCAAGCGTGCGACGACCGATCTGCGCACGTTACGACAGCGCCTCGACCAAATCGAAGCGCAAGAGCGAGAGCCGATCGCGATCCTCGGCATGGCCTGCCGCTATCCCGGCGAGGTCAGCTCCCCGGCGGAGCTGTGGCAGCTGGTGGCGCAGGGCAAGGACGGCATCACCGAGTTCCCAGAGGATCGCGACTGGGACCTCGAGCGCCTCTATGACCCAGACCCCGACACCCCGGGCACCAGCTATGTCAAAGAGGGCGGCTTCATACACGACGCCGCCGACTTCGACGCCGACTTCTTCGGCATCAGCCCGCGCGAGGCGGTCGCGATGGACCCCCAGCAGCGACTGCTGCTGGAAGCGTCCTGGCAGGCGCTGGAGGAAGCGGAGATCGATCCGGGCTCGCTGGGCAAGGCGCAAGCCGGAGTCTTCGTGGGGGTGATGTCTGCGGACTATGGAGCTCACCTCGGGCGCCTCCCGGAGGATCTGGAGGGCTACCTCGGGACCGGTGTGCTGGGCAGCGTCGTCTCCGGGCGCATCGCATACACCCTCGGCCTCGAGGGCCCGACGATGACGGTCGACACCGCCTGCTCCTCTTCGCTCGTCGCTATCCACCTCGCCGCCCAGGCGCTTCGGTCGGGGGAATGCTCACTCGCCCTGGCCGGCGGCGTGACCGTGATGGGCACGCCCGGCGTCTTCACCGAGTTCTCTCGCCAGCGTGGTCTCGCTACCGACGGCCGCTGCAAGTCCTTCGCCGATGGCGCCGATGGCGCCGGCTTCTCAGAGGGAGTCGGCATGCTCATCTTGGAGCGCCTCTCCGAGGCGGAGCGAAACGGCCACCCGGTCCTAGCCACGATCCGCGGCTCCGCCGTCAACCAGGACGGCGTCTCCAACGGCCTCACCGCCCCCAACGGCCCCTCCCAGGAACGGGTGATCCGCCGCGCTTTGGCCAGTGCCGGTCTCTCCCCCTCAGACATCGACGCAGTTGAGGCCCACGGAACAGGCACCACCCTCGGCGACCCGATCGAGGCAGGCGTCCTCCTCGCTACCTACGGCCAGGGACGGGAGAACGGGCCGCTCTGGCTCGGCTCGCTGAAGTCAAACATCGGCCACGCCAACGCCGCCGCCGGCGTTGCCGGGGTAATCAAGATGGTTGGGGCACTGCGCCACGAGCGCCTGCCGGCGACCC
>DATIPH010000002.1:0-92955 GCA_035472275.1 Solirubrobacterales bacterium
TCGAGGACGACGAAACCTTCTCGCCGGAGATGGTCGCGACGGCGGTCAAACTCGCCTCGAAGCGACGCCGCGGGATCCACGTCCACTCGATGATGACCGTGCCCACTCACCTGCCACTTGACGCTGAGCTGCCCGAGGCCGAATCGGCGGCGCAGCGGGTGGTCGAGGAGGCGCGCCTGATCGGCGGCCAGCGGGTGACCGGTCACGTCGCCCGCGTCCGCCCCGGCCAAGCCGGCTACTCGGTCTCGGAGGAGGCGAAAGAGATCAAAGCGGCGGCGATCGTCGTCGGCCTGCGCCGGCGGGGCGGCGTCCCGCTCTACGACAAGACCTTGCAGACGATCCTCGCCGAGCGACCCTGCCGCGTGATCGTCGTCTCCGATCCGGCCGAAAAGCCGGCCCCGATCCCGACCGAAGCGCTGGCTGAGGTGACGCGGTAGCCATGTATCGCGGCGCCGTGCAGGTCTTCTCGTTGATCATGCTGGCGATCGGGCTGGCGGTGCTGGTCGTCACCTTCGCCAACGGCGGCGGTCCGGCCTCGGTCGGCTTCCTGCTCGGGCTCGCCTTCGTCGTCGTCGGCGCCGGGCGGCTTTATCTCAACGCGAGGATGGGACGGTGAGCGGGGACCCGGCGTCGCCGCAGCCCGGCGGCGCTCCCAACGGCAAGCAGGGTCGCCTCCAGCGCGGCCTCGGCGTCCCCTGGCTGTTCGCCGCCGCCTACTCGGCGGTCGGCTTCTCGATCTACTTCTCGCTCGGCGTCGTCGCCGACCGCGGCCTCGGCCTGACGCCGTTGATCTTCCTCGCCGCCGGCCTCCTCTTCGGCCTCACCACCCTCACCTACGTCGAGGGCAGCTCGATGTTCCGCGAGCGCGGCGGCTCCTCGACCTTTGCCCGCTACGCCTTCAACGAGCTCGTTGCCTTCATCGCCGGTTGGGTGATCCTGCTCGACTACCTGATCGTCGTCGCCTTGGCGGCGATCTCGGTCCCCCACTACCTGGAGCCGATCTGGGACGGCTTCGGGCGCGCCGGCTGGGAGATCGGGATCGCGGCGGGGGTGATCGCCCTCGTCTGCGCGCTCAACATCGTCAATGTCACCGGCCGCGGGCGCCAGCGCTCACTGGCCTTCCTCGCCCTCGCCGACCTCGGCTTGCAGCTGGCCGTGGTCGTCGTCGGCTGCCTCGTCGTCTTCCATCCCGACCGGCTGACCGAGCACATTCATCTCTTCAATGAGCCGAGCGTCAGGAACATCGTCTACGCGGCGGTGGTCGCGATGCTCGCCTACGCCGGGATCGAGGCCGCCTCCGACCTCGCCCCCGACATCGAAGTCAGCCGCCGCGACCTGAAGCGAGTGGCTGCGCTCGGCGCCTTCGCGGTGCCGCTTGTCTACGCCGGGATGGCGGCGATCGCGCTGATGGCGGTGCCGGTCGTCGCCGGACCCCACGGTCCTCACACGGCGCTCGGCGACCAGTACATCGAGAACCCGGTGCTCGGCGTCGTATCCGCTTTCCACCCGCATTGGGTGGCGGAATCGATGCGCTGGCTGGTCGCCCTGGTCGCCGCCCCGGTCCTGATCTGGGCTGCAAACACCTCGATGCTTGGCGTCTCCCGTCACATCTACACGCTGGCGATCAACCGCCAGATCCCGAGCTGGCTCGGCAAGCTCGAGAAGCGCAACGCGACCCCCTACGTCGCAATCACGATCTGCGGCCTGATCGCCCTCGGCTTGGTGATCCCGACCAACGTCAAGCTGCTGGCCGGGATCTACGCCTTCGGCGCCACTCTGGCGATCACGATCGCCCACCTCTCGGTGATCCGCCTGCGGGTGAAGATGCCCGACAAGCAGCGGCCGTTCCGGATTCCGTTCGGGTTCGCCTGGGGGAGCAACGCAGTGCTGCCGTTGCCGGCGATCGTCGCCGCGATCCTCAGCGGCCTCGCCTTCCTCAGCGTGCTCGCCTTCCACACGACCGCCCGCTGGGTCGGGCTTGGCTGGCTGATCTTCGGCCTCCTCTTCTACGTCGTCTACCGCAAGGTCTTCGAGGGGACGACGCTGACCAAGCGGGTCTCGGTCACCGAGCGGGCCCTGACCAAGCAGGTGCCGGAGATCGAATTCCGCAACATCCTGGTGCCGATCTTCGGCACCAAGCTCGACGACGACATCGTCGCCACCGCGGGGCGGCTGGCGGCAGCCGAGGCGGAGGAGTCCCGCGACAGCGACTTCGACGCCCGGCTCGACGTCGTCTACGTGATCGAAGTGCCGCTGAGCCTGCCGCTTGACGCCGAGCTGCCGAAGGAGCGCGAGGAAGAAGCGCGGCGGGCGCTGGAGCGGGCGCGCGAGGTCGGGGAGGAGTACGAGGAC
The DNA here is from genome assembly GCA_035472275.1 of Solirubrobacterales bacterium. Lineage (GTDB taxonomy): Bacteria > Actinomycetota > Thermoleophilia > Solirubrobacterales > 70-9 > VAYN01. The sequence continues at coordinate 2,353 of DATIPH010000002.1, forward strand.
GTCGAGGTCTCGACCGAGGTGATCCGCGCCCGCAAGGTCGGCGCCGGGATCCTCGAGGCGGCCCGCCGCGGCGGCGCCGAGGCGATCGTCGTCGGCGCCGAGCCGCCGACCAAGATCCGCGGCGGCGCCAGGATCGGCGGCATCTCCGCTGCCCGGCCGGCGGAGATCGGCGCCGCCACCGAGTACGTGCTGATGAAAGCCCCGTGTCGGGTGCTGTTGACTGCGCCCCCCGAAACCCCATGATGGTGCGCGTGGCCTGCCCCGCGCGTCACTAGTATCCGGGCCATGTTCGTTCTCATCGTCGGCTGCGGCCGGGTCGGATCCTCGGTCGCACGCGGGATGCTCCGCGAGGGCCACGCCGTCTCCTGTCTCGACGAGGACCCCGAGTCCCACGCCCGGCTCGAGGTCGGACTGGACAAGAGCTGGGAGGACCTCGGCGGTCAGTTCACGGTCGGGGCGGGCCTCGAGACCGAGGCCCTGGTCGCCGCCGGGATCGAGCGGGCGGACGTCTTCATCGCCTCCACCGACGGCGACAACACGAACATCATCATCGCCCAGATCGCCCAGAGGCGATACGAGGTGCCGACCGTGATCGCCCGCGTCCTCGACCCCCTGCGGGCCGAGTGGTACCGGCGCCAGGGCCTGCACACCGTCTGCCCGACCAAGGTCGCGATCGACATGCTTGAGTCGGCGGTGCGAGAGTCGAGCGGGCGCGGCGACACGCCGCCGCCGGAATCCGCAGCCGCGTAGGGAAGGGAAGCCGGAGCCGCATGTACATCATCGTCGTCGGAGCGGGCAAGGTCGGGTGGAACCTGGCGCGGGAGCTGCTCGAGAAGGAGCACGAGGTGACGCTGATCGAGAGCGACCGGCGCCGCTATCTGACCGTCGAGCAGGAGCTCGAGCACAACGTCTCCTATGGCGACGCTTCCGAGCTTTGGGTCTTGGAGCGGGCCGGCATCCAGCGCGCCGACATGGTGATCGCGGTCACCGGCGACGACGAGGACAACATGCTGATCTGCCAGGTCGCGCGCGAGAAGTATCTCGTCGACCAGATCATCGCCCGCGTCAACAACCCCCGCAACCGCCAGCACTTCGACCTGCTCGGGGTCAAACCGAGCGTCTCCGCCACCGACCTGATCCTGCGCCTACTCGAGCACGAGGTGCCCGAGTACGGGCTGGTCCACCTGCTCGACCTGCAGGAGGAGCAGCTGGAGATCATCGAGATGCTGCTCGGCAAGGACTCCGGTCTGATCGGTCGCCGGGTTGGCGACCTCAGCATGCCGGAGGGAAGCCTGCTGATTTCGGTCCTGCGTTCCGGTAAGGGCTTCGTCCCGACCGCGGATACCGTGCTGGAGGAAGGTGACGAGGTTCTCGCCGTCCTCGATCCGGGTAAGGAGGACGAGTTGAAGACTCTCTTCGGACCCGACACCAACGGTGGCTGACCGCGAGGTCGACTTCCTCTTGATCGGCGGCGGGATGGCCGCCGCTCACTGCGCCAAGGAGCTGCGCGACCGCGGCGCCGAGGGCTCGGTCTTGCTGGTCGGCCGCGAGCCGGAACCGCCCTACGAACGACCGCCGCTGACGAAGGAGTACCTGCGCGGCGAGGCCGAACGCGCCGACGCCTACGTCAACCCGCCCGAGTGGTACGAGCAGAACGGGGTCGAGCTGGCGAGTGGTCGCAACGTGATGTCGCTCGACGCCGAGGCGCGGACGGTAAAGCTGCAGGGTGGGGAGGAGGTTGGCTTCGACAAGGCACTAATCGCCACCGGTGCCCTGGTCAACATCCTTCGGGTCGAGGGCGCTGAGAACGAGGGCATTCACTATCTGCGCGCCTTCGGCAACTCCGACGCAATCCGGGCCGACGCCGAGGGGGCCGGACACGTGGTCCTGGTTGGCGGTAGCTACATCGCCAGCGAGGTCGCCGCCTCGCTGACCGCCCGGGGCACCAACTGCACGATGATCGCGATCGAGGAGGTCCCGCTCTCCCGCACGTTCGGCGAGGACGCCGGCCGCTGGTTCCAGGGCCAGCTCGAATCGCACGGGGTGACCTTCGTCGGCGGCGAGGAGCTGGAGGCGTTCGAGGGCGACGGGCGAGTGCGCTCGGTTGTGACCAAGAGCGGGCGCAGCTTCCAGTGCGACGCGGTCGTCGTCGGCGCCGGCGTGCGGGCCGACGCGATGCTCGCCGAACGGGCCGGGCTCGAGGTCGACAACGGGATCGTCTGCGACTCGAAGCTGCAGACCTCCGTTGCGGGGATCTACGCCGCCGGCGATTGCTGCTCCTACGACAGCGTCGTCCACGGCCGGCGGCTGCGGGTCGAGCACTGGGACGTGGCGATGCAGCAGGGCACCCACGCCGCCCGCAATATGCTCGGCGCCGACGCCGATTACGAGGTCGTCCCCTACTTCTTCAGTGACCTCGCCGACTGGGCCAGCCTCGAGTACGTCGGGCCGGCGCATGAGTGGGACGAGGAGGTCTGGCGCGGTGACCGTGAGGCCGGTGAGTTTTCGGTCTGGTACCTGCAGGGCGGCAGGGTCGCCGGTTGCCTCAGCGTCGGCCGCTCAGAAGACCTGGCCGAAGCGCGGCGGATGCTGGCCGACGGGGTTGACGTGTCCGGGGCAAAGGACGCGATCGCAGACCCGGACTCGGATCTCTCACAGATCGCTTAGCGCGGTCGTTCAGAACTTCGTGGTGCCAAGCCCGATGAGGAACCCGGCGCGGTTCGAGGCGAGTTCGTAGGCGTCCCTTTTTGCGCGCCCGATGTGTCCGCGGAAGCGTTCGGTAGAAATCGAGCGGACCATCTCCGGCATCGCGTAGCTGACCCGTGAAAGCCCGCTCTCGCCGGGCTCGATTCGCACGTGGAGATTGTTGCTCGGCCATTCGGTGGTAGTCAGGGGCAGCCCGATCACCAAGTTCTTGGGCGCTCGATTCATCGCGCCGATCGAGAGCACGAGGAACGGTCGCCGTCCCCGCTGCTCTCGACCTTCGATGGGGTCGAGATCGGCGACGAAGATCTCGCCACGGCGGGGAGGTGGGTCGACCAAGCTAGTCCTGGCCCCCAGACGGAAGGTTCGCTTCTATTTCGCGGACCCACTCGTCGTCGCGCGCTTCGTCGCGAGCGATCTCTTCGGGGGTCCGTTCCGCCATCCGCGTCCAGGCCTCCAGGGCGCTCTCCATGATCCGTTCCTCTTCCAGCATGTCTGCAACCTCCTCCAGTACCTGGGTCACGCTTTTCCCCGCCAATTTCGCCTCTTCGGCGAGTCGTTCGTGCGTATTGCGGCGCACGCGGATAGTCGTCGTCTCAGTCCTTGCCATGGCGCGAGTCTACACTCTTGTCTATAGGGAGTCAGGCGGCGCATATCCGCGGTCAAGGCCGGCACGAGGCGATGTCTCCCCCCGAGCCCTCGTTATTCTTGCTCGACCTTTGCGCCCTGGTGTAATGGCAGCACGCCTCGCTCTGGACGAGGAAGTCGGGGTTCGAGCCCCTGGGGCGCAGCTTTGAAGTCCCTGCAAAGGCGTCGAATCGCTCTGCTAGCGTCGCTTCCTCGATGAGACCTTCCCGGTATCTAACCCTCGCTTTCCTCCTGATCGCGCTCGCGGCCCTGGTTGCCGGCTGTGGCGGTGGGGGTGGCGATGAAACGACCGACGCCACGGTTGAAGCGACGGTCGAAGAAACGCCGTCGCTGACCAAGGCCGAACTGATCAAACAGGGCGACGCCGTCTGCGCCGAGGTCAACGCCGCGGTCGCTTCGGTCAGCAGCTCGGTGGCCGAACCCTCGAGCCAGGTGACCCAGGTCGCCAACCTCTACACCGGCATGGTCGAAAGCCTCCAGGACCTCGGCGAACCGCAGGAAGATCCGGCCGAATACAAGCCCTTCATCGAATCCGCGGAAGAACTGGCGAAAGTCGAGGGCGAAGCCAAACTGGCCGCCGAACGCGAAGACGTGACGGCGCTTGGCGAAGCCGGAACCGCGGCAGCGCCGATCCTCGAAGAATTCGAGAGCCAGGCTGGCATCTACGGCTTTGAAGAGTGCAGCAAAGGCCCGGGCGAAGCCCCGACCGCTCCGTCGACTGGCTCCTCGGAAGCCGAAGTCGAAGAAGGTGGGGTCGAAGTCGAAGAAGGGGCGATCGAAGAAGTCGTGCCAGAAGAAGAATTTGTCCCCGAAGAAGAAGTGGCGCCCGAAGGGGGCGGGGCGGGGGCGATCGAAGAAGTGGCTCCCGAAGAAGGTGGCGGGGAAGAAGAATCGAGTTCCGGCGGCGGAGTGGGTCCCGGCTGATTCGGGGCCGTTTCTGGGGAGAGGTGGGGATGCCCTCTCCGTGAATTGAGTCGCGTCCCTGCCGGGACAGCTCCCGATGGTTGTGCCCGCCTATGGCGGGCAAATATCGGATTGCATTTCCGCCGCTTCGCGACATTCCCGGAGAGGGCATCCCCACCTCTCCCAACAAACCGCCCCCATCCCTCGGAAGCTGCGACGGACGAGATCGGGCCTGTCGCCACCATCTCGGATGGCGTGAGCTTCCGTCCCTAGGGCGCGGCTTACGCGCTTCGATGCGGCGGTGAGCTGAGTCGTCTGCATTAGACGTGTGGCGGGGGAGCCCGGTAGGTCTCTGGGCGAATGTGGCCGAAGGCGCGATATGCAATCTGTCATCTGCGCCCCATAGGGGCGCACCAACATCGCGGAGCAAGTCCCCGAAGGGGACGCGACTCAATTCGCCCAGAGACCTACCGGGCTCCCCTCCCGCAACCCCCTACGCAGCAGACGACTCAGACCACGCCCCGTACAACCGCGCGTAAGCCCCGCCCGCCGCGATCAGCTCTTCATGCGTCCCTTCCTCGGCGATTTTGCCCCCGTCGAGGACGACGATTTTGCCGGCGCGGCGGATCGTCGAGAGGCGGTGGGCGATGACGATCGCGGTCCGGCCTTGGAGCAGGCGCTCGAGCCCTTTCTCGATCGTTTTCTCGGTGCGGACGTCGACGTTGGAGGTGGCCTCGTCGAGGATCAGGATCCGTGGCTCGGCGAGCAAGGCCCGGGCGAAGGCGATCAGCTGCCGCTGCCCGGCCGAGAGCTGGACCCCCCGCTCGCCGACCTCGGTCTCGATCCCGTCCGGGAGGGCGGCGACGAAATCGGCGGCGCCGACGGTGCGCAGCGCCGCCTCGATCTCCTCCAGAGATGCCTCTGGGCGCCCGAAGGCGACGTTCTCGCGGACGCTGCCGGAGAAGAGGAAGCCCTCCTGGGGGACGATCCCGAGCTGGCGCCGCAGCGCCTGCTGCTTGACGCCGCGCAGGTCGTGACCATCGACCAGGACGCGCCCCTTCTGCGGGTCATAGAAGCGGGCGACCAGCTTCGCGAAGGTGGACTTGCCGGCGCCGGTGGCCCCGACCAGCGCCAGCGTTTGCCCAGGTGGTACGTGCAGGTCGACGCCTCGCATCGCCCAGGTGTCGTCGGCCGGCTCGGGGTCGTTGCTGTAGGAGAACCAGACGCCGTCCAGCTCGATCTCGCCCTTCAGCGTCCCGGGGTCGATCGCGTCCGGGGCGTCGACCATGTCGGCCGGCGTGTCCAGCAGGTCGAAGATCTTGTCGAGCGCCGCCATCCCCTGCTGGTACGTGGTGTAGAGCTGGGACAGTTCCTGGATCGGTTCGAAGAAGGTCGTCAGGTAGCCGACGAAGGCGACGATGATCCCGATCTTGATCGCGCCGTCGATCGCCTGGCTGCCGCCGTAAAGGAGGATCACCGCGGTCCCGATCGCGGCCAGCAGTTCGACCGCCGGGAAGTAGGAGGCGTTGAGGTAGACGGTCTTCATGTTCACCGCGCGGTTGGCCTCGTTGAGCGCGGTCATCTCGTCGACGTGCCGCGGCTCCTGGCCGAAGCTGCGGACGACGCGGACGCCACTGAGACTCTCCTGCAGGTAGGCGGTGACGGCGGCGATCCGCTCCCTCGTTGCCCGGTAGGTGCCGGCGGAGACGATGCGGAAGACGAGGCTGGCGATCAACAGCAGCGGGAAGGTGAGGAAGGTGATCAGCGCCAGCTGGACGTCGAGCACGAGCAGGATCACGACCACCCCGACCAGGGTCAGGGTGCTGTTGAAGATCGTCACCACGCCGCTGGTGACGAGCTGGTTCAGCGCTTCGACGTCGTTGGTCATGCGCGAGATCAAGACGCCCGGGCTGCGCCGGGTAAAGAACCCGATCGACATCGACTGGATGTGGGAGAAGAGGCGCTCGCGCATGTCCTGCAGGGCACGGGTCCCGACCCATCCGACCAGGTAGGTCTCGGCATAGGTGGCGACGGCGTAGACGATCGCGGTGAGGACGAAGGCGGCGACGGTCAAGTCGAGGGCGCTGAGGTCGCCGGTTTCGATCCCGGCGTCGATCGCGCGGCCGGCGAGGTAGGGCGGTGCCAGGCCGGCGGCGGTCTCGATCAGCAGCGCCACGAACATCAGCGCCATCCGGCCGCGGTAGGGACGCAGCAGCCCGATCATCCAGCGCACCTTGCGGCCACGCTGGTCCTCGCCCCGAACCAGTCGCCAAAGGGCGCCGAACAGCAGCGCGACGTTGCGCAGGGGGTTCTCGCGGCGCTCGTCGCCGTTCACAGCCGCGCCATCTCCTCTCGCTCCTCGAGGTCGCGCTGGAGGAAGACACTGTCGGCAAGGCCGTGCTCGGCGATCTCGCGGTAGAAACCGCAGCCCTCCATCAGCTCCTCGTGGGTGCCGCGGTCGACGATGCGGCCGCCGTCGAGGACGACGATCTCGTCGGCGAGGGCGACGGTCGAGAGTCGGTGGGCGATGATGAACGTCGTCCGCCCCCGCATCACCTCTTCCAGGCCGGCCTTGATCGCCGACTCGGTGGTCGCGTCGACCGAGGAGGTGGCGTCGTCGAGGATCAGGATCCGCGGGTCGGCCAGCAGCGCCCGGGCGATCGCGACCCGTTGGCGCTGGCCGCCGGAGAGGGTCAGGCCGCGCTCGCCGACGCGGGTCTCGTAGCCGTCCGGCAGGTCGCGGATGAAGTCGTCAGCCTGGGCTCGCCGTGCGGCCGCTTCGATTTCCTCCAGGGTGGCGTCGGCACGCGCATAGGCGATGTTCTCGGCGACGGTGGCGGTGAAGAGGAAGCTGTCGTCGGCGACGAAGGCGATCTCCGAGCGCAGCGAGCCGACGTCGATCTCGCGCACGTCGGCGCCGTCGACGAGGATCGTGCCCCGGTCGGGGTCGTAGAGGCGCGCGATCAGCCCGACCAGGCTGGTCTTGCCGGCGCCGGAAGGGCCGACGAGGGCGACGATCTTGCCCGCCTCGACCTCGAGATCGACCTCGCTCAGCGCCGGCGCGCCGGCGCCGTAGCTGAGCGTCACCCCGCGCAGCGCCACCGCGCCGCCGCCGGCCGGCAGCGCCGGCGCCTCGGGCGGGCTCTGGATTGACGGTTCGCGGTCGATGATCTCGAACATCCGGTTGCCGGCGGCGATCGCCCGCTGCGCCATCCCCATCGCGACCCCGAGCGCCCGCGTCGGCCCCGCCAGCATCCAGACGTAGGTGTAGAAGGCGACGAAGCTGCCGAGGCTGAGCTTGTCTTCGATCACCAGCCGGCCGCCGATGAGGAGAACCAGGGCGATCCCGATCTGCGGTAGGAGCCCGATCAGGGGCGAGAAGAAGGCCTGCAGCCTGGTCGAGTAGATGCTCTGGTCGAAGACCCGCGCGACCGAGCGCTGGAAGCGGTGCAGCTGGTATTCCTCGCGGGCGAAGGCCTTGACGATGCGGATCCCGGAGACGTTCTCCTCGGCCTCCGCGGTCAGCTCCGCGACCCGCTGCTGGACCTCCTGCTGGGCGGGGCGGGAGATTCGGTTGTAGCGCGAGGCCGTATAGACGACGAGAGGCGCCGGGATCAGCGCGATCAGCGCCAGGAGCGGGTTGATCGCGATCATCACCGCGCTGGCGAGGACGATCGTCAGCAGGCTCTGGGTGATGAAAATCAGCCCGTAGCCGAGGAAGAAGCGGATCGCCGAGAGGTCGACCGTCGCCCGCGACATCAGCTGCCCCGTCTGCTGGCCGTCGAAGAAGCCGAGATCGAGCCGCTGCAGGTGCTCGTAAAAGCGCTGGCGTAGGTCGAATTCGACCCCGAGCGAGACCTTGCCGGCGACCAGCCGCCGCACCACCGTGAACCCCAACCGCAGGATGCTGGCACCGACGATCACCAGCGCCAGCGGCAGCAGCTCAGACTTGTCGCCGTCCTTGATCGCGTTGACCGCGCGCCCAACCAGCCACGGAATCAACACCGTCATCCCCATCGCCGCCCAGGCGAACACCAACGATCCCCAAAGCTGCAGCCGGTAGGGACGCAGGAAGGCCAGCAAACGACGGTAAGTGCGCATCATTACTCACTATACAAAGTGAAGTAATGGTGCGGAATGCGTGGCCTTAGCGCAGGCTGGCGGCGGCTTTGGCGCTCGGGACTTTGCCCTTGGCACACGGCTTTGGGCCGTGGCCGGGGCGGGGGAGGATCTGGAAGTTGGTGACGGCGTGGAAATTGGTGACGGCACCGCTGTTCTGGGCGAGGGCGACGATCACGCGGTAGAAGCCGGGGGGAAGATCGCGATAGAAGATCTCGGGGCGAGTGGCGGGCGAGTAGCTGCCGTCGGTGCCGATCGTTTCGGCCAGGACTCCGTTGGGGCCGGCGTACTGGGGGTAGTCGAAGGAGCGGCCGACCAGGCGGCCCTTGCCGATCGGGCTGTTGATCGCGTGTTCGAGCTTGACCGGGTCGACGCAGTCGGGGACGCGGTTGAGGCTGAAGCGGAGGTGGCCCTCGCCAAGCTGGGGTTCGCGGCCGAACTGGCGGGGCGCGAGCTGGAAGTTCTCGACCTCGACCTTGACGACGACGGCGTGGCTGCTCTGGCGGGCGCCGTTGCGGGGCGAGACGATCTCGATCGAGGGCTGGCCGGGAACGTCGTCGGCTTCGCTCGCCTTCGCCGTCGAATCCGACTTGCCGCCGAAGACGAGCGCCAGCGCCACGGCGGCGCCGGTCAGCACCAAGGCGGCGACGATTGCCTTGTTCACCTTCATCCGAGCGGGAAGACTACGCGCAACGAAGCCGCCGGTAGCCGCCGGCGCCGGTAACCTGGCCGGCCTCGGATGAGTGGCGCAGCGGAACTCGCGTATCGGATCGGCGTCGCGGCGCGCCAGGCTGCGACCTGGGTGCAGCTGCTCAAATTCGGCCTCGTCGGCGCCTCCGGGTACGTCATCAACCTCGCCGTCTTCGCCCTTCTGGTCGGTTCCTTCGGCGTCTACCACCTGGTCGCCGCGATCGGCGCCTTCTGCGTCGCCGTCACCAGCAACTTCCTCTGGAACCGGTACTGGACTTTTGGGCCGGGGGAGGGGCCAGCGCATTTCCAGGCGGCGCGCTTCTTCGCCGTCAGCCTCGCCGCGCTCGGTCTCAACCTGGCCGTGCTCGAGGTGTTGGTCGGCTCCGGCAGCGTCGGCGAACTGACCGCGCAGGCGATCGCCGTCGCCGTCGCGATGCCGTTCAATTTCTTGGGCAACAAGTTGTGGACGTTTGCTTAGCGGGCGATTGTTCGCCGCTGGCTCTCGACCCCCTCAGTAGCCTTTTAGGAATGACGAAGAAGAGCTATGACGCGGCCGAGGTCGAGCCCGCGCGCCAGGCTGCCTGGGCTGAGCGTGGGGACTTCGACGCGCCGCCGCCGCCCGAGCCGGGGCAGTTGCCGGTCTACGTCAAGGCCTCGAGCCCGTTCACCTCGGGCAACCTGCACATGGGCCACGTTCGGGACTACACGATCGGCGACGCTTACGCCCGCTTCCGCCGCGCCCGCGGCGATGCCGTCCTCCTTGGCTTCGGCTTTGACGCCTTCGGCCTGCCGGCCGAGCTGGCGGCGATCGAGCGCCAGGTGCTGCCCGCCGACTGGGTCCGCCAGTGCGGCGAGCGGATGCTCGACCAGATGAAGCGGCTTGGCTTCAGCTTCGACTACGACCGCGTTTTCTACAGCTCCGACGAGGGGCAATACCGCTGGACCCAGTGGCTGTTCCTGACGCTGCTGGAGATGGGGATGATCTACCGCGACGACGCCACCGTCGACTGGTGCGACACCTGCCAGACGACGCTCGCCTCGATCCAGGTCGAGGAGGGCGGCACCTGTTGGCGCTGCCACAACGAGGTGCGGCTGATCCGGCGCCCGACCTGGTTCCTGAAGATCACCGGCTACCTCGAGGAGAACGACGCCAACACCGAGAAGCTCGAGAACTGGGACCAGCTGGCGCTCGCGACCCAGCGCTACATCCTCGGCCGCAGCGACGGGGTCGAGCTCGAGCTCGAGGGCGACGCCGGCGCTCTGACCGTCTTCAGCCCCCATCGCGGCGGCCTCCAGCGCGCCACCTTCGTCCTGCTCTCGCCCCGCCACCCCGAGATCGAGGCTTGGACGACGAGCGCCGCCGCCCGCGCGGAGCTCGAGCAGATGCGGTCTGGCGGCTGGGAGCGGAGTGCCCGCGATGCCCGCTCGGTGCCGGTGGTAGACACCGGCTCGGCGCTGCGAGCCCTCGACGGCAGCGAGCTGCCAATCCTGGTCTCGCCACTGGTCGACGCCCGCTTCGGACCGACCGCGACGCTTGGCATCCCCACCATCGACGAGGCCGACCGCGAGCTCGCCGCTCGCGTCGAGCGGGTGCGGGGCGGAGAGCCCGACGAGGAGGGCGAGGAGGGCGCTCTCGAGGACGGAGCCGGGTCAAACGGGGAGGCAAGCGCCGCGCTCCCCGCTGGCGTCCGCGAGGCCAAGCGCTACCGCGCGAACGACTTCTCGATCTCGCGCCAGCGGGCCTGGGGGACGCCGATTCCGATCATCCACTGCGAGCAGTGCGGCGCCGTCCCGGTGCCGGAGGCGGACCTTCCGGTCGTCCTCCCGCGGGACTTGATGCCACGTGCCGAGGGCAACCCGCTCGCCGAGCGCCCCGACTTCGTCGACGTCGAGTGCCCCAAGTGCGGCGCTGCCGCCAAGCGCGAGACCGACACTCTCGACTGCCATTTCGACGCCCTCTTCCTCTGGGTTCCGGCCGCGGTGCCGCCTGAGGATCGCGCCGAGCAGATGTTCACCCACCCCGAGCTGCAGCACTGGCTGCCGGCCGAGCGGCTGGTCGCCGGTGGCGACTCCGGCGGCTTCGTCTTCGACCAGCGGATCGTGACCAAGGCGCTGCGCGACCACGGTGAGTTCGCCTTCATGGAGAACGGCGAGCCGTTCGCCGGCTGCCTCTTCCACGAGATGGTGATCGCCGACGGGCGCAAGATGAGCAAGCACCTCGGCAACGTCGTCGACCCCGACGAGCTGGTCGCCCAGTACGGCGCCGACACGATCCGGCTCGCGGTTCTCTACGCCGCCGGACCGGCGAAGACGCTGAACTGGTCCGACGGCGCCGTCAAGTTCGCCAACCGCTTCCTGCGCAACCTCTGGACCTATTGTCAGGATCGCTTCGCGGCGCTGGAGGAGCACTCGCACGACCCCGAGGCCGCGGCCGACACCGAGCACATGCGCGACCGCCTGCGCAAATGGTGTGAGAACGGGCTCGAGCGGATCACTGAGGACACCGTTGCGCTGCAGCTGCACAAGTCGATCCGCAACCTGACCCGCCTCTTCGAGCGGATCCAGGACTTCGAGAAGCGGGTCGTGCAGCGGCGCGGCCAGCTCGATCGCACCGACGCCGAGGCCCAGGCGGCGGCGCTGGTGCTGCTGCTGCAGGCCCTGGCGCCGTTCGCGCCGCACCTCGCCGAGGAGCTGCTGATTTCCTCCGGCAGGGAGGACGCGAGTGGGCTCTCCGAGGTCTGGCCCGACTCCGCTGCGATCCCGGTCAGCCCGGAGAGCGGTGCTGCGACGGGCTGATCAGGCCGTTTTTCACACACTTGCGCCTATCAACAACATTCCAGTGCCTGAAAGTTCATCGATTGAGAAAAGGGTCTTGATTGATGCACGGCTCTGTGTTATGAATTGCAGCGCCGGGCGATCAATCCGGTGGAGTGGGTGGGGCTCTCAGACTGGGAAACCGCCTTGGGGTGGCAAAGGAGGACCAGTCCCGAGCCAGGATCTAAATCGTCATGACGGATCCTGGGCTGCGTCGGCCAATGATGAGCCGGCGCCGCCCCGCCTCACTTCATCCCTTTGAGCGACCGGATGGGGCCCGCAGCCGCCGAAAGGCGGCTGCTTTTTTCATGCAGTGCCCCTACTTAGGGGCGCGGAGGCTGCTTGACGTCGAAGCGCGCTTGCTGCGGCTGCCAGGCGATCCCTGCGCAGAGCTCGGCTGGGCTCGACCCCAGCGCGCCGGCCAGCTTGACGATCGTCGCCAGACGCGGCTCGCGGCCGGCCCGCTCGAGCAGGGAGATCTCGGTGCGATGGAGATCGCAGCGATCACCCAGCTCTTCCTGGGAAATCCCTACCTTGGTTCGGGCTTGGCGCAGGTTGGCGGCGAAACGCTCCTGGGGACTCACGTCGCGGATTCTTCGAGGCTGACGACAAGAACTCTACAGACAGTAGGTTTCCTTGACCGCGACACGAGCCGTCCGGTTCGCTACCTTCCTGAGGGAAACCCGGCGCTGTTCCCAGAACATTTACGCAGAAAGTGTTGAGCGCCACTAGACCATGTGTTATACCGACGCGATCATTGGAAGAGCACCCGAGATGAGACTCGCCTGCGTGGCGGGGACCTCGGCGGCAAAGGAGGAGTCATGAGCGACGCAGCTGCATCGCACCTGGGAGGGCCCGACGGGCCACGGACCAGCTCCTGCGCCACCGAACTCATTTGCCGCGACTGTGGCTACCGGACGCCGCTGATGGACACGGCTTTCAAGTGTCCCGCCTGCGGCGAAGGTCTCGACATCGACTACGACTACGAGCGCGCCAAGGCACTGATCGCGGAGCGCGGCCTCGAGGACCGCCCGAACAACATCTGGCGCTTCGAGGAGCTGCTGCCGATCACATCGCGCAGCGCGCAGGAGCGCGTCGGCGAGTTCGCCGGCCAAACGCCGTTGATCCGCGCCGATCGGCTCGGCGCCGAGATCGGCCTCCGCAACCTGTACCTGAAGGACGACTCGACCAACCGGCCGACCCTCTCCTACAAGGACCGGGTCGTCGGCATGGCGATTGCCCGCCTGCTAGAGCTCGGCAAGAACGAGGTCGGCTGCGTCTCGACCGGCAACGTCGGCACCGCGGTCGCCGCGCTCGCCGCCAAGGCCGGGGCCAGCGCCTACATCTTCTACCCGGGCAACATGGAGAAGGGCAAGGCGAAAGCCTGTCGCGCCCTCGGCGCCCAGGTCTGCCAGCTCGACGGCAACTACGACCAGGCCAACCGCGCCTGCCGCGAGCTCTCGCTCGCAAGTGGGATCGAGTTCGCCAACATCACCCTGCGCCCGTTCTACGCCGAGGGGGCGAAGACGATGGCCTTCGAGGTGGTCGAGCAGCTCGGCTGGCGCTCGCCCGACCATTGGGTGATCCCGGCCGCCGGCGGCACCCTCTCCTCGCGCATCCACAAGGGGCTGAACGAGCTTGAAATCGTCGGGCTGGCGGAGACCGCGCAGACCAAGATCAACATCGCCCAAGCCGGTGGCTGCTCGCCGATCGTGACCGCGATCCGCGAGGGTCACAATCTGGAGCCGCAGGTGCCGGAGACGGCAGCGCACTCGCTGGCGATCGGCGCCCCCGGCGACGGCAACCTCGTCCTCGACGCGGTCCGCACCCGCGGCGGCTCCGGGGCGGGACCGTCTGATCCGGAAATCTTCGAGGCGATCGACCTGCTCGGCGCGACCGAGGGAATCCTCACCGAGCCGGCCGGCGGGACGACGATCGCCGCCACCGCGCGCCTCGCCGCCGAGGGCAAGCTCGGGGCCGACGACACTGTCGTCGCGGTGATCAGCGGCAACGGGCTGAAGACTCTTTCCGAGCATCCGGACAAGCCGTGGCCGGAAATGGTCTCGTGTGACGTCAACACCATGGGGGAGATGCTCAACGATTTCCGCCAGGCGGCTGCGGCCGCGCTGCACTGAGCGGAAGAGGGGGCGGGTGACCGGCGCGACCCCGGCGCGCTGCCGGTCGCCGCGCCTGGGTGACGAAGCTCACGCTGTGGGCGGGGCCTGATCGGCGAGGCTGGCTCTGGGATGAACGGGTTGCCACAGGTAGAGGGCGTCACCCATCGGACCGTGCGGGCGCGCGGGGTGGACTTCCACCTGGCCGAAGCGGGAACGGGCGACGACGTCGTCCTCTGCCTACACGGATGGCCGCAGAACTGGTTCGAGTGGCGCCACCTGATGCCGGCGCTGGCCGACTGCCACCGGGTCATCGCCCTCGACCAACGCGGCTTCGGCTGGTCGCAGGCGACGCGCGACGGCTACGCGAAGGAGGACCTCGCGGACGATGTCCTCGCCGTCCTCGACGAGCTCGGGCTCGAGCGGGTGAAGCTGGTCGGCCACGACTGGGGTGCCTGGATCGGGTTCCTGCTCTGCCTGCGGGAGCCGCAGCGCTTCGATCGCTATCTGGCGTTCAACATCCTGCCGCCCTGGACCAGCGCCCGGGCGATGGCGCCCCAGCTTTGGCGCTTTTGGTACCAGTGGGTGATCCTCAGCCCGGTGCTTGGCTACCGGTTGCATCGCAGCGGCAAGTTCGTCCCGAAAGTCCTGGTCGGTGGCTCGGTCCGGCGCGAGGCCTGGGATGCGGAGACGTTGCGGGTCTTCTCCGACCCGTTCACCGAGCCGGAGCGGGCGATGGCGGCGGTGCAGATGTACCGCGTCTTCAACCTGCGCGAGGCACCGGCGATCATGCGGGGTCGCTACGCGCACAATCGCCTCCAGGTGCCGACCAAGCTGGTCTTCGGGACCGGCGACCAAGCGCTCAACTCGGACCTGCTGGCCGGCTACGAGCGCCACGCTGAGGCGATGGAGCTGGAGCTGGTCGACGGTTGCGGTCACTTCATCGTCGACGAGATGCCCGACCTTGTCGCCGCTCGCGCCCGCGAGTTCCTCGCCTAGCTGCGGATCCGGGCCTCCTCGAGGTCGAGGTCGCGCTCGATTTGGCGCATCGTCACGTTGCGCAGGCGGCCGACGCCGCGCAGGTCAAGCAGCTCCTCGCGCTCGATCCCGATCAGCTCCCGGCGCAGCTCCCCGTAGTCGACGATCCGCTGCTCGCGGGCGGCGGTGTCCGGATCCTCGCCACCGAGCACCGCCTGGCACATCCGGAAGCGAGCCCGGTAGAGGTCGCGCAGCCGCTTCAGCTGCGCCTCCGAAGCGCGCTCCTCGGACTCCATCTCGTCGATCCGGTCAAGCGCCGATTGCGCCGCCTCCATCCGTGCCACCGCCTCTTCGTCGCTCCAGCGGCGCGGCTCCTCCAGCTTCAAGGCACGGACGATGAAGGGGAGGGAGAGGCCCTGGCCGACCAGGGTGACGAGGATCAGCGCGAAGGTGAGGAAGATGATCTGCGGCCGGGCGCCCACCGAGAGCGGCACCGCCAGGGCGGCGGCGAGCGAGACGGCGCCGCGCATCCCGCTCCAGCCGACCGCGAAGCGCTGGCCGCGGGTGGCGCCGGAGGCCGAGCCGAGGGCGAAGACGAATGCGAGGCGGACGCCGATCGAGGCGGCGGTGATCGCGACCACCGGCCAGATCAGGTCGGCGACGCCGGAGGAGGAGTCGTTGAGCGTTTCGACCACGCCGGGTAATTGCAGGCCGAGGAGGACGAAGAGCGCCGTCTCCAGCCCGAAGATGAAGACGTCCCAGAAGGCGATTGCGTTGAGGCGGGTATCGGCGTCCTGGGAGCGAGGCGCCCGGTAGCCGCCGTAGAGACCGGTGACGACCGCGGCCAGGATCCCGGAGACGTGCAACTGCTCGGCGCCGACGTAGGCGCCGTAGGCGGCGAGGACGGAGACGAAGATCGAGAGCGAGACATCCGCCTGGCTGCGGATCACGAAGTCCAGCAGGACGCCGACGGCGAGGCCGACGGCGATGCCGCCGGCGGAGACGCCGACGAATTCGAGCGCCGCGTCGCCCATGCTGAAGGCACCGCCGACCGCGACCCCGATCGCGATCCGGTAGAGGACGAGGGCGGTGGCGTCGTTGATCATCGACTCGCCGCTGACCAGCAGCCGCACTCGTTCCGGTGCTCCGAGGCGGCGGAAGATCGAGGTCGAGGCGACGGCGTCGGTGGGGGAGAGGACGGCGCCGAGGACGGCCGCCTCGGCCCAGTCGAGGCCCGGGACCAGGGCGTGGGCGACGACAGCGATGACCGCGGCGGTGATGAAGACGAGGCCGACGGAGAGAGCCGCCAGCGGTTTCATCAGCGCCTTCAGCTCCAGCGGCGAGGTGCGCCAGCCGGCGGAGAAGACAAGCGGCGGCAGGAAGACAAGGAAGACGAGGTCGGGGTCGAGTTCGACGTCGGGCAGGCCCGGGACGAGGGCGATCAGGAGGCCGCCGACGACGAGGACGATCGGGGCGGGGATCTTGGCGAGGTCGGCGAGGCGTACCAACAGCGCCGCCGCCAGCAGCAGGAGCAGGATCGACTCGACGTCGTGCACCAGCACATAACATCGCGTTCCGTGGACGAACCGCTCTCACCCCCACTGGAGGACGTCGATCACATCCGCGGCGAGCGCGGGGCGGAGTTGGAGCTGGTGATGTTCGGGGACTTCCAGTGCCCCTTCTGCCTCGGTGCCCAGTCGATTCTGCGGCGGCTGCACGATCGGCTTGGCGGCCGCATGGTCTTCGCCTTCCGCCACCTGCCGATTCCCGAGAAGCACCCGCTGGCGCCGATGGCGGCGCAGGCGAGCGAGGCGGCTGGCGCCCAGGGCAAATTCTGGGAGTACCACGACGCCCTTTTCGCGGCCCAGCCGCGACTCTCGCGGGAGACGATGATCACGGTTGGCCGCGACCTCGGTCTCGACGCCGAGCGGCTGGCGGCGGAGATCGACGCCGAGGCCTACGGCGAGCGAGTCGAGCGCGACCTTGCCTCGGCAGCGGCCAGCGGCGCCTCGGGCACGCCGACCTTCTTCGCCAACGGCGTCCACCACTTCGGCGCCTATGACGCCTCCTCACTGATCGAGGCGCTGGAAAGCAACACCGGGGTCTCCTGATTCGTATATTTTCCCCGCCTTGATTTCTCAGGCGCTCTCCAAGTTGGGAAAAATCAGGTTGCGGCGGGCCATGCTGGCGTTCTGTGCCTGCCTCTTTTTCGCCTGTCTCGTCGTTCCGAGCAGTGCCTCCGCGGTCGGTTCAATCTCCGGGACCGTGACTGCGGAAGCTGCCGGGCATGCGCCGGTCGAAGGGGCCAGGGTCTGTGCCTTCAGCATCGAGGAGGAAGAAGAAGAAATCGAATTCGAAGCAGTGATCGGCGATAACTGCGAAGTGACCGATTCCGGCGGCGGGTACACGATTTCGGGTCTGAGCGCCGGCGAATACGTAGTCGAATTCTGGCCCGGCTACGGAGGCCGCAACTTCGCTTCCGAGTACTACAACAACAAACAGGGGTTCTTCACCGCCGACCCGGTCGACGTTGCCTCCGGGCCCGTGATCGAAGTGGATGCCGAAGTCGCGGCCGGCGGCACGATCCACGGCAGAGTCGTCAGCGAAGCGGGCGGTGCGCCGATCCCCGGTCTCTGGGCCTGCGCGGAAGGTGAAGTGTCGCCGTTCTACATCGAATGCGGGAAAACCGATTCGGAAGGCGAATACACGCTGCTCGGTCTACCGGCGGGTGAATACTGGCTCGAATTCATTCCCCAGGGACTCAACTTCCAGTACCAGTTCGAACGCGAAGTGCCGGTCAGCGTCGGCGCCGTCACCCAACGCAACGTGGCTCTGACTCCGGCGGGAACGATCACCGGTGTGGTCACCGATGCCGTCAGTCATGTCGGCCTCGAAGAAATCTTCGTCTGCGTCAAGCAGGTTGGGGGCGAAGAAGAATCCCGCTGTGAAGTGACCGGAGCGGGGGGCGGCTACTCGATCGGCGGACTGCCCGCCGGCACCTACAAGGTCGGCTTTGCCCCCTTCGCCGAAGAAGAAACGGGGATCGAAGCTGAATACGTCACCCAGTACTTCTTCAACAAGCGGACTCTGGCCGCCGCCGACCCGGTCTCCGTCGTGGCCGGTGGAACCCATCCCGGGGTCGACGCGGCCCTGGTGAAGATCGGCGCCCCCGTTGTGCGTCCGTCGGTGCCCAGCCCGACCGTCGCGCCGGCCCTCGTGTTGCCACTCTCCAAGCCCGTCAGCTGCCGCAAGGGATTCAGGAAGAAGAAAGCTGCGGGAAAGTCGCATTGCGTCAAGATCCGCAAGAAGCACCGGCACAAGCGGCACCACGCCACTCATCGTGAGATGCGCATGACGACGACCCAAGTGATTCGTCACTCAGCAACTTCCTGAGCGCCAGCAGGTTGTTTGGGCAAGGTTCAGGCAGTGAAAGAAGAGGGGAGTAGGGAATGGCGATTTCGCGTGCGGTGAGAGTGACTCTGGGGTTGGCGTTGAGCGGGATCGCGATCTGGGCTTTGCCGGCGTCGGCTTCGGCAGCGACGATCTCGGGGACGGTGACCGGGGCTGGACAGGGGACGCTGGAAGGTGCCCAGGTCTGCGCCTGGATCGGGGCCCGCACCGGCGAAGAGCCTTGCACGCAGACCGATGCCGCCGGCAGCTACGCGCTGCCAGCCCCGGCGACGGGCGAATACAAGGTCCTGGTCAGCGACAGGCTTCGGAACCGCAACTTCGTCGATCACTTCGTTGGCGGCAGTGCTTTCGCTCCAGGGGGACCCGGGACTGGCGTCGCGATCGCCAGTGTCTTCGAATCTCACGCCGGGGTCGATATCGAACTCGAAGTCGGGAGCACGATCGAAGGCACGGTCACCGACGCCGACACTGGCGATCCGATCTCCGGCATTTTCGCCTGTCCAGAAGCCGAACAATTCCCCGGCGTTTACCAGCGCTGCGACGAAACCGGAGTGGACGGCAAGTACCAGGTCAACGGTCTGCCGACGGCCGGGTACCGGATCGACTTCCAGCCTGGCTTCCAGAACTACCAGGAGAAAGAATTTCCCCCTATCGGCGAACCGAAGATCGAAATTGCCCATGCCAGCGAAGTGATCGGTCCGATCGACTTCGAAATGGACAAGGGTGCCGAAGTCTCGGGCGCCCTGACCGAAGCCGGGACCGGCAAACCAGTAGTGCACATGCTGGTGGAAATCATCTCCACGGACCCGCAGGCCAGCAACCGCCAAGCCTTCACCGACGTCGCCGGTCATTACAACTTCCGCGCCCTGCCGGAAGGCGAATTCGTCGTCGTCTTCTCGCCCCCTAAGGGTCCCTTCGGCAGCGACGCCGACGGTTACGGTTCGCAGTGGTGGAAGGGCTCGCCGACCCGTGAAGGGGCGACGGTTCTGCACTTAGCCCCACCCGCTGCGGTGATCGGAATCGACGGCCAGGTCGTCAACCTCACCCCGCCCCCACCGCCGCTGAAAGTAACCCTGCTGCCAGGTCCGTCGAAGCCGAATCCGCCGCGCTGTCGCAAGGGCTTCCACAAGAAGAAGATCAAGGGCAAGCAGCGGTGCGTGAAGGTGCACAAGAAAAAGCACAATCACCGTCACGCCGAGCATCGCTGACCGAACCCGTTCCTAGACTCGCTGGATGCGAGCTCTCGTCCAGCGTGTGAGCCAGGCGGCGGTTGACGTCGAGGGTGATCGGGTGGCCCAGATCGGACCGGGGATGCTGGTTCTGCTGGGGATCGGCGTCGGTGACGGCGAGGAGCAGGCGGACCGGCTCGCCGACAAGGTGCGGGCGCTGCGGATCTTCGACGACGCCGAGGGACGGATGAACGAGCCGCTGGACGAGCGCGAGATCCTCTGCGTCAGCCAGTTCACCCTCTATGGGGACGCTCGGCGCGGCAACCGGCCCAGCTACACCGGCGCCGCCCGCCCGGAGATCGCGGAGCCGCTCTATGACCGCTTTTGCGAGCGGCTCGGCGCCGCCAAGGGAGTGTTCGGCGCTTGCATGGGGGTGGCTCTCGTCAACGACGGGCCGGTGACGTTGATGCTGGAGGTCTGAGGATGCGCCGGCCCTTGCTCGCGCTCCTCCCGGCGATCGTGCTGGCGGCGCTGCTCTGCGGCTGCTTCGACGGGACCGTTCGCAATCCGCCGAGGGAAGCGAGCGCTCCGCCGTCAAAAGGCCACAAAAAAGCAATGCACGAGAAGCAGGGGAGCGAGAAAAAGCAGGCGAGCGATGGGAAGGACAAGGTGGGCGCCGTCACGTTGTCCGCCGTCGGCGACACCGCGATGGGGGTGACGCCGACGCTGCCGCCGGACCCGGCGAGCTACCTCGACCCGATCTCGGGTCAGCTGGTCGGGGACGCCGTCTTCGGCAACCTCGAGGGGACGCTGACCGATGTCTCCGAAGACGTCAAGTGCGGCGGCGCCGATCCTGGTACCTGCTTCGCCTTCCGGGCGCCGCCGGAGTACGCCAAGTACCTGGCGGACGCTGGCTTCACGGTGATGAACCTGGCCAACAACCACTCTTACGACTTCGGCGACGCGGGCCAGGAGGAGACGATCGAAGCTCTGCGCGGCGCGGGAATCAAGCCCACCGGCCTGCCCGCCGAAGCCACTTACGTCACTATCGGCGACCACAGGGTTGCCTTCCTCGGCTTCGCCCCCTACGAGTACACGAATTCGCTCACCGACCTGGAAACGGCGCGGGCGCTGATCCGCGAGGCGCGCAAGAGGGCCGACATAGTCGTCGTCGCGATCCACGCCGGCGCGGAGGGCTCCGACGCCCTTCACGTCAGCGGCGAAGAGGAGATTTACCTGGGCGAGGACCGCGGCAACCCGGAGGCCTTTGCCCAGATGGCGATCGAGGCCGGCGCCGACCTCGTGTTGGGCTCTGGCCCGCACGTGCTGCGCGGGATGGAGATCTACCGCGGCCGCTTGATCGCCTACAGCCTGGGCAACTTCTCCGGCTACCACAACTTCACGCTCGAAGGCGTCCTCGGCGAGAGCGCCGTCCTGCACGTGACGATGGCTGCCGACGGCAGCTTCCGCGCCGGCCGGATCGCCTCTGTCAGCCTGATCGAGGAGGGCCAGCCGGTGCTGGATCCCGAAGAACGGGCGGCCAGCCTGATTGCGGAACTCTCCCAGGAAGACTTTGGCTCGAAGGGGATCGAGGTCGGCGCCGACGGCAGGATCGAGCCTTGAACGTGCTGCCACCGCTGCTGTTGATCAACGGCTACGCCGCCGCCGGCGGTGATTGGGACCCCGCCTTCCTCGCGGAGCTGGGCAGCAGCCACCGCGTGATTCGCCCCGACAACCGCGGCATGGGCGACGCCGAGCTGGGCGCCGAGGAGCTGACCGTCGACCTGATGGCGGCCGACATGGAGCGCCTGCTCGACGCCGAGGGCATCGATCGGCTGCCGGTCGTCGGCTGGTCGATGGGCGGCTTCGTCGCTCAACAGCTGGGGCGACGGGCGCCGGAGCGGGTCGCGGCGCTGGCTTTGCTTGACACCGATCCCGGCGGTGCTGCGGCGGTGGTGGCGGACTCCGCGGTCTGGGAGCGGCTGACCGACCACTCAGGGACGCCGCGCGAGCAGGCTTCGCGGCTGATCGCGCTGCTCTTCCCGCCGCCGCTGGCGGCCGAGATCGACGCCCAATTCGGCGATGTGGTGGCTGCAGCGCGAGAGCAGCTGGCGCCAACGGCGCTGCGGGCACAGGAGGCGGCGATGACGGCCTGGCATCGCGACGACCCAGGGCCGGCGCCGGCCGGGGCGCCACCGGTGCTGGTTCTGCACGGGACCGAGGACATCGTCATCCCACCGGCCAACGCGCAGGCGCTGGCGGCGGCTTGGCCTGGCGCCCGGGTCGAGATGTTCGAGGGCTGCGGCCACGCATTGATGGCGCAGGAGCCCCAGCGTGTGGCGGAGCTGATTCGCGCCCACGCAAACTCAGCCGGCTGAGGAGAGCGCCGGCGAAGAGCAGGGACGTGATTCCGGTCGGGGCTATCGTGAGCGGGTGTCCGCTCCGCATCGGTTCGAGTATGAGGTCCGCGGCGAGGAGGTGGTGATCTTCCACCATGGCCACCGGGCGACGACGCTGCGCGGCCAGCGTGCCGCCGACTTCCTCACCGAGGTTGAGGGCGGCGATGCGCAGCTGCTGATGGCGAGGCTGACCGGTAACTACAAGCGCGGCAACGAGCGCGCCGGCAAACGGCATCCGCGGAATCGAGGCGGCAATTGACCCGCCCAGAGCGGGCTAATTGCCGCCTCGCTATTTCTCGACGAAGTAGGCGCCGCTCTCGCCGGCGCCGAACCAGCGGCTGGTGACGGTCTTCTTGCGGGTGTAGAACTCGACCGCGTCGGGACCGTGGGCGTGGAGGTCGCCGAGGAAGGAGTCCTTCCAGCCGCTGAAGGGGAAGAAGGCGACCGGGGCGGCGACGCCGATGTTGACGCCGATCATCCCCGCCTCGACGTCGCGGCGGAAGGCGCGGACGGCGGCGCCGGACTCGGTGAAGATCGAAGCGCCGTTGCCGAAGCGGCTGCTGTTTACAGTCGCGATTGCGTCTTCGAGGGTCGCGACCTCGATCACCGAGAGCACCGGACCAAAGATCTCCTCGGAGATCGCCTCGGAGGCGGGGTCGACGGCGCCGAGGATCGTCGGCCCGAGCAGCGTCCCTACCGGCCCGGCGTCGGTCGTGCGGCCGTCGAGCAGGAGCTCGGCGCCCTCGTCGACGGCGCTCTCGATCGCGGCCACGATCCGCTCGCGCGCGGCAGCCGAGACCACCGGGCCCAGTTCGACCGTCTCGTCGTCTCCCGGCCCGACCTTCAGCTTGCCCGCGCGCTCGATCAGCGCCGGCAGCAGCCGCTCCCGCGCCGCGCCGACGACGACGAGGACGGAGCCGGCCATGCAGCGCTGCCCGGCGGCGCCGAAGGCTGAGCCAACGATTCCCTCGACGGTCTTCTCGACCACCGCGTCGGGCATCACGACCATGTGGTTCTTGGCCCCGCCCAGCGCCTGCACCCGCTTGCCGGTCTTGGCCGCGCGTTCGTAGACGATCCGCGCCACCGGGGCCGAGCCGACGAAGCTGACCGCGTCGATCCCGGGGTGGTCGAGGATCGACTCGACGATCTCGCGGCCGCCGTTGACGAGGTTGACGACCCCCGCCGGCAGATCCACTTCCTCGATCGCCTCGAAGGCGAGCTGCTGGGTCAGCGGCACCTGCTCGGAGGGCTTGAGGACGAAGGCGTTGCCGCAGGCGATCGCGAACGGCAGGAACCAGAACGGGACCATCGCCGGGAAGTTGAAGGGGACGATCGCGGCGCAGACGCCGACCGGCTGGCGCACGGTTTCGGCGTCGATCCCGCGCGAGACGTCTTCGGCGACCCGGCCCTGGATCGTGGTCGGGATCGCGCAGGCGCACTCGACCATCTCGATCATCCGCGCCACCTCGGCCCGGGAATCGCCGATCGTCTTGCCCATCTCGGCGGTGACCGAGCGGGCGAGGTCCTCGCGGCGACGGGAGAGCGCGTCGCGCAGGGTGAAGAGGCGGCGGCCGCGCTCAATCAGGCTGACCGCTCGCCACTCCGGCAGCGCCGCCCGCGCCGCGGCGACGGCGACGTCGAGCTCGGCTGTGGTCGAGAGCGGGACCCGGGCGAGCACCTTGCCGCTGGCCGGGTCGGTGACGTCGAGGTGCTCGGTGGCGGCCGAGGGGACCCAGGCGCCGCCGACGTAGTTCGACAGCGTGCGCACGTCGGCGGCCTGGGTCTCGGGGACGCTCATGCCTCCATTGTCCTACCCGGGGACTGGGATGTCAGCCGCCCTGCTGCCCCCATTTGATGCCCTTGCTGCCCCTGGTGCAGATCTGCGGGTAGTAGCCGGTCGGGACGTCGAAGCTGCCGGCCTTGCATTTGTAGTTTTGCGGGTAGCCGTATTTGCCGGGGTTGCTTCCTTCCATCACCTCGCGGATGAATTTGACACCGTCGGCGCAGCTCACGTCTTTCACCTGGACCACTTTTGCGTTCACCGGGTAGGGGCGGGTGCCACCTTCGCCGTCTTCGATCTGGATCGTGATCCGCTTGTTGCCGCAGTTCGCGTAGCTGCCCTTCTGCGCCGACGCGCCCGGGACCAGCGCGACCGCCAGCACGATCAGGGCCGCCAGGCCGCCGAGAACACCGAACTTGAACCTCCGTCTTGCAGCTTCCATCCACAGCCTCTCTGGTTCTTTCGGCGCCCCGGTGGCGCCGATCGCCGGGGACGATATCTGCGCCCGGGCCGCGCTTCTCCCGTCGCCGCCCCAGTGGTTGGTCGGGGCCTTTACGGAATACGCTCTCCCGTCTGACCTCGTCCTCCGCAGACTCGCCGCCCGCGGGCCTCTCGCAGGAGGAGGCCGAGCGGCGGCTGCGCGAGCGCGGACCGGCGCCGAAGGAGGCGACGAGCCGCTCGTACCGCTCGATCGTCGTTGGCAACACGTTCACGATCTTCAACCTGATCCTCGCCGTCTTCGGCGCCGCGACGATTGCCTTCGGCAACCCCAAGGACGCGCTCTTCCTCGGCATCCTCGTCGCGAATACCGTCATCGGCAGCTTCCAGGAGGTGCGGGCCAAGCGCGCCCTCGACAAGCTGGCGGCACTGGTCGCTCCGGCGGCGACGGTCGTCCGCGACGGCAGCCCGCACGAGGTCCCGGTCGGCGACGTTGTCGTCGGCGATCTGGTCCGGATCAGCAGCGGCGACCAGGTCGTCGCCGACGGTACCGTCGTCCGCGCCGAGGGCCTGGCGCTCGACGAGTCGAACCTGACCGGAGAGTCGGAGGCGGTGGTGCGAGCGGTGGGCGAGGAGGTCCTCTCCGGCTCTTTCGCGGTCGAGGGCGAGGCCGACTTCGAGGCCAGCGCCGTCGGCGCCGACAGCCGCGCGGCGAAGCTGGCGGCGACCGCCCGCGCCTTCCGCCACCCGCGCTCGCCGCTGGAGAAAGCAATGGACCGGCTGCTGGTGATTTTGGTCGGCGTGATGGTGCCACTCGGGGTCGCCCTCGGCGTCTCGCTGGCGATCCGCGATGTCAGCCAGGCCGACGCGGTCGAGACCCTCACCGCGGCGATCGTCAACATCGTCCCCGAGGGGCTGATCCTGCTGGTCTCGCTGACGGCCGCGGTCTCGGCGGCGAAGATGGCCCACAAGGGGATCCTCGCCCAGCAGCTGAACGCGATCGAGTCGTTGGCGTCGGTCTCGGTGATGTGCACCGACAAGACTGGGACCCTGACCGAGGCTTCGCTGCGGGTGGTCCAACTGGATCCGGCGGAGGGTGTGGGGGAGTCGGAGCTGGCCCGGGCGCTCGCCACTTACGCGGCCAGCGCCCCGGCGCGGAACTCGACCCTGGAAGCGGTCCACGAGGCCAGGCTCGCCGACGGCGCCGGCCCGGCCAACCCGACGGCGGTGGTGCCGTTCTCCTCGCGGCGCCGCTGGAGCGCGCTCGAACTCGGCGGCGAACGACTCGTGCTCGGTGCCCCGGAGGCGCTGTTGGGTGAAGCCGCTCCGGCGGCGCTGCGCGAGCAGGCCGCGAGCGAGGCGGCGGCGGGCCGCCGCGTGTTGGCCCTCGCCGCGGCCGAGGGGCCGCTGCCGGCGGCCGCGCCCGACGCGCCGCTGCCGCAGCCGTTGCGCCCGCTCGGGATCGTCGTTCTCGCCGAGCGCCTGCGCGACAACGCGGATGAGACCGTCTCCTTCTTCGCGGCGGAGGAGGTCGCGCTCAAGGTCCTCTCCGGGGACAACCCGGCGACGGTCGGGGCGATCGCGCGCGACGTCGGCGTCCCGGCGCGCTCGGACGCGCTCGACGGCGGCGCCCTGCCAGAAGGCGACGAGCAGCTGCTCGAGGCGGTGCGGGCGGCGCCGGCGATTGGCCGCATCTCGCCCGAGGACAAGGCGCGGGTGGTGCGGGTGCTGAGCGAGGGCGGTGAGTACGTCGGCATGCTCGGCGACGGCGTCAACGACGTGCCGGCGCTGAAGCAGGCCCGGCTGGCTATTGCCCAGGGCTCAGGGACGCAGATGGCGCGTTCGGTCTCCGACCTGGTCCTCGTCTCCGGCGAGTTCCGCGAGGTGCCGCGGATGGTCCATGAGGGCCGCCAGATCCTGCGCAACATCCAGCGCGTCGCCCGCCTGTTCGTGACCAAGGCGCTGTTCACCGCCTTCCTGCTGATCACGGTCGCGCTGCCGAGCGGCGTCTTCCCGTTGCTGCCGCGCCAGTTCACCCTGACCTCCTCGCTGACGATCGGGATTCCCGCCTTCTTCCTCGCCCTGGCGCCGTCGAGCGGGCCCTGGCGCCCGGAGGGCTTCCTCAAGGCGATCGCCCGCTTCTCGATCCCGGCCGGGCTCGCCACCGGCCTCGGCATCCTCGTCAGCTACGAGCTCGCCCGCCACGTCTTCGACGCGACGCTGCCGCAGGCGCGGACGGTGACGGCGGCGACGGTGGTGGCGGTCGGCCTCGCGATCGTGCTGGCGCTTGAGGACGAACCCGGCAAGCGGCGCCTTGCCGTCGCCGGGCTCTGCGCACTGATGGCGCTCGGCTTCGTCCTCTTCTGCATCGTCCCCGCCGGTCGCGACTACTTCGAACTGGAGCCGGCGACCGGCGGGATGGTCGCCGCCTGGGCGATCGGCGCCGCGACCTCGGTCGTGCTGCTGCTGGTCGCATTGCGGGTCGTCGCCTGGCTCGATCGCCGGGCCGAGGTGGCCGACCGGCGCCTCACCTGACGGCTTGCGTCACGGCGCCGCCGGGTGGAGACTCGTGGCATGGGCGGAGACGGCGACGCCGACTTCTTTCGGTCCCTCGAATCCCATCGGGGCCGTTACTTCCTGCGGCTGATGCGCCGCCTCCCGCGCGACCCGCGCTGTGCCGTCTGTCAGGCGCCCTACGCCGGCATCGGCGGGCGGCTGATGGGCCGCTTCGGATTTGCGCCCTCGCGCAAGAACCCGCGCCTTTGTGGGCAGTGCTTCGAGAAGGCGCCGATGGGAGGGGTCGAGATGGAGGTCGGGATCCTCTTCGCCGACGTGCGCGGCTTCACCTCGCTCGCCGAGGGACAGGCGCCGGACGCGGTCGCGACGCTGCTCAACCGCTTCTACGCCACCGCCGTCGACGTCCTCTGCCGCCACGCGATCATCGACAAGCTGGTCGGCGACGAGGTGATGGCGCTCTACCTGCCCAATGTCTTCCCCGGTGAGCCGGCGCGTCACATGGTCGGCGACGCCCGCGCTCTCCTGCTCGCCGCTGGCTATGGCGACGGCGAGCCCTGGATCGACCTCGGGATCGGCCTCGACTTCGGCACCGCCTTCGTCGGCAATGTCGGCTCCGGCGACGTCAAGGACTTCACCGCGATCGGCGACGTCGTCAACACCGCCGCCCGCCTGCAGGCCGCCGCGGCCAGCGGCGAGACGGTGATCTCCCGCCGGGTCAGCGACCGCGCCGGCGAGCTGATGATCGGTGCGGAGGCGCGCGAGCTCGACCTCAAGGGCAAGAGCGAGCCGGAGGCGGCGATGGTCAGTCGCGTCGGCCCGGGTCGCTGATCGGGCCGGTGCAGGCGCTCGGCTAGCATCGGAGTTCTGATGCTGTTCGGACAGGAACACGTCGATCGCTACCGCGCCACCGACGGCGCCGAGGGGCACGAGTGGCAGGGCACGCAGACGCTGCTGCTGACCACGACCGGGCGCACGTCCGGCGAGGAGCGGACGACGCCGCTGATCTACGCCCCATACGGCGACGCCTACACGATCGTCGCCTCCAAAGGGGGTACCGACGAGCCGCCGGCCTGGTATCTCAACCTCAGCGCCGATCCCGAGGTCGAGGTGCAGGTGCTGGGCGATCGTTTCAAGGCCCGCGCCCGCACCGCCAATGCCGAGGAGAAGGCCGAGATCTGGCCGACGATGGCCTCCGAGTGGCCCGCCTACGACGAATACCAGGCGCGGACCGAGCGCCAGATCCCAATCGTCATCCTCGAGCGCGCCTGACCGCAGCGGTCGGGCACTCGTGGCGAAGCTGATCTACTCAACTGTCTGCTCGCTCGACGGCTACGTCGAGGACCAGCGCGGCAAGTTCGACTGGGCGGCGCCGAGCGAGGAGGTCCACGCCTTCGTCAACGAGCTCGAGCGCCCGCTCGGCACCTACCTCTACGGGCGGGGGATGTACGGGACGATGGTCGCCTGGGAGACGATAGATCTCGCCGACCAGTCAGCGGCGATGCGCGACTACGCCGAGATCTGGCGGGCGGCGGAGAAGGTCGTCTACTCGCGGACCCTGGATTCTGCGCCGAGCGCGCAGACGCGAATCGAGCGCGAGTTCGAGCCGGAGAAAGTGGCGGCGATGAAGGCGGCGGCCTGAGGGGATGCGCCTGGACCTTGAGCTGCTGGGCGAGCGCCGTTTCAGCGACGGCGTCGTCCACCTCCACTACCGCGCGCGGTAGTGGAGGTGGCGAACGCCGGCCCCTTTCCCGCCTACTAGTTCTTGCCGGTGCAGGAGCGGATAACGTCGGCAGAGGCTCGCGTCCCATCGGCGAAGACCGCGGTCGCGTGCGCCTGCAACTTGCCGTCGGGGCATTTTGCCGAGATCACGCTCACCGTCTTGTCCTTGTAGGTGAATTTCTTGTCGATCTTGAGACTGAAGGAGAGAACGGATCCCGAGCCGCCGGCAATCTTCGGGATCGTTGCCGTGGCAAGCAGTCCGTAGCGTCCGTGGTGGATCTTCTTGATTTTCACGGTGGTCACGATTGCGGCCGGGACGGGGAGCGTGATGTAGGCGTGGATGTAATAGGTGATGGTTCCGCCCGCCTCGCCGCCGTTGAACACGAGCAGCCTGCTGTTGACCGGGACTTCATTCGATTCCGGGAAGGCGATGCCCACTTTCGTCGTTCCTTCGCCGATCAACGCCGGCTTGCAGGCGGCAAGTGCGGCGGCGGTGGTCGTCGACTGCAATTCACCCGATTTGCAGGTTGGATAGCCGGTCGTCGTCACGGCCGTGTTCTTGTCCGCTTCGACCAGCACTTCCTTCAGTGCCGGCGGATGCTTTTTGGCCGGGTCGGTGCTGATCGATTTGATCGTGCCCGATGCTTCGAAAGCAATCGGCGTCAGCTTGGTCTTCGAGAGAGCTTTCGGTTTGAAGCCGCCGTCGGCGGTGAATTCCAGTTCGCCGACCTTCACCTTCACTGGGCCTTCTCCGGCGCTGGCGATCCCGGCGACAGCTACCGCCGCCAGCAGTGCGATTGCGGCGACAGCCAGCAGGCCCCGCCTCCCCTTGAGCGTGTGCATATCTCCCTCTCCCGTTGTTGTCTGCGGCCGCCGTCCCACCGGCGGGCAGCGAACGATAGGACCAATGCTGAACCCGGACGTGTCCAAACTCGGACGGCAAGGGCCATTTGCACCGAGGGGCGCAGCCGCCTGAGCCCAAGAGCGGCGGCGCCCCCCAGGGCGCTATCCGGACTTCCGAATGGACAGCAGGGGAACGGGGCGCTCGACGCTCGTCATCTGCATTGCTTTCACCTCCCTCGAAATGAGAATTATGAATATTCAAGTTTTCCTTACTTAGGAAGACGGAATGTTTTCCCGACCGCCGCCCGGTATGAACGAGGTATGTTCGATTGACCGGGCGGGAAGGTCCGTCCGGTAGCGGGGGCCACATCAAACAGGGGTTCTCACAGCGAGGAGAAAAGCGATGGTGGAGCAAGCGGGGAAGGCACTTCGCCACCCTCTGCGGGTGCGTATTCTTGCCGCCTGCAACGAGGGTGAGGTGACGGTCGAGCAGTTCGCGAAACGCCACAAGATTCCGAAGAAGACGGCCTACAACCACTTCCGCGCGTTAGAGAAAGCCGGTTTTCTGGACCGCCAGGAGGTTCAGGTTCGAGGCGTGCGGCTGCACTTCTACAGCGCGGCCCAAGAGCCGATCATCACCGATCCCGAATTCGCCGAGATGAGCGAGAAAGAGCGGCAGGAATTCAGTGAGTCGGTGATCCGCGATTTCGTCGCTCGCTGCTGGGCCGCCTTGGATGCCGGGACCCTGGACGGTCGAGACGATAGCCATTTGACCTGGCTGCCACTTACCTTGGATGAGCAGGGCTGGAAGGAAGCCACCGACCTCCTGACCCGTGTCTTTGAGGCCTTGTACGAGATCAAACTCGAATCGCAAATCCGGCTGCGGAAGTCTGGCGAGATCCCAATTCCGACAATCTTCGGTCTCGCAGGCTTTGAGGTTCCACCCAGCTTGCAGGATCCTCGAAAAACCCCTCCGAGCCTTCCGAGCGATTGAGCCCCACGGGAAGGTCTTTCGCGATCTGGGGCGATGCCGGAGGAGGGACTCGAACCCCCGACACGCGGATTATGATTCCGGTCCGGCGCGTTCTGCTGTATTCGGATGTCAGCAGATTTGGCTCTACGGACGGATTTTTCGCTCAGGTGGGCGCGATGCGCTTTCGGCTGTGTACGAGTCCTGTGTTGACCCGGCGTTGACCCGAGCGAGGTGTTAGGGCACCGACGAGGGAGAGTGGGAATGCTGCGGGGCTGGCCGGGATCGTCGTCGGGCAGGGATCTATGAATCTCTGATCGCCGCCCTCGACGAGCCCCGTTTCAGAGCGGAAGCGAAAAACAACCCAGTATTTAGACAAGTCCTTGTATTCGGATAGAGTCGCGCGTCCCTGGCTCCAATATTGGGAGAAGAAGGTGGCCAAAATTGGCCGGCAGGCAGGCATAACCAACCGTCCCCCTGAGCATCTTCTGCTCGCGACGCTCAACTTCGCCGCTCAGGACGCTCGCGCTTCCCTCAAAGCCCTTGGTTCTGTCGTCGAACGCGAGCTGCGCTCGGATCTTGATGCCGAAAATCCACCCGAGGCTAAGGACCAGCCCTCAGCCGAGACCGGCGAGCTTGGCTTCAAGGACGACTACGATCGCGCCCACCTAACGATCACCCTTGGCATCTCCATTCGCGGTTTCGAAAAGCTTGGGATTCCCGCAGATCAACGCCCTCAGGATCTACGTGAGATTCCCTGGGGTCAGCTGGTTGACGCTCCGCCAGAAAGCGACTTTGGCGATCTGGTCCTGCAGATCTGTGCCGACAACCTCTATGTCTGTGAGCATGTAGTCCGCCGAATCGAGGAGGAGCTCGGCGAAGAATTCACCTTGGCCTCCACCGCGATCGGCTCACAGCGCTACACGAGCCGGGCGGGTCGCACCTCGCGGCGCGAGGGCCGGGCGCTGATCGGCTTCTTGGACGGCACCTCAAATCTGGACCCGCGTAACAGTGACGAGGACGCGGATCTGGTCTTCGTTGACCCTGCAAAGGTCGGCGAATATCCGGACCTCCCGCCGACCGAACCTCCAGCCGAAGTCAGTCAATATGGTCAGCAGCCTGGCCAGGGACCGCATTTCCCACCGGATCTGAGTCCCAAGCCGACGAGCGAGCCCGATTGGACCAAGGAAGGGACTTACATGACCGTCCAGGTCAGCAAGTTCGAAACCCGAGCATGGGACGACCTCACCCAGGACGATCAGGAGAAAACGGTTGGCCGCTTCAAGGTCTCTGGCGCCAGTCTAGATCTCACCGACGAGGACGTCGATCTCGGGAAAGATCCCGTCTTTGCCAGCGAACCCACTGATTTAAGAGTCCCCGCCATCGCCCACATTCGCAAGGCGAACCCACGAGGTCCCGACGACGCTAAACGCCGCATCTTTCGCCGCGGCTATCCCCTCATCGGGGCCGGGGTTGGCGAGTTGCAGCGCGGCTTGATCTTCATCTCCTTCGCCCGCACGCTTTCGACTCAGTTCGAGTTCATCGTTCGCGGCTGGATGCGAAATAGCGACTTTCCGACCCCCGGTGCTGGCACCGACCCTCTGTTCACCAAAGTGGGGGACGCCATCCTCGGTGGTGGCTACTACTTCGTTCCGCCGCTCGAGCACAAAACTCAGCCCTGGACCTGGAAGCTGCCGGCGGCCTAGCGCCTCGAACGCTTTCACTGGACCTGGGTCCGATGCTTGAATTCGCTGAGGCGCTCGAGCGCTCTGCGGAGATCCACGCCAACCGGCACTTGCTGCTCGGCAACGGATTCAGCATCGCTTGCCGCGCGGATTGCTTTACCTACGGGAGGTTGTTGGATGAAGCGGATCTGAGCAAGCTCTCTGTGGACGGTCTGGAGCTCTTTGTGTCTGAGGAAACCACCGACTTTGAGGAGATCATCAACTCGCTCCGTGTGGCGGGGCGGATGGCAACCTTCTATGAGAGCAGCGACCAAGATCTCGCGGCCCGGCTGGCCGCCGACGCCGATCTGGTCAAGGCGGCATTGGCTGACACGCTGGCCCGCAATCACCCCGACAACGTCGGTGACATCGAGCTTGAGGAGTACAAGCGCGCCCGTGAGTTCCTGGCCAACTTCGGACACGTTTTCACGGTTAGCTATGACCTCCTCCTCTACTGGGCACTGATGCAGGAGATGGAGCCCCACTTCAAAGCTGATGATGGATTCCGCCAAGACCGTGACGAGCCCGACGCTGACTGGGTCAGGTGGGACAGCTACAAGCCTTTCTCGCAGAACATCTACTACCTCCACGGCGGCCTCCATCTTTTCGAAGAGGGTCCGACCCTCAAGAAGCTGACCTTCAGTCGCACCGGCATCGCCCTGATCGAGCAGATCCGCGCCGCCCTTGAAAACGAGGCCTACCCGCTCGTCATTACGGAGGGCACGAGCCCGGAGAAGTTCGCTCGAATTCGTCACAACGACTACCTGGCCAAAGGACTGCGCTCCCTTGCCACCTGCCAGGACTCACTCTTTGTCCATGGTCATTCCCTCGCCACCAACGATGCTCATGTCTTTCGTGCCGTGGGAAGTGAGGGCAAATTCAGGGCGCTATTTGTCAGCCTCCACGGGGATGTCGACAGCGAGACAAACATGGAAATTCATAGGCGAGCGGCGGCGATTGCAGCCGAACGACCCCCCGGCCGAGCCCTTGCCGTTCATTTCTACGAGGCCGATTCGGCCGCGGCCTGGGGATGACTGTACATCCAGCTCTGCTCCGTCATGCCGTGTCGACTTCTCGAAGGCGACACGTCTGGAAGGCAGCTACCTGAGTAGCCGCGCGAACTCGTCCCGGCTGATTCCGGCGGCTCGCAGAATGCTCGAAAGCGTTCCTCGCTTGATCGGCCGGCTGCCGTGGACCGGGACCGGGATCGCGTCCGGGATGCTGGAATGGCGGAGAACGTGATGGCTGCCCCGGATTCGCTTCACGTACCAGCCCTTCTTGGCGAGGGCGGCGATGACTTGCTTCCCGTCAACCGCCGGAAGCTTGGCGCTCACGCGTGGACTGCTACGCGACCGCGCTGAACACTGGGAATCGGAAGGCCGTCTTCCTGTATCACCTCGAGGTAGGCCTCGATGGCCTCCTTCGCCATCGCCGTGGCCTCCTCGACCGTCTCTCCTTGCGTCGCAACGCTCGGAAGCTCGGGCACAAAAACGCTGAAGCCCCCTTCGGGCTCGGGCTGCAAAACGATCTCATACTCGCGGTCGATAGCCATGGCTCAAGCTTACGCGGCTGCACGTATGAGTCAACTGCTGCCCTGGCGGATCCGCGCCGAGAGGAGCATCATGGAGGGCGGCAGAAATTCTTATCCGAATCGATTCCGCATGAGCCCAAGACTGCGCTTCGATTGCGACTTTCCTCCAGAGCTGATCGAGAAGATTGCGGTTCGAGCCGCGGAGATAGTGGAGGCGCGGGCCGGCTCGGAGGACTCGTGGCTGACTGCTGCGGAGGCAGCCGATTACCTTCGTTGCCCGATTTCGCGCATCTACGCATTGACCAGCGCGAGACGCGTGCCGCATCACCACGACTGCTCGCGGCTGTTGTTTCGCCGGAGCGAGCTCGACGCTTGGATTGAGCGGGGCGGCGGCCGGCGACCTGGCTAATCAGCTGCCTGAAATGTCTACTAGCGTCCGGGCCAGTCGTGGACCCCTTCGCAGGCTCGGGGACGACACCGTCAAGGGTCCTTGGCCGGTTGGATTGTGTTTGGCGGCCACGGGCCCCGGTGGGGCTTCTCCACCGATCGTCACTGGACGGCGGCGGTCTTCAACTCGACATCACCGCGTACCTCTAGCTCAGTGCGTGACTTGTCGGGCACCAGGGTCAATGCCAGGTCAAAGTCCCCGATTAACCGCACGTCGACTGACCCGACGGTAGGCTGGCGGCGATGAAGTGGCTGGGGTTCATTCTTGCGCCGATTGTCGTCGCCGTGTTTGGGTTCGCTCCCGCCTCGGCGAAGGCAACCGACTATGACTGCTCGGACTTCTCTAACCAGGCCCAAGCAGAGCAATACCTGTTGCCGGGTGATCCGTACAACCTGGATGCAGACGGAGATGGGATCGCCTGCGAGTCGCTGCCATGTCCGTGCAGCTACACGCCCCCGCAACCACCACCTCCGCCGCCCACCGAACCAATTCCAGGCGAACCGACTGAAACCGCCCCATTGGCTGTCTATTGGAAGCCCTTCGAGCAGCCCGTCGAAGTCGAACCGACCCTCATCGTGATCGGCACGGGGACCCTGGGAGGTACGTTTCGCGTTGGCTCTCTGGTCGAATGGCAGGGCTGGGGAACTGGGCGGGCGATCGCCGACGGATTCGTCCGGCTGCGCAAGTGCCTGCCCGACTGCATACGCGGAAGAATCATCAAGCGAGCAGCAACGGTGACCCTGACGAAGGTTCGGTCGACCTGTGGCAAGCGTCGTTACACCGACATCAAGATCGCCGTGAAGAACGGCCCGGAGCCGGTGATCGGTCCCTACGGCACCGACTGCATCGGGGCGTTGACGAGGCCTTAAGCGACGAGGCGGCCCTTCTGCGCCCGACCGGGGATGCTCGCTTGTGGCTGGGACCGTCAGAACGGAATCTCCGTCCGGGGATCTGATGCGCTTCCGCCGCCCGATGTCAGGTCGTTCATCCAGCGGTCGACGTTGTCTCGCAGAAGCTCCTTGCCGGTGCGATTGCCGGCATGGACGACGACGCTATGACCGCAGCGCCGCGGGGGTAATCCGCCTTGCCCGGCCGGGAAGAGCCGCACTAACTGGCTCATGCAGCGATCGAGCTCCTCGAGATCGGGCGCCTTGCCTCCCTTGTGATTCATGCACCTCTCGTCCGCCCAGCGGGTCGTGCACGAGACGAGGAGGTCTGCGATCTCGTGGAGCGGCCCGTTAGAGCAGGCCCCGAGGGAGGCCGAGAAACCCCGCTCGGACAGCGGCGGCATGGGGTGATGGGGCAAGTGTGGCCAGCCATCTCGGTGGCCGTCCACGTAGACCTTCTTGAACTGGGCGAAATCATCTCGGTCGTCGATCATCACCAGATGCGGACCTGCATCGGCGGGGGAGACGTAGAGGTCTCCGGCGAGTCGCTGTAGAGCGTATTCGAGGGCCTTGCACTGGATGTAAGAGTCCTTACGCGTCGCTTTCCCCGGCGCTTTCATCCTTAGCGGGCGGAAATCCTCCAGCAGGGAGATCAGGGCGCGGACCGGCAGTCGAGCGATGGTTTCAATCAGATGCGAGCGCTGGTCGGGACCCTCGGGCCAGCTCATCGAGTACTTGAGCGCGGCGTCGGCTGGGATGCCAGCGCTCCAGCGGGCGGCCAGCCAGTCGGCCTCGATCGCCTGAAGGTCGGCGAGGTCGAAGACGATGCCGCCGACCGAGAGAACCCGGTGTCGGCTGTGCTTGCTCTCGTCAAAGACGATCACCTGAGGTGCCACGAACCCCAGCGTAGGCCCATCGGCAGATGAGCGGGGATAAGGCCTGGCGCTTCGGTCTCGCAAGGAGCATTATGGGTGGTGGTCGGCCGCCATTCGCGACGACGCCGCATGCGGCCTGGAGAGTCCAAGGGATCGACGGCCATATGGACGCACGGGTTCGATTCGAGTGCGAGATTCCGCCTGAGGTGGCGGAGGCCATCGCCCTGCGGGCTGCGCAGCTCGTGGAATCGCGGGTTGACGAGGTCGGGCCGTGGCTGACCGCATCTGAGGCGGCCGACTACCTGCGCTGTCCGGTCTCGCGCATCAACGCCTTCACCAGCGCGAGGCGGATCCCCGTGCACCGCGATGGCTCCCTGCTGCTCTTCGGTCGGAATGAGCTCGACCTCTGGATTGAGCAGGGCGGCGGGAAACGACCTGGCTAGACAGCTATTGAACCGCTTGCCCAGTGCTCGGTCTTCGGTCCTTTGCGGGCTCGGGAGGCTGCGGATGACTTGCTGCCCTTTGCGGCTGTTCCATGTGTACCGCGAAGTTGCTTGCGGCTGTTATCGGGCGGCTTTTCGGGTCAACAGTTTCCGGCGAGGATTCCGAATGTCGGGAAAATTTCCCAAAGTGCTAATTTGCAGGGAGTTTGTATGCCGGAGGAGGGACTCGAACCCCCGACACGCGGATTATGATTCCGCTGCTCTAACCAGCTGAGCTACTCCGGCGGGGAGGGCATCGTAGCGATGGGTCAAGGATCGGGATGGGCGGCGATGCGACCGGTGTTGGTCGCCTTCTTGCTGCTGGTTGACGCGTTCGCGGTCGCGGTGCTGGCGATCGCGCATCCGAAAGGATGGCTGCCGCCGTTCATTGCCTTCGGCTCGCTGCTGGTCGGGCTGGTTTGGTTTCAGATCTGGGCCATTCGCCATCGTCACGACGATGACTGAGGCACGCTCAGGCGCAGGGAAAACCCGCCGCGTACCGGTATCGAGTTCGAGAGCTAGGGTGTGCCGGTGAGCGCTGAGCTGGACAGGGCTGTCCGTACCGTTGTTCGCCAATGCATGGGCGTGTCACCGGGTGAGGATGTGCTTGTCGTCTGCAACCCGGTCACCGAAGAGATCGGCGCCTTGATGCGGATTGAGGCGCAGGGCGACGGCGCCGATGCGACCCTGGCGGTGATGTCTGAGCGCGACTCGCACGCGGCCGAGCCGCCGCGGGTGATTGCCGCCGCGATGGCGGCCGCCGACGTTGTCCTGGCGCCGACGATCCAGTCGCTCTCCCACACCGCCGCCCGCAAAGAGGCGAGCGAGGCCGGGGTCCGGATTGGCACGCTGCCGGGCGTCACCGAAGAGATGCTGACGCGGCTGATGACCGGCGACCTCGACGAGGTGCGCCGGCGCGGCTGGGCGGTTGTCACTGCGCTCAACAGCGGCTCCGAGGCGCGGATCACCTGCCGCCACGGCAGCGACTTCCGGATCGGGCTCGAGGGCCGCGACGGGATCGTCGATGCCGGCGAACTCGGCACCCGCGGCGCCTTCGGCAACCTGCCCTGCGGCGAGGGCTTCATTGCCCCGCTCGAGGGGACCGGGGAGGGGACGCTGGTCGTCGACGGCTCGATCGCCGGCGTCGGCCTCGTCGACACCCCGACCTCGCTGACGATTCGTGGCGGGCACCTGACCGACACCACTGGCCCGCAGGGCGCGGCGCTGATGGAGCTCTTGACCGGGCACGGTCCCGACGGCACCAACGTCGCCGAGCTTGGGATCGGGACCAACGAAGAAGCGATCCTCACCGGCAACGTGCTCGAGGACGAGAAGATTCTCGGCACTGCCCACGTCGCCTTCGGCGCCTCGGCTGCGATCGGCGGCACCGTCCAGGTCCCGGTCCACCTCGACTGCGTCCTGCTCGAGCCGACCGTTGAGATCGACGGGGAAGCGATCGTCAGCGGCGGCGAGCTGCTGATCTAAACCGCGTCGGTCAGCTCGGCGACCTCGTCGTCCCCAAGCTGGAGAGACGCGGCCGCGAGGTTCTCCTCGAGGTGCTCGACTGATCCCGTGCCGGGGATCGGCAGCGTTGCCGGCGTCCGCAGCAGCCAGGCCAGCGCCACCTGGGCCGGGGTGGCGCCGTGGCGCTCAGCGATCTCGGCGGCGGCACCGCCGGGCTCGGCCAGTGAGCCGGCGTTGAGCGGGAACCAAGGGATGAAGCCGATCCCAGCCTCCTGGCAGGCGGCGAGAACGTCGGCAGCCGAGCGTTCGCCGAGGTTGAAGCGGTTCTGGACGGAGACGACGTCGACGATGCCGCGCGCCGTCGCCAACTGCTCGAGGCTGACGTTGGAGATGCCGATCTGGTTGACCTTGCCCTCGTCCTGCAGCTCCTTCAGCGCCCCGATCGACTCCTCGTAGGGAACGTCCTGGTCGGGGACGTGAAATTGGTAGAGGTCGATCCGCTCGGTCCGCAGCCGCCGCAGCGAGCCCTCGCAGGCTTCGCGCAGGTACTCGGGGCGCCCGTTCGGCGCCCACTTGCCGGGACCCGGGCGGGTGAAGCCGCCCTTGGTCGCGATCACCAGGCCCTCGGGATAGGGATGGAGCGCCTCGGCGATCAGCTCCTCGCTGACGTCGGGACCGTAGGAGTTGGCGGTGTCGATCAGGTTGACGCCGAGCTCGACCGCTCGCCGCAGCACCGCCAGGGCGGCGTCGCGGTCCGGCGGCGGTCCCCAGACTCCTTGGCCGGTGATCCGCATCGCGCCGTAGCCGAGGCGCCGTACCGTGAGGTCGCCGAGGGCGAGGGTGCCGACCGACTCGTCGCTGATCGCCTCGATTGCCATCGCCCCACAGGCTAGCCTGCCGAACATGCCGGCTCTGCTCGCGGTTCCCAACGTCTCCGAGGGCAGCGATGCGGAGCGGCTGGCGGAGCTCGAGCAGGCTTTCTCTCGTGGGGCGAACCTGCTCGATCGCCATACCGACGCCGATCACGATCGCACTGTCTTCACCCTCGCCGCCATCCCGGGACGCAGCCTCGGCGAGGCCCTGATCGCCGGCGCCGCCGAGGCGGTCGAGGCGATCGACATGGCCAATTACCGCGGCGTCCACCCGGCGGTCGGCGCGCTCGACGTCTGCCCGGTGGTCTGGATCGACCCCGGCGACCGCGAGGCGGCCCGGATCGAGGCGGTCGCCGTCGCCACCCAGATCGGCGGCCTCGGCGTCCCGGTCTTCCTCTATGGCGAGCTGGCGCAGGCTCCGGATCGGGTCGAGCGCGCCTACTTCCGCAGCGGCGGCCTGGCGGAGCTGGCGCTGCGGATGGAGTCCGGCGAGCTCGAGCCCGACTTCGGTCCGCGCCTCCCGCACCACACCGCTGGCGTCACCCTGGTCACGGCGCGGCCGCCGCTAGCCGCCTTCAACGTCGAGCTCGACAGCGGCGACCTCGAGATCGCCCGCTCCGTCGCCGCCGGCCTGCGCGAGGCGGGCGGCGGTCTGCCCGGGGTGCGGGCGATGGGCTTGGTCCTCTCCAGCGGTCGCGGCCAGGTCTCGGTCAACGTCCACGACCCGCTCGCGGTGCCGCTGGCGCAGGTGGTGGAGCGGGTGCGGCAGCTGGCGGCGGCGCTCGGCGCCCGGCCCGTCGAGGCCGAGCTCGTCGGCCTGGTCCCGGCCGGCGCCCTGGCCGGCTACCCCGACGATGTCCCGATCCGCGGTTTCGACCCCGCCGAGCACGTGATCGAGCAAAGGATCATCTAGATTCACCCCATGGCCCAGACGAAGAAAAAGCGCCAGCGCAAGCGCCGCGGCACCCAGGGTGGCCGCATCGACACCAAGGCCAGCCGCGGCCGTCCTCGCACCCGTGAGGAGGCGAAAGCCCGGGCGCGCTCCGGCCGCAAGCCGAGTGGTCCCAAAGCGGACCTGCCGCCGA
This sequence comes from Solirubrobacterales bacterium, assembly GCA_035472275.1. Classification (GTDB taxonomy): domain Bacteria; phylum Actinomycetota; class Thermoleophilia; order Solirubrobacterales; family 70-9; genus VAYN01. The sequence goes on from DATIPH010000002.1 coordinate 41,936, forward strand.
CCTGGAAAAGCTCGGCGATCCGCGGCCTCTTCGCCGCTGTCATCTTCGGAATCCTGCTGCTGGTGATCTTCAAACGGCCGCCCGGCGTCGCCGCCGCCTTCGCCGGCTTCATGCTCGTCTTCTACATCCCCGCCGGCTACTACATCGACACGACCCTGTGGCGGCGGCGGGAGCGGCAGCGGATCCGCGAACGGGAAGGCTGATGGCCCTCGACGTCGAGATGCTCACGGTCGGGCAGGTGGCGGAGAACTGCTTCCTGGTCCGGCGCGAGGGCTCCGACAAGATGCTGGTCGTCGACCCGGGTGAGGAGGCGGAGCGGATCCTCGCCGCGATCGAGGCGAGCGGGGCGAGCGTCGAGGCGATCCTCATCACCCACTGTCACTTCGACCACATCGGCGCCGTGGCGCCGGTCGCGAAGGCCACCGGGGCGCCGGTCTACTGCCCCGAGATCGAGGTCTCGGTCCTGGCCGACATCATGAGCTTCGTCCCCTGGCCGGGCTTCGGGCCGTTCGAGAGCTACGAGGCCGACGAGGTCATCAAAGGCGGCGAGACGTTGGAGCTGGCTGGGCTCGAGCTCGACGTCATCTTCACCCCGGGGCACAGTCCCGGCCACGTCACCTACGCGGTCCGCGGCGAGGACGCGCTGTTCTCCGGCGACGTCCTCTTCCAGGGCTCGGTCGGCCGCGTCGACCTGCCCGGCGGCGACTGGCCGACGCTGCTGGCCTCGATCGGCACCCTGGTCGACGGCCACCCGCCGGAGACCGTCGTCCATCCCGGTCACATGGGTCTGACGACGCTCGGCGCCGAGCGCGCGACCAACCCGTTCCTGGCCGAGCTGGCCCGGTAGCCGAGCCCAGGGACAGAGCCCCTCATGGCCAGCAAGTACCAGGCGCCCCGCGGCACCTTCGACGTGCTCCCCGAGCAGGCCGGCGCCCGCCGCCGAGTCGAAGTGACGGCGGCGGCGATCCTCGCCCGCGCCGGCTACGAGTCGATCGCGACCCCGTCCTTCGAGTACACGGAGTTGTTCGAGCGCGGGGTCGGCCGCTCGACCGACATCGTCCGCAAGGAGATGTTCACCTTCGAGGACAAAGGCGAGCGCAGCCTCACCCTGCGGCCGGAGGGGACGGCGCCGATCTGCCGCGCCTACCTCGAGCATGGGATGCACAAACGGGCGCAGCCGGTGAAGCTCGCCTACGTCGGGCCGTTCTTCCGCCACGAGCGCCCCCAGGCGGGGCGCTACCGCCAGTTCCACCAGATCGGGCTGGAGTGCATCGGCACTGAGTCGCCGCTGGCCGACGCCGAGGCGATCATGCTGCTCTCCGATCTGCTCGCCGAGCTCGGCGTTCCAGGCGTCGAGCTGCACCTCGGCAGCCTCGGCTCGCTCGAGTCGCGCAAGGCCTACCTGGAGGAACTGAAGGCGCACCTGCACGCGCACGAGGGGGAGCTTTCGGACGACGTCCGCGAGCGGATCGACATCAACCCGCTACGCGCCTTCGACTCCGACCACCCGGGGACGAAGGCGGTGATGGCGCGCGCGCCGACGATCGTCGACGGGCTCGAGGGCGAGGACGCCGAGCACTTCGCCGAGGTGCGGGCGCTGCTCGACGCCGCCGGCATCTCCTATGTCGTCGACACAAGTCTGGTCCGCGGCCTCGACTACTACACGCGGACGATCTTCTCCTTCGTCTGCGATGCCCTCGGGGCGCAGTCGGAGGTCGGCGGCGGCGGTCGCTACGACGGCCTGATCGAGCAGCTCGGCGGGCCGTCGACGCCGGCGGTCGGCTGGGCGGTCGGGATCGAGCGGATCCTGCTGGCGCTCGATGAGGAGCAGGAGCCGGTCGGGCGCGATGCCTTCGTCGCGATCGCCGACCCGGGTCAGCGCCAACGGGCGATGGCGCTGGCGATCGAGCTTCGCCACGCCGGGCTCTCGGCCGAGGTCGACCTTGCCGGGCGCGGGCTGAAGGGGCAGCTGAAACAGGCCGACCGGGTCGGGGCGCGGCAGGTGCTGATCCTCGAAGGCGACGGCAGCGCGCAACTACGCGACATGGCCAGCGGTCAGCAGCGGCCGGTCGATACCGGCAACCTTGTCGATGAGATGACCGGAGGAGAAGCGTGAGCGAGACGCCGCCGTTGGCCGCCAACGAGTACCGCGACACCTGGTGTGGGGCGGTACTGCCCGAGCGGGTCGATTTCGAGGCGCGGGTGGCCGGCTGGGTCCACCGCCGCCGCGACCACGGCGGCTTGATCTTCATCGACCTCCGTGACCGCACCGGGATCGTCCAGCTCGTCTTCCACCCCGACAGCTCCGGAGACGCCTTCGAGCTCGCCCACAAGCTGCGGGCCGAGGACGTGCTGAGCGCCGCCGGCGCGGTGGTGCGGCGCGACGCGGAGACGGTCAACCCGGACCTGCCGACCGGCGAGGTGGAGCTGAAGGTGACCGCCGCCGACCTGCTGGCCGGCTCGGAGACGCCACCGTTTCAGATCGAGGGCTTTTCGGGCGAGGTCGGAGAGGACGCGCGGCTGCGCTACCGCTACCTCGACCTGCGGCGCGAGCAGATGCGGGAGGCGCTGATGCTGCGCCATCGGGTTGTCGCCGCGATGCGCGAGTTCCTCGACGGCGAGGGCTTCGTCGACGTCGAGACCCCGGTTCTGACCCGCTCGACCCCGGAGGGCGCGCGGGACTTCCTCGTCCCCTCCAGCCAGCAGCACGGTTCCTTCTACGCGCTGCCGCAGTCGCCGCAGTTGTTCAAGCAGCTGCTGATGGTGGCCGGGTTCGAGCGCTACTACCAAGTGGCGCGTTGCTTCCGCGACGAGGCGACGCGGGCCGACCGCCAGGCGGAGTTCACTCAGCTCGACATCGAGATGTCGTTCGTCGCCGTCGACGATGTGATCGGGGCGAACGAACGGCTGTTGGCGCACGTCTTCGAGCGCGTCGGGGGTCCGCAGATTGAGGTCCCGATGCAGCGGATGGGGTTCGACGAGGCGATGGACCGGTTCGGCACCGATCGCCCCGACCTGCGCTTCGGGCTGGAGTTGGTCGATCTCGGCGACGCCCTGCGCGGGACCGAGTTCAAAGTCTTCCGCTCGGTCCTCGACGGCGGTGGCTCGATCCGCGGCATCAACGCGGGCAAACGCGAACTGCCGCGAAAAGACCTCGACGGGTTGATCTCGCGGGCGCAGGAGCTGGGAGCCAAGGGGCTGGTTTGGGCCTTCCGCGAGGGCGAGGGCTGGCGCTCGCCGACCGCCAAGTTCCTCAGCGAGGCGGAGCTGGCCGACCTCAACCAGCGCCTCGGTGCCGAGGAGGGGGACCTGCTGCTTCTTGTCGCCGACAAGCCGGCCGTCGTCAACGGAGTCCTGGGGCAGATGCGACTCGACCTGGGCGAGAAGTTCGGGCTGATCGACGAGAGTGAGAACCGGCTGGTCTGGATCGTCGACTGGCCGATGATGGAGTGGAACGAGGGCGAGCAGCGCTGGGACGCGATGCACCATCCGTTCACGGCACCGAGCGGCGAGTTCGATTCGCAGAACCCCGGCGCGGCGCGGGCTCAGGCCTACGACGTCGTCTGGAACGGCCAGGAGCTGGGCGGCGGCTCGATCCGTATTAACCGCGCCGACGTCCAGAGCGCCGTCTTCGAGGCGCTCGGGATCGACGCCGAGACCGCGCAGGCGCGGTTCGGCTTCTTGCTCGAGGCGCTGCAGTTCGGGGCGCCGCCGCATGGCGGCATCGCCTACGGCGTCGACCGCATAGTCCAGCGCCTCTGCGGCGCCGACTCGATCCGCGACGTGATCGCCTTTCCGAAGACCGCCTCCGGCTTCGACCTGCTGACCGGGGCGCCGGCGCCGGTCGACGAGGCGCAACTGCGCGACGTCGGCGTCGCGATCCACAAACGCAAGCTGGCAGGCCACTGAGATGGCGCTCCGGGACTGGCTTCCACGCAAGTGGCGCTCGGGTCCCGGCCCCGGACAGACGCCGGTCCACGTCGACGACCCCACATTCGACAGCTGGGAGGTGGTGCGTGACTTTGCCGACCTGCGGACCGCGCGGGCCTGGCACCAGGCACTGGTCGAGGCGGGGATCGAGGCGGCGCTGACCGCCGACTGGCCGCTCGACCGCTTCGGCCACGGCGACATCGCCCTCCGCGTCCCCGGCGACCGTTGGAGCGAAGCCGAGTGGCATCTCTCCAACCTCGACGATTGACTGGCTGTCCAGCCAAATCTTGACCCTCGTCGCGGTGCTACGGTTTCGCTGAGGCTCGAGCCCGTACGCTAGCCGTCTCACCGTTTGACCCAACACAAACGGCGCGGGAGCCACCGTCTCCTTGTCCCTTGGGATCGGGAGCAGGCACCCACCTTCACTTGAAGGGATCAAAGCCAGAGGCGGCAACGGCGGGCTGGGGCCTCTTTTGCGTGCTCCGGTTGACGGTGTTGGCACGAAGCGCGCTCAACGGGTGCGTGGCCGCCGTCCACCATTTGCGGCATGCAAATCGATGCGGCAATCCGCCCGCCTATCACGGGCAAAGTGCCGCATCGACCGGTGGAGGAGAGATGTCCAGTGGACCGGGCAATCGGGGACTTGGCGCGGCGCCAGCATGGCGTGGTCACGCGACGTCAACTGATGGGCCCGGGAGCGACGAGGCATCAGATCGACGGCCGAATCGCGCGCGGCTTGCTTCACGAGGTTCATTCGGGCGTTTTTGTGTTTGGCGCCCGGCGGATCTCTCGCAAGGGGCGGTGGATGGCGGCGGTGCTGGCCTGCGGGCCCGATGCGGTTCTCAGCCACCGGGCGGCGGCTTGCCTCCGCGGCTTGATGTCGCCGCGCGACCTCGATCCCGAGATAACCGTGCCGCGGGGACGGCGGGCGCGGCGGCCGGGGATCGTCTGTCGCGAAGCTGATCTGGCCGACGACGAAGTCGAGGCGGTCGACGGGATTCCGGTGACGACTGCGTTCCGGACCGTGCTCGACCTCGCCGCCGTCCTTCGCAGTCGAGAGCTTGAACGCGTCTGGAACGAGGTCAAGGTGCAAGGGTTGACCGACCGTCTGTCGATGGGCGAGTTGCTGGCGCGCCATCGCGGCAAGCGAGGGGCGGCGGCGCTGCGGGAACTCCTCGGCTCGACCAAGCCGGAAGGGATCACGCGCAACGAGTTCGAGGAGGCGTTCGTGGCCCTCCTCAACGCTCATGACCTGCCGCGGCCGCGACTCAATGCCACGGCCTTCCTTCGCGGCCGCTTCTACGAGATCGATTGCCTCTGGGAGTCTCAGCGCCTCGCCCTCGAGCTCGATAGCCGTGGGGTCCACGGTACGCCGCGCGCCTTCGAGTCCGATCGGCAGCGAGACCGCATTCTTCTCGCCGAGGGCTATCGCACCGGCCGGGTCACCTGGCTCCAGCTCCAAGACGAACCCGACGCCGTGATCGGCGACCTCCGCCGCGCTTTGTCGCTCGGCTGATCACCCCGCCACCGTCGCGTTTTCTCTCTTCATTCGCCGCCCGTCCCGCCGGGCCAATCCCCACACCTACCTGGCATGTGGGTGTGGGGATTGGCCCGGCGCTCGGAAGGTGGCATCGAATCCCGGCTTTCGGGGCCGTCACGTCTACCCTTAACCACATGGACCGCGAGCTCTTTGAGCACTACCTCGGTGACACGTCCCGCCGCGGACCCGCGCCCGACGACGCCTTCACCGGTGCCGCCGGTGGCGCCGCCTGCGGCGATCTCTCCCGAATCTCGCTCACCGTCGAGGGCGGCCACATCGCCTCGGTCACCTTTGAGTCCGAGGGCTGTGGCGCCACGACCGCCGCCACTGCCGCTGTCGCCGAAACGATCGACGGCGCCCCTGTCCTCGACGCCGCCCGCCTCTCGATCGACGAAGTCGAAGCCCTCCTCGGCGGCCTCACTGCCGCCAAGCGCCACGCGGCCCAGCTCGCCACCGACGCCCTCCACCGCGCTCTCGGCGGCGCTGCCGCTTCGCGGCTCCCTCTTGCAACCACTCGCAGTGAGGGAGAAATGGCGACCACACCTGATCGGGGTCGCCATTTCCCCCCATCGCCCCGCGTCGCCGTCGCGATGTCGGGCGGCGTCGACAGCGCCGTCGCCGCGCTGCTTGAGCGCGAGCGCGGCTCCGAAGTCGTCGCGATCACGGTCAAGCTCTGGGCCGATCCGGAGACCGATGGCGCCAAGGCCTGCTGCTCGCCGGAGGCGGTGCTCGGGGCTCGCGCCCTCGCGCACTCGCTCGGCATCCCACACTTCACGCTCGATCTCGAGGAGGAATTCCGCCGCCGCGTCGTCGACCGCTTCGTCACCGGCTACGCCGAGGGCCGCACCCCGAACCCCTGTGTGCTCTGTAACGGCGAGGTGCGGCTGGCGGCGATGATCGACCTCGCCGAGCGGCTTGGCGCCTCGCGGCTGCTGACCGGCCATTACGCCCGCATCGTTGAGGACGCCGACGGGCCGCTGCTCGCCTCGGGCGCCGACGAGGCCAAGGACCAGAGCTACCTGCTGGCGGCGCTGCCGCCGGAGCTGCTCGGCCGGCTCGGCTTCCCGCTGACCGAGCTGAACAAGGCAGAAGTGCGGGCGATCGCCGAGCGCCACGGCCTGCCAGTCGCCCGCAAGGCCGAGAGCCAGGACCTCTGCTTCCTCGCCGGCCAGGGCAAGCGTGGCTTCCTCCGTCGCCACGGCGGCCTCGTCGACCGCGAGGGCGACGTCGTCGACCCAGCCGGTCGCCGTCTCGGCCGTCACCGCGGCCATCACAACTTCACCGTTGGCCAGCGCCGTGGCACCGGCGTCTCGCTCAACGAGCCCGCTTACGTACTCGCCACCGATGCCGCCGCCAACACGGTCACCGTCGGCACCCGGTCCGAGCTCGAAACCCGCCGCGTCCCGATCCGCGACGCCGTGCTCCACCGCGAGGGTGCCCGCGTCGACGCAGTCCGCCTCCGCTACCACTCGCGCGCCCTGCCGGCCACGATCGGCGCCCCCGCCCGCGGTCGCCACGACACTCTCGAAATCGAGCTCGGCGAGGACTTCGCCGGCGCCTCGCCCGGCCAGACGGCGGTGCTGCTCGAGGGCGAGACGGTCGTCGGCCACGGCACGATCGTCGCCGCGGCCTGAGCCGCGCAGACAAGCGCTTCCCCTTTCGCGCGCCGGAATACTTAGGCTCCCTCAGATGAAGGCCCAGGAGATCCGCGACACCTACCTCTCGTTCTTCGCGGAGCGGGGGCACAAGATCGTCCCCTCGGCCTCACTGGTTCCCTCTCTGCACGATCCGACGGTGCTGCTGACGACCGCCGGCATGCAGCCCTTCAAGCCCTACTTCCTCGGCCGCGAAACGCCGCCCGCCTCGCGCCTCGCCGATGTCCAGAAATGCTTCCGCACGACCGACATCGAGGAGGTCGGCAACACCGCCCGCCACCTCACCTTTTTCGAGATGCTCGGCAACTGGAGCTTCGGCGACTACTTCAAGGGCGAGTCGATCCCCTGGGGCTGGGAGCTCTCGACCGAGGGCTTCGGGATGGACCCCGAGCGGATCTGGGTCACCGTCTTCGGTGGCGACGAGGAGCTCGGCCTTGGTCCCGATGAGGAAGCGATCGAGATCTGGAAAGCAACCGGGGTGCCGGAGGAGCGGATCGTTCGCCTCGGCCGCGCGGACAACTTCTGGCAGGGCGGCCCGACCGGACCATGCGGCCCCTGCTCGGAGCTCTACCTCGACCGTGGTCTCGACTTCGGCGCCGAGGACGACCGCCCCGGCGACGACTCCGACCGCTTCCTCGAGTTCTGGAACCACGTCTTCATGAGCTACGACCTGGCCGAGGACGGCAGCCTGACGGAGCTGCCGAGCAAGAACATCGACACCGGCATGGGGCTCGACCGGATGGCGGCGATCCTCCAGGATGTCCCCTCGGTCTACGAGGTCGACCACGTGCGGCCGCTGATCGACCTCGCCGAGGAACTCTCGGGGCACGGCTACGAGGAGGGCGAACGGGTCACCCGGGCGATGCGGATCGTCGCCGACCACGCCCGCGGCGCCACCTTCCTGCTCGCCGACGGCGTCGTTCCCTCGAACGAGGACCGCGGCTACATCCTGCGCCGGATCATGCGCCGCGCGATCCAGCAGGGCAACTCGCTCGGCCTCGAGTCGCCCTGGCTCGGGCGCTTCGCCGAGCGCACGATCGAGCTGATGGGGTCCGCGTATCCCGAGCTGATCGCCGAGCGCGAGACGATCGCGCGCTGGGTCGGCGACGAGGAGGAGAGCTTCGGGCGCACGCTGGAGCGGGGGACCGAGCTGCTGGAGCGGCTGGTCGCCCAGGCGAAAGAGGACGAGACCTCCTGGATCGACGCCGCCGACGCCTTCAAATTGCACGACACCTACGGCTTCCCCTACGACCTGACCAAGGAGCTCTTGGCCGAGGAGGGCCTGGCAGTCGACGACTCCGGCTTCCAGGAGCTGATGGAGGAACAGCGCCAGCGTGCCCGCACCGGCGCCGCCACCGCCCACGGCTCCGAGGACAGCCACGACCGCGTCCTCGCCTTCGCCGACGCGACGCCGACGACCCGCTTCGTCGGCTACGAGACGCTCGCCGTCTCGACTGGCCTGGCCGCAGTCGAGCCGGTCGACGGCCGCGCCCTGGTCAAGCTCGAGGAGAGCCCGTTCTACGCCGAGGGCGGCGGTCAGGTCGCCGACTCCGGCGTCCTACGCTGGGCCGGCGCAGAGGCCAAGGTCGTCGACGTGTACCGGGTCGGCGATGACCAGGCGATCGAGGTCGAACCGAGCGGCGAGGCGATCGAGCCGGGGGTCCAGATCGAAGCCGAGGTGAATCGGGAGGTCCGCCACGCCACCATGCGCAACCACACCGCGACCCACCTCCTGCACGCGGCGCTGCGCGAGCGGCTCGGCACCCACGTGCGCCAGGCGGGTTCCAAGGTCGATCCCGAGAAGCTGCGCTTCGACTTCACCCACGGCCAGGCGCTGAGCCCGGACGAGCTGCGCGACGTTGAGGACCGCGTCAACGGCTGGATCAAGGCCAGCCACCCGGTGCGCTGGCTGGAAATGGAGCGGGCCGAGGCGGAGAAGCTCGGCGCGATGGCCCTGTTCGGCGAGAAATACGGCGAGTGGGTGCGGGTGGTCGAGGTCGAGGACGTCTCGCGCGAGCTCTGCGGCGGAACCCACGTCGCCAACACCGCCGAGGTCGGCATCTTCAAGATCTCCTCCGAGGGCTCGAGCGCGGCCAATGTGCGCAGGGTCGAGGCGATCACCGGGCCCGCCGCGATCGACTTCTTCCGCGAGCGCGAGGCGGAGCTGCGCACGGCGGGGGAGCTGCTCGGCAACCCGCAGGACCCGGTCGCCGCGGCGAGCAAGGCGGCGGAGCGGCTGAAGGAGGCCGGCGCCGGTGCCGCCCAGGCACAGGCGGCGGCGCTGGGCGAGGAGGCCGACGCGCTGGCGGGGTCCGGCGCCGAGGTCATTGCCACGGCGAGCGGAGAGATCAGGCTCGTGCAGGCGAAGTCGGCGAGTGCCGCCGACGGCAAGCAGCTGCTCGATCTCGCCAACCGGATCCAGTCAAAGCTTGGTGGCCAGGGCGCGGTGGTCGTTCTCGGTGGCGACTTCGGGGCCAAAGCCGGCCTCGTCGCCCTCGCCTCCAAGGACGTGGTCGAGCTCGGCGTCTCGGCCGGAACCCTGGTCCGGGAGGCGGCACCGCTGATCGGCGGCGGCGGCGGCGGTCGCGACGACATGGCCCAGGCCGGCGGCAAGGATCCGGCGAAGCTGGACGAGGCGCTGGCGGTGGCGCGGGCGGCGATCGAGCGGGATCTGGATTAGTGCGTGTGCTCGCCCTCGACCACGGCACGGTGCGGATGGGCGCGGCGCTCTCCGACCCGACCGGGACCCTGGCGACGCCGCTGCCGGTGATCGAGCCGCCGGAGCCGCGAGCGGTGGCCGAGCTTGTCGCCGAGCACGGGGTCGAGCGGGTCGTCGTCGGGCTGCCGTTGCACCTCAGCGGCGAGGAAGGAAGCCAGGCAGCGCTGGCGCGCACTTTTTGCGCCGAACTCGAAGCCATGCTTCCGGTTCCGGTGGATACCTACGACGAGCGCCTCACGTCCCGAATGGCCGACTCCAGTCGTCGTGCCGGCGCCTCCGCGGCGCGCGACTCGCTGGCCGCCGCCCACATGCTGGAGGGATATCTGGCGTCCCTGCCGGGTAGCGAGGGAGATCAGTGAGCGAGGACTGGTCCGGCGACCCCTTCGCCGATCCCGACGATCCGCAGGCGCGTGAGCGCGAGGAACGCCGCCGTGAGCGCGAGGCGAAGCGCCAGCAGCGCGAAGGCAAGAAGGCGGAGAAGGAAGCGGCCGCGCCGCCTCCCCCGCCGGAGCCGAAAGCGCCCGAGGAGCCGCCGAAGCCGCCGCGCACCCCTGAGGAGGAGTTCTGGGACGAGGACCCGCCGACGCCCGAGCCCGTGCCGGCAAGCCCGGCCGCGCCGGACCAGGCGGCCGACGCCGAGCCCGGCCCCGACGAGCACGCCGTTCCCGCCGCCGGTGCCGGTGCGGCCCAGGCGCCTGAGGAGCCGCCGACACCGGCCCCCGAGCCCCCAGTCGAGCAGAGCTACGAACACGAGTACGAGCCGCGCCAGGCTCCGGCCGAGGACTGGGGCTTTCATGAGGAAGGTGACCCGGAGATGGCCGCCGACTCCGGTGGCAGCAGCCGGGGTGGCCGGCGCGGGATCCTCGGCGCCCTCGCCCGGCACCCGTTCCGGATCGTCGGCGTGGTCGTCCTCGTCGTCTTGGTCTGGTTCCTCTGGTCGCTGTTCCAGCCCTTCCACGGCGATGGCAGCGGCAAGGTCCAGGTGACGATCCCGAAGGGCTCGAGCGTCAGCGAAGTCGGCGACCTGCTGGAAAAGAAGGGCGTGATCTCCGACTCCACCTTCTTCCAGTTGCGGGTGACGCTCGAGGGCAAGCGCTCCGACCTCTACGCCGGGCCCTTCACCCTCGCCCACGACATGAGCTACGGCTCGGCGATCGACGCGCTCTCCCAGGCGCCGGTCAAGCGGGTGACGACGGTGACGATCCCCGAGGGCTACAGCCGCCCGCAGGCGGCGGAACTGGTCGAGGAAGACGGGATCCCCGGCAGCTACACGAAGGCGACGGTGAAGTCGAAGTACCTGAACCCGGCGGCATACGGCGGCAAGGGGGCGAAGAACCTCGAGGGCTTCCTCTTCCCGGACACCTTCGAACTGAAGCCGAAGGCGCCGGTCGCCGACCTCGTCCAGCTCCAGCTCGAAGACTTCAAGCGCAAAATCAAGTCGGTCAACATGAAGTACGCGAAGTCGAAGAACCTGACGGTCTTCGACGTTCTCACGATCGCCTCGATGGTCGAGCGCGAGGCGGGGGTCGCCAAGCAGCGCGGCGACGTCGCCTCGGTGATCTACAACCGCCTGCACGAAGGGATGCCGTTGGGGATCGACGCGACGACCCGCTTCGCCACCGGCAACTACTCGAAGCCGCTGACCGAATCGGAGCTGGCGATCGACTCGCCCTACAACACTCGCACCAACGTCGGCCTGCCGCCGGGACCGATCAACAGCCCCGGTCTGGCGGCGATCAAGGCGGCGGCGCACCCGCCCAAGACCCAGTTCCTCTTCTACGTCAACAAGCCGAACACCTGCGGCGAACTTGCGTTCTCGAAGAGCGAAGCCGAATGGGTAAAGAACGTCGCCGCCTACGAAAAGGCACGCGAAGACAACGGCGGCAACGAGCCGAGCAGCTGCTGACGTGAAGCGGCTGGCGGTGATCGGATACCCGGTCGGGCACTCGCGCTCGCCGGCGATGCAGACGGCGGCGTTGCAGGCGCTCGGCCTCACCCCGGAGTGGAGCTACGAGGCGGTCGAGGTTGCGCCCGAGGACTTCGAGGCGAAGGTGCGGGAGATGGCCGAGTCCGGCGAGTTCGTCGGCGCCAACGTGACGATCCCCCACAAGCGGGCGGCGTTGACGATCGCCGCCGACAAGAGCGGGGCCGCGACGGCAATCGGCGCCGCCAACACGCTGACCTTCTCCGAGGGCCGGATCGAGGCCGACAACACCGACGCCAGCGGGCTGCTCGCCTCGCTTCCCAGTCCCTCGCGGGCGCGGCGGGCGCTGGTGCTGGGAGCCGGTGGCGCCGCCCGGGCCGCGATCTGGGCGTTGGCCCGTGGCCCGCTCGCGGTCGACACCGATCTCGACCCCGAGCGCGAAGAGCGCGAACCGATGGAAGTCGACCTCTGGAACCGGACCACCGCCAAGGCCGAGGAGATCGCGGCCCAGATTGGCGGTCTGCCGGTCGACACGCCGCGCCAGCGCTCCTACGGCCTGATCGTCAACACCAGCGCCGCCGGCCTGCGGGGCGAAGACCCGTTTGAGCACCTGCCGCTGGAGCCGGACAAGTTCACCGCCGAGCAGATCGTGATCGACATGGTTTACGGCGACGAGCCGAGCCGGTTGCTGGAGGCGGCGGAGCGCTGCGGCGCGACTGTGATCGATGGCATCGAGATTCTCGTCCAGCAGGGCGCCTTCTCGCTCCAGATCTGGACCGGCAAGGCCCCCGACCTCGACGTCATGCGTGCCGCCGCTCGCGGCTGACGGATAGCCTTCCCTGCTCATGACCAGCTTCCGTTTCACCACCGCCGGCGAGTCGCACGGGCCTGGGCTCGTCGCGATCGTCGAGGGGATGCCGGCGGGGCTCGAGCTCGACCGCGAGGAGCTCGATCGCGACATGGCGCGGCGCCAGCTCGGTCATGGCCGCGGTGGGCGGATGCGAATCGAGACCGACACGGTCGAGGTCCGCTCCGGTGTCCGTCATGGCCGCACGCTCGGCAGCCCCATCGCCGTCCTCGTCGCCAACCGCGACTACGCCAACTGGGAGGAGCGGATGAACCCCTGGCCGGTCGAGGGGTTCTCGCCGGACGAAGTGCATCTGCCGCGGCCCGGCCACGCCGACCTCGTCGGCGCCCAGAAATACGGCCACTCGGACATCCGCAACGTGCTCGAGCGGGCCAGCGCTCGTGAGACCGCCGCCCGCGTCGCCGCCGGCACGATTGCCCGCGGCTTCCTCACCGCTCTTGGCGTCGAGGTCCACAGTCACGTCCTGCAGATCGCCTCGATCCGGGCGCCTGAGCCCGAGAACCTGACGCCAGCCGACTTTGAGGGAGTCGACGACGACCCGGTCCGAGTCCTCGACCCGGAGACCAGCAAGACGATGGTCGCCGAGATCAACCGGCTGCGGAAGGCGAACGAGAGCCTCGGCGGCACTTTCGAGGTGATCGCCTTCGGCCTCGTCCCCGGGCTCGGCTCGCACATCTCCTGGGAAGACCGCCTCGACGGTCGCCTCGCCGGGGCCGTCGCCTCGATCCAGTCGGTCAAGGGCGTGGCGATCGGCGAAGCCTGGGATGTTGCCGGCCGCCCCGGCTCCGAGGCCCACGACGAGATCTTCTGGAGCGAGGAGCGCGGCTACTTCCGCGAGACCAACCACGCCGGCGGCCTCGAGGGCGGGATGACCAACGGCCTGCCGCTCTCGGTCCGGGCCGCGATCAAGCCGATCTCGACCCTGACCAAGCCGCTGCGCTCGGTCGACACCGAGACCAAGGAGCCGGCCCAGGCGCTGCGCGAGCGGACCGACTCGACCGTCGTCCCCGCTGCCGCCGTCGTCGGCGAGGCGATGGTCTGCCTGACCCTGGCCCGCGCCTACCGCGAGAAGTTTGGCGGCGACCACATCGACGACGTCCTCGCCGCCGTCGAGGCCTACAAGCAGCGCATCGACTTCCGCGGGTAGGCGATGGCGCGCCCCGCGATCGTCTTCATCGGCTTCATGGGGGCCGGCAAGAGCACCGCGCTCGCCGCCGCCCGCCACGCCGGCCTGGAGGCAATCGAGATCGACGAGCTGATGTCCGAGTCGTTCGGGATGCCGATCACCGAGGCCTTCGAGGAGCACGGCGAGGAGGGGTTTCGCGAGCGCGAGGCGGAAGTCGTCGGCAAGCTGCTGGATGACGCCGACGGCGGTGTGATCGCGCTCGGCGGCGGCAGCGTTCTCTCCGACCGGATCCGGCAGGCGCTGGCCCGTCACACCGTCGTTTGGATCCAAGTCGACGCCGCCGAGGCCTGGCGCCGGATCGCGCACTCGAGCCGGCCGTTGGCGACCAGCGCCGAGGACGTGGCCGAGCTGCTGGCGGCGCGGCTGCCGCTCTACGAGGAGCTGGCCGACGCCGTGATCCCGATCGGCGACCGGGACATCGTCGAGCGGGCGTTGCCGGCGATCCAGGCCCTGCCCGATCTTCCCGCCGGGACGAAGATGTTGTGGGCGTCGAGCGCTTCCGGCGAGTACCCAATCTACGTCGGTCCGGGACTGCTGAGAGCCGGGCAGTGGCCGCTGGAGAGCGGGCGCTTCTGCGTCTCCGACACCGCTGTGGCCGACATCTACGCCGAGCGCCTGGAGCCGCTGGCGGCGCGGGTTACGGTCGAGCCGGGGGAGACGGCGAAGACGATGGCGGAGGCCGCGCGCGTGCTCGAGGCACTGGCCGAGGCTGGGATGACCCGCGAAGACCACGTCATCGCCCTCGGTGGTGGCGTCGTCGGCGACCTCGCCGGCCTCTGTGCCCACCTCTACCAACGCGGGGTCGACGTCGTCCAGGTGCCGACCACGCTCGTCGCCCAAGTCGACTCCGCCTACGGCGGCAAGACCGGTGTCGACCTGCCACAGGGCAAGAACTACGCCGGCGCCTACCAGCTGCCGGCGGCCGTCCTCGCCGACACCTCGTGCCTGGAGACGCTGCCGCTGTCGGAGCTGCGCGCCGGCTTCGTCGAGGTGTTGAAGACCGGCCTGCTGGCCGGCGGCCCGCTCTGGGAGCGGGTGCGGCTGATCGAAGAGTTCGACGCTGTCGAGCTCGCCGACGTCGTCTTCGCCTGCGCCCGCTTCAAGTGCGAGGTGGTCGCCGCCGACGAGCGCGACGACGGCCTGCGCCACATGCTCAACCTCGGTCACACCGTCGGCCACGCGATCGAGGCGGCGACCGCTTACGAGCGCTACCGCCACGGCGAGGCGGTCGGCCTCGGCCTGCTGGCGGCGCTGCGTCTCTCCGATGCGCCGGAGCTGCACGAGGAGACCCGCGGGATTCTTGCCCGCCACAGCCTCCCGGTCGAGCTCGACCCGCCAGCTGACGCCGCCGGCTTCGTCGACGCGATCCTCGACGCCCTGCAGCGCGACAAGAAGCGGACCGCGGCCGGCGTCGGCTTCGTCCTCCTCGCCGAGCCGGGGGAGCCCCGGGTGGGGCAGCTGGTCGACCCAGATAGGGTCCGCGGCGCCGTGGAAGAGCTCCTGCCATGAACAAGACCTCATGAACAGGACCCCATGACCACGACCGCCAACCGCATCGCCGTCCTGCACGGGGTCAACTTCGACATCCTCGAGCGCCGCGATCCGGCCTTCTACGGCGGCAAATCGCTGAGCGAGCTCGAACACCAGGTCTCCGACTGGGCGCATGGGCTCGGGCTCGAACCGATCTTCTTCCAGACCAACCACGAGGGACAGTTCGTCGAGTACCTGCATCGGCTGCCGGAGCTGGCCGACGCGGCGCTGATCAACGCCGGCGCTTGGACCCATTACAGCCGCGCGATCGCCGACGCGCTCGACGTCTCGCGGCTGCCGGCGGTCGAGGTCCACCTCTCCGACGTCGAGTCGCGCGATGGCTGGCGCAAGGATTCGGTCTTCGACGGTCTCGTTCTGGCGAAGATCTCCGGCAAGGGTGCCGACGGCTACCGCGAGGCCCTGGAGCTGCTCGCCGGGAAGCTCGGGGTCAGCGGCTGATGCGCGGCCGCGGGGACAAGCTGGAGGCAGCGCTGACCGAGCGCGAGCTCGACCGGATGCTGGTCACCGACCTCACCAACGTCCGCTATCTGACCGGCTTCACCGGTACGAACGGGGCGTGTGTCTGCGGCCCCGGGATCCGCCTCTTCTTCACCGACTTCCGCTACACCGAGCGCGCCGCGGCCGAGGTCGAGGGCTGGGAGCCGATCACGGTCGCAGGCGACTGGCTGGGCGCGATCGCCGAGAAGCTCGAGGGTCGGGTCGGGTTCGAGGACGACCACATGGCCGTTCGCATCCTGAGGAAACTGGAGGAGAAACTGGGGGAGGGGACCGAGGCGGTGCCGGCCGGCGGCACGGTCGAGAGGCTGCGCCGGGTCAAGGACGGTGAGGAGCTGGCCGCGATCGAAGCCGCTTCCAAGCTCGCCGACGAGGTCTGGGAGTGGAGCGTCGAGCGCGGCCTCGTCGGGCGCAGCGAGCGCGAGGTCGCCCGTGCCGCCGAAGCGCGGATCCGCGAGCTCGGCGGCAACCCCTCGTTTCCGGCGATCGTCGCCGCCGGCCCCAACGGCGCCCTTCCTCATGCCGAGCCCGGCGAGCGCAAGATCGGCAAGGGCGAGCTCGTCGTCTTCGACATGGGTGCCCAGCTCGACGGCTACTGCTCCGACGGCACCCGCACCTACGCGACCGGCGATCCGGGCGAAGAGGGGCGCGCGGTCTACGCCGCCACGCTGGAGGCCCAGCTTGCCTCGCTGGAGGCGGTCAAGCCCGGGGTCACCGGCGAGGACGTCGACGCCGTCGCCCGCAAAATCATCGACGCGGCCGGCCACAAGGAGCACTTCGGCCACGGACTCGGCCACGGCGTCGGCCTCGAGGTCCACGAGGGCCCGCGGCTCTCGCCGAAATCAGACGACGTCCTCGCCCCCGGCGAAGTCGTCACCGTCGAGCCGGGGATCTACCTGTCGGGCAAGCTCGGGGTGCGGATCGAGGACTTCGTCGTCGTCAGCGACGACGGCTACCGCAACCTGAGCACGCTGCCGAAAGAGCTGACGCTGGTCGAGTAGAGGGCTAGCGGCTGAAGTCGTCGTCCGCCGAGAGGCGGGCGCCGAAGGCGGCCAGCAGTTCGACCACGGCCTCGACGTCGCGGAGGTCGACCATCTCGACCGGCGAGTGCATGTAGCGCAGCGGGATCGAGACGACCCCGGTGGGAATCCCGGCGCGGGAGATCTGGAGGACGTCGGCGTCGGTGCTGGTGCCGCGGCCGCTGGCCGTCAGCGAGTACTCGATGCCCTCCGCCTCGGCCGTCTCGACCAGCATCTCGGTCACCTTTGGCGAGAGGGTGGAGCCGCGACCAATCACCGGGCCGGAGCCGAGCGGGCTGGTACCGAGCTCCTTCTCGTCGACGCCGGGGGCGTCGGTGGCGTGGGTGACATCGACGGCGACCGCGACGTCTGGTCGCAGCTGAAAGGCAGCGGTGCGGGCACCGAACAGGCCGATCTCCTCCTGCACGGCGGCGACGGCGGCGAACGAGCCACCGGGACCGTCGCCCTCGGCGCAGCGGCGCAGGCTCTCGAGCGCGACGTAGGCGCCGAGGCGGTTGTCCATCGACTTCGAGACGAGTCGCTCGCCGGCGACCGCGATCGGCTCGGCGTCGATCACGACCGGGTCGCCGATACGGACCATCTCCTTCGCCTCGTCCCCGTCGGCGGCGCCGATGTCGATGTGCATCCCCTTCAGCTCGACGACCTTCTTGCGCTGGTCGGGCTCGAGCAGGTGGATCGGCTTGCGGCCGACGACACCGGGGACGATGCCCTCCTTGCCACGGACCGCGACCCGCTGGCCGACCAGGATCTGCGGGTCCCAGCCGCCGATCGGCGCGAACCAGAGGAAGCCCTTCTCGTCGACATGGGTGATGACGAGGCCGATCTCGTCGATGTGGCCGACGACGGCGAGCAGCGGCTTCGCCTCGCCGACGCGGGCAATCGAGGAGCCGAGGCCGTCGCTGGTGAGCGCGGCGAAAGAAGCAGCCTTGCGCCAGATCTCCGCTGCCGGGCCCTCGTATCCGGAGGGGGCGCCGGTGCGCAGCAGTTCGTCGAGTAGTTGCGGCGTTTTGCTCAAAACTGTGCAGGAGTATGTCGAAGTCGTACGTCCGTCGTGCGTTCGTCCAATGCGGGGTCTTTACCCGGCCCCGGTCTCCGGAGTTTCGGTCGTCTCGGTGTGGGCGACGGAATAGCGTTGCCGCAGTTCTTCCCGACCCTCGCCGTAGCCGCGGTGCTCGTAGGCGATGACGCCGATCATCAGCACGTCGACGACCGCCAGCGAGGCGATCGCCGGGATCGCCGTCGCCACCGACACCAGCAGGAGGAGGACGATCGCGAGCCCGAGGCGCCGGGGGTTGATCGACCGGACGTGGCGGTAGCGGAAGCCGATCAGTCCGAGCAGGTAGATGGCGACGCCGCCGAGCAGGGCGAAGGCGGGGACGTCATGGAGGTGCTCGTCGGTATGGCCGATCGTCGTTTTTAGGCCGAAGGCGGTGAGGACGATGCCGGCGACGAGCGCGTAGTGGACGTAGGAGTAGGAGTCGCGGGCGAGCTCGTTCTGGGCCCGGCCCGGCTCGGCGGCGGCCAGCCGCTGGGCCGAGACGAGGGCGACGACGTCGAAGTAAATCCACCACAGTGCCGCCGCCAGCGCCACCCCCAACACCGCCGCGGTGCCGATCCCGAAATCGAGATGGCCGGCGGCGCCGACCCCGATCGCGACGATCGACTCGCCGAGGGCGATGAGGATGATCAGGCCGTGGCGCTCGGCGAAGTGCCAGGGCACGAGCCGCCAGCCTTCGGAGCCGAAGAAGTAGGGGCCGGCCATGTCGACGAAGATCGCCAGCGCCCACAGCGCCCCCTGCGCGAGGCCGTCGAAGAAGGAGGCGGCGATCAGCAGTGAGACCGCGGTTGCGGTCGAGGCGGCGAGGCCGAGGACCGAGTGGCGGAGGGCGTCCTCGTCGGCGCTGGCGACCATGAAAAGGGCGATGTGGGCGACGCGGAAGACGCCGAAGGCGAGCGCGAAGGTGAGGGCGAGCGAGCCGAACGCTTCCGGCACGCAGAGGGAGACGATCAGCAGCGCCGCCATCGCAACGAAGATGAAGAAGCGGACCGAGGTCTCCTCGGGATCGATGACGCTGGTCAGCCAGGCGTAGCCGACCCAACCCCACCAGAGGACGCCCAGCACCAGCAGCCCCTGCAACATTCCCGACCAGGTCGGATGGTGGGCCATCAGCGCCGTGCACTGGGTGATCGCGAGGACGAAGACGAGGTCGAAGAAGAGCTCCAGCGCCGTCACCCGCTCGCCCTCGCGGCGGGAGGCGCTCAGACGCGGTGCGTGGGGCTGGGGTGCGGTGGGCAAGGCGCCCATCCTTGCAAGTCCCCGCACCCCACAAGGGGTTGCAAGGGCCGACCCGAATATGACCTCAGGAACAGGTATATTGCTCGCGTTCAAGACCGGTATGCCGAATCCAGGGCTCGACAACCTGGAACGGGGGAACCGATATTGGGGCGAATCCACCGCGGTGGAAGCGCAAGCTCCTTCAGCGCTAGCCCGACAGCTAACCCCGTAGGCCAACAGAGGAGACTGGTTTGCGGTTGCTGCAAAAAGGGGCCTGTGCCCGTCTTATCGTTTTCGCGTTCGCGTTTGCCGCGGTCGTTTTCCCCGTATCGGCGCTCGCTGCCGGCGGCGGCCTGACCCCGACCACCGGCAGCGAAAAGGGGACGCCCTTCGACCCGGCCACGCCGACCCCGGGCTCGGTCGAATGCACGACCTCGCCGGAAGGCGTTCGCGGCTGCCTGCCGGTCCCGCAAGCGACGCTGGTCGACGAAGCCGCGATCTTCCCGACGACCGCCCCTGGCGCGGTCAAGGCGGCGATCTACTCGGCCAACCGGATCCGGACCAAACCGTACGTCTGGGGCGGTGGCCACGCCCGCTGGTGGATGACCGGCTACGACTGCTCCGGCGCCGTCAGCTTCGCCCTCCACGGCGCTGGCTTCCTCGAAGTGCCGATGGACTCCGGCGAAATGATGAATTGGGGCGTCCCCGGCAAGGGCCGCTGGATCACCGTCTACGCCAACGCCGGCCACGCCTTCGCCGTGATCGACGGCCTGCGCTGGGACACCGCCGGCGACTCCAGCGGTACCGGCCCGCGCTGGCACGCGGACATGACTTCGACGGCCGGCTTCATCGCCCGTCACCCCGCCGGTTTCTGAGACCCGGCCGGCTTTCGAGCCAGCAGCGCGCGCGCTCCGAGTAGCTGCAGTTCTTCGCCGACTAGGCCGCCGACCTCGCGGGCTACCGCTAGTCGCCGGCCGGGATTGCGCCGCAGCGTCTCGGCGACGACCGAGGCAGTCTCCACCGGGGTGAGGAGCTTCGAGGCGGCGAGGTCGCGGCTGAGGATCCGAACCATGCGGTTGACGAGCTCGGGATCGGCGGCGAAGCGCTCGTTGACGGTCTCGCTGAGGAGCGGCGCCCAGGTCGAGTCGGCCATCTGCTGGGCGAACCAGTACATCTCCCAGGACTCGCGGTCCCGCCAGCGCCACCAGGCGCGGAGTGGGTCGTCGTCGCCGCCGTCCAGGGAGCGCACGATCGTCGGAGCGAGCGTGGTCACCTGGTGCAGGGCGTCTGAAATTCCCTGGCCTGGGGTCGGGTCCTTGAAATGGCCGGCGTCACCGACAAGGGCCCAGCCCGGACCCGCCGACTGCCGGAAGAAGCCGTGCCAGCGGGACATCAGCTGGACCGGGCCGACGCGGCGGCCACGGGCGACGGTCGCGCCCAGCTCCGGCCAGCCCGCGATTCCCTCCTCGTAAGCGCGGATGCGGTCGGAGCGCAGTTCCTCGCGACGCTCGATCGGGGCGACCAAAGCGGCGAGGAAGAGGCCGGAGTCGGTGGGGCTGGCGAGGAAGCCGTTTTCGCCGATGCTGCCGATCCAGACCCGCCGCTCATCCGCCGCCACCCCCTCGAAGTACGACCAAAGGAAGGCCCGCCGCGGTGCCGTGCGGTGGTACTCGGGTGCGGCAACGAGCCGGGCCACGGTCGAGCGGGCGCCGTCGGCGCCGACGACCAGGCCGGCGTGCAGCGGGCCGGCGGTGGTCTCGACACCGACCACGCGCCCGGCTGACCGGAGCAGGCCGGTGACCGTGACTCCGGTGCGGAGCTCGGCCCCGGCCGCGGTCGCGGCCTCGACCAGGATCGCGTCGAGCGTGATCCGGCGGACGTTCACCATCGGAGCGCCGAGGGTCGCCGTCAGCCCGGCGTAGTCGACCCGGAAGTCCTCGAGGGCGATGACGCCGTCGTCGATTGCCGGCGCCACCGCCAGCAGCCGGTCGAGGACGCCGAGCTCGGCGAGGACCTTGACGCCCGGTGGTTGGATTCCGTGGGTGGACGGGCTGTCGCTGGGGAAGCGGGCCCGGTCGAGCAGGCAGACGCGGAGGCCGCGGCGGCAGAGCAGCGTCGCCAGCGGCGAGCCGGCGCAGCGGGCACCGACCACGATGACGTCGTACGAGGGGGCGGTGGAACGCTGTTGTAACATTGTTATATGGAGGTTAGCGCAGCTTCGCCCGTGCGGGACCGGCTTCTCGGAGCGGCCCGGGAGAAAGTCGAAGCGGATGGCCCGGAGGCGCTCCGCGCCCGTTCGCTGGCCGCCCAGGCCGGCACCTCCACCCAATCGCTCTACACGCTCTTCGGCGGTATGTCAGGGCTGATCGACGCCCTTGTCGCCGAAGGATTCGACGAGTTCGCCAGCTTCGTCGAAGCGATCCCGGAGACCGACGACCCCGTCGCCGATTTCTTCGCCAGAGGTTGGGGCTACAGCGAATGGGCGCTCGCCCACTCGCAGCTCTACCGGCTGATGTATGGGCTCAATGGCGGCGACCTCCGCCACCACGCGGGGCTCGAAGTCGCGCTCGCCGGCTCGATCGCGAAATCGCCGCAGGCCCAGCGCTCGGTCGACGTCCTGATCGACTCGATGCGGCGGGTCACCGAGTCCGGCCGGATCAGGCCGGTCGAGCCCGTGCTTGCCGCCGGCCAGTTCCTCAGCGCCACCCACGGTTACGTGCTGCTCGAAACCGGCGGCCTCTTCGGCTCGCGCGAGGACGGTCGGGTGCTGATCGCCGCGCTCGCGGTCAACCTAATGGTCGGTCTTGGCGACACCCCCAAGCGCGCCGCCGGGTCCCTGCAGAGCGCGCTCGCCCGCGTCTAGCTGTCCAGCCCCCAGCCTCTTCCCGGCAGTGCGCCGGCCGACGCCGATGGCGATCTTTCACCCCCTATAGGGGGTACAAAGTCGCCAACGCGAAATCGCAACGTCGAATACGGTTGCGCAATGGGAGTGGCGCTGGTGACTGGGGCATCGACGGGGATCGGGGAGGCGACCGCGATCCGGCTCTCGCGTGAGCCGGGGACGGAGCTCGTGCTCGTTGCCCGCCGGGTTGGCCTCTTGCGCAAGCTGGCTGAGTCGCTGCCCTGTAAGGCGACCTTCCTCGCCGTTGACCTGACCGAGGAGGACGCGCCGGAGCGCGTTCGTGCTCACCTCGAGGCCGAGCACGGGGGCCGCCTCAACCTGCTCGTAAACAACGCAGGTGGTGCCTGGCGCGGCACCTTCGCCGAGAGCGGCCACGCCAACGTCGCGCGCCACATGGAGCTCAACTTCGACGCCGTCGTCCGCCTCACCGAGGCCCTGTTGCCGTTGCTTCGCGCCTCGGCGCCGAGCGCGATCGTCAACGTTGCTAGCACCGCCGGCCGCGTCTCCCGCGCCGGTACCGGCTCCTACTCGGCGAGCAAGTTTGCGCTGATCGGCTGGACCGACGCCCTGCACCTCGAGGAGCAGGCCAACGGCGTCCACGTCGGCATGGTCCTGCCCGGCTTCGTCCGCACCGAGGGGTTTCCGGCGACGGAGCTGCGCGAGAAAGCTGTGACCCGCTGGATCGTCTCCAAGCCGGAGACGATCGCCGACGCGATTTACGAGGTCGGCCCCGGTGGCAAGGCCGAGCGCTACGTGCCGCGCCCCTACGCGCTGGCGGCGTACTCGCGGATCCTCGCCCCGCGCCTCGTCCGCCGGGTCCTCGGCGGCGGTGCGGCCGGCAGCCTGACGACGAGCACCGCGGCCGAATCCGCCACGCCGCCGGCGACCGTCGGACCAGACGCCGAAACCTAGTTGCGCTCTGGGTGTTCGAGCGGACATGGGGTATTTCCGCCAGTCTCGTCCGGTGGCAGCGATCGTTGCTGTCCTGCTCGTCATCCTGGTCGCGGCGCCCGTCGCCGGCGCCAAGACGATGGTCGTCCAGCCCGACGGCAAGGTCGTCCTCGGCGGCTCGGTCTTTCCGCGCTACGCGGGCTTGGTCCGCTACGAAGCGAACGGCACGCTCGACTCGAGCTTCGGCGTCGGCGGCGTCGCGATCGAACGCCGGCTCGGGCCTCTCGATGCGATCGCCCTGCAGCCGGACGGCCGGATTCTTTTCGCCGCCTCGCGCTTCGGGTCCTCGACGTCCCCAGCGCGGGCGGGCGCGTCGGTACCCGGCGCGCTGTTCGGCCGCCTGCTCGCCGACGGCACTCCGGATCAGGAATTTGGCGACTCCGGCCTTGCCGTCTCGCCGGTCGAACCGATCCTCGGCGCCCAGCCGAGCGCGATCGTCGTTCGCCCAGACAACAGCATCGTGCTCGCGACCACCCATTGCTGCTTCAAATACTTCCCGCCTGGCTTCGCCAGCGTGGAACAGTTCTCCGCCACCGGTGCCTTCGTCGGCCAGCTCTCCACCCTCACCGACCATGCCAACGGCTATCGCGGCTACTCGCTGGCCGACCTGATCCCCTCGACCGCAGGCTCGCTGATCGGTGTCGGCCACGGCCCCGTGACCAGCTCGACCAGCGGCGAATCCGGGATCCTCACCGCGCGCTTCCAGTCGGGAACGCCGCAGGGCTACGACCCGGCCTTCGGCAAAGACGGCGGCCTCGTCATCGGCCCACCCGCCTACGCGACGGCGGCCGCCGAAGGTCAGGGGAAGATCGTCGTCGCCGGCTTCACCGACTTCCTCAACGGCCCCGCCAATCACGGCATCCTGCTCCGCTACAACGCCGACGGGACCCCGGACTCCGGCTTCGGGGCCGAAGGTCGCTTCGATCTGGTTCTCGCCAGCTCGGTCTTCTCGCGGTTGAGCGAGGTGGCGGTCGAGCCCGACGGCAGCGTCATCGCCGTCGGCTTCACCTACTCCGGCTTCAACCAGGCGTCCGTCGGGCCGTGCGACGGTTGTGAGCAAGCCGTCGTCGTCAAGCTCACCCCGAACGGCGTCCTCGACCCGGCGTTCGGCGAAGGCGGGATCGTCCGCCTCGGTGGCACCGCGGGTGTCCCGGCGATGGAAGCGAAGGACCTCGCGATCCTCGGTGACGGCCGGATTCTCGTCTCCGGAGCCACCGAGGCGGAATACCCCTCATTCGTCCTCGCTCGCCTTACTCCGAACGGCGCCCTCGATCCGACCTTTGGCCAAGGCGGCGTCGCGATCACCACCGTCTGCCCCGGTAGCCGGCACCAGCGCATCCGGGAGCGTTGCTTCCCCAAGCCCAAGGTCAGCCTCCGCGTGCAGCATTTGCGCAGCCACAAGCCGACGCTGCGCCTGCGGGTCGATCCGAACCTGCCCTGGGCGGGGATCACCGGCCTGCGGCTGATCTTGCCGCGGGCGCTGCGTCTGCACCCACGGCGGATCGAGCGCGAGGGCGGTCTGCTGACCCATGTCGCCAAACGGCCGGACGCGGAGCCCGTCGTTCACCCGGTGGGCATCAACTTCACCAGGCTCGGAGGGGCGGCGTCGGCCACGATCAGGCTCGCGAACGGGGCGTTCGGTCCGATCCGGGCGCTGGGACGCCATGGCAGGCTGGTCTTCCGCGTCAAGGTGCGGTTCGACGTCGGCCCGTACCCGGAACAGACGGTCGTCGTCCGGCGCCACCTCTGAGCCGCGCGCGCCCGTAGGCTGCGCCGGTGCCGACCATCCTTCTCGTCCGCCACGCGCAGGCCTCGTTCGGCAGCGCCGACTACGACGTCCTTTCCGAGGTCGGGCACGAGCAGACGCAGCTGCTGAGCGCCGCGCTCGCCCGGCGGGAGCTCAACGTCACTCATGTCGCCGCTGGCACTGCGCGGCGCCAGCAGGACACGGCGGCCCCATCTGCATCCGAACGCGGGGTCGAGGTCGAGGTCGACCCGCGCTGGAACGAGTACGAGACCGAGGAAGTCCTCCGGTACCACGCCCAGGAGGAGGTCTCACTCGATGGCACCGGCTCGTCCGGAGAGGAGATCACCTCGCGCCAGTTCCAGGGAGTCCTCGACGGCGCCCTGGACGATTGGGTCACGAGTGGTGCTGCGACCACCGCGAGCCAAAGCTGGCCCGCGTTCCTCGAGTCGCGGACCGCGGCCCTGGCGGAGCTGGCGACGAGGCTCGAAAGCGGCGAGACCGCACTCGTCTTCACCTCCGGCGGCGTCATCGCCGCCCTCGGCGCCACCCTGCTCGGCGGCGACGCCGACCTTTTCCCAGCCCTAAATCGCGTGCTCGTCAACACCGGCGTCACCAAGCTCGCGGTCGGTCGCGCCGGCACCTCGCTGGTCACCTTCAACGAACACGCCCACCTCGACGAAGGCGACAGCAAGCTCCTCACCTACCGCTGAGCCAGCCGCCTCGCTCGGACCTATACCCTGCCGCTCATGCAAGTCAGCACCAACCAGTTCAAGAACGGCAGCCACATCGAGATCGACGGCAAGATCTGGAAGATCCTCGATTTCCAGCACGTCAAGCCGGGCAAGGGCGGCGCCTTCGTGCGAACCAAGCTGCGCCGGATCGAGGACGGCTCGGTGATCGACAAAACCTTCCGCGCCGGCGAGAAGTTTCGCCAGGTGCGCACCGAATCGAAAAAGATGCAGTTCCTCTACGACTCGGGCGACTCCTCGGTCTTCATGGACAACCAGGATTACGACCAGATCGAAATCCCCAATGAGTCGCTCGGGGACTCAATGAAATGGGTACTGCCGAACTCCGAGGTCGAGGTCCTCTTCGTCGACGAAGAGCCGAGCGACGTCCAGGTCCCGGGCGCGATCGATATGAAAGTCACCCAGACCGACCCCGGCCTCAAGGGCGACACTGCCTCCGGCGGCGGCAACAAGCCGGCGACGCTGGAGTCCGGCGTCGTCGTCCAGGTCCCGCTCTTCATCGAGGAGGGCGAAACGATCCGGGTCGACACCCGTAGCGGCGAGTACGTCTCCCGCGCCTAAGCAGTGACCGCTTACGACCCGACGGAGTGGAGGGACCTCTTCGTCGCCGTCGCCGGTGCCTCGGCGGCGCTGACGGGCCTCCTCTTCGTCGCCGTCTCGATCAACCTCGAGCGCATCCTCAAATTCGAGGGTCTCCCCGAGCGAGCGCTGGAAACGCTGCTCTTCCTGGTCTCGGTGCTGCTGGTCTCGATTGTCGGTCTGATCCCCGGTCAGAGTCATCTGGCGCTCGGGCTCGAGCTGCTGTTCGTCAGCCTGGTCACCACCGTCGTGATCCTGCGACTGCCGACGATCCGCACCGGCGAAGCCGATGTCGAGCGCTCCTGGGTGATCGCCCGCTGGGCGGTCCGGCTGGCAGCAACGCTGCCGTTCGTGGTCGGCGCCGTCAGCGTCCTCGCCGAGTGCGGCGGTGGCCTCTACTGGGTCGTCGCCGGAATCCTCTTCGCGATCATCGCCGCGGTAGCCAGCGCCTGGGTCCTGTTGGTCGAGATCCTGCGCTAACGAACCCGGGGCTGGGCCGAGGATGCTCCGCCGCTGGAAAGCGCGAGAATGAATCGATGCGTCGATCCGACCAACGCCGCGATGCGGTCTTCGCCAATTACCAGCGCGACGTCACCGGCCGCGCGCTCGAGGAGCTGCTCGCCGAGGCGCGGCCGCTCACCCGTGAGCTGGCGGTGGGCGTCGACGATGAGCGCGAAGAACTGGACGAGGTAATCGCTGAACACGCCAAAGGCTGGACCGTGGACAGGATCGCGCCGCTCGACCTCAACGTGATGCGGGTGGCGCTGTATGAGATCGAGCACGACCTGGCCCCGGTCGAGGTCGCGATCGACGAGGCGGTCGAAATCGCCAAGGAGTACTGCGGCGCCGACGCGCCCAAGTTCGTCAACGGCATCCTCGGTGCGATCGTGCGCGAGCGGGAGCCGGCAAAGTGAGCGGCGGCGACCGCCTACGTCAGATCGCCGCCCGCCTGCGCGAGATCTCCGCCGCACTCGAGGGCGGCGAGGCAAACGACGAGCGCGCCGCCGAGTTGGCGGCCGAGGCGGCCGACCTCTCGGCCGAGGCGGTCGAGGAGGCAAACCGCCAGGCCCGCGAGGCGGCCGGGGCGGAGTGAGTTACCCCGACGACCTGCGCGGCATGGTCGATGCCGCGCTGGAGCAGTTGCGTTTCTCCGAGACCGCCGAGACGGCGGGCCTGGAGGAGGCGATGCGCTACTCGCTACTGGCCGGTGGCAAGCGCGTACGCCCGGTCCTCGCCCTTGGAACCGCTCGCGCCCTCGGCGCCGAACCGGAGCGCTTCCTCGCAGTAGCTGCCGCGATCGAGCTGATCCATACCTACTCGCTGATCCACGACGACCTGCCGGCAATGGACGACGACGACCTGCGCCGCGGCCAGCCGACCTCGCACGTCAAGTACGGCGAGGACGTCGCGATTCTCGCTGGCGACGGCCTCTTCGCCGAGGCGATGCGGCTGTTCTGCACCCAGGAGGGAGAGCCGGCGCGGGTGCTGGCGGCGCTCGGGGATTTGGCGGCCGCGACCGGCGTCGACGGCATGGTCGGCGGCCAGTACGTCGACGTGATCGGCGCCGAGGTCGGGGCTGAGGGGCTGCGGGCGCTGCATGCCCTGAAGACGGGCCGGCTGATCGCAGCCAGCGTCGGGGTCGTCCTTACGTTGGAGGGTTTGGGAGAACCTGAGACAATGCCGTATCGCCGTTTTGCGGACGAGCTGGGCGTTCTCTTCCAGATCGTCGACGACATCCTCGACGTGACCGAGAGCGACGAGCAGCTCGGCAAGCCGCAGGGCAGCGACGCCCGACATGGAAAAGTCACCTACGTCAGCCTCTTCGGCCTCGAACGGGCACGTGAGCTCGCCGCCGAGTCCCATGCCAAGGCAACAGCCGCGTTGGCCGAAGCCGCCGGCGAGACCGCCGACCTGATGCAGATCGCCGACTACATCTTCACCCGCAACGAATGAGCGAGAAGAAGCCACCCCAAGACATTCCCGAGCCACTGTTGGACGGGATCGACAGCCCCGCTGACCTGAACGGGCTCGACGACGCCCAGCTGCAGCAGGTCGCGCAGGAGATGCGGACATACATCATCGACACGATCGGTGAGATCGGTGGGCACTTCGGTGCCAACCTCGGCACCTGCGAGCTGGCCGTCGCCCTCCACAGCCTGCTCGAATCGCCGCGCGACAAGATCCTCTGGGACGTCGGCCACCAGTCCTACCCGCACAAGATCCTCACCGGCCGCCGCGAGCAGCTGCCGACGATCCGCCAGTATGAGGGATTGGCGCCGTTCTGCTCGATCCCGGAGTCCGAGCACGACATCATGGGCGCTGGCCACGCCTCGACCTCGATCGGGTACGGGGTCGGGTTGAAAGAGGCGATGCGGAAGGGGATCGGCGAGGACGGCAAAGTCGCCGCCGTGATCGGCGACGGTGCCCTCACCGGCGGCGTCGCCTACGAGGCGCTGCACGCCGCTGGCGGCCTGCAGACGCCGATGGTGATCGTCCTCAACGACAACGGGATGTCGATCTCGCCCAACGTCGGCGCCCTTTCGCGCTACTTCACCCGGATTCGGCTCAACCCGCGGCTCTACCACGCCCGCGAGGGGGTTGAGGACCGGCTGACGAAGCTGCCGCTGGGGCTGGGCCGCCGAATCGAGCGGCTGGGGCCGGAGATCAAGTCGGCGATCAAGGCCTACTGGGCACCGGGCCTCTTCTTCGAGGAGCTCGACCTCGCCTACATGGGCGTGATCGACGGCCACGACGTCCACGCGCTGCGGCTGGCGCTGACCGAGGCCTTCGAAGCCGACCGCCCGGTTGTCGTCCACATCCACACCGTCAAGGGCAAGGGCTTCACCCCGGCCGAAGAGGGCGGCCTGGAGTCGATGGAGGAGTGGCATGCGGCGAAGCCGCACTCGATCGTCAACGGCAAGCCCGCGGCGCAGAAGACGGTGCCGGTGACCGAAACCAACTCGCCGGAGGGGATCGAGCGCCTGGAGAAGCCGCCCGCCGCCGGCTCGCCACCCCAGTACACGCAGGTCTTCGCCGAGGCGATGGTGGCCGAGGCCGAGGCTGACAAGCGGGTGATCGGGATCACCGCGGCGATGGCGGGGGGGACCGGGCTGCAGAAGCTTGCCGACGTCGCCCCAGACCAGTACTACGACGTCGGCATCGCCGAGCAGAACGCGGTTCTGCTCGCCTGCGGCTTGGCGCTGGAGGGCGCGAAGCCGGTCTGCGCGATCTACTCGACCTTCCTCCAACGCGCCTACGACCAGATCATCCACGACGTCTGCCTGCAGAACCTCGACGTCACCTTCGCGATGGACCGGGCGGGGCTGGTCGGCGACGACGGCCCGACCCACCACGGCGCCTTCGACATCTCCTACTTCCGCCCAATTCCGAACGTCGCCGTGATGGCGCCGCGCGACGAGGCGACGCTGGTCCACATGCTGCACACGGCGATCGCCCACGACGGCCCGGCGGCGCTGCGCTACCCGCGCGGCGCGGCGGAGGGTGTCGAGATCCCGGCCGCGCCGGAGCTGATCCCGATCGGGGTGGGGGAGATCCTCTTCGAGGGCGAGCAGGTAGCCCTGCTCGGCTACGGCCACGGCGTCACCGTCGCTCGGGAGGCGGCGGCGATCCTCGCTGAGCACGGGTTGAAGGTGACGGTTGCCGACGCCCGCTTCGCGAAGCCGCTCGACGGTGAGCTGGCGACCCGCTTGGCACGCGAGCACGACCTCTTGGTGACGATCGAGGAGAACGTGCTTGCCGGCGGCTTCGGCTCCGCCGTCCTCGAGCATCTCGAGGACGCCTTTGCCGAGGGCCCGGGTGAGCGGGCGCGGGTGCTGCGGGTCGGCCTCCCGGACCGCTACGTGACCCACGGCAAGCCGGCATTGCTGCACGGTGAGGTCGGCCTCACCGGACAGGCGGTGGCCGACAAGGTGTTGGCCACGACGCCCACCGCACAGCCGATCTTGAGCTAGCCAAAAATTGGGGATTGCGTCAATCGGCGCAATCGAATAGCCTGCTGCGGTCTCTCCGGTGAAGGTGAAAGGGACGAGGTAAAGCCTCGCTTCTGGGGATTCGCCATAGGGAGGAGAGATGCGTATCTCATGTGTGGGTCCGCTTGGGGGAGCGGGCTTCTCGCGGCCCGGCGCTCCAAGCGCCGGAGCCCGCGAGGCGCGTTCGAGAGCGCTCGCGTCATGAGTCGCACCTGGTGCTTAATTGGCGCTGACGGCGCTCCTTACGAGAGCGAGGAGCCCGGCACCCTGGGCGGCCACCGCCGCTCGAAGATCTACGGGCGGCTCGACTGCCGCGGGGCGCAGCGCTGGATCGCCCGCGGGCATTACGTCCGCCACCGCGTCTTCTTTCGCGACGAGCAGACGGCGCTCGCCGCCGGCTTCCGGCCCTGCGCCGGCTGCTTGCCGGAGCGCTACGCGGAATGGAAGGCGGATCCGGCAGGATTCAAGGTGCGAAATGGCTGAGCCGACGGCCCACCAGGCGGAGAAGGGGGAGCGCTTCCGCGCCCTGCACGAGGGCGATCCGTTCGTGATCCCGAACCCCTGGGACGCCGGCACGGCGAAGGTCCTGGAGGCGCTCGGCTTCCCAGCCCTGGCGACGACCAGCAGCGCTTTCGCCTTCAGCCTCGGTCGGACCGACGGTGAGGCGACGTTGGACGAGGTCATCGAGCACACCCGCTTGCTCTGCTCGGTCAGCGGTCTACCGGTCTCGGTCGATCTTGAGAACGGCCACGGGCCGGCTCCGGCGGACGTCGCAGTGGCAATCGAGCGGGCCGCCGCGGCGGGGGCTGTCGGCGGCTCGATCGAGGACTACGACCCGGCTGGGCGCCTCTATGAGATCGGTGAGGCGGTTGAGCGCGTCGCCGCGGCGGAGGAGGCCGCAGCCGCCTTGGAGTTCCCGTTCGTCTTCACCGCTCGAGCCGAGAACCACATTCGTGGCAACCCCGACCTCGACGACACGATCGCCCGCCTGCGCGCCTACGAGGAGGCGGGAGCCGACGTCCTCTACGCGCCAGGGCTGCGCGATGCGGCCGAGGTGCGCACCGTCTGTGGGGCGGTGAGCAAGCCGGTCAACGTCCTCGGCCACCGTGGGCTCACGCTGGAGGAGATCTTCGCCGCCGGCGCCCAGCGGGTCAGCGTCGGTGGGGCGCTCGCCTGGGCCGCGATCGAGGCGATGGCGGCGAGCGCCGAGGGGATCCGCGACCGCGGCGACCTCTCGGGCCTGGCCGGCATGTCGCGGATCCGGGACTGGCTGACTTCCTAGCCCTCCTCGGCGAGGATCGCGTAGATCTTGCGACGGGTCTCGTCGAGCTGCTCGCGGACCCGTTTCTGCTGGCCCTCGTCGGCGGCGTGGAAGACCTGACCGATCGCATGGTGGAGTTTGTGGACCGATTCGCGCAGGTGCAATGCCTCCGGGTCGGCTTCGGCCCGGACGGCGTCCCAAGGGGTCGTCTCGCCGGCCTTCTCGCCTTGTTCGGCGACGCCGCTGTCGGTGAGGGTGAAGCGGCGCTTGCCGTCGCTCTCCTCGCCGCGGATTAGTCCCTCGTCCTCGAGCATCTGCAGGGTCGGGTAGATCGAGCCGGCGCTCGGGCTCCAGGCCCCCTGAGTGCGCTCCTCGATCTCCTTGATCATCTCGTAGCCGTGCATCGGCCGCTCGGCAAGGAGGGCGAGAACGGCGGCCCTGACATCGCCGCGGCGAGCGCGCGGTCCACCGCGTCCGCGGCCGTACTTCGCGCCGCGCCCTCGCCCGAACTCGGGCCGACGGTGGTGGTGTGGATGTTGTGCTTGGTGTCTGTGATGCATTCAAATACCTTCCTATCGATAACTAACGCGATATATCGTAACAACTCGATTGCGCGGTCTTTTCATCGCGTGGTTCCTTTCGCGCCAAATAGGCCCCAAAGGAACCACGCGATGTTGGTTGCGGTGGGAAGGGAGGAGCCGTGGGGTTCGTGGGGTTGGGGGCGGGGCGGCTCGGGTAGCCTGCCGGCATGAAGTTCCTCTTCGCTCCGCTCGGGATCGGCGCCGGCCTGGTTGCCGGGATCGCCGCCAAGAAGGCGTTCGAACGGATCTGGGCCGTGTTCGACGAAGAGGAGCCGCCGCAGCCGGACAACCGCGAGGCGACGACGGTGAAGCTGATCGCCGCCCTCGCTGTCGAGGGCGCGATCTTCCGCGTCGTCAAAGGCCTCACCGATCATCAGGCGCGGGCCGCGTTCGCACGCGCCACCGGCCGCTGGCCCGGCGAGGACCCAGCCGCCGAGTAGCGGCGGAGCGACGAGAACGCAGTTCTTCCCGGTATGCGGGAACAAGTGCGTTCTCACCACTGTCTAGTCGTTCAGCTCGGCTTCCATTTCGTCGGCGAGGCCGGAGTGCCGGTACGGGCCCGGCGCGCGCAGCGCCGCGATCACCCGCTTCCGCGTCTCGAGATCCTTGTCCTGGCTTAGCTTGCGCTTGCAGACGAAACGCGAGACGGGGATCCGCAGGCCGACCGTGCCCGGCGCGACCCGCGCGCCGTACTCGGGGTCGAGGAGGAGCGGCTCGGCGACCTCGCGCTCGAAGCGCTCGACCAGCCGCGCCAGGACCTCGAGGTTCTCCTCTTCGCCGAGGATCTGAGGGACGCCATAGCAGTGGGCGACGCTGAAGTTCCAGGTCGGCACCCGGCTGGCGCCCGCCGCGTACCAGCTGGGTGACACGTAGCCGTGTCGTCCCTGCACGATCACCAGCAGCTCGCCCTCGCCGAGGCCGTGGACTTCGTCGTCAGGGCGGCCAACGTGGGTCAGCAGCGTCAGGTCCGGTGCCTCTTCGTCGAGCAGGACCGGGTAATGGGAGGCGACGAGCCCACTCCCGCCGGCGCTGACCAGCGTCGCCCAGGGGTTCTCGCGGACGAGTTGACGGACGACATCGGGGTCCTCGCAGACATGAGCGGGGTTGTCTCGCATCGCGCCAATCTTCGCCCAGCGGGCCGCTCGGCCGCCGTCAGCCCAAGAAACGTGAAGCGCCCCCCTAGGAAGAGGGGCGCTTCCGGCACTACAGGGGGGAGAGCACTCCGGTTACCCGTACCCGAAATCCGGTAAACACCCCGGCCTGATCGCTTGGGCCTACGGCAGCGGCGCGTCCGGGGTGCGGGCGACGGCGAGCGCCAGCATCAGGAACTGCAGCGAGCGCGGGAAGCGGCGGCCCGGGGGCGGCGCCCCGTCGTGGCACAGGGCCTCGTCGATCAGGTGCTCGATCTCGGCGCAGGCGAGGGCGTGTTCGCCGTCCTTGTCGCAGGCGAGTCGGGCAAGGGCGGCGCCCTCGGTGATCTCGCCCCCGGCGAAGGCGCGGCCCATCGCCGTGATCAGGTGCGAGCAGACCCGCTCCATCGCCGGGTCGAGCGGTGTCGCGAGCGGGCCCGGCGCAGAGCCGGCATCGGCAGGATCCTCACCGGCGAGAACGCGCTCGATCTGGCCGCCGGCAATCGAGGCGATCGCCTCGCGGCTGAGGCCGGCGGCGAGCGCGCAGCGCAGGTGGCAGGCGGCCATGTTGAGCGGGAAGCCGTAGGGCGAGTCGCTGGCCCAGAGGATCTGCCCCGGCGCCACCAGGCAAAAGAGCAGCAGCAGGTCTGCTGGGTTCCACCACGAGGTGTCGATGAGGACGTTTGGGTGCTGGGGCAGGAGGCGCCAGATCCAGGCGATGTCGCTGACGGCGCCGTGGGCGAGGATCAGGTGGGCGCCGGGGTGGCGCTGGGCGAGATCGAGCGTGTCCTGGCCGAGCGCCGGGATGCCGCGGCCGGCGTGGATCAAAATCGGGACCCGGCGCTCATCGGCGAGGGCAACGAGGTCGTGGACGGCGGGCTCGCTGATCGCGAACTGCTCGGCGCGGGGGTGGAGCTTGATCCCGCGGGCGCCGGCGTCGAGGCAGCGCTCGGCTTCGGCGCGAGCGCCGTCGTGCGGGTTGACTCGGCAGAAGCAGACGAGGCGGCCATCGGATTCCGCTGCGACAGCAAGCGCTTCGTCGTTGGCGGCGGCGTAGCCGTCGGGCTCGTGCATCGGGAAGGCGACGGCACGGGCGTCAGCCAGCTCCAATGCCGCCAGCAGCTGCTCGGGCTCCTGCTTGTAGCCGTCAGGATCGTTGCGGCCGAAGTGGGTGTGGGCGTCGAACAGTGCTAGCGGCCCGGTCTCCCGTTCGATCGCGTCGAGCCAGCGCCGCGACTCGAGCTCAATCGGCTCAATCGCCGTAGAGGTTTTGCTCCCCATGGAGGTAAAACCTCTACGGCGATCGGGCTCAGCCACGGCCGACGCCTTTCGCGATCCGCTTTACGGCCTCTTCGAGCAAGGCCGGCGAGGTGCCGAAGTTGAGACGGGCGAAGCCGGCGCCCTGAGGGCCGAACTGGGGACCGGGGGAGAGGGCTACCCTGCCGCGCTCGAGCAGCGCCTCGGAGGGGTCGTCGCCAAGGTCCAGCTCGCGCAGGTCGAGCCAGGCTAGGTAGCCGGCCTGCGGCTCGATGTAGCCGACGTCGGGCAGGTGCTCGGCGAGCAACTGGGTGAGCAGGCGGCGGTTGTGGTCGAGGACGGCGAGCACGTCGCCGAGCCAGGCGTCGCCCTCGCGGTACGC
Source organism: Solirubrobacterales bacterium (assembly GCA_035472275.1). GTDB lineage: Bacteria > Actinomycetota > Thermoleophilia > Solirubrobacterales > 70-9 > VAYN01. Next base: position 76,647 of record DATIPH010000002.1, read on the forward strand.
GGCGACGGCGGCGATCGCGCCGAGGTGCGCGCAGTGAGTGGCGAGGAACGGCAGTCGCTCGACCACCGTCGCCGCCTCGTCGCTGGCGGTGACGATCTGGGCGCAGTGCATGCCGGCGAGGTTGAAGGCCTTCGAGGCCGAGCAGAAGGCGATGCCGCGCGTGGCGGCGGCCTCGGAGACGGTCAGGAAAGGCACGTGCTCCGCGCCCGGCAGGGTCAGCGGCGCGTGGATCTCGTCGGCGAGGACCCAGGCTCCGTGGCGGACGGCGGCGTCGGCGATCGCCGCCAGCTGATCGCGACTGGGGACGGTCCCGGCGGGATTGTGCGGACTGCAGAGGATCAGGGCTCTGGCGCCGCCGGCGAAGCGGCGCTCGATCGCTTCGACGTCGAGCTGGCCGTCGACGAGGGGCGCTTCCGCCAGCTTGCAGTCGAGCTCCGCGATTAGGTCGAAGAAGGGGTGATAGACGGGCGTGTTGATCACGACCTCGTCACCGGGTTCGACGATCTCGCCCAGCACCGAGGTGATCGCGCCGACGACGTCGGGGGCGGGGGAGACCCGCGCCGGGTCCACCTGCCACCCCAGCCGCTGCTCGGCGAACTCGGCGAAGGCCTCGGCCAGCCCGATCGCCTCCGGCCAGGCGTAGCCGGTGTCGTCGAGCTCGACCGCCTCGGCCAGCGCCACCCGGACCGGCTCCGCCAGCGGGAAGTCCATCTCGGCGACGAACGCCGGCAGCACATCCGCCGGGTACCGGGTCCACTTGACGCTGCGCCGCAACCGCAGCCGCTTCAGGGCCAGCTCGGTCAAGTTCGGGTTGAGATCCGGCGACATCCGGCGCGAACTCTGACATGTCGCGCCTCTCGCCTCGCTACGTTTCGCTCGTGCATTTCGCCCGTTACGACGACCTCGAGCCCTACGTCACCCGGGACGGCTCGACGATCCGCGAGTGGGCGGGTCCGGGCTACACGGCGCCGGCGGTCAATCAGAGCCTGGCCGAGGCGACGATCGCCCCGGGTTCATCGACGATCGCCCATTTCCACCGCGCCTCCGAGGAGCTCTACTTGGTCACCTCCGGCCGTGGCCGGCTCCGGGTCGGCGACGAGGAACATGAGGTCGGGGCCGGCGACTGCATCGTCATCCCGCCGAGCCAGCCTCACCAGATTCACAACACCGGCAACGTCGACCTGGTCGTCGTCTGCGCCTGCTCTCCGGCCTACTCGCACGAGGACACGTTCCTGGTGGAGCGATAGAGGACACTGCCGTGCAGTGGCGGAGGAGGATGGCGAGGTGGTCGGCGCCTTGATCGCCGCCTGGGACGGATGGCGCGGAAACCTGTACCGCCTCACGGTGCGGGCTGAGCGCCGACGCATTGGGGTTGGTCGCGCCTTGGTGCGGGCGGGGGAGGGGTCCCTGCGGCGGCGCGGGGCCGCTCGCGTCACCGCCCTGGTCGCCTTCAAGGACGAGCGGGCCGCTGGCTTCTGGAACTCGGTCGGTTACCCGTCTGATCAGGAGATCGGGCGCCGGGTCAGGAATATCTGAGACCCAGGCGCGTGCTGGGCGGACCCGCCGTCAGAACTCCTCGCGAGCGCCGGGCTCTGTCCGCTGCGGCGGTCGCACGCTGCCACCTCGGGGCTGGTGGTTGGGGAACCCGCGCGCGGCAACGGTCCGCAGCGCTTCCTGCCAGTGTTTGGAAGGGGTTCGACCGGCTATCAACGCCTCCGCCGCGGCCCCTGGATTTCTGTCGTTGGTCGGCGGGCGTTCTGGGGCGCTCAGGCGATAACCGTGCTAACGAGCACGGCCTCGGTTTTCTCCGCAACGAGCAGATTCACAGCAACGATCTGTTCGCCGGAGTTGAGCATTGTCGAACAGTCTAGCTTGCTTGTCTGGCCGGTCAAGGTCGGCAAGGGGCTTGCGCCGATGCAGCCCGGCGCCGCTTCCTAACATCAGGGGGATGGATACCGCGCTGGAATATGTCCCCCTCGGCGGTGACCGCCACCGTCACGGCGAAACGATCCACTCCCACCCGCACAGTGGGGCGCACGAGCACGCGGGCCACCAACCCCACGGCCACAGCCACGGCCTCGTCGACCCGAGCATCAAACGCTCGCGGGAGGGGCTGCGAGCGGTAGGGCTCTCCCTTGTGGTGCTCGGCGTTACGGCCCTGATCCAGGTGGTGATCTATCTCGGCACCGGCAGCGTCGCCCTGCTCGCCGACCTGATCCACAACTTCGGTGACGCGGCGACGGCGATCCCGCTTGGCATCGCTTTCCTGCTTCGCTCCGATCGGGCTGAGCGCGGCGCCGGTCTGTTCGTCGTCTTCGCGATCTTCTTCTCCGCCTGCATCGCCGGCATCGAGTCGGTCACTCGGCTGATCCATCCCGAGGCCCCGGCCAACCTGCTCGCGCTTGCTCTGGCCGGCGTAGTCGGATTCGGCGGCAACTGGATCGCGGCGATCATTCGTTCTCGCGCCGGCCGCTCTCTCGACAGCCCGTCGCTGATCGCCGACGGCAACCACGCCCGTGCCGACTCCTACGTCAGCCTCGCCGTCGTCGCCAGCGCGATCGTCGTCGCCCTCGGCTTGCCGATCGCAGATCCTCTGATCGGGCTCGGTATCACCGCGGTCATCCTCAAGATCACCTGGGATTCGTGGTGGACGGTCCACGGCGGGCATCACCATCACCATTCGCACTAGAGGCATTCATTGACGTCTGTCGATGAATGCACTAGCCTCGCGCCGTGGACGACTTGCCCGTGATCAACTGCTGCACGCCGCTCGCCGGCTCCTCGCTCGATCAGGATCGGGCCGCCGAACTGGAGGCCGTGATCAAGGCGCTCGCCGACCGGCACCGGTTACGAATCGTGAACATGCTCCTGCGCGCCGATGGCGAGGCTGTCTGCGTCTGCGAGTTCGAGCCTTTCCTCGGGCTCTCGCAAGGGACCGTCAGCCACCACCTGAAGAAGCTGGTCGATGCCGGTTTGGTCGAGCGCGAGGGCCGCGGTACGCGCAGCTACTTCAGCCTTGTCCCCGGCGCTCTCGACTCGGTGCGCGAGGTCTTCGCCCCCGCGGTCGCCTGCTGCTGAGACGAAGATGAGCGGGCAACCTGACTTGATCCGCCGCGCCGGCGCCGAGGCGATCGGCGTTTTCGCCCTGGTCTTCGCCGGCTGCGGCGCGATCATCGCCAACGCCGAACACTCTGGCACCCTGGGGACGGTTGGGGTCGCGCTCGTCTTCGGACTGGTCGTGATGGCGATGGTCTACGCCACCGGCCACCTCTCCGGGGCTCACTTGAACCCGGCGGTGACCGTCGCCTTCGTCGCCACCCGCCACTTCCCGCGGCGCGAGGCGGCGGCCTACATTGCTGCCCAACTGGCCGGGGCGCTCGCCGCCGCCGCGCTGCTGGCGGCGATCTGGCCCGGCGACCCGGCCGCGCTCGGGACTACCCAGCCGAGCGTCGGCGTCGGCAGCGCCTTCGTCTATGAGGCGGTGCTGAGCGCCTTTCTAATGTTCGTGATCATGGCCGTCGCCACCGATGCTCGCGCGGTTGGAGCGGCGGCGGCGATTGCGATTGGCGCAACGGTTGGGCTCGACGCGCTGTTCGGCGGGCCGGTGACCGGGGCATCGATGAATCCGGCCCGCTCGCTCGGCCCGGCGCTCCTCTCCGGCGTGACCGGCGATCTGTGGATCTACCTGTCGGCCCCGATCGCCGGCACCGTCCTCGGTGCCCTCGCATATCAGCTGGTTCGCGGCGAGCAGTCCGCAGCCCACGAGCCCGAGGGCGTCTGATGGCCCGCGCCCTGTTCGTCTGCCTGCACAACGCCGGCCGCTCGCAGATGAGCGAGGCGCTGTTCGCCCGCGCCGCCGGGGGCCGGCACGAGGCCCGCTCAGCGGGGACGACGCCTGGCGCGCAGGTCCACCCCGAGGTCGTCGAGGTGATGGCCGAGATCGGGATCAACCTCAGCGGGCGCATCCCGCGCAAGCTCTCTCGCGCCGACGCCGAATGGGCCGACGTGGTGGTGACGATGGGCTGCGGTGACGAGTGCCCCTACATCCCCGGCAAGCGCTATCTCGACTGGGACCTGCCCGACCCCAAAGGGCAGCCGCTCGAGGTCGTGCGCGAGACCCGTGAGGAGATCGAGCGCCGGGTCACCGCGCTGGTCGGGCACCTAGCGAGCTGACTTCCCGAGCGGTGGGAAGGATCTGTTCGCGACCTCGGCGGCGTCCGCGGCGGGGAGGCCGAGCATCCTCAGCACCCCTTCGGCGTGCTTGACGTCCGCGTCCGGGGGAGCGCGACCGTCGAGGACCGCGCGCATCACGGCGAGCAACGCGCCGCCGCTGGCGAACAGTGCGACCGACTCGTCGGGGACGGTGAGCCTGCCGGCCTTGACCCCTCGCGCCAGATCGCGGCTGGCGAACGGGCCGAGCGCGCTGAGGATGATGTCGTGGGAGGCGTCGAGGCGGATCAGAAGCCAGGCCCAGTCCGGGTCGCTGCGGGCGAGGCGGACGAAGTAGCGATGGGCCGTCGCGATCACCTCGGCCGGGTCGTCAAGGTTCTCCGTCACCGCGTTTATCCCCGCGCCCTGAGTCGCAACAGCCTCGGCAAGGACGGCCTGGACGATCGCTTCCTTGTCCTCGAAGTGGTTGTAGAAGGAACCGAAGCCGACGTCGGCCCGTTCGGTGATCTCGTTGATGCGGGTGTTGTCGACGCCCTGGCTGGCGAACAGGCTGCGAGCCGCGTCGAGAAGCTTCTGCCGCGTCGCTTCCCGGCGCTTGGAGCGGCGGTCCTGCGGGGTGGCGGGCGGGGGAGAGGTGATCTCGGTCTTGCTCATCGGGGCTGGAAGGAGACGGGCAGCGCCGAGATGCCCTGGAGGGTGTTGTTTTCGAGCCACTCGGGCTCGCCTGCTTCGACCCCGGCCACCTTCGGAGTCATCGCCCGCAGCAGCGCCTGCATCTCGAGCTTGGCTAGGTGGATGCCGACGCAGGTGTGCGGGCCGTTGCCCCAGCCGAGGTGGCCGGGATCGGCGCGGTCGAGGTCGAAGCGCTCGGGGTCGGGGAAGCGCGTCTCGTCGAGGTTGGCGGCGCCGAAAAGCAGCACCACTCGTGCTCCCGCGGGGAGCGTCGTGTCCCCGATCCTGTGCTCATCGGCCACGTAACGGGTGAAGCCGCGAATCGGCGAGGAGAGCCGCACGTCCTCGACCACCGCCGTCGACACCAGCTCCGGGTCGGCGGCGATTCGCTCCCAAGCCTGTGGATTGCGGGCCAGCGTCCAGAGCAGGTGGGTGGAGGCGAGGACCGTCGTGTCGAGCGCCGGCGCCACCAGGTCGATCACCAGCGCCCGCGCTTCCCGGGCCGAGATCTCACCGCCCTCCTTGGCCTCCATCAAGGCGGCGGCCCAACTGCCGGGGGCGACCCGGTCGTCGTTGAGCATCTGGCTGTAGAGGAGGAGGCCGAGGCCGGGTCTGGCGGCGGCAACGCCGCGCCGGTTCAGGGGCCCGAGGGAGTCGAAGCTGGCCGATCCCCAGCCCAGCATCTTCTCGCCGTCGACGTCGATTCCGACCAGCTCGGCGACGACGGCGAGCGGTAGATGGCGAGAGAAGTCGCGGGTGGCCTCGAAGCGCTCGCGGGTGAGCAGGCGGTCGACCAGCCGCTCCGCGTGTTCGTCGAGGGTAGTCCCGATCCCCTGTAGCGCTTTGGCGCCGAGCGAGCGCATCAGCACGCGGCGGCGCTTGCTGTGGGCTTCGCCGTCGCTGAACAGGGTCGTGCCGCGCGCCGCCAGGTTGGTCAGCGGGTTCGCCGCCACCCCCTTGCCACTGAGGAAGACGTCGTCGTTGCGGAGGGCAGCCTTGACGTCCTCGAAGCGCCCGATCGCGTACATGCGGTGCCGGGGGAGCCAGACCACCGGCCCGGCGGCGCGGATCCGGGCGAACAGCTCGCGCGAGTCCCGCAGCACCCGCGGGTCGTAGAGGTCCACGTCAAGCGCCGGCGCCATCGGCTTTGATGATTGGAGCCTCATAGTTGACAATCTTATCAGTCAAAGCTACGGTCACCCTCTGGTGAGGACCGAGCGAGGAGGAGAGATGAAACTGCGCACCACCCCCGAGGGACTGATCTGCCACGACCCCCAGCGCGGGCGCTGGGTCCGGGTTCCCGGCGACCAAGACCTCCTCGCCTTTCTCGCCGAGGGGGCGCCTGCCCGAGAGCGGGCAATCGCTGCGCTGGACGCCGCCGACGCGGTCGAAGTCGATCCGGCAAGTGCCGGCCTCCCGTTCCAGCCGCGCTCGATGCGGGCCTTCATGCTCTGGGAGGAGCACGTGATCCAGTCGAGCCGGATGCTCGTCAAGCACTTCTTCCCGGCCCCGGTCTGGAAGCTGATCAGCACCTTCGAGAAGACCGGCCGCACCTTCCCGAAGCTGAAGCCGAACAAGCGCTTCTGGGAGGCGCCGACCTTCTACGTCGCCAATCACACGATGGTCCTCGCCGACGGACAGGCGATGTGGTGGCCCGCCCACACCAAGGTCCTCGACTTCGAGCTGGAGCTCGCCTGTGTGCTGAAGGCCCCGCTCGTCGACGCGAGCCCGGAGCAGGCGCGCGCCGCGATCGGCGGCTGGTTCGTCCTCAACGACTGGACCGCCCGCGACGTGCAGGCCGACGACGCGCGCCGCAACGTCTTCGGCCCGGTCGTCAAGGCGAAGACGTTTGCCAACTCGATCGGCTGCGACGTCGTCCCCGCCGAGGACTTCGGCGACTGGACGCAGGCGACCGGCCGGGTGCGGGTCGACGGCCAGGTCTGGTGCGAGGGCGCCACCCGCGGCCCGGCGCACGAGATCGGCGAGATGCTGGCCTTCGCCTCGGCGGGGGAGCGGCTCGACGCCGGCGACGTGATCTCGACCGGCACGATGCCGGGCTGCTGTGGCCTCGAGATCGAGCGCTGGATCGAGCCCGGACAGACTGTCGAGCTCGAGATCGACGGCATCGGCACGGTCACCAACCGGATCGACTCCGACGCCGTGCCGGCGACCGCCCTGGCCTGAGCGCGTGGATTGCGAGGTCCTGATCTGCGGGCTGGGGCCGGTCGGGCAACTGCTGGCGCTGCACCTAGGTCAGCTCGGCTTGGAGACGATTGCGATCGATGAAGCGGTGGCACCGTACGAGCTGCCGCGGGCTGCGGTGGTGGACGACGAGGTGCTGCGCATCTTCCAAGGGGTCGGCCTCGACCAGGCGGTCCTCCGCGACGCTCAGGTTCAGCCCAAGGTCAGCTTCATCACGACGCGGGGACTGACGACCGAGATCCTCGACACCGAAGCCGGCGATTTCGGCCAGCCCCCGCTGGTCTCGATCCACCAGCCTTCGTTGGAGCGAACGATGGTCGCGGCGCTGGAGGATCGCGGCGAGGTCGAGCTGCGCTGGGGCCGGCGCCTGGAGAGGCTCGAGCGCAGCGCCGAGCAGGTCACCGCCTGGGTTCGCCCGACCGGGGGCGGGCCCGCCGAGTCGCTGCGCTGCCGCTATCTAGTCGGCTGCGATGGAGGCCGCAGCGCTGTCCGCGGGCTCCTGCGGATCGCCTTCGGCGGCTCCACCTTCGTCCAGCGCTGGCTGGTCGTCGACGGCCTCGTCGATCGTCCGATCGTGGCGGCCCCGCATCCGCACTTCCTCGGCGACCCGCGGCGGCCGGCCGTCAGCCTGCCGATGTCCCCGGGCCGCCATCGCTGGGAGTGGATGCTCCACGCCGGGGAGCCCGATGAGCCGTTCCTCCGCGGCGACCGCATCCGGGCGCTCCTTGAGCCCTGGCTGGATGGGGAGGAGGTCGAGATCGAGCGCGCGATCGTCTACACCTTCCACGCCCGCGTGGCTGAGCGCTGGCGGGCCGGCCGGGTCCTTCTCGCGGGCGACGCCGCACACGTGATGCCGCCCTTCGTCGGCCAGGGCTTCTCCTCCGGGGCGCGGGACGCGGCCAACCTGGCCTGGAAGCTCGACGCGGTGCTTCACGGCGCGCCGACGCGCCTGCTCGACACTTACGAGGCGGAGCGTCGGCCGCACGTCCGCAGCATGCAGCAGCTGGCGGTGCGCTTCGGCGGCCTCCTGCAGACGACGCGCCCACGGGGGAGCCGCTACCGCGACCGGGTCGTCGAACTGGCCGAGCGGACGGGGGTCCTCGGCTGGGCCAGGGAACGGGCGAAGCCGCTTCCGACCTACGGATCCGGTGCTTTCGCGAGGCCCCCGCACCGGCTGCCTTTTCGCCGCAATGTTGGCGCGCTCTTCCCCCAGCCCGACCGGCTCGACGATCGGCTCGGGGCGGGCTGGGCCGCCGTCAGCTCCTCACCGCAGGCGACTGTCGACTGGCGGGCGGCTGGACTGCGGGTGGTCGAACTCCCGGACGACAAGTGGCTGCGACGCCACCGGGTCGAGTGGGCGCTACTGCGTCCCGACCGCTTCGTCTTCGCCGCTGGCGGCCCTGCGGAGATCGGCGGCGCGGTCGCCGCTCTGCGCGCGCTTGTCGGCGAATCCTTCAAAGTGGATCAGCTCTCAATCAAAGGAACCTGAACATGGTCACCCGAGTAGGTCACATCGCCCTTCGCGTCTCCGACCTCGACGCGGCGGTTGCGTTCCAGTGCGAGGTCCTCGGCATGGTCGAGACCGAGCGCGGCGCCGGCGTCGCCTACCTCACCTGCAACGAGCGCCACCACGAGCTGATCCTGATCGAGGATTCGGCGAGCCGCGGCTATGACCACGTCGGCCTCGAAGTCGCCGAACCCGCCGCGCTCGATGCCGCGAAGGCGAGAGTCGCCTCCGCCGGAGGCGAGGTCCTGGGCGACATCTACGACGGCGAGCCCGGGATCGATCGCGCGCTGCTGGTCAGGGGTCCGGGGGGTCACCTCTTCAAGCTCTTCTGCGGGATGGAGACCGGAGCGGCGCTGGAGGCCGGCGACCGGCCGGTGAAGTTCGAGCACGTCTCGCTCAAGGCGAACCGGCCGCGGGCGCTCGAGCGCTTCCTCGAGCACGGCCTCGGGTTCAGGTTCAGCGACCGGATGGGGATGCTCGCCAGTTGGTGGCATTGCGACGCCGACCACCACGGCATGGCGATCGTCTTCGCCCCCAAGCCCGAGCTTTCCCACTACGCCTACACCTTCGAGGACATGAACGCGATGGTCCGCATCGCCGATCGCCTCAAGCGCCTGCGCGAGCAGAAGCTGATCTGGGGCCCGTCCCGCCACGGTCCCGGCAACAACCTTTTCATGTACTTCCACGACCACGACAAGGCGATGATCGAGCTCTGCGCCGACCTCGCCGAAATGCCGCCCCACGGCGACTACCAAGCGCGAAAGTGGCCGATCGACCCCAGCACGATCAACCAATGGGGCGGCCCGCCACCACCACGTTTCCTACTCGCCGGCCACCCGATCGCACCGCGCTGAGCGGGAGGTAGCGCCGGGTTTGCGTTTTTTCGATGCAGTCCCGCCGGCAGGGAATGAGTCAAACATGATGGTATCTATATAGCGGTACATTCAAGCTGCTCTGTGTAATCAGATTATCCTTATCAAGGAGGAGATTGAATTGAATCTTCGATTGGAAACAAGGAAGAACGTTTTGAATGCACTGATTGCGCTCATCTTGTTGGCCGGGGGGTGTTTTCTTGTATTCGCGCCGAAGGCAGCGGCCGAAAAAAGTGACTGCCCAGCCGGGAAGGTCTGTTTCTGGTCTGGGGGAACCTTCGGGGGCACGCAGGCATTTTTCGATGGAAGCGAAACGGGCTGCAAGGGCCTCGCCGGCATCGACCCACGATCTGGTTGGAACCACACGGGGAGTCACACTGTGACGTTTTCCTGCTGCACAGTAGGGCTCGGCCCCGGGGGATCCTTTAAAGAACTCCTCCCCTACGAAGGTACGGTGTGTATCTCCTAACTGGCTCGGAGCGGCATTCTGCAATTTCACGCTGAGGGTGTCGCAGAAACGGCCCGATGGGTCGGGCCGTTTCTGCTGGCATTTGGTCAGCTATGACGATGGGGCCGCCCACCGGAGGGCCCCTGGGGTGGCTATGGGGAGGAGTGCAGCCGGGTCACCACTTCAGCTCGATCTCGAGCTCTCTCTCGTCGCTCTCGATCTCCAGCTCGACCTTCAGCTGGACCTCCTCGGGGACGTGGACGGCGAACTGCATCCCGCCTCGCTCGAAGGAGATCTCCTCATCGTCGCTAGAGAGCATGTTGGCCAGCCGCCGCAGACGGGTGGCGATCTCTTTCCTGCTGACGGTTTCCCGTTTTTCGACCTCGAATAGCTCCATCGGCGTCCTTTCGTCTGATTACCCGCGGCCGCGTTTCTAGGCCAGCAGCTTCGCCTTCGCCTGCTCGAACTCGTCGGCGCTGAGGGCGCCTTTTTCCTTCAGCTCGTTGAGTTTGTGCAGCTCGTCGGCGGGCGAAGCAGTCTCAGCCTGCTCGCGCACGTAGCTATCGAAGTGTTGTTTGGCGTCGGCCTGCTCCTTGATCACTCGGTCGCGCATCCCGTTCCCGCGGACGATCAGGTAGAGCAGCACTCCAAGGAACGGCAAGAAGACAAGGAAGAAGACCCAGACGGCCTTCGCGACTCCTGACAACGCGTGATCGCGGAACAGGTCCGAAATGATCGAGATCAGGATCCAGATCCAGGCGAACAGCAAGAAGAACTCGAAGATAAGGAGGAGAAATTCCCCAAGGTTGATGTCTGCGATCGCGATGATTTAGATGAACCTCCGGTTTTGGACTGATGCGGCCGAGACGCGCCGTGTTTCTTAGACAAACATAGTTTCCCACTCGGTCATTGCCAACGCAGAGTTAGCCGCGCCGGGCACTCGAATTGGAGATGCGTACGGGCACCTGTTGCCCGGTAGCCACGATGAAGTCCGCGAACGGATGGACGGGTACCTGCGCGGCGAGGACCGCCGAGGCGGCCATGCCTGACGAGGGATTGGGGTCGGCCTACGCCGGTATCCTCGCTGAGGTGCCTCTCATTGCGCGAATGAATTCGGGACGAGTTCGTCGGCTCGAAGAGCAGATGGAATCGATGAACTCGAAGATCGATGCGATGGCCGAGGCCTTCGAGTCCCGCCGCGCCGACGACGAAGCCGCCGCCATTGCCGCGGAGCGCATTCGCAGCGGCGCCGCCGATCACAAAGAAGACGGCGCTGAGGCGTTGGCGAAGCTGGGCATCGAGCTTCCCAAGGGATGAGCGGCGAGCCGTCCGGCGAGGTGCCCGTCACCTTCGCCAAGGGTGTTCTCGATGACGTGGCGGAGCTGACGGCGACTTCGCCGAGCGACGATCCCGAGCGGACGGCTGAGGTCGAGGGGCTGAAACGCCGGATCGCCGAGCTGTTGGTCGGGTGCAAAGACAATCCCTTCCTGGGCGAACCGATGGGGCGGGGGCTCCATCCTGAGCTGGCGGACTGCCGGCGGGTTCGCTTCGACGTTCCCACATATGGGGGCAAGCCTCGGTTCCGCCTGATCTATCGCAACGAGCCATCTGACGGCGCGCCGGCCGAATGCCATTGGCCGACCGTCGCGCCGCGTGCCGGGTTGCAGGCCCATCGCAGGGCGCAACAGCGCAGTCGATCCGACTGACTATGGCGCGGGGCTGTTTCGAGGGCTCCACCGGACCCATTCACCGCCCCGCCAATGCTCTGCATTCCGCTTGCTAGAGCCTCCACAACAGAAAACGCCCCTCCGGGGAGGAGGGGCACTTCTGGGGTTACTACAGGGAGGAGAGAAGTCCGACTCGCCAGTCGTAGAGCCAGATCTGGCTTGGTAGAGCGGATCCACTCCGGTTGTTTCCGGTAGTAACCGGTTGATTCCTTGCGCCACTGGCGCACGAGGTGTCGGCCGACATTGCTTCCTGCGCTTCTGGTCAGTTCGAGTTCGGCGACAGATAGACCACCGAGACAGGGAGGTCTGCCGCGACTCGTTGATGATCGCGGTCGCAAGTCACGAGGTCGTGGTTACGCGTGCTGGCGGTGGCCGCAATCCATAGATCGTTGTCAGAGATTGCGACGCCGGCTTGCTTCGCTGCGTTCCGAAGCCGTGCCCACTCATCCAGGTCAGGAAAGTCGAGTGGAATCTGAAGAAAGCTCGAAAGTCGAAGTTCCCACTCATCAATCTTCCGTCTTCCCCAACCGCCATTCAGATAGCCGTATCTCATCTCGGCGACCGTGACGACGCTGATAGCGAGGATCGCCGCGTCGACCCGCTCGATAGTGGCTTCATCCCAATGGCGATACCGCTCTGGATGGGCTCGTAGGGCCGAAAGGTGACCTACGAAGCTCGTGTCGCAAAGCAAAATCTCCGGAGAGTCTTGCTCGGACATCTAGTCGTCGGTCAGGGCCGCTAGGAAGGCGTCGTCCTCGTCCGTCCACTCATTCGCCGCGATTGCATCGAGTCCCTGGGGACCCGTTACTCCCTGCGCGGCAGCCAAGTCCTCGTCGGATACCGGGTCACCGGAGAAAAGCCCAGCTTGAAGACCTTGCTCAATTCCTTTGATCTCGATGAGTTCCATCTTGCCGCGCTGCGGCGATTGCAGGGTGCCGTCCCCGCTAGCCCAGACGAGGCGGTTGACCAGCGCTTCCACCTGCTGCTCCAGGGTCTCAGAAAAGTCGCAGCTCCAATCCACCCCGTCGGACGTGCGGATCGCGAGGCGGTCTGGCTCAAAGTCAACCTGATGCAGACGCCCAGAGATCGAGGTCACGACCTTTGGCGGCACGGTCTCGCGCGCCGACCGAATTCGTTTGATTCGGGGGAGATCGATGGTCACTGATCGGCCTTCGAATCGGTCTGCCTTCCTGCCTGCGAAATCAACCGACAGGCAACCGTCGTCACCCGCGGTACGGATTGCCTTTTCCAGCGCGTCGCCGACCGACTCTGGGAGCGGTTCCTCCTTTTCGACGACCGAGAGCAGGGAGCAGAGGTTCGCTACCTGGATGGGCTCAGCCTCGACCATCCTCTCGCCGTCATTCTCGGTATCGCCTAGGTCGGGCTCGATCGTCGCGATGCCGCTTCCCTCTCGGAAGGCCACGAGACGAAAGGCCGTTACGGCTTCGGCGCGAGCCTCTGGATGGCCCGGCTTACGCGTCTGCCTGCCGGTCCTGTCTCGGTCGAAATCTCGAAGCGCGGAGATGAAGTTCTCGATGAAGGTCTCGAAATCCGACAGAGCAACGCCGCGCTTCGCGCGCGTTCCTTCCAATCGCAGCGTTATCGAATCGGTTGCCTCGTTCATCACCCTTGGTCATCAGGGTAGTTCGTCCGTCCCCTGCTCTCCCCTCCATCGACGCACCCGGCGCGTCGTGAGCCTATCTCCGTCTAATTCGGGTGACAACTGAGTGCGCGGCGCGATGCTCGACCAATAACCAAGGAGCAGCGGCGCGGCGGCATTTGCCTGCTGTTCGTCCCGCGACATTGTCTGGCCCGATTACTGCGGACTGCCGGCGCGGGTCCCGTCGGGACTCGGACAACGCCCAGAAGCCAGCCAGTTAGAAATCAGCAATCAGAAGCCATGTATCCATAGCCCCCGGAAGCCATTTCCGGGTTTCGCTCGCTGCCCACTCCGGGTCCCTGCCGCTCTCAGCGAGCTTGGTTAGGACCTCTGCCCAATTGGCGACGGATATGGCGGCCCCTTCGGCTATTGCCTCGACGACCGCCTCGGCACCGTCCTCGTCATGAAGGAGGCGATCAGGGCCGAAGCGTCTAAGACTGCCGCCGGCTCAGCGTCCGGCACGAGGCCCGCGGGTTTCGCGATCTTCGGCCTTTACCTCGGCGCGACGATCTGCGATCAGCTCATCGACCAAGCTTCGATCAGGGGCGACATCGGCGAAGAGCCCACGCATTCGGTCGGCCGCCGCGCGACGCCTCTCGACCTCAGAATCGGTGAGTTTGGTGGCATGAGCCATGCCGAGATGGTATCGGCCACGACGGCGCAGGTTGCGAAAGCCCTCCACAACAGAAAACGCCCCGCCGGGGAGGCGGGGCGCTTCTGGGGTTACTACAGGGAGGAGAGATATGTATCTCTGTATATGTGGATCTGTGGGAGGTGGGTGAGCCCTGTTTGTGTCGTGGGCGCCGTTGTGGGAAGCAACGGGGCCAAATTACGACGCGGGGCTCGACCTAAAAGTCTTGGTGCTTCTTACCTCGGCACCTCCACTTGAATCCTTGAACAGCGTACGAACGTATGTGCGATTTGTGTGTGAGAGCGGTCACAGATTTGCCCGGAACGGCGAATAAACGCCTCTCATTGGCTCTGTAGCCAGTTTCAGGAGACCTGAAACCATGCTGAGCTCGTCGACGAAATGTCGCTTACCCCTCTAAGAGGGCGGTAAACGAGAACTAAGAAATCGCTCGCTGTAGCGTTCCGGTCGTGAAGAAGGCCCGGATAGACGCGGTTTTGGCCGAGCAGGGCCTGTTTCCCTCGCGATCGGCGGCTGCCGGCGCGGTGCGGGCCGGCGAAGTCCGGATCGGCCGGGACGGGCCGGTCGCCCTGCGTCCGAGCCAGCTGGTCGAGCCCGAAGCGGCTCTGATCGTCGACGCCGGCCGCCGCTACGTCTCCCGCGGCGGCATCAAGCTCGACAACGCGCTCGAGGCCCTGGGGCTCGAGCTCGAAGGGCGCGACTGCCTCGACGTCGGTGCCTCGACGGGCGGCTTCACCGACTGCATGCTGCAGCGCGGCGCCGCCCGCGTGATCGCCGCCGACGTCGCCTACGGCCAGATCGATGCCGGCCTGCGCGACGATTCCCGCGTCACCGTGATCGAGCGACTGAACGCCCGGGAGATGCGGCCTGCCGATCTGCCCTTCGTTCCTTCGCTGGCGACCGTCGACGTCTCCTTCATCTCCCTCGCCAAGGTGCTGCCCGCCGTCGGACGCTGTCTGATGCCCGGCGGTGAAGTCCTGGCGATGGTCAAGCCGCAGTTCGAGCTCGGCCGGGAGCGGGTCGGCCGCGGCGTCGTCCGCGACGCCGGCGACCGCCGCGAGGCGATCCTCGCCGTCGCCCGGGCGGCCACCGACCTCGGCTTGCCGGTGCGCGGTTTCGCCTCCTCGGGGCTGCCGGGCCCGAAGGGCAACCGCGAGACCTTCGTCTGGTGTGGCGGCGGTGAGGCCGTCGCCGACCTCGAGGCGGCCGTGCTGGCCGTGGAGGGGGATGAGTGAAGACGGCGAGCCTGATCACCCACTCGCACCCGCCGGCCGCGACCGAGGCGGTCTCCACCGTGGTCGCTCTCACCCACGACGCTGGCTGGCGGCTCGTCGCCACAGCCGATGAGATCGCCAAGCACGGCGAGGCGGCCCGGGGGGTCGAGGTCGTCGCCACCGACCAGCCTCGTCCCGACCTCTGCATCGTCCTCGGCGGCGACGGCTCGATCCTGCACGCGCTGCGCCGCTTCGCCCGCACCGGCGTGCCGGTCCTCGGCATCAACTTCGGGACCGTCGGCTTTCTCGCCGCGATCGAGCGCGACGAAGCCGAGGACGGCATCCGCCGCGCCCTCGCCGGCGAAATCGAGACGATCGAGCTGCCCGGCCTGGAGGTACAGCTGGACGGCGCCGCCGGGCTCGGCCTCAACGACGTCACCCTCGCCCGCCGCCCCTACGACCGGGTCGCCGAGCTGAGCTACCGGATCACCGGCGAGGAGGTCGGCCACGTCCGCTGCGATGGCCTCGTCGCCGCCACGCCGGTCGGCTCGACCGGCTACAACCTCGCCAACCAGGGGCCGATCCTCGCCTGGGGCGTGAAGGGATACGCGGTCAGCTACATCGCCCCCCATTCGCTGACCGCTCGCGCCCTGGTCGTGGCCCCGAACGACATCCTCCACGTCGGCAACGCCGCCGGTCGCGAGCCGGTCGAGGTCGCCGTCGACGGCGAACGGCTCGCCGACCTGCCGGCCGGCGCCGAGCTGGAAATCTGCTTCCGCGACGGTGTCGGCCGCCTCGCCCAGCTGCCGGGGACCAGCTTCTACGGCCGCATCCGCGAGAAGTTCGGCCACCTCGCCGTCTAGGCGACGATCGCCCCTCTGTAGCCTGGCCCGCGCACCCAGTCCCCGCACCGGAAGGCCCTATGGAGCGCAAATGGTGGACCCTCGTCCTGGTCTCGCTCGCGACGTTCATGCTGCTGCTCGACGTCACGATCGTCAACGTCGCCCTGCCCGACATCCAGCGCGAACTGCACGCCGGACTCTCCAGCATCCAGTGGGTCGTCGACGCCTACTCGCTGATGCTGGCGGCCTTCCTGCTCACCGCCGGCTCGCTCGGTGACCGGCTCGGCCGGCGCCGCGTCTTCACGATCGGCTTCGGGATCTTCACCTTCGCCTCCTTCCTCTGCGG
>DATIPH010000003.1:0-150795 GCA_035472275.1 Solirubrobacterales bacterium
GATCGGCTACCCGGGCGAGGCGCCCTACACGCGCGGCGTCTATCCCTCCATGTACCGCGGGCGCCTTTGGACGATGCGCCAGTTCGCCGGCTTTGGGACCGCCGAGGAGACCAACGAGCGCTTTCACTACCTCCTCGACCACGGCCAGACCGGCCTCTCGACCGCCTTCGACATGCCGACCCTGATGGGTTACGACTCCGACCACGTCCGCAGCCTCGGCGAGGTCGGGCGCGAGGGCGTCGCCGTCGACAGCCTCGACGACATGGAGCAGCTCTTCGACGGCATCCCGCTCGGGGGCGTCACCACCTCGATGACGATCAACGCGCCGGCGGCGATCCTGCTCGCCTTCTACGTCCTCGTCGGCGAGCGGCAGGGGGTGGCGCCGGAGACGCTCGGCGGCACGATCCAGACCGACATCCTCAAGGAGTACATCGCCCAGAAGGAGTGGTGCTTCCCGATCGAGCCGGCGATGCGCCTGGTCACCGACATGATCGAGTGG
This sequence comes from Solirubrobacterales bacterium, assembly GCA_035472275.1. GTDB lineage: Bacteria > Actinomycetota > Thermoleophilia > Solirubrobacterales > 70-9 > VAYN01. The sequence goes on from DATIPH010000003.1 coordinate 500, forward strand.
TGCACCCAGAACATGCCCCGCTGGCACCCGGTCTCGATCTCCGGGTACCACATCCGCGAGGCCGGATCGACCGCGCAGCAGGAGCTCGCCTTCACCCTCAAGGACGGCTTCACCTACGTCGAGCGGGCGATCGAGCGCGGGATGGACGTCGACGACTTCGCCCCCCGCCTCTCCTTCTTCTTCAACTCCCACATCGACTTCTTCGAGGAGATCGCCAAGTACCGGGCGGCGCGCCGGATCTGGGCGCGGGAGCTGCGCGATACCTACGGTGCCAAGAAGGAGGAGTCGATGCGGCTGCGCTTCCACACGCAGACCGCCGGCGTCTCGCTGACCGCCCAGCAGCCGCTCAACAACATCGTTCGCACCACCTCCGAGGCGCTGGCCGCGGTGCTCGGCGGCACCCAGTCGCTGCACACCAACTCCTACGACGAGGCCCTCGCTCTGCCGACCGAGGAGGCGGTCACCGTCGCCCTGCGCACGCAGCAGATCATCGCCACCGAGACCGGTGTCACCAGCACGGCCGATCCGCTCGGCGGCTCCTGGTTCGTCGAGAAACTGACCGACGAGATGGAGGCGGCGGCCTACCGCTACTTCGCTCGCATCGACGAGCTCGGCGGCATGGTCGAGGCGATCCGCCGCAACTTCCCCCAGCGCGAGATCGCCGACGCCTCCTTCACCTATCAGCAGGAGCTGAACGAGCGCCGGCGGATCGTCGTCGGCGTCAACGATTTCACCCATGAGGACGAAGAGCAGATGCCGATCCTGAAGATCGACCCGGCGCTGGAACGCAAGCAGGTCGACCGCCTGGCGGCGACCAAGGCGGGTCGTGATTCGGCCGCGGTCGCGGCGGCGCTGGCTGAGCTGAAAACGGCCGCCGCCGGCGAGGGCAACCTGATGCCGCCGCTGATCGAGGCCTCCCGGGTGCAGGCGACCGAGGGTGAGATGATCGCCGCCATGCAAGAGGTCTTCGGTACCTACACCGAGACCCCCGTTTTCTAAGGAGACGAGATTGAAGACTGAGAAGGTGGCCTCGTGAGCGGGGTCGACGTCGGCGAGGGCCTCTACTCGATCCCGCAGGAGATGGTCGACTTCCGCGAAACGATCCGCCAGATCGCGACCGAGAAGATCGCCCCACGGGCCGGCGAGATCGACCGCGAGAGCGAATACCCCTGGGACATCCGCAAGCTGTTGGCCGAGCAGGACATCCTCGGCCTCCCCTTCGACGAGGAGCATGGCGGCACCGGGACCGGGACGCTGATGCTGCAGATCGGGGTCGAGGAGATCGCCAAGGCCTGTGCCTCGAGCGCCCTGATCCTGATGATCCAGGAGCTCGGGACGTTGCCGATCAAGCTGTTCGGCTCCGACGAGCAAAAGCAGCGCTTCCTGCCCAAGTGCGCCGCCGGCGAGTGGTCGCCGGCCTTCGCCCTGAGCGAGCCGGAGGCGGGCTCGGACCCGGCCTCGATGCGGACCAACGCCGTCCGCGACGGTGACGAATGGGTGATCAACGGCCAGAAGAGCTGGATCACCAACGCGGGTGTCGCCGACTTCTACGTCGTCTTCGCGATGACCGACCGCGAAAAGCGACGGATCAGCGCCTTCGTCGTCGAGAAAGAGCGCGAGGGCTTCGACTCCGGTCCGCTCGAGCACAAGCTCGGGATCAAAGGTTCGCCGACCGGCTCCCCGAGCTTCACCGACGTCCGCGTCCCGGCCGAGAACCTGATCGGCGAGGAAGGCCGGGGGCTGGCCGTGGCACTGGGCACGCTGGAGCGGACCCGGCTCGGTGCCGGCGCCCAGGCGGTCGGCATCGCCCAGGGCGCGACCAACTTCGCGAACGAGTACGCGAAGGAGCGGATCGCTTTCGGCAAGCCGATCAACGAGCTGCAGGCGATCCAGTTCAAGCTCGCCGACATGGAGGCCGGCACCGCCGCCGCCCGCGAGCTCCTCTACAAAGCCTGCTCCCTGGCCGACCGCGAGCAGCGCCCGGCCGACCTCGGCAAATGGACCTCGATGGCGAAGCTGATCGCCTCCGACAACGCGATGAAGGTGACGGTCGAGGCGATCCAGGTGCTGGGCGGCTACGGCTACGTCAACGAGTACCCGGTCGAGCGCATGCTCCGCGACGCCAAGATCACCCAGATCTACGAGGGGACGAACGAGATCCAGCGCGTGGTCATCGCGCGGGCGATGGCAACGTCCTGAGCTCCCTTCACGACGCTATTCTTTACCTATGGCATCAAAGGTAAAGAAAAGCGACGACGGGTCGCGTCGGCGTAACAACCAGACGAAGGTCTCGAGCAAGCATCAGGTGACGATCCCGGTTGGCGCTTTTCGGGGCGCTGGTTTGGCGGCGGGTGATCTTTTGAGGGTTGAGGCCGATGGGGCCGGGCGCATCGTCCTGACCAGGATCGACGAGTTGCTGGATCGCTACTCGGGTTGCCTCGACACCGGCGGCAGCCTGCGCGAGCAGGTTGAGGGGCTGCGTGGAGAGTGGCGATAGCCCTTGACTCCAATGTCGTCGTCGGCTTCCTCGACCGCTCGGACAAGCTGCACGAGGCGGCCGACGGGGATATCCGGGGACTCCTTCAATCCGGCGAGCAGCTGACGGTCTCGGTCATCACCTATGCCGAGCTGATGACCGGCGCGCGCCTCGGGCACCACGACGAGAAGCAGGTCGAAGGCTTCCTCCACGAACTGGTCTCCCGGATCCTCCCCGTCGACGTGGCGGTCGCCGATCGCGCCGCGAGCCTGCGCGCCCAGACCAGGTCGGTGGCGATGCCAGACGCCCTGATCGTCGCTACTGCCGAGCTGGCCCCGGAAGTCACCGCGCTCATCAGCGGGGACCGTGCCCTGGCTGGCATAGAGGGCCTCGGTTGTGCCGTGGTTCTCGTCGCGCCTTGAGCCTGGGAGGGACTAGGAAAGAGCGGCAGCCGCGCGCCGCGGAACTGCCGCCGGCATCAGCAGGCCCGAGAGGCAGACCATCGCGAAGGCGGTGACCTGGAGGGTGATCCCGAGCGGGCTGGGGGAGAGGGGATCGCCGAAGACGAGGACGCCACCGAGGATCTGGGTGGCGTTGGCGACCAGGCCCATCAGGCCGATCGTCTCGATCGCGCCACCGAGCTGAAGCGCGGCGACGGCGGTGTACTGGGCGAGGAAGCCGCAGAGAACGGTGAGGGCGACGAGGGGGACGATCAGGGCGAGGGTGTCGCCGCCGCCTCCGGTCAGGCCCTTGATCGCGATCCCGGCCAGGGCGAAGAGGAGGCCGGCGAGCGCCGCCAGCAGCACCCCGCGCCGGGCAGCGAAGCGCTCAGAGCGGTGCCCGAGCGCAAGGCCGGCGGCGAGCAGCACCAGCCCTCCCTCGAAGCTGATGATGGCCGGGAGCGAGAAGCCCGAGTGGCTGCCGCTGAAGTGCGGCAACGTCAGCGCCAGCAGGACCAGCCCGGTGCCGCCGAGGAGCAGCGCCAGCCACTGACGCCGCTCGACCCGGTGGCCGAAGATCCGCTGCGACATCACCGCCAGGGTCACCGCGCCACCGGCGAGGACGGCCTGGACCAGGGAGATCGGGGCCATCGAGAGCGCCGCCACGTGGACCAGCCAGGCGAGCGCCGCCAGTCCCCAGCCCGCCGCGAACCAGGGCGATGTCGCCAGCCCGCGGATGCTGCGGAGCGGCCGGGCGATGTGGACCCGGTCGGCGCTTTGGCAGCCGCGGTGCTTGAGTAAGGAGGCGAGGTTCGTCATCAGCGCCACCGCGACCGCCAGGCAGATCCCCAACTCCATTACACGGGCTCTGGCGTCTGCTCGAGCAGGCTGCGAACCGTTTTCACCGCTGAGGCTGAGGTGCGGCAGGACTGGGCGATCTGGCGATCGCCTGAGTCGGGGCAGCGGCGCACCTCGAACTCGATCACCGCCGAGCGCCGGATCCGAACCCGCTCTTCCGACGAGCAGTCGGGGGAGGCGGAATCGATCGCGGCCTCGCCCGCGAGGGCGCGGCTGCAGACGAGACAGAAGGTGCCCTCGTCCGATTTTGTCCAGGTGCTCGGCCGGGCAGCCGGTGCTCCGTCGATCCGCCCGACAGACACCGTGCACCTGTCGCAGACCCACCTCGAATCAGGCGTGGCGATGGTGTTCATGTCAGCTCCTCGCTGATCGCTCTGGGAGATCCGGCGGCCCCAAGGCACCAAGCGGCACAGGGAGGAAACGGAACCTCAACGGGGCACGGAAACGTAAAACCCCGACCACACCACCGTAGCAGCCAAATCGCGATTCTCAGGTTTCCAGCTGCGGATGACAGTCCGCCTCGCGCCCCGGGCGCAGCGGCGGGCCGTTGATCCCGCAGGAGTAGTCCTCGAGCGCCTGCTCGGGGGTGTCGCCGCCCGGCTCGGGCTCGGCGTGGAGGACGGTGGAGGAGATCGTCAGCCAGGCGAGGACGCCGCCGGCGGCGGCGAGGACGGCGCAGATCATCATCGCCATGTGGAAGCCGTCGGTCATCTTTGCCGGGTCGTAGAAGCTGTCGCCGGTGAGGCCGACGGCGAGCGGCAGGACGGCGACGGCGAGCAGGCCGCCGATGCGGGCGACGGCGTTGTTGACTCCGGAGGCGACCCCTGAGTGGCGGGCGTCGGCGGCGGCGAGGACGGTGGCGGTGACCGGGGCGACGACGAGGGTGAGGCCGAGCCCGAAGACGACGATCGCCGGCAGGATCGAGGTCAGGTAGGGGTCGCCGGGGTCAACCAGCATCAGCATCAGCAAGCCGACGGCAATGATCAGCGGCCCGATGGTGAGCGGCAGCCGGGCGCCGATCCGCTGCGCGAGGGCGCCGGAGCGGGCGGAGAAGAGCAGCATCAGCAAGGTCACCGGCAGCGAGGCGGCGCCTGCCTCGATCGGGGTGTAGCCCATCGAGACCTGGAGGAAGGCGACGAGCAGGAAGAAGAAGCCGCCGAGCGCCGCGTAGACGACGAAGGTGACCGCGTTGGCGGCGCTGAATTGGCGCGAACGGAAGATCTCCAGCGGCAGCATCGGCATCGGGCTGCGGCGCTCGACGAAGAAGAAGGCGACAAGCGCGAGGACGCCGCCGATGCCGGCGACAAGGACCGCCGCCGAGGCGCCGCCGGAGGCTTCGATCAGGGCGTAGGTGGTGCCGGCGAGGCCGAGGGCGGTGAGGATCGCGCCCTGGTAGTCGATCCGTTCGGCCGCCATCGGGTCGCGACTCTCGGGCACGTGCTCGGTCGCCGCCCAGGCGACGAAGATCCCGATCGGCAGGTTGATGACGAAGATCGCGCGCCAGGAGATGGCGCCGATCAGCCAGCCGCCGAGCAGCGGCCCGAAGGCGGTCGCGACGCCGCCCAGCCCCGACCAGGCGCCGATCGCCCGCGCCCGGTCGGTGGGGCGGAAGCTGGCCTCGATGATCGCCAGGCTGCCGGGCGTCAGCAGGGCGCCGCCGACCCCCTGCAGCATCCGGGCGACGATCAGGAACTCGACGCTGGGGGCGATCGCGCAGAGCAGCGAGGAGGCGGTGAAGACGCCGACGCCGAGGACGAACACCCGCCGGCGGCCGAAGCGGTCGCCGAGCGAGCCGCCGAGCAGGATCAGCGAGGCGAGGGTCAGCAGGTAGCCGTTGAGGATCCACTGCAGGGCGCTGGTCGAGGCGTCGAAGTCCTTGCCGATGTCCGGCAGGGCGACGTTGACGACGGTGCCGTCGAGGAACGCCATACCCGAGCCGGCGACGGCAACGGTGAGCAGCCAGCGGCCGGCGTTGCTCTTGAAGGCGATGCCGTCGGCGGCCGCGGGAGCGGCGCCGGGCTCGGCGCTCACGTCGCCAGCCCCTCGGCAACGACGGCGACCAGGCGGTCGATCGCGTCGGAGCCGTCCTCGGTGTGGTCGGGGTTGAGCTCGGTGATCGTCAACGCCGCCAGCTTCGGCGCCGCCAGCAGGACCCGCAGAGCGCGCAGGGCAGTCTCGAACGGGAGCCCCTCGTTGCGCCCCCAGTTCTCCGAGAGCGGCGTGTCGGTGAAGTCGACGACGTCGACGTCGAAGTGGACCAGGAGCCGGTCGCAGTGCGGTTCGACCAGCGCCAGCGCCCCCGCCGCCGCGCCCTCCGGATCGGCGGCGACCTCGTCGACCGTCTCCCGGGCCATCTGCAGCCGCCGCACCTGTTCGACCTCGAACGGGGTCGCCTGCTCCGGTCCCCAGCCGAACAGCAGCACCTGCTCGGGCGCCAGCAGCGGCACCCGGTCGCCGGCCTCGACCAGCTCCTCCCGCGCCCCCTCGACCCCGAGCATGTGGGCCATCCCCATCCAGTCGAGCGCCCCCTCGCGCACCGTGCTGGGGACGTTGAGGTCGGCGTGGGTGTCGAAGTAGACGAGGCCGACGCGCTCCCCCTCGGCTTCCTCGTCGGCGTCGACGTGGCCGGCGACGGTGCCGATCCCGACCGTGCAGTCGCCGCCCAGCACCAGCGTCACCTCGCTCTCGGCCGCTGCCTCGGCGACCCGGTCCGCCGTCTCGCCCACGATCGAGACGACACGGCCCAGGTTCTGCGCCCGCGGTTCCTCGCGGTCGGGCCGCCAACGCCAGGGCTCGCTGTCGCCGCGGTCGGCGACCTCGACCCCCGCGTTCTCCAACGCCGCGACTAGTCCCGCTGCTCGCAGTGCCGCCGGCGCCTGCTCCTGCCCCGGCGCGAAGGCACCGGCGCTGGTCGGGACGCCGATCAGCGAGACGGTCCGCGCCATCTTGCCCTCAGCGCACGATCGCGATGTTGAAGTCGGCGCTGTCGAGCGTCCCGTAGAGCCGCACCCAGAGCGCCAGGTACATCTCGGTGGCCCGGGCGCCGGTCAGGTCACCGAGGTCGACGATCGCGTCCGGGGGCCAGCCAAAGGCCTCGAGCAGGGCGCGGACCTGGGCCTTGGCCGCCTCGTCGTCGCCGCAGACGAAGACCGAGTGGTCGCCGCGGACCCGGCCGGGATCGACCATCACCGCGCTGTTGACCGTGTTCAGCGACTTCACGACCCGGGTCTCGGGGAAGGCGGCCTGGATCTGCTCGGCGAGGCTGTCGTCGTTGCAGACCGAGAGCCGGGGTGGGAACCCAGCCGAGAAGTCGAGCGGGTTGGCGACGTCGACCAGGGTCTTGCCGGCCAGGCTCTCCGCCCCGGCGGCTGCGAGGGCCTCGAGCGAGGCGGTCCCGGCCGTGCAGTTGAAGACGAGCTCGGAGCCGGCGGCGGCCTCGGCGAAGGTGCCGCCCTTGGCGCCCTCACCCGCCTCCGCCAGCCACTCGCCGAGCGCCTCACCGTTGGCGGAGCGCGAGCCCATCGTTACCTCGTGGCCCAGCTGCAGCAGCCTGGTTGCGATCGCGCGTCCGGCGCCGCCGGTTCCCAGCACAGCGACCCTCATCAAGACCTCCTTGGCGTTTACCCGTTGATGAGGCTACCGAGGCCCGTCACTCGGTCGGCGTTCGCACTTATTGCCGCATAGCGGAAGAAAGTGCGAACTCAGCCGTAGAGCTCGGGCGGCAGCGCCTTGGGGCCGTCGGGGTAGAGGGTGCGGATCGTCTCCTCGCTCATCTCCAGGGTGTTGGCGGCCTCAGGCGGGGCGCCGAAGACGAGCCAGAGCTGGTCGGCCTCGGTGTCGTTGAAGAGCTGGCGTGCGGTCTCCGGCTCGACCAGCAGCGCGTCGAGCGGCGCCACCGTCAGCACCTCCTCGCCGATCCGGACCCGGCCCTCGCCCTCGATCAGGACGTAGAGCTCCTCGGTCAGCAGGTGGCGGTGCTTGGTCGAGGCCTGGCCCGGCGCCAGGCGCCAGAGCCGCGCCCCGAGCCGCTCGGCCCCGAGCTGCTTGCCGAGGTCGGTGTTCTCGACCTTCATCTGGTTCGACGGCCGCCAGAAGGCGTCGGCTGAGCGGAGCAGGCGGTACGCCATCAGCTCGATGCCGACGCTGCGTCCTCGGCCTGGAAGCTCTCGAGCAGCTCCTGCTCCTGCTGGTGGCGCGGGAAGAGGAAGAAGACGACGGCCATGCCGAGGGCGACGGCGAACATCCCCGCGGCATAAGTCCAGTCGCCGCCGTCGAGGAACGACTGCCGCGCCGCGGCGACGATCTGATGCGCGTACTGCGGATACTGTTCGGCCGTGTTGGCGGCGCTGGAGAAGGACTTGGTCAGTTCGTTCTGGACCTTCTCGCTGACCTTTTCGCCTTCGGGCGAGGAGGCGATCTGGGAGGCGAAGGCGGCCGCGTAGCCGGCGGTCAGCAGGGCACCGAAGATCGACTGCATGATCGCGCCGCCGAGGTCGCGCTGCAGGTCGGCGGTGCCCGAGGCCATGCCGGCGCGCTTGACCGGGACCGAGCCGGTCAGCGAGCGCGAGGCCGGGGTGCCGGCGAAGCCGACGCCGATCCCCATCAGCAGGAAGCCGAGGCCGACTTCCCAGTAGGCCGAGCCCTCTTCCCAGAGCGCGAACATGACGAGGAAGGCGAGCAGGCAGGAGGAGAAGCCGAGCAGGAGGACGAAGCGCGAGCCGTGCGACTCGACCAACTGCGCCGAGCGCGGCGCGACCACCACCATGCCGAGGGCACCGGGGATGATCGCGGCGCCGGCTTCCAGGGTCGAGTAGCCGAGCACGTTCTGGACGAACTGCTGGCCGATGAACATCGCCCCCATCAGCGAACCGAAGACGATGATCCCCGCCAGCGCCGCGACCCAGAACGTTTTGCGGGCGGCGATGTGGAGGTCGTAGAGGGGGTTCTTGGTGCGGCGCTGGCGCAGGAAGAAGGCGACGCCGGCGGCGACCGCGACGATGCCGAGGATCGCCGCCGTCTCACCCTTGCCGGGTTCCGGGGCGAGGTTGATCGCCAGCACCAGCGTCGCGACCATCGCGATCGAGACGATGCCGCCGAGGTGGTCGACCGGCTCGGTCGTCTCGTTGACGTGGGCGGGGACGAGCTTCCAGGCGAGGACGAGCGCGATCGCCGCGAAGGGGGCGGTGACGATGAAGACAGACCACCAGTCGAAGCCTTCCAGCAGCGCCCCGGCGAGCAGCGGGCCGAGCGCTGAGAGGCCGCCGCCGAGCGCCGACCAGAGCGCGATCGATCTAGTTCGTGCCGCCCCCGACCAGAGCGCCGTGATCAGCGCCAGCGTGGTCGGGTACGCCATCCCGGCGGCGACGCCGCCGAGGACGCGGGCCAGGAACAGGACTTCGGCCGAGGGTGCGAAGGCAGCCAGGACCGAGAACGGGATCGAGAGCGCCATCCCCAGTACCAACAGCGCCTTGCGCCCGTAGCGGTCGCCGACCGCGCCGAGGTAGAGGACCGAGGCGGCGAGGCCAAGCGAGTAGCCGACCGCGATCAGGTCGACCATCGTCTGGCCGGCGTCGAAGTCCTTGCCGATGTCCGGCAGGGCGACGTTGGCGACCGAGAGGTTGATGTTGGCGACGCCGGCGACGAGGATCAGCGTCGCGAGGACCAGCCCGGCGCGCTTGGGAGCGCTCGATTCCACGTCGGCCGGGCTCAGACCTCGAGCCAGGTTCCCTTCGGGCCGAGGTTGCGCAGCGGCGTGCCGGCGACCTCGCTCTCGCAGCCCCAGGCCTCGTGGATGTGGCCAAAGACGGCCAGCCGCGGGCGCTTCTCTTCGATTGCAGCGAGCAGCGCCCGGCTGCCGAAGTGCATGCCGTCGGCGCCGTCGCAGTGTCCCTTGGGCGGCGAGTGCAGGACCAGGACGGCACCCTCGGGGCAGGGCGCGATCAGCGCCGTCGCCGCCTCGTCGTCAAGGTCGAAGCTCCACTCCCAGGGGGTTTCCGGGATGCCGGCGCCAAGGCCGAAGAACTCGACCCCGTCAATCGTCGTGCCCTCGCCGTGGAGGACGGTGGCGGCGTTCCACGAGGCGGCGGCGGCGCGCAGGGCGTCGACGGTCTCGTTGTTGCCGGGCACGAGCAGCGTCGGCGTCTCGATCGACACCAGGGCGCCGATCGTTTCCTCCAGCCCCTCGTGGACCGAGGCGAAGTCGCCGGCCCCGATCACGACGTCGGCCTGCGCCGACATCTCGACCAGCTCCGCCGCCTGACCGAGATCCCGATGCAAGTCGCTGAAGGCGAGCAGCTTCACGCTCTGAAACCTATCCGCTCACTCAGCAGCGCTAGGTTGGCGGCCGGCTGCGGCGCTCCGGGCAGCGGCGTCCAGTCGCCGCGCACTCGGCCGAAGGAGCGGGGGCGCCATGGTCGCCAGGAGCGCGGCGGTTTCACCGGCTCGGTCTCCGCCCGCGCCTGCAGGTCGAGGTAGAGGATCGTCTCGCCGAGGGCGACGTAGGGGAGCAGGAGGGCGAAGATCAACGACCCGAGCAGGTCGACCCAGATCAGCGGCAGGTTGGTGAAGATCAGCGCGAACGACAGCATTGGGCCGGCGACGGTGGCGAGGACGAAGAGGAAGGCGACGAAGCGAACGGTGTGCCACCAGCGACCGCGGACGAGGTCGGCGCTGCCGTGGAAGGCCTCGCGGATGCCACGATCGTGGAACAGGATCTCCTGCTTGACGAAGACCCAGGCGACGTATTTGTTGACCGCGAACGGCGCCCCGATGATCGTCATCGCCAGCGCATAGAGGCCGAGCACGTACAGCATCTGCCCGCCGACGACCCGCCAGAAGCGTCGCTCCATGCCTTTGAAGCACTGGCGGAACCCGGGTCGCTTCTCGCCTTCGACCAGGAGCCGGACGAGGACGATCACCAGCGCCGAGACGACCGCCATCGCCGCCGGCCGGGCGAAGGCTTCGAGCAGGCTGCCGAGTTCGAGGTTGACGCCGGAGCGATTGGCTCCCCTGCCGCCGGTGTGGATGTTGCCGACCTGGCCGGCGACCCAGGTGGTGACACCGACGATCGGGATCGCGACGATCGAGACCGGCACCAGCACCCGCCAGTGACGGCCGTAGAGCTGGCGCGAGGCCCGCACCATCTGGCCGAACGAACGCCGCGCCTGCAGCTGCTCGAGGTCGATCGGTCGCCAGCGGGTGAGGCCGATGAAGACGATGATGATCAGGGCGGCCCCAAGCAGCGTCGCGATCAGCGCCGGCCGCGATTTGATGTCGAGGTTGACCAGCTCCGAGGCGGCGGCGACGGTGCTGCAAAAAGCCTTTGCCACCGGCTCGCCCATCCCCGGGATCGAGCCGCCCGGCAGCTGCGGGCTGGTGGTCCGCTGTTCGCTCATCCAGGTGAAGGGTTCGCGCCAGGAGGACTTCGTCTGCGGGCCCTGCGGGCCGTTGTTGAAGCCCTTTTCGCGTTCGCCCCAACGCCCGTAATAGCTGAGCCACTCGAACTCGCCCGTGCGCTGCACTCGTTCCGGCAGCAGGATCGTTCGTGGCCGCAGCTCGCGCAGCGGTGAGGTGGTGACGTCACAGCCGAGGCCGGACCCGTTCTGGCCGTTCTGGACGTAGACGGCGGAGTCGTAGAAGGTCGCGTGCGAGCCGGCCGCGGGGTAGACGATCGGGTGGGCCCCCTCCTTTTGCACCTTGGAGCTGTCCCAGTCGGCACGCTCACCGCCGGCGTGCTGGAAGACGATGATTTCGCTCGGTTCTTCCCCCAGCGCCTGCTTCGGCGAGTTGGCTTTGAAGGTGATCTGCATCCCCTCCCAGTCGCCCTCGTGGAGGTCGTTGAACTGGTTGAAGTACCAGAAGAACCAGTACTGGAGGGCGAAGCCGGAGTGCCCCTGCTCGCGGGCGATGTGGGCGTAGGCGACGGCCGGCGCCTTGCCTTCTTCGAGCAGCTTCCTGAAGCCCTTGGCGTAGACGCAGGTGTCGCCCAGCGCCTTGCCTTCGAGGTTGAGGTAGTAGTTGCCGGAGAGGCCGGCGATGTCGCCCGCGGTCGGCGCTTTTTTGACCGCGACCAGCCCTTTGCCCGGGACGTACGCGGTCAGGGTCACGGTCGGGTTGCCGAGCACGGTGTCGACGCTGGTCGGCTCGTACTGCTCGGCGCTGGTTTCGCAGGGGGGGTCCTGCTCTTCGCGCAGCATCGTGATCGGCGCATAGCGCTTGGCCAGGGCTTCGGCCGCCGGCCGGGATTGCGATTCAGGTTCCGGGGCCTTGCCCGCTGCGGCCGCGAGGGCAGGGAGGAGGAGGGCGACGGCCAGTGCCGCGATCGTTGCGAGTCCCCCAGACAGACGCCGCGAGCAGCCGTTCACGCGCGCCAACGTATCAGCGCCGACGCACGCCGCGAAGGGGTCAGACAGGGCCGGCGGCGGCCGGCTCCTCGATCTCTTCTTCGACTTTGCCGCTCGGCATTTTCGCCAGGGCGACGACGAAGGCGACCGCCATCACGCCTGCCATCACGTAGAAGACCGAGCGCGAGGCGAGGGCGAAGTCGTGGGCGATCGCGTTCTGGACGGTGTTGAAGAGCGCTTCGGCGTGGGGTCCGGCGTTGGACGGCGCTTCGGCGCCGGCACTCGCGCCCTGGCTGATCTGGTCGGCGATGTTGTCGGCGGCCGACTTGGGAATGCCTTTGGCGCCGAGGGTCGCCTCCAGGTTCGAGCGGTTCTCGGTGATCAGGATCGTGCCGAGCACGGCGAGGCCGAGACTGGAGCCGAAGTTGCGCACCGTCTGCGTGATCCCCGTCGCCTCGCCGTAGCGGTCGCTGGCGACGCGGTTGAGGGCGTCGGTGTTGGCCGGGCTGAGGATCAGGCCGCAGCCGATGCCGGCGAGCACGATGAAGGGCCACTGGTCACTGACGGAGAGGTCAGTCAGCGAGTGCCCCCAGAGGAAGAAGCCGCCGGCGGCGACCGCGCAGCCGGAGACGACGGCCGGGCGGGCGCCGACTCGGTCGAGGATCTGGCCGCCGCGCTGGGAGGCGAGAACGAAGCCGGCGAAGAAGATCAACAGGTAGAGGCCGGTTTCCGAAGCGCTTTCGCCGAGTGAGATCTGCGCATACATGCTGGCGAAGAAGAACAGCGGCACGAACGGGATCATCAGCAGGAAGAGGATCACGTTGTCGATCGCGAAGGCGCGGTCCTTGAAGACCGTCAGTCGCAGCAGCGGGTTGGCCACTTTGAGCTCGTAGAGGACGAAGGCGACGAGCAGGGCGATGCCGACGGCGATTGCAGCCCAGGTCTTGATGTCGCCCCAGCCCCAGGTGCTCGACTGCTGCAGCCCCAGCACCAGCAGGGCCATGCCGGCGGTGATCAGGGCGGTGCCCCGGTAGTCGAGCGGCGCAGGTTTCTTCTTGTTGTCCGGCTTCGATTTCCAGATCAGGAAGAGGGCGATCAGCGCGACCGGGACGTTGACCCAGAAGATCGCCCGCCAGGTCCACTCGGTCAGGCAGCCACCGGCCAGCGGGCCGACGCAGGTGAGGCCGCCGGCGATCCCAAAGAAGAGGGCGAGAGCGCGGCCGCGCTGGTTGACGGGGAAGGCCTCGAGCACGATCGCCAGCGCCGCCGGGAACATCAGCGCCGCGCCGGCGCCCTGGATCACGCGGAAGACGATCATCCAGGCCTCGGCGCCGGATCCGGTCGGGGTCGCGCCGCACAGCGCGGAGGCGGTGGCGAAGATGATGACGCCGATCACGACCATGCGGCGGTGGCCGGCGATGTCGGCGAGGCGGCCACCGAAGGCAAACAGCGCCGCCAGCGAGAGCAGGTAGCCATTGATGATCCACTGCACCCCCGTGGAGGTCATGTGGAGGTCGTCCTGCAGGGTGGGGATCGCGATCGCGACGATCGTCTGGTCGATGAAGGTCATCGAGACCGCGAAGATCATCGCCGCCAGGATCAGTTTGCCGTTTTTGCCGCCGGTCTCGTTCATGGCTGTGGCTTTGATGCCTGTCGGCCATTTCCTGCTCTTTCTCAACCGCTTGGGGGATGACTTGCGAGCACCGTCGGCGCCCCCGCTTTCGGTAGGGTTCGCGCCGCAATGCCTACCGTCTTCTGGCTCGGCCTCGGAATCGCGGCCTTCATCTTTCTGGTCGGCGTCATCTCCGGCGCCCGCTCGCGCACGGCCACCATCGGCTCCGGTGCCCTGATGGGCCTCTACCTCGGCGTCATGCTGGCCTTCCCGCTGCTGGCCATCGGCCTCTCCACCAGCTAGCCGGCCCGTACCGGCCGGTTTCGACCGCCCGCCAGTCGAACAGATCTGAACCTGGGGATCCGCCGGGGCCTTTTGCATCCCATGGAGGGGAGAGAAAGGGGACTGCCTGGACTGGGTCTTTGAGCCCGGTCCACTTCGCATCTAATTTCGTATTACAATATTTCCGGTAGACATCCACCCGTCGGCACGGAAGCATGGAGTCGAAGGCGCCGACATCGAACACGCGATTGCCAACGCGATGAACACCGACGATCAGGACAACGACAGGCGGCTCTACCTCGGTCCGGCTCGCAACGCAGAGCTGCTTGAGGTGGTCACGGTCGTGCGGGCCATCGGACCGGAGCTGGCGATTCATGCGATGAAGATGAGATCCAAGTATCTGCGCCTGCTTCCTGGAGATTGACGATGGCGAGGAAGACCTATGGCAAGACCGCCAGTGGCAAGCCGATCACCGACGAGCTGATCGACAAGCTTGCAAAGGAGGCCGAGGCTGGGTTCGACGTGGACGAGACCCTGCGCCGCCGACCAGGCAGGCCGGCAATCGGCTCTGGCCCGGCGCAGGTCGAGTCGGTCCGCCTGGAGCCTGAGCTGCGTGAGGCGTTGAGGAGCCGAGCCAAGCGCGACCGCGAAGCGATGTCGGATGTGATCCGCAAGGCGCTACGGGAGTACCTGGCGACCGAATAGGGCAAGTCGGTGCATCAACCCTTTCCTCTCTGGGTACCCGCAAAAGGGAGCTATGAACGAGGAGGCCAGATGACCCGTACCACCGACATCCCCGCCGTCACCCTGCATGACGGGGTCGAGATCCCGCAGCTGGGGTTTGGCGTCTTCCAGGTGCCGCCGGCGGAGACGCAGACCGCGGTCAAAGAGGCGCTCCGCGTCGGCTACCGCCACATCGACACCGCCGCCGCCTACCGCAACGAGGCGGGCGTCGGGGCCGCGATCGCCGCCAGCGGCATCGCCCGCGACGAGATCTTCGTCACGACCAAGCTCTGGAACTCGAAGCAGGGCTACGACTCGACCCTGGCCGCCGCCGAGCGCAGCCTCGAAGAGCTGGGGACGGAGCACTTCGATCTGTACCTGATCCACTGGCCGCTGCCGGCCCGGGACCTCTACCTCGAGACCTGGCGCGCCTTCGAACGGATCAAGGCCAAGGGCAAAGCGCGCTCGATTGGAGTCTCGAACTTTCGGGTCGAGGACCTGGAGCGGCTGCGGGAGGAGGCCGAGGAGCTGCCGACCGTGAACCAGATCGAGCTCCACCCTTACCTGCAGCAAGCCGAGCTGCGCGCCTGGCACGTCGAGCATGCGATCGCGACCGAGGCCTGGAGCCCGCTGGCCCAGGGCGCCCTGCTCGAGGACGAGACGATCGCGGCCATCGCCGCCGATCACGACCGCACCCCGGCCCAGGTCGTCCTCCGCTGGCACACCCAGATCGGCAACGTCGTCATCCCCAAGTCGGTCACCCCGGCCCGCGTCCGCGAGAACTTTGAGGTCTTCGACTTCGAGCTCTCCGAGGACGACCTGACGGCCATCGCCGGCCTCGATCGCGGCGAGCGGACGGGACCCGACCCCAGCAGCTTCAACTCCGCGTAATAACCTCGCCGGCCGATGGGTCGACGACGGGCCGACAGCTATCGGGATCGGCCTCTGGTCAACGCCATTGCCGCGACCTCGTTCGTCATCGGCGGCTCGTTGTTCGCGATCGGCGCGGCGCTGGCCCAGGGCGCCGTCGGCGGGCCGCTGCTGCCGGCCAGCATCTACCTCGCCGGCGGCGTCTTCTTCTGCAGCGGCGGCTTTACCTCGGTCCTGATGGCCAGGGGGACGACCCGGCTTGAATACCTCAGCGCTGTCGTCCTCTTCGTCGGCACCCTCGTCTTCGCGATCAACATCGTCGACTCGTTCATCTCCGAACTGACCCCCGCCCAGCAGGATCGACTGATCTGGTCGCCGGACATCATCGGCTGCGCCCTCTTCCTCGTCTCCGGCCACTTCGCGATGGTGGCGTTGACCGGGACCTGGCTGCCGCGCCACCCGCCGCCCGGGCTCGGCTGGTGGATCGTCGTCGTCAACCAGGTCGGCTCGGTCCTCTTCATGGTCTCCGCCGTCGCCTCCTTCGTCCACCGCGACGGTGACCTGCTCGCCGCCGGGATCGCCAACTGGGGGACGCTGACCGGCGCCCTGTGCTTTGCGATAGCCGGCGTCATGCAGGAGTTCGAGCGTCCCGGCGAGGACTGAAAGGATGAGGGCGGATGGCTGACCGCAAAGCAAGGGACAGCGCCCCGCGCACCGAGCGGGTGCTGCCCGGGATCTGGCGCCTGCGCCTGCCGTTGCCCTGGCCCGGCGTCCCGCACGGCAACGTTTGGGCGCTGAGCGCCGGCGACGGCATCGTCCTCTTCGACACCGGGATCGGCGGCAAGGGCCGCCTGCGGGCGCTCGACCTCGCGCTCGGCCAGGCCGGCTTCGGCTTCGAGGACGTCAAGCTCCTCGTCTGCACCCACTCCCACACCGACCACTACGGTCTCGCCGCGCCGATCACCGAGCGCGCCGGCTGCGAGCTCTGGATGCACCCGCGCTGGGAACACGTGCGGCAGATGGTCGATGACCCCGCCGCGGCGCTCGAGCAGCGGCTCGAGGTCGCCCGCCAGAGCGGCGTGCCGCCGGCGGCGCTGGAGCGCTACCGCGAGTCGCGCGAGGACGACGACGAAGTCTGGATCGACGCGATCCGCGAGCCCGACCGTGACCTCGTGCCGGGGGTCGAGGTCGAGACCGACCACGGCACCTGGCAGGTCTACGAGACGCCGGGCCACGCTCCCTCGCACGTCGTCCTCCACCAGCCCGAGAGCAAGCTGATGATCTCCGGCGACCACCTGCTCGGCCGCACGATCCTCTTCTTCGACCACGGGCACAGTCCCGACCCGGTCGGCGAATTCGTCTCCAGCCTCGACCTGATCGAGCCGCTCGACGTCGACCTCTGCCTGCCCGGCCACGGCCGCACCTTCCGCGACCCCGACGCCAAGATCGCCGAGGCCCGGCGCCAGGTCGAGGAGATCCAGGGCAAAGTCCGCGCCTCGCTCGAGCAGGGGGAGCGCACCGCCTTCGAAATCGTCGCCGACTTTCTTGGCCCGGAGAACGTCAACGGGCCGGCCAGCGCCTGGGTGCTGCAGATCGTCCTCTCCTTCCTCGACCACATGGCACTGGCCGGCGAAGCGGTCGCGATCGACGGCTCCGATCCGCAGCGCTGGGCCTTGACGTAGCCTTTCCCGATGGCCAGCTTCACTTTCGAGCGCCGGATCGCGGCGCCGCCGCAGACCGTCTTCGACGTCCTCACCGACCACCGCGGCTACGCGAAGATCACGCCGATGCGCAAGGTGGTGCTGGAGCGGGAGGGCGATCCGGCCCCGAACGGCGTCGGGGCAATCCGCGTCCTCTACTCGGTCGGGCCGCCGCTGCGCGAGGAAGTCGTCGCCTACGAGGCGCCGTCGCGCTTCTCCTACAAGGTGTTCGCCGGGGCGCCGATCCGCAACCACCTCGGCACGGTTGAGCTCCACCCCGACGGCGATGGGACGCGGATGGTCTACGCGGTGAGGATGGAGCCGACGCTGCCGCTGGCGGGCGGCGCCGTGGTCGGCGCGATCAAGCAGGGCATCAAGGTCCTGATCCGGGGCGTCACCAAAGAGTCCGAGCGGCGCGCCGCGGCGAATGCCTGAGGGCGGGCCCAAGGCCCGCACGTTTCGCGACGACCTGCGGCTGCTGGCGCACCCGAAGCGGTTCTGGAAGGAGCGACGCAAGCTCGCGATCGGGCTGATCGCCGTTGTCGTGATCGCGGTCGCCGGCGCAATCGTTGCCTACAACCTGCTGAAGCGGCCGGGGGATGTCCATAACCAGGCGGCGATCGAAAACTTCGAACCCCAGCAGCCGAAAGCGGCGCCGAAGCGGGCGCGAACCGTCAACTGGCCGATCTACGGTCTCGACCCGGGCCGCACCCGCTACCTGCCGGCGCGTGGGATCGCGCCGCCGTTCCGCAAACTCTGGCGCTACACCGAGCGGCCGCTGCTCGAGTTCCCGCCGATCTACGTCGGCGGCACCCTCTACGCGGTCAACAACAACGCCACCGCCTTCGCCCTCGACGCCAACACCGGCAAAGTCCTCTGGGAACGGCAGATCGGCCGCCTCAACGCCTCCTCGCCGGCCTACTCCAAACACCGCCTCTACATCGTCAACCTCGAGCCCGGCCACATCGTCAAGCTCGACGCCAAAACCGGCAAAGAGATCTGGAAACGGTCGCTGCCGGGACGGGCCGAGTCCTCGCCGCTGGTGATCGGCCGCACCGTCTACTTCGGCTGCGAGAACGGCGAATTGTTCGCGCTCAGCACCGTCAACGGCAACGTCCGCTGGTCAACGCCGCTCGGCGGCTCGATCAAGGCGGCCCCCGCCTACTACGGCGGCAAGCTCTTCGTCGGCGACTACGGTGGCCACATGAACGCGGTCGATGCCAAGACCGGCAAGTTGGTCTGGCAGAGCGGCTCGCTCGGCCCCGGCCTCGGTGCCTCCGGCCAGTTCTACTCGACCCCGGCGGTTGCCTATGGCCGGGTCTACGCCGGCAACACCGACGGTCGCGTCTATAGCTACGACAGCGCCGACGGCACCCTCGCCTGGAGCTACTCGACCGGCGGCTACGTCTACTCCTCGCCAGCCGTCGCCAACACCAAACATGTGCGGCCGACCGTCTTCATCGGCTCCTTCGACGGCAACGTCTACGCGCTCGACGCCAAGGACGGCTCACTGCGTTGGGAGCGGCCCGCGGGTGGCCAGGTCGTCGGCTCGCTCTCGGCCATCGGCGACATCGTCTACGTCTCCGAGTTCACCCACAAAACGACGCTCGGGGTGATGATGAAGAGCGGCCGCAGGGTCTTCCGCTACCCGAAGGGCACCTACACGCCGGTGGTCTCCGACGGCCACCGCATCTACCTCACCGGCTACTCGAGCATCACCGCCCTGCAGCCGATCACCAAAGCCGAAATCCGGGCGGCGCGTCAGCGCCGGGCGAAAGCGCGAGTTGCGCGGGCACAGCGCCGCGCCGCTCACGCCAAAGCGATAGCCAAACGCCGCGCTAGGGCCCGGGTGCGACACCGCCAGGCGGAGGCGGCGGCAAACGCGGCGCCCCCGGCGCAAAAGACGGGAAAAGCGGCGAATGGAGGCGCGCCTTGAGGACTTCGAGGCTGGCCGAGTAGTTCTGGATCCGGTAGCTGCTGGTCGAACCGAAGTCTTGGTAGTAGACGAGCATCTTGCAGCGGGGGTGCTGCTCGACCCAGGTGAAGAGGCGGCTGACGAAGGTTGGGTCGTCGCCGCTTTCGATCCCCCACTCGGTGATCGCGAACGGCTTCTTGCCGGCGTAGCGGCGGTAGAGGCCGTTGAGCGCTTTCCATTCCGGATAGCCGGCGTAGAAGTCGGTGCCGGCCCAGTCGACCCAGCGGGATCCCGGCCAGAAGTTGCGGGGGCGGTTGCGCGGCGTCGTCGGCGAGCCGGCGGGGAGGGGGGACCAGACGATCGCCACCGGCGCCGCCGGCAGGCCGGGGGCGGCGACGGTCAGCGGTGGTAGGCCCGCTTCGGCCAGAAGCTGGTTGATCTTGGCCCGCTTGCCGCCGCCGTGGACGAGGATGTAGATGCGGCGGAAGGCGAGCTTGTACCAGCGCGGACTGTCGGCGGCCTCGGTCGGTTTGCCTTCGCAGTCGTAGGCGGCGTAGACGTTGAGGCAGCGGTTGGGCTCGCCCAGCGGCCGGATGTAGGCGCGCATCTGCTTCGACCAGAAGAGCTTGTTGAGGCGCAGCAGGTATTCGTCGCCGCTGCCTTCGGCGATCGCCTCTGGGCTGATCAGCTCGTGGCCGTCGTTGCTGTCGGCGGTGGTGATGTGGATCATCGGCCGCGCCCGCGCCGTCTGCCAGCGGATGATCGAGTCGGGGACGTCGCTGCCCCAGGTGCGGAAGGACTCGATAACCGCCGGGTGGTGGGCGACCGCGGTGCTGAACTGGCCGAAGGCGGCCGGGTCGCCGGTGTCGGAGACGCCGAACCAAACTCGCTTGCCGCGCGGTTCCAGCAGGCCGGCGTGGGCGCTGGTGGCGCTCGCCAGCAGCGCCGCCACCAGGGCGAGCGCGAGGGGGACCGCGAGTGCGGCCCGAGCCCGCGGCTTGCGGGATGGGGTCTGAGACCTTGTCTTGGCGAGGCTGCCGGGCATGCGTGATGTCGCCAAATCGGCGAGGGACATGCCCTCTCCAACACGGCGAGAGGGGCGTATGCTCGCCAAGTAGTGAGGAGACGGAGGGTTTCTATAGCCGCTGCAACCGTGGTTGCGGCGATCTGCTTGGTCATGGCCGCCTCGGCCGCGGCCTCGGCGAGCGCCCCCTTCGGCCATCCCTGCACGCTGCAGTACGGCACCCGCTTCTGCCCGACCGCCGATCTCTCGCAGCGGGTCCCGTCCTTCGACGGCGTCCCGCTCGACGTCGACGTCACATTGCCAGAAAAAGGCAAGGGCCCGTTCCCGACGATCGTGATGCTGCACGGCTTCGGCGGCAGCAAGACCAACTTCGAGACGACCTCGGCGGAAGGCCCGGCGCCCGAGGAAGCCGGCAACGGCTCGACGATCTACCGCTACAACAACGTCTTCTACGCCCGCCGTGGCTACGCGGTCGTCAACTACACCGCGCGCGGCTTCGGCAACTCGTGTGGCGGCGGCACCGGCGGCGACCACACCGGCCCTTGCGGCGCCGGCTACATCCGCCTCGCCGACAGTCGCTACGAGGCGCGTGACACCCAGTACCTGCTCGGCCTGCTGGCCGACGAAGGGGTGGTGCGGCCGCGCGACATCGGCGTCACCGGGATCTCCTACGGCGGCGGCCAGAGCATGGAGCTGGCCTTTCTCGCCGACAAGCGGCGCCAGACGAACGTCAAGACGCCCTCGGCGAACGGCGACCTCGTTCCCTGGCGCAGCCCCGACGGCAAGAAGATGAAAATCGCTGCCGCCTACCCGCGTTGGCCCTGGTCTGACCTAGTCTCGGCGCTGGTCCCCAACGGCCGCTTCCTCGACACCGAAGTCGCCAAGGTCGAACAGCCGATCAACCCGTTCGGGGTGCCGATCTCGAGCTTCCTCAACGGCCTCTACCTGACCGGCGTCATCAACGGCTACTACTGCGGCAGCGCCCCGGCTTCGACCCCCTGCCTCGACCCCGAAGCGAACGTCACCCAGGACAAAGCCTGGATCGACGCTGGCCAACCGCTCTCGCCGGAAGCGAAGCTGGCGTTGAAGGAGATCAGCATCAACCACGGCGGCTACCCGATCGCCTTCATGAAGGGCGCCTCGACGCCGGCGCCGCTGCTGATCCAGAGCGGCTGGACCGACGAACTGTTCCCGCCCGAACAGGCGCTGCGGGTCTACACCTACCTGCGCTCGCAGGACAAGAAGGCGCCGGTCAGCCTCCAGCTCGGAGATCTCGGCCACAGCCGCGGCTCCAACAAGCCCGGCCTCAACCACTACTTCAACAACCAGGCGGCGAAGTTCTTCGCTCACAACCTGCTGGGAGCGAAGAAGCAGGGGCCGGCGCCGGGCTCGGTCACCGCCTTCACTCAAACCTGCCCGATCACGACGCCGGACGGCGGCCCGTTCAAGACCAAGCGCTGGGGGGAACTGGCGCCGGGCCGTTTCGGCTTCGGCTCCAGCGGCGAAGAGGAATTCACCTCGGTCGGCGGCGACGCCGCCGTCGCCAAAGCCTTCGACCCGGCCTTCGGCACGACCGAAGCCTGCAAGACGATCCCGCTCACAGCCGAGGCCAACACGGCGACGATCACCCGCTCGGTCAAGAACGGCTTCACAATGCTGGGGCGGCCGACGGCCAGCGCCAAGATCTTCAGCACCGGCCAGTTCGGTCAGATCGACGCCCGCCTCTGGGACCTCTCGCCAGAAGGCACCCAGTTGCTGGTCAGCCGCGGCACCTACGCCCTCTACAACAGCCAACGGGGGACGATCGAATTCCAGCTCCACGGCAACGGCTACCACTTCGCCAAGGGCCACACCGTCGAGCTGCAGCTGCTCGGCCGCGACGCGCCCTACTACCAGCCCGGCAACGTCCCCTTCACGGTTCGCACCGCGAACCTCGCGGTCAGCCTGCCGACTCTGCAGCCCAAGCCGCGCTAGCCAGGCACGCCCCAGGCACGGGCGCCACGTCGGCCTGTTTCGGCCGTCAGTGGATCGGGCACCTTGAGCGCATCCGGGCACCAGGGAGGTGCCGGTGAAAGGAGAGAGCATGTCAACGGTTCTCGTAATCGTCATCGTCGTGGTGGCGCTGATAGTTCTCGCGGCGCTCGTCGCCGCGGCCCGCAATGCGAGTCGTCGCCGTCAGCTCGGCCAAGCCCAAACCGCGGCGGTGAAAGACGACGCCCGCCACCATCGTGGTCAGGCCGAGGAGAAACGAGCGGAAGCGGAGCTCGCCGAGGAGCGGGCCAAACGAGCTCGGGCCGAAGCCGAGGTCAACGAGCAGCGCGCCGACAGCCGCGAGGAGGAGATCGGCGCCGAGGGCGAGACCTCCGAGGAGCGGCCCGCCGACACGCCGCGCTGACGCTAGGCGGCGTCGGCGACCGGCGCTGCGTGCTGGGCGACGATAGCCAGCACGTCCTCGGCGTACTTCGACATGAAGCCGGGGCCGACGCCGCTGATGTCGACCAGCGCCTGGCGGTCGCTCGGGCGCACGGAAGCGATCGCGCTCAGGGTGCGGTTGTTGGCCACCGTGTAGGCGGGCTTGCCGTCGGCCGCCTGCAGGCGCCACTCCTTCAGCGCCTCGAACAGGGGCGCGTCGGCGGGGGAGAGGTCGGGGGCGGGCGGCGCCGAGCCGCCGCTCTTCTTTGGGCTGCGGACGGCGATCGTCTCCGGGTCAGGCAGCCAGTCGAGCATGTCGCAGATGTCGCAGCAGCGCTCCAGCGGTGCCCCCGCGGTGCGGTCGGAGAAGTGGTCGAGGAGGGCGCGGCGGCGACATCCGGTGCCGTAGATGAAGGCTTTGATCGCGTGGTAGGCGCGCCAGCCGCGCTCGTGGGCGATCGCCAACTCCGGGTCGCCGGCGCGCTGTTCGTTGAAGCGGACGAGCCGGCCGAGGTCCATCTTCATCGCCAGCATCACCGCCCGCGCCGGTGCCCCGTCGCGCCCGGCGCGTCCGGCCTCCTGGTAGTAGGCCTCGACGCTGGTCGGGATCGTGACGTGCCAGACCGAGCGCACGTCGGCCTTGTCGACTCCCATCCCAAAGGCGTTGGTGGCGCAGATGACGCCGGTGTCGGTCGCCATGAAGCGGGTCTGGATCGCGGTCCGCTGCTCGGGTGCGAGGCCGGCGTGGTAGGCCGCCGCGGCGATCCCGGCCTCGCGCAGTTCCTCCGCCACCTCCTCGGTTTCCTTGCGGGTGCCGCAGTAGACGATCGCCGGCCGGTTGGCGGGGTCAGCGAGGCCGGCCTCGAGCAAAGCCTGGCGGCGCGCCTTTGAGCCCTTGCCCTCGAGCGCGACGACGTCGAAGGAGAGGTTGGGGCGGTCGAAGCCGGAGCGCACTTGGAGCGGCTCGCGCATCCCGAAGCGGGAGGCGATCTCCGCCGCGACCGGCTGCGTCGCCGTCGCCGTGCAAGCCATCACCGTCGGCCGCCCGAGGCGCTCGGCCACCTCCGGCAGACGCAGGTAGTCGGGCCGGAAGTCGTGCCCCCACTCGGAGACGCAGTGCGCCTCGTCGACCGCCAGCAGGTCGATCTGCCGCGTCCCAATCGCCTCGAGGAAGAAATTCGACGCGAAGCGCTCCGGAGCGCAGTAAACGATCCGCGCCTCCCCGCTCCGCACCTGCTCGAGGGACTCCCGGATCGCCTCCGGGTCCATGTTCGAGGAGATCATCGCCACCGCGTGCCCGCCAGCGGTCAGCCGCGTCCACTGGTCCCGCATCAGCGCAATCAACGGACTGACAACGATCGTCAAGTCATCGCTGGCGAGCCCGGGCAGCTGGTAACAGAGGCTCTTGCCACCCCCCGTCGGCATCACGATCAGCGAATCCCGCCCCTCAAGAGCAGCAACCACCGCCTCCCTCTGTCCGGGGCGCCACGCCGCATACCCCAGCTCCCCCAACAGCTCGTCAGCTCTATCTCCGGCGTCGATCATCAGGCCAGCCAGGCTAAGCGCCTCTCCGGCGGCGTGCGCGGTCAGAGTCCGGACTTAGCGAACTCTCAACCGGCGGGTGGCGGTGGGGCGGGGGTCCCCCGCGGCGCGCAGGCGCGAATGCGCCGAGCACCGTGGGGGATGCCGCACCGACAGGACCCGCCGGCCAGAGCTCCTATGTCCCTACGACTGTTCCCCGGTGACGATCGCCGCCGGCACCTGGCTCAACTTCTCGGCCAGCGTGTCGATCGACTGCGCCAGCTTGCGCGTGTCGGCCTTCGTCAGTTCGGTGTACAGAACGAACCCGGGGTCGCCGGCCGTTTCGTACGGTTCGAGGGCCTTGTAGACCTTGTCGAAGTCGGCTTCGATTTCCTTCGCCAGCGCCGGGTCGGACTTGCTCAGCAGCGGCTCGACCGATTCGAACGCCACCTGGGAGCCTTCGACGTTGGCCTTGAAGTCGACCAGGTCGATGTGCGAGTAACGCTCCTCCTCGCCGGTGATCTTCGAGGCTGAGACCTCGCCGAGGAGCTCGTTGGCGCCGTTGGCGATCTGCACCGCCTGCAGGTTGACGTTCTTGACCTTTGCTTCCAGTTCTTCGACGTCGGCCAGCAGCTGTTCGGCGACCGGCGCCATCCCCTTCGCGCTGCCTTCTTCCCAGAGCGCTTTCTCGATCTTGTGGAAGCCGCCCCATTCGCTGGCGGGGACGTCGTTCGCACGGGCGTCGATGCGGGGGTCGAGGTCGCCGAAGGACTCGGCCACCGGCTCGATCCGCTCGTAGGGGATGCGCGCCGCCGGGTAGAGCTGTTTCGCCTGGGCGACGTTGCCGGCGACGACCGCGGCGACGAACGGCTTCGTGGCCGTGGTCAGCTCGGCAGTGTTTTCCTCGAGGTAGTCGCGGTAGTCGGAGATCGCCGTTTCGATCTCGGGGCTGTCATTCGACTTCAGCTTGCCGGTCACGGTCAGCGTCCCGTCTTCTTCGGAGCCGCCGTTGCAGCGGATCGTGTATTCGCCTTCCTCGAGGGTCAGCGAGAAGCTGCCGTTGAGACCTTCGGTCAGGTTCTCCTTCTCGCCGAGGATCGTTTCCCCGTCGAGGACCTCGAGCTCGGTGACCGAGCTGCTATCGCCTTCGGCTTCGAAGTTGATCGGGCCGGCGGCCGCTTTGGCGTTGTGCGGCGAGCAGCCTTCGTCGGTGATCTTGAAGGCGAGCGCCGCCGCGTCGCCGCTGGAGCTGGTGTCGTCGCTCGAGCCGCAGGCGGAGACGAACAGCGCCAGGGCGCCGAGCGCGGCGACGAGCAAAACAACGCGGACGGGAAGTCGATTCATCTGGAGAAGGCTCCTTGCTGAGGTCTGAAGAGGGACGGACGCCCCTTAGGGCGACCTAAGCAGGGCACCCTAACAAACCCCGACAAACTTAGTCGGAATACCGATGCGGCAAAGCTTTTCGGCGCTATCCGTAGAAAAGCTCTGCCGCGTTCAGCCGAGTAAGGATTCGCCGACGTAGCCGCCGGACTTGGCGCCGGGGGGGACGGCGAAGACGGCGCTGCCGACGTGCTTGATGTACTCGTTGAGGGAGTCGAACTGGCCGAGGCGGCGCTGGATCGCGACGAATTGCTTCTCGGGGTCGCGCTGGAAGGCGATGAAGAAGAGGCCGGCTTCGAGCTCGCCGAGGCTCTCGTCGACCCCGTCGGTAAACGAGTAGCCGCGGCGCAGGATCCGCTCGCCGCCGTTTTCGGTCGCCGAGGCGAGGCGCACGTGCGAGTCGACCGGAATCAGCGGCTTGCCGTCGCGTTCCTCGTCGAGCGGCAGGGGCTCGAACTCGTCGCTGCCGCCGAGCGGGGCGCCGCTGTACTTGCGGCGGCCGATCGTCTGCTCTTGGTCTTCGAGCGAGGAGCGGTCCCAGATCTCCAGCAGCATCCGGATCCGGCGCGTGACCATGAAGCTGCCGCCGCGCATCCAGCTCGGTTCGTCGCCGCTGCCGATCCAGACGTGGCGGCGCATCGCGTCGATGTCCTCGGCGCGGATGTTGGCGGTGCCGTCTTTCATCCCCATCAGGTTGCGCGGCGTGTCCTGGCTGCGGCTGGTGGTGGCGGTGCGGCCGAAGCCGAGCTGGGACCAGCGCATCACCACCGTGCCGCGGCCGATCCGGGCCAGGTTGCGGATCGCGTGGAAGGCGACCTGGGGGTCGTCGGAGCAGGCCTGGACACAGAGGTCGCCGCCGCTTTCGAGCCCGTTCAGCTCGTCGGCGGGCAGCGGCGGGATCGGCTTCAGCGCCGCCGGCCGCTTCGCCGCCAGGCCGAGGTCGGGCTTTTCGAAGATGCCGGGGCCGAAGCCGAAGGTGACAGTCAGGCTCGAGGGGGCGAGGCCGACGGTCTCGCCAGTGTCGTCAGGCGGCGCCACCTCGAGCGTGTTGACGTCGCCGATCAGCTGGCCGGCGGTCATTTCCGAGGCCGCCAGCGACCATTCCTGCATCAGCTCGCGCAGCGCTTTGGGATCGTCGTCGACGAGGTCGAAGGCGGCGAAGTGGAGGCGGTCCTGGGCGGGGGTGTCGATTCCGGCCTGGTGTTCGCCGTAGAAGGGGACGCTGCCGGTGCCCTCGCCTTCGCTCGCCTCGGCGGTGTCCTGGCCGAGCAGGTAGCCGCCGGCGCCGAGCCCGACTCCGGCGGCGCCAATTCCAGCGGACGCCAGCAGGCGGCGACGGGTGATCGGAGTCATCAGCGGCTCAGGCCGTGGTCTCGGCCGGCGGGCTCTGCGTCGCCCCGCTCTGCTTCGGCTTCGCGACGCGGTTGCCGGGCCGGAAGCGCTGTGGCCAGAGCACGTAGAGGGCCATCGGGATCGCGTAGGCGAGGTAGACGATCACTTCGATCGTCACCGGCCGCGGCTGCAGTCCCAGCATCCCGGTCAGCAGCGAGCCGCTGATCTCGCCGGGCTTGACCAGCCAGGAGAGGTCGATGGCCTGCGACTGCATGCTGGTGATCCAGCCCGCCTCGTGGGCGGTGTGCGCGGCGCTGGCCAGCAGGCCGGCGGCGACGAAGACGAGGATCAGGCCGGTAAAGCGGAAGAAGCGGCTGAGGTTGAGCCGGACGCCGCCGCGGTAAAGCGCGAGGCCGATCAGCACCGCGCAGAGCAGGCCGAGCACGGCGCCGGCCGCCGCGGCGGCGATGTCGGTCGCGTCCTGGAAGACGGCGAGCAGGAAGACCGAGGTCTCGAACCCCTCGCGGAGGACGGCGAGGAAGGCCATCCCGACCAGCGCCATCGTCGAGCCGGTCGCCAGCGCGGAAGCCGCCTCGCCCTCGAGTTCGGCCTTGATCCCGCGCGAGTGGCGGGTCATCCAGACGATCATGTAGCTGATCGTCGCGACGGCGATCACGCCGATGATCGACTCCATCCCCTCCTGCTCCTGCTGGGGCAGCTGTTCGCCGATCAGGTCGAGGCCGACGCCGACGATCGTGCAGAGGACGACGGCGATCGCGACCCCGAACCACATCTGCCGCAGCGCGTCCTGACGACCCTCCTTGACCAGGAAGGCGGCAATGATGCCGACGATGAGAGAAGCCTCGACGCCCTCTCGCAGGGTGATGACGAAGGTAGGGATCATGCTTAGGAGGCCCTAATTAGGCCTCCCGAAAACCTAGCAGGGAGCTAGGAGTTAGGTAGCCAGGGCTCGGACCAGTGGGCGACGCCGCGCAGCAGCTCGTCGGCCTCCTTCGGCCCCCAGGTGCCCGGCTGATACGGGATCACCGGCGGCGGATCGTCGAGCAGTGGCTGCACGACGCGCCAGGTCTCTTCGATCGTTTCCTGGCGGGTGAAGAGGGTGTGGTTGCCGGTAAGGGCATCGCCGAGCAGGCGCTCGTAGGGCTCGGGATCTTCGCCGGGGTGCCGCTCGAACAGGACCTCGAGGTCGGCTGGCGCGAAGTTCTCCTCGCCCGCCTGCTTCGCGTAGAGCCGCATCCGGGAGCCGGGTTCGGGCTCGATCCGGATCGTCATCTTGTTCGGTTCCGGGGTCTTGCCGTGGCCGATGCCGAGGTCCGGCGGCCGCCGGAAGACGACCGTCACCTCACTCGACTTGGCCGGCATGTTCTTGCCGGCGCGGATAAAGAAGGGGACACCGCTCCAGCGCCAGTTGTCGACCTCGAGCTCGACCGCGGCAAAGGTCTCGGTGGTCGAGTCCGGCGCCACGTCCTTGACGTCGAGGAAGCCGTCGTACTGGCCGCGCACGTATTTCTTCGGGTCGGCGGCGCGCATGGCTTTGAAGAATTCGAGCTTCTTGTCGCGGATCGAGTCGTGGTGGTTGCCGGTTGGCGGCCCCATCCCGACCAGGGCCAGCACCTGCAGGGCGTGGTTCTGGATCACGTCGCGCATCGCCCCGACCGCGTCGTAGAAGCGGCCGCGGTCGTCGACGCCGAAGTTCTCGGCGATCGTCATCTGCACGTGGGAGACGTGGGAGCGGTTCCAGACCGGCTCCAGCACCGAGTTGACGAAGCGCAGGTAGGCGATGTCCATCACCGGCTCCTTGCCGAGGTAATGGTCGATGCGGAGGATCTGATCCTCCTCCAGGACCTTGCGCAGCTCGGCGTTAAGCGCTCGCGCCGATTCGAGGTCGTGCCCGAACGGCTTCTCGATCACGACGTGGGCGTTCTCGGTCAGGCCGGCGGCGCCGAGCCCACCGACGACGGTGGCGAACAGCGAGGGCGGGATCTCGAGGTAGAAGACCGGGTGCTTG
This sequence comes from Solirubrobacterales bacterium, assembly GCA_035472275.1. Lineage (GTDB taxonomy): Bacteria > Actinomycetota > Thermoleophilia > Solirubrobacterales > 70-9 > VAYN01. The sequence continues at coordinate 29,416 of DATIPH010000003.1, forward strand.
GCGTCGCCGATCGCCACGCCGACCTGCTCGAAGGTCGAAGAGTCGGCGTAGTCGCCCTGGACATAGGAGAGTCGGCCTTCGAGTCGCGACAGCACCTCCTCGTCGGGGTCGGAGACGGTGTCGGTGATCGCCTCGCGGGCGTGGGCGCGCAGCTTTGCGTCGTCCCACTCGTCGATCGCGACGCCGACGATCGGCAGGTCGAGCTTCTTCGTGGCCTCCAGCCGGTACAGCGCCCGAAAGGTCATTTTCTTCGCCAGGTCGCCGCTGATCCCAAAGATCGCGAGGACGTCCGCGGCGGTATCGACGTGCTGCGTGGCCATCGGCGCGCAGGCTACCCGGTCGCGTACGCGACCTGGACGCGAGTCCGTCCTCAGCCGTGCATATCGCGGCTGAGGACGGACTCGGCGGAGGGCTTAGGATTGCGCCACCGGTCAGCGCCTATCAGCGGAGGTCTTGGATGGAACTCGGAATTGTGGGGCTCGGGCGTATGGGCGCCAACATGGCTCGCCGCCTGATGCGGGATGGTCACACGATCGTCGCCTACGACGTCAACCCGGAGGCGGTCGCGGCGCTTGCCGGCGAGGGCGCCCAGGGCGCCTCTTCGGTCCAGGACATGGTCTCGGCGATGACGGCCCCGCGCTCGATCTGGGTGATGGTGCCGGCCGGCGAGATCACCGAGAGCACCGTCGAGGAGGTGGCCGGCGCATTGGAGAGCGGCGACGCGATCATCGACGGCGGCAACTCCTACTACCGCGACGACATCCGCCGCGCCGCCAAGGTCGGCGAGCAGGGGATCGACTACGTCGACTGCGGCACCAGCGGCGGCGTCTTCGGCCTCGAGCGCGGCTACTGCCTGATGATCGGTGGCCCCGACCGCGCGGTCGAGCGGCTCGATCCGATCTTCGCCAGCCTCGCGCCGGGGGTCGAGCAGGCGGAGCGCACGCCGGGCCGGACCGGAGACGTCTCACCCGCCGAGAACGGCTACCTGCACTGCGGCCCCAACGGTGCCGGCCACTTCGTGAAGATGGTCCACAACGGGATCGAGTACGGGATGATGGCCGCCTATGCCGAGGGCCTCAACATCCTCAAGAACGCTAACGCCGGCAAGGTCAGCCGCGAAGCGGATGCGGAGACGGCGCCGCTCGACCACCCCGAGTACTACCAGTACGACCTCGACCTGCCGGAGGTCGCCGAGGTTTGGCGCCGCGGCTCCGTCGTCGGCTCCTGGCTGCTCGACCTGACCGCGGCGGCGATGGTCGAATCACCGGACCTCTCCGACTTCGCCGGCCGTGTCTCCGACTCCGGCGAGGGTCGCTGGACCTCGATCGCGGCGATCGACGAGGGCGTGCCGGCTCCGGTCCTCACCACCGCCCTCTACGAGCGCTTCTACTCGCGCGAACTTGGCGACTTCGGCGACAAGGTTCTCTCGGCGATGCGCAAACAGTTCGGCGGCCACGACGAAAAGGCGAGCTAGGGGGGACGGGACGGTGGCGATCGAGCTCGAGGTCTGCGAGGACGAACGGGCGGCGGCACGTCGCGCCGCCGAGTTGATCGCCGCCGACGGCGATGCCGCGGCCGCGGCGCGCGGGGCCTTCGCCTTCGCGATGAGCGGCGGCCGCTCGCCCTGGGCGATGCTGGCGATCCTCGGCGAACTCGAAGCGATGCCCTGGCAGCAGACCGAGCTCTTCCAGGTCGACGAGCGGGTCGCCGCACCCGGTGACGAGGACCGCAACCTGACCCACATGGTCCTCGGCCTCTCAATGGACCACCAGACGGCGCTGCGGCCGATGCCGGTCACCCAGCGCGATCTCGACGGCGCCGCCCGTGAGTACGAATCGACCCTGCCCGAGCGCTTCGACCTCGTCCACCTCGGCCTCGGACCCGACGGCCACACCGCCTCGCTCGTCCCCGGCGATCCGGTACTGGAGGTGGGCGACCGCCGCGTTGCCCTCACCGGCACCACCTACCAGGGCCATCAGCGGATGACGCTCACCTACCCGGCGATCGACGGCGCCGCCAAGATCCTCTGGCTCGTCACCGGTCCCGAAAAGCGCGAGCCGCTGGCAAAGCTGCTCGCCGGCGACGAGTCGATCCCCGCCGGTCGGGTCAAGAACGAGTCGATGATCGTCGTCGCCGACCAAGCCGCGGCGGGCTGAGATGGCGCCGGCAGCCGAAGCGGGCGGCGCGCCGGAGTTCGAGACGATCCTCTACTCGGTCGCAGAGCGGGTCGCGACCGTCACCCTCAACCGGCCGGAGTCCCTAAACACGATCGTGCCGCCGATGCCGGAAGAGGTCGAGGCGGCCGTCGAGCTCGCCGTTCGCGACCCGGCGGTGAAGGTGATCGTCCTCCGCGGTGCCGGCCGCGCCTTCTGCGCCGGCTATGACTTCGGCGGCGGCTTCCACCACTGGGACGAGCACTTCGCGACCGGCGGCGAGTGGGACCCGGGCAAGGACTTCGTCTTCACGACCGCCCCCGCACTCGCCCCGACCCAGAAGCTGATGAGCATCTGGCGGGCGCCGAAGCCGGTGATCGCCCAGGTCCACGGCTGGTGCCTCGGTGGCGGCAGCGACTTCGCTCTCTGTGCCGACCTCGTGATCGCCAGCGAGGACGCCCGCATCGGCACCCCCTACTCGCGGCTCTGGGGCGCCTACCTCTCTGGGATGTGGCTCTACCGCCTCGGCCTGACCAAGGCCAAGGAGTACGCGTTGACCGGCAAGCCGCTCTCGGGCGTCGAAGCCGCCGAGGTCGAGCTGATCAATCGCGCCGTCCCCTTCGAGCGGCTCGAGCAGGAGGTCGCGGAGGCGGCGCAGGAGCTTGCCGCGATCCCTGCCTCGCAGCTGGCGGCGATGAAGCTGGTCGTCAACCACGCCTACGAGAACATGGGCCTCGCCTCGACCCAGACCCTCGGCCCGATCCTCGACGGCCTGATGCGCAACACCCCCGAGGCCAAGCGCTTCATCGAGTTGGCCAAACGCGAGGGCGTCAGCGCCGCCGTCGCCGCCCGCGACGGCCTCTTCGGCGACTACAGCCAGGCCCCACCCGAGGAGAAGCCGAACCCGGACAACGTGATCGAGCCCTAGCCGCGGTCGTCGATCCCGAGCCGCTCGACGATTTCCCGCAGCCGAGTTAGGCGGGGATTGGCCTCGCCCACCATCTCTTCGAGCCACGCTTCGATTTCGGGCAGGTCAATGGGGTCGGTCGCGACCAGGATCTGCTCGATGTCGAGCCAGTCCTTGGGGCGGTCGAACATCGCCTTGCAGACCGCGAGGTGCTCGGGAGCAAGGATCGGGATCGTCGTCTCGGCAAAAGGGACCCGACGGGCCGAACGTTTCATCTCGTCATGGAACGGGTCGTAAGAGAAGAAGAGATCGACCGGATTTCGATCCCACCACAGTCTGGCCTGCCCGTCGCGATCGAGAGCTTCGACGTCCACCCCTACGTCGACGCCGAGGGGGGAGAGGGCTTCGCGCACCTCGGGCCAGCGCTCGGTCGGGACGAAGACGTTGATATCGACGTCGATCGTCGTTCGCGGCTCTGCGTAGTAGGCGAGCGCCAGCGCGCCTCCAATTGCGTGTGGGACTTTGGCGCCGGCGAGAGCCTGGTGAATCAAGACCACCTTTTGAGGTAGCGACGGGTATGCCCCGGATCGTTGCGGTGGCAGCGATCGTCCCTCCATCGGGTCAGGTCGATCTCAATCGGGGGAAGCCGATCTCCGTCGGCGGGATGCGAAGGGGTAGGGCGTCGGCCAGTTCGAGCAGATCCCGAAGAGCCTCGGCCCGTTGGGTCAGGCTGGCGCCGATCCAGCCGGCTGCCGCGCGGGCGCTATCGGAAACGGTCGTGGACGAGTCTGCCATTTGGGTGTCGTTGTTCTCGCGCGAGAGCGCGTCAACCAGCAGGTGTCTGAGCATAGGGTCGAGCTGCTCGCCGTTTGCTACGCGGCGCAGGGTCTCGCGGGCCGAGTCGTCTACCGGCGGGGAGGCGACCGGAGCGCCGGCGCGTAGGGCGGCCTCCCTCAGGGCATCGGCGCTCGGCGTCTTGGTGGCGCGCTCTCGCGCCTGGGCGATCACCTCATCGGTCATCTCGCTGAAGGAGGCAAGGGTGCGACTCCGGGGCCCCGCAGGGGTGCTGCGGGACTCGCGTACCTCGAATCCGCCTCGTTTCGTCGCGACCACAAATGCCATAGTGGGGAAATCGTACCACTATCCGCTCATGGACCGGTGCAGCCACTTCACCCGGACGTTCTCCGCCCCGAGTCGCTGCAGCCAGCGTTCGACCTCGTCCGTGTCGAGCGGGTCGACGGCGGCGAGGATCGCGGCGATGTCGGCCCAGTCCTTCTCGCGCCCGATCAGCGCCTTGCGGACGACGAGGTGCTCGGGGGCGACGAGTGGGATCGTCTCGCCGCCGAAAGGAGCCTCGCGGACGGCGTCCCGCATCGCCTCGTGCAGATCGTCGTCGGAGAAGAAGAGGTGGATCGGGTGCGCGCCGTCGGGCTCGACCGCGGCCAGGGCCTCGCGCACGGCCGGCTCGCGCTCGGCGGCGACGAAGACGTTGACGTCGATGTCGACGGTCGGCCGCGGCTCGGCGTAGACCCCGAGCGCGACGGCGCCGCCGATCGCGTGCGGTAGGCCGGCTTCCGTCAAGCACCGGTGGACGGCGACCACCTTTCGCTGCAGTTCAGTCGGGCCGGGCATGTCCCGGATCTTCCCGGCTCACGGGTCCAAACGTGGCTTTGGATCGGTTCTGGGAGATACCCAGATAGCCGGCGGAAGCCGAGTCGTAATCTCTGTTCAGGATGGGAAACTCGGGTATCGCCACCACCCTGCCAGCACCCCGGGCCGGGACCGTCGAGGTCCTCGTCGGACTGCTCGCCGAACTCGACGCGGCGACCGAATCAGGGGTCTTCTACGACCGCGTCTGCAAGGCCGTCTGCTCGCTGACGACGATGCGCCGCGCGGCGCTGCTGCTCCACGACCCGACCTACGGGGCGGTGATCCCGATGGGTTCGCACGGGGCCGACCCCGACCTCGTCAGGCGGATCGAGGGCACGCTCGACGAGACGCCGATCGCCCGCCTCGCGCTCGAAGAGGACCGCGTGGTCGAAGTCTCCGGCGACCTCGCCGGGCACGTGCCGGCCCGTTACGCCGAGATCGCCGACACGCCGACGATCACCTGCACGCCGATCTCTGCCGCTCGCCGCTGGCTCGGGGTGATCTTCGCCGACCGCGGCGGCGAAGACTTCAGCCTCGACGACGGCGAGCGCGAGACGATGCTGACCCTGGGCCGCCTCGCCGCCCTCACCGCCAGCGTCGAGCGCTCGACCGAGCACCGCGAAAGCGAGCGCCGACTCGCCGAACGCGTCGACCTCACCCGGGAGCTGCACGAGAACGCGATCCAGCGTCTGTTCGGGGTGGCGATGGCGCTCGGCACCGAGCGCGGCCTCTCGACCGAGGAGCGCCGACGCTGCCAGGAGGAGCTGCGCTCGGTCGTCGGCGACCTGCGCCACGCTCTCACCCGCCCGGTCGGCCCGCCGCCGCGCGCCAAGCAGGGCAGCCTCGCCCAGATGCTGGTCCGGCTGCAGGACCGCCGGCCGGAGCTGCGGGTCGAGTGGGAGCCGGGGCTGGAGGTCCCACCCGACCTCGAGCCGCTCACCCAGTCGGTCCTCGCCGAGGCGCTGCGCAACGCCGACCGTCACTCCGAGCCGAGCCTGATCGACATCCGCGTTGGCACCGACGGCGCCACCTTCAGCCTCGCGATCGAGAACGACGGCACCGGCAGCGGCAAGGACACCAGGGGCGGCGGCCTCGGGCTGCGGTTGGCGGCGCTGGAAGCGCTCCGCTACGAGGGCCTGGTCGAGTTCGGCCCGATCCCCGGCGACCGCTGGCGGATGCGCCTCGTGGTCCCGATTGGAGCCGGCGGCTGATGGGTTCCGACGATCGCAAGCTGCGGGTCCTCGTCGTCGACGACCACGACGTCGTCCAGTGGGGCTTCCGCCTCCTGCTCGAGCGACAGAGCTGGGTCGAGCGCTGCCTCGCCGCTTCCAGCGGTGCCGAAGCGGTTGCGACCTGCCGCAAGGTGCGGCCCGAGGTAGCGCTGGTCGACATGCTGCTCGGCAGCGAGTCCGGGGCCGAGGTCTGCGAGGAGATCCGCTCCGTCAGCCCCAACACGCGGGTGCTGCTGATCTCCGGCGCCGGCGTGATCTCACCCTTCGTCGCCCGCTCGGCCGGCGCTTCCGGCTTCATCTCCAAGGACTGGTCGGCGGTCGACGTCGTCAAGGCGGTGCGGATGGTCTCGCTCGGGACCGAGGTCTTCGCCGACCAGGCGCCGCTCGACTCGCCGCTGTCGGAGCGCGAGCAGGAGGTCCTCTCGCTGATCGCGACCGGCTCGACCAACAAAGAGATCGCCGGTCACCTGCACCTCTCGCCGCACACGGTGAAGGAGCACACCAGCGCGATCTACCGCAAGCTCGGCGTCCGCAACCGGGCCGAGGCGACGCGCCAGGCCCAACGCCTGAAGATCCTCGTCTGACCGATCGCGTGGTTCTTTGTGGTCGCTGTGCGTCCATAAGGAACCGCGCGATGTGGGAGGGACCCCCCGACCGTCGCGTTGCGTCCCCCGGATGGAGGGGGTTGAGCGCTCCTCGGCGTCACCTGCGCCGGGGTCGGGACCACTATGGATTGAGTGCCCTCCGCAGCCGTAACCACCGCGATTCTCTTCCCCGGCCAGGGCAGCCAGACCGCGGGCATGGCCGCCATCACCGCTGCCCAGCGCCCGGACCTGCTGGCGCAGGCGCGCGCGGAACTCGGCGCCGACCCGTTCGTGCAGATCGCCGCGGGCACGCACTTCGCCCAGCCGGCGCTGTTCTGCGCGGCTCTTGCTCACTGGAAACAGTCCGGGGGCCCGGTTGGGTCAATGATCGCCGGCCACTCGCTCGGGGAGCTGGCGGCGCTGGTCGCCGGCGATGCTCTCGACGCCGAGCAGGGACTGCGGCTGGCGGTGGTTCGCGGCCGTCTGATGGAGGAGGCGGCCGCGGCTAGGCCCGGCGGAATGATGGCTGTGCTTGGCGGCAGGGACGGTTACATCCGTGCGCTCGCCGCCTGCTTCGAGCTGACCGTCGCCAACGACAACGCCCCCGGCCAGGTCGTCCTCTCCGGCGCCGCCGACGCGCTCAGCGAGGCCCGCCGCGCAGTTCGCGCTGACGGCCTCAAGGCGATCCGGCTGCCGGTCGCCGGTGCCTTCCACTCGCCGCTGATGGCCGGCGCCGCGGAGAAGTTCCGGGTCGAGCTCGGCGCCGTCGCCTTCCGCCCGCCGGCGCTGCCGGTCTTCTCATCGACCGCCGCTGCCCCCTTCGAGGACATTGCCGCCGGCCTCGCCGCGGCGCTGACCGAGCCCGTCGTCTGGCAAGCGACGCTGAAGCGAATGCGTGCCGACGGGGCCGAGACGTTCCTCGAGACCGGCCCCGGCGACGTCCTCACCGGCCTCGTCCGCCGCACCCTGGACGACGTCGAGGCGCGCTCGCTGGCCGAGCCCGAGGCGGTCGCTGCCGGATGAGTGCGAACCCCGCCGTCGCCCCCGCCACCGCCCCGAATCAGCCACGTCTGCGCCTCGCTGCCGAGATCGCTGGCCTCGGCGTCGCCGTCCCGGAGACGGTCGTCGCCAACGCCCCGATCGCCGAGCGTTTCGGGATCGACGAGGGCTGGATCGTGCAGCGGACCGGGATCGAGGAGCGCCGCGTCGCCCGGCCCGGGGAGCGCCTCTTCGAGTTCGCCGCCCGCGCCGGCGAGCGGGCGCTCGCGGCGGCCGGCACCGCGGTCGCCGACGTCGACCTGCTGCTGGTGGCGACGACCAGCAACGACGAGCTGATGCCCGGCGCCTCGCCGCGGGTCGCCGCCGAGCTCGGCGCCCCGGCGGGGATCGCCGCGATCGACATCAACTCCGCCTGCGCCGGCTTCATCGCCGGCCTTTCCCTCGCCTGCGGCCAGATCCAGGCCGGGATGGCGGCCAACGTCCTCCTCGTCGGCGCCGACCTGATGAGCCGAATCACCGACCCCGAGGACCGCGGCACCGCGGCGGTCTTCGCCGACGGCGCCGGCGCGGTGCTGATCCGCGGCGCCGACCCGGGCCGGATCGCGCCGATCGTGCTCGGTTCCGACGGCGCCTGGGCCGACCTGATCTCCACCCCGCGCGCAACCGGCCTGACCGTGATGCAGGGCCACGAGACCTTCCGTCACGCCGTCGACCGCATGGCCGAGGCGACGATCGACGCCGTCGAGGCGGCCGCCGTGCCACTGGCCGAGGTCGACCTCTTCGTTTACCACCAGGCCAACGCCCGGATCCTGCGCTCGGTCGGCGAACGGCTGGATCTGCCGATGTCCCGGGTCGTCAACTCAATCCACCACTACGGCAACACCTCGGCCGCCTCGATCCCGCTGGCGCTGGAGGACGCGCGCCTCGCCGGCGACCTCGAGCCCGGGGCGACGGTGCTGCTCGCCGCCTTCGGCGCCGGTCTTACCTGGGGGGCGACCGTGATCGAGTGGGGGAGCGAGCGATGAGCCGCCCCGAGGGCTGCGCCCTCGTCACCGGCTCCTCGCGCGGGATCGGCGCCGCCACCGCGGTGGCGCTCGCCGACGAGGGCTGGCCGGTCCGGGTCAACTACCGCGCCGACGAGGAGGGGGCCCGCGAGGTCGTCGCCAGGATCGAGTCCGAGGGCAGCCGCGCCCGCGCAATCCAGGGCGACGTCGCTGACGCCGCCGAGACCGAGGCGCTGCTGGAGCCCGGCGAGGACGGCCCGGTGCTGGTCCTCGTCAACAACGCCGGCCTACGCCTCGACGGCCTCTCGCCGCAGCTCTCCGACGAGCAGTGGCAGCGGGTGATCGACGTCAACCTCACCGCCACCTTCCGCGCCACCCGCCAGGCGCTCGGCCCGATGCTGCGCGCCCGCTTCGGCCGCATCGTCAACGTCGCCTCGATCGTCGGCTTCCGCGCCAACGCCGGCCAGGCCAATTACGCCGCCTCGAAGGCCGGCACGATTGGCTTCACCAAGACCGTCGCAGTCGAGGTAGCGCGCCGCGGAATCACCGTCAACGCGGTCGCCCCGGGCCTGATCGAGACGGCTCTGACCGAGGAGATCCTCGGCGGCGACCTCGAGCAGGCAATCCCTGCCCGGCGCGTCGGCAGCCCCGAGGAGGTTGCCGCCTGCATCCGCTTCCTGGCCTCCGAAGAGGCCTCGTACGTAACCGGAACGACGCTGACCGTGGACGGCGGCCTCAGCGCATGACTCTGATCTTCAACAAGACAAAGAAGGAGAACAGGAAATGCCAACTCAAGTAAGCACCGAGAACGTCGAGAAGGCGATCTTCGACGGCCTCGTCGAGCTCGGCACCGAGCGCGACCAGCTTTCGCGCGGGGCCTCGCTCGAGGACCTTGACGTCGACTCCCTCGACCTGGTCGAGCTGGCGCAGATCGTCGAGGACGAGTTCGGCGTCGAGCTGCGCGGCGACGACGTCAAGGACGTGAAGACGGTCGGCGAGGTCATCGACCTGGTGGTGAGCAAGGCCGCATGAGCCGCCGAGTCGTGATCACGGGAGTCGGCGCGATCACCCCGCTCGGGATCGGCGCCAAGCCGCTGATCGAGCGCTGGTCGGCGGGCGAGTGCGGGATCGAGGACGGCTTCGGCCGCGCTCGCGAGTTCGACCCGCTCGACTTCCTCTCGAAGAAAGAGGCGCGCCGCACCGACCGCTTCGCGCAGATGGCGATCGCCGCCGCCGAGGAGGCGATCACCCAGTCCTTTGGCGTCGAGGCCGAGCTGCCCTACGAACCGCACCGGGTCGGCTGCGTGGTCGGGACCGGGATCGGCGGCCTGCCCTCGCTCGAGGAGAACCAGCGCAAGCTGATCGAGCGCGGCGAGAAAGCGGTCTCGCCGCTGGCGGTGCCGCTGATGATGGGCAACGCCGCGGCCGCTGCGGTGGCGATGCGCCACAATCTCCACGGCCACACCTACGGCATCGTCTCCGCTTGCGCGGCGGGTGCCCACGCGCTCGGCGACGCCTCGCGGATCATCCGCGCCGGCGACGCCGACGCGGTCGTCAGCGGCGGCTCCGAGGCGGCGATCTCCGGCGTTGCCATCGCCGCCTTCGCGGCGATGGAAGCGACCTCGCCGACGGGGATCTCGCGCCCCTTCGACGCCCGCCGCGACGGCTTCGTGATGGGCGAGGGCGCCGGCATCCTCGTGCTCGAGGAGAAGGGGGCGGCCGAAGCCCGCGGCGCCGAGATCCTCGCCGAGCTGCTCGGCTACGGCGCCACCTGCGACGGCTACCACCTGACCGCGCCGCAGCCGGAAGGGACCGAGGCGGCGCGGGCGATCAGCATCGCGATCGCCGACGCCGGCCTCAGCGTGGTCGACGTCGACTACGTCAACGCCCACGGCACCTCGACCCCGCTCAACGACCGCTCCGAGACCGTTGCCCTGAAGGCCGCCCTGGGCGAGCGCGCCGCTGACATCCCGGTCAGCTCGACCAAGTCGGCGATCGGCCACCTGCTCGGCGCCGCCGGCGCCGTCGAGGCGATCGCCACGGTCGAAGCTATGCGCCGTCGTGAAGCACCGCCGACGGTCGGCTGGGAGGAGCCCGAAGAGGGTCTCGACCTCGACTACGTCCCCGGCGCCGCGAAACCGATCGCCAACGGCGACGGCCCCCTGGTCGCGATCTCCAACTCGTTTGGCTTCGGGGGCCACAACGCCGTCCTCTGCATCGCTGCCTGATGAGCCCCGCCACCGTCACAGCCCCGCCCAGACCTGCCGCCGAGACGCCGCTGGCGCAGCTCGAGGCGCTCTGTGATGCCGGCAGCTTCCGGAAGCTGCGGAGCGGGGTCGTCTCTACCAAGCTTGGCGAGCGGGCGACGCCGGGCGACGGCGTCGTCGCCGGTGCCGGCGAGCTCGACGGCCGACCGGTGTTCTGTTACTCCCAGGACTCGAGCTTCCTCGGCGGCTCCCTCGGCGAAGTCCACGCCGAGACGATCGTCCGCCTGCTGCGGATGGCCGGTGACGCCGGCGCCCCGGTGGTCGGCTTCGTCCGCTCCGGCGGCGCCCGCCTGCAGGAGGGCCACGCGGCGCTGGCCGGCTACGGCCGTATCTTCCGCGCCTCGGTCGAGCTCTCCCGCAAGGTGCCACAGGTCTCGATCGTCAGCGGCATCTCGGCCGGGGGTGGCGCCTACTCGCCGGCGCTGACCGACTTCGTCGTGATGACGGCCGAGTCGCGGATGTTCCTCACCGGCCCCAGGGTCGTGCAGGAGGCGATGGGCGAAGAGATCAGCATGGAGGAGCTCGGCGGCCCGAGGCTGCACGGCCGCTCCGGCGTCTGCAACCTGCTCGCCGACGACATCGACGACGCGATCGCGCAGACCCGCCACCTGCTCGGCCTGCTGCCGCAGGCAATCGGCGAGCCGCCCGTGCTGGGCGAGCCGGTTGATCCCGACGGTCACGATCCCGGCCTCACCGTCCCCGCCGAGCAGCGCAAGGTCTACGACATCCGCGACGTCGCCCGCTCGATTCTCGACGACGGCTCCTTGCTCGAGCTCTCGCCGCGCTGGGCACCGAACATGGTCACCGGCGTCGCCCGCCTCGAAGGCCGCTCGGTCGGCCTCATCGCCAACCAGCCGCGGGCGATGGGCGGCGTGATCGACGCCGCCGCCTCGGAGAAGGCGGCACTGTTTGTCGCCTCCTGTGATCGCTTTCGGCTGCCGCTCCTCGTCTTCGTCGACACCCCCGGCTTCCTGCCCGGCAAGCGCCAGGAGGAGATGGCGGTGATCCGCCACGGAGCCTCGCTGCTGCGCGCCTTCGCCAGCGCCACCGTGCCGAAAGTGACGCTGGTCCTGCGCAAGGCCTTCGGCGGCGCCGCGATCACGATGAACTCGAAAGACCTCGGCGCCGACGTCGTCTTCTCCTGGCCCGGCGCCCAGATCGGGATCATGGCTGCCCGCCAGGCGGTCGGGATTGTCCACCACCGGGCGCTGAGGGAGGAGGGGGGACCGTCCCGCGACGAGCTCACCGACCTCTACGCCGCCGAGCACCTGACCGCGCCGGCCGCCGCCGCCTCCGGTTGGGTCGACGAGGTGATCGACCCCGCGGTCAGCCGCGACCGGCTGGCCTGGGCCCTGCGCTCGCTGGGGGGACGATGAGCGTGGCGACCTACGTCGCCCTCGGCGACAGCTTCACCGCCGGCCGCGAATCGATCGAAGCCGAGCGCTGGGCCGACCGCCTCGCCGCCGGCCTGCGCGCCGTCAATCCCGACCTCGTCTACCGCAACCTCGCCGTCGACGGCGCCTCCAGCGCCGAAGTGCTGGAGCAGCTGCCGGAGGCGATCGCGCTCGAGCCCGACCTGGTGACCGTGATCTGCGGCGCCAACGACGTCCTGCTGACCTCGCGCCCCGACGTCAGCGGCTACGAACAGCGCTTCTCCGAGATCCTCGAACGGCTCCGCGCCGCCAGCCCCGAGGCCGCGATCCTGACCGCGACCACCCCGGAGAGCTGGCACTTCATGGAGCTGCGACCGCGAACCAGGGCGCGGCTGGTGAAAGCGCTCTTCGACCTCAACGCCGCCACCCTCGCCGTCGCCGCCCGCCACCACGTGCTCTGCCTCGACGTCGTCGAGCATCCCGGCCTCGTCGACCGCGCCAACTTCTCGGCTGACGGCCTGCACCCCTCCGCGCTTGGCCACGAACGGGCGGCGGAGGAGATCTCCCTCTCGCTCAGCGCCCACTTCGGGATCCGCGGCGATTTCAAAAACCCCGTCCAAGGAGGCTCCGCATGAGCGACATCCTCGCCAGCGACTTCGACGCGCTCGAGGTCGGTGGCCGCTTCCAGACCCGGGGGCGGACGATCACCGAGAGCGACCTCGTCTCCTTCGCCGCCCTGACCGGGGACTTCCACCCGATCCATACCGACGTCGAGTGGGCGGCGGAGAGCGAGTTCAACGGCCGCATCGCCCACGGCATGCTGCTGCTCTCCTACTGCGTCGGCCTCGTCCCGCTCGATCCGGCCCAGGTGCTGGCGCTGCGCGGCTTCGAGCGGATCGCCTTCAAGCGCCCGGTCCGGATTGGCGACACGATCCACGTCGAGGGGGAGCTCGAGTCCAAGAAAGAGCTCGACGACGCCACCGGCCTCGTCGTCTTCAGCTGGAAGATCGTCAACCAGCGCGGCGAGACCGCCGCCGTCGCCAAGGTCAAGGTCGTCTGGCGCCGCGAGCTGCAGCCGGCGCCGGAACCGGCTGTCGCGGCACCCGCCCGCGAGCAGGTCTACCTGTGATCCTCGCGGGCAAGCGCCTGCTCGTCACCGGGGTCGTCAATCGCCAGAGCATCGCCTTCTCGATCGCCGAGCGTGCCCAGCAGCAGGGGGCGGAGGTGCTGCTGACCAGCTTCGGCCGGGTCAAGCGGATGACCGAGCGCGCCGCGAAGCGGCTCGACCCGGTCCCCGAGGTGCTCGAGCTCGACGTCAACAGCGACGAGGACCTGCTGGGGCTGCGAGCCGAGCTGGCGGACCGCTGGGGCCGGGTCGACGGCGCCGTCCACGCGATCGCCTTCGCCCCCGCCGACGCCCTCGGCGGCGAGTTCCTCTCCGCCCCGCGAGCCTCTGCCGCGGCCGCGTTCGAGACTTCCGCCTACTCGTTCAAGGCGCTGGCCGAGGCGCTGGCGCCGCTGATGGAGGAGGGGGGAGGGAGTCTCGTCGGCCTCGACTTCGACGCCACCGTCGCCTGGCCGTCGTACGACTGGATGGGCGTCTCGAAGGCGGCGCTGGAGTCGGTCAGCCGCTACCTGGCCCGCGACCTCGGCCCCCGGGGCGTGCGCGTCAACCTGATCTCGGCCGGCCCGATTCGCACCGCCGCCGCCTCCGGCGTCCCCGGCTTCTCCGAGCTCGAATCAGCCTGGGGCGAGCAGGCGCCGCTCGGCTGGGAGGTCGACGACCCGGCCCCGGTCGCCGACGCCGCCCTCTTTCTCCTATCCGACCTCGCCCGCGCGATCGCCGGCGAGATCGTCCACGTCGACGGCGGTTTCCACGCGATCGGCGCCGCTACGCCGTCGGTCTAGCGGTGTGGTTGAGCTTCGTCGCGCTATCCGCGACAAACCTCAACCACACCCCTCAGCCCTTAAACCGCGCCGCGTCCTCTGACCCCCCGGTCGCGTTCCCGGCCGAGTAGGAATGAGCCCCCGCACCGGCCAGCTTGCCCTCGTCGACGATCAGGTATTCGTCGCGCTGGGGTCGGCCGGCGAAGTAGTTCTCGAGGATCTCCCTGGTCCCCGCCGCGTAGCGCGCTTGGGCGGAGAGGCTCGAACCGGAGATGTGGGGCGTCATCCCGTGGTGGGGCATCGTCCGCCAGGGGTGATCGGCGGGAGCGGGCTGGGGGAACCAGACGTCGCCGGCGTAGCCGGCCAGCTGGCCTGACTCGAGCGCGGCGACCACCGCGTCGCGATCGCAGATCTTGCCGCGGGCGGTGTTGATCAGGTAGGCGCCGCGCTTCATCTTCGCGATCATCTCGGCATCGAAGAGCCCTTCGGTTTCGGGATGCAGCGGGCAGTTGATCGTGACCACGTCGCAGACGGAGACCAGGGACTCGACGCTCTCGTGATGGGTGGCGCCAAGTTCCGCCTCGACCTCGGGGGGAAGCGGGTGGCGGTCCATGTAATGGAGGCCGACCTCGAACGGAGCCATCCGGCGCAGGACCGCGGTCCCGATCCGACCGGCGGCCACGGTCCCGACCTGCATTCCCTCGACGTCGTAGGAGCGCTCGACCGCGTCGGCGATGTTCCAACCCCCGTCGACGACGATCTCGTAGCTGGGGATGTAGTTGCGGACGAGACCCAAGATCATCATCACCACGTGCTCGGCGACGCTGATCGAGTTGCAGTAGGTGACCTCGGCGACCGTGATCCCGGCGTCCATCGCCGCCTGCAGGTCGACGTGGTCAGAGCCGATACCGGCGGTCAGCGCCAGCTTCAGCTTCGGCGCTTTGGCGATCCGCTCTGCCGTCAGGTACGCGGGCCAGAAAGGCTGGGAGATCACGACCTCGGCGTCGGCGAGGTGGCGCTCGAACTCGGAGTCGGGCCCGTCCTTGTCGGAGGTGACGATCAACTCGTGGCCGAGTCCCTCAAGGAAGTCGCGCAGGCCGAGCTCACCGGAGACGCAGCCGAGCAGCACTCCTGGAGTGAAGTCGATGCCTTCGGGGGTCGGGGCCGTTTGCCCGTCGGGGTAGCCCTCGATCTTCGGGATGCCGTCGCGGGCGTAGCTCGGCGGGTAGCCGTCGACCGGGTCGTCGTAGAGCACGCAGAGGACCTTGGCCATTACATCCCTCCTGGGCTAGCCGGTTACCTGGTGGTTGGCGTGAAAGAGATTCTCCGGGTCGTAACGCTTCTTCACCTCGCGCAGGCGCGCCACCGTCGCCGCCGGGAAGGCGGTTTCGAGGTCGATCGGGTCATCGCAGAAGTTGAGGTAGTTGCCGGCCCGATAGGGCTCGACCGCGCTCTTGAACGCGCCCAGCCACTGCTGAGTTGGCGCCATCGCCTCCGGGACCGGGACGATGCCGACGCCGAAGGCGAGGAAGGAACCGGGCAGGGTGGCGAGCGCGCCGGCCCCCTCGGGGGCGCGGGAGAGGGCGCCGCCGCAGTGGCGCAGCTCGACCGAGACCAGCTGCGAGCCGGAGCCCGGCCCGACCGCGGCCAGGATCGCGTCGATCGCCGCCGCGTCGAGATCGCCGGTCAGCGCCGAGGCGCCGGCGTAGGGCGAGGGCTCGGGCGGGTCCATGTGGAGATCGACGATCCCGGCCGGCGGCACCGTCGCGATCGTGTCCATCGCCACCGTGCCGAGCTCGCGCAGCGGCGCGACGAGCTCCGCGCCCGAGGTCTCGTCGCCGTTGTAGATCACCTCGACGACGGCGAACGATTTGCCGCGGAAAGGGTCGGGAATCTCCGGGATCGGCGGGAAGTTCATCAGCCGGCCGACCGAGGTCGCCTGCTCGGGCGCGGTCTCGGTCCAGTCGCGCCAGCCGTGCAGGACGGCGCCGGCCTCCTCGACCGGGAAGAAGAGGGCGCCGGCGTAGCGCTCGGGCATCGACAGCAGGTCGAACTCCAGCGCCGTCACCACTCCGAAGTTGCCGCCACCACCACGCAGTGCCCAGAACAGGTCCGGGTCGTTCTCGGCGTCGACGCGACGCTTCTCGCCGTCGGCGGTGACGAGCTCGATCGCGGTGACGCGGTTGCAGGCGAGCCCAAACTCGCGGCCGTAGAAGCTGACGCCGCCGCTGAGGCTGTAGCCGGCGATGCAGACGGTTGGCGTCGAGCCGTGCAGGGCGGCGAGCCCGAGCTCGGAAGCCTGCGGCACGAGGTCGCCCCAGAGCGTGCCGGCACCGACCCGGGCGCTGCGACGCTCGGCGTCGATCTCAATCCCGGTCAGGTTGGCGGTGCGGACCAGGACCGTCTCCGACAGCGAGCCCAGCGGCGCAGCCGAGTGTCCCGTGCGCTGGGCCGATACCCGCTTGCCGTCGGCGGCCGCGGCGCGGACAACGTCGGCGACCTCATCCGCGTTCGCCGGCACGGCGATGCCGGCCGGCTGCTGATCGAGGAGGACGTTGAACGCTCCGCGTTCGAGGTCCCAGTTGGCATTCTCTGAGGTGAGCAGCTCCGTTCCCATGCCGGCCAATCTATCCGCCGCGGTTCGCCTGCGCGACCTTCTCCTTCAACCGCGTGAAGGAGAGGGCCCAGGCCACGGCCGGGGGCGAGATCGCCGTGAAGCTGTGTTGTGGATCTCCGCTCCTCGAGCGTCCCCGCCCCTCGTTGGCGATATTGACCCCCCTATAGGGGGTGGAAAGTCGCCAACGGGATTCGTCCCCGCCTGGTGGCTCGCTCTCGCGCTCGATCAGGTCCATCAGCTGCGGATCGTCGGCCTTTCGACCTCTTCGCCGCGGCCGATGAACAGCTCGCTGACCATCGCCGGCGGGAACAGACCGTGAGCGGCGATGCCGGCGTCGGCGTCGAAGCGGGCGGCGAGCTCGGCCGGGTCGCCGATTGGGCCGCGGTAGTCGGCGATGACGCCGCCGTCGGGGCTGGGGGGGACCTCGCGTAGCTCGACCTCGTCGCCGAGCCGCGCCAGCGTCGAGGCGATCCCGAAGGCGAACAGCTCCAACGGCACCGGCCCGCGCAGGACGTTGACCGGCTTGCTCGAGTCGGCGATGACGACGAAGCGCTCGGCAGCCGCAGCGACGATCTTCTCGCGCAGGTGGGCGGCACCGCCGCCCTTGATCAGCCAGCCGTCGGGAGTGACCTCGTCGGTGCCGTCGATCGCGATCTCGAGGCGCGCTAGAGAGTTGAACTGCTCGACCGGGATGCCGAGACCGCGAGCTTGTTCCTCGGTGGCGACCGAGGTGGCAACGCAGCGGATCTCGCTCAGCCCACGCCTGGCGATCGCCGGCAGCAGGTGGGCCACGGTCGAGCCAGTCCCGAGGCCGACCGTCATCCCGCTCTCGACCAGCTCTGCTGCCGCTTCGGCTGCGATTCGCTTCTCAGTGTCGGCCCCAGTCACGGAGGGGACTTTATTCGGCCATACTGGTTCGAGCACGTACCGGCGGCCGGGGCTTCATCCCGCACCGCCGGGAGAGAACAACGACCAGGAGAATCGAACGAGATGAGCAGCGGCACCGCAACCCAGGACTACAAGGTCGCCGACATCGGCCTCGCCGATTTCGGCCGCAAGGAGATCGCTCTCGCCGAGGTGGAGATGCCCGGCCTGATGCAGACCCGTGAGGAGTTTGGGGCCAAACAGCCGCTCAAAGGCGCTCGCATCACCGGTTCCCTGCACATGACGGTGCAGACCGCGGTGCTGATCGAGACCCTGGTCGCGCTCGGCGCCGAGGTGCGCTGGGCGAGCTGCAACATCTTCTCGACCCAGGACCACGCCGCGGCGGCGATCGCGGCGGCCGGGGTCCCGGTCTACGCCTGGGAAGGCGAGACCCTGGAGGAGTACTGGTGGTGCACCGAGCAGGCGTTGCGCTGGCCTGACGGGCAGGGCCCGAACATGATCCTCGACGACGGCGGCGACGCCACCCTGCTCGTCCACAAAGGCGTCGAGTTCGAGCGCGCCGGCGCCGTCCCCGACCCCGGCTCGGCCGACTCGGAGGAGTTCCGGATCGTGCTCGAGACCCTGCAGCGCTCGCTTTCTGAGGACCCGCAGCGGTGGACCAACGTCGCTGCCAACATCCAGGGTGTGACCGAGGAGACGACGACCGGAGTCCACCGGCTCTACCAGCTGGCCGAGGCCGGCGAGCTGCTGTTCCCGGCGATCAACGTCAACGACTCGGTCACCAAGTCGAAGTTCGACAACCTCTACGGCTGCCGTCACTCCCTGGTCGACGGGATCAACCGCGGCACCGACGTGATGATCGGCGGCAAGGTCGCCGTGATTTGCGGCTACGGCGACGTCGGCAAGGGTTGCGCCTCCAGCCTCCGTGGCCAGGGCGCCCGGGTGATCGTCACCGAGATCGACCCGATCTGCGCTCTGCAGGCGGCGATGGAGGGCTACGAGGTGCGCAAGCTCGAGGAAGTCGTCGGCACCGCCGACATCTTCGTCACCGCTACCGGCAACAAGGACATCATCACCGCCGATCACATGGCGCAGATGAAGCACAACGCGATCGTCGGCAACATCGGCCACTTCGACAACGAGATCGAGATGGCGGTACTGGAAGAGTCCGACGCCGAGCGCAACAACATCAAGCCGCAGGTCGACGAATGGCGCTTCCCCGACGGCCACTCGATCATCGTCCTCTCCGAGGGCCGGCTGCTCAACCTCGGCAACGCGACCGGGCACCCGAGCTTCGTGATGTCGAACTCGTTCACCAACCAGGTGATCGCCCAGATCGAGCTCTTCGGCGACGGCGTCCAGTACGAAGCCAAAGAGGTCTACGTGCTGCCCAAGCACCTCGACGAGAAAGTGGCGCGGCTGCACCTCGCCGCGCTCGGCGTCGAGCTGACCGAGCTCTCCCAAGACCAGGCCACCTACCTCGGCGTCCCGGTCGACGGTCCGTACAAGCCGGACCACTACCGCTACTAAGCGCAAGCGGGGCGCATGGACGCGCGCATCTGGATCTCCAGTAGCGGCCAAGCGCCCCGCTCAGTCGCGCTCAGCGGCGAGCGGACCGTCGTCGGCCGCTCGCCTGAGGCCGACATCCAGATAGAGGACGAGGCGGTCTCCTGGAACCACCTTGAAATCGAGAGCCGCGGCGAGGTGCTGATGGCGACCGACCTCGACAGCCGCAACGGCACCGCCCTCAACGGTGAGCCGCTCGACCGCCCGCGCCGCCTGCGCGACGGCGACACCCTGATCGTCGGCGACTACCGGCTCGAAGTGAAGACCGGCGGGATCACCCCGGTCGGCGCCACCGTCGCCAGCACAGAGCCGACGGTGGGGCTGAACGAGGAGGAGCGGGCGACCGCCGCCGCCCTCGTCGCCCCCTACCGCAGCGAGGGCGCCTTCGCCGGCCGTCCGGCGACGCGGGCTGAGATCGCGCAGGAGCTGCACGTCTCCGAGCGCACCGCTCAGCGCCGCCTCGACGCGCTAGCCGCCAAGCTCGACGTGACCGGCGACGCCGGCCGCGACCGCCCGCGCCAGATCGCCGCCCGCGTGATCGAGCTCGGCCTCGACCGCCCGCGCTGACGTTGTAGGACGAGCCGGGTGGGACTCGCCTGCGCGAACAGCGGGAGGCTTGGCGAGTCCCACCCGACTCGCCATTCGGAACGTCGCGTGGCTCGGTCTGGGTCAGAGATGGCCCGGTGGGGGGCGGGGGTGTCGTTGGCGGGCTCGGCTCCGGGTCCGAGCATGAGGACATGGAATCGATCGCTCGGAAAGGAGCAACCATGTCCCGCAAGACCACCATCCTCACTGTCGTCCTCAGCCTGCTCGCCCTCGCCATCCCCGTGGCGGGCGCCTCGGCGAAAGCTCGCCCCGGTGCCGTCGTCTTCTCCCAGGCCTGGAGTGAAGGCGGCGAAGAAGGCGCCCTCAAAGGCGGCCTCTTCGCGGTCCGCGAAGGCCACTCGAACCAGCTCACCGAAGACCCCGCCGACGTCGAACCGAGCTTCTCCGGCGACGGCCGTACGATCGCCTTCGCCCGCAACGGCGACCTCTTCTCGGTCCGCCCGGACGGCTCCGGCCAGCGGCAGCTGACCAGCGGCACGGCGGTCGACTCGGCGCCGCGAATCTCGCCCAACGGCCAGTACGTCGTCTTCGAGCGACGGGCCAGCGAGGGGGCGGCGGCGGACCTCTACACGGTCGGCGCCCATGGCGGCGGCGTTCGCGCCCTCACCACCGGTGCCAACGACGACGGCGAAGCCCGCTTCTCGCCGGACGGGAAGTCGATCGTCTTCGTCCGCGGCACGGCCGACTCGGCCGACGCGATCAACGACGACCTCTACTCGGTTCGCCCGAACGGCTCCGGCCTGGCGCGGCTGACCACGACCGCCGGCGTCGACGAGTTCGCCCCGCGCTACTTCGCCGGCGGCATCCTCTTCAGCCGCGGTGACAGCAGCGAAGGCCCGGCCGCCTACGCCGACGTCTACACGATGAAGCGCAACGGGTCCAAAGTCAGGTCGCAGGTGGCCGGTGTCGGTTCCGCCTACGTCGAAGACGTCTCCGCCGGTGGCCACACGGTCCTCTTCCGGCGCGACCAGGGCCTCTGGTTCAAGCACATCGGCAACGGCAAAGCCCGCAAGCTGACCCAACTGCCCGACGGCTCGAAGACCAACGCTGTCTTCTCGACCGACGGTACGCAGGTGGCGGCCTTCATCACGGTCGACGAAACCCAGCAGCTGATGGCGATCAACGTCGCCAACGGCCGCAAGACGGAGTTGGCCGACAGCTTCGAAACCGAAGAGGGCGCCCAAATCGGCCCCGTCATCGCCTGGCAGCCGTAACCGGGTCCGCCATGAATTCCGCGGTTCCTTGTGGACGCATACCGTCCACAAGGAACCGCGGAACGGGGGTTCGGCTGAGCCGGCGGGTATAACCGCCCGGTGGCAGAAGACCCCTTCGCGATTGACTCCGAGATCGCCGGCTACCGGATCGACGCCCTGCTTGCCCGCGGGGGGATGGGGGTCGTCTACCGCGCCACCCACCTCGGCCTCGAACGCCAGGTGGCACTGAAGGTGATCGCCCGCGAGCTCTCTGACCGTGAGGGGTTCCGCGAGCGCTTCCTGCGCGAGTCCCGGCTCGCCGCTCGCCTCGACCACCCGGCGGTGGTCCCGGTCTACGACTCGCGTGAGGTCGACGGCGAGCTGATCGTCGCCATGCGGCTCGTCGCCGGCGGCGACCTGCGGCGGCTGATCGACCGCGAGGGGCCGCTCGAGCCAGTGCGGGCGATCGCGCTCCTGGGCCAGGTCGCGGAAGCGTTAGACGCCGCCCACGCCGCCGGCATCGTCCACCGCGACGTCAAGCCCCACAACGTCCTCGTCGAAGGCGACCGCGCCTTCCTCTCCGACTTCGGCTTGGCGAAAGCGCTGGAGGAGGACGGGGCAGGGAGCGGCGCCTCGGTCGTCGGCACCGCCGAGTACATGTCACCCGAGCAGTGGCGTGGCGGTTCGGTCGGCCCTGCCGCCGACGTCTACTCGCTTGGCTGCGTCCTCTACGAGGCGCTGACCGGGATCCCGCCCTTCGCCCGCAAGGAATCCGACACCGAGCCGGAGATGCCCGAGGGCCTTGACGAGACGATCGAGCGCGCGGTCGCCAAGGACCCCGACGACCGCTACCCGAGCGCCGGTGCCCTGATCGTCGCCGCCCGCGAGCGCGAGGGGGCGGGGATGGCGGCGACCCGGGTCCTCTCCGCCGACTCGGTGGCCGCCGGGCGCCCGACCGAGCCGCTGCGACGCGCCGGCCCCAGCTTCGGCCGTTTGCGGGGCCGGACCCTGCAGTGGGTCGGCGCCGGCGTGGCCGTCGTC
The DNA here is from genome assembly GCA_035472275.1 of Solirubrobacterales bacterium. Lineage (GTDB taxonomy): Bacteria > Actinomycetota > Thermoleophilia > Solirubrobacterales > 70-9 > VAYN01. The sequence continues at coordinate 51,380 of DATIPH010000003.1, forward strand.
ATTGGCATGGTCGCCCTTGTCCTGCTTCTGATCGGTGGCGACGGGGGAGTCGACGTCTCGGGGCCGATCGCGATCGGCAGCCCGCCGCTGCGGGTCGCCGCCGCCAGCGATGCGATCTGGGTAACGAGCGAACGCGACGGCACCCTGACCCGCCTCGACCCCGAAAGCGGCGAGCCGGTCGGCAAGCCGATCGACCTCGGCATCGGCATCTCCGGCGTCGCCGTCGGCGAAGGCTCGGTCTGGGTAACCGATCCGCCGCTCGGCGAGCTGCTGCGGGTCGACCCCGCGACCGGCGCCGTCTCACAGCGGATCCGGGTCGGCGGCCACCCCGGCGCCGTCACCTACGGCGGCTACCGGGTCTGGATCGCCGACCTCGACGGCAAGGGGATCACCGCCGTCAACGCCAAGGGCGGCCGTGTCTTCAAGCGCGGCATCGCCCCGCATGAAGCGCCGCTTCGGCTCGCTACCGGCGGCGGCGGGCTCTGGGTCGCGATCGCCGACACCAACCGCATCCGCCGCATCGACGAGAGCACGACCGTCCCCAGCGGCGCCACGATCGTCGGCGCCAACCCGGCCGGGGTGACGGTCGCCGGTGGCCGGGTCTGGGTCGCCAACAGCGGCTCCGGCACGGTCACCGCGGTCGACCTGCAGACGCGCGCGGTGGTCGGCGCCCCGATCGAGGTCGGCTCCCAGCCGGGCGGGATTGACGCCGGCTCCGACCTCGTCTGGGTCGCCCTCACCGGCGAGGACGCGGTCGTCCGCATCGCCCTCGACAGCGGCCAGCGTGAGGGCGCCCCGATCCAGGTCGGCCCCGAACCGGGGGCGGTCGCGGTCGGGAAGACCGCAGTTTGGGTAGCCGACAACGGCGACGGAACCGTCACCCGGATCGAGCCCTGACTAGGATCGGGTCCGCCATGACTGAAGACATAGACCAGCTCGCGATCAACACCATCCGAACCCTCTCGATCGACGCCGTCGAGAAGGCGAACTCAGGCCACCCCGGGACGCCAATGTCGATGGCCCCGGTCGCCTACGAGCTCTGGCAGAACCACCTGCGCTACGACCCGGCCGACCCGATCTGGCCGAACCGCGACCGCTTCGTACTCTCTGCCGGCCACGCCTCGATGCTGCTCTATTCGATGCTCTTCCTCGCCGGGGTCAAGCGCATCGATGCCGACTACAACGTGCTCGACGAGCCCGCCTGCTCCCTGCACGAGATCGAAAACTTCCGCCAGCTCCACTCGCGCACCCCCGGCCACCCCGAGTACCGCTGGACCTCTGGCGTCGAGACCACCACCGGCCCGCTCGGCCAGGGGATCGCGACCTCGGTCGGGATGGCGATCGCCTCCAAGTGGCAGGGCGAGCACTTCGGCGCCGACCTCTTCGACTTCAACGTCTACGCCCTCGCCGGCGACGGCTGCCTGATGGAGGGCGTTTCGCACGAGTCGGCCTCGCTCGCCGGCCACCTGAAGCTGGACAACCTCTGCTGGATGTACGACAACAACCACATCACGATCGACGGCTCGACCTCGCTCGCCTACGGCGACGACGTGCTCAGCCGCTTCGAGGGCTACGGCTGGAACGTGCTGCGGGTCGGCGACGCTAACGACGCCGGGCTGCTCTCCCGCGCGTTCGACGAGTTCAAGGCCGAGACCGGCCGCCCGACCTTGATCGTCGTCGACAGCCACATCGGCTGGGGCTCGCCGAACAAGCAGGACACCGAGTCCGCCCACGGCGAACCGCTCGGCGACGAGGAGGTCAAGCTCACCAAGAAGGCCTACGGCTGGCCCGAGGACGCGCAGTTCCTAGTCCCCGACGGCGTCCGTGAGCGCTTCAACGAGGTGATCGGCCAGCGTGGCGCCGAGGAAAGCGCCGCCTGGAAGCAGAAGCTCGCTGCCTCCGAGCACGCCGAGACGGTCGAGCTGATGCAGCATCGCGGCCTCCCCGACGGCTGGGAGGAGGCGATCCCGACCTTCGAGGCCGACGAAGAGAAGGGCCTCGCTACCCGCAAGGCCTCGAACAAGGTCGAGAACGCGATCGGCGAGAAGCTGCCCTGGCTGATCGCCGGCTCCGCCGACCTCACCGACTCGACCTCGGTCCGCCTCACCTTCGACGGCGCCGACAACCTCGAGCCCGGCAGCTACGGCGGCCGCCAGATCCACTTCGGGATCCGCGAACACGCCGCAGTCACCGCCTGCAACGGGATGTCGCTCTCAAAGCTGCGGCCGCTGTGGTCGACCTACCTCACCTTCTCCGATTACGGTCGCCCGGGCATCCGCCTCTCGGCGCTGATGGAGATCCCGGTGATCCACCTCTTCACCCACGACTCGATCGGGCTCGGTGAGGACGGCCCGACTCACCAACCGATCGAGCAGCTGGCGTCGCTGCGGGCGATTCCGAACCTCGACGTGATCCGGCCGGCCGACGCCAACGAGGTAGCCGAGGCCTGGAAGCTGGCGATCGACCGCACCAAGGACCCGGTCGCGCTGGTCCTCACCCGCCAGAACGTCCCGGTCCTCGACCGCACGAAGTATGCCCCGGCGGCGGGCGTCCAAAAGGGCGGCTACGTGCTCGCCGACGCCGAGGATCCGCAGCTCATCTTCATCGCCACCGGCAGCGAGGTCTCGCTCGCCGTCGCCGCCCACGAGAAGCTGGCCGGCGAAGGCATCGCCTCGCGCGTCGTCAGCCTCCCCTGCTGGGAGCTGTTCGACCGCCAGGCCCAGTCCTACCGCGATGAGGTGCTTCCCGCCGGCCCGATTCGGGTAGCAGTGGAGGAGGCCTCGACGCTCGGCTGGGAGCGCTACGTCGGCAGCGACGGTGTCATCCTCGGGATGACCACGTTCGGCCAGTCGGCTCCGTTCACGGACGTCGAGGAGGAGTTCGGGTTCACCCCCGACCAGATCGCCGCGAAGGCGAAGGAGGCACTCGGATGAAGGCCACCGCGAAACTGAACGAGATCGGCCAGAGCCTCTGGCTCGACAACATCACCCGCACGATGCTCGGCGACGGCACGCTGAAGGGCTACATCGACGAGCTCTCGGTCACCGGGCTGACCTCGAACCCGACGATCTTCGACAAGGCGATCTCCGGTGGGGACGCCTACGACGAGCAGATCGCGGAGGTCGCCCCGGCCGCCGAAGCGGGGGAGGGCGTCGGCGTCAACGCCGAAGAGCGGATCTTCTTCGAGCTCGCACTCGCCGACCTGCGCGACGCGACCGAGCTCTTCGCACCCGCTCACGAGCGCACCGACGGTGTCGACGGCTTCTGCTCGCTCGAGGTCTCGCCGCTGATCGCCGACGACGCGCAGGCGACGATCGAGGAGGCGGCGGCGCTCCACGCCAAGGCCGAGCGCGACAACCTCTACATCAAGATCCCCGGCACCACGGCGGGCCTGACCGCGATCGAGGAGTCGATCTTCGCCGGCATCCCGATCAACGTGACGCTGCTGTTTGACGCCGATCAGTACCTGGCCTGCGCCGACGCCTACATGAAGGGGGTCGAACGGCGAATCGATGCCGGCCTCAACCCGGCCGTCGCTTCGGTCGCCTCGATCTTCATGAGCCGCTGGGACGTCGCGGTCGCCGAGGAGGTCCCCGAGGAGCTCCATAACCGGCTCGGGATCGCGGTCGGCGGCCGCGCCTACCGCGCCTACAACGAGCTGCTCGCCTCCAATCGCTTCCGCCGCCTGCAGAACGAGGGCGCCCGCGCCCAGCGCCTGCTCTGGGCAAGCACCGGGACCAAGGACCCGAACGCCTCCGACACCCTCTACATCGAGGCCTTCGCCTCGCCGTTCACGGTCAACACGATGCCGGAGAACACGCTCCTCGCCTTCGCTGACCACGGCAACGTCGGCGACCTGATCGCCGCTGACGGGGGCAACTGCGAGCTGGTCCTGAAGGAGTTCGAGGAGGCCGGGATCGACGTCGACGCGCTCGCCGCCCGGCTGCAGGAGGAGGGCAAGCAGAGCTTCAACAAGTCTTGGGAAGAGCTGCTGTCCTCGATCAGCTCGCAGCGCGGAGTCGCGGCCGGCTGATGAGCCCGGAGGGGCCGGAGCTGAAGCAGCTGCCGGCCTGGGCGGAGCTCCAAGCCCACTACGAGCAGCTCCGCCGCCAGCACCTGCGCGACCTCTTCGCCGCCGATCCCCAGCGCGGCGAGCGGCTGGTCGCCGACGGCGCCGGCCTCCACCTCGACTTCTCGAAGAACCGCATCACCGACGAGACGGTGATGCTGCTCGGCGAGCTCGCCCGTCAGCGCGGTGTCGTCGAGCGCCGCGAAGCGATGTTCGCCGGCGAGCACATCAACGTCTCCGAGGATCGCGCTGTCCTCCACGTGGCGCTGCGGATGCCGCGCAACCGCTCGCTTGTCGTCGACGGCGTCGACGTCGTCAAGGAGGTGCACGAGACGCTCGACCGGATGGGCGCCTTCGCCGAGCAGGTCCGCGGCGGCGAGTGGCGGGGCCACACCGGCAAGCCGATCCGCAACGTCGTCAACATCGGCATCGGCGGCTCCGACCTCGGCCCGGTGATGGCCTACGAGGCGCTGCGCCACTACTCGAACCGGGAGATGACCTTCCGCTTCGTCTCCAACGTCGACGGCACCGACTTCGCCGAGTCGACCCGCGACCTCGATCCCGAGGAGACGCTGTTCGTCGTCTCCTCGAAGACCTTCACGACGCTGGAGACGATGACCAACGCGCACTCGGCCCGCGAGTGGTCGCTGGCCGGCCTCGGCGGCGACGAGGCGGCGGTCGCCAAGCACTTCGTCGCGGTCTCGACCAACGCCGATGGCGTCTCGGAGTTCGGGATCGACACCGACAACATGTTCGGCTTCTGGGAGTGGGTCGGCGGCCGCTACTCGATGGATTCGGCGATCGGGCTCTCGACGATGCTGGCGATCGGGCCGGCGCGCTTCGCCGAGATGCTGGCCGGGTTCCACGCGATGGACGAGCACTTCCGCGAGACGCCGACGGCCGCCAACCTGCCGATGCTGATGGGCCTGTTGGCCGTCTGGTACGGTGGCTTTTTCGGCGCCCAGACCAGCGCCGTCCTCCCCTACGACCAGTACCTGCACCGCTTCCCCGCCTATCTGCAGCAGCTGCCGATGGAGTCCAACGGCAAGCACGTCACCTTGGACGGCACCCACGTCGACTACGACACCGGCCAGATCTACTGGGGGGAGCCGGGGACCAACGGCCAGCACAGCTTCTACCAGCTGATCCACCAGGGGACGCGGCTGATTCCCTGCGACTTCATCGGCTTCGCCCACTCCAACAACGAGCTCGGCCGCCATCACGACATCCTGATGTCGAACGTCTTCGCCCAGCCCCAAGCCCTTGCCTTCGGCAAAACGGCGGAGCAGGTGCGGGCCGAGGGGACTGCGGAGGAGGTCGTCCCGCACCGGGTGATGGAGGGCAACCGGCCCTCGAACACGATTCTTGCCGAGCGCCTCGACCCGGAGACCCTCGGCAAGCTCGTCGCCCTCTACGAGCACAGCGTCTTCACCCAGGGGGCGATCTGGGGGATCGACTCCTTCGACCAGTGGGGCGTCGAGCTCGGCAAGGTCCTGGCCCAGGCGATCATCCCCGAGCTCGAGGCCGACCAAGAGCCGAAGCTAGGCCACGACAGCTCCACCAACGCCCTGATCCGGCGCTACCGTAACACCCGCCGCGGGGAATAAAGTCCTGAGCTGATGCTTTCGCTCGACGCGCTTCCCCTGGCCGCGTCAGCTTCCAATCTGCTCGCGGCCCGGGAGCAGATGGCGTTCACGCTCGGCTTTCACATCGTCCTCTCCTGCCTTGGAGTGGCACTGCCGGCGACGATCCTCGTCGCTAACTACATCGGGCTAAAAAAGGGCGACAAAGACGCGATGGAGCTCGCCCGGCGCTGGTCGAAAGCGATGGCGATCACCTTCGCCGTCGGCGCCGTCACCGGCACCGTCCTCAGCTTCGAGTTCGGCCTGCTCTGGCCGAAGTTCACCGAACGCTTCGGCTCCGTCTTCGGGATCGCCTTCGCGATCGAGGGCATCTTCTTCTTCCTCGAGGCGATCTTCCTCGCGATCTACATCTACGGCTGGAAGCGGCTCTCCGGCTGGGCCCACTGGTGGTCCGGGGTGCCGATGGTGATTACCGGGATCGGCGGCGCCTTCTCGGTCGTCGCCGCCAACTCGTGGATGAATCAGCCGCAGGGGTTCACGCTCAATGCCGCCGGCAAGGTCGTCGACACCGACGCCTGGAAGGTCCTCATCAACCCCGCGACCGGCTATGAGGTGCCGCACATGATCCTCGCCGCCTACATGGTCGTCGGCTTCCTCGTCGCCTCGATCTACGCGGTTGGGATGTTGAAAGGGAGGCGCGACCGGCTGCACCGGCTCGGCCTCCTGATCCCGCTGACGATCGGGCTGATCGCGACCCCGATCCAGCTCTTCGTCGGCGACACCGCGGCTCGCGCCGTCGCCGACCACCAGCCGGCCAAGTTCGCCGGCATGGAGTGCATCCAGAAATCCGGCGGCCATCAGACCGAGTACGTCGGCGGCGTCTGCACTGCCAACGGGGTCAAGTTGGCGATCCCGATCCCCGACCTCGACTCCTTCCTCGTCGGCTTCAGCCCCGACTCCAAGGTCACCGGCCTCGACAGCATTCCCAAGGACGAACGGCCGCCGGCCAACACGCTGCTGCACCTCGCCTTCGACGCGATGGTCGGGATCGGCTCGGCGCTGCTGCTGCTCGGGGTCTGGCTCGCCTTCACCTGGTGGAAAAAGCGCGACATCCCGAAGACCAAGTGGTTCCTGCGCGCTGTCGCCGTCTCCGGGGCGGGCGCGATCCTGGCTCTTTGGTGCGGCTGGATCGTGACCGAGGTTGGCCGCCAGCCGTGGATCGTCCAGGGCTACATGCGGACCGAGGAAGCGGTCACCGACGCCGGTGGGATCTGGTTCACTTTCGGCCTGATCTTCGTCCTCTACGCCGCGATCGGGACGATCGCGGTCCTCGTCCTGCGGCGGATGTCGCGGCGCTGGCGCGAAGGCCGGGACGAACCCGACGGCACGCCCTACGCGCCGCCGACGGTGGAGGCGGGCGCATGAGCATCGCGTGGTTCGAAATCCACGCCATACGTCGGAAAGGAACCGCGCGATGAGCAAGGCCGACGCCGCCGCCGGGATCCTGCTCGTCGGGGTGACCTTCTACGCGCTGTTCGGTGGCGCCGACTTCGGCGGTGGCTTCTGGGACCTGGTCGCCGGCGGGCCGGAGCGGGGGGAGCGGCCGCGAGCCCTGATCCAGCGCTCGCTGACCCCCGTCTGGGAGGCCAACCACGTCTGGCTGATCTTCGTCCTCGTCGTCCTCTGGACCGCCTTCTCCCAGGCATTCAGCGCGGTGATGACCACCCTGTACGTGCCGCTGACGCTGGCGGCGTTGGGGATCGTCCTGCGCGGCTCGGGCTTCGCTTTCCGCAAATCGATCGAAGGGCTGCAGGGGCGGCGTGCCGCCGGCGCCACCTTCGCCCTCTCCTCGGTCCTGACTCCTTTCTTCCTCGGCACCGTGGTCGGTGCGATCGCCGCCGGCAACGTGCCCGCCGAGGGCAACGGCGACGCCTTCTCCAGCTGGCTGGAGCCGTTGCCGCTCCTGACCGGAGCGATGTTCGTCGCCACCGGCGCCTACCTCGCCGCCGTCTTCCTCGTCGGCGACGCCCGCCGCGCCGGCGAAGACGAGATGGAGCGCTACTTCGTCCGGCGCGCCCTGCTCGCCGCCGCGGTCGCCGGCGTCGCCGCCGCGCTCGGCCTGGTCGAGCTCCACGCCGAAGCGCGCTACGTCTTCGACCGCCTCGTCGACGAGGGGCTGCCATTGGTGATCCTCTCGGCACTCTGCGGGGTCGGGCTGCTGGCGGTGCTCCTGCGCGGTGGCCGCCGGCCGTTGCGGCCGCTCGCCGCCGGCGCCGTCGTCGCCGTGATCTGGGGCTGGGGCGTAGCCCAGTTCCCGTACCTGCTGCCGACCAGCCTCAAGATCGGCGAGGCGGCAGCGCCCGATCCGACGCTCGACGTCGTCTTCGTCGTCTTTGCCGTCGCCGCGGTGCTGGTCCTGCCCTCCCTTGGCTTGCTCTACGCGCTGAGCCAGCGCGACCTGCTCGAGCACGAGTCCTGAGCAGTCCGCATACGCATTTCCAACACTCTTCGTGCGGCTTTCTAAAGCGGTTTGGATGAATTAGCCCATCCAAATTGCAAGGACTACAGAGGTTGTCCGATGAGACCGCATGACCACCCCCGCCCAGCCGAGGCAGATCGGCACCACTGTCCTCGTCCTCCTCGCGCTCGCCCTGACGGCGCTCGCTCTGCCCGCCAGCGCACTTGCCGCGCCGGAAGAAGGGAACGGCACGCTGACGGTCTCACCGCAGCCTCTGGTGCTGGCGCCGACCACGGTCAACTACCAGTCGCAGGGGCAGCCAGTCCAGATCGGCTACGAAGGCGAAGGAGAAGTCTCGATCAACAAGGTCACGATCGAAGGCGAAGAATCGGGCGAATTCTTCATCAACAACGTCAACTGCACGACCAACCTCTCCGCAGGCCAGCAGTGCGAAGTCTCACTCGGGATGAAGCCGGGCAGCCTCGGCGAAAAGCACGCGCAGCTGACCGTGATCTTCAGCGGTTTGCGCCCCCAGGAGCAGTTCGAAATCAGCGGCCGCGGAGTGGCGCCGGAACTGAGCTTCGAACCGTCGAGTTACGACTTCGGCCTGGTCCGAGCGAACCGTGAACAGGGCTACACCTTCTTCCAGCTGACCAATAGCGGCGAAGGGGCGGTCCAGCTCAACTACATCGACTTCGAAGGCCCGGGCGAAAACTCGTTCTGGACCGACAACGGCCAGAGCAACTGCTGGGGGAACACGCTTTCCCCCGGTCAGTCGTGCTCGCTGCAGGTGACCTTCTCGCCGCAGCAGCGGATCGCCTACGAAGCCGACCTCAACGTCTTCGTCAACGGGGCCCCGGGAGTCGCCGGCAGCGCCAGCGTCAGCGGCGAAGGCGGCGGTGCTCAGGTCGAAGCAAGCGTGAATCCGCTCAACTTCGGGACGGCCACCGCCGGCTCCCAGGGCACCTACCGCACGGTCACGCTCACCAATAACGGCAACATGTCCGAAGGCTTCTTCATCGGCGTGATCGCCGGCGGCGACGCCGGCAGCTTCGAACTGGTCGGCGAGCACTGCACGATGACCGAACTCCAGCCCGGCCAGAGCTGCTCGGCTCAGGTGCGCTTCCACCCGAACGCGCCGGGGAGTTTTGCTGCCCACCTCGCTTTCTTCGGCGACGGCGAAGGCGGTGTCATCGTCCAGCTCGAAGGCGAAGGCATCTCCGGTGCCGGCTCGATCGCGCCCGGCAGTTTCGACTTCGGCTCACAGGCGGCAGGGACGAGGAGCGCCCCCCACGTCTTCACGGTCACCAACACCGGCACCGCCCAGCTCGGCTTCGACCGAGTCTCGCTCGGCGGCACCGAACTCGACCAGTTCGTCGTCTCCGGCGACGATTGCAGCGGCGCCGTCCTCGCCGCCGGCGAAAGCTGTGAGGTCCGGGTCCGTTTCGCGCCCGACAGCGTCGGCATCAAGCACGCCGCGCTGAAAGTCAGCGGCGACGCGCCGACCGTGATCGCAGCGCTCGAAGGAACCGGGGGAGAGCCGATTCAGGCTGCCCTGCCGTCGCCGGGCGGGCCAATGCAGCCCCCCGTGGGTGCCTCCGGCCCCGGCGCCTCGCCCGCCATGCCTCCGGCTCCCGCGCCGCACCGCCACCGCCACCGTCGCTTTGTCCGCGGCCACGACGTCAACGGGGCCACCGCCCGCCACGCGCGACAGGCCGACAAGCAGCGGCGCTAGGCTCGCCGGCGTGATCCGGGCGGTCCTCTTCGACATCGACGGCACCCTGCTCGTCACCGGCGGCGCCGGTGCGGTCGCCTGGCAGCGCGCCTTCCAGGAGCTGCACGGGGTCGAAGCGAACATCGAGGAACACACCCGGGCCGGGATGACCGACCCGGAAATCGTCGAGATCATCTTCCGCGAGGTGATTGGCCGCGATGGGACCGAGCAGGAGCGGGCGGCGGCAGTCGCCGGCTACCTCGGCAATCTCGCCGACGCCGTCGCCGAATCCGACGGCTACCGGGTGATGCCCGGGGTCGAGGAGACGCTGCCGCGCCTGGCCGAGCAGGGCGTCCTACTCGGGATCGTGACCGGCAACATCGAGGCCGCTGCCCAGATCAAGCTCGCTCGCGGCGACCTCAACGGCTTCTTCGCCTTCGGCGGCTATGGCTCCGATTCGCGCGATCGCGCCGAGCTGACCCGCCGCGCTGTCGAGCGCGGGGGGGAGGTGCAGGGCAGCCCGCTCGACCTCGAGCAGACGATCGCTGTCGGTGACACCCCGCGCGACGTCAGCGCCGGCCACGGTGCCGGGATCAAGGTCGTCGGCGTCGCCACCGGCGCCTACTCGGTCGAGGAACAAGCGGCGGCCGGCGCCGACTGGGCGATCGAGGACGTGCGGTCCGGGTTCCCGGTTTAGCGTTGGCGACATTTCACCCCCTATAGCGGGGTCAATATGCCAGCGGTGCTCAGGCCTTCTCGCAGCGCGCCTGGTAGATGCTCGTGAAACCGTTCAAGAAGCCGTTTCGCGCGGCGCGCAGGTAGAGGCGCCAAACGCGGATCCGTTCCTCACCGGCCAGCCGCGTCGCCTGCTCGATGTTGTCGTCCAGGTTGGTGTACCAGTGGCGCAGCGTCTCCGCGTAGTCGGGCGCGAAGTCCTCGACGTGGTGGATGACGAAGCCCGCTCGTTCCAACGCCAGCAGGTTGCGCGAGAGGTGCAGCGGCGCCGCATCGGGGAAGACGTAGCGCTCGGAGAAGGCCCCCGCCTCGGCGTCGGTGTGGCGCAGGCGGGTGATGCCGTGGTTGAGCAGCCGCCCGCCCGGCTCCAGGACGCTGGCCAGGGTCTGCGCGTAGACCTCGATGTTGGCCGAGCCGACGTGCTCGACCATGCCGATGCTGGCGATCGCGTCGAACTTCTCACCGGTCGAGGCGATGTCGCGGTAGTCCATCACCCGAATCTCGACCCGGTCGGCGACGCCGGCCTCCTCGGCCCGCTGCCGCGCCTTCTCGGCCTGCGGCGGCGAGAGGGTGATCCCGACCACGTTGGCGCCGTGCTTGGTCGCCGCCCAAAGCGGGAACCCGCCCCAGCCGCAGCCGACGTCGAGGACGCGGTCGCCGGGCTTCAATTCGAGCTTGCGGGCGACCGTCTCCAGCTTCTCTTCCTGGGCCTCCTCCAGCGTCTCCGCCCCGCGGGCGAAGATCGCGCAGCTGTAGACCATCGTCGGGCCGAGGAAGAGCTCGAAGAACTCGTTGGAGACGTCGTAGTGGTGGCGGACGGCGCGGGCGTCGCGCTCCTTGCTGTGGCGGCGGCCGCTCGGGCGCAGCTCGGAGGCCGGCCGCGGCGGTGGCTTGGTGACTCCGGCCGCCCGCACCGCTCCCAGCAGCAGCGCCCGCTTGTCGGCGCCGTCGAGCGCCGGCGGCTGCCATCTGTCGAGCAGGGCGATCACGGCGTCGATGTCGTCGACCTCGAGCTCGCCGCTGACGTAGGCGCGGCCGAGGCCGAGCTGGCCCGGCGCCAGCAGCGCGTGGGCGGCGGCGCGGGGCGAGCGGACGCTGAAAGTGGGGCCGTCTCCGGTCGTCGAGGGCGCCTCGGTTCCGTCCCAGAACTCGACCGTGAAAGGCCTCTCTGGCAGGCGGGATTCGATCTCGCGGCGCAGCGGGCCGGGATTGGCGAACGGCATCGTCCGGGGACCCTACAGACGCCGACCAGCGGGGGTCCAGGCCGGGCTGGGCGCCATTTCCTCAGGTTCGACCCGTATGATCGCGACCAATGTCGTCCGCCGCGGGTCCCCTCCCGTCAGATATCCAGCCGGTCGAGAACGAGACCCGCGATCGGATCATCACCGGCCTCGTGACGCTGATCCCGTTCGTCGCCCTCGGCCTTGCCGCCTGGCAGGTCTGGGGCAGCGCCCTGCACTGGAGCGACGTCTTCCTTTTCCTCGGCATGTACTTCTTCACCGGCATCGGAATCACGGTCGGCTTCCATCGCCACCTCACCCACCGCGCCTTCAAGACCTACACCTGGCTGCACGGGCTGCTGGCGATTCTCGGCTCGGCCGCGATCGAGGGGCCGGTGATCTCCTGGGTTGCCGACCACCGCAAGCACCACGCCTTCTCGGATCAGGAGGGTGACCCGCACAGCCCCCACGTCGATCACGGTCATGGCTGGAGCGGCGCCATGCAGGGCTTCTTCCACGCCCACATGGGCTGGCTCTTCATCCACACCCAGCGCGGCAACAAGGAGCGCTTCGCGCCGGACCTGCTGAAAGACCCGACGATCAGCTTCGTCGACCGTACCTTCATCTACTGGGCGATTGGCGGGCTGCTGCTGCCGTTCTTTGCCGGCTGGGCGATCGGCGGCACGATCTTCGCCGGCCTCACCGGCCTGCTCTGGGGCGGCCTCGTCCGCGTCTTCGTCCTCCACCACTTCACTTACAGCATCAACTCGCTCTGCCACGTCTTCGGCAACCGCGAATTCGAGACCACCGATCACTCGCGCAACCTGGCGCTGATCGCGATCCCGACCCTCGGCGAGGCCTTCCATAACAGCCACCACGCCTTCCCGACCTCCGCCACCCACGGCCTGCGCTGGTGGCAGGTTGACATCTCCGCCCTGATCATCGATGGGCTCGAGAAGGTCAATCTGGTCTGGGACGTGGTTCGGGTCAGCCCTGAGCGGCTGGCCGCCAAGGCTGTCTAGGTCGACGATTAGGGATCAGGGTTTGGGGGAGGGTCGTGTGGGGGCCTGAAAACCCGCTCGCATTCGCTCGCTTTTGAGTGTTTTCAGACCCCACACGACCCTCCAGACGAAACCGGATTCCGAATTGAGGAGTTGGCGGGGCGGGGCCGGGACAGCACCACGGATTGAACCCCGGAAGCTTCAAGCGAGGGGACCTGGTCCCAGTGTTTCTCTTAGCTTCCAAGGGACGGGAGCTTTCTCGCCACCCTCGATGCCGTTTCGGCTAACGAAAGCTGCTGAACCGTGGGGAGCTTGGGTCAGATTTGTTGGGAGGGGTCGGATGAGGGCTCCCAAAACACTCAACAGTCTCGCCATAAGCGAGCTGTGTTTTGGGAGCCCTCATCCGACCCCTCCACAGCCCAACCTCGTCCCTTCTCTCAGGGAGCCGCCGACGATTCGTACCAGTCGATCCACCCATCGCACGCCTGGGCCAGCGGCACGATCTGGTGCGGCTTGGCGGGGACCGCGACTAGCTCGCCGACGTAAGCCTTGCCGTCGTAGCCAGTCAGGCTCTGCAGGCCGCTGGCGTCGGCCGTCCTCAGGGTGAAGATGACGGGCCCGCCGTCGCTGTCGAAGCGTCCGGCCGGCCAGTACTGGCCGTTGTTGCCGAGGCTGATCGTGTTCGGTCGCTGGCCGTCGAGCGCCGCCGGCAGCGATTCGGAGAAGCCGGAGGCGCTGAGGGTGAGGTCGAAGGGGGAGAAGTACTGGATCGAGAGGTTCCATTCGCCGGCGGGCAGGCTCATGGCCTGCGAGGCCTGGGCGCCGGTGCCGAGCACGCTGCCCCCGTACCAGGCCGATTTCGGCCCGATCACGGCGTCCGGGAAAAGTGAGGCGCGGCCCGGGTTGGCGAGCAAGATGCGGATCTCGGGGGAGGCGCAGCTGGCGTAGGCACCGGCCTCGGTGCCCTCGAGCAGGACGTGGCGATTTTCCGGCGCCGGCCCGGTCCGTTCCCAGAGCGCGTAGGAGGGGGTGGTGGCGATTCGCTTGAAGTTGGGCGGCGCCTGGCTGTTCCAGGCGGCGCGGCTGGTGACGACGTAGGGGAAGTGGTTGAGGGTCGAGCGGTTGAAGGAGTCGAAGTCGATCGGGCTGTAGGCGTCGCCGGTGTCGAACGGCTTTTCCGGGCTGGGGGAGACGCCGGGGTCGGGGAACTCGACCAGCGGCACGTGGGTGTCGGCGCCGAGCAGATCGTAGGCGGCGTAGCGGTCCTGGCCGGCATAGAGGACGGGCTTGCCGTGGACGATCGGCAGGAACGCCTCGAGCTCGCCACCGTGGCCCGACGACCCAACCGGAGCGTCGCGCAGCACCAAAAAGCTCGAGTAGACCGCCCCGGTGACGAACACCACCGCCAGCGCCGCCCACCCGGCCGCCAGCGCCGGCGAGCGCCGCTCCTCCCCTGGCGCGGCAGAGCTTTTACCTCCTATGGATGCATAACCTCTGCCGCGCTTGGAGCGGAGGGCCGGGAACTCCCAGAGGAGCGGCTTGATCGCGACCAGCATTGCCAGCGGGGCGAGGATCATCAGCGCCTTGGCCTGGGAGTAGTCGCCGCTGGAGGGGAGCGAGATCAGGTACAGGGCGGCGCAAGCGCCGAGTGCGATTGGGATCGTTGCCTGCCGCCGCGCCACCCACCAGGCGACGCCGACGAGCAGTGCCAAGACGGCGATCGCACCTGCCAGCCCGGGCAGGTCGGCAGCGCCGGCGGCGTCGAGGCGATAGTTGGAAGCGGGCCAGATGCCGAGCGCCTCGACCGGGTTGACCGGGCCGTAGGTATTGCTGCCGGCGACTTTGTTGAAGCTGGCGCCGAAGCCAAGCGGCCCGACCAGCGCCAGAGCTGCGAGCCCGGCGAGCACGACAATGCCCAGCAGCGTCGTCGGCCGCAGCAGGAAGCGGATCAGCGCCCGCGGCCGCAGCGCCTGTCGCACCACCGGCTGGGTCAGGCTCCAGAAAGCGAGGATCGCGACCGGCCAGGCGATGCCGGCGAAGCTGTAGGCGAAGAAGATGCCGCCGAACAGGGCCAGCGGCGGCAGGACGAAGCGCAGCCGCGCCCAGCGCCCGCCGTCCGGTGCCTCCGGCGCCAGCAGGAAGATCGCGAAGGCGAGAACGAAGAGCGCCTCGGCGGTCTCCTTGAAGGCCGCCTGCGCGTAGTAGGAAGCGGCGAGGTAGGGGAGGGCGACCAGGGTCGCGGCCAGGAGGCGGCGCCCCCAGCGCATCTCGCCGAGCGCTCCGAGCGCGGTCAGGCCGGTGAGGACGCCGATCGCGATGATCTCGCCGACGAAGGCCTGGCCGAGGCCGATCCCGGGCACCGCCGCCGTCGCCACCGCGAGCCCGTGCGGGCCGAGCGGATAGCCAGCATCGGGGGAGGGGCCGAAGCCGCTGCGCAGCCACTCGGCCCAGGCCAGGTGCAGGCCGAGGTCGTTGTTGAAGCCGACTCCGAGCAGGCCCCAGCGGCCGCTGACCGCGAACGGGATCGCCAGGACGACGGCGACCGCGATCGCCACCGGCAGCCCCGCGCGCAGCGCGCCGGAGGTGTCGTGCTCGCCCCGCCAGACCAGCACCGCGGCAACGATCAGCAGCAGGGCGACGCCGACCGTGGCGCTGGTCCCGTGGCCGGGCGCCCGCGCCAGCGCCCCGGTCACGGTCAGGATCGCGGCGAAGCCGACCGCCGGCTCCAGCCACGACCAGCGCCGCCGCCCCGCCAGCGAGAGCAGAGCACGGCCCACCAGCAGCGAGGCGGCGCAGATCAGCGCCGCCGAGGCATAGGTCCCGATCATCAGGGACGGCAACTTACGTCAGTTTTGCGGCAGTTGCTCAGAGCTTGTCGGCGGCGCGCAGCAGGGTCTCGCGCAGATTCTCGCCCCGCAGCGCCCGATCGTGCCCGGCGCCGACCACCTTCGGTTCCAGCGCCGCCAGCTTCCGCACCGACTCCTTCGCCTGTTCGTGGTCCCAGGCCCAGGCCGGGTGAGGGACGCTCGCCTCGCCCTCCGGCAGCGGTTTCAGCTTCGCCGAGTCGACCAGGTAGATCACGTCGGAGACCAGCGCCACGCGATCGCTCTCGCGCCAGAGGCCGATCAGCCCCGGCGCGTGGCCGGGGAAGTGGATCACCTCGAAGCCGGCCACCCGGTCACCCTCGGCGACGGTGTCGTCGATCTTCACCGCGCCGCCGTCCCAGCGCTTCAGCAGCGGCGGGTAGATCCAGCGCACCGGCGCCACCGGCAGCAGCGAGAGGTCCATGTAAGGGGCGATCGAGGCGTCGCTTTCGGCGTCGGCCACTTCGTCGGGGTGGCAGAGCACCGGCACCCCGAGGTAGGGGGCGGTGCCGCGGTGGTCGGCGTGGGCGTGCCCGAGCACCACCTGCTTGAGGCCGCCGAGCTGCTTCGCCTCGGCCGCTGCCGCCTTCCGCATCGACTTGACGCCGGCGTCGAACTGAATGACGCCGTCGCCGTCCTCGAGGAAGTAGATGTTCATCGCCCCGCGGAAGTCCCCACGCAGCAGCCAGACGCCGTCCACCACCCGCTCCAGTCCCATGATCCATACCCTAAGCCCCGTGCCCTGGATCTGGAAGGCCGGAATGGTGATTCTGATCGCCTGTCTGATCGCCTCGATCGGGATCGCGGTCTGGCGACTGACGACGACGCCGACGGAAATCCTCGGTGACGGATTTCACGGACTGCCGGTGCAAAAGAGCCGATAGTCGCTCCATGCCCGGCGATCGGCACCGATCGCGCGACTAGTATCAATCTCCGCAACGACCGACGAAGGGAGGCGGGCGGTGTTCACTCGTATCGTGGTTGGAACCGATGGCTCAGAGACCGCGCAGGGCGCGGTGAACCAGGCGATCGAGCTGGCGAAGCTCTCCGGCGCCTCGCTCAGCATCGTCAGTGCCTACCAGCCGGTCTCAGGGCGGCGTGTGCAGGGCGAGCAGGCCGATGCTCCGGCGGACGTCCAGCATGAGATCGGCCCGCGCGAGGACGTCAACCTGGTGCTGGAGGCGGCCGCTGCCGTCGCCCGTAAAGAGGGAGTCGAGGTCCAGATCCATCCGGTCGAAGCCGATCCTGCCGACGCGATCCTCAACGTCGCCGAACAGGTCGGCGCCGACCTGATTGTGGTCGGCAACAAGGGAATGACCGGCGCCCGCCGCTACCTGCTTGGCAGCGTCCCCAACAACGTCTCGCACCACGCCCCCTGCAGCGTGATCATTGTGCGTACTACTTAGACGCCCGGAGTGAATCCGGGATGAATTCGGTGGCGCGGCCGGCGTCGATCAACCCCGCGCCCTGCTGGGTCGGTGGCAGGCCGAGGCTGCGAGCCGTGCTCCGCAGCCGTCGCGTCACCGCCTGAACCCGCATTTTCGGGCTCGGCTGCTTGCCGAGTACGCCGCTGGCGAGGACCATCGCGGCGACGCCGGAGACGTGGGCGGCGGCCATCGAGGTGCCGACGTAGTTGGAGGGAATGGCGAAGGTCGAGGTCGATCCCGGTCGCAGCGTCACCTGGTAGATCGGCCGGGCCGAGACCGACGGGCAGCCGCTGATCGGCAGGCCGCCCCCGGGGGCGACGACGTCGATCGCGGTGCCGGCCAGGGAGTAGTCGCCGAGGCAACCGCCCTCGGTGGTGCCGCCGACGGCGATCACCCGCGGCCCGGTCGCCGGCTCGGAGACGCAGGTCTCGGAGCCGATATTGCCGGCGGAGGCGACCGTGACGACCCCGTGCGCATACGCTTCGCGCAGCGCTTCGTCAACGATCGGCACCTTTTTGTGGCAGCCGAAGTTGAAGCTCATATTGATCACCTGGGCGCCGTGGGCGGTCGCGAACCGAATCCCCTTGGCGATCGTCGCCGCGTCGCCGCGACCGTGCTCGTCGAGGACTCGCACCGGCATCAGCTTGGCCCGGTAGGCGAGGCCGGTGAGCGCGACCCCGTTGTCGGTCTTCTCCCCGATCGTGCCGGCGACGTGGGTGCCGTGGCCGTTTTCGTCCAGCGGGATCTGGTCGCGGTCGACGAAGTCATAGCCCCTGGTGAACTGGCCCGAGCCGAAGTCGGGGCTGCGCAGGAAGCCGGTGCCGTCCGAGCGGTAGGCGATGCCGGTGTCGAGGACGGCAACGGTGACGCCTTCGGCTCCGGTGCGACCGACTTCGGCGAGGTGTCGCCAGGCGTCGACGGCGTCGATTCCCCCCGGCGAGATCGGCAAGTTCGGGGTCGGCGTGCCCTCCCAGTTGAGGAAGTTCCACTGCTTGAACGACCAGTCGCCGGCACTCAGCGCCGCTTCCGATGCCCCGTCCAGGGTGCCGGGATCGTCGGGGACTTCGAAGCTCTCGGGCGTCGCCGAGGCGGTCGCGATGTAGTTCGGCACCGCGTACTCGACCCGCGGGTTGCGGCGCAGGGCGGCGGCGCTCTCCCGCACCCCGGTCCCGGCCGGCAGCGCCAGCCGGTGGCCGACCGCCTCCCCTTCGAGCTTGACGACGAGCTGGTGCGGCGCGAACCCGCGTGCGGGCGCCACCTCGATCCGCGCCGCGGCCGGCGCGGCGAGGGCGGTCAGCGCCACGAGCAGGGCCGCGGCGGCGGCTATCGGAAGCAGTCTTCTCATCTTTGACGTGGGCTCACCGAAACCACTTGGCGCTACTGGCGAGCTCTAAGTGGTTGAACACCGCATTACGGGCGAAGTTGTCGGGAGACATACTCCCGGATCGATGGAAGCCTCCACCCCGAATTCGGCTGATTGGCAGGCAATGGGCACGGCGCTGGCCGAGGCACGCCTGGCCGAGGGCCACGGCGACGTGCCGATCGGCGCCGTCATCCTCAGCGCCGAGGGGGAGCCGTTGGCCCAGGCCGGCAACGAGCGCGAGCGCCGCCGAGACCCCACCGCCCACGCCGAGATCCTCGCGATCCGGGCCGCCGCCGAGGCTCTTGGCGGCTGGCGCCTGCCGGGCACGACCCTCTACGTCACGCTCGAGCCCTGCGCGATGTGCGCCGGCGCGATCGTTCTCGCCCGCATCCCGACCGTCGTCGTCGGCGCCCCCGACCCCAAGGCCGGCGCCGCCGGCAGCGTCCTCGACATCCTCGCCGAGCCGGCGCTCAACCACCGGCCCGAGGTCCGCACCGGCGTCCGCGAGGAGGAGTGCGCAGCGCTCCTGCGCGAGTTCTTCGCCTCGCGGCGCGGGCTCAATTAAGCGATCGCCTGGCGGCGCCTCAGTTTTAGGGTCCGCGGGGCGACTCGCTCGAAAATATCGGGATGGTGACTGGGCGACGCCAGCGAGTTGAGCGAGCGTTCGAGTTGATCGCTGTACTTCGGCCGTCGGCGATGCCGGAAGCCCAGTTCGTAGATCCTGTCGGTCATCTCGCTCGCGTGCAGTGGGCCGCCTCCCGCCTCCCTCAGCGTCTGCTCCGCGAACGGGGCCAGGGAATAGGGGTCGACCCCTAGCAGCGGTCCCTGAGGCGGCTTGAAGCGCTCCGTAACAGGCTCGGGCGCGCGGTCACCGAGGGCGGCCGCCACCTCTTGCCGCACCATTGCTCTGATGATCTGCCCGATCATCGCATCCGTCTCGCCAAATTCCATTGTCGTCTCCTGACAGGCTTGAAGATCACTGAAGCGACCTGAAACATACTGAAGCCAGGCAGAAGTGCGCTTCGCGACCCGCAGGAACGCGAGAAACGGGGCGGATCGAGGCGCGATACGCCTGTGGCTCAGGGTCCCGAGGCGGGGCCTTGAGTACTGAGGGTGATCAGCGGAGAGGGTGGGATTCGAACCCACGAGGCGGGTTAACCCCGCCCACGCGATTTCCAGTCGCGCTCCTTAAGCCACTCGGACACCTCTCCGGGGTGCTGCCGAAGCCTAGCTCGGCGCCGCGGAGATTCGCGATCAGGTCTCGCCGAGCGCCACCGGCGCCAGCGCGCCCACGCCCTCGCGGTAGTCGTCGAGGGAGATCACGATCGCGTCGGACTCGGGGATCGGCAGCGCCGCCGGGCGGTGGCCGCGCAGGCGCTCGTGGCTGCAGACGACGTAGCACCACTCCATCAGCCGCAGCCTCGCCTCGGGGTCGATCTCGAGGATCGTGGCGCCGATCAGGAAGCTGCCTTCGACCTCGCGGCAACTGCGCACCTTGACCTGGGCAGCGACCTGGTGCCTGCTGCCGGCAGCATCTTCCAGCTCCAGCATCACCGCCGGGCTGCGGCCGACCTCGATCGCGGCGCTGGCGACCAGGCCGACGCCGGCAGCGCTGGCGTCGACCAGGCGGGCTGCGGTGTGCGTCCCGTCCAGGTAGCAGTTGGCAGGCGCGTCACCCTCGAAGCGATAGACGATGCGGCGCTGGCGGCGGCGGCCGACCGTCCAGGAGGTCTTCAGCAGGCGCCGCAGCTCGATCAGGCCCAGCGCCGGGACGATCACCGCGGCGATTCCAGGCATGTCGGGCAGCGTGTCGACCCCAGCCAGCTCGAGCAGGCGCAGCACCGTGCCGACCCCGATCAGCACCGTGCAGATCAGCACCAGGTGCAGCTTGCCGAGGGACGCCAGGCCGCCGCGGTCGGAGCCCTGCTTCGGCGTCACCTTGAAGGCGGTGCGGCTGGGCTTGAAGATGCAGCGCAGGGCGCGGGTGTAGATCTCCATCGTCAGCAGCTCGTAGTGGGCGGTCTCCGGGATCCGCATGTAGCCGCGCGCCAGCGCCATCCCGGCGGTGAGGTCGAGCAGGACCGACGGCAGCCAGAGCGCCGCCAGGGCGACGACGCTGATCTTCATCGGCAGGTAGCCGGTGAACATCACCAGGCTGAGGGTGAGCAGGAGCAGCAGCCGCATCGGCGGCGCCAGGTAGGCGAAGAGGCTGGCCAGGTAGGAGAGACGCTGCAGCGGCGACAGCGTCTTCGCCCGCAGCGGCGACTCGGGCAGGGTGAAGACGGCGAGGTTGCCGCGTGCCCAGCGGTCGCGCTGGAGCAGGTAGCCGTCGAGGTCGTGCGGCGCCAGGCCCTGGACCAGGACCTCGTCGTGGTAGCGGCTGCGCCAGCCGTAGCGGAGCAGGCGGATCGTGGTGTGGAAGTCCTCGGCGATCGTCTCGGTCGCGACCCCGCCGATTTCGAGCAGCGCGTGGCGATTGATCAGCGCCGCCGATCCGCACCAGTAGGCGGCGCCGTGGCGGTCCTTGCCGGGGCAGACGACGCGGTAGAAGAGGGACTGCTCGTGGCGGCCGACCGCGTAGTGCTGGGCGGAGTCGTGGTTGAAGAAGTCGTGCGGGGTCTGCACGATCGCCATCTGCGGGTCGTCGAAGTAGCCGACGACCGCGTCGAGGGCGTCTGGCATCGGCACGTGGTCGGCGTCGAGGACGAGAACCAGGTCGCCCTCGGTCCGGGGCAATGCCGCGTTGAGGTTGCCGGCCTTCGCGTGGGAGTTGTCGGGGCGGGTCAGGTACTGGGCGCCGGCGAGCTCGGCGAGCTCCGCCATTTCCGGCCGCCGACCGTCGTCGAGCAGGTAGGTCGTGTGCGGATAGGTCAGCGCCCGGCAGCCCGCCAGCGTCGCCATGATCACCTCGGCTGGCTCGTCGTAGGTGCATACGTAGACGTCGACCTTGCGGCCCGGCGTCGCCGCCGGACGCTGCGCCGGGGGCCGCGACCAGGAGAACCAGGTCAGGATCCCGAGCGCGTAGAGGCCGTAGATCTCGGTCGCCAGCAGCATCCCGTAGGCGAGCGGGTTGGCACCCTGGCCACTCCACCCGATCCGCCAGACCAGGTAGCCGACGCCCCAGACCAGGGCGACGACCGCGAACAGCCGCAGCAGCCACGTATGGCTGTCGAAGAACCTCCCGATGCGGGTCTGCTCGGTGTCCACCACCGGTGGATCGGCAGCGCAGGCGTCGCGATTTAGCCCTGCACCCCTAAAATCGCCAGCGAGTTAGTCCCTGGAGGGGTGCCGGAGCGGTTGAACGGGGCAGTCTCGAAAACTGTTGGCCTTCGTAAGGGGGCTCGTGGGTTCGAATCCCACCCCCTCCGCTATAGAGCCAAATCTCCTTGATCTGCAGCCTTTGTGAGGTCGCGAACGAGGACAGTTTTTCGTGCTCTAAGGCTGCGAAAGATCGCTGAAACCAAGGCTAAAAGAGCACTTTCCGGGGTGCTTCGTTCCCTAGCCGTTCCCTAGGGTCGGCCATCGTCTTGCGTCCCGCCACGTCGCGATTTGAGGCCTGGACTGCGGGGTAAAGCTCGCGCGGCCACCCTCACGAAACTTGACAACGGGCTCATAAGCCAGATTGCCTTCTCCAGCGATCATCGCCCTGTCAGCCTTCGGCAGAGGCCCGGGTCAAGGCTCTAAGCGTCCGGCGATGCGATCTGCTGGTGTCGAGCTCCGGCGGTGCTTGGGTCGTTTGCGCTTGTGTGCGCCATAACGTCAGGCTAGGCGAATTTGGTGCGGCGTACGCCGTGTGCCCTTGCGTGTACCCTTAGGATATGGCCGAACGAAACCGCCGCATCAACGTCACCCTTGAGCCGGACTATGCACAGAAGCTGGCGAGCCTGGCTGAGCGAACGCACGTCCAGGAGGGGACGCTCGCTCGCTCGCTCCTTTCTAGTGCACTTGATGAAGCCGATCCCGATGCCTCACGAATCACTGAGATCCTCGATGGGATTCCCGGCTCCTGGGAGCGGGCGCAGGAGTCGATCGAGCAGGCTCGGCGCGGCGGGACCGTGCCGCTCTCCGAGCTGTAGACGATGCCGGCGATCGAGGTCACGCGCCTGGCGCGTGATGAGCTTCGCGAGCTGATCGAGACCCGGCAGCTTCCGGACGACACGCGCGAACGCGTTTCGCGGTCGCTGCTTACGTTGGAAGAGTTCCCACGGGCTGGCAAGCAGCTCTCCGGGGTCTGGCGAGATTGCCGCGCCCTTATCGGCCCGTGGGGCTGGCTGATCGTCGTCTACGCGTACATCGAGGATGAGGACCGGGTCGTCGTGATCGCCTTCCACGACGCTCGGACCTCCGGTGCCGCGATCGCTCGTTCTTGAGATCCGATCGGCCTTCGCGCTGGTACTAGATCGTCGCCGTCGTCGACGTCTTCGACGCGTTGCTCAGCGACCGCTGCTACCGCCCGGCGTTCTCGTGTGAGGAGGCGGTGGCGACGATCGAGGAGGGCCGGGGAACGCACTTCGACCCGGCCGTCGTCGACATTCTCCTCGCCAACCTCGACGACGCACTGACGATCCGTGGTTGACGTTGCGGCCGGACAGCCGGCGGGCGTCGAGTGGTGCGGGTCGAGACGGACGCCCGGGCGCGGCTGCTGGAGCCGCGCCGCGCGGTCGTTGCCAACTTCCGGTCCGCCGCGACAGCGGCGAGATCGTTGAGGCCGGGGAGGTCCCCCAGTGGCCGAGCAGCCGGGGCTTGATGTGCTCGGGCCGCAGCGGTTCGCGCAGCAGCGCGTTGTCCTGCAGGTAGATCTGGGCGACGGTGAGGTAGTTGGCCGCCTCCCAGTAGGCGAGAAGGCCGTCCAGCTCGGCTTCGCTCAGCTCAGGCACCGACAGCGAGGTTAGCTTCACCCCATGCCCGAGGCAGCGATTCTCTTCCTGGCCGCTTGCGGCACCGCCCTCGCCACCGGCCTCGGGGCGGTGCCGGTGTTCCTTCTCGGCTCGCGCGCCGCCGCCTTGGCGCCGACCTTGCTCGGCTTCGCGGCTGGGGTCATGGGCGTGGCCGCCGTCGCCGGTCTGCTGATCCCGGCGAGCGAGGAAGGCTCGACGTTGGAGGTGCTCGGTGGCTTCGGCGTCGGCGTCGCCTTTCTCGCCTTCGCTCGCTGGCGGTTCAGCCCGGATGCCGGCTTCATGGGTCGGACCGGCCCTGGCGCACGCACCTCGGCTCTGGTCTTTCTCGTCCTCTTCGTCCACAGCCTGCCCGAGGGCTTCGCCGTCGGCACCGCTTTCGCCTCGGACCGGGCGGGGCTGAGCCTGTTCGTGATCCTCGCGATCGCGATTCAGAACATCCCCGAGGGGACCAGCGTGGCGATCCCGATGGCAGAGGCGGGATTCGGCCGCAGACGACAGTTCTGGGCCGCGGTCGCGACCAGCGCTCCGCAGCCGGTCGGGGCATTGATCGCCTTTTTCGCCGTGGAAGAGATCAGCGGCCTGCTGCCGGTCTCCTTCGCCTTTGCCGCGGGCGCGATGCTGGCGCTGATCGTGGTCGAGATGCTGCCAAAGGCATACGAGGGTCCCGGCCGCCTCGCCCCGAGCACCGGTATCGCGGCGGGAGCCGCGCTGATGTTGGTCCTGAGTCTGGTGCTGGGCGTATGAGCTCAGAGGATCGCCAGCACCCCGAGGGCGAGAACGCAGGCGACGATCGCCGCCAGCGCCACCCCGGTGGTGAGCCGGCCCCAGCGCCCGAGGGCGTGGTCTCCCATCAGCTCGCGGTCGCGGCCCAGCCTGCGCATGAACGGCAGCAGCACCAGCAGCAGGACCGCGTTCAGCGCCTGAGAGAGGAAGAGAATCTGGATCAACGGTACCCCGGGTATGAGCACCAGGACGACGGCGACCGCCACCACCGCGGCGAAGCTGAGGTAGAAGACCCGGGCTTCCCCGAAGCTGTCGTCGAGGTCGGCTTTGCGCCCGGCGGTCTCGGAGATCGAGTAGGCGGTGGAGAGCGGGACGATCGCCGCCGCCAGCAACGCGGCGCCGAGGAAGCCGAGCCCGAAGAGGGTGGCCGCGGCGGATCCCGCCAGCGGTTCGAGCGCGGTGGCGGCGTCGCGGGCGTCGTCGATTTCGATTCCGGCGACGTTGAGCGTCGCGGCGCAGGCGACGACGACGAAGAGGCCGATCACTCCGGTCAGCACGGCGCCGACAATCACGTCCACGCGCTCGTAGCGCAGGTCCTTGACGGTGAGGCGCTTGTCGACCGCGTAGGACTGGATGAAGGCGAGTCCCCAGGGCGCGAGCGTCGTCCCCACCGTCGCCACCGCGACCAGGACCGCGTCGCGGTTCAGCGGAATGCTGGGTACGACCGCGCCCTTCGCCGCCGCGCCCCAGTCGGGATGTGCCAGGAAGCCGGAGATCACGTAGGCGACGAAGACGGAGCTGAGCGCCAGCAGGAAGTGCTCGACGCGGCGGAAGCTGCCGCGCAGGACCAGGACCGAGACGCCGATCGCGGCCAGCGGCACGCTCACGTAGCGGCTGACTCCGGCGACCAGGTCCATGCCGGCGGCGACCCCGGCGAACTCGGCGCAGAGGGTGCCGGTGTTGGCGATGACCAGGGAGGCGAGGACGAGACCGGCGGCGCGCGGGCCGAAATGCTCGCGTACGAGCGTCAGCAGCCCCTTGCCGGTGACGATGCCGAGCCGGACGCCGAGCTCGTGGAAGACGATCAGCGCCGCGGTCGAGAGGACGAGGACCCAGATCAGCTCGTAGCCGTACTTGGCGCCGAGGATCGAGTAGGTGGTGATCCCGGCCGGGTCGTCGTCGGAGAGGCCGGCCAGCAGCCCCGGGCCGAGCACCGCCAGCAGCGCTGCCAAGCCGCCGGTGCGCAGCAGTGCCTGCCGGCGCCGGGTGAGATGCCAGTGGAGGTGGCGGCCGGGCGTGCGGTGGACCTGGCTGGGCGGCGGGAGATAATCGCCCTCGTGCTTGGAATCCACGACAGCAAACGTACGAGGTTGGTCGGGTCCAAGCTGGCGCGAAGGCGGCCGCGGGCGTGAACTCAGCTCTCGCGATAGAGACCGAGGGGTTGACCAAGCTCTACGGTCCCGGCCGCGGGATAGAGGACGTCACCTTCGCGGTGGCGGCCGGGGAGGTCTTCGGCTTCCTCGGCCCCAACGGCGCCGGCAAGACGACCACGATCAGGACGCTGCTCGACCTGATCCATCCGAGCCGCGGGAGCGCGCGGCTGTTCGGGCTCGACAGCCGGCGCGAGAGCGTCGCGATCCGAGCCAGGCTCGGCAACCTGCCGGGGGATTTCGGTTACGGCAAGCAGAGCAGTGGGCGCGAGGCGCTCCGACTCCTGGCGAAGCTGCGCGGCCTCGATGGGTTCGGTCGCGCCGATGCGCTCGCCAAGCGCTTTCGCGCCGATCTCGACCGCCCTCTGAGAGAGCTCTCGCGCGGCAACCGTCAGAAGGTCGGACTGATCCTCGCGACCTTTCACGAACCCGAGCTGCTGATCCTCGACGAGCCGACCAGCGGTCTCGACCCATTGATGCAGCAGGAGTTTCTGGGATTGATCAGCGAGGAGCGTGAGCGCGGCTGCTCCGTCTTCATCTCGTCGCACGAGCTCGACGAGGTCCAGCGTGTCTGCGACCGGGTCGGAATCGTCCGCGAGGGAAGGCTGATCGCCGTCGAGCGCATGGTCGACCTACTCGGCAAGGCGCGGCGCAGGGTCACGGTGCGGCTCGCCGATGCCGACGGCCTGGAGAGCCTTCGCGGGCTTCCGGGGGTCGGGGATCTGCGTATCGCCGATGGCGAGGCGACCTTCACGGTTGCGGGCGAGATCGACCCCGTCGTCAAGGCGCTCGCCTCACACCACATCCTCGACCTCGAGGCGGTTCACCCGAGCCTCGAGGAGGTCTTCCTCACCTACTACACGGAGCCGGCGGGGGAATGAGCATTCAGCTCCGCGCACTGGTTGCGGCCCACCTCTCCGACCGTCGCCGCTCGGTCTTGGCCTGGGGACTGCCGGTCGGGCTGATGTCGGCGTTCATCGTCGCCATCTTCCCCTCGGTCGAGGATTCGATCTCGAAAGTCGTGAACAAGTACCCCTCCGGGCTCAAGGAAGCCTTCGGGATCGGGCAGCTCTCCAACGTCGAGCAGTACCTGCACGCGGAGATGTTGAGCCTGATCGTGCCGCTGGCGCTCGGCTACCTGGCGGTGCGGGCGGTGGCGAGCGGCCTCTCCGGCGCCGCCGAAAGCGGGCGGCTCGACGTCTTGCTCTCGGCTCCGGTTTCGCGCCGCCGAATCTGCGCCGCCGGCTTTCTCGCCACCGGGGTCGAGCTGGCCGCGGTGCTGGCGGTCAGCTGGACGCTGACGATGCTGGGGAGCGTCCTCTCCGGCGCGGGCCTGGCAGCCGGCCCGGCGGCCGCGGGCTTCGCAAGCGTCTGGCCGTTGGGCCTGCTCTTCGCCGGCCTCGGGATCGTCGTCTGCGGTTGGACCCTGCGGACCACCATCGTCACCGGGGCAGTCGCCGGTGTGTTGGTCTCGATGTATGTGATCGACCTGATCGGCAGGCTCGACGACGACCTCTCCGGCGTGCGTTATCTCTCGGTCTTCAAGTACTACGGAAACGCGATCGAAGACGGCATCGAACCGCTCGCCTTCTGCGGTGTAGCCGCCGCCGCAGCCGTTCTCGCAGCGCTTGGCGCTTGTCTCTTTGACCGGTGCGATCTATCGGGATAACCCCCGCTCTCAGCCCGACATAGCTCTCGGCTCAGGCGTATGCGCCCCCGAGCCGCGCCCTTCCCACCAACGGCCGAGCCAGCGAAGGATCAGTAGAGCGGCTGCCGGCAGAACGAGAACGGCGCTGGCGCCGAGGAACCACCACTCCGCCGCGTCTGAGCCGGCGCCGATCGTGTGGGCGATAGCCGCCAGCCAGAAGACCGCGGTCAGGCGGTGCAGGCGTCGCCACCGAGCCGCCCCGATCCGGTCGCGCAGGTAGTAGGTCAGCCCCAGCGCCGCCAGCCCGTAGCCGGCGACGATGCCGAGCCCCGTCCACAGTGGCCGATAAGAGCCGACGAAAGGGATCGCGATCCCAGCTACTCCGGGGTTCAGGTAGGAGTCGCCGAGGAGCGAGAGGCCATGTAGGGCGACCATCGCCAGGGTGCTCAGCGACATCGCCTCGTGGATCGCCCGCAGGTCGCGCTTGTTCGCGCTCGGGCGCTTGGAGCTCATCATCAGCCCGACCGCGACGCTGGCGCTGGCGAGCAACAGCGCCGCGCCACCGGCGGCCCGGCTGGTGATCCAGAAGAGGTGTGGGGCGACGTTCACGCCGCCACCGCCTCGGCCAGAGATTGAGTGGCCCCGATCACCTCGGCCTCGCCCTCGACCGTCACGAGGACGCCGCCGAACGGCAGCCACCTCGCCGCGCCCTCGGGTCCCGAGAGCAGCGCCGACTTGGCGAAGATCTCCGCTTCGAGCGCGGTGGGGGCGAGTGCGCTCGCTTGGACGATCCCGGTGAACGCCGGGCGCCCGGTTGCGGGGTCGAGGATCTGGTGGGCGAGGCTGACTCCGTTCTCGCCCCAGGAGCGGCGCGTAATCCCGCTGGTGGCGACGGCGCCCTGGCTGATCTCGAACTCGTGCAGCGGCTCGGTGCCAAAGGGATCATCGACCCGGATCCGCCGCGTCAGCCTGCTCGATCCGCCGAGCCTGATGTCACCGCAGCAGTCGACCGCGTAGGCCTTGGCTGCGGCGAGCTCCTCGCCGACGAGATCGGCCAACAGGCCCTTGGCGATGCCGCCTCCGTCAATCCGCACCCCGGGTGGGCGGATCACAGTTCCTGCCCGCGCGTCGATCCCGACCGCGCACCAGTCGGCGGTGGCGTTGGGTCGGGCCGGCGCCTGCTCCTGCGCGGCGAGCTGGGAGCGCGAGACCGTCGGCGGCTCGGTGCCGTCCAAGGAGCGCTCGTAGCCAGCGCGCTCGATCGCGTCGAGCAGGGTGCCGTCCACGAGGCCGCCGCTGCGCGATCCGGCGGTGAGGACCGCCGCGACCAGGCGCCGGAGCAGCGGCGAGGCTGGGATCTCGGCGCGGGGGTCGCGGTTCAGGCGCGAGAGCTCGCTGCCTGGCTCAAAGCGCGAGAGCCGTTGGTGGGCGTCGAGCAGCAGCTCGCGGCTCTGCTCAGCCATCCTGCGGCCCTCGTCCTCGTCGGCGGCGCGGACATGGAGGGAGACCTCGCCGCCGAAGCAGGCGAACTCGAGGTGGGCTTCAGCGCTCACGACTGGCTCGTCGTCACCGGTTCGGGTTCGGCTTCGATCGCTTGCGCTTGGGCGGCTTCGATTTCAGCCGCTTCCAGTTCGGCGGATTCCTCGGTGGCGGTCTGGGACGGCTCGACGGGAAGTTCTCTCGCTCCTTTGGCGCTGTGCTTCTTGGCCGCCGGCGAGGTGGCCACGATCGCCGAGCGATCGCCGAGGACCGGATCGTTGCCCGTTGCCATCTGCGCGAAGACCACCCCCCAGAGCAGGACGAAGCCGATCAGCGAGATCGCGACGACCCGGCCGCGCAGCTGTCCCGCCCGTTGGCGCTGGGCCCGGAGGCGGCGGCGGGCATCCTGCATTCGTTCATGTTTTTCGAATGAGTCCATTTGAATACGGTCCTTCAGAGCTCCAAACCCCCCCTAAGCGGAGGCTGAGAGTTCTCTTAGAACCACGGCTGGGCCGCGGAGAAGGTGAGCAGCGCCAGGACGACCCCGCCGCCGATTGCTCCCGCCAGGGCAAGAGTTCTGGCGCCGGCGCCGGCCAGCCGCGCCTCGCGGGGCCCCTTGGCCCGCCAGTCGGCCAGCGCCAGCTTCGGGACCTCGAGCAGATGCCCGAGGACGTGCAGCGTCATCAGCGCCACCCAGGCGATGAAGCTCAGCTTGTGGGCAAAGATCAGGGTGTCGCTCGGCGGCCCGGCGATCAACAGGGCGACGCCAGTGCCGAACAGCGCCAGCGTCGTCAGCACCACCCCGGGGGCCAGGACCCAGAGCGCGATCGGCGGCGGCCCCTTGGCGACGTAGGGACCGTCGTGGGTGTAGTAACGGGCGAAGCGGTAGCCGGTGCTGCTGATCTTCAGCAGCACCGGCGGGATCAGCAGCATGCCGATGAAGATGTGGGGGCCGAGGAGCGGGCCGATGAAGGGGATCGTCGCTCCCTCCGCCGCTAGCAGCACCAGCAGCGCGGCGGCGACGGCGCCGGTCAGGCGAGCGTTGGCGGCAACGCCGTCGCCGACCGCTCTCGCCCGTTGCGGCCGAGAGCGGAGAAGAGTGACATCGGTTTCGTGCATCGGGCGGATGCTGGATCCGCCCGATAACCGGTGCCTAACTGTTCGCTGAGAAGTTTCTTATCGTCGGCGTGAATGCAGGCAGCTCGAAGCTGACACGGGCGCCGCCGAAGGGGGAGTCCTCGACCCAGATCTTGCCGCCGTGGGAGGCGAGGATCGCGCGGGCGATGCCGAGCCCGAGGCCGCTGCCCCCGGACGCGCGGTCGCGGGCCGCCTCGCTGCGGTGAAAGCGGTCGAAGACTCGCTCGCGCTCGGCCGCTGCGATACCAGGCCCGTCGTCGTCGACATCGACGCGCAGGCCCCCTGGGACCGCAGCGGAGGAGACCAAGACCCGGCCGCTCGGCCCTGCGTGGCGGCGCGCGTTCTCGATCAGATTGCGGAGGACCTGCGCGATCAGGTCGGGGTCCGCGCGCAGGGTCCCTGCGGCGAGCCCGCCGACCTCGACCCCCTCGTCGGTCGCGGTGATGAGCTCGCGAAGAAAGGAGTCCGCGGCCAGCTCGCGTGGCGATGGCCCGACGCCCTCGTCGAGGCGGGCAAAGGCGAGGAGGTCCTCGACGAGGCGTTCCACGCGTGCCATCTCGGCCAGCACCAGCGCCTCCACGCGCTTCACCTCCGCTGCGTCGGGGGCGTCGCTGCGGGCGAGGACTTCGAGCTGGCCGCGGATCGCCGTGAGGGGACTGCGCAGCTCGTGCGAGGCGTCAGAGACGAAGCGCCGCTGGCGGGCGAAGGCGTCCTCGAGGCGGTCGAGCATGTGGTTGAACGCCTCGGCCACGGCTCGCAGCTCGCTTGCCGTCTCCGGGCCCGTCTCCAGCCGGGGCGTGAGATCACCGGCGTCGACCTCCGCGGCGGTGTCGGCGAAGCGCCGCAGTGGAGCCGCCGTTAGCGTCGCCAACAGAAAACCGGCGAGCAGCGCGGCGAGCAGGCTGGCGGCGCCGACGAAGAAGAAGGTCTTTTCGACGTCGGATTGGGCGTCGGAGATCGGGGAGACGTGGGAGCCGCCCTCGCGGCTGGCGTCGCTGGGCTCCTTGGCCTCCTCGCCCCTGATCACCGCCGACTCGTTTGCCATCTGCGCCCGGACGACGACAAAGACGGCGCCGAAGGCGAACACGACGATCGCCGCGATCGAGATCGCCAGGCGGCCCCGCAGCCCTAGCTTCGACCAGGCTCTCATCGCTCGCGGAGCCTGTAGCCGACCGAGCGCACGGTCTCGATCGGAGCAGGGGAGTCGGGCTGACCGAGCTTTCGCCGCAGATAGCCGACGTAGACCTGGACCACGTTGGTGCCGGGGTCGTGCTCGTAGTCCCAGACCGCGGCGAGGATCTCCTCACGCGAGCAGACCTGCCCGGCGTTTCGCAGCAGGTGGGCGAGCAGGTTCGCCTCGCGCTCGGGCAGGTGGACCGACAGCTCGCCGCGGGTCGCCTCCCTGCTCAAGAGATCGAGGCGGATCCCGCCCGCCTGCAGGGCGGTCTCGGCGCTGGCGCCCGACTCCCGTAGGCGGGAACGGATGCGAGCCAGCAACTCCTCGAAGGCGAAGGGCTTGGTGACGTAGTCGGTGGCGCCGAGGTCGAGACCCTCGACCCGGTCGGCGACCTCAGCCTTGGCCGTCAGCATGATCACCGGCAGCGTCGGCTTGCGCTCGCGGATCGCGCGCAACACCTCGATCCCATCGCGGCCGGGAAGCATGCGATCGAGGACGACGAGGTCGGCGCCTCCCCCCAGGGCCAGCCGCTCCCCGGCGATCCCGTCGCCGGCCACGGTCACCTCATAGCCCTCGGCCCCGAGCCCGCGGGACAGGAAGTCGGCGATGCCCTCCTCGTCCTCGACGACCAGGATCTCCACAGAGCCGATGCTAGCCGGGCGCTCGTATGTGTTGGGCCCGCGAGGCAAAGGTCAAAGAGCGGATCGGTGTTCACGGGTCCGAGGCGCTCGCTGGGGTGAAGCTCTTCCTGTAGAGCTCGGCCGAAGAGGCCGAAGCGGCGTAGGGCTGAGCCCGAGCGAGATGCATCTCGAATTGAGTTTCGTTCCCTATGCCGCTCCCTAGCGGCTGATTCGATCTCGAAATTGGCTTGCTAGAGCGGCAGTTGGACGCGCACGGGGCAGTCTCGAAAACTGTTGGCCTTCGTAAGGGGGCTCGTGGGTTCGAATTCCACCCCCTCCGTCCTCGGCTCAGCTCGGCAAGGCATCGAGCTGGCGAAGCTCGCTCTCGCAGGAGACGGCATGACGGCGTAGCTGTCCGCTCGGCTCGATTGCGTAGCTGCCCATCCGCACCAGCGGGGGCGAGTAGGCGTGGATCGTCACCGCTGGCTCGGTGCCGGCATGGAGGACGCGGTGGATGTCGCTGGCGCCGAAGTGAAACGAGGAGCCGGCACTCGCGGTGCGGGCGATCGGGGCATCGACGGGCCGGCCAAGCACGAGGCGCTCCTCGCGCACGCTGCCGGAGGCGACGGCGACCGCGCCGGCCGAGAGGTCGTGGTCATGGAAGCCGGTGTCGTGGTCGAAGGACCAGCAGATCAGCCAGAGATCGAGGTGCTCGTTTCGCAGCAGCTCCTTGTAGGTGCGCTGGCCGGGATCGTGCTGAACGTGCTCGGACCACAGCTGCGGCCGCGCGGCGATCTGCGCCGCGACGGCGACCAGCTGCTCGGCGGTCAGATCCTGTCGACTGCGGCCGACGATGTCCTCGATGCGCTCGATCACGCGAGCCCTCCTTTCGGGCTCGGAGTCAGAAGACGATTTGGATTTGCGCTCAGCAGCGCCTTCCCGAGCGGGGCATCCGCGCGCGGCGCTCGGGCGTCGACGACGGGCCGGTCGGAGCCGTAGACGAGTTGGTCAGCACCGACCATGCCGACCATCGCCGCGAGCATTCGTGGCCCGTAGGAGGAGGTGTCGTAGAAGACGAGCGGATCGGGCTCGGTCGCCGCGCCACCGCGAGCGCCGTAGCGCTCGAGCTGCAGCGGCGCCCCGCCGGCGAGCATCGCAAACAGCACCCGCAGGCGCGGATGGGCACGGCGTCCCCGATGCAGGAAGGCGAACCAGGCGGCCTGCATCTGGGCGACGTAGTCGGTCAGTGCCGGCCACCAACTCGGCAGCGGCGCGGATCCCGGCTCGTTCGGGCCCGATACCGGACCCGGGTGGACGAAGAGCGGTGCGCCACGACTCTCGAGCCGTGCCAGCAGCGGCCCCACCCGCTCGAGCGCGCCCGGGCTCGCGAGCGCGCTCGCCGGCAGCGAGAGACCGACGTAGCCGCGGTCGATCACCGCGTCCACTTCGGCCGGATCGGGCGCCTCGAGCTGGACCGCGCCCCAGCCGCCGAAATGATCCGGCAGCGCCTCGATGCCCAGGTGGTGGGCCTCGATCAAGGGTGCGGCCTCCGCGGCCGGGAGGGTTTCGACGCCGAGTGCCGTGGAGAGCGCGATCAGCGCGCGGTCGATCCCTTCACGGCGCGAGTCAGCCTGTCGCTGGCCGACGTCGACTGCCTCGAACGAGAGCACGCTGTCCGGCTCTCCGCTCACCCGGAAGGTCCAGCCGCCCCGCCGCCGGACGAGCGTCGGCGGTCGCTGGCGCCGCGCCAGCTCGGCGATCAGCGGCTCGCCGAGTAGATGCTGATGAACGTCGACTCGCTGCATTGCCGAGCGAGTGTAGTACAAAGCTGGCTTTGTTGATAGACATAATCAAGATTAGCTTGAAGGCTCAACCGCCGGTGCGACTGCCCAGACGGCAATCGGCGGCGGGATCAGCAGCAGGGCCAGGGAGGCGGTTTGGGCGATCGCGTCGGCGGTGTCGAAATTTCCGAGGTGGCCGATGTGGAAGAAGAGGTGGATCGCGCCGGCCAGGAGCCAGGCGACGGAGACGGCTTGGACCAGGGTGCGGTCGAGGGTCACGATCGCCCAGGCGAAGAGGACCGAGAAGCCGAGATAGAGGCCGCCGACGTCGGTGACGAGGTGCTCGTTGTAGGGAGGGAGCAGCTCCACCCAGTGGGCGAGGAAGGGGAAATCCTCGTAGAAGGTGTGGGGGACGATCGCCGCCGTGAGGCCGATCGACAGAGTGGAGAGGAGGAGGATGCCGAGGGCGATCCGGGCGCTCAGGGCCGACCTCATGGTTGCGGACTGTAGCTCAGCCGGCGTCGACGGCGAGCTCCGCGCCGGCGGCTTCGTGACCCTCATAAGGGAGGACGACGAAGTACATCAGCGAGGGCAGGAGGGATTCGAGATCGGCGAACTCCCCCTTGCAGAGACGGGCGTACAGCAGCGCTTCGACGCCACCGACGATGCCGGTCGCGGTCATCGGCGAGAAGGAGCGGCCGAAGGGGAGTAGTTCGCGCGCTTGCTCGTCGATGCAGATGGCAAAGGAGTCGAGCAGCTCGACCCGGCGCTTGACCGCGTCAGCCGACCCTGCCCGCGCCTCGACGATCAGGGTGCGCGCCGTGTCTGGCTCGTTGGTGGCGAAGTGCAGCAGTGCTTCGAGGCCGAGGCGCAGCCGGTCGCGCCAGACGTCGCCTCCCTGTTCGGCCGCCTCGGCGATTTTCTCGCGCAAGCGCTCGGCGCTGGTATCGAAGGCGGCGAGAAAGCAATCCTCTTTGTTCGCGAAGTGCTCGTAGAACGTTGGCCGAGAGACACCGGCTCGATCGATCACGTCCTGCACGTTGGTGCTGCGGTAGCCCAGTTCCGAGGCCGCCCTCAACATCGCCACGATCAGGCGCTCGCGTTGGACGGCTCGCACGAGGTCGGAGGGGAGTCTGCGGGCGCCGGAGGGGAACCTTCCTTCGCTGCTTGCGAGAAGCTCCACCGCCGCGTCAACCTGGTCCGCAGGCCAGCCCTCTCCGATCGCCGCGACGAGGATCTCTTCGCTCAGTTGGATTCGATCGGTAGACACTCAGAAACTCACAAGTTTCTATTAAAAACAACTCAAGTTTTTTCAAGGTACCAGAAGGGGTGGTCCCTTGTGCGTGACTTGTGCGTGAATCTGAAAACCGCGGGTATCCTTCGGCTCATGCTCCCAACCACCCCCTGGGAGCTCGGTTGAGCCCGCAAAGGCCCGAGTTGTCAAAAGAGTTCGTCGCTAGGCACAAGCGCAGGCGGATGATGGACGCAATTGCCGAGCTCAGCGCCGAGCGTGGCTATGAGGCGACCAAGATCGCAGACGTCGTTCGCCATGCCGGGGTCGCGCGAAAAACTCTGTATGACAACTTCGACGGCAAGGAAGACCTTTTTCTGACTGCGACCGCCTCCGCCCTGACGGAATCGCGGGAGAGCGTGGAAGACGCTTGCACGGCGGAGGACGGTGTTTGGCAGAAGAAGATCGAGGCGGGACTGGCGGCGTTCCTCGGATTTGTCGCCGAGCGCCCGGCCGCTGCCCGCATGTGCATGATCGAGTCGCTCTCGGCGACCCCCGCTTCTGCTGAGCGCTACGACGCTGCGTTGCGTGGATACGTCGAGCTGCTGAAGCGCAGCACGCCCGCCGAGACAGACTTGCCGGAGACGATTGAGGAGACGCTGATCGGCGGCATTGCCTGGGTCGTCAACCAGCAGATTCGGCGCGGCGCGGCGGCGGACGCGAGGGCTTTATTGCCCGAACTTTCCGAGTTCGTTCTCTCGCCGTACCACGGTCTAGCCGAAGTCGGGGTCGATACCGCGACGCGAAAGTGACAGTACGGTGGCAGACTTCGATAGTTGAATGGACCGCTTGCCCCGTGGCCGACATGGACTCTCGCCTGAGTTCGTCGCTCGAAATCAGCGTGAGAGGCTGATCAGCGGGCTAACGGAAGTTCTCTATGAGGTGGGTTATCAGAGGACCACTGTGTCACTAATTGGACAGCGGGCATCCGTTTCCAAGAGTGACTTCTACAAACACTTCGAAAGTAAGGATGACTGCTTCTTCGCCGCCTACGAAGAAGCAGTTGAGCGGATCCGCGAACAGGTTCTCGCCGCCTGTGGCAAATACCCCAAGGGCGAGTGGCAGCTGCGGGTGAGCTCCGGGATCGAGGCACTGCTGGGTGCGCTTGCCAGCAACCCCGCCTTGGCGAGCATCTCCCTGGTCGAGGGTCTGCGCGCCGGTCGCGGCGTCTACGACCGCTACCAGGCGGCGGTCGAGAGCTTTGTCGCCTACCTGCGCGACGGTGCGCCGGAGGCGCTAGGTGGGGGCGAGGTGCCGGAGGCGATCGACGAAGCGGTGGTCGGTGGCATCGCCTCGCTGCTCGGCCGGCGGGTCCTCGCCGGCGAGACGGAGCAGATCGACCAGCTCCTGCCTGAGGTGCTCGAGTTTGCGCTGTCGCCGTACCTCAGCACCGCCGAGGCGCGGCGAATAATCTCTGCCGGATGAGCGAGCCACAAAGCGCGGGGCCGGCGGCGCCGGGGGCGCCGCCGGCCGACGCGACCGTCGGCGTCTTTCCTTCGCAGGCGCTAAGCGGGGCGATCGAGGAGGAGTGGGTCAGCTCCGGCGACTATCGGATCCGGCCCGAGGCAATCCAGCCGGCCAGCATCGATCTGCGCCTCGGCGACGTTGCCTGGGCGCTGCGCTGCTCTTTTCTCCCCGACGTCGACTCAACCGTCGAGGAAAAGATGGAGGGGCTTGCCTTCCAGCGGATCGATCTCCGCGACGGCGCCGTGCTGGAGCGCGACCGGCCCTATCTGGTGCCGCTGATCGAGGAGCTGGCGCTGCCCGATGACGTGCGCGCCAAGGCCAACCCGAAGAGCTCGACGGGCCGCCTCGATGTCTTCACCCGGGTGATTACCGACCGCCATCACCGCTTCGACGACGTCCGCGCCGGCTACCGCGGCCGCCTCTACCTCGAGGTCGTGCCGCGCTCGTTCGCGATCCAGGTCAAGACCGGGCTCTCGCTCAACCAGCTGCGCCTGTCCCGCGGCGACGTCCGCCTCGGCGACGAG
This sequence comes from Solirubrobacterales bacterium, assembly GCA_035472275.1. Taxonomy (GTDB): domain Bacteria; phylum Actinomycetota; class Thermoleophilia; order Solirubrobacterales; family 70-9; genus VAYN01. The sequence continues at coordinate 87,989 of DATIPH010000003.1, forward strand.
CGGATCCGCGCCCTCCAGGGGGAGGGCTCGCCGCTGGTCTATATGGGCTCGGAGCCGGTGCCCCAGGCGGATTTGGCCCTTGCCGACGGGCTCTTCCTCAGCCTCGACCTCTCCGGCCCCGCCGATCGCACCGTCGGCTACCGGGCGAAGAAGAACAGCCTGCCGGTCGACCTCTCGCGGATCCGTGCCTACCGCTGGAGCGACTATTGGGACCCCGTCTTCCCCGAGGCGGGCGGGCGGATCGTGCTTGAGCCGGAGATCTTCTACCTGCTGCTCTCGGCCGAGGGCGTCTCGATTCCACCCCAGATCGCGGCTGAGATGATGGCCTACGACCCGACCGCGGGTGAGCTGCGGACTCACTACGCCGGCTTCTTCGACCCCGGCTTCGGCTACGACCCCGCCGGCGAGCGCCACGGCAGCCGCGCTGCGCTCGAGGTGCGCGCCCGCGACGTCTCCTTCATGGTCGAGCACCGCCAGCCCGTCTGCAAGCTGGGGCTGGAGTGGATGGAGTCCCCGGCCGAACGCCTCTACGGCGCGGACCTGGGTTCCAACTACCAGGGCCAGGTGACGATGCTCAGCAAGCACTTCGCCGAGCAGCGGGCGGGGGAGGGTCACTGACCCTCCCGTCCCTCAGTTCGCGGACGCGCCGGCATTTGGCGAGCAGCTCCGATTCGAGCTTGGCGATCTCGTTGCGGCGGCGGCGCACCAGCTCCAGCTGGCGGCTGATGTGGGAGAGAGACTGCTCGAGGATCTGCTGACGCCGGGCCGGGTCCTCGACCCCCTCGTGCCACTCCCGGCGCAGGGCGGCGCGGGCGCCTTCGACCGCGACCAGCTCTTTCAGCTCCTCGAGCGAGACGCCGAGTAGGTCCTTCAGCCGCAGCAGTTCCTGCAACCGCTCGACGTCGGCCTCGGAGTAGGTGCGGTGGGCGCCGGGCTCGCGGCCGCCGGGCACCGGCAGCAGCCCGATCTCCTCGTAGTAGCGGATCGTCCGCGGCGTCGTCCCGGCCAGCTTGGCGACGTCGCCGATCCGCAGCTCGGCGCGCTCGGAGCGGGTTGGCGAGGAGGTTGGGCTCACGGGGTGGCCTCGATCTCCTCGCGGATCGCCTCGTCGATCGCGAGGCCGGGGCGGCGGTCGCGCGGCTGCTTCTGCTCGCTGGGTCGCAGCAGCGAGACGCCGGCGCCAACGAGCGAGACCGCGGCCAGTACCCACAAGGCCGTGTGCATGTTGTTGATGAAGGGATCGAGCTGGGCGCTGGTCAGGCCGGAGGCGAGGCCGGAGAAAATCTTGAACAGGATCGGCTTCGGCACCGCGGCGGTGACGATCGCAAGCACGAAAGCGATCGAGATCACCGCCCCCGTGTTCTGCAGCATCGTTCGTGCCCCGGCGGCGATTCCGCGCCGCTCGGTTGGCACCGTGCCCATCATCGCCGCCGTGTTCGGGGACATGAACATCCCGGAGCCGATCCCGACCAGGGTCAGCCAGAGGCCCCCCTGCCAGTAGGGAGTGTCGGCCTGCAGGGTCGTCATTAGGGCGAGCCCGGTGGCGGTGACCAGCATCCCCAGCGCCGCCAGTACCCGGGAGCCGTGGCGGTCGGCCCAGATCCCGGCGAGGGGGGAGGCGACCAGCATCCCGAGCGCCATCGGCGCCAGCTTGACGCCGGCCAGGATCGGGTCGTCCCCCTGCGCCCCCTGGTAGTAGAAGACGAAGATGAACATCAGCGCGAAGCGGGAGAGGCCGTTGATGAAGGTCGCCGCGCTGGCCGCCGCGAAGAGCCGGTTCTGGAAGATCGAGAGGTCGAGCATCGGCGCCTTGCCGCGGTGCTCGATCAGGACGAAGAGCGGCAGCAGGACGGCGGCGACGGCGAGGCTGGCAATCACCAGCGTGTCGTTCCAGCCGGAGATGCCCCCGCGCGAGATTCCGTAGACGAGCCCGGTCAGGCCGACGACGAAGGTGGCGGTGCCGAGGGTGTCGAAGCCGCGGACCGTGTCGCGGCTGGCGAGCTCGCGCAGGACGAAGGCGGACCACAGCGCGCCGGCCAGCGCCAGCGGCACGTTGAACCAGAAGACCCAGTGCCAGGAGATCGCGACCAGGGCGCCGCCGAGCACAGGCCCGATTACCAGCCCGATCGCGGCGATCATCGTGTTCGTCCCCATCGCCAGCCCCAGTTGCTCCTTGGGGAAGGCATCGGTAACGAGAGCGGGACCGTTGGCGAAGATGAAGGCGCCGCCGATCCCCTGCAGGATCCGCCAGAGGATCAGTTCGGTGCCGCCGCCGGCGAAGCCGGCGCCGAGCGAGGCGAAGCCGAAGATCAGAAAGGCGCCGACAAAGGCGGGCTTGCGGCCGAAGAGGTCGGAGAGGCGGCCGGCGGTGAGAACCAGCACGGTGGAGCTGATCATGTAGGCGAGGATCACCCAGACCAGTTCCAGCAGGCTCGTCCCGAGCGCCCGCTCGAGGTCCGGCAAGGCGATGATCAGCGTTCCGGAGTTGGTCGCGACCAGCAGCATCCCGAGGCTGGTGCAGGAGAGTGCCCACCACTTGTAGTTCTCATGCCCGGCGTCGACCCCGCCGCGCATGAACCTATTCCTTACGTTCACGTCAAATAAGATAACACCGCGATTCGCCGAGTCCGTCCTCATCCGCGATATGCGCGGCTCAGGACGGACTCGCTGATCTAGGATCAAGCGATGGCCGAGAAGACTTGGGACGTTTATCTCTCGGGGGAGATCCATTCGGATTGGCGGGAGCGGATTGAGGCAGGCGTGGCTGAGGCCGGGTTGCCGGTCTCCTTCTCGGCGCCGGTCACCGATCACGCCGCCTCTGACGACGCCGGTACCGGCACGCTGGGAGAGGAGTCGGAGGCCTTCTGGCGCGACCACAAGGGCGCCGGCGTCAACGCGATCCGCACTCAGACGCTGATCACGGCGGCCGACGTCGTCGTCGTCCGCTTCGGCGACAAGTACAGGCAGTGGAACGCCGCCTTCGACGCCGGCTACGCGGCCGCCCTCGGCAAGCCGATCATCACCCTGCACGACGGTGAGCTCGACCACGCGTTGAAGGAGGTCGACCGCGCCGCCCAGGCGACCGCGCGATCCGCCGAGCAGGTCGTCGACGTCCTCCGCTACGTGATCCGCGGCGAGCTTCCCTGAACCCGGTTAGGGTGGTCCGGTGTCGGCGGAGGAGAACAAGGCGACGATCGAGCGGCTCTACGCCGCCTTCGCCGAGTGCAACGGCACCGCGATGACGGCCTGTTACTCGCCCGGTGCCCACTTTCGCGACCCTGCCTTCGGCGATCTCGAGGGCGAGGACATTGGTGCCATGTGGCGGATGCTGACCGGCCGCGCCAAGGACCTCGAGATCGAGCTCCGTGAGCACGATGCCGGCGAGCAGAGCGGCACCGCTCACTGGATCGCCCGCTACACGTTCTCCACCGGCCGCCCGGTCGTCAACGACATCCAGGCCAGCTTCCGTTTCGCCGACGACGGCCTGATCGCCGACCACGTCGACGAGTTCGACTTCCGCCGCTGGGCGAAGCAGGCACTCGGCCCGAGCGGCAACCTGGTCGCCCTGCTGCCGCCATTGCGGAGCAAGGCCCGCGCCAAAGCGCTCGAGCAGCTCACCTCCTACAAGCGGGAAGAGACCGGCTCCAGCATCTAAGCCGCTCGATGTTTTGAGCCGGTCATAGGCGGCATAAAACGTCGAACGTCGGGCACGTATGCGAACATACGTTCGTATGCGGTGGGATGAACAACGAGTCGAGAACGACCTGCGACTGCCCGGAGTTGGCGACGGCTCCGTGGTCCGCACCTTCGACGCCCCGGAGGCGATGGGGATCAACTTCCACGAGGTCCGGGCCCGCTCGGCACTCAACCACGTGCCCGGCGGCCGCTACGGCTTCAGCTGGACGATCAACCCCTACCGGGGCTGCACTCATGCCTGTGCCTATTGCCTGGGGCCGGATACGCCGATCCTGATGGCAGACGGAGCCACTCGCCGAATCGAAGACGTCAGACCTGGCGATCGGATCTACGGGACGGCGCGGCGGGGGTCCTACCGCCGGTACGCGAAGACCCGCATCGAGGCGCACTGGTCAACCCTCAAGCAGGCGTACCGGGTCGCGCTCGAGGACGGAACCGAGCTGATCGCCAGCGGCGACCATAGGTTTCTCACCGATCGCGGCTGGAAGTACGTCACCGGGGCCGAATGCGGGCCGATGCAGCGGCCGTTCCTGACCCTGAACAACAAGCTGATGGGAGTCGGGTCGCTCGGTCCGGAAAGCCGGGAGACCGGCGAGTATCGGCGTGGCTATCTGTGCGGGATGGTCCGCGGAGATGGGCATCTTGGTTCCTATTCCTACGAGCGGGCGGGCAGATCGCACGGAGACGTCCATCGTTTCCGTCTCGCCCTCGCCGATCACGAGGCTATTGATCGCTCTCGCGACTATCTGGCGGCGGCTGGAATCGGGACCCACGCCTTCGAGTTCTCGAGCGGGAATGCCCGTCATCGACCTATCGGCGGAATTCGGAACTACTCGAAGGATGGCGTCGACCGGGTGCATGACTTGATTTCCTGGCCGACCTCGCCGAGTGAGGACTGGACTCGAGGTTTCCTCGCGGGAATTTTCGACGCGGAGGGGAGCCGCAGCGAGTGCCTGCGAATCGCCAATCAGGACGAGGAGATACTGAGGCGGACCGCGGATTCCCTGAACCGGCTTGGCTTTTCCCACCGAATGGAGGGATCGAGACCGAATGGAGTCAGGACCGTGCGCCTGCTCGGCGGTCTGCGGGAACAGCTCAGGCTGTTCCAGAGGATCGATCCGGCAATCTCGCGCAAACGGTCGATCGACGGCATCGCGATCAAGTCACGGGCGAGGTTGGGAGTGACGGCGATCGAACCGCTTGGTGAGCGGATGCGGATGTTCGACATCACCACCGGGACCGGCGACTTCATCGCCGACGGCGTTGTCAGCCACAACTGTTTCGCCCGCCGCACCCACACGTACCTCGACATGGACGCCGGCCGGGACTTCGAGCGCGAGATCGTGGTCAAGGTCAACGTCCCGGAGCTGCTGCGCAATGAGCTGGCGCGGCCGGGCTGGAAGCGGGACCTGGTTGCGCTGGGGACGAACACCGATCCCTACCAGTGGGTCGAGAGCCGTTACCTGATGATGCCCGAGATCCTCGAAGCGCTGGGGCAGGCGGAGACGCCGGTCTCAGTCCTGACCAAGTCACCGTTGGTGATGCGTGACATCAAGATCTACAAACGACTGGCGCGTCGGGGGCTGCCGATCTCGGTCAACCTCTCAGTCCCGACCCTCGACGAGGATGCCTGGCGCGCAACTGAGCCGCACACGCCGAGCCCGACCGCTCGTCTCGACGCGGTCGCCGAGCTGCGCCGCTGCGGGATCGACTCCGGCGTCCTAATTGCGCCGCTGATGCCGGGCATCAACGACGACCCCGACCAGGTCCGCCCAATCATCGAACGCGCCCACAAAGCCGGCGCCACCTTTCTCGGCGGCGTCGCCCTCCACCTCCGCGACGAGGTCAAGGACGTCTTCTTCGCCTGGCTCCAAGCCAAACGCCCGGACCTGATCGGCGATTACGAACAGCTCTACGGCGACCGCGCTTACATGCGTCCCGAGGACCGCGAGCGAGCTACGCGAGCTGTCAAGGGATGGGGCCGGAATCAGCTGCGTCGCTCGCTGGCCGACGGGTCCGGAAGAGCGGATGTGGCAGGGGGTGACTCGGGGGGAGGTGCCGAGAACGTAAACCTCGCCCGCAGGCGCCTCCCCCCGAGGCAGGACCCGCTGCCCCAGAGCACCCTCTTCTAGCCCCCTTCATCGAGCTGCTGGAACAGGCACTCGGACGGCTCTTTGTCGTCCCGAAACGCATGGAACCGCGCCCCGTGCCTGATCCGCCCCGAGGCCGCATGGTCATACCCAACCTCGATCACCAGCTCCGGCCGCAGCTCGACCCACTCGAGGTCGCGGCCGCCGGTCCAGCGGCTTGGCTCGGCGCTGCCGCTCTTGCCGGTCTCCAGCGGCTCCAGCATCGTCCGCATGCTGCGTTTGGCGGCGGCGCTGAAGCCGGAGATGTGGCCGACTGAGCGCAGCTCGCCGCCGTCGTAGAGGCCGAGGATCAGCGAGCCGACCGTGCCCTCCTCTTTGCCCGGCCGCCAGCCCATCACCACGCAGTCGATCGTCCGCTCGCGCTTGACCTTCGCCATCCCTTTGCGTTTGCCGGGGAGGTAGGGGGCGTCGAGCTGCTTCGCCATCACGCCCTCGATGCTGCCCAGCCACTGCTCCGCCTGGTCGGTGTCGGGGGTCAGCGGCGTCAACTCCAGCTCCGCCTGCTCGGCGATCGCCTCCAGCCGCCGGCGCCGTTCCGCCAGCGGCGCCTCGAGCAGCGACTGGTCGCCCTCGGCGAGCAGGTCGAAGACGATGTAGCCGGCCGGGATCTCCTTCGAGAGCAGGTCGATCCGCGACTGGGCCGGGTGGATCCGTTCCTGCAGGGCGTCGAATTCGAGGTTGCCGTCGGCGTCGCGGATCACCAGCTCCCCGTCGAGCACCCAGCGCCCCGGCGCGAAGTGGAGCTCCGGGAAGTAGCGGCGCAGCTCTTTGCCGCCGCGCGACTGGATGTAGAAGTCCTCGCCGTCGACGAAGACGATCGCGCGGAAGCCGTCGAGCTTCGGCTCATACGCCCACTCCTCGCCGAGCGGAAGCTGTTTGCGGGTCAGCGCAAGCTGCGGCTTGATCGGCGGCGAGAGAGGCAGGCTCACTGCCGGCAGGCTACCCGGGACTCAGCTACCCGCGGCGGCGCCCGCGCGCCGGTCCCGGCTCTCGCGCGGGTCGGGGATCGGCACCGCCGCCAGCAGTTTCTTCGTGTAGGGGTCGACCGGCCGCTCGCAGACCTGGTCGGCGCTCCCTTCCTCGACGATCTTGCCGTTGTTCATGACCGCGATCCGGTCGGAGATGTGACGGACGACACCGATGTCGTGGGCGACGAAGAGGTAGGTCAGCCCGAGCTCGTCCTGGAGATCATCGAGCAGGTTGATGATCTGGGCCTGGATCGAGACGTCGAGAGCCGAGACCGGCTCGTCGGCGATCACCAGCTTCGGCTCCAGCGCCAGTGCCCGGGCGATCCCGATCCGCTGTCGCTGGCCGCCAGAGAACTCATGCGGGAAGCGGTTGTAGTGCTCGGTCGAAAGGCCGACTCGGTCGAGCAGCTCGTTGACCCGCTTGCGCAGCGCGCCGCCGGAGGCGACGCCCTGGCGCTTGAGCGGGTCGCCGACGATCTGGCCGATCCGTTTGCGCGGATTCAGCGAGGCGTAGGGGTCCTGGAAGATCATCTGCATCTCGCGCCGCAATGGCCGCATCTGCCGTCGCGAGAGCCCGGCGATCTCGCGGCCGTCGAACTTGACCGAGCCCGAGGTCGGCTTGATCAACTGCAGCACCGCCCGGCAGGCGGTCGACTTGCCGCTGCCCGACTCGCCGACCAGGCCCAGCGTCTGCCCTTTCGGGATCGAGAAGCTGATCCCGTCGACGGCCCGCACTTGGTCGACTTCGCGGTCGATCAGGATCCCGCGCTTGATCGGGAAGTGCTTGACGAGGTCGTTGACCTCGAGCAGGGCCTCGGCCGCCATTAGGCCGGTGCCTCCAGTCCGATCTGGCCCTCGACTTGGCGCTTGGTGCGCTTCTCGTCCGGCTCCAACCAGCAACGGTCACAGTGGCGCGGGGCCTCGCTCAGCCGCTCGCTCAGGTCCGGCATCTCGGTGCACTTGGCGAACTCATGCGGGCAGCGCGGCCGGAACGAGCAGCCGTCAGGCAGCGCCACCAGCGACGGCGGCACGCCGCTGATCTGCGGCAGCCGCTTCGGCCGCGGCCGGTCGAGCCGGGTCAGCGAACCGAGCAGCCCCCAGGTGTAGGGGTGCTGGGGGTCGTAGAAGATCTCGTCCAGCGTCCCCTCCTCGACCACCCGTCCCGCGTACATCACCAGCACCCGGTCGGCGACTTCGGCGACGACGCCGAGGTCGTGGGTGATCAGGATCGTCGCCAGGTTGCGTTTGCGGTTCAGCTCCTCGAGCAGGGCCAGGATCTGGGCCTGGATCGTGACGTCGAGCGCCGTGGTCGGCTCGTCGGCGATCAGCACCTCGGGTTCGAGCGCCAGTGCCATCGCGATCATCGCCCGCTGCCGCATCCCGCCCGAGAATTCGTGCGGGTAGTCGTCGACCCGGCGCTCGGCGTCGGGAATCCCGACCGCCTCGAACAACTCGACGACGCGCTCCCGCGCCTGCTTCTTACCGGTGTCGCCGCGGTGGGCGCGGATCGCCTCGATGATCTGAGCGCCGAGCCGGTAGACCGGGTTGAACGAGGTCATCGGGTCCTGGAAGACCATCGCGATCCGTTCGCCCCGCAATTGCCGCATCTGCGCGTCGCTGGCCTCGACGAGCTCCTCGCCGTCGAGTTTGACCGAGCCCTCGATCCGCGTGTTCCGCGACCGCGTCAGGCCGATCAGGGTCTGCGCAGTGACGCTCTTGCCCGAGCCCGACTCGCCGACGATCGCCAGTACTTCGCCGGGGCGCAGGTCGAAGCTGACCCCGTCAACCGCCTGCAGCAGGCCGCCTTCGGTGGCGAAGCCGACCCGCAGGTCGCGGACCGCGAGCAGTCCCTCCGCGCTCATGCCGCCGCCGCTTCTCCCAGGCGCACCCGGGGGTCGAGGTAGGCGTAGACGATATCGACGATGGTGTTGACGAGGACGACGAAGAAGGCGCCGTAGAGGGTCACGCCCATGATCGGCGGCAGTTCGAATTTGACCGCCGCTTCCGCCGCATAGCTGCCGACCCCGTTGAGGTTGTAGAGGACTTCGGTGATGATCGCGGTGCCGGCGATGGTGGCGCCGAAGTCGAGCCCGAAGAGGGTGATGATCGGGATCAGCGAGTTACGCAGCACGTGCCTGGTCATCACCTTGCGTTCGCTCAGCCCCTTCGCTCGCGCCGTCCGCACGTAGTCCTCGTTCATCGCGTCGAGCATGTTCGAGCGCAGGACGCGGCTGTAGAAGCCGACCGAGAGGATCGCCAGCGTCACCCAGGGCAGGATCAGGTGCGTCAGCCATTCCCAGGGGTCTTCGGTCAAGGGCACGTAGCTGCCGTTGGGGAAGATTTCGACCTTGTAAGTGAGGAAGTAGATGAGGACCGGGGCGATCAGGAAGACAGGGATCGAGATCCCGGCGACCGAGACGGCGGTCAGCAGGCGGTCGAGCCAGCCGCCCGCCCGCAGGGCGGAGAAGTAGCCCAGTAAGAGCCCGAAGAAGAGCCAGATCAGGCCGGCGCCGATGCTGAGTGAGAGCGTCGCCGGGATCCGTTCGGCGATCTGTTCGTCGACCGAGATCCGCGGCTTGTAGGACGTGAGTTCGCCGGTGAAGACTTTCTTCATCATCGTCACGTACTGCTGGGGCAGCGAGTCGTCGAAGCCCCATTCTTCTTCGATGCTCTTGACCAGGGTCGGCGTCGAGTTCTTGCCGGCAAGCAACTGTGCCGGGTTGGTCGCCGGGACCACGTTGAAGACGAGGAAGATGATCACCGAGACGGCGAAGAGGACGGCGATCATCCCGGCCAGCCGCCTGAGCACGAAGCGGGCCATCAGACCGACGCACCTTTCGGCTCGACGATGCCGGCGTGAGCCTCGAGTCGCACTTTCGAGCGCGGGTCGAGGGCGTCGCGGAGTCCGTCGCCGACGATGTTCAGCGCCAGCACGGTCAGCATGATCATCACGCCGGGGATGATCGCCAGCAGCGGTTGCGTGGTCAGCAACTCCTCGCCGACGCTGATCATCGTCCCCCAGGAGGAGTTCGGCGCCTGGACGCCGGCGCCGAGGAACGAGAGGCCCGCCTCGAACAGCATGTTGTTGGCAAACATCAGGGTGAAGAAGACGATGATCGTCGAGGCCAGGTTGGGCAGGATCTCGCCGAACATCACTCGCAATGGGCTGGCGCCCTGGGCGATCGCCGCTTCGACGAACTCTTTTTCGCTGAGCGCCAGCACTTCGCCGCGGATCGGCCGCGCGATGTAGGGCACGGTGAAGATGCTGATCACCAGGATCGGGATCCAGAGCGAGCCGCCGGAGAGTTCGATCGGACCGATCGAGAGGCCGCCGTAGGCGAGCGCGATGCCGAGCGCCAGGGCGATGAGGAAGACCGGCAGCGACCAGAGCACGTCCAGAGTGCGGGCGATCACGGTGTCGATCCAGCCCCGGTAGTAGCCGGCCAGCAGCCCGAGCAGGATTGCGGTCATGGTCGTGATCAGGGCCGAGGTGAGGCCGATCAGCAGCGAGGTGCGGCCGCCGTACATCAGCCGCACCATCTCATCGCGGCCGAGGCGGCTGTCGGCGCCGAGGAAAAACTTGCCGTCGGCTTCGAACAGCTGCGGGCCGATTGGCTTCCCTTCCGGGGTGACGACTTCACGGACTTCGCCGTCGACGTGGAGTTTCTGCAGCGTGTGCGTTTGGTTGGGACCGGTGTGGGCGACGTTGTCAGCCCAGATCGGCGCCGCCAGCACGAACAGGACTATGAGGACGAAGAGGCCGAGGAACGCGACCGCGACCCGGTTGCGGACGAACCGCTTGTAGGCCAGATACCAGGGCCCGTGCGTCCCCGCTGAGACTCCCGCGGGCGCCGGCGGGAAGCCGGCGCCCGGACCCCCGGCCGCAACGGCCTCGGGCTGGGGGTCGATCGCCACGTCCTCTCTCGGTCCCGGTCTCCTGGCCCTATTCGTTGAATTCGAAGCTGGTCAGATACTGGAAGAACGTCGGGTTGTCGATGATGCTGTCGAGGTTGACTTTGTCGGAGACGAAGGTGTCGAGCGTGCGCGTTCCGTACGGTGCCCAGGGCGCCTGTTCCATGATTTTCTTGTCCAGGGCCGAGTAGGCGCTTTCCTGTTCAGGACCGAGTTGCTGTTCGCCGAGTTCGGCAATTTCTTTGTTCACGGCCGGTTCGTCGAAGTTGGCGAAGTTGCCGTTGTTGGTCTGGAGGATGCTTTCTCCGGACAGCAGTGGCTGGAAGAAGTCGTTCGGGTGCGGGTAATCCTCGAACCAGTCCGACCAGCCGGTGTCGAGATCCGGGGTCGTCTGGTTGCCGATCACCGTGAAGTAGTTGTCGGCGTTGAGGATTTTCAGCTTCGTGTTGAAGCCGAGTTCCTTGAGGACCCCCTCGTAGTATTCGCCCGCTTCGTTGTTGGGGCTTTCCGTGTCGGTCCAGACGGTGATGTCCATGTCCGATGGGTTCGCTTCTTTGATCATTTCTTTGGCTTTCGCCACGTCGTGCGGGTAGAGCTCGAATTTCTCGTAGCCCGGCATCCCCGGCGGCAGGATCTGCTGGGTGCCTTTGATCTGACCGGAGTAGATCCGTTCCAGCGCCGCCGGATCGACGGCGTAGTTGATCGCCTGTCGCACTTTGACGTCGTCGAACGGCGCCTCTTGGGTGTTCATCCAGAAGTAGTAGGTGCTGATCGTCGGCTCGACCCGGAACTGGGAGCCTTCGTATTTTTCTTTGACGGCGGCGTAGCGCGAGGCCGGCACCGGGTTTTGCATCCAGTCGGACTTGCCCTGTTCGATGTCGTTGACCTGCGTCTGCGGGTTGCGGACGACAGTGATCTTGGCGCCGTCGATCAGGCCGGTCGGGTAGGTCGGCATCGCTTTCGAGTTGTCTTTCGCCCAGTAGGGATTGCGGGCGTATTCCCAGCCGCGGCCTGGCTGTGACTTGGTGATCATGTAGGGACCGGTGCCGGGAGGCGGGTCGGCCGAGAGGTCTTCGTTTGGCGTCCCGGCCGGAACCGGCGCCACGAACATCAGCGCCAGCTCGTTGCTGAAGGTTCCGCGGGGCTTTTCCAGCGTGATCGAGACTTCCCCGGTCTTGTCGTTGGTTTTGATCCCGGGGATGCCGCCCGTCTTGGTTTCGAGGAACTTTTCGGCGCCGACAATGTCGGTGTAGAAGGGCGAGCCGCCGGAGCTGAGCTTGAACATCCGTTCGACCGCGTATGGGAAGTCGGAGGCCTTGACCGGGGTGCCGTCGGAGTATTTGAGGCCCGGGCGCAGGAACATCGTGTAGGTCTTGCCGCCGTTGGTGATTTTCGGCATTTCTTTGGCCAGGCCCGGTTCGACTTCGGCGCCTTCAGCACCTTCAGCGTGTTTGTAGGTGAGGAGCGGGATGTAGACCTCGCCCATCGCCGACCAGCCTTCCGCCGTGTAGGAAATCGCCGGATCCATGTAATCCGGGAAGGAGCCGTAGGTGGCGTCGAGGATCCCACCCTTCTTGCCGCCGTTACCGCCGCCGGAGCTCGAGCTGTCGCTGCCGCCGCACGCGACCAGTGCAACGGCCGCGACCGCTGCAAGTCCGAAAACCGTGATGGTCATTGAAACCTTTTTCAACGTTGAACCTCCGGGTCGGACCTGACGGGCGAGCTACCTGGAATCAACTCCAGCACAATGTCTTCATCGCCGTCAAGCGATTGTGAACTGTCGCTTGCAGGGCTTTCCTGCCACTTGGCGCCCAGAAAAGGGATGGCGAGAAGGACGATTACTAGGACGCCTATACCCGCGACGAGGAAAGCCACACGTGGATCGGCGACGGTTGCGATCAAACCACCGACCAGGAACCCGACGCCGGGCATCGCCGCGCCGATCGACTCCAACACTGCCATTACCCGCGCCTGCATCCCCTCAGCGGTCAGCTCCTGCACGGCGCTGATCGCCGAGACCCACTGGACCCCATTGCCGCCGCCGCCGAGGATCGAGGCGGCACAGGCGACCGCCAGGGTGGGGGCGACGGCAAGGCCGAGGTAGCCGACGCCGACGGCGACGGTGCTGAACAGCAGAAGGTAGGCAAGGGGCAGTCGCCTGATCGCCGCGAAGAGAAAGCTGCCCAGGACCATCCCGACCCCCCAGCTGGCGAGCAGCAGGCCGTAGCCGGAGTCGCTGGCGCCGAGCGTTTCCTTGGCGTAGAAGACCTCGATGGGGACTACCGCGGCGAAGAAGACGAAGGCCATGCCCTGGGCGATGAGCAGCCGGCGAAGGAGCACCTTTTCGCGCAGGTAGGCGACGCCGGCGCGGACCCGGTCCCGCATTCGACCCGGTTCCGGTTCGGCGTGGGGCAGGGGTCCCGCGGTCAGGAGGATCCAGGCGATCAGGTAGAAGGAGACCGCGTTGAGCAGCAGCGCGGCCTGCGCGCCGAAGCCGGCGACGACGAGGCCGGCAACCCCGGGGCCGACGGCGGCGCCCCCGGTGAAGGCGATGTTGAGCAGGGCGTTGCCGGCGCGCAGCTGACCGGACGACTCGAGGTGGACGGCCACCACCGCCCGGGTAAGCGCCCGCCCGACTAGGGCGAGGGCGCCGTCGATCGTGGCGACGACGATCACGGCGGCCAGGGAGAAATCATTCGCCAGCAGGGCGAGGGCGCCGAACGCGACCGCCTCGCCGCAGTAGATGACCGGCAGGGCAAAGCGTGGCGGAGAGCGCTCGCTGCGGGTAACGAGAATCGGCGCCAGGAGCGCCGGCAGGAAGCGCGTGCCGAGGAAGAGGCCGGTCGTCGCCAGGGCGCTGTCGGTCTGCTCGTAGATCAGAACGGAGAGGGCGACGATCCCCATCCAGTCGCCGAACTCGTTGATCGCGTAGGTGGCCGCCAGGCGGCGGAAGACCCGCGTTCGCAGGGGCTCGATCAGGCCAGAGCTATGCATTCAAACAGCCGATTTCTCTATTTTCTGCACAAGTTTTCCTGCAGATGCACAACTTTCCGCGAAGTTGTGCTAAAACCTGCGCAAGCAGCAATTGAGATCTGCACAGGAAGCAAGAGACAGGGCTTCATCGAGAAGGAGGGCATAGGCATGGTCTTTCGTCACTAGAACTTCAGACAGACGGTAAAGCGACAAGCTTCCGTCTTGATAGCGCAGTTTTTCGAAGGGCACCCTTGTGGTGCCCTTCGCTTTTTTTGCATGGGACCGGTCATCCGGCCACGCTGCTTGAAAGGGGGCTCATAGCAGCGTAATTTTCGGGTCTCCGACTTGCCCGACGGTCTCCCGGCGCCGATGCGGGGGAAAGTTCGGATCCGGTGGCATCCGCACTAAGGAATGCGCCGCGGCGCGCCGAAAACCTTTCAAGAGATGGATAACAGTCGTCCAACCAAGCTGGTGATCGGCATCCAGGCCGTCGCCCTGGTCGCGGTAATCGCCGTCGGAATCCTCACCGCCGACACTGCCAACTGGGACATGGAGCTGTTCGCGATCCTGCTCGCCTTGGCGATCTTCAGCGACCTGACCGCGATCAGCAACCGCCACCGGCTCAAGGTATCGGGCAGCTTCCTGCCGATGGTGTTCGCGATGGTCTTCCTCGGCGGCCCGCCCGCGGCGCTGATCGCGGTGATCATGATCGGCGTCAGCACCATCGCCAGCGAGAAGAAAGCGGCGCACTACGTCCTCAACAATCTGCTCGCCTTCGCAACCTTCCCGCTTGTCAGCGGCCTCGTCTTCCACTGGGTCACGACCGGCGCCGGCCTGACCGACTCCGACCCGGCGTTCTACGCGCTTATCCTCGGCGTCTTCGCTCTCGGGCTGGCGATCGACTTCACGCTGATCGGTTCCTACTCGTGCTACCTGCAGCGGACGTCGTTCCTGCAACTCGTCCGCAACGCCTTCCTGCCGGTCCTGCCGTCCGAGCTGGCGGCAGCCCTGATGGCGGCCGCGATCGTGTACCTGTATGTCAGGGTCGGCCTGGGCGCGATCGCCCTCTTCGGCGTCGTCCTCATCACCTTCCAGTATCTGGTCGGTGCCCTGCTCGTTTCCCAGGATCGGGCTGAGGAACTCGAGCTGCGCAGCAAGCAGTTGGCCAGCTTCCAGGTCGGGATGTTGAGCGCGATGCTGCGTACCCTCGACCTGCGGGATCAGATGACCGCCCGTCACTCGGCCGCCGTCGCTCGCTACTCGCGGGCGATTGCGCAGCGCGCCGGCTACTCGCGCCGCGACGAGGAGTTGGTCCACATCGCCGCGCTGCTGCACGACATCGGCAAGTTCATCCTTCCCGACCGGATCCTCAAGGCCAACGTGCCGCTCACCGACGAGGACTGGATGCTGATCAAGCGCCACCCGCAGCAGGGCGCCCGGGTCGTCTCCTCGCTCGACGGCTACGGCCCGGTGGCGGAGATCATCCTCGCCCACCACGAGCGGATCGACGGCAAAGGCTATCCGCGTGGTCTCGCCGGCGACGAAATCCCCGAGCTCTCGCGGATCATCTCTGTTGCCGACACCTACGATGTGATGACCGCGCGCGACTCCTATCGGACGCCGATGTCGAGCTACGACGCGATCCTCGAGTTGCGCCGTGTAGCCGGCAAACAGCTCGACGCCCGCTTCGTCGAGGTCTTCATCGAGCTGCTCGAGGGCAAGGACGTCTCCTTCCAGCACGGTGAGGCGGCTGACTTCGAGAAGGAGCTGGCGCTCGAATCGCGGATCGCCGAGACCGCCAGCCCTGACGGCGACGGTCAGAGTCGTTTCCAGGTGGCCGGCGTCAGCGGCTAAAAGGTTTGCCGTGGTGGGGCCGGGTACCCCCTCCTCACTCGCAACTCGTCGTTGATGAGGTGGAAGCTGGCGCCTCGATCGCGCCCCTCTCCTCCCGCTCATACGTTCGGAGGGGGTACCCGGCCCCTCCCAACGGAAGCTCTCCATGCCCCCGAGGCCCACAGCTTTCGTGAGCCGCCCTCGTATCGAAGCTTTGGAGAGCTTCCGTCCCTTGGAAGCTAAGGAGAAAAGACGGGGCGCTCCCGAACCCCGTCTGGCTCCGCCCGGCGGGCTTCTCAATTCGGAATCCAGATTTCGGTTGGAGGGTCGGGTGGGGGTCTGAAAACACTCAAAAGCGAGCGAAAGCGAGCGGGTTTTCAGACCCCCACCCGACCCTCCCCCAAACCCTGATCCCTATTGGGACCCCCGCCCCGGCCCAGCCGATAGGTTCTCCCGATGCGCGCTGTGACGTTCCAAGACCTTGAGCAGGTTCGGGTCGATGACAAGCCTGAGCCCGAGCTCGCCGCCGCCGATGACGTGATCGTCGCGGTCGAGGCGAGCGCGGTCTGTGGGTCCGATCTCCACATCTACCACGGGCGGGTGCCGGTCGAGGCGGGGTTCACGATCGGGCACGAGTTCGTCGGGACGGTCACCGCGGCGGGGGACGCGGTCGAGCGGGTCGCGGTCGGTGACCGCGTCGTCGGCTGCTTCCACACGGCCTGCGCCACCTGCACTCCCTGCCTGCGCGGCGACTACCACCGCTGCTCGAACGGGCAAACCTTCGGCCACGGCGCCCACCTCGGCGACCTGCAGGGCTCCCAGGCGGAGCAGGTCTTGGTACCGCGCGCCAACATGACCCTGCGCAAGGTGCCGGACGGGCTCAGCTCCGACGTCGCCCTCTTCGCCGGCGACGTGCTTGGCACCGGCTTCCACGCGATCGTCAACGGCGGCATGAAGTCCGGCGACACCGTCGCCGTCCTCGGCCTTGGCCCGGTCGGGCTCTGCGCGGTCCAGTCGGCGCTCGCCGGCGGTGCCGTCGAGGTCTTCGCGATCGACACGATCGAGGAGCGGTTGGCGCTCGCCGCCGAGTTCGGCGCGACCCCAATTCATTTGACCGAGGGGGACCCGAAGAAGGAGGTTCGCGCCGCGACCGGGGGTGCCGGCGTCGACCTCGCCGTCGACGCGGTCGGCAGCCCGGAGCCGTTGGCGCTGGCGATCAGCCTCGCCCGTGACGTCGGCACCGTCTCCGGGATCGGCGCCTACTCCGGTCGGGCCGAGATCCCACTCGGCCTCGCCTGGCTGAAGGGGCTTGATCTCCGCCTCGGCGTCGCCAACGTGATCGCCCACATCGACCGTGTCCTCGCCTTGCTCGAGGCCGGCAAGCTCGACCCGGCGCCGTTGGTCAGCCACCACATGCCGCTCGACGACGCCGCCGAGGCCTACGCGATGTTCGACCGGCGCGAAGCGCTGAAGATCGTCTTCACGCCGTAGCCGCCTCGGGCGCTAGACGCCTTGACGAGGATCGCGCCGATGATCCCGAGCAAGGCAACGATGACTCCGCCGCCGGTGCGGTTGAGGATGGACTGAAGCGACGCGAAGCCGGCGTGCATCTCCCGCCGCAGCTCAACGATCTCCCCTTCGACCCGGTCGAAGCGGTGATCGACCTGCTCGAAACGTTTGTCCACTTGTTCGAAGCGCTGGTCGACCTGCTCGAAGCGGCGATCGACCTCGTCGAAGCGACGGTCTATTCCGTCGAAGCGCTCCTCGAGTCTCTCGTCGGTCCAGGCCATGCGTTGCATGGTGCCACCTTAGGGAGTTGAACGCGACTTATTGTCTGCAAGCAGAAAAATTCTCTGTGCCGTCTTCGTCACGAAATCGTGTCGGCCGGGGCAAGCGCCGAGAGCGGCCGGCGGTGGCGGCGGAACATCTCTTCGACCCAGAGGAAGCCTGGCCGCTGGCTGAGCTCGTTGCGAAAGCGCTCGAGCGCGGGCGGGGTGGGGGAGTCGGCCTCAAGCGGGCCCTCGGGAGGCTGCACCAGCGGGTAGAAGAGCGAGGCGGCGGTGAGGTCGGCGACGCTGAAGCTCTCGCCAACCAGGTACTCGCCCCCGCTCGCCTCCAGCTCGCTGTCGAGACGGTCGAGCGCGGCGACGATCTTGGCGCGGGCGATGGCGGCAGCGTCGTCGTCGTTGGCGCCGAAGCGGATGCTGGTGTAGGTGCGGGCGTAGAGGCCGACCAGGCCTTTGGCCCGGCCGAGCGCGTCAGGGACGGCCTGGGAGGCGACCTCGGCGAAGATCTCCGGTTCTTGGATCATCTCGTAGAAGGGGAGCAGCCTCATCGCCGGGCCGAGCTCCTCGTCGAAGAAGTCCTCGAGCTCGAGTGCGCGGGCCCGCTCGATCGGATCCTCGGGATACAGCGCCGGCTCGGGGAAGGCCTGCTCCAGCGCCGCGATCACGGCGGTCGAGTCGGTGATCGTGCGACCGTCGAGCTCGAGGATCGGGAGGGTGATGGTCTCGCCCCTGGAGAGCCAGAGAGCGATCGGGATGTGCGTGCCCGGCAGCGGCGAGCGGCGCGCGTGGTCGACTTCCTTATAGGCGAGCGCCCAGCGCGCCTTTTCGCTGTAGTGCGAGATCGAGATCTGCCAGAGCACCGGTTTCGAGCCCGTCATCTGTGCCGCCCCTCCTGTCGTTTGCACCGCTCCCCGCCTGCTGCCAGCATAGGGGCGATGGCGCTCCTCAGTCAGCCCGAGATCGAGTCCCGCCTCGGCGATCTGCCGGGCTGGTCGCAGGCCGGCGACGTGATCGAGAAGCGGTTTGCGCGCGGCGATTTCGTCGGCTCGGTCACGTTCGTTTCCAGCTTGGTCGAGCCAGCCGAGCGGATGGGCCACCATCCCGACCTGGCGATCTCCTGGGACACCGTGACGGTGACGATCTCGACCCACTCCGAGGGCGGTCTGACCGCGGCCGACTTCGAGCTGGCGGCGAAGATCGAGGCTCTGGCCTAGCGCGGTGGCGAAGCGCAAGAAGAGTCGCCGCGACCGGCCGCCGCTGATCACTACCGACTACACCGACCCCGAGGGCAGCATCCTCACCCTGCGGCAGTCACTCAGCGCCGGCACGATCGCCAAGATCGGCGAGCCGCCCGCCGGTTCCGCCGCCTCCCAGGAGGACGCCTGGCGGCGGCGCTCCGAGGCTCTATTTGAGCGGCTCGTGGTGAGCTGGGAGATCGCCGGTCTGCCGCTCGAGGACCAGAAGATGCTGCTCGGCCGCTACCGGATGGCCGACGCTGAGACTCAGCGCTGGGTGCGGCAGACGATCGCCGCACACCTCGAGCACTACATCCCAGAGCTCGCGGGCTGAGGCGTACGCCGGAGCGCCGCGATGCCCGAGGAGCTCCGGATCAACGCGCGGCTGGCGATTCCGCTGGCTGAGATCGAGCTGCGGACGAGCCGCTCCTCTGGCCCCGGCGGCCAGCACGCCAACGTCACCGCCTCGCGGGTCGAAGCCGTTTTCAACGTTGCAGGGTCGGCAACGCTCGATGATGCGCAACGCCAGCGCCTGCTCGACCGCGTCGGGCCGATGATCACTGCTGTCGCCCAGGACGCGCGCAGCCAGGCTCGCAACCGCGAGCTGGCGCTGGCGCGGCTAGCGGAGCGGATCGCGGCGGCGCTGAAAGTGCCACGACGACGGCGCCCGACGCGCCCGACGGCTGCCTCGCGCCGACGGCGGCTTGAGGGGAAGCGCCGCGCCGGTGAGCGCAAGCGCGGCCGGGGCCGACCCCGGCCCGACGACGAGTAGCGGCTCGCGGTTCGCTCACTGCGATGAGTTTGCGGCTGCGCTGCGGTCTCACTGGGTAGAGACTGAACAAACCCGACAGAGAGGAGTCGTGATGTTCGCCGAGACCAAAGCCTTCAGTAGCTTCGCGGTCGATGACCTGGCGAAGGCGCGTGAATTCTACGAGGGAACGCTGGGGCTGAACGTCTCCAGCCCGATGGAGGAGATGCTGCTCTCGCTTGATCTCGCTGGCGATCGGCCAACGATGATCTACCTGAAACCGGACTTCGCCCCCGCCACCTACACGGTGCTGAACTTCCCAGTCGACGACCTCGACGCCGCGGTCGAGGAGCTCGCCGGGCGCGGGGTCGAGTTCGAACGCTACGACGGCATGGAGCAGGACGAGAAGGGGATCTCGCGGGCGGGCGGTGGACCCCAGATCGCCTGGTTCAAGGACCCGGCGGGGAACATCCTCTCGGTGCTGACGCCCTAGGGCAGGTCGTCGGGTAGCGGCACTTCCTGCGGGGAGCGGCCCTCGCCCTCCTCGTCCCAGCTCGCCCAGGCGATGCCGTCACGGCCCTCATGGCTGCCGTCACCGCCGAGGGCGAGGACGGCGACCGGCGCCCCGCTTGGGTTGGTCAGCTGCCTTTTCAGCTCGGGGCCGACGCGGACGAGGTCGCCCTCGCCGAGGACGTGCGGCTCGCCTTCGACGATCAGGGTCAGCTCGCCGTCGAGGATGAGGTAGACCTCCTCCTGGCGTTGGTGGCGGTGGACGCGGAGTCGCTGCCGCGGCGCCAGCTTGAGGAGGTTGATCCCGAAGCTGGTGACTCCCAGTTCCCGGCGCAGCGTCTGGAAGGTCTCGGCGTCGGGGTCGATCGAGGCGAATTGCAGGGTGGCGTCGGTCATTCGGGCTCCTCGGCAGATCGGCGTGGGTGCGCGTTCGAGGCAGACTTTACGGGCCCGATTACGACACGGTCTCGTGCATTTGTCCAACCTCGGTCGGGCGCTCCAACAGCCGGGTACCTGGGGTCTCAGCCCGTCGACCCGGCGGGGTTGCAATCGAAAGGAACGATCGATGCCCTCCTCGAGAGGACGTTTGAGACTTGTGCCCGCGATCTGCGCCGCAGCGCTGGCGGCGGCCTGCCTGGCGACCGGCTCCGCGCAGGCGGCGACCAACGTCTATCCGGCCAAAGCCGGGACCTTCACGGGTGGGCCGCAGGGCTGGCTGACGACCGAAGCGAGTTGCAACCTGGCGGTGCTCTGCACCGCCGAAGGGGCCTACGACGGCGCCGACGGCAACCCACCGGGGTCTTACGCCGCGAACACGACGATTGCCCTGAACGCCGTCGGCCTGTTCAAATCGACGATCACGGTGCAGTCGCCTGACTTCACCGTCGCCGAAGCCGGCGACGCCACCCTGCATCTCGATCGTCAGTTCGTCTCCGGTTCGCTGGTCGACCTGGCGCCTGAAGTCACCTACACGGTCACCCTGATCGACCGCACTTCGGGCAAAAACACCGCGGCGTTGGAAGAGAAAATCACCGCCGCCTCGCCGTTCACCGGCAAAGACGCCGCGGTCAGCGTCAAAGCGGGCGACACCTACGCGATCTCGATCACTGCCGTGACCGCCTCGACGGTCGCCGGCACCGGCCTGATCGGCGGCACCACCAGCATCCGCTTCGACAACGTTGCGCTCTCGGTGCAGACGACGGGCGCAGGCGGCGCCGGCGGCGCCGGTAACGGCGGCGGCGTCAGCAGCCAACTGCTGCAGTCGCTGATCAGCGGCAACGGCAGCCTGATCGGACCGGCGATCCTCAAGGGCAGCAAGCTCCTGGTCAAGGTGCGCTGCCCCGCCAAGATCGGCCGCACCTGCAAGGTCGCGCTGCAGGGCCTGCTGGCGAAGCGCAAGCCGGCGACGGCGGTGCGCCGGGCCAAGGTTCGCAACGGCAAGACGAAGTGGCTGGTGCTGAAGGTGAAGCCGAAGGCGCTGGCCAAGGTGAAGGCGCGCAAGAAGCTGCTGTTCAAGGAGACGGTGCGCGTCGGCAAGGCCCACGCCACCGTCTACAAGCGCTTGAAGCTGGTCCACCGCTAGCGCCGAGGCGCCGCTCGCCGTACCATCGGGCGCATGCCCGTTCCGGACGGCGAGCGGCTCTTCATCGGCGACGGTGGCCTGGAGACGACGATGATCCATCGTCAGGGCTTCGAGCTGCCGGAGTTCGCTGCCTTCACGCTGCTGGCCGAGCCCGCCGGGCGCGAGGCGCTGCGCAGCTACTACGGCGACTACATCGCGATCGCCGGCGAGCATGGCACCGGCTTCACCCTCGACACGCCGACCTGGCGAGCGAGCGGCGGCTGGGGGGAGAAGATCGGCTACTCAGCTGCGGCGATCGCCGACGTCAACCGCGAGGCGGTCGAGCTTGCCGCCGAGATCAGGTCGGAGGCGGAGGGAGGCCCGCCGATCGCCGTCTGCGGCGTGCTCGGCCCCGCGGGCGACGGGTATCACCCCGAAGCCGTCCTCAGCGGCGAGGAGGCGGAGGCCTACCACGCGCCCCAGATCGGGGTCTTCGCCGCCGCGGGCGTCGACATGGTCGCCGCCTACACCCTGACCCACGCCGAGGAGGCGATCGGGATGGTGAGGGCGGCCGGAGCCGCAGGCGTCCCGATCTCGATCTCCTTCACGCTCGAGACCGACGGCCGCCTGCCGAGCGAGGAGCCGCTCGGCGAGGCGATCGAACGGGTCGACGCCGAGACCGCCGGAGCCACCACCTACTTCATGATCAACTGCGCCCACCCGACGCACTTCGCCGGCGTCCTCGAGCGCGGCGGCCCCTGGATCGACCGCCTTGGCGGCATCCGCGCCAACGCCTCCCGTCGCAGCCACGCCGAACTCGACGAGATGGACGGGCTCGATGACGGCAACCCTTCGGAGCTGGCGAGCGAATACCGCGCCCTCGAGCCCCATCTGCCCGACCTCCGTGTCCTCGGCGGTTGCTGCGGCACCGACCAACGCCACATCGCCGCGATCTGCGACGCCTGGGTGAGTTGAGGGCCGGGATGGGCACGGCTGGGGTCATGGATCAGATCGGCCTTGATCGGCCCAGGTTCAGGCGCGGTCAGCCGCCGGCCGCTCGCCGAACCGCTCGGCGCGGGTGGCGATGCCTGCGACGATCCCTTCCACGACCGGACCTGCGAACTCGGGGTCTTCGGAAAGCGCCAGGGCCGAGCCCACGACCTGCTCGACGAAAGCCCCCATCCGCTGCTCCAGGAATCTCGGAGAGACTCCGACTTCTTCGGCCAGCCGAGACCAGGCCCGGCCGTCGACTTCTTCGATCTTGGTCGCCCCGTCGATCGACATCGCCAACCGCTTCGCAAGCTCCTTGTAGACCACCGTCGAGACCAGGTCATAGAGCGGGGCGAGGCTCGGCGCCGGCGAGTAGTAGAGCAGCGAGTAGTTCTTGCCGTGGGCGTCGCAGTTGCCGATCAGGACGTTGAAGACGAGCGCCAGCCAGAACTGCTCCCTGTCGCGGGCCGGGACGGCCGACGTTTCGTCGATCAGGACGATCGCGTCGCGGACGCTCGGTCCGCCTTCGGCTTGGTACTTCTCGACGTAGAGCTTTCCGAGCGCTTGGCAGAGGTCCTCCTGATGGAGTCTGCGTATCGGCTCCTGGGTCAGGTCGCGGTCATAGCGCGCGACGATCAGATAGGGCAGGCCCGACACGGTCTCGGCCCGCTCGACATGGGCTACCTGCAGGCCGACCTCCTCGGCCAGCCGCATGCAGAAGAACTCGTTCGCCACCAGCCCCGGAAAGCGGGCCGGCTCGGGCTTCAGGATGTGGGTGGTGGGATTGCCGGAGCCGTGCGGAAGCGCGAACCCCCTGTCCACTCCTACCACGGGCAGCTTGCTCTGGGCGCCGGCGAGGGACATGCGGATCTCGCCCTCCTCATCAGCGGCGAGCGGGCGCTGGGGCAACTGCGTCAGCAGCTCGTCCAGTCTCTGCGCGGAGAGCGTCTCCAGGCTGTCAGGCTCGGACTCCGCGGCGACCTCCTCCGAGGAGAGTAGGGTCACCGCGCCGGCGACGTCGCCGCCGAAGCGCTCCAGCAGTCGGTAGTCGTTGCTCGCCGAGATCCCCGTGGTGAGGGCGATCTGGGCCCGTACGTCCTCCTCGGGCAGCAGATTCCCGAAAAAGGCGAGGCAGTCGCGATGGGGAAATGCCTCGCTTCGCACCGGCAGGTTCAAGGAGAGTGGCGTCCCTTTCGCCTCGACGTAGGCGGAGTCGTAGCGGAATTGGAGATTCCCGTTGTCCTTTCGCAGCAAGACTCCGGCCAGGGTGCCGTCGAGGTAGACCTCAAGAGTCGGTTTCGCCACGTGCCTCGACCCCCACGTTCAGCCCCAGTGCCCTGGCGGCGTTCAGGGCGATCTCCAGCCGCACGGTCTCCTTGCCGCCCTCGAGCTGGCCGATGACCTTACGGTTGACGCCAATCGACAGCGCCAGTTCGTCCTGGCTCAGTCTGAGCTTTCGCCGGCGGTGGCGCAGGGCGGCGCCCAGGGTCGATGGCGTGTCGACGCGATCCATAGGGAGATTGTAGTTGATTCTGCGACCGATCGGTCGCATTTGGCTCCCTAAAGATCATCTTGGGCCTGATGCGACCGATCGGTCGCATATCTCCGGGATCGGGCGCTTCCGCCTCGCTATGCGACCGATCAGTCGCATAGCAACGCGAGTGACCATGGGTTATGGGCACGGCTGGTTTCGAACCAGCGACCTCTCGCGTGTGAAGCGAGCGCTCTCCCACTGAGCTACGCGCCCTCGGGCGCCTGATCTTAGGGGAGGGCCAGCGTCTGAAGCGGTCCGCGGGCGCCGCTAGGCGGCGGGCTGCGGCTGAACGACGGGGCCCTCTCCGAGCGGAGGAGGTCCTTCGTCCGGCGGCTCGATCTCGCTCGCTGCTTCGCTCTCGGAGCGGCGGCGCAGGGCCAGGCCGACGAACGGGTAGACCAGGGTCGAAAGCATCGCCGCGCCGACCAGGCCGGCCGCGGTCGAGGGTTTCATCTTGTCGCTCTCAATCGCGATCGTCGTGATTGCGACGACGAGCGGCAGCTCGGTCGCACAGTAGAAGGCGAGCGCGGCCCGGTCGCGGAAGTTGAAGACCCCGCGGTAGAGGAGCAGCGCCGGCACGCCGCGGACGACGAGGAAGAGGCCGAAGAACATGAAGAGCTTGGCGATCGCTTCCGCCGAGCCCAGCGCCGCGAGGTCGAAGTTGATGCCGCTGGTGACGAAGAAGAAGGGGACGAAGAAGCCGAACCCGACCGCGGTCAGCTTCGACTCGAACACCGCCAGCTCGTGTCCCTTCAGCGCCAGTCGCACGATCATCCCCGCGACGAAGCCGCCGAGCAGGACGTCGAGGCCGAGCTTGCCGGCGAGCAGGACGAGGCCGAAGACGAGGACGACGGTGATCCGCACCGCCAGTTGGCTGCTCGCCTCGAAGGTCCGTTCCAGTGCCCCCCAACCTCGCCATGCGTAGCGGACCGAGCCAATCGCGAGGATCAGCGCCAGGGCGATGAAGCCGAGCAGGATGACCGACTCGTGCAATGGGTTGGTGGTCGAGAGGACGAGGGTGACGAGCAGGATCGGGCCGAACTCGCCGGCGCCGCCGGCTGCCAGCAGGTAGGTGCCGAAGCGGGTCTTGAGCTCGCCGTTGTCGCGCAGGATCGGGATCAGCGTCCCGATCGCCGTCGTCGCCATCGCCGAGCCGGTGTAGAGGAAGGAGAGCACGATCCCCGCTGCGGCGAGGATGCCGCCGAGGCCGTAGGCGAGGGCGATCGAGAGCAGCCATCCCCAGCCACCCAAGGTCATCGGCTTGCCCTTGATCCGGTCGAAGTCGATCTCGTAGCCGGCGAAGAAGAAGAGCATGCCAAGGCCGAGGTTGGAGAAGAATTCGACGAACTCGTCGTTGTGGGCGAAGTCGAGGATTTCGGGGCCGATCACGATCCCCAGCATCAGCTCGAGCACGACGACCGGAGGTGCGAGCTTCTTCGGTAGGGCGGCAACGGTGATCGCGGCAATCGCCGCGACGACGACGATCGCGAAGAAGGAGTTGGTATCGACGTCGATCACGCGCAGATCCTACGGCCGGCAGAGTAGGATCACCAGCGGACCGTGCTAGGCGGGGAATTAGCGGTGCCTTGTAACCCGCAATCCGCTCTAGCGGGGCCGAATCCCGTTCCGAGGGGCTGGCCGTCGGGGTCAGTGCGTCGCGGCGGCGTTGACGGCCGGGTCCCGCGCGACGTAGGCACGCGAATCAGGTCAGGTCCGGAAGGAAGCAGCCTTAAGCGGATGCCGCGGGTGCCGCGGGTGAGCCCGGCAAGAGCCAGAAACGACAGCCACGCCCGGTGACCTTGCTTCGAAGGCGGGTGCACGGTCCACTTCTTCAGCTTCCCACCGCAGTATGTCCCCCTATGTGGGACATACTGCGGTGGGAGCTAGTCGATCAGGCGCTTTTGCATCTGCCTGATCGCCACGCGCCAGGTGAGGATGGCGAAGGCGACGAGGAAGGCGAAGCGGGCGAGGTCGGCCCACTCAAAGCCGAAGGCGCCGGCGCGGACCAGCTCGACCAGCTGGTGCAGGGGGTTGGCCTGGGCGATCACCTGGAAGAACTGCGGCAGGCCGTCGATCGGGAAGAAGGTGCCGGCGACGAGGAACAGGGGCGTGATGCAGAGCGCGGTGACGTAGTTGAACTGGTCGATCTTGGCCACCGTCGCCGCCATCGCGACCCCGAAGCCGGCGAAGCCGAGGGCGGTGACGAAGGCGAAGAAGGGGACGAGCAGCATCCCCCAGGCGGGATCGAGCCCCCAGAAGAAGGTGACGATCAGCGGCACGCAGCCGTAGACGGCGGACCGGGTCGCAATCCACAGCATCTCGGCGCTGACCAGCTCTTCGACGTCGACCGGCGCCGCCAGGATCGCTTCGTAGGTGTTCTGGAAGCGGTGCTTGACGAAGGTGCCGAACATCGCCGGCAGGGCGCTGGAGAAGATCACCGCCGTCGCCACCATGCCGGTGCCGACGAACTGGATGTAGGGGACGCCGTCGACTTCGTCGACCAGGGTGGCGCTTAGTCCGAGCCCGAAGGCGAGCAGGTAGACGAGCGGTTCGAGCACGCTGGAGAAGGTCGTGCCACGCCAGTAGGTGCGGAAGTTGGCGACCTCGCGGCTCATCACCCCGGCTATCGCCGCCGGTTCCAGCCGCCGCATCGTCCGCCGCTCGCTCATCACGTGGTTCCTTTTGGTCGGTATGCGTCCACAAGGAACCGTGCGATTCCCATCACTCCGCCTCCTCGCCGGTCAGCAGCACGAAGACGTCCTCGAGCGTCGCCGCGCGGACCACGGCGTCGGTCGGGACGACGCCGTCGGCGGCGGCCTCGGAGCCGACGATCGCGATCGCCGGCCCGGCTGGCCGCACCCGCAGGCCGGCGTCTTCGGCGCTCGCTCGCAGTTCCGTCAGCCGTTCCGGTGGCGCGTAGACCTCGGCGGTGTGAGTGCCGGCGTGCTCGGCGATCAGTCTCGCCGGGTGGCCGCGGCTGATGATCCGGCCCTGGTGCATCACCGCCACCTCGTCGGCGAGGCGTTCGGCCTCCTCGATGTAGTGGGTCGACATCAGGATCGTCGTCCCTCGCGATTTGAGCTCGCCGATCAGGGTCCAGAGCTCGGTCCGGATCTGCGGATCGAGGCCGACGGTCGGCTCGTCGAGCAGGATCAGCCGCGGTTCGTGGACGAGACCGCGGGCCAGCAGCAGCCGCCGTCGCATGCCGCCGGAGAGCTTGTCGACGGCGTCGCGACGGCGATCGCGCAGGCGGGCGAGGTCGAGCGCCCGGTCGACGGCGCCGGCGAGGTCCTTGACCCGGTAGAGGCGGGCGTAGACGGCGAGGTTGTCTTCGACGGTGACGTCGACGTCGAGATTGTCGAGCTGTGGCACGACGCCCATTTCGGCACGGGCCGGCTTCGACTGCGCCGGCAGCTCGTAGCCGAGCACCCGCAGCTCGCCCTCGTCAGCGATCGCCTGCCCGGTCAGCAGCCGCATCGTCGTCGACTTGCCGGCGCCGTTGGGCCCGAGCAGGCCGAGGCAGATGCCTTCGGGCACGTCGAGGTCGAGCCCGTTCACCGCCGTGATCGGGCCGAAGCGCTTGACGACGCCTTTGAGCTCTATCGCTGCCATTCAGGCTGACGCTACCGTGGAAGACTGGTTGCCGTGTTGGACGAGCGTTGGATTAGATCGCTGCACGTGGAGTCGATGCGGAGGGCAGACCTGCACGCCGACCACGACCCGCACGTCCTCTTCCAGGCCTCGACGATCGGCGCCCTGCTCGACGGCGCCTTCGACGGCGACCTCAGCTTCGCCGAGCTGGCCGAGCACGGCGACCTCGGGCTGGGGACGCTGAACCACCTCGACGGCGAGATGATCGCGCTCGACGGCGAGTTCTTCCGCGCCGACGTCGACGGCGCCGTCACCCGTATCGGACCGGGTCAGCGGACGCCGTTCGCGGTCGTCACCAGCTTCGAGCCGAGAGCCGAGGCGACGCTCGACGAGCCCCTGGCGCAGCCCGAGCTGCTGGAACAGGTCGATGCGCTGGTGCCGCCTGACGCCGCTTCCTGCGCGGTGCGCCTCGACGGCCGCTTCGAGCTGGTCCGCGCCCGCTCGGTGCCACGCCAGGAGCCGCCATATCGGCCGCTAACCGAGGTCGTCGCCGACCAGCACGTCTTCGAGCTGACGGACATCGCCGGGACGATGCTCGGCTTCCGCTTCCCGGCCTGGGTTGAGGGGATCGAGGTCGCCGGCTACCACCTCCACTTCATCAGCGAGGACCGCACTCGCGGCGGCCACGTTCTCGACTCGCGCGCTGCCGCCGGCCTCCGTATCCAGGTCGACCCCTCCGAGGACCTCCACGTCGAGCTGCCGCCCGCGATCGAGCTTGCCGACCCCGACCTCGCCGCCGCCACCCACGAGGCAATCGCCCGCGCCGAGGGCGGCTGAGAAAGGCGTCACCCGCGCACGACCCCCGCGAGGTTGCCAAAACCGTCGCCTAGCGTCGGGGAAACGCAACCTCACGATTCAAGTTCGGGATTGGGGCGGTCGACAAAGGGTGGGATGCGACTCGTCCACGCCTCTTACAAGCGCGAAGCCTTCGCCGTACTCGTGGTCGCCGCGGTCGGCCTCGCCGTCTCCTTCATCGCCGCCGGGCGCGCCGACGCTGAGTCGGCGCACGCCCAGGCGCGGCCGGCGAGCACCACTGCGGTCATTCCCGACGGCACTTACGGTGCCGCGAGACTGGCCCGCGGCGAATACGTCGTCTTCGAAGTTCGCAACCGCCGGATCCGCAACCTCGAGTTCCAGATCCAGATCACCTGCGAAACCTCGGACATGCCGGGCATCACCGAACAGCGCTTCTTCACCTCGGGGCGCTCGTGGGAAAACGTCCCGATCTCCCCGGCGGGCAAAGCCCGGATGAACTGGCACGAGCGCGGCAACGGCCGCCTCGGCTACCTCAACGCCGAATTCAAATTCGGCGTCCGTGACGTCGCCAACTTCTCGGTGATAGTCCCCGAAGACCCGAGCGTCATGCCCGGCGAAGGCGCCGAGAGC
Source organism: Solirubrobacterales bacterium (assembly GCA_035472275.1). Classification (GTDB taxonomy): domain Bacteria; phylum Actinomycetota; class Thermoleophilia; order Solirubrobacterales; family 70-9; genus VAYN01. Next base: position 116,923 of record DATIPH010000003.1, read on the forward strand.
TGCAACGGCGTCGGCTCGCTGCGCTTCCGCCGTGGCTACGAGCTGCCGCCGATCCCCGCTCCCTGAGCTCGCCTAGCCGCAGCGGCGGTAGACGATCCAGGACTCGTTACGCGTCACTTCCTCGAACCCGTGGGGGACTTCGAGGTGGAGGTCGGTCGGGTCATTGGGGTCGAGGATGAAGTTGTGGGTGACGAATTCGTTCGCGGGCGCGACGAAGTAGCCGTGCGGCGGCACCTTTTCCTCGCTGGCGCTGACGATCTGGGTCGGCTTGATTTCGAGCCCGAAGGCGAGGCGCGGGACGGCGCGGTGGTTGGGCACCGCGATCTTGCCGCAGAGCGGCTCGAAGGCGCCGGCGTCGACCAGGTCGGTGAGGTCGTTCTCGATCCGCGCCTGGTTGGTGAGGTCGGTGTCGACAGTCGAGTCGAGGTCCCATTGGTTCGGCAGCCAGATCACGAACATCAGCAGGACGAGGCCGGCGAAGAGCTGCCAACGCCGGCGCCAGGGATGGCCGCGGTCGAGCAGGCGCCAGCCGAGCAGCGCCAGGGCAGCGAAGATCGAGAGCAGCGCCGCCGCCAGCATCGTGTAGCGGGCGATGATCGCGAGGCCGGCGCAGCCGAGCAGGGCGAAGGCAGCAAGGGCCAGAACCGTGGCGGCGATCCCCAGCCCCGAGCGGCGGCGGAGGAAGGCGAAGCCGAGGACGACGCCCCCGAAGGCGCCGACCATCCCCGGCCACTGCAGCACTTCGCCGAGCGCGCGGGGGCCGTAGAGGACGAGGTCGACCGGGCCGGTCTTCCGTTTCAGGGTGTCGACCGTTTCCTGCGTGCCGGTCAGCGAGTAGAGCGGTTCGCCGGTCGTGATCGCGTCGAATAGGACCCACAGGATCGGCCCCGCGGCAGCGAGCAGGGCGAGCCAAGCGAGCTGGGCCGGCGAGCGCTCGCCGCGCAGGCGGAAGGGTTTCCAGTCGAACGCCAGGTAAAGCCAGTAGACCCCCGCGAACAACCAGGCCTCCGGCCGAAGCAACCCGGCTGGGATCAGCAGCGCCAGGACTGGCCAGCCGGCTCGGGGGCGCTTCGCCTCGACCAGCAGGGCGCCGAGGCAGAGGGCGATGTAGGGGAGGTCGATGTAGGCGCGCAGCCCGTTCGAGAGGTAGGGGGCGCGGGTGAGGACGATCACGGCGGCGACGGCGCCGATCCAGCGGTCGAACCAGGTCGAGCCGAGCCGGTAGACGAGCCACCCGATCAGGCCCAGTGAGGCGTAGGCGACGATCATCGTCACCGTGATCGCGCCGTCGCCGAGCGGGGTCGTCACCAGCCCCAGCAGGTCGGTCAGCGGATGCGGGGTGGGGGGGAGCGCGGCGCCGTAGTCGGGGCTAACCCCGTGCGCCAGTTCGCGGCCCCAGACGAGGGCGTAGATCGTGTCGTAGTTGGGGAAGCCGACGGGAAAGACGAGCAGCAGCACTGCCGTCACCGCGGCGACCCAGGCGGCTGGCTTCAGCCAGCTGGAGACCCTCGGTGGCACCGGCGCAAGGTACCGGGGAGCACGGAGGCCCGTGGATACACTGGCTCAAGACCTATGTCGGCCAACGAATCGACCTCTCTCTACCGCCGCCACCGCCCGGGATCCTTCGACGAGGTCGTCGGCCAGCAGCACGTGGTCAGGACCCTGCGCAACGCGGTCGAGCAGGGCAAGGTCCACCACGCCTACCTGTTCGTCGGCTCGCGCGGGACCGGCAAGACCTCGATGGCGAAGATCCTCGCCCGCTCGCTCAACTGCGAGCGTGGCGGCCCGACCGTCACCCCCTGCGGCGAATGCGAGTCCTGCGTGACGATCGCCGCCGGCACCTCGATCGACGTGATCGAGATGGACGCCGCCTCGAACCGCTCCGTCGACGACGTCCGCGACCTGCGCGAGCGGGTCGCCTACGCGCCGGCCGGCGGCCGCTGGAAGGTCTACATCCTCGACGAGGCGCACATGCTGACCAAAGAGGCCTGGAACGCCTTCCTGAAGACGCTCGAGGAGCCGCCGCCGAACACCGTCTTCGTCCTCGCCACGACCGAGTCGCACAAGGTGATGGCGACGATTGCCGACCGCTGCCAGCGCTTCGACTTCCAGCGGCCCTCGCTGGAGCAGATCTCTGAGGTTCTCAACCGGGTCGCCGCGACCGAGTCGATCGAGCTCGACGGGGGCGCGGCGGGGATGATCGCCCGCTCCGCTCAGGGCAGCTTCCGCGACGCGCTCGGCACCCTCGACCAGCTGGTCGCTTTCGGCGGCAACAAGGTCGGCCTCGACGAGGTGTTGGAGATGCTCGGGGCCGCCGACGCCGAGCTGCTCTTCGACGCCGTCGACGCGGTCGCCGCCGCCGACCCGAAGGCGGTTCTGATCGGCGTCGAGAAGATGGCCGCCTCCGGCCGCGACCCCTCCCAGTTCGCTCGCGACCTGCTGGCCCATCTGCGGTTCCTGCTCGTGACCCAGACGACGGGAGAGGTGCCGACCTCCTTCGTGGTCACGGCAACGGATTCGGAGCGGCTTCGAGCCCAGGCGGCGGCAGTTGGGCCGGCGGCTCTGGTGAAGACGATCGACGAGCTGGCGGATGCGCTGACGGCGGTGCGCGAGGGGGACGATGCGCGGATGGCGGTCGAGATTGCGCTGCTGAAGGCGGCGCGGCCGGATCTGGATCCTTCTACGGAGGGGCTGCTGCGCAGGATCGAGCGGCTCGAGGCTCGGCTGGCGGGGGGCGGGCCGCCGACGGGTCCTGTCACCGCAGGGGACCCCCCACCCCCTCCGGTAGCTAAAGCTTCCTCGGGGGTGGGCCCCCCTACGGCGCCACCCGCCGGAGACTCGTCCCCGGCAGACGAGGTTGGGCCGTCCGAGGTTGAGCCCGTTGAGGAGGAGGTGGTTCCGGAGGCTGAGCCGGTGGCGGCAGCGACGGGGCCGATTGATCTCGATCAGATCAACCGTGCCTGGCCGGCAGTCATGCAGAAGCTGGCTGAGAAAGCGCCGGCGCTGGTGGCGACCTTCGATGGTGCTCGACCTGTCGCATTCGATGAGGACGGGCTGAAGATCGGGTTTCCCGCCGACAGCGCCTTCAACAAAAAGAAGGCGGAATCGCCGGATCGGCGTGAGGCTGTGGCGGCGGCGTTCGAGGCGGTGCTTGGCACCTCGATGCGACCTAATTACGTGACGCTCGACGAGGATGAGGGCGGTGCTGGTGAGGAGGACGCGGCCCAGCCCGAGAAGACTGCGAACGGCGAGGACGAGATGTTGGAGCGACTGAAAAGCGAGTTCGATGCGGAGGAGGTCGGTTAGTGGCGCGAGGAGGCGGACCCGGGGGCTTTGACGTCAATGCCCTGATGAAACAGGCGCAGCAGATGCAGGACCAGATGATGCAAGCGCAGGAGCAGCTCAAAGACGAGACCGTCGAGGCCAGCGCCGGCGGCGGCATGGTCAAGGTGACGATGGGCGGCGACCTCACCCTGCGCGAGATCACGATCAACCCGGAGGCGATTGACCCCGAGGAGGCCGAGATGCTGGAGGAGATGGTCAAGGCCGCCGTCGACGCCGGCCTGCGCGCAGCCCAGGATCTGGCCAGCTCGAAAATGGGCGGCATCACCGGCGGCATGGGCGGCGGCGGCATTCCGGGCTTGGGCGGTTGAGCTCCGAGGGACCGGCACCGCTCGCGCGCCTGGTCGCCGAGCTCTCGCGCCTGCCGGGGATTGGGCAGCGGACTGCGCAGCGGCTCGCCTTCCACCTCCTGCGCGCACCCGACGAAGAGGCCTTCGCTCTCGGCGACGCGATCCGCGAAGTCAAGGAGAAGGTTGGCCTCTGCGAGGAGTGCTTCAACCTCGCCGAGGGGCCGCTCTGCCGGATCTGCTCCGACCCCAACCGTGACCGGGCGCTGATCTGCGTCGTCGAGGAGCCGGCCGACGTGATCCCGATCGAGCGCACCCACGAATACCGCGGGCTCTACCACGTGCTCGGTGGCGCCCTTTCGCCGATCGATGGCGTCGACGCCGACGACCTGAAGATCGCCGAGCTGCTGTCTCGGGTCGAGCGCGGCGGTGTCTCCGAGGTCGTCCTTGCCACCAACCCGACGACCACTGGCGAGGCGACCGCCTGGGACATCGCCGACCGCCTGCGCGACCAGAGCCAGGTCTCGGTTACCCGCTTGGCAAGCGGGCTGCCGGTCGGCGCGGACCTCGAGCATGCCGACGAGGTGACGCTCGGCAAAGCGCTCGCCGGGCGCCGCAGTATCCGTTAGTTCGCAAACATTTCGCAAACTAGGGTTTCCGACTGGACGATTGTCGGTCCGGAAATTCCGAGTTTTCGCTTTAACTGTGTCCGGGTCTTACGCCAATGTGCGCGCGTGGCAGGACAGCAGCAATCAGGCAGGGGCGGGCCCGAGGGGTCGCCGGCGGGGCGTTTGGCGCTGGAGGTATCGGCGCAGCATGTGGCGCTGCTCGAAAAGCTGCGCCAGGAGCTCGGGCACGACCCGGCGGCTCTGGCCGAGGCCGCGGAGCGGCTGGCGGCGGAGTTCGGGCCGGTGACCGCGACCGCGGTCGAAGCCGCGGCCGGGACGGCAGCGGCGCCACCTGCCGCTGATCCCGCGCCCGACGCGGCCGCTTCGGCTCCGGCGCAGAGTGAGCTGGCGAGCCTCTACCAGCCCGGTCACATGCGGCGCCGTCTCAACCAGCTGATCGAGACCAACCGCCGCTACGGGCACCCGTTCGGGCTCGCGGTCTTCGACGCCTCCGGTCCCGGCACCCGCGGCAGCGCCGTCCCCGGCGGGGAGGAGACGGTGCTGGCGATCCTCGGCGCCGCCCTGCGCGACAGCGTTCGCCTCGTCGACGAAGCCTTCCGTCTCGAGGAGGCCGCGATCTGCGTTCTCGCCCCGAACCTGCGCACGGTCGAAGGGGTGCAGATGGCGGAGCGCCTGCTCGGGCAGCTCGACGAGCTCGAGCGGGCGGGGGGGATGCGGATTGCTGTCGCCGCCGGTGTCGTCGCCTGCCCCGACCACGGCGCCGACGCCGACGGCTTGCTGAGCAAGGCCGATGCGGCATTGTGGCGCGCCCGCGCCGTCGGCCAGCCGGTCGGAGTCGGGGCGCTGGAGTCGGTCCAGGATCGCTGATCGGGGCGCGCGGGGTTGTGCAAGATCGCTGACAGATTTCGTAAATCTGTCCATAACTGATGTAAACCTGGATTTCCGGTGGAAGAATCCCCGCAGATGCCAGGAATTCGAACCAACGCGGCAGCCGAAGTACTCGGCGTCAGCCCGAACACGCTGCGCAGCTGGGAGCGCCGCTACGGCTACCCGGTGCCGAAGCGGACCGTCGGCAACCACCGCAACTACGAGCTGGTGGAGCTGCAGACGCTGCGCGACGCCCTGGCCCAGACCGGGAACATCTCCTCGGCGATCGAGGTTGCTCGTCAGCGTCAGTCGGCACCCGCCAACGGCGGCAGCCTGCTGATCGCCTTCGAGAGCTTCGACGAGGGTGCTGCCGATCGCGCGATCGAGGAAAGCCTTGCCCTGCGACCGTTGGAGCGCACGGTTGAGGAGCTGCTGCTGCCGGCGATCGACCAACTTGCCGCCGATCCCAGCCGCGAGGCCGAGCTCGAATTCGCCGCCCGCTGGGCGACCGGCTGGCTGCACGGTGCCCGCCGTCTTGCCGCTTCCGCCTCGCGCCCGGCCGGGATCCTGCTGCTCGACTCGAGCCGCGGCCAGGATGCCGAGGAGGTCTACGCGCAGGCCCTCGATCTCGCCCTGCGGCGCGCCGGCTTCCGCGTCCTCGTCCTCTCCAACGAGCTCGGCGACGAGCGGCTGGAGCGGGCGCTGAACGCATTGGAGCCGACCGCGATCGTCCTTTGCGGCCCCGGCGCCGAGACCCAGGACGCGGTTCGCCTCGTGCGCAAGATCCGCGAGCTCGGCTTCGTCGCTCCGCTCTACGGCTTCCGCGCCGCCGGCTTGATCGGCGCCGCAGTCCCCTCTGCCGGCGAGAAGCCGAGCCAGGTGACCGGCATGCTCAATGCTGACCTCCGCCGCCGCGCCTCTCAGGCCTTCGCCTAAAACAAAAACCGGCGCCGGACCCGAAGGCCCGACGCCGGTCGGAGGAAAAGCCTGCGCCCAATCGGGACGCGTACTGCTTACAGCGACGCGATCGCGTTTTTGGCGGCCGTGAGGACAACCTTGGGCAGCGGGGCGAAGTCAAGCGCCGCGCCGTACTTCTGACCCTTGGTCACCGCGTAGCTGAGGAACGACTGCAAAAACGCCTTCTGGGTCGCATCGTGCGGGACGATCGCGTAGGTGAAGGTCGAGATCGGGTAAGCCGTCGTCGCCTTCTTCGGGGGGTTGACGATGCTGATCGCGTTGCTCGAAGGCACGCTCTTCACCACCGACGCTGCGTTTTCGATGTTCTTCAGGTTCGGGAACTCGAAGTTCCCGGCGTTGTTTTCGATCGCGGCGGCACCGATGCCGGCGGCGATCAGGTACGAGGCCGAGATGTAGCCGATTGCACCCGGGGTTTTCGTCACCGTGGCGGTAACTCCGGAGTTGCCTTTGGCACCGACACCCGCTTTGAAGCCGACCGAGGTCGCGAAGCCGACTTCGCTCTTCCATGCCGGGCTGATCTTCGACAGGTAGTTGGTGAAGGCGTAGGTGTCACCGGAGCCATCGCTGCGGTAGACCGGGGTGATCGGGGTGTTCGGCAGCTTCACGCCCTTGTTCACCTTGGCGATCTTCGGGTCGTTCCAGCTGGTGATCTTCCCGAAGTAGATGCCGGCGAGAAGCTTGCCCGTCAGGTTGATTTTCTTGACGCCGGGAATGTTGATGCCGATGCCCGTGGCCGAGAGGGCCCACGGAATCTGAACGCAGCCGTTGCAGGCAGCGGCCTGTTCCGGCGTCAGCGGCGCGTCCGAGGCGCCGAAGTCGACGGTCCTTGCGGTGATCTGGGCAATACCGGTGCCGGAGCCGACAGCACCGTATTTGACTGGGATCCCTTCTTTGATTTCGAAGCCGCTGATCCAGTTAGCCATCAGCGGCGCGACGAGGGTGGATCCGGCGCCGGTGAGGCCAGCGGCTGAGGCACCTGCGGTCGAGACCGAGGCCATGCCGGTAGCCGTCACGGCCACTGCGATCAGGAGACCTAGCAACCTTTTTCGAAGCAAAGCAGAGTCCTTTCAAGGATGTTTCAGGAGTGTGATTTGACGGCGCTAGATTGCCGAGCAGAGGTGGCGGGGATGTGTCAATTCCGTGAAAGCCGCCTCTTTTTGGGTGTGACGAAGATGTAACAAAAATGTGACAGTGAAACCAAACTTGTTTCAATTCTGTGAAAACAATGGCGAATCGGTGAAGGAGGGGTGAGTTCTCCTCTACGCTGCCGCCGACGATGAGCAGCTCCGCCACTCCTGCCCTCGCCACTGCCCGTGCTGCCCGCTCCGGTGATCGCCGCAAGCAAGCGGACCGATTCGGGGATCGCTTCCTCTACGGCCTCTGTCTCGCCGCCGCTCTGCTGGCGGTCGTCATCCTCCTGCTGATCGTCTATCAGGTGGTCGATGGAGCACGGCCGGCGATCTCCAAGTACGGGCTCGGCTTCCTCACCGCAACCGAATGGCAGCCCAACTTCAAAGTCTTCGGCGCCGGCGTGCCGCTGTTCGGCACCTTGGTCAGCTCCTTCTTCTCGCTTCTGATCGGCGCTCCGATCGCGATCTCGATCGGCCTCTTCCTCAGCCTGCTGGCGCCGAGCGGGGTGCGCAACCTGGTCTCGCCGCTGGTCGAGATGCTGGCGGCGATCCCGAGCGTGATCCTCGGCTTTTGGGGCCTGCTGATCCTGGCTCCGTTCGTGCAGTCGACGATCGAGCCCTTTCTGCACGGCGTGCTCGGCTTCATCCCGATCTTTGGTGAACCGCAGACCACTGGCCTCAGCATCTTCACCGCCAGTCTGATCCTGACGATCATGATCGTTCCGATCATCGCCTCGATCTCGCGCGACCTCTTTATGGCCGTGCCGCGCGACATGCAGGACGGGGCGGCAGCGCTCGGCGCGACCCGCTGGGAGGTGGTCCGCGGGGTGGTCCTGCCGACCTCCGCCTCTGGGGTTGTCGCCGCCTCGATCCTCGGCCTCGGCCGCGCCCTCGGTGAGGCGATCGCGGTCTCCCAGGTGATCGGGGCCGGGGTCAAGCTGGGGCCCTCGTTGTTCGAAACGGGCGACACGCTTGCCTCCCGCATCGCGCTCCAATTCCCCGGACGGCTGGGCGCGCCGCACGAAGCGGCGCTGTTCTACTGCGGTGTGATCCTGCTCGTGATCGGGTTGATCTCCAACTTGGCCGCGCAGTGGATCGGGCGCCGCTTCAGTTACCAGGGGGTGGCGGCAAAATGAGCGGGTCGATCCCGGATCCGACCGCGCCGCTGACCCCTAGCGGCAACCTGCGTCGCCGCCAGATCTTCAGCAAGTTCACCGAGTACGCAGCGACCGCCGCCGCCGTCCTCGCCGTCGCCGTTCTGGCAATCGTCGTCTACACCGTCGTCTCGCGCGGGGCAAAGGCGATCGACTGGGAATTCCTGGTCACCGGCTATCCCACCGGCGTGGCGCCGATGCTGGTCGGGACCGCGATCATCGTCGCGATCGGGACCGCGATGGCGATGCCGATCGGTGTCCTCATCGCTCTGTTTCTCACCGAATACGCCGGCAGTCGCGGAGTCGGGCCGCTGCGAATGACGCTCGATCTGCTGAACGGGATCCCTTCGATCATCCTCGGCCTCTTTGTCTTCAACCTGCTCGTCAACCACAAAAGCCAGAGCGGATTCGCGGGAGCGGTGGCATTGGCGATCATCGAGCTGCCGCTGATCGCCCGCGGCACCCAGGAGGTCCTGCGCCTGGTTCCCAACAGCATGCGCGAAGCCTCCGACGCGCTCGGCGTCGCCCGCTGGCGCTCGATCCTGACCGTCGTCCTGCCCAGCGCCACCGGCGGCATCATCACCGCCACCGTGCTTGCTGTTGCCCGCGCCGCCGGTGAGACGGCGCCACTGATCCTCGTCAGTTCCGTTTTCGACGCGCGCAAGGTGTCACTCGACCCGTTCGAAGCGATGCCCAACATTCCAGTCTTCATCTACAAACTCTCCGAAGAAGGCAACCCCGAAGGTTTCGCCACCGGCTGGGGCCTGTCGCTGCTCCTCGTCTCTTTCATCCTGTTCGCCAGCCTCGGCGCTCGCGCGCTGCTGGGCCGCAGCAAACGGAAGCTCGCCTCGCCATGACCAGCGGCATCGACTCCAGCCAAGGCCAGAACCCGCCGGTGCCGGCCCGGGTCCGGATCCAGAGCGGCCTGCAGGCGCCGTCGCAAAACGGGGTTGCCGCGCCGACCGCGGTCACCGCTGCCGCCGTCGCCGAGCAGCACGGGTTCGCCCCCGAGGTCGTCTTCGACGCGCAGGACACCTCGATCTTCTACGGCTCCAAACGAGCACTGGCCGGCGTCTCGCTGCGGATCCGCCGTGGCCAGATCACCGCCTTGATCGGTCCCTCTGGCTGTGGCAAGACGACCTTCCTGCGCAGCCTCAACCGGATGAACGACTCGGTCCCCGGCTTCCGCATCGACGGCCAGATCCTTTACCACGGCCACGACATCTACGGCAGCAACGTCGACCAGGTCGAGGTGCGCCGGCGGATCGGGATGGTGTTCCAGAAACCGAACCCGTTCCCGAAGTCGATCTTCGACAACGTTGCCTGGGCACCGCGCAACCTCGGTCTGAAGAAGGAGCTCCACGACCGGGTCGAGAAAGCGCTGCGTGGGGCGGCTCTGTGGGACGAGGTCAAAGATCGGCTCAAGGACAGTGCTCTTGGCCTCTCCGGCGGTCAGCAGCAGCGGCTCTGCATCGCCCGCGCGATCGCGATCGAGCCCGACGTGCTCCTGCTCGACGAGCCCGCCTCGGCACTGGACCCGATCGCGACCGGCGCGATCGAGGACCTGATGCACAGCCTCAAAGGCCGCTTCACGATCGTCATCGTCACCCACAACATGCAGCAGGCAGCCCGGGTGGCGGACCGCACTGCCTTCTTCAGCCTCGCGTCGGTTGAGGGTGAGGAGAAACCGGTCGGGACGCTGATCGAGTTCGACGATACGACGACGATCTTCGGGGCGCCGCGGGACCCGCGTACGCGGGACTACGTCACCGGCCGCTTCGGCTGAGCCTCGGGTCTCGAGAGCGCGGGAGGGCGCCTGGCGCTCAGCGGCGCAGGATCGCGTCGCCCGAGACCTGCTCGAGCAACGGCTTACCGCACTGCCAGCAGAAGGTCGCGCCGCTGGAGTGGGGGGCACCGCAGCTCTTGCAGGCGCCGGCGGCGCCGGTCTCCTCCATGCGGAGGATCCGTTCGACCTCACTCAGTTCCGCGTCGGCGTCCTGGAGGACGACCGCCCGTTTGACGATCACCTCGATCTTGATGCTGTTGCGGACCGCCATTTCGTAGACGAGGCCGCCGAGGTCCCACTGCAGCTCTGCCACCCGGGCGACCAGCTGGTCGCGCCGGCGCTCGAGGTCGACGATGAACTCCTCGCCGTAGGCGGAGCTGAGCGTGTTGGCGGCGGGTTTAGCCGCCGGCGCTGAGGTCTGGGTACTCGGCGGCGGCACGGGCGCGGCCTGGCGCTTTGGCGCCTTGCGCGCCGGGCTCAGCTTCATCTTGCGGGATCCCGTCAATTTCATTCGCCGAAGAAGTTCCCTTCGAACTTGCCGCTGTTGCTGCAGCCGGCGGTGCCCTTGTCGCACGTTTCGCCTAGCTGCGCTTCCGGCTTCGCCTGCGGGACCTTGGGTTCGAGCACTTCTTCGGTCGCCTTGGTCTGGCCGGTGCTGCCGGTTTCGGTCTTCGCTTCCGCCTTTTTCGCGGTCGCGTTGTTGGCTTTCTTTTCGTTGCCCTTCGATTTGTCGCTGGCCTTCTTGCCGCTTCCTTCGCTGGCGGCGCCTGCTTCCGCTTCGCCCCCGCCTTCGCCGCCGACCCTGATGATCTGCGGAGCCTGGTTGGCGGCGCTGCTGGTGCCGCCGTCGCTCCCTTGGCCGATCAGGACGCCGACGCCGATCGCCAGCACCAGCGTCGCGATTCCCGCGATCAGCGCCGAGTTGGCGGAGAGCCCGCGTGGCTTGCTGCCACCATCGCTCGGGGTCGCCGCCGGCGGCGACTGCGGCTTGTTGATCGCCTCCATGAAGACGACCGCGTCCATGAACGGCAGTCGCGGATCGCCGCGCCGGTGCCCGCATTCGAGGCAGTAGCGCTGGTCGGCGGCAAGCGGTTTGCCGCAGGAGGGGCAGTTGTCGCCGGAGGACGTCGCCGCCAGCGCCGGGTGCACCTCGGTCGGTGAGGTGGAAGGCTCATGAGCGGGAACAGGCGTCAGTGAGCCATCGGCCGGGGCGGTCACCGTTGCATTGTCGGGGCCGGTGTCCGTAAAAAATGTTGAAGAGTTGTGAACAGCACGTTCGAGGTTGATGGGCGTGTGTACACAAGATGTTCACAACCCTGGTGGCACCCGCTCGCGACACTGAGTTCCTCAGGTGGACTCTCCGAAGGACGACGACGAACGCCGCGTGCCGAGCGGCCGCGGCGACTGCGCCGAGTGCGGTGTCGCCTGCGTCGAGGGCCAGCGCTACTGCCTCAACTGCGGTGCCCGGCGGGGAGCGCTGCCGGGTGCGGTCGCGGCCCAGATCAAACCGATGGCCGAGCGCGGCCGCCCAGGTTCGAAATCCGCTGGGGTCGCCGCAGCCGCCGGCGCCACCGGCGCGGGAACCGCAGTCGCCGCCACCGTTGGCGCGGGGGCGGCTGAGGCGGTCAAGGGGACCGGCCTTTTCGCCGGGATCAAGATGCCCTCGCCGCGCGCCGCGGTGGTCGCGGTGATGTGCATGCTCGCCTTCGGCGTCGTGATCGGGTCGGCTACCAGCCAACTGGCCCAGAGCGCAGGCCTCACCTCGATCCTGCTCGAACCCTCACCGAAGCCCCCGGCCGAACCAGAATCGGAAGAAGAAGTCGAGTTCGAAAAAGAAGAACCGGTCGAAGAAGAAACGACGGTCGAAGAAACGTCTCCGGAAGTCGTTGCCGAAGCGCCGGAACCCGAACCGGAACCCGAAGAACCGGAAGAACACGAACTCGAACTGCCGGAAGAACCGGCGCCGCCGCCGACGGAAATCAAACACGTCTTCGTGATCATGCTGGGTGAAAACAGCTACGAAGAAACGTTCGGGAAAACCTCAGTCGCGCCTTACCTCTCACAGGAACTGCCGACCCTGGGCGAGCTGGTGCCCAATTACTACGCGGTGACGAAGGGCGACCTCGCGAACCAGCTGGCGCTGATCAGCGGCCAGGGCCCGACCCTGGAAACCGCCGCCAACTGCCCGAACTACACCGACGTCGTGCCGGTGACGACGACGCCCGAAGGTCAGGTCCAGGGCAGCGGCTGCGTCTACCCGGCGACGACCCCGAGCCTGATCACGGCCCTCGCCGCGAAGAAGCTGAAGTGGAAGGCCTACGTCGAGGACATCGGCAACGGCGTCGCCGCCGGCCAGGCGGCGACCTGCCGCCATCCGCTGCTGGGGACGCCGGACACGAGCCAGGTGCCGGTGCCGGGCGACAACTACGTGACCTGGCGCAACCCGTTCGTCTACCTGCATTCGGTTCTCGACAGCCCCGAATGCGCGACGACCGACGTCGGCCTCGACCAGCTTGTCCCCGACCTGAAGAAGAAGGTCAACGCGAAGACGCCGGCGCTCTCATACATCGTCCCCAACGCCTGCCACTCGGGAGCCGAAGTGGCTTGTGAATCCGGCCGCCTCGCCGGTGCCGCCGGGATCGAAGAATTCCTCAAAACCGTGGTGCCGGAAATCCTCAAATCACCGGCCTACCTCGACGGCGGCCTGCTGGCGATCACCTCCAGCCAAGCTCGTCAGATCAGTGCCGTGCCGGGCTTCATCCCCGACACCACTTCCTGCTGCTTTTACCCGACCTACCCGAACCTGCCTCCCGAAGCCGAAACGCCCCCCGGGCAGACGAAACCGACGGGTGGCAGCGGCAAGGTCGGGCTGATGCTGTTCTCGCCGACGATCGAAGCGGGCAGCGTCGACGAAACCACCTTCGCCAACCACTTCACGCTGCTGAAGACGATCACCGAACGGCTCGAACTCGAACCTCCCGGCTATGCGGCCGAACCAGCGCTGCTCGGGTTCGAAGAAAGCGTCCTCAATCCGGCCGCCGCCGAAGCCGAAGAAGAAGCGCTGCCGACCGGCACGCGGCCGCTCTGGCTGACGGGACTCAGTCGAGCAGGATCAGCAGCGCGGTAAGCAGGCCGAGGCCGATGCCGGCGAAGGTCAGCGTCCGCACTGGCCAGGGGCTTGAAGCGAGGCCTCGCCCCTCGTTCAGAGCCCGGTAGATCTCGGCCCGCTGGGCGCTGCCGAAGGCGATCGCCAGGATCCCCCAGAGGGCGAAGCCGACGCCGGCGACGACGTAGGGCCACTTGGTTGCGGTCGGATCGAGCTCGGGCACGACGCGCCCGACCCCGAGGGCGACCGCCAGCGCCGCCAGCCCGGTTCGCCACCAAGCGAGCTGGGTCCGCTCGCCGGCCATCTGGGTGCGGCGGATTCCCTCGCCGGTTTGCACGGCCGGCGGCCCCGATCCAGCTGGCTGAGGCGGCGTCGAATCGATTTGTTGAAGTTAGCCGCTCAGGCCCGGGTCGGGGGTGGCGTCTCGCCCTCACCGATCCCCCAGCGTTCGTGTAGGCGCCGCAGCGGCGCCGGCGCCCACCAGTTCCACTTGCCGAGCAGCTCCATCAACGAGGGGACGAGCAGCGCCCGGACGATGCTGGCGTCGATCAGGACGGCAAGCGCGGTGCCGACCCCGTTCTCCTTGATGAAGATGATCTGCGAGGTGGCGAAGGCGAACATCGCGACCGCGAACAGGAGCGCTGCTGCGGTCACGATCCGCCCGGTTCGCTCGAGCCCGATCGCCACGCACTCCGAGTCGGAGGCACCGTTGTCGCGGGCCTCCTTGATCCGCGAGAGGAGGAAGACGGCGTAGTCGGTCGAGAGCCCGAAGGCGACCGCGAAGAGCAGGATCGGCATCGTCTGCTCGATCGCCCCGGGGCTCGAGTAGTCGAGGAAACCCTCGAGCCGGCCGTCCTGGAAGATCAGGACGAGGAGGCCGAAGACGGCGCTGAGGTTGAGGAAGTTCATCAGCAGCGACTTCACCGGCAGCACCACCGAGCCGGTCATCAGGAAGAGGATTACCAGGGTGGCGATGATCACGATCGCCAGCGCGATCGGCAGGTGGCTGGCGAGGCTCGATTGGAGGTCGATGAAGTCCGCCGTGGCGCCGCCGACCAGGGCCGTCGTTCCCGCTGGCGTCGGCAGGGCGCGGATCGCCTTCACCGTCTCCTGGCTGGCTTCGGAGACGAAGGGGTTGGCGGAGATCACCTGCAGCGCCGTGACGTCGCCACTGAGGTGTTGCGGCGGCACGACTTCGGCGACGCCGTCGACGTGCTGCACGCGGGCGGCCATCAGAGTCGCCGCCTTCGGCCCGCCGCCTTCGACGTCGACCCAGATCGGGGTGTCGTGGTAGGGCGGGAACTGCTCGCTGATCGTGTCGTAGGTCTGGTGGGCGCTCGCGGACTGGGGCAGCACGGTGGCGTCGACGGTGTTGAACTTGATCCCGAGGAAGGGCAGCCCGAGCAGGATCAGAAACAGGGCGCTGAGCGTCGCCACCGGGACCGGTCGTCGCATCACGAAGCGCGAGAGCCGGTACCAGAAGCCACTCTCGTCCGGCTTCGCGTCGGCGTCGGCGCGGCGCTGCAGGAAGCGAGGGGCGCCGGCATTGACCCGCGACCCGAGCAGGGTCAGGACCGCCGGCAGCACGGTCAGCGAGATCAGCGCCGTGAACAGCGCCACCAGGGCGCCGCCGAGGCCCATCGAGTAGAGGAAGGACTGGGGGAAGACCAGCAGCGAGGCGAGCGCCGCGGCGACCGTCAGCGAGGAGAAGAAGACGGTTCGTCCCGAGGTGGCGAGGACCCGGCGCATCGCCGCCGGCCCGGGCCCGTCCTTGGCGATCTCCTCGCGGTAGCGGGAGACGATGAAGAGGCTGTAGTCGATCGCCAGACCCAGTCCCAGGGCCGTCGTCAGGTTCAGTGCGAAGACCGAGATCGTCCCGAATTCGCTGGCGATCCGCAGGATCAGGAAGGTGCCGATGATCGAGAGGCCGCCGATCATCAGCGGCAAGACCGAGGCGACGAGGCTGCGGAAGAAGAGCAGCGAGAGCAGGAAGAGCAGCGGGAAGGCGAGCAGCTCGGCCATCCGCAGGTCCTTCTCGACCTGCTTGTTGACCTGCTCCTGGGCGACCGCGAAGCCACCGGCCAGGACCCCGGGGTGGGCGGACAGTTCGGCGGCGATGTCGCTACCGATTTCCTGCACTTCCTTGTCATCGGTCGGCTTCAGCGAGACCGCGAAGTAGGTGGACTTGCCGTCTTCGGAGACGAAGGCGGGCGAGCGGGTGTCGTAGTAGCCGCTGACGGCGGCGACGTCGGAGCGTTCGCGCACCTGGTTCTCGAGCGCCTCGACCCGGGCCCGGGTCGAGGGCCTGGCGACGGGGGCGTCTTCGACCACGCCGATCACCGCCGGCACTCGCTGGCCGGCGTCCTGTAGCCGTTCCTTCGCCTGCACCGTCTCGGTTGAGGGGTCGTCGGCGCCGTAGGGGTCAAGGCGGCTGGCGACCGAGCCGCCGACGGCGGCGGCGATCAGGAAGAAGCCGATCGCGATCAGGCCGACGCGACGGGCGTGGCCGTTGGCGAGGCGGGCGAGGGAGTCGAACATCAGCTTCTCCTTTTCTCGGGAGCGGAGTCGAGGAGCTGCGCCTCAGTCCGCTCGCACCAGTCGGCAAACCACTCGGTGAACTCGATTCCGCTGCGCAGCACCGCCAGCGGGAAGGGGTCGTCTTTCGCTTCGGCCATCGGTTCCATCGAACGCAGATGGGCGTTGGCGGCAAGTCGGTAGGCGCGCATCGCGCGCAGGATCTCGACCGCCTCCTCGCGCGGCAGGGCGTTGGCGAAGAACAGTTTCAACAGCCCTTCCTCGCGCATCTCGAAGGTGGCCGGGGGCTGCCGCAGCCAGGCCTTCAGCTCCTCCTCGCCGTCGGCGGTGATCTCGTAGACCGTCCGCCGCCGGCCGCCGGTGGGGGAGTCCGAGCCGATGACTAGGCCGGCCTCGGAGAGCCGTTTCAACTCCGGGTAGATCTGCCCGTAGCTGGCGGCCCAGAAGAAGCGCGTGGTCTCGTCGACCATCGCTTTGATCTCGTAGCCCGAGCGCGGCTCGGTCTGGACCATGCCGAGGATCACGTAGGCGGTGGCGCTGAGCGATTCCATTGCCGGAAGATATATCTGTCAGATATATCCCCGGGTGTGATTCCGATCACATATGGTCAGCCCAGGCGGCAGAGATCGATACTCGAGGAAGGTGGCGCGGATGACGCTCGATCAGAGCAAGGTGGGACAGGTGGTGGCGGAGCAGATGGAGGCGATCGAAAACGATTACGGCGACGACTGCGAGATCGGCGACGTTTGCACGATTGTCGAGGTGGTCGGCCCGCACGGGTCCCACGTCCGGGTGCGCAGCAGCGACATGCGGCCGCACAGCGGCCTCGGCCTGATCCGGATGGCCGAACAGGCGATGCTCGGCAACCTCGGCGGGGCGGAGTAACCGGCGATTATCGCTTTCGTTCGGCCAGTAGGCGGCCGAGCCGGGTGAGGACGGTGTCGAGTTCGCGGGCAAAGCGTGGGCCGGTGACGCGGGTCATCGCGATCCCTTCGAGCAATAGGTCCTCTTGGCGCAGGCGGTCCTCCTCGAAGGACTCGCGCGTGCCGTGCGTCTCGAAAAGGTCTAGTTCGACGGCGAAGCGGTGCTCGGGCCAATAGAGGTCGAGCTCGATGCCGGCGACGTTGAAGTTGACCCGCGGTCTGGGCAGGCCGGCGGCAATCACCGCTTCGTAGAAGCGGCTCTCGAACTCCGAGCGGGTGAAGGGCGGCGGTTCGTAGCCGTGGATCGCTGCACGGAGGCGCCGGGCACCACGGTGGCCCCGGTTGCGTTCGATCACGTCATGGACCATCGCGAGGTCGAAGACCCTCAGCTCTTCGGCCCGCTTCAGTAGCCGGCGAAGGTCGCGTTGGCGGACCAGCGCCGCCTGGTCGAGCAGCGTGCGGGCCACGGAGGTGACCGGGATCCCTTCGCGCAGGCGCCGGTCGGCCGAAGTGAGGTTCCTCGCTCGATGGAGACGGACGGGCAGGCGCGGTCCGCGACCGGTGGTGACCGTGACGTGAAACGGACTGGGGGAGGACGAGCTGAGGCCCCAAACCCATGCTGCCGAGTAGTGGCTCGAGAGCGCGCCGGGACCGGCGGCGAGAACCGCTGCAAGGCAACGGCCGTGCGGTGAGAGGTCGGTGTGCCCGACCGCATATACGCCGCGGTAAAGGGGATGGAGGCGTTCGGTCTCGACACCTCGCTTCACCGAGCTCCGCGAGTAGCCGAGCGGCCCGAGCAATTGCCGAATCGAGACCACGCCGTGCTGCCTCTTCGCCATCACGGCCAGCGACTCGCGTGACGCAGCTCCATTTCCTAATCGCGATCCAGGTTCGTGCCGCATAGCGACCCAAAGCTGGATCGCACCACAGGTTCTCCCCCGGCATGTTTTGGCTGCTGCTGGCGTCGATCGTGCCTGGCAGCGGCCCTCTATCCTCAGTTCAACATGAGTGGGGCTGAATCCGACATCGTCGTGATGAAGTTTGGCGGCACCTCGGTCGCCGGCGCCGAGCAGATCAAGCGCGCCGCTGGGCGGATCGTCGCCGCCCGTGAAGCCGGCAACCGCGTCGTCGCCGTCCTCTCCGCCCGCGGCAAGACGACCGACGAGTTGGTCAGCCAGGCGATGGAGATCTCCGAGCGCCCGGTCGCCCGCGAGATGGACATGCTGCTCTCGACCGGCGAGCGGATCTCCTGCGCGCTGTGTGCGATGGCGATCCACGACATGGGGCACGAGGCGATCTCGCTGACCGGCTCCCAGGCGGGGATCGTCACCGACTCGACCCACACCAAGGCGCGGATCATCGACGTTCGCGCCGACCGCATCAAGGAGGCGCTGGGGGAGGATCGGATCGTCCTCGTCGCCGGCTTTCAGGGCGTCTCCACCGACAGCCACGACGTCACCACGCTCGGCCGTGGCGGCTCCGACACGACCGCGGTGGCGTTGGCGGCGGCGCTCGACGCCAGCGTCTGCGAGATCTACACCGACGTCGCCGGTGTCTTCAGCGCCGATCCGCGGATCGTCGCTGACGCCCGCAAGCTCGACGTCGTCTCCTTCGAGGAGATGCTTGAGATGTCGGCCTCCGGCGCCGGCGTCCTGCAGCTGCGCTCGGTCGAGTACGCCCGCAACCACGGCGTCCGCATCCACTGCCGCAGCAGCTTCGAGGACGGCCCCGGTACCCTCGTCGTATCTGAGGAAGAGACGATGGAGCAGCCTTTCGTAACCGCAGTCACCCATTCCAACGCCGAGGCGCGCGTGACGCTGACCGGTGTTCGCGACGAGCCCGGCGTCGCCGGCCGCATCTTCACCGCCCTGGCTGAGGCCAATGTCAACGTCGACGTGATCATCCAGAACGAGCCGGTCGGCGGCGACCAGCTGGCCGATCTCTCCTTCACCGTCGACCGCTCCGATCTGACCACCGCCAAAGACGTGATCGCCGGGCTCGGCGACGTCTCGCTCAAGGTCCGCACCGACGAGCAGATCGGCAAGGTCTCGATCGTCGGCGCCGGCATGCGCTCGCACCCGGGCGTTGCCGCCAAGGTCTTCGAGGTGCTCGGCCAGGAGCGGATCAACATCGAGATGATCTCCACCTCGCCGATCAAGATCTCCTGCGTCATCCCCGCCGACCGCGTCCCCGACGCCGTCAACGCCCTCCACAAGACCTTCGAGCTGGGCGCCGACGCGGTCCGGCCCGAGGATCCGACCGGCCCCGAGCACCGGCCGACGGTCGCCGGCTAGCGCGGCCTCGGACAGGCGCAGAGCGATGAGTGGCGACGGCTACAGAGTTGGTGTTCTCGGTGCGACCGGACTGGTCGGCTCGACGATCCTCGAGCTGCTGGCGGCGCGCGAATTTCCCGCCGCCGAGGTCGTCCCCTTCGCCTCCGAGCGCTCAGTCGGGAAGGAGATCGAGTGGAACGGCTCGGTCCTCACCTGCCGGGGCTTGAGCGAGGACTCGATCCAGGGTCTCGACCTGGTGCTTTCCTCGGCCGGCGGCTCGATCAGCGCTGAGTGGACGCCGCGGTTCGTCGCAGCCGGCGCCACCGTGGTCGACAACACCAGCTACTGGCGGATGAAAGACGACGTGCCGCTGGTCGTCTCCGAGGTCAACCCGGAGGCGCTCGAGGGGCACAAGGGGATCATCGCCAACCCGAACTGCTCGACGATGCAGATGGTCGTCGCCCTCAAGCCCTTGTATGACGAGGCCGGGATCGAGCGGCTGGTGGTCTCGACTTACCAGGCCGTCTCCGGCACCGGCAAGGCGGCGATCGATGAGCTGCTCGACCAGTCGCACGCGATCCTCCACGGCCAGGAGGCGACGGCCTCGATCTATCCCCACCAGATCGCCTTCAACCCGCTGGCTCAAGCGGGCAGCTTCGCCGACGGCGACGACCACACCGACGAGGAGCGCAAGCTGATCAACGAGACCCGCAAGATCCTCGGCGACCAGGAGATCAAGGTCAGCGCCACCTGCATCCGGGTCCCGGTCGTCACCGGTCACTCGGAGGCGGTCAACGTTGAAACCAAGGAGCCGCTGAGCCCCGAGCGGGCGCGCGATCTGCTGGCGGCGGCGCCCGGCGTCGTCGTCGTCGACGATCCCGCCGCCTCGCGCTTCCCGATGGCGATCGAGGCCGCCGGCCGCGACGAGGTCTTCGTCGGCAGGATCCGCCGCGACGCCGGCAACGAGCGGGCGCTCGACCTGTGGGTCGTCGCTGACAACCTGCGCAAGGGTGCGGCGACCAACGCAGTCCAGATTGCCGAGGTCCTGGTGCAGCGCGATCTGGTTAAGGCGCGTTAGTCGCAATATCTGCGACTTTCGCGCCAGGCCTGCTGAGTCTTCTCAGGACAAAGGGCGCGATCAGCGTCGTCAGGATCGACATCCCGACGACGACGCCGAACAGTTCTGGGTCGACGACGCCCTCGGCGGCGCCGATCGAGGCGACGACGATGCCGACCTCGCCGCGGGGAATCATGCCGACGCCGACGATCATCGCTTCGTCCTTGCCGAGCGGCCGCGCCGCCAGGTAGGCGGGGATGAGCTTGGCGGCGGCGGCGATCACGGTGATCGCCGCCAGCAGCAGCAGGGTGTGGCCGCCGAGCAGGGTGCCGAGGTCGAGCTCGATGCCGATGAAGGCGAAGAAGAAGGGCGGGAAGAAGGCATAGAGGGGCCGCACTTCTTCCTCGATCGAGTTGTGGTCCTTGGTCTCGGCAACGATCATCCCGGCGAGGAAGGCGCCGATCAGCGCCGCCAGGCCGATGTTGGCGGCAAAGGCGGCGAGGCCGAGGCAGACGAGGACCGCCGGCAGCAGTGGCGAGTTAGCGAAGGCCGGCGCCTGCAGCAGCTGCGGGCGGCGGGCCAGGAGCTGGGTCCCGCCGAGGGCGACGAAGACGACGAAGGCGACGGCGATCGCCAGCGCCAGGGCGATCTTGCCGGCGTCGACGCCGCCGTCCGCCGCCATCCCGACCGCGACCGAGAGCAGGATCAGGGCGAGGATGTCATCGACGACCGCCGCTCCGAGCACGGTGCGGGCGGCGCGGCTGCGGGCGATGCCGAGGTCGAGGAAGGTGGCCGAGGTGATGCCGGCGCTGGTCGCCGCCAGGGCGGCGCCGAGGAAGACGCTGGTTTCGGTGCTTTCGCCGAGCGCGAGGCCGAACCCGACCCCGGCGAGGAAGGGGAGGACGACGCCGGCGGAGCCGACCGTGACCGCGATCCGGCCCACGGCTTTCATCTCCGATAGACGCGTCTCCAGTCCAACCCAGAAGAGGAGGAAGACGACGCCGAGCTCGGAGAAGACGCGCAGGACCTCGCTGACCTGGACCCAGTCGAGGACCGAGGGGCCGACGAGGACGCCGCCGAGGATCTCGCCGACGATCGCCGGCTGGCCGATCCGCTTGAAGACCTCGTCGCCGAGCTTGGCCGCGAGCAGGACGAGGAAGAGGTCGGTGAGGATCCCGGCGGTGTCGCTGGTGGCGGCGAGGGGGAGGGGCATTGCGTCGCTCAGGCTATGTGGTGGGCACGAAGAATTTGCACTTCTGTGACACACCCGTAATGTTTTGTCATCTAGATTGCTCCCATGGCAGACTGGAGAGAAGCCCGTTTCGAGCGACTGAGTCAGCGCGTGGATCGCATCGAAGAGGAGCGCCGCGAAGAGAAGCGCCGAACTCTGGATCGCTGGGTCTACCTGATGCTGGTGCTCTGTTGGATGGCGGCGGGTGCGGCTGTCGCTCTAGCCGCGGTCAGCGCTGGATCGGGCTGAGATCCGTCAGGCGACCGGACGCAGCACGAACAGCGTCTGGTTGCTGAACAGCTCGTCGTCCGGCCACTCGGAGAGCTCGGTGCGGATCTCGGGAGTCATCAGCGTGGCGCCGAGCTCGGGGTAGCGGGCGCGCTCCTCGAGGATCTCGAAGCCGGCCTCGGTGAAGGCTTTGCGGTAGTCGGTCCGGGTCAGCTCGTTGAGGAAGGTGTTGGGCTGGTAGCGGTTGGCGCGCAGGTGCTCCCAGGGAGCGCTTTGGCGCGGCTCCTCGGGATGGTCGCGGACCGAAGGCACGTTCCACTCGCGCAGGTGGCCGCCGCTGATCCCGGGGAAGGCGTTGGGCCGGATCAGCGCCACCGCTCCGGGCTTCAGCCAGCCGCGGATCCCGGCCAGGGTGCGGGCGATGCTGTCCGGGGTCATGTGCTCGAAGACGTCCTCAGAGGTGATCAGGTCGAGCGAGCGCTCGGCCAGGTCGAGGTCGGCGGCGTCGCCGATCACCAACTGTCCGCGACTGAACTCGGTGCCGGGGTAGGCGGCGGCGACCGCCTGCTTCAGGCGGCGCTCGGCGGCGCGGTCGAAGAGCAGGTGGCGACCGGCTGACTTGGCCAGGCGCTCGGGGCCGTTGGCGCGGAGGATCCGCCGCATCGTCGCCGGCCGGAAGTCGAACATCGGCACCTCGATGTCGACCCCGGTGGCATTGGCGCCGGCGGCAGTGAGGATCGCCATCCGCTCGGCTTGGGTGCCGAAGCCGATCTCCAGCACCCGGGCACCGCGCAGCTCGCTGCCGCTGTACTGCTTCAGTAGCGCGCCGTATTCCTCGACGTCGGCGAGGAAGCCCGGGATTTCAGAATCGGCTCCGCGCTGGCGGTGGCGCTGGAGGAAGCCGAACCACTCGCGCACCTTCTCGCGCAGCCCGACGTCACCGGTCGAGGGGGCTGCGGGCGCCGTCACTGCGCCAGCTCCGCTACGCGGGGACGCCGGCGAGGCGCTCTTCGACCCAGCGGGTCGAGGCGATGTGCTTGCCCATCCCGAGTTCCTTCGGGTCGGCGCCGAGGGCGAGCCCGACCAGCTGCGGCAGGTGGAGGACGGCGAGACCGAGGTCGCGGTTGACGACCTTGGCCGCCTCCGGCTGCTGCATGTCGAGGTTGAGGTGGCAGAGCGGGCAGGGGGTAACGAGGCAGTCGGCGCCGGCGTCGATTGCGTCGCCGACGTGGGTCCCGGCCTGTTTCAGCGAGGTCTCGCGGTTCATCGTGATCACCGGGAAGCCGCAGCACTTGCGGGCGCCGTCGTACTCGACGATCTCGCCGCCGAGGGTCTCGATCACCTGCTCCAGGTAGATATCGCGATCCGGGTGGTCGCCGTAGCCAAGGCGCTCCTTCGGGCGGACGATGTAGCAGCCGTAGAAGGGGCCGACGCGGAGGCCGGTCAGCGGCCGCTTGACCTGCGCCGCGAGCTTGTCCAGTCCGTAGTCCTCGACCAGCAGCCAGAGGAAGTTTTTGTTGTTCCAGGAGCCGTCCTCGGACTTCTCGTAGGCGAGGCCCTGGCCGGAAAGCGCCTCGTTGACGTGGGCGCGGTAGGCGCCGTCGGCGTCGAGCCGCTGCTGGCACTCCGACTGCGCGCCCTGGCAGGTCGAGCAGATGTTCATCATCGAGAGCCCAGTCTGCTGGGCGAGGGCGAAGGTGCGGGCGTTGAGCGTGTCGGCCAGCTCCTGGTTGTGCTCGGCGATGACGCCGGCGCCGCAGCAGTTGGCGCGGTCGAGGGTGACGAGCTCGATCCCGAGCCGGTCGGCGACCAGGGCCATCGAGCCGTGCAGCTCCGGCGTGAAGCCGCGGGAGACGCAGCCGGGCCAGTAGGCGACTTTGATCTGATCAGCCATTGGGGGCCTCCTCGCTGGTTGGCGCGGCAGCGGCAGCGCGGTCCTCGCGCTCCTCCTCGGCCTCGATCTCGGCCAGCTCGCCCTCGTCGCCCTTGATGTACAGGTTGAATTCCTCGTTGTGCTCCTCGGCGTGTTTGTAGATCGCCTTGACCTCGTCCTGGGCGCCGTCGGGAAGCTTGTGGTGGACGCCGGGGATCAGCTTCGGCAGCGAGCGCATCTTGCCGGTCTTGATCCCGCGGATCGCGGTCGGCAGCGAGCCGATCATTTCCTTGATCGCCCGTTTCGATGGTTTCAGCTTGCCTTTGAGGCCGGGCGCGAAGGACTCCTGCAACAGCAGGGACTCGTCCAGCGTCCCCTTCTTCTCGATGATCTTGACGAAGGCCATCTCGTGATCGTGGCCGCTGTTGGGGTCCTCGATTCCCTCTTCGCCGGCCATGCGGCGCAGGCGCATGATCTGGTCCATCGGCGCCACGCCCTTCGGGCAGGCATCAATGCAGCTGAAGCAGTGGGTGCAGTCGTAGATCCCGTGCGGGTCGTCTGCCAGGTCGTGCAGGCGCTCTTTGGTCTCGGCGTCGCGCGGGTCGCCGACGAAGCGGTAGGCCTTGGCCAGCGCCGCCGGGCCGATGAAGTCAGGGTCGGCTTCCATCGAGAGGCAGGAGGAGACGCAGGCGCCGCACTGGATGCAGGCCATCGACTGGGTAATGTCGATCATCGACTCCGGCTCGACCACGTACTCGCGCTCGGGCGGCTCGCCGTGGGGGAGGAGCCAGGGGGTGACGCGGCGGATCTTGGTCCAGTGCGTCGACTCCATGTCGGTGACCAGATCCTTGATCACCGGCATGTTCCCCATCGGCTCGATCACGACGACAGCGTTGTCCTTGTCGCCGCCGACCGCGTCCAGTTTCTTTTCCGCCAGCTCCTGGGCCTCACCGATCTGGGTCTTGCAGCCGAGCCCGGACTGGCCGTTGATCTTCATCCCACAGGAGCCGCAGATCGCGGCGCGGCAGGAGCAGCGCACGGCGAGCGACCCGTCCTCGCGGTCCTTGGTCTGCAGCAGCGCGTCGAGGACGGAGAGCGAGGGCTCGAGGTCGACGTCGAACTGCTCCCAGTAGGGACCCTCGCCACTCTCGGGCTGGAACCTGCGGACTTTGATCGTGTAGTCGGCCATGTCAGTAAGTCCTCGCTTCCGGTTGCCACCCGGTGATGGTCACCTCGGAGTATGAGATCTCGGGCCCGTCGTCGGTCTGCTCGAGGTCGATGTGTTTGAGCCACTCCTCGTCGTTGCGCTCGGGGAAGTCGGTGCGGTACTGGGCGCCGCGGCTCTCCTTGCGCTCGAGCGCGGCGAGGCAGGTGCACTCGGCGTTGTCGAGCATGAAGCCGAGCTCGATCGCGCCCAAGAGGTCCTGGTTGAAGACGCTGCCGTGATCGTCGATGTAGGCGGTCTTCGCCTCCTCCTTGAGACGGGCGACGATCTCGATCGCCTCCTTGATCCCGGCCTCGTCGCGGAAGACGGCGACTTTGCCGTCCATCGTTTCGCCCAGCTCGAGCTTGATCTCGGAGACGCGGCGGCCGGAGCCCTTCTCGCGCGAGTTGATGTCGGCGATCATCGCCTCCTCGTCCTCGAGCACCTTGGCCGAGGGCCGCGAGCCCTCGATCCGCTTCGCGCGAGTGGCGGCGTCGACGCCGGAGCGCTTGCCGAAGATCAGCGTGTCGAGCAGCGAGTTGGCGCCGAGCCGGTTGCCGCCGTGGACCGAGACGCAGGCGGTCTCGCCGGCCGAGTAGAGGCCGGGGATGTCGGTCCGGCCGTCGACGTCGGTCTTGACGCCACCCATCGTGTAGTGGTTACCCGGCTTGATGTGGATCGGTTCGCGGGTGATGTCGACGCCGGCGAAGTCGCGGCCGACGAGGACGATCTCGCGCAGTGCCTCGTGCACGCGCTTTTTTGGCACCACCGTGATGTCAAGGGCGACGGTGCCGTCGGGGAAGCCGCGCCCCTCGTTGATCTCGGTCTGCTCGGCGCGGGAGACGACGTCGCGCGAGGCCAGCTCCATCTTGTTCGGCGCGTACTTCTCCATGAAGCGTTCGCCGTTCTTGTTCAGCAGGTGGGCGCCCTCGCCGCGGGCGCCCTCGGTGATCAGGAAGCCCTTGCCCGCCAGCGTCGTCGGGTGGTACTGGATCATCTCCATGTCCATCAGCTTGGCGCCGACCCGGTAGGCCATCGCGATCCCGTCGCCGGTGCAGATCAGCGCATTGGTGGTCGGTTTCCAGACCTGGCCGTTGCCGCCGCAGGCGAGGATCACGGCCTTCGATTTGAACAGCTGCATCGAGCCGTCGGCGACGTTGCGGGTGACGACGCCGCAGCACTCGCCGTTCTCGTCGATCGCCAGCGCCGTCGAGAACCACTCCTCGTAGCGCGTCACCTCCTCCGAATACTTCATCATCTGCTCGTAGAGGACGTGCATGATCGCCTGGCCGGTGATGTCGGCGACGTAGTACGTGCGGGCGGCGGAGGCACCGCCGAAGGCGCGGGTGCCGAGTTTGCCCTCCTCGTTGCGGTGGAAGGTGACGCCCAGATGCTCGAGGTGGAGGATTTCCTCCGGCGCCTCGCGGGTCATGATTTCGATCGCGTCCTGGTCGCCGAGGTAGTCGGAGCCCTTGATCGTGTCGAAGGCGTGCGACTCCCAGGAGTCGCCGGGGTTCAGGGCCGCGTTGATCCCGCCCTGAGCGGCGTTGGAGTGGGAGCGGACGGGATGGACCTTGCTGATGATCCCGACCGACACGCCTTGCTCGGCGGCGGCCAGTGCGGCCCTCTGTCCGGCAAGGCCGGCACCGATTACGAGAACGTCATGGGATGGCACGAGGGCGGATCCTATAGACCAAAAACCCGAGCAGGTAGTCGGGATTCGTCACACAGTTGGAAGGGGGTGCGAGGGCTCTATAGCCAGCGCTCCCCTAAGCGACGAATTGCCGCCTCGGAGAGCTTCACGCCGTTGGCGACAGTGTCGAAGTTGACGTTCTCGGCGAGGTCGTTCCACCAGTGGTAGTTGGCGGGCTGCTTGAGGTCGGTGCAGCCGGCGAGGACGGCGGTTTCGTAGCCGGCGGCGGCCGACTCGAGCCCGTCGGTGCCGTTGTGCAGGCGCAGGTTGGGGAAAAGCCAAATCCCGAGCTCCTCTGCCAGCCCGTCTATGAAGGCGAGCGAGCGAGCCGGGTACTCGCGCATCTTCAGGAAGCCCTCGCCGCGCAGGACCAGCAGGTGCGGGGAGCCAATCGACTCGAGGCAGAGGAAGAAGGTGCTCTCTTTGGGCAGGCTCGGGAAGTGGCGCTCGCCAAACGCTTTCATCCCCTCGCTGAACGACTCCTCCGAGCCGGTGGAGAGCAGGACCACGCGGACGCCCGGCGGCGGCTCGGCGACGAACCTGCGGGCCAGCGCCAGCAGGCTGACGACCGAGGTGCCGTTGTCGTTGGCACCGGGGACGACCTTGCGCGAGCCGATCTCGGCCATCGAGGCGGCCGATCCGAGCCCGAGCAGGAGGCCGAGCTTGGCCAGCAGCCGCTTGCCGGTGAACGCTCCCAGCGCGGCGAGGAGCGGGCCGCCGATCACCGGCGCCATCAGCATCGGGCTGGTGTCGGTCTTCTCGATCAGCCCGAGCCGGTCGGCGACGAGCGGGATCTGAGGATGGAAGACGAGGCCGGAGTGGGCGGAGTCGTGGTGGGCGATGACGACGACCGTGCGCTCGGCCTCGAGGTCGCCGAGCTCGCAGACGACGTTGTAAGTGGTGCGCTGGGGGAGGGGCCGGCGCAGCCGCCGCTGGCCGGGCGGGAAGTCATCGGCGATCCCGGCGGCGCCGACGATGCCGAGCAGTGCCCCCAGCAGGCGCCGCCCGCGCAGCGCCGCGATCGCCCCGAGGGCGCCAAGGCCGGCGCCGATCCCGAGTGGCCACCAGTAGGTCCCGTGCGCGGGCTCGGCCTCGATCCGCGCCTCGGCGCCGAGCTCGGCGTACTGCCCGACCAACCATTCCGCCGCCTCCCGCTCGCCTCTGGAGGCGGACGGACGGTCGATTTTCTCCAGTTCCTCGAGCCGCTCCCGCAGCCAATCCTGTTCGGTGGCCATCTGGCCAGGGACCCTAAACAACGGCCCTGGGGCGGGTCGGTGACCTCCCCCGCTTACCATCTGCACATGCTCGGTGGCGGCTCGATAACGCTGTTCCACGTTCGCGGGATCCGGATCGCGGTCGACTGGTCCTGGTTCCTGATCTTCTTCCTCGTGATCATCTCCGCCTCGTCGCGGTTCGGCGATGCGCTCGGCCAGTCGAGCACGGCGATCGAGCCCTTCAGCCTGGCGATCGCCAGCGCCATCGGCTTCTTCGGCTCGATCCTCCTGCACGAGCTCGGCCACGCCTTTGCCGCGCTCCGCCGCGGCATTGGGATCAGCAGCATCCAGCTCTGGATCTTCGGCGGCGTCGCTCGCCTCGACCGCGAATCCGACAGTCCCGAGGCCGAGTTCGAGGTCGCGGTCGCGGGCCCGGCCGTGACTCTGGCGATCGTCGCCGTCCTCTACGTGGCCGGCGGGGTGGCGACCGGGTTCGCCGAGTTCGGCCACGTCTTCTGGCTCGCGGTCCAG
This sequence comes from Solirubrobacterales bacterium, assembly GCA_035472275.1. Taxonomy (GTDB): domain Bacteria; phylum Actinomycetota; class Thermoleophilia; order Solirubrobacterales; family 70-9; genus VAYN01. The sequence continues at coordinate 144,964 of DATIPH010000003.1, forward strand.
TTCCAAACCGACGCCGCCGTCTCCGGCGTCGTCTCGCTGATCGCCTGGCTGGCGGCGATCAACGCGATCGTCCTCGTCTTCAACCTGCTGCCGGCTTTTCCGATGGACGGCGGCCGCATCGCCCGCGCCGTGATCTGGTGGCGCACCGGCGATCGCAACACGGCGACCCGGATCGCCGCCAACATGGGCCGCGCCTTCGGCTATCTCTTTGTCGCCGGCGGCTTTCTGCTGCTCGCGAGCGGCGATGCCTTCTCCGGCATCTGGCTCGGCCTGATCGGCTTCCTGATTGGCGGTGCCGCCCGCGGCGCCGCGGCGCAGACGGCATTGACCAGCAAGATCGGCGACGTCTGCGTCGCCGACGTGATGGACCGCGAGCCGGTCGCGATCCCCGGCGACATCAGTGTCGAGAAGGCACTCGACGAGTACTTCCTCCGCTACCGCTGGCCCTGGTTCCCGGTCGTCGACACCGCCCACCGCTTTCTTGGCTTGGTCGAACGCGACCGCGCCGACGAGGTCCCCGAGGTCTCCCGCGCCAGCTCCCATATCGCCGAGCTCGTCGATGCCGACCGCGGCCTCTTCATCCGCGACGACACCCCCCTCGACGCCCTGCTCGGCAACCAAAGCCTGCGCCGCTTCGGCGCCCTGATGGCCGTCGACGCCGAGGGACGATTGAGCGGCGTGATCACCATCGAGCAGCTCGGCCGAGCCCTGAAAGACGCCACCGCCCCGCAGTAGCACCGCAAACCGCCGCGAGGGACGAACAGCAGCAGGTAGGGAAGGAGACCCGAGCGCCGGGGGAAGACCCGAAGCGTGGCAGAGCTTTTACCTCCCATGGAGGAACAACCTCTGCCACGTTGGTTGCGGGCGACGGAATTCGCTGCCGAACAGCACGGCGCGATCTCGGTTGGGCAGCTCGCTGCGCTCAGGATCGGGCGGGCGTCGATCGAAAAGGCCCTCGGCAGCGGGCGGCTTCGGCGTCTCCATCACGGGGTCTATGCCTTCAGCCCGGTCGATCTCTCCCTCCATGGCCAATGTCTCGCGGCCGTGCTCGGCGGTGGGCCGGGCGCCCTCTTGAGTCACTACTCCGCGGCATGGCTTTGGGGCCTTCTCTCGACCGGGCCCGTTCCCGTCCATGTAACGGGCCCGCATCCGCGCAAGCACCGAGGAGAAATCGTTGTCCACCGCTCGCGTACTCTCATCGACGAGGACAGAGGTTTCGAGGAGCTGATTCCGGTCACGTCAGTGGCTCGTACCCAGCTCGACCTGGCGCCCCTGGTGCGCTTCTCCCAGCTCCGTCGTGCCCTCAAGCGATCCGAGGAGCTGAAGCTGTTCGACCTCCCGGCCGTCCTCTCGGTCCTGGATCGCAACAAAGGCCACCGCGGCAACAAGCCTTTGCGGCGAGCGCTTGCGCTCTATGAACCGCCGCGGTTCACGCGCTCGCAGACTGAGGATTACTTCGTTGCGTTGGTGGAATCGGCGGGGCTGCCTCGACCCGCCACGAACTGGGTTGAGGCCGGCCACGAGATCGATGTCTATTGGCCCGAGCTGCGCTTCGGGGTTGAAATCGACACCTTCGCCACCCACGGCACGCACCAGTCCTTCGAGGACGACCGAGTGCGGCGCGAGGACCTGAAGCTGGCGGGAATCGAGATGACTCAGGTCACCGATAAGCGTCTCGAACGTGAACCGGACCGGGTCGTCGACCGCGTCGCACGCCTGCTCGAGCAGCGCCGCCGCCATCTCGCCTGACGAGGCAGAGCCTTTACCTCCATTGGAGGAATAACCTCTGCCGCCCCCGGGCTCGGTCAGGCGACGGGGCGGTGGCGCTCGATGATGCGACCGAAGTCGGTGCCGGCGGGGAGGGTGCCGAAGGCCTGGCCCCAGTCGCCGCCGAGGCGTGAGGCGCAGAAGGCGTCGGCGACGGCTTCGTCGCCGTAGCGAACCAGCAGCGAGGCCTGCAGCGCCAGCGCCATCCGCTCGACGATGCGGCGGGCGCGGGTCTCGATCGTCTCCACCTCGCCGGGGATCTCGTCGCGCAGTGCCTGGGCGTAGGCGTCGAGGCGGGGTTCGCTGGCCGCCCCCTCTGCCACCTCGGCGAAAAAGGCCTCGAGCGCAGCGGGGCTCTTGATCATCGCCCGCAGGACGTCGAGGCACTGGACGTTGCCGGAGCCCTCCCAGATCGAGTTCAGCGGGCTCTCGCGGAACAGGCGGGGCATTCCCGACTCCTCGACGAAGCCATTGCCGCCGAGGCACTCGAGCGCCTCGCCGGCGTGCATCGGCGCCCGCTTGCAGATCCAGTACTTGAGCACGGCATTGGCGATCCGCTTCAGGTTCTGCGCCTCCTCGTCGCCGGCGATCGCTTCGTCGTAGGCGCGCGCCAGTCGCATCGCCGAGATCGTCGCCGCCTCCGACTCGACGCAGAGGTCGGCCAGGACGTTGCGCATCAGCGGCTGCTCGGCGAGGACGGTGCCGAAGACGGAGCGGTGCTCGGCGTGGTTGATGGCCTGCGCGACTCCCGCCCTCATCCCGGTCGCCCCGCCTATCACGCAGTCGAGACGAGTGTGGTTGACCATCTCGATGATCGTCCGCACGCCGGTCCCCTCCTCGCCGACCAGCCAGGCGGAGGCGGCATCGAACTCGATCTCGCTCGAGGCGTTCGAGCGGTTGCCGAGCTTGTCCTTCAACCGCTGCAGGCGGAAGCGGTTGCGCTCGCCGTCCGGCGTCCAGCGTGGGAAGAGGAAGCAGGAGATGCCGCCGTCGGCCTGGGCGAGGACGAGAAAGGCGTCGCACATCGGCGCCGACATGAACCACTTGTGCCCGGTCAGCTCGTACTCGGCCCCGGGTCCGCCGCCGTTCACCGGCTGTGCCACCGTGGTGTTGGCGCGGACGTCGGTGCCGCCCTGCTTCTCGGTCATCCCCATCCCCGCCAACGCCCCTGGCTTGTCCGCGGCGGGGTGGTTGACGGGGTCATAGGTGGAGGAGAGGAAGCGCGGCTCCCATTCCGCCGCCAGCTCCGGCTGCGCGCGCAGCGCCGGGATCACCGAGTAGGTCATCGAGATCGGACAGCCGACCCCCGCCTCGGCCTGCGACATGCACATGAAGGCGGCGCCGCGGGCGACGTGCGCCCCCGGCTGCGGGTCTTTCCAAGGCGAGGAGTGCAGCTCGTACCCGACCGCGGCGCCCAGCAACTCGTGCCAGGCAGGGTGGAACTCGACCGCGTCGACGCGGTTGCCGTAGCGGTCGTGGGTGCGCAGCTTCGGCGGGTTCTCGTTGGCAAGACGGCCGAGCTCCTGGGCGTGGCCGCTACCGGCGTAGGCGCCGACCGCGGCGATCCGCTCCCGCGCCCACTCCGCGCCCTCGCGCCGCACCGCCTCACTCAGCGGCCGGTCGGCCTCGAAGAGGTTGTAGTCGACCAGCGGCGGCGGCTGGTTCGCGACCTCGTGGTCGCCGACGGTATGGCGCTCCCTGGTTGCCATTGGGTGCCGATTGTGGCACTTACGAGCGTCTTTGCGCTGAAGCGGCGACCGACGGCGCCAGGTAGATAGCATCGCGCGCCGATGCCCAAGATCAAAGTCGAGAACCCGATCGTCGAGCTCGACGGCGACGAGATGACTCGGATCATCTGGTCGTTCATCAAAGAGCAACTGGTCCTCCCTTACCTCGACGTCGAGCTCGAGTACTTTGACCTCGGGATCGAGAGCCGCGACGCGACCGAAGACCAGATCACGGTCGACGCCGCCAACGCGATCAAACAGCACGGCGTCGGCGTCAAGTGCGCGACGATCACCCCTGACGAGGCGCGGGTCGAGGAGTTCGGTCTGAAGGACATGTACCGCTCGCCGAACGGGACGATCCGCAACATCCTCGGCGGCGTCATCTTCCGCGAGCCGATCGTGATCTCGAACGTGCCGCGGCTGGTGCCCGGTTGGACGAAGCCGATCGTGATCGGCCGCCACGCTTTCGGCGACCAGTACCGGGCGACCGATCTGGTCGTCCCCGGCGAGGGCTCGCTGACCCTTACCTACACCCCGAAGGACGGCTCCGAGCCGGTCGAGCTCGACGTCTACGACTTCCCCGGAGGCGGCATCGCGATGTCGATGTACAACCTCGACGACTCGATTCGGGACTTCGCCCGCGCCTCGATGCGCTACGGACTCAACCGCGGCTACCCGGTCTACATGTCGACCAAGAACACGATCCTCAAGCGCTACGACGGCCGCTTCAAAGACCTCTTTGCCGAGATCTACGAGGCCGAGTTCAAGGCCGACTTCGAAGCCGCCGGGATCAGCTACGAACACCGCCTGATCGACGACATGGTTGCCGCTGCCCTGAAGTGGGAGGGCGGGTACGTCTGGGCCTGCAAAAACTACGATGGCGACGTCCAGTCGGACACCGTTGCCCAGGGTTTTGGCTCGCTGGGGCTGATGACCTCGGTGCTGATGACCGCCGACGGCAAGACCGTCGAGGCGGAGGCCGCGCATGGCACCGTTACCCGTCACTACCGCCAGCATCAGGAAGGGAAGCCGACCTCGACCAACCCGATCGCCTCGATCTTCGCCTGGACCCGCGGCCTGCAGGCGCGCGGCAGGATGGACGAGACGCCGGCGGTCTCGCAGTTCGGCGAGACCCTGGAGCGAGTCTGCATCGAGACTGTCGAAAGCGGCAAGATGACCAAAGACTTGGCGCTGCTGGTCGGCGCCGGCCAAGAGTTCCAGACGACCGAGGAGTTTCTGGCCTCGATCGACGAGAACCTGCAGGCCTCGATGGCCTAGCCAGCGGCTTCAAACCCCAACCGCGAGGAGAAGATTCAGTGAGCACCCCCGTCAAGGTCACCGTTACCGGCGCCGCCGGGCAGATCGGCTACGCGCTCCTGTTCCGGATCGCCAGCGGCCAGATGCTCGGCCCGGACACGCCGGTTGAGCTGAGCCTGCTGGAGATCCCGGCTGCGATCAAGGCCGCCGAGGGCACCGCGATGGAGCTCGACGACTGCGCCTTCCCACTGCTGCGCAAGATCGACATCACCGACGATGCCAAGCAGGCCTTCGACGGCACCAACGTCGGCCTCCTGGTCGGCGCCCGGCCGCGTGGGCCTGGCATGGAGCGCTCCGACCTGCTCGAGGCCAACGGTGGAATCTTCAAGCCACAGGGCGAAGCGATCAACGCTGGTGCCGCCGATGACGTCAGGGTGCTGGTGGTCGGCAACCCGGCCAACACCAACTGTCTGATCGCGATGTCGAACGCGCCCGACGTTCCGCGCGAGCGTTTCACCGCGATGATGCGCCTCGACCACAACCGGGCGATCGCTCAAGTCGCCAACAAGCTCAGCAAGCAGGTCAGCGCCGTCACCAACATGACCGCTTGGGGCAATCACTCGCCGACCCAGTACCCCGACCTTGTCAACGCCAAGGTCGACGGTTCCAGCGCCTGGGATCAGGTCGACGACGAAGCCTGGATCCGGGACGAGTACATCCCCCGGGTCGGCAAGCGCGGCGCCGAGATCATCGACGCCCGCGGCTCGTCCAGCGCCGCCTCCGCAGCCAACGCTGCGATCGACCATGTCCATGACTGGGTGCTCGGCACTCCGGACGGGGACTGGGTCTCGATGGCGGTCCCGGCCGACGGTTCCTACGGGATCGGCGAGGGGATCATCTGCGGCATGCCCTGTCAGTGCAGCGGCGGCGAGTGGAGTGTCGTCCAGGGGCTAGAGATCCCCGACTTCTCCCGCGAGCGGATTGACGCCAGCGTGATGGAGCTCCAAGAGGAGCGCGACGCGATCAGCCGTCTCGGGCTGATCTAAGGGTTGCGAGACGGCCCCGGGGGTGGGGTCTCCCA
>DATIPH010000004.1:0-9182 GCA_035472275.1 Solirubrobacterales bacterium
GCGGCCGTAAAAGCCGCTGGCTACGTAGGCGCGACCACCGAGATCCACGGCTACGCCACTCGCGCCCATCCCTATGAACTTGCTCGTTTCGAGATTCTCGGTTCCCAAGGCGTCGCCGGACTCATCGCCGACCTTCGTTGAGCCGGTTCGGGTGTCCCTCGAACCGGCGGATACTCAAAACGGCGGGCTAATTAGCCCGCCGTTTGTCGGGGCGAGGGACACCCGAACCGGCTACTGACGGACGGGGATCCCTGCGTCCGCAAGGTGTTGCTTGGCATCTCGCACTTTGTAGGCGCCGTAGTGAAAGATCGACGCACAGAGCACCGCGTCGGCGCGGCCGTCGGAGATCGCCTCGGAGAGATGCTCCAGCGTTCCGGCGCCGCCGGAGGCGATCACCGGCACCGAGACAGCGTCGGCGACGGCGCGGGTCAGCTCGATGTCGTAGCCGTCGTTGGTGCCATCGCGGTCCATGCTGGTCAGCAGCACCTCCCCCGCCCCGCGCTCGACCGCCTCTTTGGCCCAGGACACGGCGTCGCGCCCCTCGACCCTCTTGCGCCCGCCGTTGACGTAGACACCCCAGCCGTCGTCCTCGCCCTTGGCGTCGATGGCGATCACCACGCACTGAGCGCCGAAGTGATCGGCCAGCTCGGTCAGCAGCTCGGGCCGCTCCAGCGCGGCGGAGTTGACCGCGACCTTGTCTGCGCCGGCGTCGAGCACGGCCTGGGCATCCTCGACCGAGCGAATGCCGCCGCCGATCGTGAACGGAATGAAGACGTTGTCAGCGGTGCGGCGGGCCAGCTCGACGATGGTCTCGCGCTTCTCGTGCGAAGCGGTGATGTCGAGGAAGACCAGCTCGTCGGCGCCCTCGGCGTCGTAACGCTCAGCCAGCTCGACCGGATCCCCCGCATCGCGCAGGCCGACGAAGTTGGTGCCCTTGACGACACGCCCGGCATCGACGTCCAAGCAAGGGATAACGCGCTTCAGAACCATGCCAACAGCCTAGTGGGGCGCATTTGTTGCCCATAGGGCAACTAACGCGCCCCGCCAAGGGCGGCAATGGCCTGCTCGACAGTGAACCTGCGCTCGTAGAGGGCGCGGCCGACTATCGCGCCCTCGATGTTGGGAGCCGCCTCGCGGGCCAAGGATTCGAGATGCGCCAGCTCTCCCACACCGCCGGAGGCGATGACCTGTGCCTGGGTTGCGGCGGCGATCCGAGCCAGCTCGCCGAGCGCGGGGCCCTCCATCGTCCCGTCGACCTCGATCGCGGTGCAGAGGAAGCGCGCTACACCCCGCTCGCCGAGCGCCGCGACGGCCTCGACCACCCCTTCCTCGCCTGCTTCAGTCCATCCCTCCAATGCAACCCGGCCCTCCCGCGCATCGACCGAGACAACGACGCGGTCACCGTAGGCATCGAGCATCGCATCGAGAAACTCCGGATCCTTCAGCGCCGCCGTACCGATCACGACCCGCTCCGCGCCCGCCTCGAAGACGGCTCCGACCGAGCCCGCATCGCGCAGGCCGCCTCCGACCTGGATTGGGCACTCGACCGCCGTCGCGATCCGTCGCACCGAATCCAGGTTCCGCGGCTCCCCGGCCTTTGCCCCGTCGAGGTCGACCACATGTAGGAACTCGGCGCCTTCGCCCGCCCAGCGGGTGGCAGCGTCGACCGGGTCGGCGTCGTACGTCGTCTCGCGCGCGTAGTCACCCTGCAGCAGGCGCACGGCCTTGCCGCCGCGGATGTCGATCGCCGGGTAGAGGATCACGCCGCCGCGGGCGCTTTCGCGCAGACCCCGGCAAAGTTGGAGAGCAGCCGCAGGCCGGCGGCGCTCGACTTCTCGGGGTGGAACTGGACGCCGAAGACGTTGTCGCGCTCAGCGGCGCAGGCGAAGCGGGCGCCGTAGGCGGCGCTGCCGAGTAGGTCGTCGCGGTCTGGACTCGGCGCGAAGGAGTGGACGAAGTAGAACGGCGTTTCGCTCTCAATGCCGTCCGTCAACCTCGACTCGCGCGTCCAGCGGACCGGCGACCAGCCGATGTGGGGAACCTTGAGCCCGTCCGCCTCCAGCTCGGCGACGCCGCCGGGCAGCAGGCCGATCCCGGTTGCTCCACCCAGCTCGGTGGTCGACTCGAAGAGCAGCTGCAGGCCGAGGCAGATGCCGAGGATCGGCACGCCGGCATCGCGGCGCTCGGCGATCAGCTCGTCGAGCGCCAACTCCCGCACCCGCTCCATCGCCCTCGGGAAGGCGCCGACCCCGGGCAGGATCACCCCATCGGCAGCCCGAACAGTCTCGGCGTCGTTTGCGATCGTCGCGGTGACGCCGACGTGCTCGAGCGCCTTCTCGACCGAGCGCAGGTTTCCCATCCCGTAGTCGAGGATGCAGATGCGCGTCGTCATTCGCTCAGCGTTCCCTTGGTCGATGGCACGCCGCTCTCCTCGGGATCGATTGAAACGGCGACCCGCAGCGCGCGGGCGAAGGCCTTGAAGCAGGCCTCGATCATGTGGTGGGCGTTGGTCCCGTAGCGGACCGATACGTGCAGGGTCAGCTTGGCGCCGTTGGCGACGGCGCGGAAGAACTCCTCCGCCAGCTCGGTGTCGAAGCCGGCGATCGAGGTCGCCGGCAGGTCGGCGTCGAAGACGCACAACGGCCGTCCGGAGATGTCGATCGCGCACTCGGCCAGCGACTCGTCCATCGGCACCAGGGCCGAGCCGTAGCGACGGATGCCGGTGCGGTCGCCGAGCGCCTCATCGAGCGCCTGCCCGAGCACGATGCCGACGTCCTCGACCGTGTGGTGTGCGCCGGTCTCGAGGTCGCCGCTCGCCTCGACCCGCAACCCGAGCTTGCCGTGGCGGGCGAGCAGGTCGAGCATGTGGTCGAGGAAGCCGACGCCGGTCTGCGCGCTCGACTCGCCCCCGTCCAGGTCCAAGGCAAGCTGGATCCTGGTCTCGGCAGTGCTGCGCTCTCTGTTCGCGGTTCTGCTCATATCAGGTGCCTTTCTCGGCTCTAATCATCGCCGACTCGCCGTGAACGGGGAATCCCTCCGCTTTGGCAATCGTGTTTACGTGCGGAGCAAGCTTGGCCGCTGCCTCGGCAGGGACCTCCACGGTGGCGATCTTGCGGCGAAAAGTTCCTGGCCCAAGCGGTCCCGAGAAGCGGCCAGTCTTCGTCGTAGGCAGAACGTGGTTGGACCCCGCTACGTAGTCACCAAAGGCGGTGGCGCCGTAGCGACCGGCGAACACACAGCCTGCGGTCCTGATCTGATCGGCTTGCAGCACCGCGTCCTCCTCCAGCAACTCCAGGTGCTCGGGTGCAGCGGCGTTGGCGAGTTCGATTGCATCGGTGAGGTCGGGTACCTGGACAAGGGCCAGCGGTGCGTCGAAAACACTGGGACGTGTGGACGCGGCCCTTTCGGTGGCCTCGGAAATCGCGCCGAGAACATGCTCCTCGACTGCGGCAACCACCAATCGACTTTCCGGGCCATGCTCAGCCTGTGCGCACAGATCAAGTGCAGCCCATTCGGCGTTGGTGTCGTGACCAGCAATGAGCATCAACTCCGAGGGCCCCGCGTACGAGTCAATGCCGACCACGCCCATCATCACACGCTTTGCCTCCTGAACCCAGGCATTGCCGGGGCCGGCGATCACATCGACTGGTACGACAGTCTCGGTGCCGTAGGTAAGCGCGAATATCGCTTGTGCCCCACCCACCGCATAGATCTCATCTATCCCGCACAGCGCCGCCGCCGCCAAGACCGGATCGGCAAGGCGCCCGTACGGGCCTGGCGGCGAAGTCAAGGAGATGCTTCCAACCCCGGCAACCCGTGCGGGGATCGCGCACATGAGAACACTCGACGGGTAGACCGCTCGACCGCCGGGGGCGTAAACGCCAACGCTGGATACCGGCACCTCTCGAACGGTTACGGTCTGGCCTTGGACTAGCTCCGAGATCCGAGGCTCCTCGCTCACCTGAGATTCGGCGACAGCTTCGATGTTGGCAGCGGCTACTTCGAGAGATTCCCGTACCCCACCGTCGATGCCATCCAGGGCCCCCGCAGCGATCTCCGGGTTGACCCTCAGCGACAACGAGTGCGGTTCTAGCTCAGTTGCATCGAAGCGCGCAGTCAGTCTGCGCAGGGCAGCATCGCGTTCCTCGTCGACTTCACGACGGATCTCTTGGACCTTTTCGGCAAGGTCCTCGGGCTCCGTTCTCGCCCAGCGCCTGATCGCTTCGGCGGTATCGCCAGCCCCCTCCCACTCGAAGCGCCGAACCCTCATCCCGCCGCCGCCTCTCGCAGCCTCGCGGTCAGCTCGTCGATCTCCCCCGCCCGCAGCTTGTGGGCGACGCGGTTGGCGACGAAGCGCGCCGTGCACTCGAGGATCTCCTCGCGTACCTCGAGGTCGTTCTCCTCCAGCGTGCGCCCGGTGGCAACGAGGTCGACGATGCCGTCGGCTAGCCCGATCAGCGGCGCCAGCTCGATCGAGCCCTTGACTTCGATCACCTCGACCTGTCGACCAGTCTCCTCGAAGTGGCGTTCGGCGATCCGCGGGTACTTGGTCGCGATCCGCATCATCCCCAGCCGTCGCTGGGACTCGCCCAGGCGCTCGTCCCCCTTGCGTCCGGCGAGCACCATGCGGCAGCGCCCGTAGCCGAGATCGAGCAGCTCGTAGACCATGCGGTCGTGCTGCTCGAGCAGCACGTCCTTGCCGGTGATGCCGACGTCGGCGGCGCCGGCCTCGACATAGGTCGGCACGTCGGAGGGACGCATCGTCACCAAGGTGATCTCGTCCCCGGGAAAGATCAGCGCCCGCGACTCGCCGCGAGCCGCGGTGGTCTCGACGCCAGCGGCGTCGAGGGCGTCGAGGGTGCCCTCGAGCAGCGCGCCGCGCGGCACCGCCAGCTTCAACGGCCCGTCCGGCTTCGCCCGCGCCGTGCCCGCGACTTCGACGCTCATGGTGCGCCCCCCCGCCGCGACTCCTCCTCCATCTGGGCAACGTGGACCCGCTCCAGGTAAAGAGCGAATCCGGCCGCCGGCAGGTCGATGCCGAAGCGCTCGAGCAGGCCGTCGTAGCGGCCGCCGCCGCCGAGGACGTGTCCGAGGGCGGGGTCGTAGACCTCGAGGATCGCACCGCTGTAGTAGCCGAGGTCACGCAGCAGGCCGAGGTCGACCCTGACTCGATCGGCGACGCCGCGCTCTTCCAGCGCCCCGAAGGTCTCGCCGATCCGCGCGGTCGCCCGCTCGACGGCGGCACCGCCCATCGCCCGAGCCTCGTCCAGTACCTCGCGCCCGCCGCGCAGCTGCGAGAGCGCCACGCAAGTGGCGACCTCTTTGTCGCCGATTCCAGCTTGGGAGAGCTCAGCCTCGAGGCCGACCAGGTCGTGCGTCGCAAGGCGGCCGAGGATCGTGTCGCGGCTCTCCCCCTCGACCCCGAGCTCGGTCAGCAGCTGGCGGAAGAGATCTGCATCGCCGAGGCCGATCACCGCGCGGTCGAGACCGGCCGCGTCGAGCGTCGCCTCCAGCACCTCGATCACCTCTACGGTGCCACCGGGTGCCGGCGCGCCGATCAGCTCGACCCCGGCCTGGGCGAACTCGCGCATCTGTCCGCGCTGCGGACGCACTGCGCGGAAGGCGTTGGCCAGATAGCAGAACCGCAGGGGTGGCTCGGCGGCGGCGAAGCGCGAGGCGACCAGACGGGCGATCGGCACGGTCATGTCGGAGCGCAGCGCCAGCAGGTCACCGCGCTCGTCGAAGAAACGGTAGGCGGAATCCGCGGTGCGACCGTCGCCCCGCGCCAGCACCTCGTCGTACTCGATCGCGGGCGTCGCCACCTCGCCGTAGCCACGGCTCTCGAACACCTCGATCATGGCGAGGTGGAGGCGGCGCAACTCCCGCATCTCATCAGGGAGGATGTCGCGGGTCCCGGGGGGAATCGGGTGAATCATTGGAGGGACCTTACGAGAGCGCTGCTGGAAAGCCTGCTAGGCGGGGATCTCCGCAGAGACCCGTTCAATCCGGGCGCCGAGAGCTCGCAGGCGCTCGTCGATCGACTCGTAGCCTCGGTCGATCTGGCGAATGTTGCCGATCTCAGAGGTTCCCTCCGCCGCCAGGGCGGCGATGAGCATCGCCATCCCGGCCCTGATGTCGGGGCTCTCCACCCGTTCGCCATGAAGACGGCTCGGACCGCTGACGATCGCCCTGTGGGGATCGCAAAGCGTGATCCGAGCGCCCATCGCGACCAGCTTGTCGACGAAGAAGAGGCGGTTCTCGAACATCTTCTCGAAGATCAGGATCTCGCCGTCCGCCTGCGTGGCGAGCGCCAGCGCGATCGAGGTCAGGTCGGCGGGGAATGCCGGCCATGGACCGTCCTCGATCTTCGGGATTGCGTCACCGATGTCGGCCTTGATCCGCAGCCGCTGCTCCGGCGGAACGACCACGTCATCGCCGTCGATCGCCGATTCCAGGCCGAGGCGGCGGAACTGGCGGCGCACCATGACCAGATCGGCGGGCGCGGCGTCGCGAATGCGCAGTTCGCCGCCGGTCGCCGCGGCGAGGGCCATGAAGCTGCCGACCTCGATGTGGTCGGGGGAGATCGTGTGCTCGGCGCCACCCAGCCGGTCGCGGCCGTGCACTGTCATTACATTGGAGCCGATCCCGGATACCTCGGCGCCCATCCCCGTCAGCAGGCGCGCCAGGTCCTGAACGTGGGGCTCGCTGGCGGCGTTCGAGATCGTCGTCGGCCCCGGCGTCAACGCCGCGGCCATCAGCGCGTTCTCGGTTCCCATCACCGAGGGCTCGTCCATGAAGATCGCGCAGGGGCAGAGGCCTCCGGGCGGCGCGTTCAACTCGATCCAGCGATCGCCCGAGACGCGAGCGCCGAGGTCCACGAAGGCGTCGAGATGGGCATCGAGGCGACGGCGGCCGATGAAGTCGCCGCCGGGCGGCGGCATACGCGCCTCGCCGAAACGGGCCAGCAGCGGCCCGGCGAGCAGGAAAGAGGCCCGGATCTGGCTCGAGAGGTCCTCGTCGACCGCCACATCGGTGACGCCGGCGGCGCAGAGGCGGAGGCTGTTGTCAGCCACCCAGGCGGCCTCCACCCCAAGCCGTTCCAGCAGGGCGATCTGCGCCTCGGTGTCGCGGATCCGCGGCACCCGGTGCAGGATCAGCTCCTCCTCGGTGAGCAGGCAGGCGGCGAGAATCGGCAGGGCCGCGTTCTTGTTGCCGGCCGCCGTCAGCTCTCCCGAGAGGGGCACGCCTCCATCGATCACGAACTTCTCCATGGTTCCGGCTAGGGTACCTTCGCAATGGGACGGGGCTGGAAGATCGCGATCGGGGTCGTAGTCGGGCTGGTAGTCCTGATCGGGATCAATGCCGTGGTCGTCGGCAAGGAAACCAAGCCGGCGAGCGTAAGCGAGCCCGGTGGGCGGATCCTGAAGCTCCCCGGTGGCGAAATGCAGGTTGTCGAGCACGGGCCGCGGAACGCACCGCCGATCGTCCTCATCCACTGCTTCACCTGCGCGATCAATTGGTGGAACGGAATGATGCCCCTGCTCGACCGCAGTCACCGCGTGATCGCGGTGGACTTGCGGGGCCACGGCGGTTCGGAAAAGCCAACTTCCGGCTACTCGATCCCCGACCAAGCAGACCTGGTCGCGCAGGCGCTGACGCGGCTGGGCGTGAGCGACGCCGAGGTGGTCGGGCACTCGCTGGGCGGCGGTGTCGTAGTCGCCCTCGCCGAACGATTCCCCGAGCTGGTCGACAGAGTGGTGATCATCGACACGGGCCCGACCCACGAAAAGGGCGATCTGGGGCTGCTTGCCAAAGCGGTCTTCGTGCCCGTCATTGGCGAGGCCCTATGGCAGATCAAGCCCGACTTCGCCACGCGCAAGGGCCTGGAGGTTGCCTTTGCTCCCGGCTTCGACGTGCCCGACGAATTCGTCGAAGACGTGAATGGCATGACCTACAGCGCCTACAACCGCTCGGCCCGCGACTCAGAGGACTACTCCAAGGAAGAGGCCCTCGACCAGCGGATGAAGGAAAGCGGCAAGCCGCTGTTGGTGATGATGGGCGCCGAAGAGCAAATCATCGACGAACCGGCGGCCCGTCTGGCCGAATATCGCGCCGGCGTACCGGGCGTCGAGACCAAGCTGATCCAGGGCTCCGGCCACTCCCCGAACGTCGAGAAGCCCGCCGAGACCTCCGCTCTGGTGCTTGCCTTTGACGCTCAGAAAACGCCTGCAAATCGCCGAAATCCGGGCCGCCCCGTGCAAAGCGAATTGCAGAAATCGGAAGCCGTCCGGAAGCGTCCGTAGAGTCGAACCTATGTTCGATACGAAAAAAGACATCAGCGGGCGGGCGGCAGACGCCATCGACCTGATCATCGACTTCGCGACCCTAGGCGAGTACGGCTTCGAGCCGATAGATCAGCCGGCGCGGTCGTGCGAGGCTCGATTCCGTACCGGTTCCCGTCGAAGCGTCGGTACCTGGAACGCCGCGGTCAACCGCTTCGCTGCGCACTCCTAGAACGGACAAAGGGCCGGGAACGACGAAGGGCCGCCCATCGGGCGGCCCAGAGTCATAAGAAGAACCGGCGGCGACCTACTCTCCCAGGAGGTTGCCCTCCAAGTACCATCGGCGCTGAGGGACTTAACTGCTCTGTTCGGAATGGGAAGAGGTGTTTCCCCCTCGCTATGCGCCACCGGAATTTTGCGAGACCGCCCCGGTGGAGCTTGAAAACTGCACAAGGCCATAGGTAAAGAAATAAATATCCGTCAAGCCCTCGACCCATTAGTACCGGTCGGCTGAGCACATCGCTGCACTTGCACCGCCGGCCTATCAACCTGGTGGTCTACCAGGGGTCTTACTCCCTCGAAGGGATGGGAGAGCTCATCTCGAGGACGGCTTCCCGCTTAGATGCCTTCAGCGGTTATCCGTTCCGTGCGTAGCTAACCTGCGATGCCCTTGGCAGGACAACAGATACACCAGCGGCACGTTCATCCCGGTCCTCTCGTACTAGGGATGACTCCTCTCAACTCTCCAACGCCCACAGAAGATAGGGACCGAACTGTCTCACGACGTTCTGAACCCAGCTCGCGTACCGCTTTAATGGGCGAACAGCCCAACCCTTGGGACCTACTCCAGCCCCAGGATGCGACGAGCCGACATCGAGGTGCCAAACCGTTTCGTCGATG
>DATIPH010000005.1:0-31237 GCA_035472275.1 Solirubrobacterales bacterium
TGCAGCGCGACCTCGACCGTCGGCAAAGCCTCGCCGCTGCTCACCAGCGTCGCGGCCAGCACCATCGTCCCGGGCCCAATCTCTGACTCCGCGACGCTGGCCAGCGGCTTCAACCCGACCGGCACCCTCACCTTCAAAGCCTTCGGCCCCGAAAACGCGACCTGCACCGGCACCGCCGCCTTCACCAAAGCGGTGACGGTCAGCGGCAACAAAAGCTACGGCTCGACTGACTTCCCCGAACCGAAAATCGGCAGCTACCGCTGGACGATCGAATACTCCGGTGACGCTAATAACGTCGCCGTCAGCTCACCCTGCAACGCCGCCAACGAGACCTCGACCGTGGCCAAGGTGCCGCCGGCGCTCTCGGTCACCACCACCAACGCGGCGATCGGCGGCGCGATCGCCAGCTTTGCGATCTTCGGCGGCGGCCTCCAGCACAGTGGCCAAGTCGTCTTCCGCGCTTACAGCCCGACCGACCCGACCTGCGCCGGCACGCCGGCCTTCGCCTCCACGGTTCCGGTCACCTCTAGCAACAACACCTACGCCTCGGGCCAGTTCACCCCGCCCCGGGCCGGCTCCTTCCGCTGGACCGTCTCCTACTCCGGCGACGAAAAAAATGCCGCCGAAACGACCCCCTGCACCGCGGTGGCGTCTGTCGCTCCGGCGACCCCGGCGCTGGCTCCGCAGATCTCGGCCGGGCAGATCACGCTCGGCGACGGGGTCCGCGACACGGTCGCGCTGAGCGCCGGCTTCAACCCGACCGGCACCCTCACCTTCAATCTCTACGGGCCGGGCGACACCAGCTGCAGCGGCAGCCCCGCTCTGACCAGCACCGCAACCGTCAGCGCCAACGGCAGCTTCGCTTCCGCCTCGCTCGTCCCGAAAAAAGCGGGCGACTACCGCTTCATCGTCAGCTACTCGGGTGACGACAGCAACAGCGCCGTGGCCGCCGCCTGCGGCGCCGGCGGCCAGTACGTCCAGGTCCAGAAGCGGACGCCGACCCTGAAGGGACGCGCCGCGGTTAAGGGCAAGAAGCTGGTCGTCCGCGCGACGCTCGCCGGCGCCGACAGTCCCCGCGGGAAGATCAGCTTCCGCGTCTACGCCCCGGGCGACAGCCGCTGCTCGAAAAAGCCGGCCTTCTCCAGTCAGGCCAAGGTCACCCGCAGCGGCGATTACAGCGCCAGCTACCTGTTCAAGCGCGGCGGCCTTTACCACTTCGCGATCGCCTACTCGGGCGACGAACGGAACCTGTCGGTGAAGAAAGGCTGCGCCACCCGCGGGCAATCAATCCGCGTTCCCTAGCCAGTTACGGATCGCCGCGGCCCGTGGCCGTCCCTCAATGAAACTCCGTGTTGTTGCATTACAAAGACGCGGTTCTACGATCCGCGCATGCCTGGTCCCTACGACGCGATCATCGTCGGCTCCGGTTTTGGCGGCGGCATCACCGCCTGCCGCCTGGCCGAAGCGGGGAAGAAGGTGTGTGTTCTCGAGCGGGGCAAAAGGTGGCGCGCGGATGAGTTCCTCTCCGAGCCGACCGATGCGCCGGAGCTGCTCTGGCACGAGAGCCTCAACCCCGAGGGCCTGTTCGACTTCCGGATGACGCGCGACGTGACCGTGGTCACGGCCGCGGGCGTCGGCGGCGGCTCGCTGATCTACGCCAACGTGCAGCTGCGAGCGCCGGCCGACGTCTTTGACGAGGGCTGGCCGGTGGCGATCAGCCGCGAGGTCCTCGACCCCTGGTACGAGCGCACCGAGGAGGCGCTGATGCCGGAAACGACGCCCGCCGATCCGGCGCTGCCGAAGGTGCGGGCCTTTGCCGCCGCCGGTGAGAACGTCGGCAAGGAGGCCGATCTGCTGCCGCTCGCCGTCCATTTCGGCGAGCCCCGCAAGCACCCGTTCAGCGGGGTCGAGCAGCAGGGCTGCCAGAACCTCGGCCTCTGCGACGCTGGCTGCCCGGTCAATGCCCGCAACACCGTCGACATCACCTACGTCGCCCGGGCCGAAAAGCACGGCGCCGAGATCCGGCCCCTGCACCTGGCGGAAGAGATCGAGCCGCCGCGAGAGGAGGGCGGCAACTGGAAGGTCTCCTTCTCCAACCTCGGCGACGGCGACGACGGCGCGGTCGAGGCGCCGATCCTCGTCCTCGCCGCCGGCACGATCGGCTCCTCGCGCCTGCTGATGGAAAACCGGCGGCGGCTGCCGCGGCTCTCACCTGCGCTCGGCAGCCGCTTCAACGGCAACGGCGACGCGCTGGGGATGGCCCTCGACGCGAGCGCTGCCGACGTCAAGGGCGCCCGCAACGAGTACGGCCCGACGATGACGAGCAAACTCGACTACACCGCCGACCGCGGCCTGATCGTCGCCGACGGCGGCCTGCCGCCCAGCTTCGATTTCCTCTTCGATCTCACCCGTGGGATCAACGTGATCCGCGGTTGGCGCCGGTTCCTGCTGGCGCTGCGGACGCTGCTGATCCGCTTCGGCTGGAGCGACCAAGCGCTGAAGCCGAATCAGGTCAAGCACGCCGGCACCGAATCGAACTCCAACTCCCTGATCTTTCTGATCATGGGGCGTGAGGCGCCGACTGGCCAGATGCGCCTGACGCCGCTCTTTCGCCGCTTCGACATCCGCTGGAGCAAGGCGGACTCCGCAGAGCTCTTCGCGGCCGAGGAACGGACCGCGAAGGAGATCGCCGAGGCGAGCGGCGCCGACACGTTCTTCGCCCTCGAAGGCGGGCCGGGAAGCAAGTTCGCGACCTCGCACCCGCTCGGCGGCTGCCCGATGGCCGACGATCCGGCGGCCGGCGTCGTCGACGACCGCGGCCGCGTCCACGGTTATCCCGGCCTCTACGTCCTCGACGGCTCAATCGTCCCCACCGCGCTCGGCGTCAACCCTTCGAAGACGATCGCGGCGCTGGCCGAGCGCGGCGCCGCGCAGTTGGTCAAGGACCTCGCGTGAGCCCGGTCTGGAAGAACCACACCGGCGGCCAGCGCTGCGACCCGGTCGAGATCGCCCGCCCGCGAGACCTTGCCGAGCTGCGCGCCCTCGTCCTCCGGGCCGAACGCGAGGGCGCAACGATCCGCGCCTGCGGCGCCCATCACGCCTGGTCGGACATCGCCCTGACCGCGGGGATCATGGTCGAGCCCGACCATCTGGGCGGCGTCGAACTCGCCGATCCGGCCAGCCTCCGTCCCCAGCCTGAGGGCGTCAACCTGGTCTGGGTCGGCGCCGGCACGCACCTGCACAACCTCAACCCGGCGCTGGAAGAGCTGGGGCTGGCGCTGCGCAACATGGGTGGCTACGACGCGCAGACGCTTGCCGGGGTGATCTCGACCTCTACCCACGGCTCCGGGCTCGCCTTCGGCCCCTTCCCGGACGCGGTCCGCTCGCTGGAGCTGGTCGTCGCCGGCGGCCGTGTGGTGCGGGTGGAGCCGGCCGATGGCCCGACTGATCCGCAGGCCTTGGCCGATCCCGAGCTGGAGCTGGTCCAGGACGACGACCGCTTCTGCGCCGCGATCTGCGGCCTCGGCACGATCGGCCTGCTCTACCGGGTGCTGCTCGACGTGCGCGAGAAGTTCTGGCTGAAAGAGGTGCGCACGCTCGACACCTGGGAGAAGGTGAAGGCGACGCTGAGCGCCGGCGGCGTCCTCGCCGAGCCCGGTCACTACGAGCTCTTCGTCAACCCCTACGCGGGCGAGGGCGGCGAACACCGGCTGCTGGTGACGATGCGGACCGACACGGTCGAGCCGGTCAACGTCCCCCAGGACAAGCTCGAGCGCCATCCGCTGACCGAGCTCGAGGCCTCCTGGCACTTCACCGGCGTGTTGCTGCGGTTCCTGGCGCGCCACTTCCCGTCACTGATGGCGAGTCGCTTTGACGACACCCTCGAAGAAATGTGCGACGACGATTACACCAACATCTCCTACAAGGTCTTCAACATCGGCGAGGCGAATGCGCTGCCGGCCGACTCGATGGAGCTCGGGGTCGCCGTCGACGGTCGTCACATCGAGGCGGTCGATCGCATCCTCCGCATCGCCGCCGAGCGGGCGAAGGAAGGCATCTACCACACCTCGCCGTTCTCGCTGCGGTTTGTCGCCCCCTCGCGCGCCTACGCTTCGATGATGTACGCGCAGCCGACGATGATGATCGAGCTGATCATGGTCACCGGCAGCCGCGGCGGCAACTCGCTGCTGATCGGGTACGAAGACGCGCTCGCCGACCTCGACGTGCGGCCGCACTGGGGTCAGATCAACGCGATCGAACCGGGACAGCCCGAGCGGCTCTACCCGAAGTGGGAGCAGTGGCTGGCGGTCGAGCGCGAGTACAACGCTTCCGGCGTCTTCGACTCGCCGTTCACGAAGCGGGTCGGGATCTCGTGAGCAGCGACGCCGAGCTGCTCGCCCGCTACGTGCCGTTCCTCCAGTACGACTCGCTGGAGGCCTACCCGGCCGACTCGGTCGGGGTGATGACCGACTGCGTGCCGGCGGGGCACCCGCGCGGCAACACGCTGAACCGTCTCTGGGGGAGCACCCTGGCCGCGGCCGAGCCCGCCGCCGGCCAGTTGAAGCTGGAGCCCGGGCTGCTGCGAGCGAATCGGTACGGGAACGACGAGGGCCCCAAGGTCCGCGCCGGAGACCACCTCGACGCCGTCGGCAAGCGCTACGTCGAGGACGCCCGCGAGATGCACGCCCGCGCCGGCTACGCCGATCAGGTCTACGGCTACGCCAACCGCAACCAGCCGAGCGCGCTCTGGCTCCAGTACTGGCTCTTCTACTACTACAACGACAAGGCACTGCTTGGGTCCGGCCGCCACGAGGGCGATTGGGAACTGGTGCAGATCAAGATCGGCGCCGGCGAGCAGCCGGTCACCGTCACCTACTCACAGCACACCAGCGGCGAACTCTGCGACTGGGACGACGTCGAAAAGCAGGACGGGGCGCCGATCGTCTACGTCGCCCGCGGCTCCCACGCCTGCTACTTCCGTCCCGGGATCTACCCGCAGGCGCCGATCGTGCCCGACATCAACGACAACGAAGGCCCGCGGGTACAGGCGAACCTGAACCTGATCGGAGATGACCACCCCGACTGGGTCGCCTGGCCCGGGCGCTGGGGCAGCACCAGGCACTGGCGCATCCTTCGCTTCCTCGGCGCCGACAGCCCGCCGGGTCCGGCCCAGCACGGCGCCTGGGAAGATCCGCACCGCTTCCACCTGGAGGCGCATGAGTCACAGCGGTTAGTCCCGATGGCGGGGACCGAGGTGGCCCGCCCGGCCCAGCCGGTGATCACGGCGGGGCGCGAGGGCGACCACGCCGTCGTCAGCTACCGGTTGCCTCGTCCCGGCCCCGCCGAGCCGAAGGCGGAGCGGATCCTGCTCAGCCTCGACGGTCACAAAGACGGGCTGCCGCCGGCGACCTACTCCTACCCGGCACGGACCGGCGGCGAGGAGATCGTGCTGCCGCTCGAGCTCGAGGACCGCGCCTACACGGTGCGAGCCGCAGCGGCGGCAAAGAACGGAATCACCAGCCCGGCAGCGAGCGTCGAGCTGGCGGCTGCAGCGAACTGAGCCCGCCGCGCCCGAGGTCTACTTGGGGTCGCCCCAGCGGTTGTCGCCGTAGTTGCGCTCGCGCGAGTCCTCGACCGCGCCGTCCTCGCCGTAGCCGGCGTTGGTCAGCATCCGCCGCAGGTCGACCAGCGCCTGCTCGTCGATGTCCTTGCCGTGGGGGCGGTGGAAGACCTCGGTCTCGGGGCCGATCGTCAGCCTCACCTTGCCGTCGCGCTCGTCGCCGACCTCGCCGATCGCCTCGACCAGCGAGACCACCTCGCGCCACTCGACGTTGCCGCTGGCGGGGTGGGCGAGGATCTTCGCGACCGTGTCGCGGTGGTGTGAGGTGAGCGCCACGGGCGGGACTCTATGCAAGCTCCCGGATCGGGACCGGGAACCGCTCCCGCGCCTCCTCCAGCAGCCCTTGCTCGGCCCAGGTCGGGCTCTCGGATGGATCGGGGACGAGCACGATCTGGTCGGCGTCGAAGCTCGCCAGCGCGTCTTCGATTACCAGCAGGGGATCGACCTCGCCACTCTCCGCCGCCGCCGTCTCGGTCAGACGCGCGGCGGTGAGCGCCGGTGCGATCACCTTGATCTCGATCTCGGACTCGTGGTCCAACTCCGCGCTCAGCTTCTCCCCGTCGACCGTCTTGCCGGCGACGACGACGAGCACTCGCGTTACCCCTGGCATGGCATCGCCAGCTCCTCGTAGGTTGGCTTCCCCTCTGCCCCTACCCAAGCATCAGGCACGGTTAACCGGGTCCGCTTACGGGAACATCCAGGGATAGTGGGGTCCTCGATCCATCCGCGAGTCCGCCGTGCACTGATTGCTCTGGCGCTCGCCTGCTCCGTCGCCGCCGCGGCCGGCGCGGGTGCGGCCGAGGCCCGATCGGCGCCGAGCCCGGGGTCGCCGCGAATCTCGCTGTCGGTTCCGGCGCAGGTGTCGAGCGGCGCCAAGCTCGTGATTAAGGGCACGGTCACGCCCACTCCCGGGCGCGGCTGGGTCGTGGTCCAGTTCCGCAACCAGAACGGGTGGCGGTCTCTGGGCAGCACCGAGCTTCGCGACGGGAGGTTCGAGATCTCCCGCAAGCTGCCATCGGACCTGCGGGAGACGCGCATCCGCGCCGTCTTCTTCGAAGGCGAGCGTCGGCGCGCGATCTCGAGCGCGCAGCTGGTCCGGGTGCGCGAAGCCCGTCCGGCGCCGCAGCCGTCGCCACTCCCTCCGACCCCTATCCCGCCCGCGCCTCCCCTCGAAGATCCCCTCACCGAAGCCGCGCTGATGGCGACCGTCCAGCGCTACTCGAGCCTGCCGAACCACCTCAGCGGCACCGCCAACAGCGCCGCCGCGCTTGCCGAAATCAGCGGCGCGCTCGCGGCCGCCGGCATGCAGATCGGCCAGCAGGCCTACACCTATCCCGGGTTCCTGCCGACCCAGGTCAGCTTCAGCACCGGCTCCACCACCATTCCCGCCGCCGCGATCGCGCCCTTCCTTTATTCGGGCACGACGCCCCCGGCTGGGGTCACGGCGCCGCTCTTCGACGGCAACGAGGGCGTCTTCGACAAATCGAAAGTCGCCGGCAAGATCGTCGTCGCCTCGATCGCCTACCAGGCCAACGCCCGGGCGGTGCACCTCGAAACCGCGATCGAAGCAGCGGTCGAAGGCGGGGCCGTCGGCTTCGTCGCGGTCACCCAGGGCGTCGGCGACTTCCCCAAGTGGCAGGACACCAACGCCCGCACCGGCACTGGGCCGCTGCCGGTGGTGATGGTCGGCAAGCGCTCCGGGGAAGCGGTGATCGCAGCCGCCGAAAGCGGCAAAAGCGGAACCCTGACGCTGACCGCCAACACCGCCACCGCCTGCGACCGCGACGTCTGGGGCGAACTGGAAGGGGCTGATCCGAGCCGCCGCGTATTCGTCGGCGTTCCGGCCTCGAGCTTCACGCCCTCCGCCACCGAACACGGGGCGGGGGTTGCGATCCTGCTCGGGCTGGCCCGCCACTACGCGGCGCTGCCGAAGTCCCAGCGTCCCGTGACCCTCGTCTTCGTCGCTGTCGGCGGCCACGAAATCGGGTGGCTCGGGCTGCAGGCGCTGCTGGCTAGCTCCCACGTGAGCTGGTTCGAAGCTGCCGAAGCCTACGTCCACCTCGGCTCGGCGCTCGGCGCCCTGACCGCAACTGAAGAACCGAACGGGGAAATCGTCACCAACCCCGTGCCCCCTATGTCGACCGCCCTCTACAACAGCGAAAACCCGCTGCTCGAACCCGCCGTGGGCGAACTCTTCGTTGCGGCCGGGGTGCCGACCAAAACCAACGAACCGTTCATCGTCAGCGGCGGCGAGCAGACGACCGCCTACGCGGCGGGGATCCCGATCGCCTCGTTCAGCGGCTCAGACCTCTGGTTCCACACCGCGGGAGACCTCCCCGCCACCCTCAGCCCGAAAATCCTCGCCGCCGATGCCGCGGCGTTCCGCGCCACGGTGGACCTGATCACCGCCCTGCCGCCGGGCCTGCTGCGCGCCGAAAACGCCCTCGCCGCCCAGCACGGATCCGAAATCAACGCTGCCCAGAGGGCGCCGACGAACCCTGCGCTCGGCTCCGGCGGCTCGCTCGGCTCCGGTGGAGTCGGCGGGCCGCCGGCGACCCCGGTGGCGCAGTGCCCGTGATCGGCTAGTTCGCCTGCTGAACCGCCCAGCCGTTGCCGTCGGGGTCGGCGAAGAAGACGAACCGCCCCCAGGGGAACTCCTGCACCTCGCTCGCCTCGACGCCGCGCTCCAGCAGCTCCGCCCTGGCCGCGTCGACATCGTCGACCACCAACTGCAGGCCCTCGACGCTCCCCGGCGCCATCTGGTGGGCGCCGGCGGTCAGCGCGATCGAGCAGGCCGAACCAGGCGGCGTCAACTGCACGAAGCGCAGCTCGTCACTCACCTGGTGATCGTGTTCGGCGACGAAGCCGATCCGGTCGACATAGAAGGCCTTCGCTCGGTCCAGGTCGGAGACCGGCACCTGCACCAGCTCCAACCGCCACTGGATCTTCGACGTCGTTTGTTC
This sequence comes from Solirubrobacterales bacterium, assembly GCA_035472275.1. Classification (GTDB taxonomy): domain Bacteria; phylum Actinomycetota; class Thermoleophilia; order Solirubrobacterales; family 70-9; genus VAYN01. The sequence continues at coordinate 8,584 of DATIPH010000005.1, forward strand.
CTCAGCCATCATTCCCGCTCCTCTCAGTCGCCACCGGGCTCTATCCTTCTTTCACCCAGTTGATATCTTGATCTCTAAGTATCTTAGCAACTAAGAGAATATATGGCAACCTCCAAACGCGACCTGATCAACGACCTGATTACCGCCTTCCGCGTCAGCGGCAATCAGGACAGCGCCTTCGAAAACCTGGCGGCCGAGCGGCTCGGCGTCAGCCGCACCGACCTCCACTGCCTCAACGCGATCGAGAACGGCGGCGGCCTCACCGCCGGGGAGCTCGCGGCCGCGGTGGGGCTGACCAGCGGTGCGGTGACCGGCGTCGTCGATCGCCTCGAGCGCGCCGGCTTCGCCCGCCGCGTCCCCGACCCGACCGACCGTCGGCGGGTCAAAGTGGAGGTGACCTCGCGTTTCTACGAGCGCGCTGAGCCGATCTGGGGACCGTTGAGGGCGGACTGGGAGGCGAGCCTCGGCAGTCACTTCACGGCCGCCGAGCTCACCCGCATCACCGAGTTCCTCGAGCTCACCAGCGAGGTCGGCAAGCGCCAGCTCGACCGGCTGGCGGGGGAGTAGCTTGCGAGAGCGGGCAAGCATGCCCCGGGTCGGCTACCATCCAGCCGGTACTGATGAGTACCGGCGAGAGGACGAAGATGGCTGTGACGACCGAATACAAGCTGCCCCCGGGCCCGAAGACCCCGAAGCTGCTCAACGGCTTGCTCTTCCTGGCGGCGCGCAACTCGATGATCCGCCGCCTGCAGCGGCGCTATGGCGACGCCTTCTCGATCGGCATGCCCGGCTTCGGGACGATGGTGATCGTCTCCCGCCCCGACCTGGTCAAACAGGTCTACACCGCCAAGCCCGACGTCCTCCACGGCGGCAAGAACCCGCTCGGTGAAATCCTCGGCCCGGGGTCGCTGTTCTCGATGGACGAGGACCGCCACCTGCAAGAGCGGCGGATGCTGCTGCCGCCCTTCCACGGCGACCGCATGCGGTCCTACGAAGGGATCGTCGAAGAGGAGGCGCTGGCGGGGATGGCGTCGTGGCCCGACGGCGAGGAGTTCGCCACCAATCCCGGCTTCCAGGCGATCACGCTGCGGATCATCCTCCGCGCCGTCTTCGGCGCCGAAGGCCGCGAGCTGGCCGCGCTGCAGAAGCTGCTGCCGCCGCTGACCGCGGTCGGCCAGCGGCTGGTGACGGCGCCGCCCTTGCGCCGGGACTACGGTCGCCGCAGTCCCGGCGGCCGCTGGCGCTCGATGCTCCGCCGCTACCGCGAGCTCGTCGACGCGGTAATCGACGAGCACCTCGCCGACCCCGGGCTCGAGCAGCGGATCGACATCCTGGCGATGATGCTGCGGGCGCAGGCCGAGAGCGGCGAAGAGGTCGATCGCAGCGAGTTCGCTGAGGAGCTCCTGACTCTGCTCGTCGCCGGTCACGAGACCACCGCCTCGGCTCTGTCGTGGAGCGTCGAGCGGTTGAGCCGCCACCCCGAGGTTTTGCACCGGCTTGAGCAGGAGGCCCGCGGGGAGGACTCGACCCTGCGCGTGGCGACGATCAACGAGGTGCTGCGAGTGCGCCCAGTGATCAGCGCCACTGGCCGGATGGTGATGAAGCCGTTCGAGCTCGGCGAGTGGCGGGTCCCGGCTGGGATGCGGGTCGTCACCGGCATCGTCCCGATGCACGAAGACGGCCGATTCCACCCCGACGCCGAACGCTTCGACCCCGACCGCTACGTCGGTCGCAAGCCCGACACCTACGCCTGGATTCCGTTCGGGGGCGGCATGCGCCGCTGCCTCGGCGCCGCCTTCGCCCAGTTCGAGATGGACATCGTGCTGCGGACGCTGCTGCGTAACTTCGAGCTGGCGCCGACGACTGCGCCACCCGAGCGCGAAAGCTTCCGCGGCGTCGCCTTCGCCCCCTCGAAGGGCGGCCGTGCCGTCGTCCGCCGCCGCAGTCTGGAGCTGGACGAGGCCGAGGTCAGCGAGTCGTGGTCGGCGCCGGCTGACCCGCGAGAGCCGTCTTCATCACCGACTTGATCTCGGCGGCGACCCGGCGCAAGTCTTCGCCCTCGACCAGCGCCCGCACCAGCGTCTGGTGCAGTCCCGTAACCAGCATGTACGCGCGCTGGACGGAGATCGGCTCGACCCCCGGCTCACGCTCGGAGTCGCTCTCGACGACGGCGACGATCAGCTCCGAGTAGCGCTCGAACCCTTCGCGCTGGGCGAGGACGATCCGCTCGCCCAGGCCCGGGCTGGCGAAGGTCCGGGTCAGGGGGAGGTCGCTCATCACCAGCTCCAGGTAGGTGTCGATCGCCTGGTCGACCTGCACCGCGATCGGCGCCTCGCGGTCGATCGACCTGTCGACCTGGTCGAGGATCCCGTCCGAGAGCGTCTTCATCAGCTCGACGAAGCACGCTTCCTTGTCCTCGAAGTGGTTGTAGAAGGTGCGCCGTGAGGCGTGGGCGTGGGCGACGATGTCCGCCACCTGGGCCTGGGCGAGGCCTTTCTCGCGGATCGAGGCGGCCAGGCCCTCCAGCAGGCGCGCGTGCTGGGCGTCGAGCACGTGTTGGGGTTGCGGGCTCATCGCCTCCCAACGCTAGCGCCGTCTGGCCCCGCCGGGGGCCGATCTCACGTTCCGACCCGCGCTGGCGTTTAGATAGGCAGATGGGCGAAGAGCGAACTCACTGGACGATCTACGAGAGCCCGGTCGGGCCGCTGACGTTGGCGGCGGGGCCGAAGGGGCTGACCGACCTCAACTTCCCGGGCCGCTTCCGGGTCCCCGCCGAGACGGCGAAACGCCCGCTGCCCGAGGTGGCTGAGCAGCTCGACGCCTATTTCGCCGGCGAGCCGCGGGAGTTCGACCTCACGCTCGACCCTCACGGCACCGCCTTGCAGAAGGCGATCTGGCGAGCGCTGCTCGAGATCCCTTACGGCGAGACCCAAAGCTACGGCGAGCTCGCCGCGCGGATCGACCCGGCGCTGTTCAACACCGACGTCGAGCCCTGGCAGCGGGCGCGGGTCGTCGGCTCCTGCAACGGGCGCAACCCGATCTCGATCGTCGTCCCCTGCCATCGGGTGATCGGCGCCGACGGCTCGCTGACCGGCTACGGCGGCGGCTTGCAGCGCAAGCAGGCCCTGCTCGATCTGGAGCGCCGCAGCGTCGGCGGCGAGGCCCAGCCCGCGGGCTGGGGCGAGCGCCAAATCGCGCTGATCTAGCTGCTCGCCAGCAGGTGTCGCAGCGCGGTCCGGCCGCGGTTGCGACATTGACCCCCCTCTGGTGTGGTCAATGTCGCAAGCGGCGCACACGGTCGGAGGTGCGGAGGCGCCCGTCGTCCGTCGCCCCGGCATGACACTAGGCAATTCTGGGTAGAGTTGTGCCATCGCCATGTCTGTTGTCGTTGAATCGGGAGGCTCGACGAGGATCGCCGCGGGGCGCCACCGCGGCGCCGTTTTCCTGTTCGCGCTCGCGTTGCTCGCCCTCTGGGCCGCCCTCGCCGCGCCGCTCGCGCGGGCGGTGCCGACGCCCGAAGAAGACCCCTTCTACGACTACGCTGGCGGCACCCCGCTGGCCCAGATCGCGCCCGGGACGGTGCTCAAAACCCGCACCCTCGCCTACCACGTCGCCGGCATTCCGCTGCCGGTCAAAGCGGTCCAGCTCCTCTACCGCTCGACCGGGCAGACCGGACAGCCGACGGTCAACGTCACCTCGGTCCTGAAGCCGCCGCTCAGCCTCGGGGCACCGAAGATCGTCGCTTACCAGTCCTTCTATGACTCGCTCAACCCCGACGACGAGCCCTCCTATGCGATCTCCGGCGGGCTGACTCTCGGCGGCGCGATCCCCCAGGTCGAGTCGGCCCTGTTCGCGCCGGAGCTGCTCTCCGGCAAGGCGATCGTGATCGCCGACACCGAGGGCGAGGCCGCCGACTTCGCCGCCGGGCCTGAGTACGGGCTGAACACGCTCGACTCGCTGCGGGCGGCGCTCGCCTCGCCGGCGACTGGGCTCTCGGGTTCGACCAAGATCGGGCTGATCGGCTACTCGGGTGGCGCGATCGCGACCGAGTGGGCGGCCGAGCTGGCGCCGTCCTACGCACCCGACATCAACAGCCGACTGGTTGGCGCCACCTTCGGCGGCGTCCTCGCCGACCCAGCCCACAACCTCCACTACATCGACGGCAGCGCCGTCTGGGCCGGGGTGATGCCGATGGCGATCGTCGGCATCTCGCGCGCCTTTGGCATCGACCTCACCTCATATATGAGCGACTACGGGAAACAGGTCTTCGAACAGCTGCAGAAAGCCTCGATCGCCGAAGTGCTGGGCCGCTACCCGGGCCTCACCTGGGAGCAGCTTGCCAAGCCGCAGTACGCGACGCCGGAGAGCGTCCCGGCCTACGTCGAAGTTGCCAACCAGCTGATCATGGGCACCGGTGGCACGCCGACTATTCCGCTGCAGATCGCCCAGGGCAACCGCGGCGAGCTCGAGGGCACGGCCGGCGACAAGCCCGGGATCGGCCCCGGCGACGGGGTGATGATCGCCGGCGACGTCCGCACCCTCGCCCGCGAATACTGCGCCCGCGGCGTCGCGGTCCAGTACGCCGAATATCCGCTCGACCACATCGGCACCGCGGTCCCCTGGATCGCCGGCGCGATGCCTTGGCTCGACGCTCGCTTCGCCGGCACCTTCGCTCCCCAGAACTGCGGCCAGATCGCGCCCGGCAACCCGCTGACGCCGATCGGGCAGTAGCGACGCGGCCCATTCATCGCGCGGTTCCTTTTCCACGGTTGCCGTGGGTTTGGAACCGCGGGGTGCAACGCCCGCTGCATCGGTGCGCGGTCTGCCCCACGCTGGCGATAGGAGGGCATGAGCCTTCCAAGTCGTCTCCGCCGTCACCTCTCCTACGCCAACGTCATCGCCAGCGTCGCCCTCTTCGCGGCCCTAGGTGGCAGCGCCTACGCCGCCAGCAAGATCAACGGCGGCAACATCGTCAACCAGTCGATCGCCGGTAAGAAGCTGAAGAACGGCACGATCACCAACAAGCAGATCAAGAAGGGGACGATCACCAGCGCCCAGATCCAGGCTGGCTCACTGAACTCGACCGTGATCAACGTCTCGACGCTGGGCACGGTGCCTTCGGCGCAGTCCGCCGTCACCGCGACCAGCGCCGAAACCGCGACCAAGGCCACTACCGCGACCAGCGCGACTAGCGCCCAGACCGCGGCCGAAGCGACCAGCGCCGGTACCGCGAAAACCGCGACCGAAGCCGACCACGCTGCCACCGCCGGCGACGCCGAAACCCTCAACGGCAAAAGTGCGGAAGAGCTGACGCTCAGCTGCCCGGATGAAACCGAGCTCTACGGCGGCATGTGTTGGGACGAAGACCCGCGCGCCAGCCGCAACTGGATCCAGGCCGCGAAAGACTGCGGCGACGAAGGCGGACGCCTGCCTTCCCTCAGCGAGCTGATCGCCTTCCTCGCCCAGCCCGGCCCCCAGGTCGCCGCCCATAACTGGTCGAGCGACGTCGCCGATCTTGAAACCGGGGTCGAGATCGTCTTCACCAGCGACGAGGCCGGCAGGGCCAAAGCCCTCGGGTCAGCATCTTTCGCCTACCGCTGTCTTTTCTACCGCAGCAACTGAGGCTGCTACGGTCTCTGGTGTCGGTGCCACCAGGGCACTGAGAGAACCCGTCCTTTGCTGCGTCTTCACGTGTCCGGGGCCGTTGGATCTCCCCCGTTTCACCCAAAAGGAGTCGCAGTTAATGTCAAAGCAGTCATTCGCCGATCTCGGCGTGTCCAAAGCCGTGCAGTCCGCCCTCGTCAAGCGCGGAATCGAGCACCCTTTCGCCGTCCAGGCCCTCGTCATCGAGGACGTCCTCGCCGGCCGTGATGTCCTTGCCCAGTCCCCTACCGGGTCCGGTAAGACGCTGGCCTTCGGCGTCCCGCTGATCGACCGCATCGCGGCCGACTCGCAGCGGCCCGCCGGCCTGATCCTCGCCCCGACGCGGGAGCTGGCCTGCCAGATCGTCGACGAGCTCTACGAGGTCGCCCACGCCAGGGCGCTGTCGGTCGCCCCGGTTTACGGCGGCGTCGGCATCCAGGCGCAAGCGCGCAAGGCGGCCCGCGCCCACGTGGTGGTCGCGACGCCGGGCCGGCTGGAGGATCTCCTCCAGCGCCGCGAGCTGAGCTTGAAGCACGTGCAGGTGCTCGTGCTCGATGAGGCCGACCGGATGCTCGACATGGGCTTCAAGCCCGCCGTCGACCGGATCGTCTCGCAGACCCCCGCCAACCGCCAGACCCTGTTCTTCTCGGCGACGCTCGACGGTGCGCCGGGCGAGATCGCCCGCTCCTACACCCGTGACGCCCGTCGCCACGTCCACGCGCCGAAAGCCGAGAGCCGGGCGGACGTCCAGCACCAGTTCGTCCACCTCGCCCACGCCGACAAGGTCAGCGCCCTCGTCCGCGAGCTCGACGAGACCGAGCGCGGTCGCACCCTGGTGTTCGTTCGCACCAAGCGCGGTGCCGATCGCCTCGTCAAGCAGGTCGGCAAACAGGGCATCAAGGCAACTGCGATGCACGGCAACAAATCCCAGTCCCAGCGTCGGCGGGCCCTGGCCGACTTCGAGTCCGGCCGGGTCGACACCCTGATCGCCACCGACGTTGCCGCCCGCGGCATCGACGTCCCCGACGTCACCCACGTCTTCAACTACGACGCACCCGAGGATCGCGACACCTACGTCCACCGCATCGGCCGCACCGGCCGCGCCGGCGCCACCGGCACCGGCGTCAGCTTCGTCGTCGCCGACCAGGTGAAGGAACTGCGCCTGATCGCCGAGGACCTCGGTCTGCGCAGCGAGTTCGAGAAGGACGCCCCCGCGCACACGATTACGCCGACCCACAGCGAGAACGGTGGCCGCTCCCGGTCCCAGAATCGTTCCGGCGGCAAGGGTCGGAGCCAGGGTGGTCGTCCCGGAGGCGAGCGGAAGAAAGCCTCCGGCCATGGCAATGGCAACGGCGGCAACGGAAGCTCGTCGTCGTCACAACGTCGCAAGCGCCGCGCCCCGCGCTGACGGGTCTACTCAGGGTCGAGATCCCACCGCGGCCTGGAGGCGCACAGCACGGCGCCCGGTTTCGCTGCCTCGGGCGCCACCTTGTTCAGGTTGTTGGAGGCCCTACAAGAGCCCTCGGTTCAAGGCCGCTCGGGCTTGGTGACCGAGCTGACGTAGAAGAAGCCGAACAGGAAGCGCTTGGTCTCGACTGAGCCGTAGGTAGCGAGGTCGCTCCACGGATCGGAATAAGCATCGCCCGGAGCGAACTTGACGAGAAGACGGCCGATCGGGTCAAGCAGGCGGTAGGGGCCACCCTGGGTCAAGCCCATGTCCAGGACGACCACACGCGAGGAGGGGCGCAGGCGCTCCCATGCTCGCGCCAACGCCGGGCGCGGTTCGGGCATCGCCGAGTAGCTCATACTGAACAGCACCCCGTCGATTTCACGGTCAACGTCGAGTTGGGCGGCGTCCTGTTGGAGCAGCTCGACATTCGACCAGCGCTGGCGCTCAATCAGCTTGCGGGCCTCGACCAGCATTCCGGGCGATGCATCGACGCCGATGACGGTTCCGCTCGGGCCAACTGCCTCGACCAGGAAGGGGAAGTTCCGCCCGGTGCCGGCGCCGATCTCCAAGACGGTGTCGCCGGGCTTCAGTCCGAGTGCGACGACGGCCCTGCGGCGGGCTGGCGGGAAGATGAGGTACAGCGGCTCCAACGTGGAGTAGACGCGGGCGATGCTGTCGTATCGCCTGGTGTTGGCGCTCTGAGAGCGGCGGGTCGGGTGCTCGGCGGCCTCGCTCATCGGCGGCGAAGACTAGGTGCTTTCCTAGGCTCTCCCGGCCTGGGACGCACCACGATGCGAATTACCGGTATTGCGCTAGTGCATTTCACCATTTAGGTTCTTTGCGTTCACCGACTCGGGAGGGGCCAGGCGATGAGGGATACCGAAGGGGCGGCAGGCGCTGCCGTCATGGAACTGATCATGTCCATTGGGGGCGCAGGTCGCGCCGGGGGCAGGTTCCTTGATCGAAAGCACTGTGATGCCTGAGTCCCAGGACCAAGAGCTCTGGCAGAAGGCCCGATTGTTCCCGACGGTCGGGATCAGCGGCGCCAGGGAGCAGGAGCCGCGCGCGACCTCGGCGTTGCTCTCCGTCCTTTCGGCGGTGCCATCGTTTGGGCGGGCGCTCCTTAAAACGCTCGATGCTCCGGCCGGCTTGATCTCCACCTTCACCGAGGTTCGTTTACGGGACGGCGACGGCGTCACCCACGTCCCCGATGGCGCGATCGTGATCGAAAAGGGAAACAGGCGATGGAGTGCCTTGGTGGAGGTAAAGACCGGGCGGAACGAGGTCCCGGCCGACCAGGTCCTTCGCTACCTCGATCTGGCCCGTCGCTATGGCTTCGATGCCCTCTTCACCCTCTCCAACCAGATCGTCGCCGACCCCGAGGAGCTGCCCTACAAAGTGAAGGGCCAGAAGATTGGCAAGCTGACGGTGCGACATCTCTCCTGGTGGCAGGTGCTGACCGAGGCGATCATCCAGCACCGCTTTCGCGGTGTCGGAGATCCCGATCAGGCTTGGACTCTCGGCGAGCTGGTTCGTTTTCTGACCGACGAACGCTCAGGCGCCAGCGGCTTTCTCGGCATGGGGGAGAGCTGGGTCAAGGTTCGCGACGGCGCCCGCGACGGCACCCTGCCCTCGAGCGGCCCCGAGGCCCTCGCCGCTTCGGCCCGCTGGGAGCAACTCGTCGAGTACCTCTGCCTGAATCTGAGCCAGGAGCTCGGGGTTGTAGTTCGCGCCAAACATCCGCGGGCAAAGAAGTCGGCCGACCGCGTGGCAGAGGCCTCGCGCTCGTTTGCTGAGAACGCAATCCTTCATGGCTCAGTCTCTGTTCCCGGTGCGGCAGGGCCGATCGACCTGGTCGCCGACCTGAAGGCCAAACAGTTGACGACGTGTGTGCCTCTCGACGCGCCGGCGGACGGAAAACGGGCGCTGACTCGAATCAACTGGCTTCTGCGGCAACTGCACGACGCCCCGGCCGACCTTCGTGTTGATGTCCGCTTCCCAAGCCGGAAGATCGGCAGTTCTGCACTTCTCCGCGACTGCCGCGAGGATCCGAGCGTTCTCCTACTCGCGGGCGATTCCTCCTGTCAGCCGCGATCCTTCCTTCTCGCCTTGACCAAGCCGATCAAAGCGAAGGCCGGAAACGGTGCGGGCTCGTTCGTCGAGGAGGTAAGGCGGCAGACGGTCGACTTCTATCGAGACCTTGTTCAGGACTTGAAGCCGCCGCCTCCGACCACGCCGAAGCTGCCCGACACCGAGGAGCCCGAGCCGAGACCGCCGGCGCCCCCGGCAGAAGCGGAAGCGACCGAGAGCCAGGTGCGTCGCGAGCACGGGCTTGGGCTGCAGAGCCTTGCCGGGCTACTGCGCGACGTCGATTCATAGCAACCATGAAAAACACGAAGGCACCTGAGCGCGGGTGCACGCGGCGGGTTTGCGCCCGTGGCCTGCCGTCAGGGGCCTCGGAGGCCACTACGAGTTCAACTCTTTCTTCGCCTGTAGCACCGTGCCGAGGTTGCCGACCGGCTCTCCGAGGTGCTTCAGCTTGTCGGGGTTGGCAACCGAGCTGACGGCCTTGATCTCACCGTCCACGATGTCGAGCGCGGTGACGCCGATCAGCCGCCGCCGGTTGTCGAAGAAGAGCGCTCCGGGATTGCCGTTCACCTCGACGGTTCGCATCGATAGGCCCGGCGCCCGGGTGTCAGCGCTGAGCCACTCCATCAGCATGCGGGCGACGCGGCTGCGTCCGTGCAGGGTCCGCGCCAGCGCCGGTGCCTTGCCCCCGCCGTCTCCGGTCAGCTGCACGTCGTGGGCAAGCAGCGCCTCCAAGCCGGCGAGGTCGCCCTGCTCCGCGGCCTGGAAGAACCGCCGTGCCAACTTGTCGCGCTGCTCGCGCGTGGTCTGAAAGCGGGGCCGACCCTGCTCGACGTGGCGTCTGGCGCGGCTCGCAAGCTGGCGCACGTTGTCCTCGCTCTTGCCGACGATCTCTGCGATCTCCGGATACCCGTAGTCGAAGACGTCGTGGAGCAGCAGTACCGCGCGCTGCTCGGGCGAGAGGCTCTCCAGCAGCACCAGCATCGCCACCGAGAGCGAGTCGGCGGTCTCGGCGTGGCGCGCCGGGTCGTCCTCGCCGTCGGTGACGATCGGCTCCGGCAGCCATTCGCCGACGTAGCGCTCGCGGCGTGCCCGCGCCGAGCGCAGCTCGTTGATCGACAGTCGCGTCGTGACCGTGGAGACGTAGGCGTGTGGCGACTCGAGCTGCTCGCCGGCGTCGATCGCCTGGTGGACGCGCAGCAGTGCTTCCTGGACCACGTCCTCGGCTTCCGAGACGCTGCCGAGCATCCGGTATGCGATCGCGAAGGCGATCGGCCGCAGCTCGTCCAGCAGTTGCTCACGATCCGTCATTCGTCACCGCCTGACCTCTATGGAATTGGACCACGTCTATCTCTTAGACAAGGGAGGGGGCTGTTTTGTGACAGCCGGCGATCGACTGTCACATCCGTCCGTGCAGCGTTGTCAAAGGTGCAGACAATCCACTGACGGAGGACAGCACTATGCAACCACGAATCGACCATCCCGCTCAGACGCTTCCGGGCGCGATGCAGGCGCTACAGAGGCTCGACCGGGCGACCAAGCAGGCCGGAGTGCCGGAGGCAACGCAGGAGATGCTGAAGCTGCGAGCCGGCCAGATCAATGGCTGCAGCGCCTGCGTCGACATCCACTCGCGCATGCTGAAGGCGATGGGCGAGCCCGACGAGCGCATCTTCACGGTCGCCGCCTGGCGGGAGTCGAGTTACTTCACCGACGCCGAGCGCGCGGCGCTCGCCCTGACCGAGGCCGTCACCCGTCTCGCCGACCGTCCCAACCCCGTTCCCGACGAAATCTGGGACGAGGCCGCGCGCCACTACGACGACGACCAGTTGGGAGCGCTGGTGCTCTCGATCGCGACGATCAATGCTTGGAACCGGCTCAACGCCGCGACCAAGCAGATCACCGGCGAGTGGGTCGAGCAGCTCATCGCCGCGGAGACGGCCGCCGCGTCGGCCTGACCCACCGGCAGCCGACCCGCCGCGCGCTCATCGCCGCGCCCGCGCCGCCTGGCGGACGAGGTGGTCGCGCTCGACGACGGTCGTGGCGCGGCGGGCGGCCTCGGCGTAGGCGTCCGCGGCGGCGGGGAGGTTGTCGTCCAGCTCGTGCAGGTGGCCGCGGACGGCGTGCCAGCGATGGCGCTCGCCGAGCACGTCGCGCAGGCGGTCGCTCTCGCGCAGGCCGGCGGCGGCGCCGTCGACGTGGCCGACCGCGACGGCGCGGCCGAGGACGGCGGCGGGGTCGTCGCGGACCGGGTCGTCGGTGAGCGCGACGAGGTCGTCGTACCAGGAGAGGATCTGCGGCCAGTCGGTCTCCTCGGCGCTCGCCGCGTCGTCATGCAGGGCGGCGATCGCGGCCTCGAGCTGGTAGCGGCCCGGCGGCCGCGCCTCCGTCTGCAGCGCCAGCGCCGACTGCAGGACGCGCACGCCCTCCGCGATCTCGCGCCTGTCCCAGAGGCCGCGGTCCTGCCGGTCGAGCGTGACGAGGCGGCCCTCAGCGTCGACCCGCGCGGGCAGGCGCGCGTGGTTAAGCAGCATCAGCGCAAGCAGGCCGCGCGCCTCCGGCTCCTCGGTCGCGAGCGTGAGCTGGCGGGCCAGGCGGATCGCCTCGCGGGCCAGGTCGACCCGGCCCGCGTGACCGGTCGTGTAGACCAAGTAGAGGACCCGCAGCACAACGGCGAGGTCGCCGGGCCGGTCCAGCCGGCGCCCCCGCACCGTCCGCTTGGCGCGGCTGATCCGCTGCGCCATCGTCGTCTCCGGGACGTAGAAGGCGTCGGCGATCTCGCGCGTCGTCAGACCGCCGACCGCCCGTAGCGTCAGCGCCACCTGCGAGGCCGGCGCGAGCGCCGGGTGGCAGCAGCGGAAGAGCAGGAAGAGCGTGTCGTCGCCGACCTCCTCCGGCTCGGCCTGCGGCTCGGCCTCCGCCTCCTCTTCGCGGCGGTGACGGGCGACCTCGCTGCGGCGGGCGTCGACCAGCCGCAGGGTCGCCACGGTCGTCAGCCACGCGCGCGGGTCGCGCGGCGGATGCTCGGGCCAGACCCGCAGCGCCTCCAACAGCGCCTCCTGGAGCGCGTCCTCGGCGGCGTCGAACTGCTCGCCCCGCCGCACCAGCCCCGCAAGCACCTGCGGGACGAGGGCGCGCAGCGCGTCCTCGTCCCACCCCGACATCGGCTCGTCGGCCACGACCCTGGTCAGTCCTCGGACGACGACTTCCCGGACATGACCTCGCGCACGTCGATCCACTCGTACAACGGCCCGCCGCCCGGGCCGGGCTCGGAGGAGATGTACGCCGCGAGCTCGACCGCGCGCTCGCGCGACTCGACGTCGACCATGTACCAGCCCGCCACGAGGTCGCTGGTCTCGGGCAGCGGGCCGTCGGTGGTGACCGGCGCGGCGTCCGGCCCGCCGTAGCGGACCCAGGTCAGCGCCTGCGTCAGCGCCTGCCCGTCGACGTACTCGCCGTTTTCCTGCAGCAGTACTTTGACCTGCCGCAGGAAGGCCATGTGCGCCTCCACGTCCTCGGGCGCCCACTGGTCCATCGGCGGGAAGGGGTGGTGCGGCTCCGGGCCGCCGCTGTAGTGCTTGAGGAGTAGATACTTCGGCATGGTGGGTCTCCTGATGTTGGGGCCGCGCTTGTCGCGGCCTTCACCTGGTGAGCGGAGCCGATCACGGCTTCTCGACATTGAATCTGGAGGTTGCCCAATCTGGCACCCAGGCCACGTCGTCGTCGCTCCGCTCAGGCCGGAACCTAGCTCGATTGGCTGGGCATGGTGAGCTGGAGTCGCCACGAATCGGCAGCGATCCGCGGCAAGTTGGAGCGCGATCGGGGTGGATCCGGTGGATTACCGGGGAGGCGAATCCCGACGTGCGGGGACTTCCGAAAGTGGAGCTAGGCGAATTCGAACCGCCGACCTCCTGGGTGCGATCCGCGGCGGCGGGGCAGAGCCACTTCTGCAAGAAATAGCGAATTTCCAGGGATTTACACCCATACCGGTGAGTAGATCTAGCAGCAATTCCCGCGCCAAATATGCGCGGATATGCGGCGATGTGATCCGAAATCGCGGAGTCCGGTTCAAGGCTGCAGATGTCCCGAGCGAGAGCACCTTGAGCACCGACCGAGGACACCGAGATGCGCCGGGCCCATCAGGCTCACCAATAGATCGCGACGATCTCCGCGTCCAGGAAATGCCCTCTGGGATCGACGGGTGCGGCGCGGGTGGGATCGGCCACCGCCAGGGAGTTGCCGTTCAGATCGAGGCCCGCGTCTGCCATCGCGCTCGCGCGCAGGGTTCCTTCGAGGATCCTGTCCTCCTCGAATCCGATGCGCTCGCGTATATGGGCGGCGACGGCCTCGAAGGCCGCCCTGCGCTGTTTTAGGTCCTCATAGGAGTCGCACTGCTCTGCTCCCAGCAGTCCGGCCTCGCTCAGCCCCTCGGCCGAGGTTTCCCCGCCGTGTGCCCTCGCGAGCTCCTCGCCGAAGGAGACGAGGGCAGCCCGCATCATCGCCCGCCGCGGCTCAGGGGAGCTCTGAAGTCTCTGTGCTCTGCCGATCGTGCTCATCATCTCGACCATCTCATCAAGGAGAAGTGCGATTCCTGGAAGCATCTCCTGCAGCAGGTCGACCATCTTCACGGGCGTCCATTCGTCGTTGACCCCGTCCCTCCCCAATCGGCACATCACGAGGTAGCGGGAATGGGCGAAGAGCACGCGCCGCAGATCGCGCCAGAAGAGGCCGGCCTCGGCCACGCCGACCAGGTGCAGCGGACTTACCTGCATTCGTGGGGTGTCGTTCAAATGGCCGACCAGCTTCTCGTGCACGATCCACTCCCTGTCGTCCAGTCGGACGTGGAGGTAGTTAATTGCCCTTCCTCGCAACGGGACGAGGCCTGCGAGAAGCTTCTCGAGGATGCGGGCACCGGTGATCGTCTCGCCCATTCCGGGCAGTTCCTGAGGCTCTGCCTCGGAGTTTTCCGCGATCATTTCGATCATCGCCCCGAGGATCGCGCGCACCCGATAGATCGACTCGGCTTCCAGTTCGACCTCGACCTCGAGCAGCTGGCCGCGCTTCAGGTCCGTGGGGTCGATGACCCAGCGATCTCTCTGCTCCCCACGGGCGGCGATCTCGGCCGCGAGGGCCGCGACGTCCTTTATCGGTTGATCGGGTGCATCCTCTCCTGCCCGCAACGCCAGGTCGACCCGCTCGAGGTCGACGAGTTCCCGGAAGGTCGTCTGCACGATCGACTTACGCAGGACCTGGGAGCCGCGACTCTGCTCGCTCTCGAGGCCCGATGAGATCTCGGCCTTCGCGAGGGGCGAGTTGGCACCGATGGAGGCGCCGACCTTCGCCCGCTGGGCTTCTGACTCGGTCTCGGTGAACTCCGCCGCGATTGCACCGGTTTGGGAGGCGATCAGGCTGTAGACGCTGACTTCGTCGAGGTAGACGAACTCGCGCAGCGGATTTTCCGGCTCGCTTCCCCGACCGCCTCTAAAGAGGCGGGTCCCCAGGTTCCTGACCCACGCCGGGATTCGCATCAGCCGAGCCGTTCCTCGGCCTTAACCCGTTGTCGCTGGGCGGCCACCCTCGCGTGTCCACCCACATAGTCCTCGGCTAGGATCGCCTCCCGTCCGCCGTCGGCCACCGCCAGGAGGGCCGCCTCACTCCAGATCGCCGCCAGCTCCGCAGCCGACCATCCTTCAGTTTCGGCGGCGATCCGGAGATGCGGGAGTGGACCGTGGGTCTTGAGGTGCCGCGCGGAGACCGACAGGATCTCGACCCTGTCCTCCGGTCCCGGCAGGGGGAAGTTGATCTCCCAGTCGAAGCGCCCGGGCCGCCTAAGTGCGACATCGATGTCCTGCGGCCGATTGGTGGTCGCCACCACGACCACGTTGTCGTCGACGCTGAAGCCGTCCATCAGGGTCAGGAGCTGGGTGACGACCCGCCGTGAGGCCTCGTTGGCATCCTCGGCCCGTTGCGCGGCCACGCTGTCGATCTCGTCGAAGAAGATGATCGAGCGCTCCTCCTCGGAGGCCCGGGCGAAGATCTTTCGGAGCACTTCTTCGCTCTGCCCTTGCCACTTGCTGAAGACCTCAGGTCCGCTTATCTCCCAGAAGGAGGCGCCCGCCTCGGCGGCGATGATCCGCGCCAACATCGTCTTGCCGGTTCCGGGCAGGCCGGTGAAAAGGACGCCCTTGATCGGCTTGGCGCCGATCTTCGCTAATGCGGCACGGTATTTCAGGGGTAGCTCGATCAGCTCGAGCGCTCGCTCGACCACCGGCGCCAGCCCGCCGAAATCTTCGAAGCTGAGCTTCCGTTTGGCGGGCGGCCTCTTGAAGCGCTCGATCTCCGCGTCGTCCACGTCCGGGAGATCAAGTTGGCGCACCGGCGTATCGGACAGGACGCGGAGGATCCCATCGGGGTCCCGACCTTCCACGGTGTTGCCGACCCGATGGGCGACCTCACCGCTCTCGAGGACGTGAAGGCGGCCGCCTACTTCGACGACGCTCACCTCGTCGTCCTTTAACCGCACGATCCCGACCCATGCATCTTCTGGCCACACAGCCGGAGGCGCCAATTCGACGAAGTTCTTCTCCGCTCTGACCACCAGGACGTCTCCGACCTCCCACTCGAACGGCACCTCGCGGGTGACATCCGCGGTCTGACCGTTGCGGTACTGGAGGTAGATACGAAGCCCGTCGTCGGTTATCGCCGTGATCCGCGCGACATCGACTTTCGGTCCGATTACAGTCTCCATTCGGGGACCGTATCCCACGCCCTTTATTCAAGACGGCTTCGTACCTAACTACTTCCTTATCGGACTGACTGCACCGATTCGCGCCCGCACCGTCGCGACCCCGCCGGCGGAGCCGGAAATGTTGCCGACCACAACCGGCATTTCCGCGAATTGCTGTGAAGTGCAGAAACATCATCCGAAGGGTCGCGAGTTCGATTCCCGGCCTTCCCAAAATGGGAAGCCAGAAATCCGACCACTGTCCGGTTCTGGCAAGCAGCTTGCTTACCCACGGTCCAACGCAGCCCGCAGCTGTAGGCCGAGCTCGTTGAGGCACTCCTCAGGCCGCTCAGGCCAGTAGCGGATCTGGCGTAGGTCGCGGAGATCGAAAGGCGAGGCGCCCGGATTCTGACTGAGGAGTAGGAGCGTGGCGCCACTGGCATGGGCGTAGCCGAGCTCATAGATCACGTTGGGGTTTAGACCGGAAATATCAGCGACTACCGCATCAGCGGCGGCTATCGCATCAATTATCTGCTCGGTGATCCGTCCTGGCCGAGCGATCTGATCGGCCCGCTGCCATCGCAGCGCGATCCCGTCGGCGCGCAGTTCCTTACATGCCTGCTCGATGCATGCGTGCACTGCATCGGACCAGTGCTCATCGAAGGGCATCGCGATAAAAACGTACGACTCCCCTACTGCCGCTGGCGCCAGCTGGACCGTGGTCGGTGCTGCTTCAGTGTCGGACGTCACCGGGACGGCAACTATCCGGTGAGCTTCCTCTGCCACGTTATCTAGGCGCTCGCGGATCTCGAAGTAGTCGGCGAGCGTCTGCGCCCGCCGATACGGCCTAATCGCCCGCGTCAGGTTGATTTCCCACCGACCACTCTCGCCCTCAATGTCGAAGGAACCCCCCGAGCCTACGCCCTCGATGGAGCAGAGCTCGTAAGTCTTGCGAAGTGCTACCGCGTCAAGCTCGAGACCTTCGGCGGACATATCGGCAACGAACTGTTCACTGCTTGCCTGTAGCTGCTCGGCGACGTGCGGGGAACTCGGCCAAAAGGTGCGCTCGCATTCGGCCAGCCAGTGGAGCGCCCGCATGAAGAGATCAAGATCCGTCGAAGATTCCGCGCAGGTGGCAATTGCTGCCAGGCGCAACTTGATCTGCTGGTCCTCACGTAGATGCATACGGTCGATCCACGCCACAGAGGGCGGGAGCGATTCGATAACCGGGAAAGCGTCGAACTCCCAATGGCTGTCGGCGAAGCGGTCGATTGCCGCGACGCTCGGCCACCGCCCCGAGTCTCGGAAGATCTCGTAGGTCGCCACGACGATCCGCTGTTGATCTTCGCTTAGCTCCATCCCCCGATTGTGAAGTAAGTCTCCGGAGATTCCCATCGCAACGACCGGGTCTCTATCCAGACCGTCTCATTCCCCGAAGACGTCGTAGCGCTCGACTGACTCCACCCAGAGGAACTCGTCTCGCATGCGGGGGTTGTGCAGCCAGCAGTTGTAGAAGACCCCCTCGTCCTCTCCTTTGACGCAGACCTCGTTGATATCGCTGGGGGCGTGGAACTTCTCGCTGGCGACGAGGTCGTTGTCGAGGTCGCAGGTCGTGCAGAGGACCTTGAGGGTTGGATCGGTGGCATTCTCAGTGTGGTTTAAGCGGACGCGCAGCCCGATGTCGGCCGTGAGCGTGTGGTGTCTCGGCTTGCGCGAGCCTTTGCGGAAGAAGGCGTCCGAGATGGCGGTCGCGATGCTGGTTCGGAAGGTGCCGAGCTCTTCGCGCAGCTCGCCGAGCAGGAGCAGTTGTCCCCGCTTGCGTTTGGTCGTCGCCATAATTTTGGCGATATCGAGTAGGCCTCTCAGGTACAAGTGTTGCCTGGACTGACTCTCCTTCTGCCTAGGATCAAAAGGGGAAACATGCACACCCAGCTCTTTTGGGCCCATGACGCGGAAGCCGAACTGAATCTGTTTGAGGAGGAAGTCGGCCTCTGTGATGCCTGCTTCCAAGTCTTCATCCTTGCTCGGCTCGCTGGCCACGCTCGCGGCCTGCTCCCAGAGCTCGGCGTAGTCCTTGACCAGCTCAGGCGGTGCGTCGTCAGGACCCGCGTTGAGGCCGGCAAGGGCTCTCAGCTCGACCAGCGGCACGGAGCTGAGATGGGCCACGATCACGTCGGCCTCTTCGATGGCCTCCCGCAGCCCTTTGTCTCCTTTGGCTAGGAGGTCTTTCCGTCGTGGTCGTCCTAGGTCGGGTTCGAGTGGTAGTTCCGGCGGTATACCGGTATCGCCCGTGAAGAGGATCGAGGAGCGGTCGGCGCCGGCGCCGATGCTGAGCAGGAAACCCTGAGAGATGATGCCGGTCGCATCCTGGTGTCCCCAGGTCTGCACTGGCTCGATCTGCAGACTCTTGGGATCGAGCACGATTTCCTTTGCCTCGATCTCCGCCGCTCGCTCCGCCGGGTCGTCCAAATGCGTGATGCGATGGATCTCCTCGAAGGAAAGGACTTGCACCGCGTCCTTGCGGGCCTTCTCGGCTTGCACCTTGATGAACTCGTACTCCTCCTGGTTGAAGAAGTCGTAGCGTTCGCACACGCTTTCGTTTCCCACGATCACCAAGCGGCGTTTCTCGTCGCGGCTGAACCTGTCGGCCGTCAGACGGCCGCGATTGAATATCAGCGCCAGCAGGGCATCGAGAGAGGCGATGTGATCGGCGTGATCGTGCGTGATCACGATCATCTGAATGTCGGCAAGGGCGAAGCCGCATCGATAGAGGTTCTCGATAAAATCAGGTCCCGGGTCAACGACGATTCCGAACGGCTTGGAGTCGGGTTCGTGCGCCTTGACGAAATAGCCTCCACCGGGGGCACGGAACGCGCTTGGTCGGGGCAGAAATGGGAAGAAGCTGCTGTACCGCCGCATGCAGACGAAGTCGAGGGAGTAGCCATCGTTCTCCTTGCCGCCGTCGTCTCGCCTGTCCTGCATCAGGTATCGATAGACCTGCGCCAACTTCACGTTGCTGCTGTCCGTATGGGCGAGGAAGGATCTCAGTAGGTCGAGTGCCACCCGTTTCTCCTTCGCCCGGTTGGGGCGACCGAAATCGACTTCGTTGAGCCAGCTCTGCAGGACGTACTCGGTGACTTGCGCGGCTTCCTCGAAGCCGCCTGAAACCGCGGGCCACTGATCGGCGAGCGGAATCTCCGGGGGGCCCTGCGAGCCCTCGTCCGGTCGCAGGACCTTGCCTTCGATCTGGTACTCGATCTTGAGCAGATCGGTCGCGGTCATGGTGTTGGTCGGATCGAGGAAGGCGGCCTTGGCCATGCACTTTTCGGCCAAGTCGTGTTCCCCGTCAGGTGGTTTGATGCGTAGCCCTGGCTTCGGGAGCTGTTCGGGCGGCAGTTTGAGAACGAGCAGCAGGTGTCCCATGCGCATCACGATGTCCGCGGCGAGCGACCGCAGGTGTGGCGGAGTGCGCAGGGTCCCGAACTGGTCGACCAGCGGTGCGATTCGAGCGCGAAGCTCCCAGCGATTGACGTCGGGGTCGTCGACGATCTGCGTTAGCCACTTGGTGAACGAGTCGACGATGTCGATGTTGGCCGTCGCGTGGGTTTCCGCCTCGACCAATAGGAGATAGGCCCTCCAGGCCTGTGCGTAGCAGAGAATGCTGCGCTTAATCCGGCCTAGCTGATAGTTGGCTTCGCCTTCGTTGAGTAGTAGGTTGACGCGCCAGTGGGAGCTCTTTACCAGCCCACCGATCTCACCGTGCTCCTCCCACCCCTTCAAGTGACGCGAGGCCCGCTCAAAGTAGCGGAGCGCCATCTTGTGGGCGTGTTGTCCACGGTAAATGCGACCGATGTGCAGCTCGGCCATCCCCGTCAGTCCCTCGATGAAGGTCTTCGTTCCGGGAACCCTCAGACCCCTGAGCTCAGCTGGTTCTCGCAGCCCTCTCAGCAGGCGAACCAGCTTGTGGAAGTCCCGGTACGCCCACTCTCGCCTTCCCATAGTCCACCAGGTGAAGGCCCGCCGGTGAAGGGCGAGCAGGCTGAGCTGAACGGAAATCCAGATGCAGTAGGTGGGCGCCAGGGTTCTTACGCAGTCGTCGTAGTTAGTGATTACGTAGTCTCGCTCGCGTTCGTCTTCGGCGAAGATCCAGGGCGAGCTCTCTGCGGCCATGTGGACGAAGGTGTTGAGGACGAGGCTGTAGCGGAGCATGCGCTGGGACCGCGCATACGTTTCCGGCAGGGCGACGAGCATCTCGCCGAAGCCCTTGGACTGGATGTGCTCAGCCTCGTGCATCCACATGTGCGCCTCGCTCATCGCCTGGATGATCGTCAGCAACAGTGAGTGGTTTGAGCTGGCGTCGCCCTGCAGGATGGCTCTGAATCGCTTGGTTTGCTCGATCTCGTCGATGTCACCGATCTCGCCGCGGTTGCTCGTCTCCGTCGGCGGAAGTTGCTTCTTCACTTCGTTCAGCCGACTTTCGTTTCGGACGATCTTTCCCTTGATCAGAGCTGCCAGCTCCTCGGGGCTAAGCTCTTTGCGGCGCCGCTGGGGGTCGTGGATGAAGGCGAATCGGCGCCCGAGCACGTGGCCGGGGTGCTTCCCGGCGTCCTTTGCTTTGTCCGGATCCGGATCTTCCAGGTGCAGGCGCAATGCCGCGACCACGTCTTCGTAGAAATCGGCGATCGAGCTCAGCAGACTGACCGTTGGGTAAGCGCGTTCTTCTGCCGCCGGGAAGGGCGACGGCTGCCCCCGAGTGGTCGGTTTACCGTCGACGTCGGCAGAGTGGTGAAGCTGATCGCGGAGATGCGAGTTGCAGTGGAGCGCAGCTTCCGCAGCTTTGTTCAAGCGCCATTTGTCGGCATCTTCGGGGCCGCTCCGTACTCCCTCTAACTCGCGCTGCAGTTCTTCGAGTTTGTCACTGGCGCCGTTGTACACGCCCAACGAGTGCAGTAGTTCCGCATAGAGAAACTCGCTTAAGTGCTTCTGCGTCTCCATTCCGGACGCGGTGTTATCGCTTGCCATTCCAGCACTCTATAGAGCACTCAACATCTGTAAATCAAAAACCCACCTGTTTGTATGACGGGGCTCACATGTGAACCTTCGCCGAGTCTTCGCTGGGCCCCCTCACTCGAAGGACTGCGGCCATAGTCGTCGACCGTTTCCAACGTCGAACCTATTCAGGGCATTCTCTTGCTGGGTAAAAAGGGTTACATCGCAGGGGAGCGAGCTAACAGTTCCGACCGCATCCTTGAGTTTCAGCCTCAGGCCGTTCGCGCGGGCGGGGAGGACGACCTTCTTGTCGTAGACGATGACGAAGTCGAGATCCCGGGGGCTGGCCACTCGCAAAGCGGAGCCGAACAGGCGGATTTCAGTGAGCCCCAAGGCCCTTGGTGCCCACTTTACGATTGCGTTCTGGAGGTCGGTAATCAAGAAATCGCTCGCCGTCATAATTGAGTGCTCCCATCAAAAGTTTGAAGGTAAATACACCCACGTTGCGTTCCTGGCCGGCTTCCTTGCCCTCTACCGTGACATCGTTCCAATTGCTGATCGTGACGATGGCATTGACCTCGGGATCCTCAGCTTGGATCTCTGCGACATCTGCTGCAGAGACGCGGTAGACATCGCATAGCCAAACGCGCACTGAAGCCAGCTTTCCGAACCGCTCGAGTTCGTAGTTCTGATCATCGATCCTCTCGAGGCTCCTGACTTTATCGTGCCCGCTTATTGCCTTTTCGAAGAACTCGATGCTTTCCGCTCCGACCCTCTCATTCCACTCTGCCATTCCCGAAAGGATGCCTTATCCGAAGCATCGCTGCATTGACTCCGGATATCCGATCTGACCCTCGATTGGCTCATCGGCAAGAGCGTTATAGGCGAGGGCGTCTGCGTGCACTCGGAAGTCTGCAAGTGCTTTCAGCTCGGCGTCGGTGAGCAACCTCTCGTTGTGGCGTCCAAGGGCCACAACGCGCCAGTTGTTGGGGACGATCGTCTCCCGCAGTTGACGACGCCACTGTCCGACGGTTCTCGCTTGGGCTCTCCCCCCTTCTGGCCCGCCCGGCCCGATCGTTGACCAGATTGCACGATTTTCACGGAGCAGGCGACGAAGCTCGGTCAGGAGCCCGTCCCGCTCGTTGTAGCGAGGCGTTTCCGTGCCCTCTGCTATCTCGCGCTCGCGACTCGCCTTCCACTGGTGGAGGAGCTCGAGGAGGAACACGTTGGGAAATTCGTCGACCTGGGTGTGGCAGTTCGGGCAGAGCAAGAGTGCGTTGTCATAAACATCTCGCTCCTTCGGATCGAGCTCATCGTCTCCTCGCGGGCCAGCAGTTGAGCGAGCGATGATGTGCGCCAGCTCTCCTACGGTCGCACGCGTGCCCCCGTACTCAAGGAGGAGGTTTTTCCGGCAGGCAGGGTTGCAGCACCGACCTCCCGAATTCGCCAGCAGTGCCCGCTCGTCGTCGCGTAAAAATCCCATGCCTGGATTCTGATGCACAAGAGGCTGGGGACTCTGTATCTGCTGTTAGCAGTAGCGAATGTAGCTCGGCCGCCGCTGGAAAGCGAGGCGGAATCGACAGGAATCCACGTCATCGCCACATATCCAGGCCTTTTGGGGAACTAGTTGTCCTACCCACAGACGTTGTGAACGCGACTGATCGGGGGCCGGTCTCCCAATGAGCTGTGTGGGCGACGCCGGTTGTAGTAGCGCAGGAAGGATGCCAGGGCCCTGGTGCGCTCGGCGGAATTGGGCCAGGAGT
>DATIPH010000006.1:0-109320 GCA_035472275.1 Solirubrobacterales bacterium
GATCTGCGTCTCCTCCGGCAAGGGCGGCGTCGGCAAGTCGACGATGACCGCCAACCTGGCCGCGGCGCTGAGCGCCGAAGGCCACCCGGCCGGCGCCCTCGACTGCGACGTCTACGGCTACTCGATCCCGCGCATGCTCGGCGTCAACGCCAAGCCCGAAGTCAACGGCGAGCGCAAAATCCTGCCGCTGGAGGCTGCCGGCGGCGTCAAGGTGATGTCGATCGGCTTCTTCGTCGAGGACAACGCGGCGGTCGTCTGGCGCGGGCCGATGCTGCACAAAGCGATCCAGCAGTTCCTCGAGGACGTCGCCTGGGGCGAGCTCGAGTACCTGCTGCTCGACCTGCCCCCCGGCACCGGCGATGTCTCAATGACGCTGGCGCAATTGTTGCCGCAGGCCAAATTCTTGCTCGTCACCACGCCGCAGCCGGCAGCCCAGTCGGTCGCCCGCCGCGGGGCGGAGATGGCGGCCAAATTCGATCTCGAGATCCTCGGCGTGATCGAGAACATGTCCGGCTTCACGACGCCCGACGGCGAGCGCTTCACGATCTTCGGCGAGGGCGGCGGCCAGCAGCTCTCCGACGAACTCGATGTGCCGCTGCTCGGCAAGGTGCCGCTCTCCGAGCCGCTGCGCGAGCACGCCGACGACGGCACGCCGCTGGTAACCGCCGATCCCGACTCCCCCGCCTCGCAGGCGATCCGCCAGGCAGCGCGCGGGATCATCGCTTCCACCCCACAGGAGCTGCCCGTACTGCAGGCGGCCCCGGGCTCGAGCGAAATGCCGGCGGTCAGCGGTACTCCGCTGCCGGTCGTCCAAGGCTGAACACCGCCTCCCACCGCTCTTTTGCCCGGTATGCGGGAGAAAAAGCGATGGGAAGCAGATGACCGCAACTTTTGCGTCCGGCTATCGTTGTTTATTAGCGAACGCACATAAACGCCTAATCCCCGGCTAACTGCCCGGGGAGCGGGGGACCCATGTTTTCGGGGCGAGTCCACTTCGGTGGAGGCGCAGGCTCCTTCAGCGCCAGCCCGTCAGCTAACCCCGTAGGCCGACGAAGGAGGAGTTGAATGACGATCGTCCGCAGGGCGGCCGCCTACGCCGCCCTCAGCACCGCTTTAGCCATGCTCGCCACCGTCGCGATCGCGATGATGCCCGGCGCTCGTGCCTGGGCGGCCAATGGGCAGGGCGGTGTCTCCGCTCGCGAATACCAACCCGAAATCCCGGTCGAAGAAACCGGGACCGAACCGACCGCCGAACCAAGCACGGCGATGCTCGTCAACGGACGCGCGATCGCCCCGCTCGACGCACCGCCGGCGGTCCGCAAGGTGATCAACGCCGCCAACAAAATCCGCACCAAGCCCTACATCTACGGCGGCGGCCACGGCCGCTGGTGGGATCGCGGCTACGACTGCTCCGGCGCAGTCAGCTTTGCCCTGCATGGGGCCAAGCTGCTCTCCAGCCCGCTGCCGTCGGGCCCGATGGAGAGTTGGGGCGAACCCGGTCCCGGCAAGTGGATCACCATCTACGCCAACGCCGGCCACGCCTATGCGGTGATCGCCGGCTTGCGCTGGGACACCGCCGGCAACAGCAGCACCGAAGGCACCGGCCCACGCTGGCACGAAGGCCTTGGCGCGGCCGCCGGGGGCACCTTCATCGCCCGCCACCCTGTCGGCTACTAGCCCAGGCTCAGGCTCCCGCTGCTCGCAGCCGATCTCCTCGGAGAGAGGCGGCGAGCAGCGGGAAGACGAGCGTCGAGAGCATGCCGGCGCCGACCAGACCGGCGGCGGTCGAGGTCCGCATGTGGCCGGCGTCGACCGCGATCGTCGTGATCGCGACCACCAGCGGCAGCTCGGTCGCCGAGTAGAAGGCGAGCGCCGAACGGTCGCGGAGGTCGAGGACGCCGCGGTAGAGGAGGATCGCCGGCGCCCCGCGGACGAGCAGGAAAAGGCCGAAGAACAGCGCCAGCTTCGCCAGGGCGCCAGCCGAGCCAAGCGCGTCGAGGTCGAAGCCGATGCCACTGGTGACGAAGAAGAAGGGGACGAAGAAGCCGAACCCGACCGCCGCCAACTTCGACTCGAAGACGCGGATCTCCCGCCCCTCGAGCGCCGCCCGCGTGATCAGCCCGGCGACGAAGCCGCCCAGCAAGACGTCGAGGCCGATCTGGTCGGCGAGCAGGACAAGGCCGAAGACGAGGACGATGGTGACCCGGACCGTGAGCTGGCTCGAAGCCTCGATCGTCCGTTCCAGCGCCGCCCAGTGACGCAGTGCCATCCCGGTCGAGGCAAGGGCGACGGCAACCGCCATGACGACGAAGGCGACCAGGATCAACGCCTCGTGCAGCGGGTGGTCGGTGCTGAGGAAGAGCGTCACCAGCACGATCGGGCCAAAGGCGCCGGCACAACCTGCCGCCAGCAGGAAGGCGCTGAAGCGAGTGTGCGTCTCCCCTTGGTCGTGGAGGATCGGGATCAGCGTCCCCATCGCCGTCGTCGCCATCGCGGCGCCGACGTAGAGAAAGGAGTCGATCACGCCGGCGACCTCGAGGGCGGCCCCGATCACGAAGGCGAGCAGGATCGAGAGCACCCAGCCAGCGCCGCCGAGCCGCAGCGGGCGGCCGCGGATCTTGCCAAAGTCGATCTCGTAGCCGGCGAAGAAAAACAGCATGCCGAGGCCGAGGGTGGCGAAGAAGTCGATGAAGTGGTCGGCCCGGGCGATGTCGAGGACCTGAGGCCCGATCAGGATCCCGAGCGCGATCTCGACGACCACGACCGGCGCCACGAAGCGGCCTGGGACCGCCACCACCGTGACCGCCGCCAGCGCCGCGGCGAGGACGATCACGAAGAAGGACTCGGTGTCGACGTGGATCATGCCGGGGCGCCGATCCTAGGGCTGCGCCGGGCTGGGAACGAGAAAGGGCCGCCAGAGGCGGCCCTTTCGAAGCT
Organism: Solirubrobacterales bacterium; assembly: GCA_035472275.1. GTDB lineage: Bacteria > Actinomycetota > Thermoleophilia > Solirubrobacterales > 70-9 > VAYN01. The sequence continues at coordinate 2,938 of DATIPH010000006.1, forward strand.
GGTGCGGAGCGAAGCCTAGGCGGCTTTGCTCTTGTAGTAATTCGCGTTGATCTCCGCGTATTTGGCCCACTCGGCGGGCAACTGGTCCTCCGCGAAGCAGGCGTCGACGGGGCAGGCCTCGACGCAGGCATCGCAGTCGATGCACTCATCGGGATCGATGTAGAGCATCTCGACCGAGTCGTAGTCGGCCTCATCCGGAGTCGGATGGATGCAGTCGACCGGGCAGACCTCGACACACGAGTTGTCCTTGGTCCCGATGCACGGCTCGGCGATGACGTAGGTCATTCGATGATTCTCCTGAGTCGATTTGATGCCGGAGCGGAGGCCCTAGGCCCCCGCCAAAAGCGAACGCACATTCTAGGGATATGGGCCGGTGGAGGGTCGATTCGGACCTCGTTGCGACGGTATTTCCCATTCCCGGTTGAGTCGCCGGACCAAGATCCCTAACGTTAATTATCTTGGCTTCGCGATCACTCGTTTCGCTCGCGTGCTCCCTGGCGGCTGCGCTCGCCCTGGCAGCGCCTGCCCTGGGGGCCGCGGAAGCGCCATTCCCGAGCTTGCCGGTCGAACCACCGGCGACGAAGACGACCTACGTTCCCGGCCAGGTCATGATCGTCTGGGAAGACGACGCCAGCCGCGCCGAGAAGGCCAGCGCTCGGCACGAGGCGGAAGTTGACTCGGCGGTCACGCTCGGCGACCCCAGCCTTGAGACGGTCCTGGTCGAACCGGGGCAGTCGACGAGCGACGCGATTGCCTCACTGGAAGCCGACCCGGCGGTCGCCAGCGCCGAACGCGACGCCCTGGCGGTGCCGACCGCCGCCCCGAATGACCCGTTCTTCGGCGAACAGTGGGCGCTGGAAAACACCGGCGCCAAAATCGGCGGCGTCTCCGAAGCCGTGGCCGGCACCGACATCGGCGCCGTCGGCGCCTGGGAACAGTTCCTGCCGCCCTTCGTCGGCCTGCCGGGAAACGGCGTCGTCATCGCCGACATCGACAGCGGCTACCGCTTCTTCGGGGAAGATCTCGGGCCCGTCGACGTCACCGGCCGCGACTTCGTCGGCTCCAATGCCGACAGCCCGACCGAAGACAGCGACCCGACCGACGACAACCTGATCTCCGGCGGGCATGGCGTCCACACGGCGGGGATCATCGGTGCCGAGGGCAACAACGGCGTCGGGATCAGCGGCGTCGCCCAGGACGCGCGGATCATGCCGCTTCGAGTCTGCAGCGCTTCCCCCTCGAACGGCAACGCGCTGCGCTGCCCGACCTCCTCGATCGCCGCAGCGATCAACTACGCGGGGGCACACGGCGCCAGGGTCGCGAACATCTCGCTGACCACGCCCTCCGACAACGCGGGGATCAAAAGCGCGCTGGCAGCAAACCCGCAGACGCTCTATGTCGTCGCCGCGGGGAACGACAAAGTCGACAACGACGTCCAGAAACACTTCCCGTGCAACTACGAATTCGAAAACGTGCTCTGCGTCGCCGCGATCAACCAGGCCAACAAACTGGCGACGTTCCAGGTCGGCGGCAGCGACTGGGGCAAAACCAGCGTCGACCTCGCCGCCCCCGGCACCGAGATCCTCAGCACCTACCCGGTCGAAGACCTGCTCGGGGAAGACTTCCAGGAGACCGATGCCGAATTCAACGCCAAATGGACCGGAAGCTTCGGCCGCGCCGAAGGCTCCCCGCTGACGTCGTCGGGGATGACCGACTCCCCGGAAGTGCCGCCGGTGCCGGAATCGGTCCACGAAACCGAACTGACGACGCCGATCGCGGTCCCCGTCGGATACGGCAACTGCGTCCTCGCCGGACGCCGGAACCTGGCGTTGACGAAAGGGACGTTCATCCAGGAAGTGACGAGAAACGGCGTCACCGTCCTCGAAAAAGAAATCTTCAGCAGCAGTCCCAGCTCGGCGATGCAGTCGTTCACCGCCGAACCGGTGCTGACCAACCTGGCAGGCACCAACGTCAACGTCCGCTTCCGCTACAAAGCCGGTCCGGAACCGGCCGCGACCGACGGGGTCTGGCTCGACGACCTGCAGCTGCGCTGCTACCAGGCGCCGACCGTGGCGCCGTCCTACGCCTTTCTCGAAGGGACCTCGATGGCGGCCCCGGTGGTCTCCGGGATCGCCGGGCTGCTGTTCTCACTGCACCCCACCGCCTCGATAACGGGGGTGCGAAACGCGCTGCTGGAAAGCGTCGTCCCGGTTCCCACTCTGCAGGGCAAAACGGTCACCGGCGGGCGCGTAAACGCCCTCGGGGCGCTGCTCAAACTCGACGTCACGCCACCGGCGAATCCAGCCCTGACGACCGACCCGGCGTCGCCTGCGGCGAGCTCGACCCCGCGAATCACCGGCTCGGCCGAGGCCGGATCGACGGTCCGGATCTACGCCAACGCAGGCTGCGAAGGTGTCCCTACCGCGACGGTCAGCGCTGCAGAACTAGGGTCGATCGGCGTCGCGGCAACGGTCCCGAGCGCGACCACGTTCACCTTCTCGGCGACGGCAACTGACGCGGCGATGAACCTGTCCGGCTGCGCGGTCGCCTCCTACACCAACATCTCGTCGACTGGCGGCGGGAACGGGGGCGGGACCATCACGCCCCCAGTAGACACCTCCTCCTGCACGGTCCCCAAGCTCGCCGGCAAGACCCTGGTGCAGGCGAAGGCCGCGATCACCCACGCGCGCTGCAAGGCCGGCAAGGTGACGAAGCCAAAGCCGCAGCCGGGCAAGAAGCTGGGGGCGCTGGTGGTCAAGTCCACCTCTCCTGTCGCGGGGGCGGTTGCCGCCAGCGGCGTCGTCGCTCTGAAGCTGGGGCCCAAGCCCCACGCCCGTCGCCGCTAGCCGCAACTGGTGCTCACAGAGCCAGCATCTAGCCTTAGGCGCTCATGCTGCTGTTGACGGGGGCCACCGGAAGCATCGGATCGCGGTTGCTGCCGCTGCTCTTGGAGAGCGGCGAGGAGGTTCGCTGCCTGGTGCGGGAGCCGCGGCGCCTGGGCGAGCGCCGGGTCGACGTGCAGATCACCCTCGGCGACCTCGGCGAGATGTCGGACCCGCACCTGGTGCGCCAGGCGCTGCGCGGGGTCGACACCGTGATCCACCTGGCGGCGACGATCCGCGACCAGCCGCCGAAGCGGATCGAGGAGCTGAACGGGCTGGCGACGGTGCGGCTGCTGCGGGCGGCGGAGCGCGGCGGGGTCGAGCGCTTCCATTTCTTCAGCGCCCTCGATGCCTTCGCCGCCCAGCGCACCCGCTTCTTCCGCGCCAAGTGGCTGGCCGAGCAGGCAGTCCTCTCCTCCCCCCTGCAGACGACGGTCTTCGCGCCCTCGATCGTCTACGACAACAGCGACCCCTGGATCACGCTGTTGCGCCGCTTCTCGTTCCTGCCGGTGCTGCCGGTCTCCGGCGAGGGCAAGGCGGTCTTCCAGCCGATCTGGGCGGAGGACGTCGCCCGCTGCGTGATCGGGGCGTTGGGCGCGGAGGAAGCGCGGCCGCGCTATGAGCTGGCGGGGCCGGAGACGCTCGACTACGACCAGATGTCGGATCTGGTCAGCCGCATCGCCGGCCGGCCTCGTCCACTCGTCCACCTGCCGCTCGGGCTCGTGCGCTCGGGGTTGATCGGCCTCCGCTCCGTTTTCGGCGAGGCCGTGTTTGCAACCTGGGAGGAGGCCGAGTTGATGGAGGTGTCGATGGTGAGCGAGCGCGGAACGGCCGACGCGCAGGCCCTCGGCGTTCAACCGCGAAGGATGAGCGATGTACTGGAGGCTGAATAAACGGATACGTGGGCTACGCGCGGTCGTGCTGGCGCTCGCGCTGACGGCGCTGGCCGCGACCCCGGCGGCCGCGCAGACGCTGGTACCGCCCAAGCCCGACCTCTACCTCGGCGTCTCCGACCGGGGCTCGACCACCGAATTCAACGAATTCGCGGCGCTGACGGGGAAGCATCCGGCGCTGCTGGAGACCTTCCATCCCTGGGGCAACAGCCTCAACGAAGCCTACGAACGCTGGCGCGAAACGGGGACGCGGCCGATCCTCCACATCTCGACCGCCGACGACCAGACGCTGGCCGAGATCATCACCCCGGAGCAGATCGCGCTCGGGTACGGCGACGACTACCTGCTGCAGCTGAACACCTTCTTCGCCACCCACGGCCTACCCGCCTACATCCGGCCGCTGGGCGAGCCCAATCGCTGCCTCAACGCCTGGTCGGCGGTCTACTGCGACGGCACCCAGCGCGGCGGCGAACACACCACCGGCTGGTACAAACAGGCCTTCCGCCGGATCGTCGCGATCGTCCGCGGCGGCCAGACGCTGGAAGGGATCAACGCAACGCTGGCCGAAATCGGGCTGCCACCGCTAAACCGGACCAAAGGCCTGCCGCCGCCGAGCCTGCCGGCGGCGCCGGTCAGCATCATCTGGAGCCCGCTGCCGGGCGGCTCGCCGCGGGTGAAAGGGAACTTCCCCGGCAACTACTGGCCCGGCAGCCGCTGGGTTGACTGGGTCGGCACCGACTTCTACTCCCAATATCCGGTCTGGGAAGACCTCAACCGCTTCTACGAAGGCAAGCAGTGGAAGGGCAAACCGGTCTCCGTCACTGAGTGGGCGGTCTCCGGCAAAGACGAACCGCGCTTCGTCAAACAGCTGGTCAGCTGGGTGGTCAAGCGCCCGCGGGTGCGGATGCTCGTCTACTACCAGGGCTTCGGCAAGGGCAACACCTACGACCTCAACCTCTACCCGCGCACGACCAACACCCTGCGCCAGAAAATCCGCCGCGCCAGCTTCCTCCCCTACGCCGAATGGAACGCCGGCCTCTTCCCGCCCCTGCCGCCAAAGGAAAAGAAGAAATAGCCGCCGCGCGGTAGAGCTTTTACATCTATAGGAGGTAAAAGCTCTACCGCGGTTTCGGGGCACGAAAAAGGCCCGGCTTACGCCGGGCCTTTTCGAAACAATTCCCTCGTCAGAGGGATCCTTACATCATGCCGCCCATGTCCGGCATACCGCCGGGCATGCCACCACCGGCGCCGCCTTCCTCCGGCGGCTCGGCAATGATCGCCTCGGTCACGAGGATGTTCTTCGCGATCGAGGCCGCATTCTGCAGCGCCGAGCGGGTGACCATCGTCGGGTCGATGACGCCGGCTTTGATCAGGTCCCCGTACTCGCCGCTCGCGGCGTTGAGGCCTTCACCGGTCTTCAGGTCACGAACCTTGTTGACAACGACCGAGCCCTCCAGACCGGAGTTCTCGGCGATCTGACGGACCGGCTCCTCGAGCGAGCGGTGGATGATCCGCGCGCCGGTGATCTCGTCCGCGTCGTCGGCGAGCTTGTCCGGGTCCAGTGACGACTGCGCGTTGAGCAGTGCCACACCGCCACCCGGGACGACGCCCTCCTCGAGCGCGGCGCGGGTCGCCTGCAGCGCGTCCTCGACGCGGTGCTTTTTCTCCTTCATCTCGGTCTCGGTGGCGGCGCCTACCTTGACCACGGCGACACCTCCGGCGAGCTTCGCGAGGCGCTCCTGGAGCTTCTCGCGATCGAAGTCGGAGTCGGTGTTCTCGATCTCCTGTTTGATCTGCTTGATCCGGCCTTTGATGTCATCGCCGCCGCCGGCACCGTCGATCACCGTGGTCGTGTCCTTGGAGACGACGACCCGGCGAGCTTTGCCGAGCTGGGTGAGCTGGGTGTTCTCGAGTTTGAGACCCATCTCCTCGGTGATCACCTCGCCGCCGGTGAGAACGGCGATGTCCTCGAGCATCCGCTTGCGGCGATCGCCGAAGCCGGGGGCTTTGACGGCGACACCGGTGAAGGTTCCCCGCAGCTTGTTCACGACCAGGGTCGCCAGGCACTCGCCCTCGACGTCCTCGGCCACGATCAGCAACGGTTTGCCGCCCTGCATCACCTGCTCGAGCACCGGCAGGATGTCCCGCACGGAGCCGATTTTCTGGTTGGCGATGAGGATGTAAGGGTCCTCGAGCACAGCCTCCATGCGGTCCTGATCGGTGACCATGTAGGGCGAGATGTAGCCCTTGTCGAACTGCATGCCCTCGGTGAACTCCAGCTCCATACCGAAGGTCTGGCCCTCCTCGACGTTGACGACGCCGTCTTTGCCGACTTTCTCGATCGCGTCGGCGATCACGTTGCCGATCTCGTCGTCACCGGCGGAGATGGCGGCGACACGGGCGATCTGATCCTTGCCCGCAACCTCTTTGGACTGCTTCTCGCGGAGGTTCTCGACGACCGCGTCGACGGCTTTCTCGATGCCGCGGCGCAGGGCCAGCGGGTTGGCGCCGGCGGCCACGTTCTTCAACCCCTGGCGAACGATGATCTGCGCCAGCAGGGTCGCCGTCGTGGTGCCGTCACCGGCGACGTCGTTGGTCGCGGTCGCGACCTCGCGGACGAGCTGGGCGCCCTGGTTCTCGAAGACGTCCTCAACCTCGACCTCGCGGGCGATGGTGACGCCGTCGTTGGTGATCGTCGGTGCGCCGAACTTTTTGTCGAGCACGACGTAACGGCCTTTCGGACCGAGCGTGACCTTGACGGCGTTGGCGACGGAATCGACGCCGGCCTGCAGGGCCCCTCTCGCATCCTCTGCGTACTTCAGCTCCTTATGAGCCATCTGAATGAGTCCTCCTTGGTTCTAAGACTTGGTGGCGGGTCTAGCCGAGCTTGGCCAGGACGTCCGACTCGCGAAGCACGAGCAGCTCGTCCCCCTCGACGGTGACCTCGGTGCCTCCGTATTTGGAGTAGAGGACCTCGTCGCCCTCCGAGACGTCAAGCGGGCGGCGGCTGCCGTCCTCGTTGATGGCGCCGTCGCCAACAGCGACGACCTTGCCCTTCTGCGGCTTCTCTTTGGCCGTGTCGGGGAGGACGATGCCGCTGGCGGTCGTCTCCTCCTCCTCGATCGGCTTGACAATCAGCCGGTCCCCGAGGGGCTTCAGCTTCATTCGTTGACCTCCGTCATCGGTAAGTGATTTGCTGGTGAAAGTGGGAAAACGCCGCTCCAGAGCCCTTTCCAGCCCTTCGCGGCCTTGGCACTCTCAGGGTCGGAGTGCCAACCACAGGAAAGATAGCGGGGTCCCTTAGTCGGCTGCAAGCAGGCGGCAGCCGAGCAGCTTCGCGATTCCCTCGCCGCCGCGCGCCATCACCCAGTCGTGATTCCACTCGAAGGCCGGCCGCAGCAGCGGCGCCATCCGGTTCATCCACGGCTTCGTCGTCGCCACGTTCCACTCGTAGAGGACCGCGGTCACCCCGTCCTGCTCGTAGAAGCGCCAGCGACCGATGCCTTCCAACTCTCCGACCGCGTGGCCTTCCAGCAGGTGCTGGGGCTCGACCTTGGTCGTCGTCACCTCGAACGAGACCCGGTAGGGCAGGAGGCTCTTCCAGACCATCCGCGCGACGCTGCCGATGTCTCCGCCGTCAGCTCCACGCCGCACCTCTTCGGCCTCCTCCACCCCGCGCCACCACTGCGGCCAGCTAGCCTGGTCGTGGACGGCGTCCCAGACCGGCTCGCGCGGAGCCTCCAGGAGCCAGGTGGTGAGAAACGCGTACTCGGCCATCGCGCCTATCTACGGCGCTCGCGGGGACGCGGTTCAGTTGTGGTGAGGCGTCTCGCCATTGCCGAGATGGGGCCGTGGCTGCTCGACGATCTGGGAAAAGCGGATCACCGTCACCGTGTCGTCGTCTTCGATCGGGCGGCTGTAGATCTGCTCGAGGAAGCGCGTGGTCTCCTCGATGCGCCGGAACTCGGGGTTGTCGTGCTCGATGTCCCGGCGCGAGAGCTCGGAGACCGGCTTCACCTCGACCTCGTCGATCACCGCCGTGAAGATCTTCTCGCGGGGGCTGTGGCGGAAGCCGACCGTGACCCAGACGACCTGGCCGCGCTCGTACTTGTTGCTCTTATCGCCGAGCCGGATCGTCGCCGTCTTCCGGCCCCGCTTGAGCTGGTCGATGAAGACCGCGGAATAGAAGTTGAGGACGTAGATGCCGCTCCGCATGAGGGAGCGAGCGTATAGGACAGGCGCCACTCGCCTCCCCGCGGCCAGGGGGTGGACGAATGTTCGACCCTGATTCGAGTTTAGAAGGGGTGAGACCGATGGGGAGACGTGTCCGCCTCGCACATTCGCCCCAAAACGATCCTCGCAATCCTCGCCTGCGCCGTTGGTCTTTTGGCGCTGCCGCTGGCCAGCTCGGCGGCTGCCAAATCGTGTGGTGGCAAGCGGGTGACGATCATCGGCACGCCCGGCGACGACGTGATCGTCGGCAAAGGCGCCAGCGACGTCATCTACGGCGGTGGCGGCGACGATCACATCAGCGGCGGCCGCAACGGCAACGACACGATCTGCGGTGGCCCCGGCGACGATGTGATCGATGGCGGCCGCGGCTTCGACTCGCTCTACGGCGAAGGCGGCGACGACAAACTGGCCGGCGAAACCGGCTCCGACATGCTCGACGGTGGCGCCGGCAAAGACACCCTCTCCGGCTCGAAAGGGGCTGACACCCTGCACGGTGGCGGCGATGACGACCTTCTGCTCGGTGCCAAAGGCCCCGACAGCCTCGAAGGTGGCGCCGGAGACGACAAGCTCGACGGCGAACAGGGCAGCGACGATTTCCAGGGCAACGCCGGTGACGACGTCCTGATCGGCGACAAGGGCAACGACAAGATCGAAGGTGGCGCCGGCGACGACTGGATCGAAGGCGGCCCGGGCGACGACTCCGACCTCGACGGTGGTGGCGACAGCGACACCGTGATCGGCGGCTCCGGCACCGACAACGCCGACGGTGGCGCCGGTGACGGCGACGTCGTCCGCGGTGACGCCGGCACCGACACCCTCTCCGGTGGCGAAGGCGGCAACGACATCGTCTCCTTCGCCTCGGCCACGCGCGGCGGCATCACCGTCGACCTCGCGACCGACAAGGCCAAAGGTGACGGCCATGACGACGTCAGCGGCTTCGAGGACGTGGTCGGTTCGCCGCAGGCCGACACGATCGTCGGCGACGGCGAAGCGAACCGGCTCGACGGCGGCGTCGGCGATGACACCCTGGAAAGCGGCGGTGGCGGTGGCGAAGCCTTCGGCGGCCCCGGCAGCGACGACTGCGAAGGCTTCACGGTCGAAAACTCCTGCGGTCCGGAAGCCGGCCCGCCGCCCGGCGGCGCCTACGTGATCCTCAACCAGGGCCTCGACGGCTCCAGCCTCGTCGTCCTCGGTGCCAGCGGTCCCGACCAACTCCAGGTCGCCCACGGTCCCGGCACTTGGACGGTGACCGACAGCAGCCCGATCTACGCCGGCGACGGCTGCGTCAACCCGCCCGGCAACCTCAATGCCGTATCCTGTGGCGGCGAAGCCGCACTGGTGACGGTGACCGGTGGTGACGGCGACGACAGCCTCGTCATCGACGGCAGCGTCCCGACCAGCTCCCATGTCCGCGTCAACGGCAATGCCGGCTCCGACGTCGTGGTCGGCGGTCCCGGCGACGACGTGCTCGAAGCGGGCGAGAACTACAACAGCCCCGACAACGGCAGCGACCGGCTCGAAGGCAACGCCGGCAGCGACGTCCTCTACGCCGACCCCGGCTCCGACCTGCTCAAAGGCGGCGCCGGCAACGACCTGCTCGTCTCCTCGGTCGCCACCTGCCAGGGCCACACCTTCGACGGTGGCGAGGGCGAGGACACCGTCTCCTACGCCCGCTCCGACGACAACCTGCGCGTCGCCCTCGGCGGCACCGGCGGCCCAGCCGGCTGCGGCAACCAAGACCGCGTGCTCGGCGACAACGAGAGCCTCGAGGGATCCGATGGCCCCGACGTCCTGATCGGCGACGGCGGCGACAACAGCCTGATGGGCCACCTCGGCGCCGACACCTTCGTCGGCAAGGGCGGCGACGACTTCATCGACGCCCTCGACGGCCAGCGCGACAAGGCGATCGAGTGCGGTTCCGGCGACGACGAGGTCCAGCGCGACGGCAGCGACCCCAAGGGCTCCAGCTGCTGAGGTACCCGGCGCTGCGGCCGGCCTGGCTCCTCCTAGCTCTCGCGCGCGAAACCGCCGGCGCCGATCAGCGGCACGAATTGACAGGGGCCGAGCGAGGCCGCCTCGAAGCCAGCTCCACGCCGCCAGAGCACGGTCAGCGTGTCGGCCGCGTGAGAGGCGACCGGAACCACCATCCGCCCGTCTTCGGCCAGCTGCTCCAGCAGCGCCGGCGGCGGCGTCGGGGCGGCGGCGTGAACGGCGATCGCGTCGAACGGGCCATGGTCGGGAACGCCACCGCTGCCGTCACCGACCAACAGCTCGACGTTCTCGACGCCAAGCTCGGCGAGCACCTCGCCGGCGCCGCGAGAGAGCCGCTCGTAGCGCTCGACGCTGACCACCGTGGCGGCGAGGCGGGCGAGGACACAGGCCGAGTAGCCGGAGCCGGTTCCGACCTCGAGCACCCGCTCGTCGCCCCGCAGATCCAGTGCCTGACAGATCGCGGCAACGATCCAGGGCTGGGAGATCGTCTGCTCTTCGCCGATCGGCAAGGCCGAGTCAGCATAGGCACGGTGGCGGCCCCGAGCAGGTAGGAACGCCTCGCGCGGCACCTCCCCCATCGCCGCCAGCACCCGCTCGTCTTCGATCCCCCGCGCCCGCAGCTGGCGCTCGACCATGCGGGCACGCCGGGCGGCGTAGTCGGTCATCCCCCGAGGTTAGGAAGAAACGTCCAGCGGGGGTGGGACTCGTGGAGGTAGGCGAGGTGGACGTCCCAGGCCTCCGGCCCGAGCGGAGCGGGGCCGTCGATCTCGAACTCGCCGCCGCGGACGTGAAAGCCCCAACTGAAGCCGAGGATCGCGTCGGCCTCGAAGCGGCTGCCGAGCGGCTCCGGCCCGAGTCCGCAGAGGAAGGAGTGGGCGATGAAGTCTGAGTCGTGCAGCGGCCTGTCGGTGTGCGGCGCGTCGAACATGGTCGGCGCGAAACCGAAGAAGCCGAAGGGATGGGAGACCTCACCGAGCGGCGCGAAGGGGTCGATCAGGAACCCCTCCCCCGCCTGCTCCCAGTCGACCAGCTGGATCCAGCCGAGAGCGTCGGCGTAGCCGCGGGCCGGCGGCTCCACCGTCGCCCGGCACCAGGGGAAGCCGCGGGCGCACTCGGGGCAGCCGTAGGCGGCCGGGTCGTCGTTGACCCCGACCTCGACGTCAACCGTGCCGGCGACCCCGGCGCGCTCGAAGGGGATCGAGAGCCGGTCCAGCGTCAATAGATGTAGTTGCGGAGCTTCGGCGGATCGAGGACGGTGACGCGGCCGCGGCCAGAGCGGACGACGCCGGCGCGCTCGAGCTCGGCGAGGAAGCGGCTGACGCTCTCGCGCGAGGTGCCGGCAAGTTGGGCAAGGTCAGTCTGGTTCATCCGGATCGTCACCTCGGTGGTGCCGCCGTTGCTGTCCTGGGCCTCGCGGCTGAGCTGGGAGAGGATGCCGGCGACGCGGCTCGGCACGGTCTGGAAGGACTGGCGCGAGAGCCGCACGTTGGCGGCGCGCAGGCGGCGGACGAGGCCGGCGACCAGCTTCAGCGCGATCTCCGGGTGGCGGGCGAGCAGCGAGCGGACGTCGCCGGCCGGCAGCGCCAACAGCTCCCCGTCGGAGAGCGCCTCGGCGCTGGCCGAGCGTTTGTCGCCGTCGAGCATCGCCAGCTCGCCGAAGATCTCGCCGGGGCCGAGGGTGGCGAGGGTGATCGCGCGACCGTCGGAATGCTCGCGGGTGACCCGGAAGCTGCCCTCCTTGACGATGTAACAAGCGTCGGAGGAGTCGCCCTCGTGGAAGACGCGAGTGCCGGCGGGAAACGAGCGCGGCACGGCGACGTGCGAGAAGCGCTCGAGCTCGTCATCCCCGAGATCGGCGAAGAGAGTGACGCTCTTCAGCAGCTCGACTGCAGTCTGCTCCCGGTCGGACACCGAGGCGAGTCTACGCCGACGCCGTCAGTTTGCGCGGGCCGCGGCTGAAGCCGGCGCCGATCAGGGCTTCCTCGTGGCCGGAGCCGATCACCGCCTCGCCGTCGAGCTTCTCGACCGCGAGTTTCGGCAGGTGGCCGGCGCTGACGGCGTCGGCCAACGCTTGCATCGCTGCCTCCAGGTCGCCTTCCTCCATCTGTTTCAGTCGCAACAGGCCGCGGCCGCCGCGCTCGACGAAGACCACCGGCTCGCCGTCGCGCAGCAGCAGATGGGCTCCGGGCGTGCGCCCCGGCTTGCGGCCACCCTCGAGTCTCGGCCAGGGCAGCGAGGCGCCGTAGGGGTTGGCCGGGTCGGTCGCTGCCAAGACGAGGAAGGAGCCGTCCTCTTCAGGCAGCGAGCGCAGGCGCTCGACCGCGCCGGGGAGCGCGAACTGGGCGCCGCCGAGGCCCTCAACGAAGTAGCCACGGCGGGCGGTGCCGAGCAGCTCGAGGTTGCCGAGCTCGGCGTAGAGGGTCGCGAAACCACCGGGGATCCCCTCGGCGAGGACGGTCTCGCGGGTGACGATCCCGTAGCGCTCCATCATCAGCTCGGCCTGGGCGCGGAGGCGGGCGCCGGGCCCGGGTGCGCTGGCGAACAACGGCGCGGTCAGCGACCAACGACCCTGGACGGCGGCGCCGGTGGTCGAGCGGCGGCGGGCGAAGCGACGACCGGGCCGCTCGGAGTTGGAGACGGCCCGCAGCCGCGGCGCCCGCAGCGGGGCGAAGGCATCGTTGGTGACGTCGCCGCTCCAGGCCAGATCCCAGAGCGCGTTGTGGAGCTCCTCAGCGGGGACGTCGCCGATGTCGGCGAGCAAGTCGAGCCAGAACGAGGGACCGGCCTCGAGGCGGGCGCGGATCGCGTCGTGGACGTCGCCGCTGACCGCCTCCAGCTTCGCGTTGGCCGGCGGCGGCCCGGCGAGACGGACGTCCTCGCGGAAGTAGAGGGCGACGCGGCCGTCGGAGCGGCCGAGCGCGCCGGCCCCGACCCAGACCAGCTCGCCGCTGGTGCAGAGCTCGTCGAGCCAGTTCTGCGAGTAAGAGCCGAGCCGGCGCGGCAGTACATCCCGCTCCCACACTTTCGGCGTCAGCGCCACGCCCTGCAGCGGCACCAACGCCTCGCGCAGGCGGTCGAGACCGGCACCGGCCGGGCGAAAGGCGTCGACGTTCTGCCAACTCGGCAGGAAGCGGGCGAGCTGGGTGCGGTCGGCTGCCTCGACCTCCTTGCGCAGGCGAGCGAGGCTGGCGCGGCGGACCCGGCGTAGGACTTCGGAATCGCACCACTCGCGCTCGGAACCGCCGGGCAGGAGCTCGCCGCGGACCAACGCCCCTTCGGACTCGAGCTCGCGGAGGGCCGGAGCGGGGTCGACGCCGTAGCGCTCGGCCAGTTGCGCGGTCGGGAACGGGCCGTGGGTGCGAGCGTAGCGCCGGACCAGGGCCCGCATCGCGTCGGGGTGGTCGGCGAGGAAGGTCTCCGGCAGCCCCGCCGGCGGCGGCACCCCGAGCGAGTCGCGGTAGAGGCCGGCATCCTCGGCGGCGACGTAGCGCTCCTCGCCGGCGATGCGGACCCTTGCGACCCGGCGCTCGGCTGCGAGCTTGGTCAGCATCGAGGCGGCGGAGTAGCCCTCGGCGACGCGTTCGTCGCACTCCATTGCGGTCAAGTCGCCGAGATTCCGCAGCAGCTGCTGGAGGGCGTCGCGGTCGCCGGCGCGGCCGGCCTCGGTGCGGTGCTGCAGCTGGGCTTCGACTTCGTCCAGCGCCTCCGGGTCGATCAGCTCCCGCAGCTCCTCCTGGCCGAGCAGCTCGCGCAGGAGGTCGCGGTCGAGGGCCAGCGCCGCCGCCCGCCGCTCGGCGTTCGGCGTATCCCCCTCGTACATGTAGGTGGCGACGTAGTCGAACAGCAGCGAGGAGGCGAACGGCGAGGCCGTCGGCGTCTCGACCTCGACCAGGCTGATCTGGCGCGCGTGCAGCTTGCGCAGGAGCTCGCCGAGGGCGGGCAGGTCGAGGACGTCCTGCAGGCACTCACGGTAGGTCTCGAGGATGACCGGGAAGCGGGGGAAGTCCCGCGCCACCTCGAGCAGGCTCTGCGACTTCAGCCGCTGCTGCCAGAGCGGCGTGCGCTTTCCGGGGTAGGCACGCGGGATCAACAGCGAGCGCGAGGCGTTCTCGCGGAAGCGGGCGCCGAACAGGGCCGAGTTCGAGAGCTCGCCGACGATCAGATCCTCGATCTCGTCGGGATCGATCAGGACAAGGTCGGCCGGCGGCGGCTCGTCGGCGTCGGGGAGGTGGATGACGATCCCGTCGTCGGACCAGATCGCGTCCGCCTCGAGGTCGCGCTCGTTGCGAATCTTCGCCGCCAGAGCCAGGCCCCAGGCGGAGTGAACGCGGCCACCGAACGGCGAGAGGATGCAAAGGCGCCAGTCGCCGATCTCGTCGCGGAAGCGCTCAACGACGATCGTCTCGTCGGAGGGGACAACGCGGGTCGCCTGCTGCTGCTCACGCAGGTAGGAGACGAGGTTGTTGGCGGCGCGCGGATCGAGGTCGTACTCGGCGGCGAGCTCCTCCGGCTCACGCGAGACCGCCTCGCGGGAGAAGGCGCCGATCGCCCGCCCCAGCTCCGCCGGGCGGCCGATCCCGTCGCCGCGCCAGAACGGCACCGCCCCGGGGGCGCCGGGGGCCGGGGTGACGATCACCCGGTCGCGGGTGATTTCCTCGATCCGCCAGGTGCTGGCGCCGAGCAGAAAGGTCTGGCCGGGGCGAGCCTCGTAGACCATCTCCTCGTCGAGCTCGCCGACCCGGCGGCCGTCGGGGAGGTGGACGCCGTAGAGGCCGCGGTCGGGGATCGTGCCGGCGTTGGTGACGACCAGCTGGCGGGAGCCTTTGCGGCCGTGCATGGTGCCGTTGGTCCGGTCCCAGACGATCCGCGGCCGCAGCTCGGCGAAGCGGTCCGACGGGTAGCGGCCGTCGAGCATGTCGAGCACGTTCTCGAGCTGTTCGCGGGAGAGGTCGTGGAAGGACTCGGTGGCGGTGACGAGGCGCTCGACCTCGTCGATCTCCCACTCGTCCATCGCTGCCATCGAGACCAGGTGCTGGGCGAGCACGTCGAGTGGGTTCTGCGGGATCGTCGTCTCCTCGATCTCGCCTTCGCGCATGCGGCGGGCGACGACCGCGCACTCGAGCAGGTCGCCTCGGTATTTGGGGAAGATCCGGCCTTTCGAGGTCTCGCCGAGGCCGTGGCCGGCGCGCCCGATCCGCTGCAGGCCGCGGGTCACCGACTTCGGCGACTCGACCTGGATCACGAGGTCGACGGCGCCCATGTCGATGCCCAGCTCGAGCGAAGACGTGGCTACGAGGCACGGAAGCTCTCCGGACTTCAGAAGCTCCTCGACGATAGTGCGCTCCTCATGCGAAAGCGACCCATGGTGCGCCCGAGCAATCTCGACGTAGCCGTGAGAGGGGGTCGGGGGGGACCCTCCGTCACGATCTGGAGGTTCCTCCGGGTCCCCCCCGACCCCCTCGCGGTGGCCTGCGTGCTCCGTCGCGGGGAGCTCGTGCTCTCCTTCTCCGTTGGCCAGCTCATTCAGACGCTTCGCGAGCCTCTCGGAGGCCCTCCTGTTGTTGACGAAGATGATGGTCGAGGTGTGCTCTTGGACCAACTCCAGGAGCTTGGGATAGATCGCCGGCCAGATCGAGCGGATGTGGGCACTCGGCTCGACTTCGGTCGGCGGCGGTCCGTCCTCGCTCGGATAAGCAGGAGCGCCGGGGTCGGCCATGTCCTCGACCGGGACCACGATCTCCAGGTCCAGCTTCTTGGTCCGGCCGGCGTCCACGATCTTGCACTCGCGCTTGGGACCGACGAGAAATTGAGCTATCCGCTCCAGAGGGCGCTGCGTCGCCGAAAGCCCAATGCGCTGGATTCCCCCGCTCCGTGGGGAGGAGTCGGGAGAGGGCTCAACCGAGCCTCCCCGCTGTTGCGAGGGCGAGTCCTCTCCCGACTCCTCCTGGCGATGCGCCTGAACCAGATCGTCGAGCCGCTCCAGCGTCAGCGCCATGTGCGCCCCGCGCTTGGTCTGGGCGACGGCGTGGATCTCGTCGACGATCACCGCTTCCGTCGTGGCGAGGATCTCGCGAACGTTGGAAGACAGCATCAGGTAAAGCGACTCGGGCGTCGTGATCAGGATGTCGGGCGGGGTTTTCGCCATCGCCCGCCGGTCTTTCTGCGAGGTGTCGCCGGTGCGCAGGCCGACCGCGATCTCGGCGCCGATCCCGCGCAGGGGGGCGCGCAGGTTGCGCTCGATGTCATAGGAGAGCGCCTTCAAGGGCGAGACGTAGACGAGGCGGACGCCGGTGCCAAGCGGCGGGCGCCCGTCTTCGCCGGCACGGGCCAGGTTGTCGATCCCCCAGAGGAAGCTGGCCAGGGTCTTCCCTGACCCGGTGGGGGCGCAGATCAGGGCGTTGGCGCCACCGGCGATCGCCTCCCAGCCGCCGGTCTGAGCCGGAGTCGGCCCCTCGAAAGAAGCCTCGAACCAGCGCCTGACCGGCTCGCTGAACGGCGCCAGCGGATCAGATTTCGCCCTACGTTTCGGTGCGGTGGTCAACCCACCGATCTTACGCATCCGCCCTCGCGAGCTGACCCAAGCGCGACGCTAGGGGGTGCCGCCGGCGAACCGCACGTAGGCGTACCAGGACTTCTTGGGCTTGAAGCCGGTCGCAAAGAGGCCGGTGCCGTCGCAGAAATTGCAGGTACCGACCGAATCGTCGACCGAGAACCAGTAGATGCGCTGCAGGCGCCATTTGGCCTGACTGGTCACCAACAGGTGGAAGGCGCCGTTCAGCTGCGCGACCTGGCCCGCCGGTCCTTTGGCGAAGACGTTCGCCAGCGGGTTAGCCGGCGGCCGCTGTGAGCTCCAGCCCATCTCGGTGATCCACAGGCCCTTGGCGGAGTCGTGGTTGAGAGTGAGGACCTTGCGGAATTCTTCGACCTCTTCCGGCAGTTCCTGGTAGCGCGAGGTGTAGGGGTGCAGTGCGATCCCGTTGAAGCTCGCCTTGACCCCCGGCGTCCCCTTGTACATAGCCGCCAGGAAGTCGCTCGCGAACCAGTTCGGGCTCTTGTGCTTGCTCGTCCCCGGAACCCGCGAGCCCTTGGGGCGCGCGAAGAGGCCACCGAGGATCACCTGGGCGCCGGAATCGACGTTTTTGATCGCCGCGTAGGAGACCTTGACCAACTTGCCGTATTCGGCCGGATTCGGCCGGGCGACGAAGTACTTGAAGTTCGGCTCGTTCCAGACCTGCCAGGTGCGGATCGGGCGTTCGGGAACCGATGGGTGTTCGGCCCAAAAGGAACCGAACTGGCCGTAGCGCTTGACCAGTTCTTCGAGCAGATGGGCCCAGGCGGTCGCCGCCGCTCCCCTGGCCGGCAGGTGGGCAGGCGCCTTGGCGCCGCCACCGCCGGGGACCAGGCCGGCGGGCACCGCCCACTTCGGGGCACCGGTGATGAAAGGCAGCAGCTCGATCCCGGACCTGGCGGCGCGTTCGACGAACCCGTCGACGGCACCGAATTCGATCGGCCCGTTGGGGGTCGGCTGCAGCGAGCCCCAGTCGAGTGGCACCCGCATGCTGTCGACCCCGCCCCGGTGCAGCCGTTCGGCCTGTTCCAGGGTCGGCGTCGCCTGCGGATCGACACCCCAGAAGCGGGCCGGCAGCGCCGAAGCGCTCGCCGCGAAGGCGCTGACCAGAAGGATCGAGACGGCCAGCGCGGCCGCGAAGGCGCGCGCCTTCCAGGGAGTTTGCATCGTCGCTTTCACGGGATTCAGCTCGCCTTCGGCGAGACCTGGGTACCGCTGTCACGGTTCTGGCGCCGTTGCCGGATCACAACTGCACCGATCGAAATTGCGGCCAGGGCCGCGATCGCGATCAGGATCGGCACCAAGGGCGAAGACGAAGAGCTGTCGCTCGAGCTCGGGTTAGCGACCTTTTGCTGTTGGCTGAGAGATCCGCCCGACTTCCCGGAGTTGGAGCCGTCGCCTGGGTTACCCTGGCCGTCCTTCCCCTGATTTGAGCCGTTGCCCCCGCCTGACGATGGATTACCGCCCGACCCCGAGCCGTTCTTTTCCGATTCTTCGGAGCCTTCCGCACCTTCCGAGCCGCCGGGAGCGTTAGATGATTGTGCCTTGTTCCCACCACCATCGCCAGCGTCGATTCCGCCGCCCTTGGTCGGAGGCGTCTTGTGACCTTCAACGGTCGGGACTTCGGTTTCGTACTCCGGAATTTCGGAGGCGGCGCTCGCCAGGGCAGGGAAGATAGGCAATGCCAGCAGAGCAAGCACTGACAGAAGCAAGAAGGCGGGTCGGGCCGAGCTACGGCGACGGCGAGTCTTCAGCATGGCGCGCAAGGTTAGAGGAATCGGCGGCGTTGCTCGCTCCGCTCGCCCTGATCGGCGGCTTAGCGCTGGCTGGAGGCGGCTTCGACCTGGCCCCGCGGCACCTCGCGGGGCTGGCGACGTGGCTCGTCGTGGTCTGCCTGCTGGCCTTTGGAGCGGCCGGCCGGGCTGCGGTGGCGCGTCCCTTCTACCTGGCGAGTGGGCTGATCGGTGGTCTTGCGCTTTGGTCGGCAATCTCATCTCTTTGGTCGGGGTCGATTGAGCTCAGCGTGACCGAGGCGGACCGGGTTCTGACCTACCTCGGCTTCTTCCTTGCCGCATTCCTAATCGCCCAAACCACCCAGAGGCGCCAACGTTTCGCCGAAGGCATCGCAATTTCTCTTGCCGCGATTGCGCTGCTGGCGTTGACCAGTCGTCTCCTGCCCGAAGTTCTCAACGTCGACGAACTCGGTAGCGGCGCCCGGCTGCGCTATCCGCTCGGCTACTGGAACGCAGACGGCGTCGTCTGCGGAATCGGCGCGGCGCTGATGCTGTGGATGAACAGGCGCTCGCTGACCGGCTGGCTGCGCTGGGGCGCAGTCGCGGTCCTGCCCGCGATCCTCCTGGCCCTCTACCTGACCTACTCGCGTGGCGGCCTGTTGGCTCTGCTGGTTGCCGGCGGCTGCCTGGTGATCCTCTCCCACGACCGTCTCTGGATGCTGGGGACGCTGGCGATCGGGGCGCTTGGGGCGCTGCCCGCCGTGATTTACGTGCAATCGCGGGACGTGCTCGCCAACAACTACAACCTCCCCCCCGTCGTCGGCCAGGGGACGACGGCGCTGCTCTACCTGCTGGCCGGCACCGCGCTGACCCTGGCGCTGTTCGCTAGCTGGCGCTGGCTTGAGCGCCGCGGCGGCCAGCGCACCGGGCGGGCAGTCGAGCTCTCGCGCAATCCGACCGTGCTGAAGCGGCTCGGCCTGGCCGCAGCGCTGGTCGCGATCGCCGCCGCGGTCGCCGTCGGCGGCCGGGCCTGGGATCAATTCTCGAGCTCGGACCTGCAGTTCCCCACTGCGCCGGGACAGCACTTCGGCGATCTCTCCAGCGGTGGCCGCGACGAATTCTGGCGGGTCGCGATCGACGGCTTCGGCGAAGAGCCGCTGGTCGGTCACGGGGCCGGCACCTACCAGCTGCTCTGGGATCAGCTGCGCGAGATCTCGGTGCCGGTCCGCGACGCGCACTCGCTCTATCTCGAGGCGTTCGCCGAGCTCGGGACGATCGGCGGCCTGCTGGTGCTGGCAATGGTCGGGGTTCTGCTGTGGACTGGCTTCGCCGCCTGGCGGGACGGCAGCGGGCCCAGGCGCGAGCTCTACGCGGCGATGCTGGCCGTCAGCCTCGCCTTCGCCGTCGGTGCCGCGATCGACTGGCTCTGGGAGATCGCCGCGATGGGGGCGATCTTCTTCCTCGCCAGCGGCGTTCTCGTCGCCGGCCGCTGCGCCCAGCTGGCCCAGGCCCGCGTCGCCGGCAACGGCCACAACGACAACCGTCGCTACGGCCTCGTGATCGCCGGCCTCGCCGTGGCCTGGATCACCGCGCTGGCCTTGATCGGCCCGCTGCTGGTCGACCGCGAGATCTCAGCCAGCAAATCCGCGATCGCCGACGGCAACGTCGCGTCTGCGATCGACCATGCCGACAGCGCCCGCTCGATCGAGCCCTGGGCCGCCTCGCCCTACGTCCAGCTCGGCCTCCTGGCCGAGTATCAGGGCGACTACGCGGACGCGGCCGGCCGCTTCAGCCAGGCGATCAACCGCGAGGAAGACAACTGGCTTCTCTACTACCTGCGGGCGCGGGTCGAGAACCAGGGTGGCAACGCGACCGCCGCAGCCGCCGACCTACGCGAAGCAAAGCGTCTAAACCCCCAAGAGGAATGCCTCCAAGGCGGGTTTGAAGGTTGCGGATGAACAAAACCTCCAACCCTCATAGGACAGGGCCGCAGGTCCAGCCGCAGGCCGAGTCGAAACCGCCGCCGCGGCGGCGGAGACCACTGGGCGCGGGCGCCGACGCCTCGCGCCGGCGCGGTGCTCTGCTGCGGCGGCTGCTCGCCTTTGGCGACTGGTCGGCGCTGATCGCCTCGCTCTTCGTCGTCACCGCAGCGACCTCGAGTACCGATGTCGCGACGCTGTTCTGGGCGGTCCTCTTCAGCCCGACCTGGATCCTCGTCGTCAAGCTCCACGGCCTCTACGACAACGACCACCGCCGGATCCGCCACAGCACCCTCGACGAGGTGCCCTCGCTGGTCTCGGCCAGCGTCCTCGGCACCCTCGTCCTCGACGGCCTGCTGGCGCTGAGCCCGGTCGGACCGCTCTCGCCGACCAGCGCGATCGGCCTCGGCGTCGGCGCCCTGCTCGGTAGCTTCGTCGCCCGCGGTGTCCTCCGTTTCCTCTGGCACCGACTGACCGGGGTCGCGGCTGGGATCGTGATCGGGCCGCCAGCGGCGGCCGACATCATCGCCCGGCGCGTCTCGACCCACCCCGAGACCCGCCTGTTGCTGGTCGGCTATCTCTCGCCCGAAAGCGAGGAGACGGCCAGTGAGGTGCCCCGGCTCGGCTCGATCGCCGACATCTCCCGCGTCGCCCACGACTACGAGATCGAGCGCGTTGTCGTCACCGAACAGGAGATGGGCGAGGCGGCCGCGGAGCGGCTGATCGAGGAGTGCAAGGCCGAGGGCCTGGCGCTGACCTTCCTGCCCCAGCACTTCGGTCTGCTCGGCCCCGGGATCGAGCTCAACCGCCTGGCCGAGCTGCCGGTGCTCGACTTCCGCTTCAGCGACGCGCCGCGCTCGACCCAGGCGATGAAGCGCGGGATGGACGTCGCCGTCTCCGGGACGCTGCTGCTGGTGCTCTCGCCGCTGCTGGTGCTGGCGGGGCTGGCAATCCTGCTCGACACCGGTACCCCGATCTTCTTCCGCCAGCGCCGCGCCGGCCGCGACGGCGTCCCCTTCACGATGCTCAAGTTCCGCACCATGGTCCCCGACGCCGAGGAGCGGCTCAGCGAGCTGGTCGACCTCACCAAGCTCGACCAGCCGGCGTTCAAGATCACTGACGACCCGCGGATCACCCGCGCCGGCCGGATCCTGCGACGGACCAGCATCGACGAGTTGCCACAGCTGATCAACGTCCTCCGCGGCGACATGTCGCTGGTCGGGCCGCGGCCCGAGGAGGAGAGCGTCGTCGCCCTCTACGACGAGCGCCAGCGGGCCCGGCTCACGATCAAGCCAGGCCTGACCGGGCCGATGCAGGTCTACGGCCGCAGCGACCTCACCTTCGAGGAGCGGCTGGCGATGGAGCGCGACTACCTCGACAACCTCTCGCTGCTGACCGACATCGCGATCCTGATGCGCACGCCGCGGGCGGTCATCCGCGGCGAGGGCTCCTGACCTCTGGAGATCTAACCCCGATGCCCGCCGCCTTCGACCTCGAGGTCGTGATCGTCAGCCACGGCGCCGAAGCGCTGCTGCGCCGCTGCCTGGCCTCGCTGCGAGCCCACCCGGCGACGGGGACGACGCGGGTGACCGTGGTCGACAGCGGCAGCCCGGACACGACCCCGGAGATGGTCGCGCGCGAGTTTCCCGAGGTGCGGCTGCTGCGGCGGGAGAACATCGGCTTCTCGGCGGCCAACAACCTGGTGCTGCGCGAGGACGAAGCCACCGCGGTCCTGCTTCTGAACCCCGACACCGAGGTCTACGCCGGCACCCTCGACGCAGCGCTGGCGCGGCTGCGCTCGGAGCCGCGCATCGGGATGGTGGGGGTCAAGCTGGTGATGGAGTCGGGCGAGCTCGACCACGCCTGCAAGCGCTCGTTCCCGACCCCCCTCAGCGCCCTGGCCCACTTCACCGGCATCGGCCAGCGCGCGGGAGCGGATGGCGCCCTCAGCCAGTACCGGGCGACCACGCTCGGCGACGACGAGCCGGGTGAAGTCGACGCCGTCAACGGGGCTTTCATGCTCTGCCGGGCCGAGGCGGTGCGCGAGGTCGGCCTGCTCGACGAGGGCTACTGGCTCTACATGGAGGATCTCGACTGGTGCCACCGGTTCTGGGACGCGGGCTGGAAGGTCTTCTATGAGCCGGCCGGCGTCGCCCTCCACGTCAAGGGCGGCTCCAGCGGCGCCCGGCGGCGCTCGCGCCAGGAGATCGCCTTCCACCGCGGCATGGGCCGCTTCTACCGCCGCTTCGATGCCGCCGACCACAACCCGCTGCTGAACGCGGCGGTCTATGCGGGCATCGGCGCCAAACTCGGCGCCAGCTTGGGCCGCACCACCCTCGGCGCCGTCAGGCGCGGCTGGCGATGACGACGTCCTGCAACGTCAACCCGCCAGGGGTGTTGGCCCAGAGGCCGTGGTGGATCGGCTCGCTGACGGTGAGGCCGGCAGCGAGCAACTGCCGGCGGACGTCGGCGTCGGGATAGGCGACCGCCTCCTCGGGTTGAGCGGGGTCGGTCGTCAGCCCGCCCGCGATCCGGTGGCGGAAGTCGAGCATCGCCCTGCCCGCCGCCAGCTCGGCTTCGGCCTCGGCGCTCAGCAGGAAGAACGTCAGGAGGCAGCCACCGCCCGGCTTCAGCACCCGCGCCGTCTCCTCCAGGTAATGGCTGACTTCCCCTGGCAGCAGGTGGGTGAAGAGCGAGGTGGCGAAAGCGAAGTCGAAGCTGGCGTCCTCGTAGGGGAAGCGGAACTCGTCGCCGGAGACGTCGCCGAAGGGGTTGTACTTGCCGTTGTAGACGGGCGCCCAAGTGAACTCGAAGTTGGGCCAGCGGGGAGAGATCGTGCGCTGACACCAGCGGACCATCTCGCGGCCGACGTCGAAGCCGGCGTAGGAGCCGCCCTCGAGGTAGCCGGTCAGGGGAAGCGCCATGCGGCCGATTCCCGAACCGACGTCGAGCACGCGGTGATTCGGCTGCAGGCCGCCGAGCTCGCGAAAATAGCCGAGGAACTGCTGGCCGGTCTGCTCGAAGTCGCCGCCGCCGACGAAGGCGAGGCGGCGGGGCGGAAGCGGCGGCAGGGAGGGGTCCCGGCGGCGCGCTGCGAGGAAGTCCGCCGGGCCCCAGCGCAGCTGTCTCACCACCGCCTTCGCCAGGTAGATCGCCTTGTCACGCATCCGGCGGCGCACCCTAGCGTCGATCACATACGCTCCGGCCCGTGGACCCCCGTGCCGCCTATCTCGACCTGCTGAAGCGCTCGCTCTGCGACCTGCTCGGGCCAGAGACGGATACCGCGCTACCCGAGCCCGACGGCACCGTCGTGGTCGCGCCACTGGACGATCTCGAGAAACGCAGGACCGGCTGCGACTGGCCGCTGCGAGGCACGACGATGGTCGGCCTGCGGCGACTCGACCAGCTGCAGAGCTGCGTCGAAACCGTCGTCCGAGATGAGATCCCTGGCAACCTGATCGAGACCGGGGTCTGGCGTGGCGGCGCCTCGATCCTGATGACCGCCACGCTGCGGTCACTCGGCGACGAGGACCGCCAAGTTTGGCTCGCCGACTCCTTTGAAGGACTGCCCGCCGCGGACCCGAGCAAATACCCGGTAGACGCCGGCGCCGACGTGCTCTCGACCTACGACTTCCTCGCGGTCTCCGAAGACGAGGTGCGCGGCGCTTTCGAACGCTATGACCTGATCGACGATCGGATTCGCTTCCTGCGCGGCTGGTTCCGTGACACCCTGCCGCCGCTCCGCGGCCACAACAGCTGGTCGGTACTGCGACTCGACGGCGACCACTATGAGTCGACGATCGTGGCCCTGGAGAGCCTCTACCCCGACCTCTCGCCGGGCGGGTTCGTGGTGGTCGACGACTACGGCGGGATCGCCCAGTGTCAGCAGGCGGTCGACGACTTTCGGCAGGCCAACGGCATCGAGGACGAGCTCCACGCGATTGACTGGACCGGCGTCTGGTGGCGGCGCCCCCGCGACTAGGCGGCCGCGGCTCAGTACTCGAAGGGGAGCTGGTCAGCGATCTCGGAGAGCTTCGGCGCCGTCTGGTCGCGGCCGGAGAGCAGCGGCTCAGCGACCTGCCAGTCGACCCCGACCTCGGGGTCATCCCAGGCGATCCCCATCTCAGTAGTGGGGTCGTAGAGGCTGGAGACGAGGTAGGCGACGTCCGCCACCTCACTGAGGACGACGAAACCGTGGGCGAAACCGATCGGGACGAAGAGCTGGCGGTGGCGCTCGTCGTCGAGCACGTGCCCCTCCCACTCACCGTAGGTGGGCGAGCCGCGGCGGAGGTCGACGGCGACGTCGAGGATCGCGCCGCGGGCGCAGCGCAGCAGCTTCGCTTGGCCGGGCTCGGTCTGGAAGTGGAGGCCGCGCAGCGTGCCCTTGCCCGAGCGCGAGTGGTTGTGCTGGACGAACTCGACGTCGACGCCGAGCTCCGCCCAGGCCTCGCGCCTGAAGGTCTCGACGAAGAAGCCGCGTTCGTCGCCGTGCACGGTCGGCTCGATCAGGACGACGCCGTCGAGCTTGGTCGGCAGCTTCTCCGCCATCAGCCCCCCAGGGTCTTCCCGTACTGCTTTTCGTAGTACTCGCGGTACTCGCCGGAGCGGATCGGTCCCCACCAGTCCTCGTTGTCCCGGTACCACTGCACCGTCTTCTCGAGGCCCTCGGCGAAGTGGACCTGGGCCTCCCAACCAATCTCGGTACGGAGCTTCTCGGAGGAGAGCGAGTAGCGGCGGTCGTGGCCGGGGCGGTCCTTGACGTATTCGATCAGCGACTCGTCGGCGCCGGTCAGCTCGATCACCCGCTTCACGACCTCGAGGTTCTCGCACTCGTCGGGACCGCCGACGTTGTAGGCCTCGCCGGGCCGGCCGCTCTGCAGCACCGCGTGGATGCCGCGGCAGAAGTCCTCGACGTAGAGCCAGTTGCGGACTTGCTTGCCGTCGCCGTAAACCGGCAGCGAGTCGCCGTGGACGGCGTTGAGGACCATCAGCGGGATCAGCTTCTCGGGGTACTGCCGCGGCCCGTAGTTGTTGGAGCCGCGGACGATCGAGGCGTTGAGTCCGTAGGTGTGGAAGTGGGCGGAGACCAGCAGGTCGCCTGCCGCCTTCGTCGCCGAGTAGGGCGAGGAAGGGTCGATCGGCGAGGTCTCAGTGAAGGAGCCGGAATCGATCGAGCCGTAGACCTCGTCGGTCGAGACCTGGACGTAGCGCTCGACCCCGAGCTCCCGGGCGGCGTCGAGCAGGGTGCCGGTGCCGATCACGTGGGTGCGGGCGAAGGCGTCCTGGTCGTCGATCGAGCGGTCGACGTGGGACTCGGCGGCGAAGTTGACGACGGCGTCGACACCGGCCATCGCCTCGCGGACGATTGCCGGGTCCTCGATCGCACCCTCGATCAGCTGCGTACCCTCGGGCAGGTTGTCGCGGCGGCCGGCGTAGGTGAGCTTGTCGAGGACGATGACCTCGTGCTCGTCACCGGCGATGCGGACGTAGGTGGAGCCGATGAACCCAGCGGCCCCGGTGACCAGAAGCTTCATGCTGCTGCCTCCTCTCGTTGGGCGAGGTAGCCAGCCAGTCCGTCGTGCCAGGAAGGCAGCCGGATCGCGTGCTCACGCTGGCTAGCCAGGGCCGAGAAGGCCGGCCGCGGCGCCGGAGCGCCGAATTCGGCGCTGGTGATCGAGAGCACGTTGCACTCGACCTTGGCCTGCTCGAAGATCTCGCGGGCGAATTCGTACCAGGAGCATTTGCCGGCCGCCGCCATGTGGTGGATCCCGTACTCGATCCCGTCGATCAGCCGGATGATCCCGTAGGCGAGGTGCCAGGTGTAGGTCGGCGAGCCGACCTGGTCGCGGACGACGGTGACCTCGTTCTGGGTCTGCGCCAGGCGCAGCATCGTCGCCACGAAGTTTCCGCCGCCGACGCCGAAGAGACCGGCGGAGCGGACGATGAAGTGACGCTTGTTGGCGGCTGCGGTCGCCTCCTCGCCGGCCAGCTTGGTGCGGCCGTAACCGGAGAGTGGGGCTGGCTGGTCGCTTTCCACATAAGGCTCGCCCTTGGCGCCGTCGAAGACGTAGTCGGTCGAGATGTAGACGACGCCAGCGCCGACTTCGGCCGCGGCGGCGGCGACGTTGCCGGCGCCCGCTCCGTTGACGGCGAAGGCCGCCTCCTCCTGCTCCTCAGCGTCGTCGACCGCGGTCCAGGCGGCGGAGTTGATGACGATGTCCGGGCGCTCGAGGTCGAGCTTCTTGCTCACCGCGGCGGCGTCGCTGACGTCGAGCTCACGGTGGCCGAAGCCGACCACGTCGTGGCCAGCGTTGCCGGCGGCGAGCATCAGGTCACGGCCCAGCATGCCGGCGGCTCCGGTGACAAGCAGCTTCATCGCACCACCACTTCTAGATGATTTCGATCTCGGAGTTGTCCCCGACCAGGAAGCTGACCGTCCTCTTGACGCCCTCGCTGCGGGTCACCTTGACGTTACGGCCAAGCAGGCTTGCCTCCATCCGGGTGCCGAGGTCTTCGACCACCGAACCGGCGAGGATGATCGAGTGCTCGACCTCGGAGCGGACGACCCGGACCTCGTCGCCGATCGAGGTGTAGGGACCCACGTAGGCGTCCTCGATCGTGGCACCGGCGCCGATCACGGCCGGGCCGCGGACGACCGAGCGGATCAGCGTGGCGCCGGCTTCGAGGACGACACGGCCTTCGAGCACCGACTCCTCGTCGACGTCGCCGTCGAGCCGTGGTTTGACCTCCTCGAGCACGAGCCGGTTGGCCTCCAGCATGTCGGCGAGCTGGCCGGTGTCCTTCCACCAGCCACGCACGACCTCGGACTGGACCCGGTGGCCGTCGTCGATTAAAGATTGGATCGCCTCGGTGATCTCGAGCTCACCGCGCCAGGAGGGCTCGAGGCCGCGGGCGGCATCGAAGATCGAGGATCCGAACAGGTAGACGCCGACCAGGGCGAGGTTCGAGGGCGGGTCTTTCGGCTTCTCGATCAGGCGCACGATCCGCTCGCCGTCGAGCTCGGCGACGCCGTAGGAGCTGGGGTCGTCGACCGGGGTGAGCAGGATCAGGGCATCGGGCTCGTCGTCGTGGAAGGTCGAGACGAGGTCGCGGAGGCCGTCGCGCAGGAGGTTGTCACCGAGGTACATCACGAACGGGGAGTCGCCGATGAAGTCCTCGGCGGTCAACACCGCGTGCGCGAGCCCCTTCGGTGCGTCCTGGGGGATGTAGGTGATCCTGGCCCCGAACTCCGAGCCATCGCCGGCGGCGGCTTCGATCTCGCCCCCGGTCTCCGGGGCGATGATGATCCCGATCTCCTTCACACCAGCGTCGACCAGGGCCTCGATCCCGTAGAAGAGCACGGGCTTGTTCGCCACCGGCACCAACTGCTTGGCGGAGGTGTGCGTGATCGGCCGCAGGCGCGTACCCGCCCCGCCGGAGAGAATCAGACCCTTGAGCGGCTCCATCCGAGGCTGCAACCCTACTTACTGAGAGAAATACCTGTGCAAGCCGCCGTTTACATCCTCAACTACAACGGGTCCGAGTACCTGTCGCGGCTGCTGCGCAGCCTCTCCGAGCAGACCCGGCCGGTCGACGTCGTGCTCGCCGATAACGGCTCCAGCGACGACTCCGTGGAGCTGGTCCGGCGCGACTTCCCGGCGGTCGCCGTGCTGGAGATGGGCGAGAACCTCGGCTTCGGGCCGGGGTTGAACCGCGCCATCGCCGCCCACCCCGCCGAGGCCTTGATCTTGCTCAACGCCGACACCGAGGCCGAGCCCCGCTTCGCCGAGGCGCTGCTCGACGAGCTCGGCGCCGGGGTCGACGCGGTCGCCGGGGTGCTGGTCCAGGAACAGGCGCCGGGGCTGATCGACTCCGCCGGCATCGTCGCCGACAGCACCCTGATGGGCTTCGACTACCTGCACGGCGAGCCGCTCGAGGCAGCGCTTGGGGCTCCCGCTCCGCTTGGCCCGACCGGCGGCGCCGCGCTCTACCGGCGCAGCGCCTTCGAGGCGGTCGGTGGCTTCGACGAGCGGATCTTCCTCTACTACGAGGACCTCGACCTGGCGCTGCGGATGGCGGCGGCCGGCGGCCGCTGCCGCCTCGCCGGCGAAGCGCGGGCGCTGCACGCGTACTCGGCCAGCCTCGGCGCTGCCAGCGGCGGCAAGTACGCCCGCACGGGCTGGAGCCGCGGCTACATGCTGCGCCGCTACGGGGTGATGGGCCATCCCGGCCTGGCCCTGCGGGCGCTCGCCTGCGAGGGGACGATCTGCGCCGGGCAATTGCTGCGCGACCGCACCGCGAAGGGGATCGGCGGACGCCTGCGCGGCTGGCGCGAGGGCGCCGGCCTGGAGCGGCGCGAGGTCGGCGAGGCGCCGCTGCTGCGCATCTCGACCCGCGAAGCGATCGAGCTGCGCCGGCGCCGGCGCGGCTGACGCGTTCGCACTTTCTGCCGCTATCCGGCAGAAAGTGCGAACGCCGGGCAGTCAAGCGGCGCCGAGCCAGCGGCGGGCGCGGCTGAGGTCGCCGCTGGCCGCGAGGCGGCGGCGCTCGCGGCGCAGTCGCGGTAACCACCGGAGCGCTTCCAGCTTGCCGCGCAAGGTCGAGCGGAAGCGGTGCTGGGAGGCGGCGCGGGCCAGCGCCCCGGCCTCGACAGCGGCGATCCGCGGCAGCGCCGTGGCGGGCATGAACTTGGCCTGGGTTGCGAGCCGGTTACGGGCGACGAGGCGCGCGTTCCAGGCGCTGGCCCGCGGCGCCTGCGCCTGCCAGGAGGCGTTGCCGACGTGCCAGACGACCGCCTCGGGGACGTAGCCGAAGCGCCAGCCGGCGATCCGCGCCCGGACGTTGAGGTCGACGTCCTCGTAAAAGGCGAAGTAGCCCTCGTCGTAGCCGCCGAGGTCGTCGAACAGCTCGCGCCGCAGCAGGCAGGCAGCGCCGCAAACGCCGAAGACCTCGCCGGCCTCCGTCGCCGCTGCCCCCTGCGCCTCCCCGGCCCCGAGCTCGACCGCGCGGCCGTCGCGAGTCAGCGCCTGACCGCGGCTGTAGAGGCGGGCGGTGGCGGGGTCCCTCGCCTCGCCCTCCAGCTGCAGGATCCGCGGCTGAACGCCGCCGAGGGAGGGGTCCCGGGCCAGCCCCTGCCGCAACTCGGCGATGCAACCCGGTTCGAGGCAGGTATCAGCGTTGAGGACGAGGACGAAAGGAGCATCGATGGACGCCACCCCGAGGTTGACGGCGGCGGCAAAGCCGGAGTTGGCGGGCAAGGAGACGTGCGGCACCCCCCGGTCGCGCAGCAGATCGAGCGATCCGTCGGCCGAGCCGTTGTCGACGACGAACGGCTCGACCCCCTCGCCCTGCCGGGAAACCGAGTCCAGACAGCGCGGCAGCAGCGCCTCGGAGTTCCAGCTGGGGATGACGACGGCGACGGTCTCGGGTCCGCTCACGGACGCAAGCCTTGCAGGCTCCGGGGCAGGCATCCGTGCCGATTCGGCAGGTAGCCTGCAGCCATGAGCACGATCGAGAGGGCCGAGGCCCAGCAGACGCCGCCGCCGATGTACCTCGACGAGCGGGCACAGTTCGCCGCCCACTTCCTGCAGGGGGAGGGGCTGGAGATCGGCGCCCTGCACCAGCCACTGACGGTGCCGCCGCAGGCGAAGGTCCGCTACGTCGACCGCATGACCTCGCCCGAGCTGCGCCGCGAGTACCCCGAGCTGGCGGGCTGGGACCTGACCGAGGTCGACGTGGTCGACGACGGTGAGACGCTGTCCACGGTCGCGGCGGAGAGCCAGGACTTCATCATCGCCAACCACTTCCTCGAGCACACCGAGAACCCGATTGGCACGATTGAGACCCACCTGAGCAAACTGAAGCCGGGGGGGATCCTCTTCTATGCGGTTCCCGACAAGCGCTACACCTTCGACTTCCGGCGGCCGGTGACCCCGATCGAGCACATGGTCGCCGACTACGAGAACGGTCCCGAGGCCTCCCGTGCCGGGCACTACGAGGAGTGGTGCCGCCTGGTCATTGACGAGGAGTCGAGCGGGACCTCGGAGCAGGCCGCCTCGGAGGAGTGGGTGCTGCGCCGTGCCCGTGAGCTCGAAGACGCCAAGTACTCGATCCACATGCACGTCTGGACCCAGGCCGAGTTCCTGCGACTGATCCTGACCATGCGCGAGCGCTTCGGCGATGCCTTCGACGTCGAAGCGGCGGGCCGGGTCGCAATCGAGTTCGTCGTCATCCTCCGCAAGGCCGGCGCCTTCCCGCCCCCGGCGGCAGCCGTCGCCGCCACTCCGGCGGGACCCCGCGGCCCGCTGCTCGCGCGCCTCGAGGCGCGCGCCCGGAGGACGCTTTCGCCGCTCCGTCGCTGGGTCCGCAGCCGGAGGGCACAGCCATAGTCGAGTCGCCGTTCGCAGGGCCCGACGCGCCCCTCGCAATCGAAGCGCGGGGTCTGGAGAAGACGTTCCGGATCCCGACCCACCGGGTCGACTCGGTCAAAGAGCGGATCGTCCGCCCCTTCTCCTCCGCCGACGTGCGGGTACTGCGGGCGCTCGACGACGTCTCCTTCGAGATCCACCAGGGTGAGTTCTTCGGCATCGTCGGCCGCAACGGCTCCGGCAAGAGCACGCTGCTGAAGCTGCTCGCCAGCATCTACCGCGCCGACGCCGGCACGATCCGGATGGCCGGCCGGCTCGCCCCCTTCATCGAGCTCGGCGTCGGCTTCGACCTCGACCTGACCGCGCGCGAAAACGTCGTCCTCAACGGGGTGATGATGGGGCTGACCCCGCGCGAGACGCGCGAACGGATCGACGCGGTGATCGAGTTCGCCGAACTCGAGGAATTCGCCGAACTGAAGCTGAAGAACTACTCCTCGGGGATGCTGATCCGGCTCGCCTTCTCGGTGATGCTGCAGGCCGACGCCGACGTGCTGCTGATCGACGAGGTGCTGGCGGTCGGCGACGCTGCCTTCCAGCAGAAGTGCGCCGACGCCTTCCACGAGATGAAAGCGGCGGGCAAGACGATCATCCTCGTCACCCACGAGATGAGCGCGGTTGAGACCTACTGCCACCGGGCGATGCTGATCGACGGCGGCAAGGTCCAGCACATCGGCGACCCGGAAGAGATCGGCCGCGAGTACCTGCGGCTCAACTTCGAGCGGGCCGCGGGGCCGGCCGCACTCAAAGCGGCGCAGGGCAGCAACGACGTGCAGATGCTGGACGCCTGGATCGAGGACGACGCCGGCGAGCGGATCACCAACTCCGAGCAGGGCGAGAAGCTGCGGCTACGGGTGCGCCTGGAGATCCTCCGCGACCTCCCCCCGATCGGGGTCGGCTTCATCCTCACCGACGCCGACGGCGTCGCTGTCTCCCAGTTCGGCGGCGCGATCGGCGACGAGAGCGGCCCGGTCGACCTGGCGGCGGGAACCGAGGTCACCTTCAGCGCCGAAGTCGAGAACCTCCTCGTCCGCGGCCGCTACTTCGTCCACTGCGGGATCAGCCACGTCCACGGCGGCGTCGCCCTCTACGTCAACAACTGCATCGACTTCGTCGTCTTCGGCGGCGTCCACAGCACCCACGGCTTCGTGGCGCTGCCGCACGAGGTCAAGACCAAGTTCGAGATCGGGGCGCCGCGATGAGCAGCGGGCCCCCAGCCCCGGTCGCACCGCTGCGCGAGATTCGCGGCCCCTCCGCCCTCGGCGGCGGCGCGCGGCGGTTCTTCGACCTGCTCTGGCTGATCTCGGTGACGCAATTCAAGCGCACCTACTTCGGCACGGTCCTCGGCTACGTCTGGTCGCTATTGCGACCGCTGATGCTGTTCGGGGTCCTGCTCTTCGTCTTCACCAAGGTCTTCAAAATCGGCAGTGAAACGGTCGAGCACTACCCGGTGATGCTGCTGCTCGGGATCGTGCTCTTCACCTTTTTCCAGGAATCGACCCAGAACGCCGTCAGCTCGGTCGTGACCCAGGAGGGAGTGGTTCGCAAGACCCAGTTCCCGCGCCTCGTGATCCCGCTCTCGACTGTGTTGACCGGGGCGTTCAACTTCTGTCTCAACCTGGTCGTGGTCCTGATCTTCACCCTCGCCTACGGCATCCGCCCGACTTGGACCTGGCTGCTCTTCCCCTTCGCCGTGGGGGCGCTCCTGGTCCTCACCTGCGCGGTGAGCATGATCCTCTCGGTCCTCTACGTACGCTTCCGCGACGTCGGGATCATCTGGATCGTCCTGGCGCAGGTCCTGTTCTACGCGACGCCGATCCTCTATCCCGTCACGGCGTTCGAAAACCCGACCTACGAACGCTTGCTGATGCTGAACCCGATCGCGGTCATCCTCGAGCAGGTGCGGGTCTGGGTCCTGAACGAACCGCAGGCGATCACCGAAGTCAACGGCGTGATCCAGCCTCACGCCCCGACCGCCGCCGAAGCCGCCGGTGGCGCCATTCATCTGCTGCCGGCGGTGGCGATCTACTGCGCCATCTGCGCCTTCGCCGTCTGGATCTTCAGACGCGAAGCTCCGCGGATCGCCGAGGACCTCTAGCCAGCCGGCGGGGCGGGGGCGCAGACGCGCGCTTCCTGGGGCGCCTCAACATGGAGGCGCCAGGGGTAGCCGGGGGCGGCGTCGGCGGGGATCCGCAGCTCGGTCACCGATTCGCCGGGGGCTCCTTCCGTGACGACCGGGTATTGGCCGACCGCGAAGCGCCGCAGGCTGAAGCCCGCGTGCGGTCCCGGGGCGACTTCGATCCGGGTTAGGCCCGGGCCGAGCGGAATCTCGGCCGGGTTGCCGGCGGCGGCGACGACGCAGCCGCGAGAAGCCGCAGGCGAATATTCCCCGAGCTGGGTGACGGTCGCCAGCGGCAGCGCCTGCGCGAGCACGACGTCGGCCTGGCGCCGGCCCTGCTCCGGGGCGCCAGCCAACTCCTCCGGCGTGTAGGCGGGGGAGCCGTATTCGTCGACCGCTTCCAGGTAGGAGCCGGCGAAGACGTCGACCAGCGTCGTCGTCCCCGCCAGTTCGGGGTTGAGCTGGAAGATCGGGTCGACGGTGCGGCGGGCGATCTCGATCGCCGCCGTGTCGGAGCGGGTCAGCAGCGACTGCTGGGCGAGCTCGTCGCGGCCCTGGCGCAGGACGGCCAGGTTGAGGCCGACGGCAAGCGCCGCGACAGCGGCGCAGACGAGGAGGGTGCGTCGGCCCGGTCGCCAGCCGGAGAGCAGGTTGGCGACGATCATCAGGACAAGGATCGCGCCGCCGTACTGGTAGCGGCTGGCGGTCGCGTCGCGGCCGGGGACCTGGTTGAAGGCCATCAGGACCCAGAAGGCGAGCGCAGCGGCGGCCACCGGCCACAAGCCCTTGTCCCACCTCACACCGCGCCATGCCCGGCGGCCGAGAACAGCGATCCCGACGACCGCGATCACGGCGCCCCAGAGCACGTTGGTCGAGCCCGCAACCGGGTCGACCGAGAGCCCGAACAGTGCCCCGACCGAGACCGAGACCGCTTCGGCGACGACAAGCGGCGAGTGGAGCACGTTATGGGCGGTGACGTTGGTCTTGGCTTCGTCGCCCCAGTGCAGGTACCAGACGGCGAACAGCAGGACCGGGACCGCAATCACCCAGGCGCGGCGCAATCGATCGCCGCTGATCGCGACGGCGACGGCACCGGCGGCGAGGAAGGGGATGCCAAGGCCGGAGAAGCCGAGCGCCGCGATCAGACAGGCGCAGGCGAGCAGGTCGCCGCCACGGGATTCGCGTTCGAGCGCCAGCAGCATTGCCAGCCCGAAGAGGACGGGTCCGACGAAGGTGATCTCGAACGGCCACAGCAGCACCTCCCAGGCGGGGCCCAGGGTGAGCACGACGACGGTCGCGAAGAGCGCCAGCCAGGCGCCGACGCGGCGTTCAAGGTAGACGTAGAGCAGCGCTGCGGTGGCGAGCAGCATCGCCGTCAGGACCACGTATTCCGGCGTCGCCGAGGTCATTCCGAAGAGGCGAATCAGCGCCTCCTCGATCAGCACCGGGAAGACGACGAGGTGCTCGTTGTGGGGCCGGAAGAGGACATCCAGAGAGGGATTGCGCCTGGTCATCAGGAACTCCCAGGTGTCCTGGAGGAAGGTGAGCTGGGAGGTCAGGATCAGCGTCATCGCCGCAGCGCAGACGAGGGTCAGCCCAAGCAGCAGAACGGGGGCGTGGCGTGACATCCTCTCCATCGAGCGCGAGAGTGTATTTGCGGGTGCAGCGGGGGACGCGGGTAGACTGCGGCAGGTGTCCGAGCAGGCCGCCCCCACCAGCGCTGACCGCGAGGAAGCCAGCAAAGCCGAGTACGGGGCCTTCTACTACCGTCACGACTGCGGCACGCCCTACGAACGCAACGAGCACTGGCTCGGCTTCTTTGCCGACGTTGCCGACCGGATCGTGCGCGATCTGCACCCGCTTTCCGCCCTCGATGCCGGCTGTGCGATGGGGTTCCTGGTCGAGGCGTTGCATGCCCGCGGGGTCGACGCCTGGGGCATCGACGTCTCCGAGTACGCGATCTCCGAGGTCCACGAGTCGGTCGCCGACCGCTGCCAGGTCGCCTCGATCACCGAGCCCTTCGATCGCCACTATGACCTGATCACCTGCGTCGAGGTGCTCGAGCACCTCCCCCCCGACCAAGCCGAGCCGGCGATCGCCAACCTCTGCCGCTCGACCGATCGCATCCTGCTCTCGACGACGCCGGAGGACTACGGCGAGGCCACCCATCTGAACGTCCAGCAACCGGAGGCCTGGGCGGCGGCGATGGCCCGCGAAGGCTTTTACCGCGACCTCGACATCGACCTCTCCTACGTAACTCCCTGGGCCGCCCTTTACAGACGCCAGGACGAGTCGCAGGTGGAGACGGTCCGCCGCTATGACCGCGCCTGGTCGCGACAGCGGCGCGAGGTGAGCGAGGTCCGCGACGCGCTGCTGCGCTCCCAGGACCAGCTGGCCGAGCTCGAGGCCGGCGGCGGCATCGAGAACCGGCCCGAGCTGCTGGCCGAGCTTGACCGCCGCAACGAAGAGATCCTGAAGCTGCGCGACCTGCTGATCGGCAAGGACCACGAGCTCGGCACCGCCCGCGGCCGCGCCGCCGAGTTGGAAGCGCGGACGATGCGGCTGAACAACGCCAAACACAAAATCGAGACCCAGATTCCGCTCGTCGGCAAACTGATCCGGGCGGCGATGAACCTGCTGCGCGGCCGCGGCTAGCTCCGTGGCCGCACCCCGTTTCTCGATAGTCACCCCCGTCTACGAGACGCCGGCCGACGTTCTGCAGAAGATGCTGCGCTCGGTCACGCGCCAGGGCTACGGCGACTGGGAGCTGTGTCTGGTCGACGACGGCTCCAAGCAGCCGCACGTGCGCGAGATCCTCGACGCGGCGGCGGCCGAGGACCCGCGGATCCGGGTCTCCTACCGCGACGAGAACGCCGGCATCGTCCCGACCTCGAACGAGGCGCTGGCGATGGCCAGCGGCGAGTTCGTCTGCCTGCTCGACCACGACGACCTCCTCCACCCCGATGCCCTGACCTACGTCGCCGAGGCGCTCGACGCCAACCCCCAGGTCGACTACCTCTACACCGACGAGGACAAGGTCGACGCCAGGGGCCGCCACTCACAGCCGTTCTTCAAGCCCGACTGGTCGCCGGAGCGGATGCGGTCGCAGATGTACACCTGCCACTTCAGCGTCCTGCGCCGGGCGCTGGTCGAGGAGGTCGGCGGCTTCGACCCTGAGTTCGAGGGCTCCCAGGACTGGGACCTGATCCTGAAGGTGACCGAGCGCGCCCGCGCCGTCGCCCACGTGCCGAAGGTCCTCTACCACTGGCGCATCCTCGAGACCTCAGCCGCCGCCAGCCAAGACGCCAAGCCGTGGGCCTTCGAAGCCGGCGGCCGCGCCGTCCAGGCCCACTGCGACCGGATCGGCCTGCAGGCCGAGGTCCGCTTCGACCCCGCCAACCCGGCCGTCCTCCACCTTGAGCCGCGCCTGGGCGAGCAGCCGCTGGTCAGCATCGTGATCCCGACCGGCGGCCAGATCCGCGACGTCAAGTTCAAACCGGTGGTCCTGGTCGCCAACTGCGTCCGCAGCATCGTCGAGCAGTCGACCTATGAGAACTACGAGATCGTCGTCGTCTTCGACGAGGGCGTGGCACCGGTGATCCTGCAGGAGCTGCGCGACGTCGCCGGCGACCGCCTCCGCCTGGTCCCCTTCTCGGGGCCGTTCGACTTCTCCGCCAAGATCAACCTCGGCGCCGTCCGCAGCGAAGGCGAGCACCTGCTGCTGCTCAACGACGACGTCGAAATCACCGTCCCGGACTGGATCGAGCGGATGGTGATGTACTCAGAGCGCGAGGAGATCGGCGCCGTCGGCGGTCGCCTGCTGTGGGGCGACACCCGCCTTCAGCACGTCGGGATCGGCTTCGAAGGCGGCCTCCCCCATCACACCTACATCGGCTGCTCGAACGAGTTCAACGGCTACGCCAACTCGGTCCTGATCGCCCGCAACTGCCTGGCCGTGACCGGCGCCTGCCTGATGACCCGGGCCGACGTCTTCGCCGAGGTCGGCGGCCTGACGAAAACGCTGCCCGTCAACTTCAACGACATCGACTACTGCCTCAAGGTTCACTCGGGCGGGCGCCGAATCGTCTACGACCCCGACCTGATCCTCTTCCACTTCGAGTCCTCCAGCCGCGAAGCAGTGGTCAGCGATTGGGAGGTCCACCGCCTAGTCGAGCGCTGGGCCGCGGTCGCCGCCGTCGACCCCTTCGGCAACCCCAACCTCTACCACGGGATGCCGCGGATCACCGCCTACCTCGGCTGGGCGCGGCGGCGTTCCCTGCGCTCGCGCCTGCCCCGCGCCTTCGCCTAAGACCGTCACGGCTACGTAGGCGGCCAGCGCCGCCGCGCAGAGGAAGATTGCCGAGGCAGAGTAGGCGGTTTCCGGCAGCGGGTCGAGAACCGGCGCGTACAGCGCCAGGCTGAGCAGGGCGCTGAGGCCGACCCAGTAGACGGCGAAGCGGGGCAGCACGGCGCGCAAGCCGACGACGCCGCCGACCAGCCCCAGCATCGGCAGCAGGTAACTGCTGACGTGGACGATCGTGCGGTCTTCGGCGTTGCCGAAGAGGAGCAGGCCCCAGGCGACCGCGCCGATCAGGACGACGAGGTAGCTGCTGACGGCTAGCCTCCATTCAGCCGGGTTACGCCGCCTACGACGGAAGCCAAGGACCATCGCGATCGGCCCCAGGAGGAGGAAGCCGAGCGAGGGCAGCAGGTAGAAGAACGAGACCCCGCGCAGGGTGCGGATCAATTCGGAGACCTTGCCGGTTTCGAGCGCCACTTCGATCTGCTTCGGCGCCATCGTGCCGCCGCTCATCGTCGCGAAGTTCTCGACGTGGTTGTGGATCGCGCCGCCGAGCCCGACCTTGGCGTATTCGTCGCGGATCGCTTCGCCGGTGCTGCGGCCGTCGATTTCGACCACCCCGGCAAGGGACCACTTGGTCAGCCGGTTGCCGGGCGGATCGCCGTATTTCTGGTAGGCCGACCAAGGCGCCATGACAGCGATCCCGACGAGCGCCGCGACCCCCAGCCAGCGCCAGCTCGGCAGCCCTCGCCAGGCGGCGACGACCAACAGCGGGATTACCCCGAAAACGCTCGAACCGTGGCCCATCATCGCCAGCCCACAGAGCGCAGCGAACAGCGCCGCTGCCCAGAGGTTGCGCCGCAGGTCCTGCCAGAGCGGGGTCAGGACCAGGGTCGCGGCGCCGAGCAGCATCGCCGCCGGCAACAGCTTCGGCCAGACGAAGAAGCCGTTGACGATCGCCAGGTCGCTGACCAGGACCATCACCATCGCCAGCGCCCTCGTCGTGCGGCCGACCCTGGCGGCAAGCAGCAGCGCCCAGAGGCCGACGATCCAGAGCTGCTGCAGGGCCATGCCCATCAGCTGGTAGTCGAGCAAGCTCTTGTCCCAGCCGAACGGGTGCTGGGAGAGCGCGTAGCCGATCTGCAGCGGCGGCCGGTCGCTGGAGAGAAACGAGGCGTAGTCGGGTGGCGTCCCGTGATGGCCGTGGGCGAGAAAGTATTCGGCGAAGTAGAGGGGCAGGTAGTTGTCGCCGGGCAGCATCTGCGAGAAGCGCGACATCGCCGCCACCAACGGCACGTTGGCGCCGCCGTGGACGAAGCCGAGGAAGACGAGGAAGCCGGTGCCGAGCCCCCAGAGCGCCAGCGGCGTCGCCAGCCGCCGCAGCAAGGAGCGCTCGATCTGGCCGCCGTAGAGGGCCCAGGCGATCAGCGCCGCCGAGCCGATCAGGACGAAGTAAGAGAAGGTTTCCCCGATCAGGCGGCTGCCGTAGTAGGTCCAGAAGCCGAGCAGCCCGACCGCGCCGCTCGCCGCCAGCCCGATCACCAGCAGCAGCGGCACCGAGCGCACTCCGCGCCGCGCGGCGAACAGCATCGCCGCGACCAGCGGCAGGCCGGTCAGGACCAGGTGCTTCGCGAGGAGCAAGAGCAGTTCGGCCGTGACCATCGGCGGCGTAGGTTCGCACATCCCCCCGCCTGATTCGCCGCCTCACCGAGTCCCGCCGGATCGATAGAGTCGCGCCGCGTGAACTTCGAACGTCTCTACGCGTACCGCTTCCGCGACATCGACCAGGACGGCCGGATCGCCGTCTGGCGGGAGATCAGCCCCCACGTGCACGGCCTGATGGGCGGCCCGCAGGTCGTCCTCGACCCGGCGGCCGGGCGCGGCGAGTTCATCGGTGCGGTGCCGGCGCGGGAGACCTGGGCGGTCGACGCGGTCAGCTACGACGAGGCCTCCTACAAGCCCGACACCAAAGTCATCACCGCCTCGATCATGGACGCCGAGCTGCCCGCCGACCACTTCGACGGCGTCTTCGTCTCCAACTTCCTCGAGCACCTCTACGACCAGGAGGCGATCGCCGCCTTCCTCGAAAAGATGCATGCGGCGATGGCGACCGGTGGCCGGATCGCGATCATGGGGCCGAACTACCGCTACTGCTCCGACGAGTACTGGGACTGCGCCGACCATTACGTCGCCCTCACCCACGTCGCGATCGAAGAGCACCTCTACGCCGCCGGCTTCGAGTTGGCGAAGGTGATCCCCCGCTACCTCCCCTACTCCTTCCGCGGCATCCTGCCGCCCTCCCCGGCGCTGACCCGGACCTACCTGAAGATGCCGGCCGCCTGGCGGTTGCTGGGCAAGCAGTTCCTGGTGATCGGCCGCAAGGACTAGGAGGCCTGGCCTCCTAGTCTGGGACTTCTTCGCGCGTGGAGTCCTTGCGCGACCCACTACGCCGCTCAGCCTTGTGAACGCGGTAGTCGCCCCGGCTGAGCACGTTCTCGAGCCAGATGTAGAGGACGATGAAGAGGTAGCGGCTGCCCATCTCTTTCATTGCCAGCTTTGCCTCGCCACTGGTCCGGTTGGTCCAGCTGGTTGGGACGACGGCAAAGCTGTGGCCGCGGACGATCGCCTTCAGGGGCATCTCGACCGTGAGGTTGAAGTGCTTGGAGAGCAACGGCTGGATCGTCTCGATCACCTCGCGCCGGTAGGCCTTGAAGGCGTTGGTGGTGTCGTTGTAGCGGTGGCGGAAGAGGAGGCGGATGAACTGGTTGGCGAGGCGGTTGACGAACAGCTTCAGCCGTGGGTAGTCGTGGATCTCGGCGCCGGGCATGAAGCGCGAGCCGAAGGCGCAGTCCCACCCCTCTTCGAGCAGGCGGTGGTAGCGGACGAGGTCGCGCGGGTCGTCGGAGGCGTCGGCCATCACGATCGCGACCGCGTCGCCCGTGTAGACGTCGAGCCCGGCTCGGATCGCCATCCCGAAGCCGCGTTCGTAGTGGGAGAGGTGAACCCGCACGCGCGGGTTCTCGGCGCCGATCGTCGCCACCACCGCTTCGGTCGAGTCGTCTGAGTCGTCGTTGACGACGACGATCTCGTAGTCGATCCCCTCCGCCTCGAGGACGCCGACCAGCCCCTCCACCGTCGCCCCGACCGAGCCCTCCTCGTTCTGGGCGGGCATCACGACCGAGAGCTTCACGCGGTGACGGTCCAGCGCTCGAGGTTCTGCTCGTACATC
Source organism: Solirubrobacterales bacterium (assembly GCA_035472275.1). Lineage (GTDB taxonomy): Bacteria > Actinomycetota > Thermoleophilia > Solirubrobacterales > 70-9 > VAYN01. Next base: position 43,290 of record DATIPH010000006.1, read on the forward strand.
TCCTGCAGGATCTCCTCGATCCCGTAGCGGAGCTCGAACTCCGGGTAGTCGGCCTGGAACGGCGCCAGGTCGGAGATCCACCAGCGGTGGTCGCCGATCCGCGGCTCCTCACCCATCTCCCAGGAGAGCTCGCGCCCGGCTACGCGCTGGCAGACCTCGATCGCCTCCAGCATCGAGCAGTTGGAGAAGCGGCCGCCGCCGATGTTGTAGACGGCGTGCGGGCGCGGGGCCTTGCGGAAGGCGTCGAAGGCGGCAATCAGGTCGGCGCTGTGGATGTTGTCGCGGACCTGCTTGCCCTCGTAGCCGAAGACCGTGTACGGGGTGCCGGTGACGGTGCACTTCATCAGGTAGGCGAGGAAGCCGTGCAGCTTGGCGCCGGCGTGCTGGGGGCCGGTCAGGCAGCCGCCGCGGAAGCAGACGGTCGGCATCTCGAAGTAGTAGCCGTACTCCTGGACCAGGAGGTCGGCGGCCGCCTTGGAGACGCCGAACAGCGAGTGGGTCGAGGTGTCGATCGACATCGAGGTGTCGATCCCCTTGTAATAGCGATGGTCCTCGGGCAGCTCCAGCCGCTTCTCCAGCGACTGCAGCGGCAGCCTGTTTGGAGTGTCGCCGTAGACCTTGTTGGTCGAGCAAAAGACAAAGGGGGCGTCGATCGCGTGAGCACGGGCCGCCTCGAGCAAGTTGAGGGTGCCGTTGGCGTTGACCCCGAAGTCGGTCTGCGGCTCACTCGCGGCCCAGTCGTGGGAGGGCTGGGCGGCGGTGTGGATGACGAGCTCGATCTGGCCGGCGTGCTTGGCGAAGATCTGCTCGACGCGGTCGGCGTCGCGGATGTCGGCGTCCTCCCAATGGAAGGAGTCGTACTCGGAGACGAGGCGCTCGGTCACGTGCGACGTCGAGGACTCGGGGCCGAAAAAGCGGGCCCGCATGTCGTTCTCGATGCCGACGACGTCGAAACCCGCGCCGACGAAGTGCTCGACGGCCTCGGAGCCGATCAGCCCTCCCGCCCCCGTGATGATCGCAACCGGCATCTGACTCGCTCTCTCCTTCTCGTTGGCTAGACGTTAAGCGCAGCGGCGATCCGCTCGGGATCGGAAGCCACCCACGTGTGTATATCGGTCAACACGTCTCGCGCGCTTCGACGCGGCCTCCACTCGTCGAGGCCGAAGAGCCGGGCGCAATCGGAAAGATAGATCGGCACGTCTCCCTGGCGGGTCTCTAGAACGGGCTCGATCGGGACCTCGTTGCCGGTCAGCTCACGGCAGAGCTCGGTCGTCTCCGCCAGCGAGAGGCTGCACTCACGGCCGCCGCCGACGTTGACGGTGCGCCCGTCCCACTCCCCCGGGGCCAGCAGCTGGCGCTCGACGAGGTCGACCAGGTCCTCGACGTGGAGCAGGTCGCGGACCTGCTTGCCCTCACCGCCGAAACCGATGTAGGTGAGCGGGTTGCCGAACTGGTGGGCGAGCATCCAGTGGGTGAAGACGCCCTGGTCGACCTTCCCCATCTGCCAGGGGCCGGCGATCACCCCGCAGCGGTCGATCACCGCCGGCACGCCGAGCCCCGACCGGTACTCCTCGATCAGCAGCTCGGCAGCGAGCTTGGTGGCGCCGTAGAGGGTGCGGTGGCCGTCGATCGGGAACGCCTCGGAGATGCCCGCCGGCGACACCCCGGGAACGTCCTGCTCGGCGGCGAGCTCGAACCGGGTCGGAGCCTCCTCCAGGGCCAGCTCGACCTGTGGCGCCACCGGGTAGACGCGGCTGGTCGAGAGAAAGACGAGGAAGGCGCCGTCGCGCCGGGCCAGCTCCAGGCAGTTGTAGGCGCCGGTCAGGTTGGTGTGGACCAGGTAGCCGGTGTCGCCGTCGATGCCGCTCATCACCGAGGGCTCCGCCGAGCACTCGATCAGCGCCGTCAGCTCACCGATCGCCGCCAGGTCCGCGGGCTCACGGACGTCGCCGCGGACGAACTCGACCCCGGCCTCGTCCAAACGCGGCAGGTTCAATTCAGAGCCGCGCCGGTAGAGATTGTCGAGCGCGACGACCTCCCAATCGGGGTGCCGCGAGGCGAGAGAGACGGCGAGGTTGGAACCGACGAAGCCGGCGCCGCCGCTGATCAGGATGCGGTTCAAGGTGGGGTGAGGTCCTCGATGTTGGCGAGTGAGACGGCGCGGTTCTGGGAGAAGATGACGAACAGGGTGACGAAGTTCCCAAGCGCGACGAGGGAGACGATCACGGCTCCCAGCACGGTGAAGCTCGCCCAGCCCGGAATCGTCTCCCCGAGCAGCTTCAGCACGATAACGAGCAGCGCCAGCAGGGCGCCGAAGACAAGCGAGGCGACGAAGACGGCAAGGGCCCGGATCGCGATGCGATCGGTGAACGGCATCATCATCCGCAGCCCGTGCAGGGCGAGGCGGCCGTAGGTCATCTTCGAGCGACCCTCGTAGCGTTCCCCCCGCTCGCAAGGGACGTAGGTGATCGGCATGTCGAGGGCGAGAATCGCCGAGGAGTAGGAGAGGTCGAAGACCGGGTGCAACAGCATCTGCTTGGCGAGCGACCCGGGCATGACGGCGAAGTTGCCGGAGCGGACCGTGGTCCCGGTCAGTGCCCGGAAAACCAGGCGGAAGAACCGGTATCCGACCTTGAAGGCGAGTGACTCCCTCCGTTTGGTGCGCAGCGCCAGCGCCACTTTTCGCCGGGGCGTGTCGCCGCCTTCCATCGCGGCGAGCAGTCGCGGCAGGTCCTCGGGACGGTCCTCCCCGTCGGCGTCCAGCGTCACCACGGCGTCGGAGTCGGCGATTCGCGGCAGGCTCTTGCGCAGGCCGTAGACGATCGCCCGTTGGTGGCCGAGGTTGAAGGGCGGCCGCAGGACGGTCACGTCCTCCAGTCCCCGCAGCGTCTCGATCTCCTCGTCCTGACCGGCGGTGTCGTCGAGGACGACGAAGCGCACGTCCCCGCCCGCCCGGTCCGAGTAGGCGTCGAGCACCTCGCGCAGGCGCTGGCGCAGGATCGTGAAGGACCTCACGTCCCGATAGACGGGAGTGACGACCCAGGTCGTCACGACGGCCCCCGCTGCGAAAGGGTGTAATCCCCCCACGACCCGATCGGCCGGAACCCTTCTTCCATGTAGTCGAGGAGGGGGCCTTCGGGGAGCGGGCCCTGGCTCCAAATTTCCGCCAGCGGTTGGTTGCGAAGCAGGCAGAGGCCGTCGATCGAGCGCGTTTCGTCGATTACCTGACGCTGCTGGTCATCGTCGAAAAGCTGGGTCCAAGCGGTCGCGTTGAGACCGGTGGGTGGGTCCTGTTCGGTCCACACGTAGAAGCTGTCCATGCCGGGAAGCATCACGAAAGCAGGGCAGTTGGCGTCGATCGCCGCGGTGACCTGCCGGAACGTTTCCTCTTCTTCAGGGGGAAGCCGCAACTGGGAAGCCCCTGGCAGGTCGAGGGTAGGCGTCTGGTCGTAGATCGCGCGATATTCGTCGGTCGGCTTCAGAAGTTGCAGATTGACGATCACCGCCACCACCACAGCCGCTGCCACCGACCCGAGGGTGAGCAGCGCTCGGCGCTCACGACCGGCCGGCAAACCGGCCTGCAGGCCTCGCACCCCGTTGCCGACGCACAGGGCTCCCACCGGGATCAGCAGGAACACGGACCAGGCCACCTGGCTCCCCGCAACCGGGAAGGCGTGCAGCGCCTGCAGGATCGCGAGGGCGGGGAGCAGCGTGCGAGCGAAGGCGACGGGCTGGCGCGACGGGTTGCCGAGCGGCAGCAGCGCCACCCAGGCGAACCCGAGCATCTCGAGCTGGGAGCCGCTGACCGCCGAGATGTCGAAGAGCGGCGTTCGGGCGACCACCGAGAGCGCCATCTCGACGCCGACGAGGATGCTGAGCAGGGAGCCAAGGGTCACCCAGACCGGGTTGACTGGGTTGCCGCGGCCGCGCGAGGCATACCAGTACCCCACCGCGCCGCCAAGCGCCAGCAAGTCCAGCCAGTACGCCCGACTCGTCAGGCGGAGCGGCAGCGAGAAGGCGTCCGCCTGTCCCAGGGGCTGCTTGATCAGTCCGTCTACGAGTCCGTCGAGAGTGGTCCCGGTGGCGACGATCACGACCAGGACGGTCAGCGCCAGCGCCAGGAAGCCGCCGAGGAGCCAGTAGAGCTCTTCACCGGAGCGCCGCCCGGGGACCCGCGCGCGGAGGACGATGACCAGCGCCAGCGCCGCGACGCCGACATGAAGCGCGTAGTGGCGAGCCCACCCTTCACCGGCCTTCGAGGCGATCACCAGGAAGGGGATGGCGACGAAGGCGATCTCGATCAGGACCCGCGGCCAGCGCCGCTGCCACAGCAGCGGGTAGGAGAAAGCGCAGACCAGCGCCACAGAGGCGAAGGCGAAGGCGCCGACGTTGATCTTGACCAGGGCGAGCGCCGCGAGCGCCGCCCCGAGCCCGGCCATCGCCTCGACCGAGACCTTCTCGCGCACGAAGCAGGAGATCGCGAGGATCGTCGCCAGCAGGATGCAGACCATTCCGCCGGCGTGCATCGGCTCGTTGACCAGCGTCACCAGGGCACTGAAGACGAGGACCTGGGTCACCAGCCCGAGCACGATGCTGCCCGCGATCCGCCAGGAGGCGAGGCCGACGGTCAGGCTGACCAGGATCCAGACGGCGAGCGTCACCGAACGGCCGCTGTCGTGGGTGAAGGGAATGCCGAAGACCGAGAAGAAGGACGACCAGATCTCGAAGTAGAACGGGCCGTATTGGCTGAATACTTCGTTGTAGAGCGAGCCGCGATCCGTGAACTGGTGCAGCGCCGTGAGCATGTAGCCCTCGTCGTCGTACTGGAAGAACCCGGTGAAGATCCGCACGTGGCCGAACCGGTAGGTGAGGAAGGTGACCAGTCCGAAGGTGAGGAAAGCGACCACGGCCCGGACCTGCCAGCGGGCCCAAAGGCCGGATCCGGTCTCGAGCAAGCTCAAGGCGCCAGCTTCAGGCCGAGCGCCGAATGACGGCGAAAAGTGAGCTGCCGACAGGTGAGAAGCGGCGCCCCGCCACCGTTCCCTTGCCGACCTTGTAGAGCGCCTCGTTCAGCGCCGGCGGCAAGTCCGGGAACTCGGCGTCCGCGGCGTCGCCGGCTCCGTCGCTGCGCAGGCGCAAGCGCCGCACCCATGCGAGTGGGACCAACTCGGGGAAGAGGTAGCTGACCTCGACGACCTCGAGCGGCAGCGTGTCCACCGCCCCCCGCAGGCTGGCCTTCGTGTAGCGCCGGAAGTGACCGAGCATCGCGTCCCAGTCCGACCACAGCGACGGCATCGCCGGCACCGTCAGCAGCAGGGTCGAGCCCGGCCGCATCTTCGCTGCAAGCTCGGCCATGAAGGCGCGGTCGTCGCGCTGGTGCTCGAGCACGTCCATCAGGGTGACGAAACCGGCCTCGCCGAAGTCCCGGTCGCGCCGGTTGGACTCGGCTCCGAAGCGCTCGGTCAGCTGCTGCTCGAGCCCCGCCAAGGGCTCGACGAAGCGGTACTGGATCTGCGGCTGCCGCTCGCGCAGGAAGTCGCCGAGGAAGCCGACGCCGGCGCCGACGTCGACCAGCTCCGCCGGCCCGTCGGGCAGATGCGAGGAAATCAGCTCCCAGCGCAGGCGATTCCAGAAGAAGCTCTGGGATTTTTCCGCCTGCCTCTCCAGGTGGCTCTCGAGAATGTCCTCGGTCACGCGGGCGACAGCTTAGAGGTCGGGTCCGGCGTGGGGACGGCGGGGCACCAGGCGGACGACTTCGATGAATTCGTCCTGCCAGACCGGCTCGAACTTGAAACGTCGATGCAGAACCCGCAGGGCAATGAGCTCGAGTTCGAGGAATTCGGGCTGGACGCCAGGCGCCGGCACAGGGGAGGTCAGCATCAAGGTCCCGGCGGGGACGCGCTCGGCGGCGCCCCGTACGAGTCCATCGCTGGATTCGATCAGGTCGTCCTCGGGAATGTGGGAGATCGGCAGGAGGTTGCTTCTTTCCGCGGCGACGAGGATCTCGGTGGTCAGGTTCGGGTCGGTGAGCACCAGGGCGGGAGCACCGGGTGGCCAGTACCGGTCGAGCAGTTCAGCGGCAAACTCGGTCAGCGGGTTGAGTGGGGGATTATCGGCGAGCGTGCTGACCTGCCCTCCGAGCGACTGCCCCCCCGGGACAAGAAGCGCCAGGGCGGTGGTGCTGTCCTTGCGCTCGACCGAGGGCCAGGCCGCAACCGCGATCATCGCCAGCCCCAGCGCAATCACCGCCGCAGCGCCGGTGCGCCACCAGTTCCCGGCGCTCGCCAGCAGGACCTGCATCCAGATCGCAGAGATCGCCGCGATCGGGAGCAGCAGCACCAGCAGGTTGGTGGGAATCGATCGGCCCAGGTAATAGCTGAAGCTGGCGATCGCGAAGCCGGTGAACCCGGCGAGCGCCACGCGCGTCGCCGCCGGCAACGCCCGCGGCACGGCCCAGGCCATCCAGAGCAGCACCGCGGCGCTGCCGAACAGGAACGCGCCCATCAGCGGCCCAGCCGAGAAGAAGACGACGGGGGCGGTGAAGGTGGTTTGGGTCGAGTAGAGCTTCAGGTATTCGATGTAGGGGCCCCAGCTGAGGTGGCCGCTGAGCGCCAGCGTGACCAGGTTGAAGACCGCGAAGGCCGCAACGCTGACCGCGATGCCGACGACGGCGCCCCGCAGGATCCGACGCCAGGCCCCCTCTCCCCCGGCGAACCCCTCGACCAGGACGATGGCGCCGTAGGCGCCGGCGCTGTAGACGAAGGTCTCGAAGCTCCAGGCCGCAGCCAGCGCCAGCAACGCCAGGGCGCCGAGCCGGCACGCCTGCTCCCGTTGCGGAAAGCGAGCGCCGAGCACGGCGCAGAGGACGATCAGGTATGGGATCCCGAAACGGATCGGCGAAGTGCTGGGAAAGACGACGTAGGCTTCGAGCGTCGCGAACAGGTTCCCCATCACCGCCACCGCAAGCACGAGCATGCTGAGCAGGAACCCGAGCCCGACGAGGCGGAGGATCGCGTAGACGCAGACGTACGCGAGCGCCGTCAGCGTCGCGATCATCAGCACCATCGTCCCGAAACCGAGCGGGATCACCTTGGAGCTCAACCCCAAGAGGTCGATCAAGCCGTAGCCGTACTGGGACCACGCCGTCCCCAGCATCGCGCGGCCGTGGGCAACGTCGTTGGCCGGCCCTAGGAAGAAGAGGTGGTGGACGAGGAGGTTGCCGGTATAGGGGATGAGATCCGGCAGCTGGATCACGACTAGGGGAATGACCACGCAGGCGAGAACGTCGAGCCCGATGCGCACGGGTCGCGACAGCTGCACCCGGCGCCACAGCCAGAGCAGGCCCATGGCGGTGGCGGTGAGGGCGAGCGCCGGGAGCAGGTTGCCGGGCCTGAAGGCGGCGCTGGGTATGAACAGGAGGACGATGAAGACGACGGAGACGAGGCCGATCACGCGGGCGAATTCGTTCTCCGTATCCGCCGGATTCCGCCAGAGCCGGGCAGCGAGGAAGGGGGCAGCCAGGGCCCCGATCGCTGCCACCGCCAGCACGGCGTGATGGAGACGGTCGCCGCTGCCCGTACGGCGCAGGAGGAGGGCCAAGGCGAGCAATGCAACTCCGGCGGCGAGCCCACGAGCCACCGCCGCCGGTGCGGCCACCGCGAGCCGGCGTTCCTGGTAGATGGCCAGAATCAGCCCGCCGGGCAGGGCGAGCGCGAAGGCAATGGCCCAGGCCCTGGTCTCGTTTGCCTCGCTGGGACCGTTGACGAAGACGAGCAGGCTGATCAGGAGCACGCCAAGGGCCCCGCTGGCAAGCAGGCGCAGGGTTCCCGCCTCAACGGCGGACCGCAGCCCTCCCTGGGATTCGAGGTCTACCCCGGCCCCACCGGAGCGGGAGTCTCTCAACATGGTCTCGACCGCCAAGGGCGACCACACTATCGATAGCCTTCGCGCCCGGTGAAGGCGGTGATCCTGGCTGGAGGACTTGGCTCGCGACTGAGCGAGGAGACGTCCGTGCGCCCGAAGCCGATGGTCGAGATCGGCGGCAAACCGATCCTCTGGCACATCATGAAGATCTACGCCGCCCACGGCGTCGACGACTTCGTGATCTGCCTCGGCTACAAGGGCTATCTGATCAAGGAGTACTTCGCCAACTACTACCTGCACACGTGCGACGTCTCCTTCGACCTCGCCTCCGGCGAGATGGAGGTGCACCGCTCCAGCACCGAGCCGTGGCGGGTGACGCTGGTCGACACCGGCGAACAGACGATGACCGGGGGCCGTCTGAAGCGGGCGCTCCCCTACGTCGGCGACGAGGACTTCTGCTTCACCTACGGCGACGGCGTCGCCGACATCGACATCTCGGCCCTGATCGCGTTCCATCGCGAGCAGGGCTGCCTGGCGACCGTGACCTCGGTGCAGCCGCCCGGCCGCTTCGGCGCCCTCGACGTCGAGGCCGACCGGGTGCGGCGCTTCGAAGAGAAGCCACCGGGGGACCACGGCGCCACCAACGGCGGCTTCTTCGTCCTCTCGCCCGGCGTCGGCCGCTACCTGACGGACAGCCGCACCGTCTGGGAGCAGGAGCCGGTCCGCGGGCTGGCCGAGGACGGCGAGCTGGCTTGCTACCGCCACAACGGCTTCTGGCAGCCGATGGATACCCTGCGCGATCGCCATGTCCTCGAGGACCTCTGGGACTCGGGCTCGGCCCCGTGGCGGGTCTGGACCTGAGCGTGAACCCCGAGTTCTGGCGTGGCCGGCGGGTGCTGGTAACCGGCCATACCGGCTTCAAGGGCGCCTGGCTCTCACTCTGGCTGCAGTCGCTGGGCGCCGAGCTGACCGGCTTCTCCAACGGGGTGCCGACGACGCCCTCCCTGTACGAGCTGGCCCGTGTCGAGGAGGGGATGGAGAGCATCGAGGGAGACGTGCGCGACGCCGGCGCGGTCGCGCAGGCGCTCGCCGACTCCGCAGCGGAGGTGGTCATTCACATGGCGGCCCAGCCGCTGGTGCGCCGCTCATTCGCCGAACCGCGGGCCACCTACGAGACCAACGTGATGGGGACCGTCAACCTGCTCGACGCCGTCCGCCTCGGCGACGGAGTCCGCGCCGTCGTCAACGTCACCTCGGACAAGTGCTATGAGAACCGCGAGTGGGACTGGGGCTATCGCGAGAGCGAGCCGATGGGCGGCCACGATCCGTACTCCAGCTCGAAGGGAGCCGCCGAGCTCGTCACCAGCGCCTACCGGCGCTCGTTCTTCTCCGACCCCGACGGCCCGCGCCTGGCCTCGGCCCGGGCCGGCAACGTGATCGGCGGCGGCGACTGGGGTGAGGACCGCCTCGTGCCCGACATGATGCGGGCGGCTCTGGCGGGCGAGACGGTGCGGGTGCGCAATCCGAACGCGATCCGCCCCTGGCAGCACGTCGTCAACCCGCTCAGCGGCTACCTGGTCCTGGCCGAGGCGATCTGGGACGCGCCGGAGCAGGCGTCGGGCTGGAACTTCGGCCCGCCCGAGGACGAGGCGCGACCGGTCGGCTGGCTGGTCGAGCGCCTCGCCGAGCTCTGGCCCCGGCAGCTCGACTGGAGCGTCGACGACGGACCGCACCCCCACGAGGCGCACTATCTGAAGCTCGACTCCTCACTGGCCCGCGCCCGCCTCGGCTGGCAGCCCCCGGTGCCCCTGGACATCGCCCTGACCGAGACCGCAGCCTGGTACCGCCAGCTCCAAGCCGGCGCCGACATGCGCCAGGTGACCCTCGATCAACTCGAGCTGTTCGGGGTACTCGAGTCGTAGGTTCTCTCAACTGACCTTTGCTTCTCCCTCCGGTATACGCCGGCCCACACCACCGACACCAAGGCATAGAACCCAGCAGTGACCACCTCTCCCTTGGTCAGATTCCAAATCGCTAGTACGAGAGACCCCGCAATCAGAGCGAGCGTAAATCTTGGCGATTCGAGGAGCTTCACCGGTCTCGCACCGACTCGTCCCGATTGCCAGCGTTTCGCATTCTTTGCTCGCGTTCCGCTCGATATCGCAGAAAGGCCACCACCGTGCTGATCACGATTCCGATGAGCAGGGCCCAGGATCCAACCACCTTGGTGACGGACAGGATCACGAGCACCAGCGCGAAGAGCCAGAGGGCCACTTCGATCGGCTTCCAGCCCCGCTTTTGTAGAAAGCCAGGCATGCTCACTCGACGCCGTTATGGCCTATGGATTGCTGCCCGCTCGGCGACATGATGTCCGACCCCTCGAAGGATTCGCTTCCAGTCGGGATGCCTAGCTCTGGGCTATCACGGCTGCCAACCGCGTCAAGCCGCTTGATGCCCCCACGAAGATCGGTCGATTCCGCTCCCCCTTCATCCACGCACGAATCCAAGCCGCTGTCCCAAAGGGTGTTGCCAACTTCGTTCAGCACCTCGTAGCGCTCGATGCACCACTCGCCCCGCATCACAAAGCCGGCGTAGCGAAATGGCCTAAGCCGTGCCTTCCGCGCCTGAACGTCGTTCAGTGCATGCAATCGCAGCGTCCTATACCCGTGGCTCAGGGTCAGCCTGAGCAAGCGAGCCGCGGGAGGCGCCGCGACTCCAAACGCCGTCGCAGACCCCTTCTGGCTCGAGAAGACATTGATAGCCACAACCAGCGGTTCTGCCTTGGCGCTCAGGAACCCAGGGACGCCGTAGCAAAGCTCGGCTCCGCCGACGGAAAAGCCGCCGAATTCGGTTCGAATCCTTGAAACTAAGATGCACGGCCGCTGGGCGCCGTGCGGGCCGCTTCCTTCGGGCGGCGCCGGCCGCCGAGCGGAAACGCTCCAGCCGTACCTGTGGTGGCTGTCGATCCATGACCCCCCAAGGAAGACACTGTGCCCTCCACTCCGCGCGCTTGCGACAGGGCTTGCCAACAAGACGAACGCGAACACAAAAGACCACAAGTTCCCTCGCCGCATGTCACCCTCACCCCACAGGCACAGTGGCTAACGATCGCCTTCTCCGCCGCACTCCCCCGTGGCTGCGCTGAACATCTGCGCACCAGTGGCATCGAATCCGGTTATCCGTTCCAGGCAGACCTCGCGCGGCAAGGCCAAGACCACGTAGCGGAACTGCTGGAGCTCAGCCTTTCGCGCCTGCGCGGCACTGAGGGATTTCGTTGCCATCAAGAGGTCTTGGACGTGAGAGCCAGACTCAGCGTTCGGCCCTGGAATCAGTTCCAGTTTGACATGCCGAACGGCCGGCGCAACACTCAGCGCCAAATAGCTCGCCGCCAACACCACGTGACCGTTGACACCTAACCTCGTTTCCGTGATCGTTGGATGAGCAGGCGGATTGCGCGGCCCATCAAGGGGAGCCGGTACTCCGCATCCCCCCGCTGCTCCAATCCGGGCATCACGCGAGATTCGCGCGACGGTTAGACACGGCTCGCGGTGACGACTCCGCCGCGCTTGGGCCGTGGCAAACACTTCCCACTTACCGCCGTGAAGATGTCCTCTGCCCAACACGGCGAACCGATCGGTATTCAAACCCCTCCAAAGCGGAGCGTTGTCGATATACGATGCAGACGGCCGAAGCCCACCACCCGGGCTGTTGGCCACGCCAAACGCGAGGCCCCCTGCTAAGAGAACTGCCAGCGCAACCGCAGTCAAGGCAATTTTCTGCCTCAGATTATCCACATCTCTCCCCCATAGCGCCATCACATTCCAGAGATACCGTTCAGTTAAGGCGATCCAGAGACAAGTATCGCTTTAGTAAACGACGGCAGGTCTTCGGTCGACAGTCGCTAACTCCTTTCGGTTGCTGTCTCAGCAAGGGACATTGTTGAGGCGCTCATCTGGATAGCGACTCTCTCATCGTAAGCTAGCCAGGTGCAAGGCAAGGATCTAGGCCGGTATTAAGAACGCGCCGGCCTCCTATATCGAAGCCTTCAACCCCCATCAAGCACACATCCCTCGGGATTGCCAACGCCACATAACGAAAACGCTGGATTCGTGCCTTCCGCGCTTGACTCACACTCAGATATCTCGTTCTACGAACAACCTTCGGCACAGGATTGACGTTGATTGACACTCGTGACACAGATTTGCTAACCACCATGCCAATTACAGTCTCGCCAATAACCGCTCGACCCGGATACTTCCAAGATAAGCCGGTTAGGGTGAAAATCGGTGGTTTGTCTCCAGTGGGTAGTGGACCACAGCTACTTCCGCTGGTCGACAGTCCGCCTTCAAACGTCAAATTTACTTCCTCTATACAAGGACGGGAGCCGCCCGCGGGCCCGTCGCCTCGATATGCGTATATTCCCCAACGAGAACGCGCCACCGTCCCTTCTCTCAGTACCGCGAATGCAGAGGTAGGAAGAGTCTTCCACAGCGGGTACTCCTTTATCCATTGCGGCTCTCTTGCAGGCTGGGAAGTGTGAGCAGTTGGCAAGAAGGCCCATGCGTTGGGAGGAGCGCTACTAGCCCCACACACAAGCATCGCACAAAGCGCAAGTAGTGTACCTAAGGTGTGTCGGCCACTAATCATTGAGCAGATCCTCTGAACACACGTCGGACCACTATTCGCCATGAGGGCATTTTACCTCTCTACGCGTGAAGAAATACTCTCGGTGCATTGGGTTGCGCATCGGCTGTTCGCCTATAGGTGGACCACCTTTCGGGAAGACTTCGCCAACAACCGCCATGCAGGCAACTTCATTGAATTCAAAGTGTCCATGACCCGGTGGCCATCTGTATTCGCCTCGCAAGGTAACGGGTCCGTGCACTGCTTGCCCAGGACCTGATGGCGTTTCGGCAAATTCTCTCGCACATGCCACCATAGCGGGCTGTTCTATGCCCCACCTCTTTCGGCAATCGAGTTGGGTCGGATAGACCCAGACCCAGTGGTGATACTTGTAGTGGTAAGTACCATGCACCGTGACGCCCCACCAGACGCCACCCAGTTCAGGATTGTGGCAGTCCTGATAGTACTTAAGAGACTCTTCGGTCGGGCCGGGGCCACCGGTACCGGGGATTTCTGATTCGGTTTTATTGATGTTTTTATGGCCACACGTAGTAAAGGCGAATCGCTTGCGAATAGGGTCGACATTCGCTGGTTGAAGTTCGGCGACCCACGGCACTGCCGCTTGGTCCGAATCGGTTTCCGGCGGACCGTAGGTCCAAATACTAACGTTGACGAAGTTCCCTTCTGTGGTCTCTTCCGAGCCTTCTTCTTCTTCTTGAGGACGGTTATAGAAGTCCACAATGGTCGTAGTAAGTCCTCCCTCCCATCCATAACCCTCGATGATCGGGTAAACGAAGGGTTGGCCTTCATGGCCCGCTTTGTGGTGCACCGTGACGGTGACGATATCTTCCCCGCTTACACTTAGACTAGTAGGTACAGTAGATCCCACTGCGTCATGGGCTGGCTGGGCCGTGATCGAGAGAGCCGGCGTAGAGTCATTGTAGTAGACCTCCGCGTGGTGTTCATCCACAAGGTGAAGCTCCTGGTTGTTCCCCAGTTCAACCCGCCACGAATACTGTTCCGGAGCTGAACCGTCCCGGATGGCGTTCCAGACCATGCCTCCGTCAGTTAGCGGCCGTATCGCGGAGTCAACGCCTTCAGACGTGTTTCCTGACAGTACCGAAGTGTCTTCGACGAGATAGGGAACAGTCGCGCCTCCTTTGGTGTCGATTGGCGTCACCTGAATCGGCACCATCCCGTTTTCGGTCGTTTCTTCCTCAGCGGTCTCCGAGCAGGCAGCGCCAGCATCTTCGGCCTGCTCTTCTTCTTCTGATCCTTCTGGGGGGACTTCGCCTTCAGGTCCGGTATGCGGACAGTCGTCAAATGCGCTGGCTTCCGGCACTTCAACCGTAAATCCGCCGCCCGGGGTGGGCTCAATCGCGATTGGTACGGCGGTTCCAGTGCCGACCAGTTCTCCTTCATCCAGTTTGATGCCCAGACCCAGCGCAGTCCCTTCAATCTCTTCTTCTCTCGACTCGCCCACCACATTTACCGGCGCCGTCTCTTCAACTGCTTCAAGCGTCGCCGTCGCTTCCGCGGTCGAGATGTGCCCTTCCGGATCGACGTTGATCGTCCAGCGTTTGGTCGACACATTCCCGGCGCCATCGCTCGCGATGACTTCGGCTTCGTGCGCGCCGCCAGAGTAGGCGGCCATGCTGACTGATTTCGAGAGTGCGGCTTCGCAGCTGCCCCCCGGGCAGGCCTGGCTCGTCGAGGCGACGGTAGCCCCGTCGATCTTGAAGCCAAGGGACGTCACACCGTAGCCGCCCGCATCGGTAGCGGCCGCGGTGAAGCCGTAGCTGTCTTGCTGGACCCAGCCGCTCGGCGCATTCGCGAGTTCGCCACCGGTAGCGAGCGCCGGTTTGGTCGTGTCGCGCTGGATTCCGATCGTCACGGCTTTGCTCGTCGCCTTGCCGAAGCCGTCGGTCGCTTTGGCGATGACGGTGTGGCTTCCGGCCGAATAGGCCGAGGATTCAAGAACCCATTCACGCGCGGTGGTGCAGGTTTCCGTCGTGCAGGCGACTTCGCCAGAGTCGACGTTTTTGCCGTCGACCGTGACTTCGGTTTTGACCAGAGAGCGCGAGGGCTCGCGCCAGCGCTGCACCCGGTTGTTGGCCGTATCGGTAACCCAGAGGTTGCCCTGGGTATCGGCGGCGATCCCGATCGGATAGCCGAGGTTGAACTGCCCCGCGCCGCTGCCGGGCGAACCGAACTGGGCGATGAAGTGGCCATTCTGATTGAACTCCTGAACACGCTTGTTGTTTTGGTCTCCGACCCAGACGATGCCGCTGGGGTCGATCGCGATTCCGTCGGCCTGTTGGAACTGGCCCGCGCCCGTTCCTTGGGTCCCGAACTGGCGTATGTATTCGCCCGCTTCGTTGTAGACCTCGACGCGGCTGTTTGCCCAGTCGGCGACGAAGACGTTGTTGGCCGGGCTGATGTCGATTCCGGTCGGTTCGGAGAGCTGGCCCGGTTCGCCGCCTTTGGTGCCGACGACTTTCAGGAACGTGCCGCTGCTGTTGAACTCCTGAAGGCGAGAGGCGCTCGTGTCGGAGACCCAGATGTTGCCTTTGGAGTCGATCGCGATACCTTCGGGACCGGCGCCCGAGAACTGGCCGTTGCCGGTTCCAGAGCTGCCGAACTTGGTCAGGTATTCGCCTTTTTCATTGAACTCCTGGACCCGCTTGTTGGCGGCGTCGGTGACCCAGACATTGCCTTTGGAGTCGATCGCCAACGCCGTCGGGCGGGAGAGCTGCCCGTTCCCGGTCCCGCTCGAGCCGAACTTGGTCAGGTATGCGCCGGCGGCGTTGAACTTCTCGATCCGGTTGTTGTTCTCATCGACCACCCAGAGATTCCCGGTGCCGTCGACGGCGATGTCGCCCGGATGGGAGAACTGCCCGTTGCCGGCGCCGGCCGATCCGAAGGAGCTGACGTAGGTTGGGGCGCTCGTCGGCGGCGCCCCCGTCCCCTCTTCGGCTGCGGCGCTCAGTTTCAGGTTGTAGCGGGGCAGGGTTTTCCCAAGGGTGCCCTGTTCGGTCATCGTGCCCGAGAGGCTGACGCTCGGGGCCGGCGGGTTCAGCGTGATCGTCAGCGGTTTGGTGGCAGTCAGAGAAACACCGTCGGTCGCGACGACTTGGACGGTGTGGGTTCCGGCGGCGTATTCGCCCGAGTGCAGCGCCCATTCGCCGGCCAGGGGGCAGCCGCCCGTTTCACAGCTCAATTTGGGCTGGTCCACGATGTTGCCATCGACTTTGATCGCCACGCTGCGCACGCCCGACTGGTTCCCCTGGGGCGCATTCCAGTTCTCGATCCGGTTGTTCGCCGAATCGGTGACCCAGAGGCGGCCGTTGCGGTTGGTCGTCAACCCGATCGGGCCGCTGAAGGTGAACTGTCCCGAGCCGGTGCCTTTGGCGCCGAACTTGCCGAGGTATTCGCCGCGTTCGGAGAACTGCTCGACACGGCTGTTGTTGAGATCGGCGACCCAGACGTTGCCGAGCTTGTCGACCTCGATCCCCGCGGGCCGGTTGAACTGGCCGTTGCCCGTGCCGAGCGAGCCGTAGGCGCCGACATAGTCGCCCTGTTCGTTGAAGACCTCGATCCGGTTGTTGGCGGTGTCGGCGACCCAGATATTGCCGCCCGGCGCGACGTCGAGCGCGGCTGGTTCGCTCAACTGGCCCGCCGTCGATCCTTTCGCTCCGAACGCAGCGAGGAAGGCACCTTTGGCGTTGAACTCCTCGATCCGGTTGTTGGCGGTGTCGGCGACCCAGACCCTCCCTGCCGAGTCGACGGCGATGCCCTGGGGCGAGGAGAGTTTTCCGTTGCCCGTTCCCGAGCTGCCGAAGGCGCTCAGGTATGCCCCGGCTTCGCTGAACTTCTCGATCCGGTTGTTGCCGGTGTCGGCCACCCAGATGTTGCCGGCGGAATCGGCCTCGATCCCGGTCGGGTGGTTGAGCTGACCATTGCCCGAACCGAGCGAGCCATAGCTGGCGAGGAATTCGCCTTTGAAGCCGAACTTCTCGATTCGATTGTTGTTCTCGTCGGCGACCCAGATGTTGCCGTTGGGATCGACGGTGACGTCGGCGGGGTGGCTCAGCTGGCCAGCGCCGGCACCACTCGCGCCAAATGCAGACTGGAAGACAGGGGCTTCCTCACCGCCGTCTGCGGCGGCGTATTTCAGCGTGTATTCGGGGCGCGCGGTGCCCAGCGAAGCCTGTTCGGTCAGTGAGCCCGAGAGCGACAGGGTCGGTGCCGTGTGGTCCACCTTGACCAATATTTCTTCCTGAATCCAGTGCGGCGTTCCAGGGTCTGCTTCACCACCGGGGGTTTCTCCTTGCCCCGGCGAGGAAAGCGTGCCGAGCGGATCAGTGGCGAGCACTTTGTAGTGGTCGATGCCCTGCGGTGCCGTGGCGGGTTTGATCGGCAGAGTGACGGCCCCTGATTTGCCTGATTCATATTCCCTTTGGCACGGCGAAGCCGGGAGGCCGGTGCAGCCGATCGGATAAGAAGTCGTGCCTGCTTCGCCCGGCGGGGTCAGCCTGAGTTCGTAGACGCCGAGCCCTTCATCAATGACTTGGTATTCGACCTGGGAGGTTTCGGTGTTCAGCCACTGCTGAGGGCCAGACAGTTTGGTGAATCGCGGCAGGTTGCGATCTGAGATGCCGACCCAGGCCGTTCCCACTACCGCCGTTCGATATTTCGCCACGGCTTCGTTTTCAGTCGCCGTCAGGGCGACTACCGCGGCCTGGGCGTTGGTATCGATCTGATGCTGTGCGTTTTCGTTGGGAAGCCCGAGCTGCCCTGACCAGCCAGTGATATCCCCGTCATAGCCCGAATGCTGGGCGTAGGACCGCCAGGTTCCCGAGGTCTCATCGAGGACCCCGGCGACCTCCACGGGCGAGACGGCGTGGTTGCCTTCAGTCAGGAACATCATCGAATTGAGGGCGACGTAGAAGACGAAGCTCTTCGGGCGTTCGTGGTAAGTGGCCCAGTCTGAATTCCAGCGAGGAACGTGGAAGTACCAGTTTGCGGCGGCATATTGCGCGGCTGGAGCGTTGTAGCCCGAGGTCATGTCGAGCGCTTTGTAGCCCGTCCCCCACATGTAGGGAAGGGCCGTGTAGGAGGGTGGGGTTGATGCGGCTTCCCAGCCGCTGAAGGCGCTGTTTTCCCAGGTCCAGTTGTAGCTTTCGTAGCGCCAGAGCGGATCGACCAAGATCGGGTATGCGGTGGCGGGGGTCGGCGAGACGGTGATTTCGACGGAGTCGCCTGAAACTGAGAGCGTCGTCGCCACCGAGTTTCCCTCCGCGTCGATTGCGGTTGGCGGCGGCACGCTCAAGAGCGTTCGCGCTCCCTGCACCGCTTCAGCGCCCCCTTCCGGGGCTTCCTTCAGCTGCGCGCCTTCGGGCAATTCGACCTGGACCACTTGGGTGCGAGGGGCTTCAGGGGTCCGCAGCTGCGAGAAGGTCTCCACCCCTTCCGCCGCGGGTGCGACCGCGAGGTCGGTGTCCGGTTCGACGTTGGGATAGAACGCGACAGCGCCTTCGATCGAGCTGGCATCGCGCTCGCCTGCTGCTTCGGGAAATTTGAGTCGGATCTGTTCGTTGGCAAGCGCGATCCCTTGATCCAATTCGAGGGGAATGCTGGTTTCGGCCAAAGGATTCGCGGGACGCAGCTCGCCTTCGGTCCGCTCCAGACCGAGATCCACCGGCGCCTGTTTCCCATCGGAATCCTCGGTCCTGAGCGGGACCGAGGACTCGACCAAGACAGGGACGCTCGCACCCTCTGGCGTAAGTTCACCTTCGCCAGAAGAGACTGCGGCGGCCAGAGACCCCGCCGGCATCACCGCAGCGTTGTTGGAGATGAACTTTTCGACTTCGAGATTGTCGAAGATCGCAGCCGGGGCTTCGATCTCAGCACCGAACACCGAGCTGAGGAGATCGAGCGCCTGGCCACGGTCGAGCCCATCGTGGGGAAGCTGGCGGGCTGCTTGGGCATCGGTCGGGGGCGCTTCGAACTTCTCCGTGCCTGGGGATTCGGTTGCTTCACGGATCAGACTCGGAGCCAGCCCGAGACCGGTCGGCGGCGCTTCCTCACTGGAGGCCGAAGCGGAGCCGGCGCCGACCACAATCAGCGCCGTGGTGAGAGCGAGGGCAAGATAAAGGCAGATCCAACGGTCTTTCGGCCCGCCTGCGATCCGCCCTGGATGACTCCGTTTAGTCACACCTATTCCCCTTGCTCGTTTTTGAAAGAAGACTCGGCCCGTACCGAATCGCGGCGCATACTGGCAGTTCTCTGGCTCCTGTCAATACTCACAATTTTGAAAATCTGAACTTGCTTGGAAAAGATCGCTTAGGCGGTTGGAGTGTTTATCTGGAGCCCTGACCCGTCGTTGGCGAGTGCTTCCAACGCCCCAGAACAGGTAGTCAGAACGAATTCGGTGAGCGCTTCGTCTGCCTGTGCTGCGCGGGTGTGGCCCTTGTCGGTCTCGAGTTGACTGGATGCCGTGACGTGGAGCCGTTCGAGGACGCGGCGCAGCACCTCGGGAGCGGTCGTCAGCTCGAAATCCCGTGGGCTAGCGGATGAGACCCCTCCCCAGCCAAGATCGTTCAGGAGAACAAGCAGGTAGTCGCAATACTCGCGACCAAGGCGCTCCGCCTCCTCGAAGTCTTCAGCGTCAACTGCCCGGTAAAGCGCATCGATGCCGCTGAGGCGAACGACGATCTCCCCATAGAGCGCGTTCCGCTCCTTCGCTGTGATCGCGATGCTCACGTCGACGGGAAGAAGTAGAACTTTTCGGTCGCGCCGCCCACTTTGCGGGTCTTCACTACCTCCAGCCCACCGACCTTCACCAGCCCCCGGACGTGGTAGGCGACAATCGAGAGGTAGAGGTCCCGATCGTCGGCGAACAGGTTGACCATCTCGGTCGGGGAGAGGGGTTGTTCCATCCACTCCAGGGCTTCGATGACTGCAACCTTTGCCGGATGAACCAGGAGGGGGACGAGCCGCTCCCAGTCAAAGAGCTGCTCGTCCCTCTCCGGTGCCCGCCGTGCGCTCCTCGATGGGCCGAGCGCAGGGGGCATTTGGTGGGGGTGGAGGGAAACCTTTCTCATGGTGCTCGACCGACCCGGCTCTCGGGATGGCGCGGATCTGGTTCGGAGCCCCGCAACCCCGAGAGCCGGGTCGGACCTGCCTCCCACGACTACGAGAGAGGGCGGTCTGTTTCGGTCGAGTGGTGAAGACTTCCAGAGAGGTACGGGGAAAACCATACCTACTTCTCGAACGGTGGTTCCCTTCCCGAAGGTGATTCCTCTCCAACGTGGGCGACACTTGCACTGGTGTTCGGCTCCGTGCGAGCCCGCTCGAAGGACAACACGCCCCCGATGTAGAGCTTCGGATCCTCCCCACTCTTCTCCGTCCGACTCACGGATTCAGCGGCGATGTCGTACATGCGATCGAAAAAGACGCAGGTGTTCTCGTACATATCTTTGTGGCCCTGCCTGTCAAGCCACACGTGGTCCCAGCCGGTGACCGCGAATTCATCGCCGGCAAGTCGGTCCGTACGGAGGGCCGCCAGCATCTCGGCCATCATCGACTGAACGATCGTACGGCTGAGCCAATGGTGTTCCTCGCGGGTCAACTTGGCTAAGTCGTCCGGATAGTAGGTCGAGGTCGTGGTGGCACGCCAGAAGTCCTGAAGGACGTTTCCGACCGGTTTCGTGAAGGCGACCTCGATCGCTTTCGCGTCTTTCAATTCGTTGATGTGATGCGTGACATTGCTCAAAGGAAGATCGAGTCGATCAGCTAAGCCCTTCGCGCTCTCCGGCCCGGCATGGAGCACGATGAGGATGTCCACCCGGATTGGGTGGGCGATGGAATGGGCGACCGAATCGGCTGCATCCCGCGGCTTGCGTCTTCCTGAGGTCTTAGGCACCGCCATCTCTCCTTCTGCGCTCGAAATCGCTCAGATGATCAGGGAGTCCCGAGCATAGAAGGAACCGAGGGAATGCCGTTCCCCTCCGAAAAGTAGCGCCCGATCGGGCGAAGGATTCTTAGCATTGTCACTTCCTCCGGCGTCGTAGCCGGGCTGACTCGCGAAGGGAGGTGACGGGTCTATGAAAATCTCCATGACGGAGAAACCTGTGGTGGTCCGAGTGCCCACTAAGCAGGGCTAGACACCCGCAGCTAGGGGCCGGGGCCGCAAGGTCTCGGCCCCCGGGTTCTGATGATCGGGGATCAGTCAGGCAACGGTATTTATGAAACTTTACATGGTCATCTGAGCGCCGAGGCTAGACGATCCTGACCGTGGGCAACCTCGGCGAGAACCTGCGGGCGACCCGCATCGAACTCGAACTGACCCAGGAACAGCTCTCCCAGCGCTGCGGGGTTCAGGCCGGTGAGATCAGCCGGATTGAGACCGGCAAACGCGATCCGCAGGTCTCGACGGTCCTGAAGATCGCTGCGGGGCTTGGCGTCAAGCCTGGGCAGCTGCTCGACTGAGCCCGACTCTAGGTCGACTCCATCGCCCGCGGGGCGACGAAGGGCTCCATCTCGCTGATCGGATGGCCGAAGGCGATCTTCGGGTAGGCGTTGGCTTTGAGGTCAATCGCCGCCTCGAGCAGATACGGCCCCTCCGCCGTCCACATCTCGGCCACCGCGGCGGCGACGTCGGCTGGGTCCTCCACCCGCCGGCCGGGGATGCCATAGGCGTTGGCGACGGCGACGAACGAGGGCGCCGAATATCCCCAGACGGTCGACTGGTAGCGGCCGTCGAAGTAGGACTCCTGGAACTGGCGCACCATCCCGTGGCAGCCGTTGTCGAGGATCACCATCTTCACCGGCAGCTTGTTGCGGGCGACAGTCTGCAGCTCCTGGATGTTGAGCTGGAAGCCGCCGTCGCCCGAGATCGAGACGACCGGGCCGTTGCTCTGCACCGCAGCGCCGACCGCCAGCGGCAGACCCGAGCCCATCGCGCCCATGCCGCCGGAGGTGAGGAAGCGCTGTTCCCCACTCAACTCCAGCGACTGCGCCGCCCACATCTGGTGCTGGCCGACGTCGGCCACGTAGGCCGTCGCCGCCGCGTCGCCGAGCTGGTGCATCAGCTGGTTGGGGTTGATCCCCTCGATCCCCGGCAGCTCACCCGTGTCCGGCCAGCGAACGGCAAGCTCGGCGATCTCCTCCGCCCAGGCCTCGTGTGCTCTCGCGGGGAAGTCCGCCGTCGCCTCCAGGAGGGCGGCGATCGCCGGCCCGAGGGGGGCGATCAGCTCGTGCGAGCCGCTGATCCTGTTGTTGACCTCGCCGGGGTCGACGTCGACGTGGTGGATCGTGCGCCCGGCGACGAAGGCATCGGTGTCGGCGCCGGTCTGGCGGATGTCGAGGCGACTGCCGAGCACCAGCAGCGCATCGCAGCGGGAGAGCGCGATGTTGGCCCAGCGGTTGCCGTAGGTCCCGATCAGCCCGATCCGCAGCGGGTGGTCGAAGGGGAGAGCGTCGACGCCCATCAGCGAGTTGACGACGGGCACACCGAGGCGGTCGACGAGCTGGCGGAAGGCGGGGACGGCGCGGCCGGCGCGGAGACCGCCGCCGGCGAGGATCAGTGGCCGCTCGGCGCGCTCGAGGTCAGCGAGGATGCGGGCGATCGCGTCATCGGAGATCTGCACGTCGGCCGCCGCATCGACCTCGGCCGGGCCGGGCAGCGGCGCCTCGAGCTCGGCCAGCTGCAGGTCGAGCGGGATGTCGACCAGTACCGGCCCGGGGCGGCCGGCGGAGGCGATCGCGAAGGCCTCGCTCAGCTGTTTCGGCAGGTCCTCGATCGTCTCGACCCGGATCGCAGCCTTCGCGATCGGCGTCGCCATCGCCACCACATCGGTCTCCTGGAAGCCGAGTTGGCGGATCGGCCGATCCCGCTTCTGCTCTGAGCGGTTGACCTGGCCAGTGATGAATACCGCCGGCGTCGAGTCGAAGTGGCAGCTGCCGAGCGCCGTCAGGAGATTGATCGCGCCGGGGCCGCTGGTTCCCATCGCGACCCCCGGGATCCCGTTCATCCTGGCGTGCCCCTCGGCGGCGAACCCGGCCGCCTGCTCGTGATGGCAGGCGACGATCCGCACCTGGCCGTCGCGGTGCAGGGCGTCGATGAAGTTGGCGATCATCCCCCCCGCCACTTCGTAGACCGCCTCGACTCGCTGCGAGGCGAGGAACTTCGCGATCCAGTCCGAGGCCTGCAACTACTCGCGCTCCGCCAGGGCGGTGGGCTTCGCGCCCCCGCTCCGCGAGCCCCCGGGGGCCGATGCCGGCGACAGCACCTGGTGGAAGCACTCGATCATGTAGTCGACCTGCGCGGCGCTGAGGCCCGGGTAGACCCCGACCCAGAAGACCTGGTCCATGACGAAATCGGCGACCGGCAGGTCGCCCACCCGCCGGTGCTCGACCTGCAGGTAGGCCGGCTGACGGACCAGGTTGCCGGCGAACAGCAGGCGGGTTGCGACCTTGCGCTCGTGCATGAAGCGCAGGATCGTGTCGCGGTCGACCGGGCAGTCCTCGCGCAGGGCGACCGGGAAGCCGAACCAGCTCGGGTCGCTATTGGCGGTCGCCTCGGGCAGGATCAGCCACTCCTGCAGGTCGGAGAGGCCTTCGTAGAGGCGGGCGAAGTTGGCGCGCCGGGCGGCGGTGAAGGAATCGAGCTTGTCGAGCTGGGCGAGGCCGACGGCGGCCTGCATGTCGGTCAGCTTCAGGTTGTAGCCGACGTCGGAGTAGATGTACTTGTGGTCATAGCCACGCGGGAGATCGCCGAGCTGATGGTCGAAGCGCTTGCCGCAAGTGTTCTCCTTGCCCGGATCGCACCAGCAGTCCCGGCCCCAGTCACGGAAGGACTCGACCAGGACCTTGAGTCGGCCCTTGTTGGTGAGGACGCAGCCCCCCTCCCCCATCGTGATGTGGTGGGCGGGGTAGAAGCTGACCGAGGCGAGGTCGCCGAAGCTGCCGACCTGCTGTCCGCGGTAGGTCGATCCCAGGGCGTCGCAGCAGTCCTCAATCAGCCAGAGGTCGTGCTTCTCGGCGAAGGCCTTGACGGCGTCGAGGTCGAACGGGTTGCCGAGCGTGTGGGCGACCATGATCGCCCGGGTCCGGCTCGAGAGGGCGGCGTCCAACATCGAGACGTCGATGTTGTAGGTCGGGACCGTGACGTCGACGAAGACCGGGACGAGACCGTTCTGGATGATCGGGTTGACGGTGGTCGGAAAGCCGGTCGCCACCGTGATCACCTCGTCGCCCGGGCGCAGACGGCGGTCAGCCAGTTTGGTCGAGGTCAGGGCCGAGAGCGCGACCAGGTTGGCCGAGGAGCCCGAGTTGACGAGCAGCGCGTGGCGGAGGCCGAAGATGCGGGCGAAGCGCTTCTCGAACTTCTCCGCCCAGGGGCCGGTCGTGAGCCAGAATTCGAGCGAGGAATCGACCAGATTGACGATCTCGCGCTCGTCGAAGACGCGGCCGGCAAACGGGATGTCGGTCTCCCCGGGCTGGAACTCACGCGGCCCGAAGGCGGCATCGTGGTACTCGCCGACCAGATCGAGGATCTGGCTGCGTAGCTCGGCGGCGCGATCGGGATCGGAACTCATGATCAGGGTTCCTCGGGGGAGTTGGGCACGTTAGCAACGGCCACGACCTGTACCTCGGCGTGGGCTAGCTCAGGGGAGACAGGGTCAGAGCCGTTGCGGGCCCGCGGCGGGTTCAGGACCCGCTCGACGATGTAGGGCGGACGGGCCTTGATCTCCTCATACATGTGCGCGAGGTAGGAGCCGATCACGCTGAAGCAGATCAACTGCACGCCGCCGATGAAGAGGACGACCACGAGCAGGGTGGCGTAGCCCTTCGGCGCCGCGCTGGGATCGACGATCTTGAGCACGATCTCGACGACCCCGGCGAGCACGGCGACAGCGGTGGTGAAGAAGGCGAGCCAGCCGATCAGATCCAACGGCGCGTAGGAGAACGAGATGATGGCCCGGCGAGCCCAGCCGAGGTTGGCGACGAAGTTGTTCGAGGAGCGCCCAAACAGTCGCTCGGGCCGCTCGTAGGGGACGCCGATCTGGCGATAGCCGACGAAGGCGCGGAGGCCGCGCACGAATCGGTGCGTCTCGGGCAGGGCGTTGATCTGATCGACCGCGCGGCGATCGATCAGCGAGAAGTCGCCGGCGTCGACCGGCATCGAGACGTAGGAGAGCCGCTGGAAGACCCGGTAAAAGGCCTTCCGCGCCGCGTTCATCGGCTTCGATCCCTCGCGCGTCACGCGATCGCCGTAGACAACCTCATACCCTTCCTGCCAGCGAGCGAAGAACTCGGGGATCAGCTCCGGCGGGTCCTGAAGATCGCCGTCGAGGAGGATCACGGCATCCCCGGTGGCCAGCCTCATGCCGCTGGAGTAGCCGCTCTGCGAGCCGAAGGCGCGCGTGTGGCGGACGACCGTGACCCGGCGGTCGCCCGCCGCGATCTCGGCCAGGACTTCCGGCGTTTTCCGGTCCGGACTGCCGGAGTCGACGAAGATGATCTCCCAGTCGACGCCCAACTCGGTGAATACCGCCGTCAGGCGTTCGTGCATGACCGGGATCGACTCCGCCTCCTTGTAGCAGGGGACGACCGCGCTCAACCTGATTTCATTGGCTGAGTTCATGGTGGACGGCCCCAATCTAGCGGCAGGCTCCGGCGCAGCGCGATCCGGGGACCTGGACCCAGAGCCCCTGCCGAGGCTGAGCAGAGTCGGGCTCGGCGCGTGGGCTTTCGGCGGGGTCGGCTGGGGACCACAGGACGACGCGGACTCGATCGCCACCATCTGCCATGCGGTCTCGGAGGGCGTCGACTGGATCGATACCGCTGCCGTTTACGGCGATGGCCACGCCGAGCGGATCGTCGGCAGGGCGCTCGCCGAGCTGCCGGCGGACGAGCGGCCGCTGGTCTTCACCAAGGCCGGGATGCGGATCGACCCGGACTCGGGCTCGACTTACCGCGACCTCAGCCCGGGCTCGCTGCGCGCCGAGTGCGAGGCCTCGCTCCAGCGCCTTGGGGTCGAGCGCCTCGATCTCTACCAGCTGCACTGGCCGGTCGAGGACGAGGAGATCGTCGCCACGGCCTGGACGACCCTGGGAGAGCTGCGGGACGAGGACAAGATCCGCTGGGCGGGCGTCAGCAACTTCGACGCCACGCTGCTCGAGCGCTGCGCCCGGATCCGACCGCTCGACGCGGCCCAGCTGCCGCTGTCGCTGCTCGAACAACGGGCGGCGGAGAGCGAACTGCCGTGGCTGGCCGCCAACCGCGTGCCGACGATCGTCTACAGCCCGCTGGAGTCCGGCCTGCTCTCCGGCAGCTTCTCGCTCGCCCGCCTGGCGGCGCTGCCCGAGGACGACTGGCGGCGACGACGGCCTCGCTTCCAGAGCCCGCAGGTCGAGCGCGCCCTGGAGCTGGTCGAGCGCCTGCGTCCGATCGCGGACGGGATCGGGGCGACGGTTGCCGAGCTGGCGATCGCCTGGACGGTGCAGATCGACGGCGTCAGCGGAGCCATCGTCGGCGCCCGAACGCCAGCGCAGGTCAACGGTTGGATCCGGGCCGCAAAGCTCAATCCCGAGCGGGCAACGCTGGAGGCGATCGCCGCCGCCATCGCCGAGATCGGACTGGATGCGCACTGAGCGAACCAGCTATCTTGGCGAGCTCGTGATCGAGGAGACGGCCTCACCGTTCGGCCGTAAGGCGACGGCCCGAGCAATTGCAACTGTCGGGCTCGCGCTCGCGCTGGTGTTGCTAGTGGCGGCCGCCGCCCACGCCGCCACCCTGCAGCCGATCGGCAGCTTCGAAAGGCCGATCTACGTCACCTCCGATCCCGGCAATCCGGAACGGCTCTTCGTCGTCGAGCGGGCGGGGCTGATCAAGCAGGTCCAGAACGGCGCCGTCACCACCTTCGCCGACCTCAAGGCAGTGGTCGGCTGTCCCGCCAGCGGCAAATGCGAAGGCGAGCGGGGGCTGCTCTCGATCGCGCTGGCGCCCGACTTCGACACCACCGGCCGCCTCTATGTCGACTACGTGCAGAACTCGACCGGCGTGATCCACGTCGCCGAACTGGTCGCGGTCGGCGGCACCGCGCTGTTCAGCACCCCGCACGACCTGCTGACCATCAGCCATGAAAAAGCCGCCAACCACAACGGCGGCCAGCTCCAGTTCGGGCCCGAAGGCAACCTCTTCATCTCGACCGGTGACGGCGGCGGCGAAGACGACCAGTTCCACAACGCGCAGGCGCTGGAAGGAAAACCGGAAGCGCTGCTCGGCAAGATCCTCCGCATCGCGCCGCTGGTCGGCGGCGGCTACGTCGTCCCCGCGGGCAACCCATTTCCCAGCGCGCCGTCGCCCTTCAACACGATCTGGAGCTACGGTCTGCGCAACCCCTACCGCTTCTCTTTCGACCGCCTCAGCGGCGCGATCGCGGTCGGTGATGTCGGCCAGAAAGAACGCGAGGAGGTCGACTACGCCCTCGCCCCCGGGCTCGGCGGTGGCGCCAACTACGGCTGGAACTGCCGCGAGGGGCTGATCGCAGGGCCCGCCGACGACGAAGGCTGCCCAGGGTCCCCCGGCGATTTCACCGAACCGATCTTCGACTACGCGCACGCCAACCCCGGCAACGGCGGCCCCTTCGGCTGCGCGATCGTCGGCGGTTACGTCGTCCGCGACGCCAGCCTCGGCGACCTTTATGGCCGCTACCTCTACGGCGACTACTGCAACCCGGAAGTGCGCTCCATCGTTCCCGGCCTACCGAGCGCCAGCGGCGACCGCGGCGAGGGAATCGACGTTGCCAACCTCGTCTCCTTTGGCGAGGACTCCTGCGGGCGGATCTACACGGTCTCCGAGCTGGGTCAGGTCTCGCGCCTGGTCGGCTCGCAGCCGGCCGCCTGCTTCGCAACCGGCACCACGACGCGACTGAAGCCGTCGTTCGCCGGAATCAAGGCGCTGCGCCGACGCGTCCCGCGCGGCGGCAAAGCGCTGATCACCGCCTTCGCCTCGCCCTGCCCCGGCCGCAAGGGGGAGCCGATCAAGCTGTTCCGCAACCGCACCCACATCGGCACCCGTCACCTCGACCGGGCATGCACCGCCCGCTTCCGGCAGAAGATCGGGCGCCCCTGGAGCTTCCGGGTGACGATCGCCGCCGATGACAGCTTCGAAGCCGCCGCCTCGCGCAAGCTGAAGATCAAGCTCGCCCACAGCAAGCGCCACCACGGCACGGGCCGCAAGAAGCACTGAGACGCGGCGTCAGGGACGCTGGCGACCGCCGGTGAGCGCGACGAACGCGCGCCAGGCGGGCTTCGGGTGAAAGCGCGTTCCGGCCCGGAAGAGGCCGACCGAGTCGCAGAAGCTGCAGGCGCCGGCAAGGTCCTTCCAGGAGAACCAGTAGACCTGCTTGAGGTCGAGCCGATTGCGGTTGGCGAGCAGGTATTCGTAGGCGCCGCGGAGCTCGTCCACCTGACCCTGGATGCCCTGCTCGAAGGCGACCTGCTTGAAGTCGTTCTGCGATCCCCATCCCATCTCGGTCACGTAGAGCGGGACCCGGTCGTGGTTGGCAACCGTGACTTCGTGCAGTTCTTCGACGATTTCTTCGAGCGTTTCGGTGTCCACCGCGTACGGATGCAGGGCGATCCCGTCGAAGTAGCTCTTGATTCCCGGCGAGCGGTAGATCGTTTCGAGGAACTGGGCCGCCGGCATCCCGCGGGCACCGTGGGCGGTGGGCCTGCCGAAGAGGCCGGTGAGGACCACTTTGGCGCTCGGGTCGACCCGTTTGATCGCCGGGCTGGAGATCTTCAGCAGCTTCACGTAGCGCTGCGGTGAGGCAGGGTAGGCGAAGTAGAAGAAGTTGGCCTCGTTCCAGACCTGCCAGGTGCGAATCGGCAGCGGCGTGGCGATCGCCGGTTCGTACTGGACGACGCCCGGGGCGTGTTCGTTCCAGAATTCGCCTCCCGGCCCGTAGCGCTTGACGGCCGCTTCGAGGAACGAGATCCAGGCATGGCGGGCGCGGCCGCTGTTGATCGGCAGCGTGGTCGGCTTGTTCGCGAGCCAGCGCGGCGTCCCGACCAGGAAGGGCAGCACCTGGAGCCCGTGGCGGGCGGCAACGGCGACGACTTCGTCGATGCTCGACCATTCGTAGGGGCCGTTGGCTTTCGGCTGGATACCGGCCCAGGTGACCGGCCAGCGCACGCTTTCGATCCCGCCCGCCTTCATGTATTCGGCGTCGCGGTCGGTCAGCGCGGTCTGCGGCCCGATCCCGAAGAAGCCCTTCGGCGCCCTCGGCGTCGTTGCCGCGCCGCCGGACTGGGCGGCAACGAAGAGCGCCCCGACGAGGGCGCTGAGCAGGACAAGGGCTGAGAGGCGTCGGATCAAGGATCGGAAAAGGTAGCGGTCGGGTCAGCTTGCAACACGACCGCGGCGCAGATGTAGCGAAATTGTCGCCGAACTCAGTAGGTGCCGCCGAGCTTGCGATGGTCCCAACTGGCGGTTCGCAACGGCTTGAACTGGATCGCGACCCGCTTCGGAGCCTGCGCCTCAAGCAGCGCGCGGGCGTCGCCGTCGATCGAGCCGAGGCCTTGCGAGTAGCGCAGGGTCAGCTCTTCGGCGAACCCGAGGACGGTCCCGGGGTCGCGGTGCAACTCGGCCTCGGCCTCGATCATCACCCCGCGCAGGTCTCCGTACTCCTCGCCGGTCTCGATCAGCACGGTCGCCCGCGGGTCGCGCTCGAGGTTGCGGACCTTCTGCGATTTGGCGTAGGTCCAGATCCAGACCTCACCGTCGCGGGCAACAAACCAAAGTGGCATCGAGTGCGGCCAGCCCCGCGAGCCGATGCTGGAGACAACCGCGACCCGCTCGTCGTCGAGCAGCTCCGCCACCTCAGCCTCGCTCAGCTGGATCTGTCCGCGCCGACTCACCCAGGAAACGCTACCTGGCGCTCAGGCCGCGCGAGCAGCTTCGGGCGGCTGGAAAGAACGTCGATAGGCGCTCGGCGTGGTCGCGGTTGCACGGCGGAAGTGGTCGCGCAGGGAGGCGGCGGTGCCGAAGCCGACCCGCCAGGCGACGGCCTCGACCGGGAGGTCGGAATCCTCGAGCAGCCGCCGAGCCTCGAGCACGCGCTGGCCCAGCAGCCACTGCAGCGGCGTCGTCCCCGTCTCCTCGCGAAAGCGACGGGCGAAAGTACGGGGGCTGACCCCTGCGTGGCTCGCCATCGCGGCGACATCGAGTGGCTGCTCGAGCCGCTCGCTGACCCAGCGCCGGGTCGGCTCCAGCGAGCCGCCGACGTTGGGCATGTCGGGTTTGGAGAATTGCGCCTGGCCGCCCTCGCGGTGGGGCGCGGCGACCATGTGGCGGGCGACCCGCTCGCCGGCGGCGGCGCCGAAGTCCTTGCGGATCACGTGCAGGCTGAGGTCGATGCCGGCGCTGAGGCCGCCCGAGGTCATCACCGAGCCTTCGTCGACGTAGAGGGAGTCGGACTCGACCGCAATCGCCGGGAAGCGGCGTGCCAGCTCGGCCGCCATTGACCAGTGGGTGGTCGCACGACGGCCATCGAGCAGCCCCGCGTGGGCGAGGGCGAAGGCACCGGTGCAGACCGAGAGCACGCGGGCTCCGCGGGCGCCGGCGGCACGGAGGGCGACCAACGCCGGTGCCGGCGGCGGCGTCAGGATCTCGAAGTAGCCGGGAACGACAATCGTCTCGGCCTGCTGCAGGGCGCCGAGGCCATCGGAGGGGGTGATCGTAAAACCACTGGTCGTCCGCACCTCAGCCCCGTCGAGCGAGCAGGTGGTGACCTCATACAGCGGCTCACCGCCGGGTCGGTGGGCGACGCCGAAGACCTGAACCGGCGCGGTCAGGTCGAAGGCGACGACACCCTCGAGGCAAAGTGCGACGACGCGATGAGGCATGGCAGGAATCTAGCGAATGTTGGCAATTCTGCCACTGGCGCCGGCGACCACGGATCGGCACCATCAAATCCATGAAGACCTCGATCCTGATCTTCGACGGCCTCACCGCGCTCGACGCGATCGGCCCCTACGAGGTGCTGCGTTCGGTCCCCGGCTGGGAGGTCGAGTTCGTCGGCCCCCAGAGCGGCGAAATCCGCACCGACAGCGGCCATCTCGGCCTCGCCGCCGACTGCTCGATCGATGATGTCGTCGCCACCGACATCGTCCTCGTCCCGGGCGGCGCCGGCAACCGGCGGCTGCTGCGCGACGAGGGCGTACTGACCTGGCTGCGCGAGATCGACGCCACCACCAAGTGGACGACCTCGGTCTGCACTGGCTCGCTCGTGCTGGGCGCCGCTGGGCTCCTGCAGGGCAAGCGGGCGACCGGCCACTGGCTCTACCTCGACCCGTTGCGCGCTTACGGCGCCGACCCGATCGGCGGCCGTTTCGTCGAGGACGGCAAGGTGATCACCGCCGCCGGCGTCTCGGCCGGGATCGACATGGCGCTGCACCTGGTCGGCCTCGAGGCTGGCTCGGAGGTGGCCGAAGCCGTCCAGTTGGCGATCGAGTACGACCCGCAGCCGCCGTTCGACGCCGGCCACCCGAGCAAAGCCCCGGCCCCGATCGTCGAGCTCGTCACCGCGGTTTCCGAGACCAAAAACTCGCCGCTGAGCCTGAGCGACTAGGCGGGTGGCGAGAGGGTCATCTCCGACCAGGGGCCCTCGCCGCACATCAGCTGCGTCCGCCCCTCGAGCCAGTCGGCCTGGAGGTCGTCGTAGTGGGGGCTGGCGGGGTGGCCGGACTGACCGGTGAACATCTGCCAGCGCGAGCGGTCGGGGTCGGTCGGGTCGGCGATCATCCGCCAGCTCGGCGCCCAGACGGCGCGGTAGGGGTCGTTCGGGTCGTAGGCGATCTGGCTGACCGTCTCCTGGGCGCCGCCGGCGCGCAGGCGGCGGTTGAAAAGCCGGCGCAGGACCGGGTTGGCCTCGCCCAACGGGTGCGGGAACTCCATCTCGTGGACGCGGCCCCAGCGCCAGCCCTGCGGGTCGGGGCCGAAGCGCTCCTCGAGGTCGTCGAGGGCGCCGGCCAAGGCCTCCAGCGCCAGCTGGTCCCAGCTGCGGCCGACCAGCTCCTCATCGCCCTCCTCCCACAGCGCCATCAGGTGCGAGTGCCAGCGCCAGGGCGAGGTGACGTGGGGGGTGAAGCCGTTGTCGGCGCGGTCGAGCCAGCGCTCGGAGAGGTCGCGATCGCCGATCGCGGCGCGGGCTACCTCGCGCGCCAGCCGCAACAGAAAGGCCTGGTAGATCGTGCCGGCGATCGTCTCCGGGTCGAGCCGGCCGTCCCAGCTGCGCAGCCGCTCGATCGCACTGCGCTCGCGCTGGCCGCGCGGCTGCAGGCGGCCGAGCCGGCGCGCCGCCTCGAGGCCCGGCAGAGAGAGGTTGTCGGTCTGGATCGCCTCGAAGCTCTCGAGGTCGTGCTCGTCGCTCTCGCGCAGCAGCTGCTCGATCCGCTTGGCCCGGAAGCCGTCGAGCCATTCGCTGGTGATGTGGTGCGGGTACTCGTCGCCGACGATGCGGTTGTTGGCGGTGATCAGGTAGCCGCTCTCGGGGTCGATCGCCTCCGGCAGCTCCTCGTAGGGGATCGTCCCCTCCCACTCGAACTCACCGCTCCAGCCCGGCTTCGGCAGGTCCGGGCAGCCGCCCCGCCGCATCGGCAGACGGCCGATCAGCTTGTACCCAATCGAGCCCCGGCGGTCGGCCCAGATCAGGTTCGAGGCGGGCGAGGTGTGGCCCTCGAGCTTCGCCACCAGCTCCGGCCCGGAGCCGATCTCGAGCAGCTCGAACATGCCGCTGAAGCTGGTCGGTTCGTCGAGCGTCTGCCAACGCAAGGCGAGCGGCTCGCCGTCGTCGGCGCCGAGCGCCTCGTTGACGATCGGCCCGTGGTGGGTGCAGCGGACGTCGAGCATGACCGGCTCGGAGCGACCCTTGACCGTGATCTCCTCGCGCACGGTCTCCAATGGCAGCCACTCGTCCTCGAACAGGTATCGATCGCCCTCGACCCGCTCGACGAAGAGGTCCTGGACGTCGGCCATGACGTTGGTGAAGGTCCAGCAGACATCGTTGTTCTGGCCCATGTAGACGCCAGGCAGGCCGGGCGGCGAGGCGCCGCGGACGAAGCGGTCGCCGTGACGCAGCGAAACCTCGTACCAGATGCCCGGCATGCTCGGGGGCAGGTGCGGGTCGCCGGCGATCAGCGGCGTGCCGCTGGCGGTGTGGGCGCCGGAGACGGCCCAGTTGTTGGAGCCGCTGGCCTCGGCGGCGAGACCCATCGCCCTCCGTACGGCATCGATCTGCTCGACGATCGCGAGCCCGTCGCCGCTCCACGCTTCCTGGTTGACGATCGGGTTGTCGGCGGGGTAGGTGGGGTCGAGGCGGGCGGCGAGCTCGGGCCCGAGCTCGCGCAGCATGTCGGCCCGCAGCAGCTCCCGCTCCCAGTTGGTCGAGAGCCCGAAGGCGAGCAGCTTGCCGAGACTGAGGATGTCGACGGGGCGCCACGGCTCCCACTCGAGCCGCAACAGTTGCATCTCCAGCGGCCGCGCCTTGGCCTGCGC
Source organism: Solirubrobacterales bacterium (assembly GCA_035472275.1). GTDB lineage: Bacteria > Actinomycetota > Thermoleophilia > Solirubrobacterales > 70-9 > VAYN01. The sequence goes on from DATIPH010000006.1 coordinate 76,347, forward strand.
GGCCGCGGCGTTGACGCCGGCGCAGAAGCGCTCCAGCAGCGCCCGCAGCTCCGGGTCGAGCGCCGCCTCCTCGCGTTCGGCGATCCGGTAGATGCTGAGCGTGCGCAGCAGGCGGTCGATCGGCAGACCCTCGGGCCCGGCCATCTCGGCCACCCGGCCGCGGACGACGCGGCGGTAGAAGTCCATCTGCCAGAGCCGATCCTGGGAATGGCAGAAGCCCTGTGCGAAGTAGAGATCGGCTCGATCCACAACCTCGACGTGGGGGACGCCCCAGCGGTCGCGGTTGATGCTGACGCTGCCGCGCAGGCCGTCGAGCTCAATCTTTCCCTTCACCTGCGGCAGCGGTCGCCGCGCCAGCCGGTGCCAGGCGGTCGCCGCGGCCGCCGTCGCCACCCCGGTGCCGGCGATCCCGGCGATCAGCCCGGCGCGGGCTGCGCGTTGTTTCGTCGAACGAGCCATCTCAAGTTATGTATCAGGTTTGGCCAGCTGGCCAGATCCCCTCGCGCTTTGGGTCGGGCCGGAGATCGGTTAGCTTGCCGCCCATGAGCGACACCGCCTCTGGCTTCCCGATCCCGCCGGACAGCCTGATCGCGCGGATCGGGCCGATGGGCGATACGGACCGGGTCGGTGAGTACGAACGGACCGGTCTCGAACACCGCCAGTTGATCGATTCCGTTCTTCCCGCCGATTGGAGCTGGCAGGGCCGGCGGGTGCTCGACTTCGGCTGCGGCAGCGGTCGCGTCATCCGTCGCCTCGGCGCCGAGGCGACGGAGGCCGAGATCTGGGGCTGTGATCTCGACACGCCGAGCATCGACTGGCTGCAGCAGAATCTCTCGCCGCCGTTCCAATTCTTCGAATCGGCCGACGTCTCCACCCTTCCCCAGGAAGATGGCTACTTCGACCTGATCTACGCCTTCAGCGTCTATACCCACCTGACCCAGAACTGGGCGGGCTGGATGCTGGAGCACCACCGCGTCCTCAAAGACGACGGGCTGCTGTTCGTCACCTTCCTCGGCGAGGGGATGACCCAGCACCTGATCGGCGAGAAGTGGAACGAAGACCGGATCGGGATGAACACGCTGATGCACGGCAACCCCTGGGACCATGGCGGCCCGATCGCCTTCAACTCGCCCTGGTGGATCCACGCCCACTGGGGCCGCGCCTTCGAAATCCTCGACCTGCGGCCCCAGATCGGCGACGGCCGTGCCCCCAACCACGGCTGCGTGCTGATGCGGAAGAAGCCGGGCGTTCTGAGCGAAGAAGACCTGACCCGGCTGGAGCCCGACGAGCCGCGCGAGATCCTCGCTCTCCAGCACCAGATCGAGCAGCAGCGCGAGGAGACCCTGGAGATCCGCCGGCTTCTTGCGGAGGCGCAGGCGCAGAGCCACGACCAGCTGGTCGCGCAGGCACAGCGGCTGGCGGAAATGGAAAGCTCGTCATCTTGGCGGCTGACGGCGCCGCTGCGGGCGACGAAGCAGCGCCTGCGTCCTGGCTCCCGCCGTTAGGCGGTCAACCCGCCGGGCAGTCGGCCTTCGCCCTCGAGCTTTTCGAGGTGGGCCTCCATCGCCATCGCCGCCATCGGCAGCAGCTCCACCGGAACGTCGTCCCAGACCGTGGTCAGCAAGGCCGAGCGGGAGCGCTCGCCGGCGTCGAGCGCGACGACCAGGCGGCCTTGGCGCATCTCGCGGTGCTCGACGTATTCGGCCAGCTTCGCCGCCGGGTCGGTGACCCAGGGACCGTGGCCGGGGCAGATCAGGTCGATCTCCTCCGCCTGCAGGGCGCGCAGAGAGCTCATGTAGGCGGCCAGCGAGTTGCCGCCGGGCGGCACGATCGTCGAGCCGAGCCCGAGCACAAGGTCGCCAGCAAAGCAGACACCGTCGTCGCTGAGGAAGCAGACGTGGTCGGCGGCATGGCCGGGCGTGGCGATCACGCGCAGGCCGCCATGGGTCTCGCCGCCCTGCGGCAGCAGGACCTCGGCGCCCAGGTGCTCGGCGCCCTTGCTGTGATCGCCGTGCGAGTGGGTCAGCAGCACCAACCCGATCCCGCCGCGCTCCGCCGCCGCGGCGCGGATCGACTCGAGGAAGGTGGCGTCGTCGGAGCCTGCGTCGATGACGACGCAGGGGTTGGCGCCGTAGAGATAGGTGTTCGTCCCTTCCAGCGTCATCGGTCCCGGATTCGGGGCGACGATCTTCAGCACCTCCGGGTGCCCTGGGGCGAGCTCGGTCAGTCCGAGACCTCTTTGGCGATCGCCTCGCGGGCGTCCTCGGGCTCGAGGACGACGAGGTCGCCGGCACCGCGCAGGATCTCCCGCACCAGCCAGGGCTTGCCGGCGTAGGGCAGCTCGACGACGACGGCACCGTCGGCCAGCTCCTCGACCACGGTCCGCTCCTCGCGCAGCCAGCGAGCGCGGTCGGGCGAGACCCAGACCCGGGCGACCTCGGCGGTCGGCACCTCGCCGTGCGTCATCCAGCCCTCAACCCCGGCCAGCTCCTCGACCTCGGGCCGCGGCTCGAAGCTCTCCTTGGAGACGCTCGCCTCCTTGATCCGGTCGAGCTTGAAGTGGCGGACGGCGTTCTGTTTGAGGTCGTAGCACTCCACGTACCAGCCCTCGCGCCCGTTCTCGAGCCGGTAGGGCTCGACCCGGCGGTCCGTGAACTGGTCCTCGTTCTCCTTGTAATAGGAGAGCTCGAGCACGCGGCTGCCGGCGATCGCGTCGTTGACCCGCCGTGCCACCACGGCGTCGCCACCGCCGGCTGAAGCGATCTCCAGCCCCTCCTCGGAGGGGTCGTGGCCGAGGGCCTTGACGATCTTGCGCCGGGCGCTTTGCAGATCCGACTGCGGCAGGTGATCGCCGAAGAGGTCGATCGCGGCGACCAGCGCCTTCGCCTCGAGCGGCAGGAGCCGCGCCGGGCGGGCGAAGTTGTCGCCGTAGGGCTCGGAGTCGACCTCGATCTCGTCGCCGAGGAATTCCGCGTAGAGGACGTAGGTGCCACCGCCGAAGTTGACGACGTTGAGCAGCTCGACGTCCTCGCGCAGCTCCTCGTCGGTCAGTTCCAGCCGCTGGCGCAGCTCGGCGATCTGTAGCCGCTCACCCTTTTTGGCGGCTTCGATCAGCATCCCCGCCAGGGTCACCAACCGGGCAAAGCGCTCAGGCCGGATCGCTGCCTCGCCGCGCCCGTTGGAGCGCGAGCGGCGCGGCGCCTCGCGCAGCGGCCGATCGACCACGTCAGCCGGCTTGAAGCCGTTCTCGTGGCGCTCGCGGAGCAGCTCAACGCGGCCGTCGGCCTCGGCGCGGAGATCGTCGGGCGCGAGTACGCGCGCGTTGGTGCGCCAGCGCAGGACCCAGGCGATTAGCTCGCGGTGCGAGGCGTAGGGCGTCTCGAAGATCCGGCCTTTGCCGGGAGCACCGTCGGATTTCTTTGCCTCGCGCAGCTCACCGTAGGAGCCAAAGTCGCGCTCGATCAGCCATGCGATCCGCTCTTTGATGAAGATCTTCGCCGTCCCGATCTCCTCTCCGAGCTGCCAGTCGGCGCGACTGCCGTAGTCGCGGCGGTCGAAGTTCTCGGGCGGCGAGAAGTCGTGCTCGGCCTTGGAGGCGTAGCCGACCTTGCCCTGGATCCGGGAGAGGCGGAAGACACGGACCGCCTCGCGCTCGTGCGATTGGCCGATCAAGTAGAACTGGCCGCTGCGGAAGACGAGGTGGTAGGGGTCGACCTTGCGCTTCTCGGTCTCGCCCCGCTCCATCGTGAAGTAGGTGAACTCGATCGTCTTGCGGCGGCTGATCGCGGTCTCGATCTTGGAGAGGCGCTGGGAGAGGTCGCGACCGCCGGCGGAGGCGGTCATCGCCATCTCGACGGGGGCGCGCTCGCCCTCGCTGAGCGGGTTGGGGTGACCCCATGCGACCTGCTGCAGCGCCAACCGCAGCGGCTCCGCATAGGCGAAGCCGCCGTCGGTCAGGAGCAGCAGGGCAGTGCTCAGCGCCGCCAACTCGTCATCGGAGAATTTGATCGCGTCGAGGTAGAAGTTCTCTGGCGGCAGCGAGTAGAGCTCGGCCTCGAAGAACCCCTCGCCGGGCTTCTCGACCCCGAGCACGATCCCGAGGCTCTCCAGCTCCGCCCGGTCGGCATAGAAACGACGCGCGAAGGCGTCGTCGTTCATGTCGCTGTAACCCTCCACCTCGCGCTTGATCTCGAGGGCCGAAACCGGCCTCCCCTGGGCCATCAGGAACGAGATCAGCGAGAGCTGGCGAATCAGCTTCTCGGTGTCCTTAGCCACTGGTGCGCAGGATAGTCTGCGGCGCATCCCATGGACATCCTGCGCAACCTCTTCGGGAACCTGACCTCCGGCATTATCCGGCTTGTGGTTGCGGTTGGGATCATCGCCGCGGCCTACTTCTTCCTGCTCAAGCCGATCCTGAAGTCCACCCGGGACACCTTCAAGGAAGCAAACAAGAGCTTCGAATCGACCTTCCACACGAAGGGCGTCGACGTCACCGATGTCAGCAAGACGATCGAGGAAGTCAACAAGCAGGTTCAGCGCGAGATCAAGCGCTCACTGCATGCCGCCGAGAAGAACGGCAACCCGAAGAAGCTGGTCAAGTGCATCGAGCGGTCGGAGGGCAACGTCCACCACATCCGCCGCTGCACCGTGAAGTTCTGACCTAGAGCTGGGCGATGATCACGCCGAACATGGTGACGATGATCAGAGCCATACCGGCCGTCAACGTGGTGTTCAGAGCGTTGAACCGGTCGAGCAGCTTCGCAAACTGGTCCTCGAGCCGATCGAGACGCTTGTTGACCTGATCGAGTCGCTCGACGACCAATTCGGAACGGTCCTGGAGGCGGCCGAGACGACTTTCGACCTGCTCGAAACGATGGTCCATCTGTTCGAAGCGTTTGTCGACCTGTTCGAAGCGAACGTCCACTTGCGCGAAGCCGTCGTCGACCTTCGTGTTGAGGTCGTCGAGGCGCTCGTCGGTCCAGGCTTCTCTCATCTCCAGCATGATCGTAGCGTAACCTTTCGTCTGCAACAGAACGCTGCGATTCTGTGCCAACTTCCGAGCCGAATCGGCAAGGAAGTCCAGAGATCGAGGCGCTCAGGCCGCGGCGCGGTTGCCGAAGTAGGCCGAGCCCGAAAGAGCGCGGTCGAAGGCGGACCAGGACTCCCCTTCGGGAAGCTGGCGCTCGAGGCGGTCGAAGGAGCCGAGGCGGCCGCCGAGGTTGTCGATCATGTGAACCAGGACCGCCTCGCGGGTCATCGGCACGACCGGAGAGCCGTGCTCGAGCGAGCCGTGGTGGGCGAGGATGATGTGGAGGACACAGCGGGCCAGGCCGGGGTCAAAGCCAGGGATCTCCTCGATCTGGCGGCGCACCGTGTAGTAGCCGAGCGGGATCTCGCCTTCGAGCCGGCCGGCGTCGGTGAGGTCGATCGCCAGGGGATCGTCGTTGTAGGCGACGATCTTGCCGACGTCGTGAAGGAGGGCGCCGGCGACCGCGACTTCGCGGTCGATGCCGGGGAAGAAGCCGGCAGCGGCGTTGACCGCCTGGGCGACCGAGAGCGAGTGCTCGAGCAGGCCGTGCGTGTAGGCCTGGTGGTAGACCTTCGCCGCCGGCGCCTCGCGGAAGCGGTGCCAGGTCGGCGAGAGCTCGCCAAAGAAGTAGTCGAGTAGCTGCCGCAGCTGGGTGTCCTCGATCTCACCGAGCAGCCGCCGCAGCCCCGCCTCGAGCTCCTCCGGAGAGACGTCCGAGGCCGGCGCCAGCTCGGCCGCCTCGTACTCGTCCTCCTCGGCGACCCGCAGCGAGCTGAGCTTGATCTTCGCCCCCCACCGCTCGCTGTTCTCGAAAGTCCCACTGAGGAGGACCGCCGTCCCCGGCGCGGCCAGCGCATAAAGCTCCTCTGCCCGCTCCCACGAAACCGCCTCCGCCCCGCCACTGGCATCCGCCACCCGCAGCCGTAGCCAAGGCTCCCCATTCTTCTTCCGCTTCAGCTCCCGCTCGCGGACCGCATAGACCCCCCGCACCCGCTGCCCGTCGTCACAGTCGGCCAAAGCGACCCGCACCACAGCTTCGTCCCGAGCAGCCTCCCCGGCAGCCACCAGCCCTTCGTCCCTGACAAGCTCGTCAGAGGAATCTGCCGTCGCCTCCACCGGCACCGCGAGCGCATCGATCTGCGTCTGCCCCTCGGTCATCTACGACCAAGGTAGACCCCGAACCGGACATCGAAGGAGGAGGGGAAGGTCTCGACGGAGCCTCCCCGCTGTTGCGACGGGGAGACCTTCCCCTCCTCCTAAAACGCCCATTTTCCAGGTATTTACCTCAGACGTTAGAAGGCACGTCGACCTGCGCCGGCGTCTCCGCTCCGCTGGACCGCTCGAGTCCCGACGCTACCCGCGACCCCAGTTCCGAGTCCACCTGGGTCCAGTACGCAACGACCCGATCCTGCACCTCGGAGCTGACCTCGGCCGAGGCGTGGCCAACGATGTTCTCGACCAACTCGTCGCGCTGGGGGTCGTCCATGATCTCGCGGTAGAGCGTCCCGGCCTGGCCGAAGTCGTCGTCCTCGGCGTGCTTGGGATTCGCGTAGCGGCCGAGCTCGGCCCCGTCGACTCCCCAGTTCAGTTCGGCCCCGTTGTCGGGATCGGCGACCGGGCCGCCTTTGCTGTTCGGCGCGTAGACCGGCTGATCACCGGAGTGGTGGTAGCTCATCGGACCGTCCTGGTTGTAGGAGTGGACCGGAGACTTCGGCGAGTTGATCGGCAGCTGCTCGTAGTTGGCGCCAATCCGGTGCAGATGCGTGTCGTGGTAGCTGAAGATCCGGCCCATCAGCATCTTGTCGGGGCTGAGGCCGATCCCCGGCACCAGGTTGGCGGGCGAGAACCCCGCCTGCTCGACCTCGTTGAAGAAGTGGTCGGGGTTGCGGTCGAGCACCATGCGGCCGACCTGGATCGGCGGGTAGTCGGAGTGCGGCCAGATCTTGGTCAGGTCGAACGGGTTAAAGCGGTAATCGGCCGCGTCCTCGAAGGGCATGATCTGCATCTCCAGGCGCCATTCGGGCGCATCGCCGTCGTCGATCGCCTTGCGCAGGTCGCGGCGGTGGGCGTCGGGGTCCTCGGCGGCCATCGCCACGGCCTCGTCTTCGGTGTAGTTCTCGATCCCCTGAACCGTCTTGAAGTGGTACTTGACCCAGAACTTCTCGCCGCCGGCGTTGACCCAAGAGAAGGTGTGGCTGCCGTAGCCGTTCATGTGCCGCAAAGTGCGCGGCGTGCCGCGCTCGGACATCAGGATCGTCACCTGGTGGGCGCTCTCCGGCGACAGCGTCCAGAAATCCCACTGCATGTCGTTGGAGCGCATGCCGGTGTCGGGCAGGCGCTTCTGCGAGTGGATGAAGTCCGAGAACTTGGAGGCGTCGCGGATAAAGAAGACCGGCGTGTTGTTGCCGACCAGGTCGTAGTTGCCTTCCTCGGTGTAGAACTTGATCGCGAAGCCGCGCGGGTCACGAGCGGTGTCGGGAGAGCCGAGCTCGCCGGCGACGGTCGAGAAGCGGAGGAAGAGCGGCGTCTTCGCGCCGGGCTGGAAGAGACCCGCTTTGGTGAACCGGGAGACGTCCTCGGTCACCTCGAGGAAGCCGTGGGCGGCGCTGCCCTTGGCGTGGACGACCCGCTCCGGCACCCGCTCGCGGTTGAAGTGCTGCATCTTCTGCACCGTGGCGTGGTCGTGCAGGACGGTCGGCCCCTGCTCGCCGACGGTCAGCGAGCGTTCGTCGCTGGTCATCGGGATGCCCGAGTCGGTGGTGGTAGTGGGGCGCTGCTGCTCGTCGCTCATCGCTTCCTCGCTCCTTCGTCTCTGTTCGTCAGTCCTTGTTACTTCGCTGCTTCAGCCAAGTCCTCGCTCGCGGCGCGTCGCTGGCAGGCCGGGCATAGGCCCCAGAAGGTGACCTCCGCCTCGTCGACTGCGAAGCCGCCGGTACCGGCGGCGGGCTCCAGGCAGGGAGCGGCGCCGAAAGCGCAATCTATGTCCTCGGTGGCACCACAGGTCCGGCAGACGATGTGGTGGTGGTTGTCGCCGACCCGGGTCTCGTAGCGGGCGGGGCTGCCGGCGGGCTCGATCCGGCGCAGCAGACCGGCGCCGGTCAGGCTCGCCAGGCAGTCGTAGACCGCCTGGGTGGAGATGGTCTCGCCGTCCTCATGGACACGGGCGAGGACTGTCTGCACGTCGGGATGGCCGTCGAGGCTCTCGACCGCAGCGTAGACCGAGACCCTGGCCCCGGTCGCGCGCAGCCCGTGGCGGCGCAGCTGCTCGGCGATCTGCTCCCGACTGGCAAGCACCCAGCCACCCTATCCACTCTGGAATGAATCCAGAGTAAAGATCCCGATACCGATCGATGCGGCGATCCAACGTCCTATACCTGTCGGATTGCCGCCTCGGCTCAGAGCAGCGAGCCGAGCCAGTGGCCGAGGGCGACGGCGGCGAAGCCCGCCACCAGCGAAATGCCGATGTTGAGCGCCATCAGGCGCTCCGCCCCCGCCACCGCCAGCCGGTGTGAATCGAGAATCCAGGTCGAGAAGGTGGTGAAGGAGCCGATCACGCCGCCGGCGACGATCGTGTACGCCTCGCCGTGCAGGCCGGCGCCGGCAACCACCCCCAGGGCCAGCGCCCCGAGCAGGTTGACGACGAGGATCCCGAGCGGGAACCGGCCCGGCCGCCACACCGTCACCTCGGCGTCGAGGACGAAGCGGGCCGCAGCGGCGATCCCGCCGAGCAACCCGACCGCGATCCAGGCGGCGGCGCTCACCGGACCCGCTCCAAGGCGATCCCGATCCGCAAGAAGACGTAGCCGCCGGCCAGCGTTGCCGCACAGTAGGCGAGGGCTAGGCCGGTGCAGCCACGGTCAACCAGTTCGTAGAGCTCCAACTGCAGGGTCGAGAAGGTGGTCAGCGTGCCGCAGAGGCCGATGCCGAGAACGGGGTGGCGCAGGCTCTCCTCCGGGTGGTCGCGGAAGAGGACGAAGAAGTAGCCGAGCAGCAGCGCCCCGGCCAGGTTGGCGACGAAGGTAGGCCAGGGCCAGGTGCCGGGATCGGGCGGGAACCACTGCGCGAGGCCGACCCGGATCAACGCCCCGGCGACGCCGCCGGCGTAGATCGCCGCCAGCTTGCGGGCGGGATGGCGGCTGATGCTCATGCCCGGGACTCCATCAGCTTCGACCGGCGGACAAATTAGGCCTTTTCAAACACTAAGTAGTCGCTTAGTGTTTGACACCCGTGGGGAGGGGGACCAAATCCGTGTCCGGGCAGGAGGAGCTGCCGAGCGCGCTGCCGATGCCGGCCGCGGCGGCGCTGGTCTTCGTCGCCGCCGGCGCCGTGCTGATGCTCGAGATCCTCGCTGTCCGCCTGCTGGCGCCCTACGTCGGGCTGACGCTGGAGACGACGACCTCGATCATCGGCGCCGCGCTCGCCGGAATCGCCACCGGGGCCGCAGTCGGCGGCTACCTCGCGGACCGCACCGACACCCGGCAGCTGGTCGTCGGCCTGCTCGTCGTCGGCGGCCTGCTGACGCTGCTCACGGTCCCAGCGGTGAGGTGGCTCGGCCCCGGGGCTCGCGGCAGCGGCGACCTCGCCGCCCTCGGCATCACCGCGATTGCGCTGGTGCCGGCCGCCGCGGTGCTCAGCGCCGTCTCCCCCGCCATCGCCCACCTGCAACTGCACGACCTGCGCGCCAGCGGCACCATCGTCGGGCGCCTCTCAGCCTGGGCGACGGCCGGCGCCCTGCTCGGCACCTTCGGCACCGGCTTCGTCGTCATCCCGCTGGTGCCGGTCGGGACCGCGGTCCTCGCGATCGGCGTCGCCTTGGTCCTGGTCGGGATCGTGCTGGGAACCACGACGCGATTACTGGCACCGGCCGGGGTTGCGGCAGCGGTGGTAATCACGATCGCGTTCGGGGCACTGTCCGCTGCGGCCGCGTCTCCCTGCCAGCGCGAGACCGACTACCACTGCATCGAACTACAAGCCGATCCCAAGTCCTCCAGTGGCTACGAACTGGTCTTGGACAACGTCCACAACTCCTACGTCGACCTCGATGACCCCACCTACCTGCGGTACGAGTACACGCGCTGGATCGCCGACGCGGTCGACGGCTACTTCCCGCGCCGGCAGCCGCTCGACGCCGTTTTCATCGGCGGAGGGGGCTTCACCCTGCCGCGCTGGCTGCTCGCCACCCGCCCCGGGTCAGAAGCCGAAGTGCTCGAGGTCGACGGCGGCATGGTCGACTTCGTCGAAGAACGCCTCGGCCTGCGCCCCTCTCCCAAGTTGCGCGTCTCAATTGGAGATGCACGAACGACGATGCGCGAGGTCCCGGGCGACAGCGCCGACCTCGTCGTCGGCGATGCCTTCAGCGGCTTCACCGTGCCCTGGCACCTGACCACCTCGGAGTGGCTCGAGGAAGTGCGGCGGGTGCTGAAGCCCGGCGGGATCTACGCGGCGAACCTGATCGACCTGCAGCCGCTCGACTTCATCAAGGCGGAGGCGGCGACCATGCTCGACGCCTTCCCGGAAGTGAAGATGATCACCTTCTTGGATCCGGAAACGGGAGGCCTGTACGGAGGCAACATCGTCCTCATCGCCTCCGACCGGAAGCTGCCGGCGAGGGTTGCATCGCGTGCCGACGGCGGGGCCACCTTTCTGACCTCCGCGGTCGAAGAACTTGCCGCCGAGGGCCAGCCGCTGCGCGACGACTACGCGCCGGTGGATCAGCTGCGGACCGAATGACTACAGCCCGCTCGTGGTCCCGAACCGGAATCGGCGGCGGCTCGCGGCCTTCGCGCTTCCCGTTCTCCTCTGCCTCGCGCTGACGACGGCGCCAGCCGCGAGCGCCGGCTTCCGCGGCCACGCCTCGCCGCTTGACCCGGCGCTGCGACAGCGGATGACCGGCGTCTCCTGGCATCCCGGCTGCCCGGTCGGGCTCGACGACTTGCGCCTGCTCGCCGTCACCTACTGGGGTTTCGACGGCGACGCCCACTTCGGCCGGCTCGTCGTCAACCGCGACGCCGCCCGGCCGCTGCTGACCGTGATGCGCCGCCTCTACCGGCTCCATTACCCGTTCCGCCGCATGCAACTGGTCGACGCCTACGGGGCCGACGACCACCGCAGCATGGAAGCCGACAACACCTCGGCCTTCGACTGCCGCTTCGTCTCCGGCACCAGTCGCTGGTCCCAGCACGCCTACGGCCGGGCGATCGACGTCAACCCGATTGAGAACCCCTACGCCGACAGCGATGGATATGTCTCGCCGCCGCAGGGCGCCCCCTTCGCCGACCGCACCCAGCACGCCAAGGGGCTGATCCACCGCGGCGGCCACGTCGTCCGCGCCTTCGCCGCGATCGGCTGGGGCTGGGGTGGCGACTGGAACTGGCCGAAGGACTTCCAACACTTCTCCGCGACCGGGACCTGATCGCGCAGCTCACCGCAGAGATCCCTGCGTGACGAATGCACGGCCGCGAGCCGGCCGTTCGCCTCTAGGGTCAAGCCCGTGAACGAGAAGTCCATGCGCTGGATCGCCCTCGCCGAGGCGACCAGCTTCATCGCCCTTCTGGTCGCCGCCGTGATCAAACGCACCGGTGGCAGCGAGACCGGCGTCCAGATCCTCGGCCCGATCCACGGCCTCCTCTTCATCGCCTACGTCGTCAACGTCTTCGCGATCCGCACCGACCTCGGCTGGGACGGGAAGACGACCTTCTGGGTCCTGGTTGGCGCCGTGATCCCCTTCGGCGGCTACGTCGTCGACTGGTGGATGCTGCGCCAGCGCCGACTCCCGGCTGCCTAGGCAACCTCGTAACTGACCCTGCATCTCCTTACCCTTCCTACGTGGGACGGACCTCGGGAGAGCAAAAGCCTTTCAAGCGTGTGCGGTTCGAGGCGCTGCCCGATCGCCCGCGGCTCCCGCACCCCTATCGCGACGCCCCCGTCGAGGAGGTCGTCGTCGAGTCGCCGGAGTTCGGCTCCCTCCGGACCAAGGTCGTGACCTACGGAGCGCCGGGGGCGCCACCACTGCTGCTCGTGCACGGGCTGATGACCTCGAGCTACTCGTGGCGCTACCTGCTCGAGCCGCTCGCCGCCGACTTCCGCATCTATGTGCCCGACCTGCCCGGCGCCGGGCAGACCGAGGCGGCGCCCCGACGCAAGCATTCCGCGACAGCGCTGGCCGGTTTCATCGGCGCACTGCAGGACCGACTCGGGATCACCGGCTGCGCGGTGATCGGCAACTCGCTCGGCGGCTACCTCTGTCTGCAGCGGGCGCTGCTGGAGCCGCGGAGCTTTAGCCGCATAGTTGTCGTCCACGCGCCCGCGATTCCACAGGCCCGCTTGCGTGCCCTCCACCTCGCGCTGAAGGTGCCGGGGGTTTCCTGGGCGCTGGCGCGGGTGGTGCAGCGCGATCCTCTGCGCTGGGCCCATCGCAACGTCCACTACGACGAGACGCTGAAGTCGCTCGAAGAGGCGCGCGAGTACGGCGAACCGCTCTCCACCAAGTCCGGAGTGCAGTCGTTCACCCGCTATCTCGCGGACTCGCTCGACCCGGCCGAGATGGCGAAGTTCGTGGCGGAGCTCGAAGACCGACGGGATCGAGGCCGACCCTTCTCGGCCCCGGTGATGCTCGTCTACGCGCGGCAGGATCCGATGGTCGCACCGGAGATCGGACCAAAGCTGCATGCCCTCATCCCGGACGCCGAGTTCCATTGGCTTGAGCAGAGCTCCCACTTCGCTCAAGTAGACAGTCCGATGCAACTGACGAAGCTGGCGATCGAGTTCCTGAAAACCTGACCAGAGAAGAGATGGCTGGGGTGGGAATCGAACCCACGACACCACGATTTTCAGTCGTGTGCTCTACCAACTGAGCTACCCAGCCAGGACGCGCTCGGCCCGCGCAGCGGGAAGGCTAGCGGCCCGGCGCGGTTCGGGCTGATTGCATTGGGGCGTGGCTTGGGCTCGGGCAGCGGTGGCGCTCCTCGCCGTCGTGGCGGTGGCGCTGGTCGTCGTCTCCGGCGGGTCGGATGCCGATCCGCGGACGCCCGCGGCGCTGCCCGGTCTGCCGCCGCCGTTCCTCGGCACCGCGGTCGCCGGGAGCGGTGAGCTAACGGCGGCGGTCGACGCCTACGGCGACGTCGTTGACCTGCGGCCGAGTCCGGCCGGGCCGGCGCTGATCGAGAACCCGGCAGCGCGGCAAGCGGCGGGAACGGTCCCGGCCAACACCGGCATCGTCCCGCGGGTCAGCTTCGACGGCGGGCCGGCGATGGCGCTGTGGCAGGCGGACTCGATCGAGCAGCACTACCTGCCGGCGACGAACGTGATGCGGACCGCGGCGCGGTTCGGGCGGGCGAGCGTCGTTGTGACCGTTGCCGCGTGGGAGGAGGAGCTCGCGATGAAGGTGGCGGCGACGAGCGCCGTCGCGGTCCCTTCTGTGGGCATCGATGTCAACCACGATCTTCGCTGCGCGCACGAAAGTCAGAGGGGACAGCTCGACCTACTTTGCAGGGTGGGTCGAGCTGTCCCCTCTGACTCCGGCGGCGCAGTGGGGGACGTCGGTGAAGTGGTTCGAACTGCGACGGCAAGTGACCGGCGCTGGATCGCCAAGGCTCGGCCGCTGAGCGCCAGGGCGCCGGGATGGGCTCGGGCCATGTACGCGCGCTCGCTGCTAACGCTGCGGGCGCTGACCGACAGCCGCAGCGGTGCCGTCGCCGCCGGCGCGCGGGACGGCTGGGCCTATGCCTGGCCGCGCGACGCCGCCACCGCGGCGCTCGCCTTGGAGGCGGCCGGCTACCGCCGCGAGGCGCAGGAGGTCGCCCGATTCCTCTCCAATCTCGACCTCGGAGCCGCCGCCCGCTTCACGGGCAGCGGTGAGCCCGTGCCGGGACGCAGCGAGCAAGGCGACGCAAACGGCTGGGTCCAGCTCGCAGCGGTCGCGACGGGAAGCTACGAATCGGGGATCGCCTCACCACCCGCGGAGGACTGGCGCAGCCGAGCTGACTACCAGGAGGGCGGGGGCGGCGAGTACCTCGGCAACGCGATCGTCGGCGGCGCCAACCTCCGCCCCTTCGAGGCCAACGGTGGTCTTGTCCGGCGAGCCCGGGATCCGGGCTCGGGCCTCGACTCAGCCGCTGCCTGGGCGGTGCGTCCGTTTCCCCGTCCCGACTCCTACGCACAGGTGCGACGAACCCTGCTTCGGCTCCTGGCTGCCGGCACCTCCTTCGGCATCACCCCAGGCGAAGGCTGGAGCGGCGGCAGTGACCCCTGGACTGCCCCGACCGCCTGGAGCGCCTGGTCCCTCGCCGCGCTGGCCGAGGCCGAAGCAGCCCACGCGCCTAACCGCGCCCGCGCCGACCGTGCCGCCGCCCTCCGCCTGCTCGGCGACATGCGGCGCGCTGCCACGCCAGCCGGCTCACTGCCAGAGCGAGTCGACGCCGTCACCGGCGTCCCGCGCTCGACCACGCCGCTGGCCTGGTCCCACGCCTTCGCGATCCTCGCCCTGCGCCAGCTCTGGCCAGACCTGATGTGAACTCGAGGCGTGGCTGAGATTCCAGACATATAGCGGCTGAAATCTCAGCCACGCTCTGGTTAGAGCTCGGCGAGCGCCGCGACGACGGCCTGCTCGGCGGTCTCGGCCGGGACAACACCAGGCGCCCCCTGCATCCGCTCGTAGCCGTTCAGCTCCCAACTGCACAGCGCCACCACGGTCCGGCCGATCGTCCGCGCCAGGCCGATCTCCGAGAGCGTCCCCCACTCACCGCCAACCGCGATCACGACCTCGCCCGAAGCGACCACCGCCAGGTTGCGCGCATGGCCGATACCGCTGGCGACGACCTCGCTGCAGTACTGGTTGGCGTCACCGATCTCCTCCCCCTGAACGATCCCGATCACCCGCCCCCCAGCACTCGCAGCGCCACGTGCCGCCGCTTCCATCACGCCGCCGCCAGCACCGCAAACGACCGTCACCCCAGCCTCGGCCAGCCGCCTGCCGACCTCCTCAGCGAGAGCTGCCAGCTCCGAGTCCTGCGCCGCTCCGCTGGACCCGATCACGGCTACTTGACGTGCGCGCTCGGAAGAGGATGAGTGGGCCTCGACGGAACCTCCCTGCAGTTCGTGACGGCGAGGCCCACTCATCCTCTTCACGCCCTCGCCTTCATCTGCCCCATCAACTCCAGCGCCCCAGCCTTATGAAGAGGTTCGTTCAGGTTCCCGCACTTAGGACTCTGCACGCACGACGGACACCCGGACTCACACGGACACTCGGCGATCAGCCGCTCGGCGTCGTCGAGCAACCGCTCGAACTCCTCGTAGCCGCGCTTGGTAATCCCGACCCCGCCCGGGTGGCCGTCGTAGATGAAGATCGTCGAGCGCCCGGTCTGGAAGTGGACGTTGGTCGAGAGGCCGCCGATGTCCCAGCGATCGCACATCGCGATCAGCGGCAGGACCGCGATCTGGCCGTGCTCGGTCGCGTGCAGGGCGCCGAGCAGGACGTCGGGCGGCAGCGCCGCGCTGAGCCGATCCGGCAGCACGTACCAGAGCGCTTGGGTGACGAAGTTCTGCTCCGGCAGCTCGAGGGCGACGATGTCGATCGGCTCCTGGTCGGAGATCGAGACCCGCTGGAAGGCGATCACCTGCTCTGAGACCGAGACCTCGCCGAAGTTGAGCTCGACCCCCGCCACCTGCCGCTGCTCATGGGTGCGTTCGATGTAGATCTCGGTCTCCTTTTTCGGCCGCGTGTACCAGTCGCCGTCGAAGCTGGAGACGATCGCCCGCCGCTCGGAGATGTCGAGCCGCTCGACCTCATAAGAGCGGCCGAGGTGGAGGTAGACGGCGCCGGGGTGGATCGTGGTGAAGGCACGCTCGGCCTCGACCAGGCCCAGCATCTCGCCCGAGTCGCGCTCGATCACCGCGACCGAGTCGGCCGACGCCGAGCGCAGCGCGATCCGCGAGGCGACGAACTCGCTGCGGCGTGGCAGCAGCTTGCCGCCGGTGCCGCGCAGCTCCCCCGCCGCCACCAGTCGCTCCGCCCGCTCGCGCCAGCCCGCGCCGAAGAAGTCATCGTCCGCGTCGCTCAGCGGCAACTCGTAGGCAGCGGCGATCAGATGCCGGGACGCGATCTGATCGTTGCCGTGGTCGAGGATCGCCGCCTCGACCGGACGCTCGAGGAACTCCTCCGGGTGGCGGCAGAAGAACTGGTCGAGCGCGTCTTGGCCGGCGACGTAGACGGCGAGCCCGCGGCGCCGACGCCCCGCCCTCCCCCACATCTGCCGCAAGCTGGCGACCGTGCCGGGGAAGGTGACGCAGATCGCCGCGTCGAGCTCGCCGACGTCGATGCCGAGCTCCAGTGCGTCGGTCGCGACCACCGCCAGCAGCTCGCCGGAGCTGAGCCGGTCCTCGATCTCGCGTCGCTGCTGGGGCGTGTAGCCGCCGCGGTAGGGAGCGATCCGCGCCGCCAGCTCCGGCTTCCCGCGCCGCTCCAGGTTTTCGCTCGCGAAGCGCTGGATCAGCTCGATCCCGCGCCGCGATTTGAGGAAGCAGATCGTCCGCACCCCGTGAGTAACGAGCTCCGCCAAGAGATCGGCCGCCTCCGAGAGCGAGGAGCGCCGCGCTCCGGTCGCCTTGTCGATCAGCGGCGGGTTCCACATCGTCAGCTCGCGCCCGGCCCGCGGTGCGCCGTCGTCGTCGATCAGCTCGAACGGCGTCCCGACCAGCCGCTCGGCCAGCTCGACCGGGTTGGCAATCGTCGCCGAGGCGAGCAGAAAGCGCGGCTCGGAGCCGTAGGCCCGGGCCAGCCGCCGCAGCCGCCGCAGGACGTTGGCGACGTGGGAGCCGAAGACGCCGCGGTAGGTGTGGGCCTCGTCGACGACGACCCAGTCGAGGTTGGCGAAGAAGTCCCCCCAGCTCTTGTGGTTCGGGAGGACGCCGACGTGGAGCATGTCCGGGTTGGTGAGGACGAGGTTGTTGGCGCGCCGGATCGCCGGCCGCTCCTCGCGCGGGGTGTCGCCGTCGTAGATCGCCTCGCGCAGCTTCGGCGGCCGCAGCTGCGCCAGCTTGCGCGCCTGATCCTGGGCCAGGGCCTTAGTCGGGTAGAGGTAGAGCGCGCGGCGCTTCGGATCGCGCGCGATCCCATCCAGCACCGGCAGGTTGAAGGCGAGGCTCTTGCCAGAGGCGGTGCCGCTGGTGATCACCAGGTTCGAGTGCGCGGCGGCTTCCAGCGCCGTCAGCTGGTGCGTGTAAAGGGACTCGATGCCGCCGCGCCGCAGCGCCTCGGCAAAGCCTGGGTCGAGGCCCTCGGGCAGTGAGACCGGACGTGCCCGGCGCTCGGGATCGGCGCTCTCGGCGACGATCCGCCCGTCACGGCGGGCGGGATCGATAGCAACAGCCCAGTCGGACCCCAGCAAACTCGCGCCGCGCGGCATCTAAGCCCTGCTCCGCTGCGGCCGCAGGATTTCGCCAGCAACTTTGAGGGCCTGTAGCGAGGAGCGGTCGTGGATGCGGAGCACGTCGGCGCCCTCGCGGACCGCCAGCGTCACCGCCGCCACCGTCCCCCACTCGCGCTCACTCGGCTCCAGCCGCTGCTCCCACGATCCTGCCAGGACGGCGCCGATGAAGTCCTTGCGCGAGAGCGAGACGTAGAGGGTCAGACCAAGGTCACGGAGCTCGCCGAGGCGGCGCAGGATCTCGAGATCCTGCGCGGGGCTGAGGTCGAAGTCGAGGCCGGGGTCGATTGCGATCTGCTCCTCGGCGACGCCAAGGCCCCGCGCCAGTTCCACTCGCCCCTCAAACCAGGACTTGAGGTGGTCGACGACGTCGTTGTGCTCGCGCCAGGGTCGGTCGACCCGCGGCGGGCCCTCGATGTGCATCAGCACGTAGCCGCAGCCGGAGTCGGCGACCAGGCCGAACATCTCCTCGTTGCCACCGGAGATGTCGTTGACGACCGTGGCCCCTGCGTTCAGCGCCTGCCGCGCCACCGCAGGGGAAAAGGTGTCGGCCGAGATCGGCACCTGCGCCAAGTCCCGTGGTTCCTTTTGGTCTCCAGGGGCGAATAAGGAACCACGCGATTGCAGTTCCGCGGCCAGGCCCGCGATCGCCGGCACCAGCGCCGCCGTCTCGACCTCAGCCGACACCGGTGGCCCGGCTTTGGCGGCGACGGCGCCGACGTCGAGCATCTCGAAGCCCGCATCGACTAATGCCAGGCCGTCGGCGACGGCCTGCTCGGGGGTGCCGCTGCGAGCGCCCTCGAACATCGAGTCGACGGTGACGTTGACGATCCCCGCCGCCAGCGGCTGCTCCAACTTCAGGGCCCTGTCGGCCAGCCGCCAGCTCATGCTCGCTACGGTAGCGACCGGTCCCAATGCCCCTGCGCTGCGTCTACACCGATCTCGACGGAACCCTGCTCGGACCGGGCGGCGTTCTCTTCCGCGACCCCGACGGCGGCTTCTCGATGGCGCAGGCGCGCGGGCTCGAGGCCTGCGCCCGGGTCGGGGCCGAGGTCGTGATCATGTCCGGCCGCCGCGAGCCCCAGGTGCACGAGGCGGCGCGACTGATGGGCCAGACCTCCTACATCTACGAGGCCGGCTGCGCCTTCGCGATCGAGCGCGAGAAGACGCTGCTGACCGGGGAGCTGCAGCCCGACGAGGACGGCACGATTTACGAGCAGATCGAGGAGCGCGGGATCCCGCGGATGCTGTTCGAGCACTTCCCGGGCCGGCTGGAGTACCACACCCCCTGGCACCACGGCCGCGTCCTCTCCCACCTCTTCCGCGGCAAGGTCGACGTCGACGAGGCCAACGCCCTGCTCGGCGAGCACGGCGACGACGACCTGCGGCTGCTCGACAACGGCGCGATCGGCACCCCGATGGCGGCGATCGACGGCCCCACCCACGCCTACCACCTCGTCCCCCGCACAGTCAGCAAGGCCAACGCCGTCGCCGCCCACGCCCGCGCCCGCGGCTATGACCCGAGCGAGTGCATCGCCGTTGGCGACTCGGTCGAGGATCTCGAGGTCGCCGCCTCCGTCGGCCGCTTCTTCGTCGTCGCCAACGGCCCCCAGCGCGACCCCGGCCTGCGCTCCCAGCTTTCGCGCTGGGACAACGCCACCGTCACCGAAGGGGCGATGGGCGACGGCTTCTACGAGGCGATCGTCTCGACGCTGGTCGAGCGTCGTTAGTATCGGCTCATGTCCGCGGATAACGCGACCGTCGCCGAGCAGGAGTACCTGGAGATCATGTTCTGGATCGAGGAGGCCGGGCTGCCGATGACGGGGGCCAACATCGCCCGCGCGATGCAGCTCTCGCCCCCGACCGTGCACGAGATGGTCGGCCGCCTGGTCGAGGACGGGTACGTCGAGCGCAACCCGAACAAATCGCTTGCCTTCACCGATTCCGGGCGCGAGCACGCCAGCTTCATCGTCCGCCGCCACCGGATGATCGAGCGCTTCCTCACCGACGTCCTCGGCATCCCCTGGGACGAGGTCCACGAGGAGGCGGAGCGGATCGAGCACGCGATGTCGCCGGTCCTGGAAGAGAAAATGCGGCTGGCGATCGGCGATGCCACCACCTGTCCTCACGGGCACCCGATCATCGAAGGCGTGCGCGAGCAGGGCTCACTGCTGGCCGACGTCGAGGTCGGCGCCAACGTCACCGTGCTGCGCTTCGAGAACGAGGCCGAGGAGCTACTTCACTACCTGCGCGCCGCCGGGCTGGAGCCCGGCCTCGACGGCAAGGTCGAGTCCTCCGACGAGGAGACAGTGACGATCGCCTCCACCGACGGCAAGCACGAGGTCAGCCGCAGCGTCGCCGAGACGGTCTCGGTCCGCGCCGACCCGGCGCCGCCGCCACGAGCGGCGATCCCCGAGCAGCTAGTCCTCAGCAGCGACCGCTACGGCCGCTGAGGCGCGATAGCCGGCGCCGGGCGGCGTCCTCGGTCGGCTGCCCGCGGGTCACGCACAGAGTGCGCTCCCCTTGTCAGCCTCCCTGCGTCCTTGCCGGGCTTGGCTATCGCGCCTCAGCCAACCCTGATCGGGACTTCGGCGATCGGTGACGAGGTCGGGGCGGCGCTGCCGCCGGCCGGCTCGGTCGTGACCATCACCAGGTCGACGCCGCGCATGTTGCCGAGCATCGTCGAGGCGTTGCCTTCGCGGTCGGGCACGAACAGGGCTTTTACCGGTTCGACTTCGCCGTCGCGACGTACCCAGGCCTCCAGCACCCGGTTGTCCGGCAGTGGCTTGACCTGGGCGAGGTGGATTTCGCCGGATCCGTCTTCGCTGACGACGCTGGCTGCGATTCCCGAAGGCTGAGCGGAGATGAAGGTGCTGGCGTTGCCACCTTCGCCGCCGCCGCTGGTGCCGACCTCGTAGCCGGCGATCGCGGCGACGACGAGGACCACGGCGGCCATCCCGGCCAGCGGTTTCCAGGTCAAGCCGCCAAGGCGGAAGCGGGCGAGGCGGGTGCGCAGACTCCCCGGCTCGGAGACCGCCCCCGCCGCGCGGGCGTCGGCACGTACCTCGGCCATCAGCGTCTCGCGTAGCTGCGGCGGCGGCTCCTCGCGCGGCACCGATTCGGCCAGCATCTTGACCGCCGGTTCCAGCCAGCGCATCTCCGAGCGACAGCGTTCGCAGGTCTCGGCGTGCTGCTCCAATTCGGCCGCGCGCTCGCTCTCGAGCGCACCAAGCGCGTAAGCAGCGACGTCCTCGCTCCAGCGATCGTGCTGATCGTGCTCGTTCATGCCAGCCCCTCCGCAATCTCGCCGCGGATCTTTTCCATTCCCAGGCGCATCCTTCCCTTCACGGTCCCGAGTGGGACCCCAAGCATCTCCGCGATCTCTGACTGACTGAAACCGCCGTAGTAGGCGAGCTCGATCACTTTCGACTGGTCACCGGGGAGCTGGCCGAGAGCGCCGCGGACCTCGCTCGCGGTCTCGTGCTGCATCGCTTCCTCCTCGGTCAGCTCCTCCGCCGGACGCTGCTCCAGCACCGCGTCGTCATCGAAGGTCAACTTCGGCGCTTTGCCGGCGCCGGCCCGCAGCGAGTCGATCGCTCGGTTGCGGACGATGCTGAGCATCCAGGAGCGGACGCTGCCGCGGGCGCGGTCGAAGCGGGCGCCGCTGCGCCAGACCGAGATGAAGGCCTCCTGGGTGACGTCTTCCGCGGCGCCGGGCTCGCCGACGATCCGGTAGGCCAGCGAGTAGGCGACGCCGCCGTGGCGGTCGTAGAAGACGGCGAACGCCTCCGGGTCCTTGGCCCCGATCAGCGGCATCAGATCCTCGTCTGCCAGCCGCTCTGCTTTCTCTCGCTTAACCGCCATCTCTCCCCATCTTTGCTCGTGCGTCCGTCATCCCCTAGGCGATGAAGGGTTCGACCGCCTTCAGCACCTGGGCTTCGTCGAGCGAAGGATCGAAGGCGTCCGGAGCCGGTTCTTCGCCGTTCTGGAGCCGGATCGCCGCCGCGTGCCGCGCCTCGACCTGGACGATTGAACCGGCAGCACCGAGCACTTCTTTGGACTTGATCATCGGCGCCGCGCCGTTGTAGGCACTGACCCCGGTGTCCTCGAAGGTCTGCGCCAGTTTGAGGAAGCCGGCGGTGTTGTTGTAGGGAAATTCGAACTTCGGCTCCGCGACCGGCTTGCCGCCGAGCTGCTTAACCGTTGCCTTGAGCGCGTCGACGTGCTGCTTCTCGTCATCGGCGAGGAGGTTGATCAGGCTCTTCAGTTCGCCCTTCGCCCCAGCCCGCTTCTTCGCTTCCGCGTAGAAGGTCGACTCGAGGTACTCGAGGGTGAGGGCGAAGTTGACGATGTCGACGTCGCCGCCGCCCGACATCGCGAACGCCTTGCGGACGTAGGGGCCGACCATCAGCGTCCCGTAGACAGCACCGGCG
This sequence comes from Solirubrobacterales bacterium, assembly GCA_035472275.1. Taxonomy (GTDB): domain Bacteria; phylum Actinomycetota; class Thermoleophilia; order Solirubrobacterales; family 70-9; genus VAYN01. Next base: position 98,231 of record DATIPH010000006.1, read on the forward strand.
GCCAGCGCACCCTTGAGGATCACCTCACTGCGGGAGAGGTCTTCGCTGTCGTCGAGCACCGCGACTTCGGCAAGCTCCGGATGGGCAAGTTCTTGGTCATTCATTTGCGTTCTCCTGTTCGCTCTCTCGCCGCGGTCAGCCGACGATGAAGGGTTCGACGGATTTGAGGACGGTCTTGGCGTCGGCCGGCTTGGCGAACGCCCCGTCCGGGGTGATCGAGCTGCCGAGCAGCGTGTTCAGGACGGCCGCGTGGCGACCCTCGATGCTGTGGATCGCCAACGCCGAAGCCAGCACTTCGGGGCTTTCGATGTTGGCGGCCTGGCCAAGATAGGCAGCCGCGCCGAGGTTCTCTACCGTCGACGCAAGTTCGGTCACCGACTTCGCGTTTTCAAGCGGGAATTCGGCTTTCGGTTCTGGCGCCGGCTTGCCGCCGAGCTGCTTGACGGCTGCGGTCAGGGCGCTGACGTGTTCGGCCTCCTCTTCGCCGAATTTCTTGATCACCGCCAGGTCGGCGCCCTTGAACAGGCCGCTCTTGACGACGTCGGCGTAGAACGCGGTCTCCAGGTACTCGAGGGTGAGGGCGTAGTTGAGGATGCCGATGTCGCCCTTGCCGAACTGTTCGGTTTCGGAGGCACCGGCGCCGGACTTGGCCGGCATCGTGCTCGTCGTCGTGGTCGTGCCGCTGTCATCGCCGCAGGCCGCGAGGAACGCCGCCAGCGCGGCCGACCCACCACCTACCGCCATGAACTTGCGTCGTGAAAACTCTGCGTGGGTGCTGTCAGGCATTTCCCGCTCTCCTCGCTCGTTTGCCGTCTGTCGGTCCCCTACGCAGGTCGGCGGCGGGCCGGATCACAATTGATCCGGTTCCCGCCCGCGCGCGTATTGGTTGGCATGGGATCCACCCCTCCCATTGGGATCGCTGCCCTGCTGGTCGGACTTGCGATCTCGGTTGCCGGCTGCGGAGGAGGCGGTGGCGATAAGACCTCCGATTCGTCCGCCGCCTCAGCCGGCCCCCGGGCAGTGACGATCGTCGACTACACCTACAAACCGGCGAAGCTGACCGTGCCGGCCGGGACCACGATCGAGTTCACCAACAAAGATTCGACTCCCCACACCGCCACCTCGAAAGAATCAGGCGCGTTTGAAACCGGCTCAATCGACACCGGCAAGACGGCCCAGGTAACTCTTGAAGACCCCGGCACCTACGCCTACTTCTGCGCCTTTCACCCCTTCATGAAGGGCACGGTCACCGTCGAATAGAGGTCAGGCGGGGGAGGCGGCGCGGAGGCGTTCCAGGGCGACCGCGATTCGCCGCACGCCCTCGGCCATCTGCTCGGCAGGCACCGGGGCGAACGAGAGGCGGAGGCTGTTCTCGCCGCCCTCGATCATGAAGTCGGGGCCGGCGACGAAGGAGACTCCCTCGGCTTTGGACTCGGCCAGCAAGGCGACCGTGTCGGTTCCCTCGGCGAGGTCGAGCCAGAGGAAGTAGCCGCCGTCGGGCACGACGTACTCGGCCTCCGGGATCTGCTCGCCGAGCGCGGCGACGAGCGCGTCGCAGCGCGCCTTCAGCTCGCCTTTGACGAACTCGATGTTGCGGTCGAGCTCGCCCGAGCGACAGAGCTCGAGGACGATCGACTCGGCCAGCATGTTCGGGGAGATATAGGTCTCGTTGGCCCGTTTCGCCAGCTTCGCGATCTCGCCCGCGGGCCCGGCCAGGTAACCCACGCGGACGCCGGGGCTGACCGTCTTCGAGAACGAGGAAGCGTGGATGACGCGGTCGGCGCGGTCGACCTCCAGCATCGTCTCCAGCGGCTCGCCTTCGAACGGAAGCTCGCGGTAGGGGTCGTCCTCGAAGATCCAGAACCCGTGCTCGGCGGCGAGCTCGACCAGCCGCACGCGCTTCTGCGCCGAGAGCGTGCAACCGGCCGGGTTGTGGGCGTTGGGGATGATGTGAGCGAGCTTGATCGGGCCCGCCGCCAGCGCTGCCTCGAAGGCGGCGAGGTCGACGCCGTCGGGCTCCAGCGGCACCGGCACCAGCTCGACGCCGATCTGCTGCAGGAGCAAAAGCGTGCGGTCGTAGGTGGGCTGCTCGATGATCACCCGGTCGCCGGGAGCGAGCAGATGGTTGAAGAGCATCGCGCCCGCCTCGAGCGAGCCGTTGGCGACCATCACCTGCGAGGCGTCGAGGCCGCCGTGGCGCTCGGCGATCCACTCGCAGAGGCCGGGGTGGCCGATCCCGGTCCCGTAGGAGAGCGCCTTCGCCCAGTCGCCCTCGAGCGCCCGTGCGGCCGCGTCCCGCACCTGCTCGTGGGGGAGGATGTCGGCGCTCGGAGCGCCGCGCGCGAAGGAGATCGTCTCGTTGGCCATCGCCTCCGACACTAGCAACGGGCTGCTGCATATAGTCGCCCGATCATGCGTGGCATCAGACACCATGGGGGGAGGGCTCTGGTCGCGCTGGCGGCGGTCGCGGCGCTGGTCGCAATCGCGGGAGCCGCGGCCTTCGCCCTGGCCCCCGACCCGGAAGATCCGAACGAACGCCTGGCCCTGCGGCTGTCCGACCTGCCGACCGGCTACCTCCCGCTTGACATCGGCCCGGAGGGGTCTGGAATCGAATTCCTCTGCGACGGGATCCAGCCGACCGACCCGAGCCGGAAGCTGGACCAGTACGTGAGGCGATTCGATCCGGTCGGCTGCCTCGGGATCTACCTGCGGGCCTACCGTGTCCCCGACCCGGCGCCGACCTCGTCGGTCGTCGGCACCGGCGCCCTGCGGGCCAACAGCACCGCCGGCGCGATCGCCGGGTTCGCCGCGGCGGGAGAACTGCTCGGCAAGCTGGTCGAAAAGGAGCGAAACCTGGAAGAGGTGCCTCCGCAGGGGACCGTCGGCGAAGCGACGCGGCTCTTCCACTGGCGGCACATCCCGCGCACCTACCTCCGCAACGACCACCTCGGCTCGTTCCTCGTCTGGCGCTCGGGCCGGGTCGTCTCCGCCGTCTTCGCCGCCGCCCCCTCCGTCGCCGACAGCGACCGGATCGCGCTCGAACTCGCCCAGCACCAGCAGGTCCACGTCGAACACCCGACTGTCTACACCGAAGCCGAACGCGACGGCTCCGAAGTCGGCCTCGGCGACCCCGCGAACACCTTCCCGGTTCGGTGGCTGGGCCATGACTTCGCCCCTGGCCACGGACTGCCCCGGGCAGTGCTGCGCGAAGCGTGGGCCGGGCCGCTGCTGAGCGGTGGCTCAGGCCCAACCGGCGAGCAGCTGAGGATCAGCTACAGCAAGGGGATCGACATCGAGGGGTGGACCAACCTCGGCTGGAAGCATTACCTCGACACCGCCGAAGGTCATCAGCTGGCGACCGAGCCCTGCACGAAGAAGACGGACGTGAAGCTCGCGCAAGGGAAGGCGACGATCGTTGCGGGACATGTATGGGGCTTCCGCCCCTGCGCAAAGGACGCTCCGCCCCACTATTACGCCTTCGTCCACGTCGGCGGCACCGTCGTCGCCGTCAACTTCACCGGCTGCCCGGACTGCATCCCCCGCACCCTCTACAACTCGCTGAAGGGGATGAAGGCGATCGTCCGCGGGCTGGAACTGCGCCCGAAGCCGGACTTCTGAGAAGCAGCGAGCGGCGGCGCTACAGCGAACGCAGGACTTCGGCCGCGATCGCCGCGGTCTCGGTCGGGCTTTCGCCGACGCGGACGCCCTTCGCCTCGAGCGCCTCTTTCTTCGCCGCGGCGGTGCCCGAGGAGCCGGAGATGATCGCCCCGGCGTGGCCCATCTGCTTGCCAGGCGGGGCGGTAAAGCCGGCGATGTAGGCGACGACGGGCTTCGAGACCTCGGCGGCGATGAACTCGGCCGCGCGCTCCTCGGCGTCGCCGCCGATCTCGCCGACCATCACGATCATCTTCGTCTCCGGGTCGGCCTCGTAGAGGGTGAGGATGTCGATGAAGTCGGAGCCGACGATCGGGTCGCCGCCGATGCCGACGATCGAGGAGTTGCCGGTCCCGGCCTGTTTCAGCTCGTTGCCGATCTGGTAGGTCAGCGTCCCCGACTTGGAGACGACGCCGATCGGACCCGGGTCGAAGAACTGAGCGGGGATGATGCCGACGTTGGCCTTGCCGGGAGAGAGGACACCGGGGCAGTTCGGCCCGATCAGCCGCACCCCCGCCTCCTTCGCCTTCCAGTAGGTGTTCAGCATGTCGAGGACAGGGATGCCCTCGGTGATCGCGATCACCGTTTCGACCCCGGACTCGATCGCCTCGTCGATCGCCGGCGCCGCGAAGCGGGCGGGAACGAAAATCATCGAGGTGTTGGCACCGGCCTCGGTGACCGCCTCCTTGATCGTGTCGAAGACGGGGACGCCCTCGACGTCCTGACCGCCCTTGCCGGGCGTGACCCCGGCGACCAGATCGGTCCCGTAGGCCTTGTTGCGCAGCCCGTGGAAGGAGCCCTCACGGCCGGTCAGGCCGGAGACGGCCAGCTTCGTCTGCTCGCCGACGATGATGCTCATGCGGCACCCCCGGCGAGTTCGACGACGCGGCGGGCGGCGTCGAGCATCGTCTTCTCCTGATGGAGATTGGGCAGGTCGGCCTCGGCGAGGATCTTCAAGCCCTCCTCCGAGTTGGTGCCGTCGAGGCGGACGACCATCGGCATGCCGAGGTCGATCTGCTGCGAAGCGGTGACGATGCCCTTGGCGATCTCGTCGCAGCGGGTGATGCCACCGAAGATGTTGAAGAGGATCGCCGTCACCTTGGCGTCGGACTTGATCACTTCCAGCGCGTTGACGATCGCCTCGGCTTTGGAGCCGCCGCCGGCGTCGAGGAAGTTGGCGGGGGCGCCGCCGGCCTGGGCGACGACGTCGAGCGTCGACATGCAGAGGCCGGCGCCGTTGGCGAGGATGCCGACGTTGCCGTCGAGCTTGACGTAGGTGAGGCCTTTCTCCTTCGCCATCTGCTCCTGGGGGTCGTCGACGGTGTCGGCGACCGCGGCCAAGTCCTCGTGGCGGAAGAGCGAGTTGCCGTCGATCGTTACCTTCGAGTCGAGGGCGACGACCTTGCGGTCGGCGGTGGCGATCAGCGGATTGACCTCGATCAGCGTCGCGTCCTCCTCGGTGGCCACCTCGGCCAACTGCACCAGCACCGCGGCCGCTTCGTCGAGCGCGTCCTCGGCAAGGCCGGCGGCGGCAACGATCGGCCGCGCCGCAGCGACGTCGAACTCGGTAGTCGGGTCGATGTGGACTTTGACCAGCGCCTCGGGGTCCTCGGCGGCGACCGCCTCGATGTCCATCCCGCCTTTGGCGGAGACCATCGCCAGCAGCTTCTTCTCGCCGCGGTCGAGAATGATCGAGGCGTAGTACTCCTCGGCGATGTCGGAGCCGCCCTCGATCCAGACCTGATCGACGCGGAACGGCCCCTCGCCGTGCGGGCCGGTGATGTCCATGCCGATGATCGCGGCGGCATACTCGCGCGCCTCCTCGGCGTCCTTGGCGATCTTGATCCCGCCTGCCTTGCCGCGGCCCCCGATCAGGACCTGGGCCTTGATCGCGCAGGGGTAGCCGATCTTCTCGGCGGCGGCGACAGCGTCATCGACGGTTGCCGCGACCTCGCCACTCGGCACGTCGATGCCGTGCTTGGCGAAAAGCTGCTTGCCCTGATACTCGAGGAGGTCCATGAGGGTGCGGCCGAGCCGCGGCGCGCACCATATAGAACGCGGCTGTTCGCCGGCTCGGCGGGGCCGTCCGGCATAGGGGAACTCCCAAAGTCATCCCGCTTGCCATAATCCCGCGTCGCGCCATGGCCCTTCCTAGTCTCAAAACCATTAATTGGGTGACCGCCGATTGCTACGGCACCCTGATCGACTGGGAGCGGGGCATCCTCGACGCCTGCAAGAAAGAGGCGGCAAAAGACGGCTTTTCCTTCGAGGAGCAGCCGTTCTTGAATCGCTTCATGGAGATCCAAGCCGAAATCATGGCCGGCTCCTACGAGCTCTACGCCGAGGTCCTGCGCCGCACGGTCGTGAAAGTCGCCGGCGAGTTGGGCTGGGAGGTGGAGCCCTCGCGGGCCCAGTTCCTGCCCAACAGCGTCGCCTACTGGCTGCCCTTCCGCGAGGCCAACGCGGCGATGGACCGGCTCGGGAAAAAGTACGAGATCGGGATCATCTCCAACATCGACGACAAACTTCTCGGGATCTCGCGCCGCCACCTGCGGACCGAACTCGACCTCGTCGTCACCGCCCAGCAGGTCCGCAGCTACAAGCCGGACCCGGTCCATTTCAAAGAGTGCGCGCGGCGGATCGGCGGCAAGAAAGGCTGGCTCCACATCGGCTGCGACTACACGACCGACATCGCGCCGGTCCTGAAAATGAATGTGCCGGTGATCTGGGTCAACCGCCACGGCGAGAAACTGGAAGGGCGCAAAGCCCCCAGTGCCACGGTCAAAAACTTCCGCGAAGCAGCGAAAAAGCTCGGCGCGTCCTGAGCGTCTTCTAGCGTTCAGGCCGCAACTCCGGCGGCAGGCGCCGGTTTCTTTGCGACGAAGGTCTTTCTCTTGATGGACAGGTTCGCTCAACCAAGCACCCGTTCGCGTGCCCTAATGGCCGCGCGGCTCGCCTTCGCGGCGAGCGTTCTGGCGCTGCTTTGTCTCGTCGGCGTCCGCGCCGAGAGCGCCCACGCCGCCTCCTCGTCGGCGAAACAGAAGCCCAGCTTCGTCGTCATCCAGACCGACGACCAGACGCTGGACCAGCTCTACGCCGAATTCACCCCGGTCGGCGGGGCGACGATCAAAGCGATGCCGAACACGCTCGAACTGATCGCCGGCAAAGGCATCACCTTCAACCGCTACCACGTCTCCTACCCCCTCTGCTGCCCGTCGCGGGTCAGCCTGCTGACCGGCCGCTACGCGCACAACCACAACGTGCGCGGCAACGTGCCACCGGAAGGCGGCTACACCGGCTTCTCGGCCCGCAACGCCTTCGCCCACAACATCGCGACCTGGCTGCAGACCGACGGCTACCGGACGATTCACATCGGCAAGTTCCTCAACGGCTACGGCGACGCGCCGTTCGACGACGGCAAAACCGTGCCGCCCGGCTGGAGCGCTTGGCACACCGTCCTCAGCGCCGACACCGACCACTACTTCTACGGCTACACGCTCAACAACAACGGCACCCTCGAAGGGCCGATCGGCGACTCCGGCAGCTGGGAAACGCGCGAATACGGGGCGATCGACGATTTCGGCTGTCCCTTCGCGCCGCTCAACGGCCAGCCCTGCCTGTACGAGACCGACGTCTTCAACCGGATCGCGAGCGAAGAGCTGTCGGGGACGCCGCTCGAACAGCCCTTCTACCTGCAGCTCGACTACACGGCGCCGCACGGGGACTTCCGCAAACCGGCCGGGCCGGAGCCGGCGACGCGCCACTACAACTCCTTCGCCGGCGCGCCATACCCACACGGGCCCTCAGAAGGCTTCAACGAGGGGAACGTCAACGACAAGCCTCGCTTCATCCGCGAAGCCCCCTACCTCTCGCCCAACGACATCCACACCTACCGCGTCTACTACCAGAAGGCCCTGGAGTCGCTGCGCTCGGTCGACGATGGCGTCAAACAGATCGTCGACACGCTCGGCGCCCTGCACCGGCTGCGCAACACGTACATCATCTTCACCTCGGACAACGGCTTCTTCTACGGCGAGCACCGCCTCACCGGCGGCAAGTTCCTCGCCTACGAGCCCTCGACCCACCTGCCCTTCCTGATGCGCGGGCCGGGAATCAAACCCGGCACCGAAACCGGGCAGCTGGCGGCCAACATCGACATCGCGCCGACGATCCTCGAACTGGCCGGCGCCACCGCCGACAAAAGCATCGACGGCACCTCGCTCTACCCCTTTGCCCACGACCCGGAACTGCGGACGCGGCGACCGATCCTGTTCGAGTCCTTCGTCCAGACCAACGACGTCGAAGAGAACGGCGGCGGCCCTGCGGCCACCCCCACCCCGCTCGCCACCGGTGCGAGCGGCGGCGGGCCCAGCGTCAACACCCGCCCCAAGAGCCTGCCGCCGCAGAACAAGAAGTCGAAGACGGGCGCCAGCGCCTCGATCGTGGCGCCACCGAAGAACTACTACGGGATCGTCCTCGGCCCCTACAAGTACATCGAGTGGCCAGACGGCGAGAAAGAGCTCTACGACCTGACCAAGGACCCCTACGAGCTCAACAACAAAGCCCGCGACCCCAATCTCTTCCCAATCCGCGCCTTCCTCCACAACGAACTGGTGCGCCTCGAGACCTGCAAGGGCCGTGGCTGCCAGGAACCCGCGGGCGAAATCCCGCTGACGAAGAAGGAACAGCTGGAACTCAAACGCCAGAAGGAAAAAGAACAGCGGGAACGCGAAAAGCGGCGGAAAGAACGCGAAGCTAAACACCATAAGTAGTGGGGTCGTGGAGGGGCGGGGGTACCCCTCTGAAAACCCGCTCGCTGCGCTCGCTTTTGAGTGTTTTCAGAGGGGTACCCCCGCCCCTCCCAACCGAGCATCGCCTGGTGCTTTCTCTTCGCGATTTTCTTGAAGCTTGTGAGGCTCAAGCCGTCGCGAGCCTTCAGACGCGGCAGAGCTTTTGCCCCCATAAGAGGTAAAAGCTCTACCGCGCTCCCGTCCCTCGGAAGCTTTGATCGCAAGCTTCCTGGCCGGCAAAGCCCCACCGCTCGCCCATCCCAGAGGGTGAGAGCTTCTGCGGCTCGAACCTGCGCCCAGCTTTAGCAAGGCCGTTTGGCGGAGCGAACCTTGGAGTGTTGAGGTGGGTCTGGGATCCCTTCCAAAACACTCAAAAGCGAGCGAATGCGAGCGGGTTTTGGAAGGGGTCCCAGACCCACCCCACCCACCTAGGAACTCCGTCCCTCGCCCCTACTCGATCGTCGCAAGCACGTCGCCGCTGTTAACCGCGTCGCCCTCTTTGATCGCCAGCGAAGTCACTTTGCCGGACCGATGCGCGACGATCTCGTTCTCCATCTTCATCGCCTCGATCACGCAGACCAGGTCGCCCTCGGCAACCTCGGCGCCCTCCTCGACGACGACTTTGAAGACGCTGCCCTGGAGTGGGGCGACCAGCTTCTCGCTCGAGGAGCCGCCGCCACCGCCGGCCTTGCGCTCGCGTTTCGGCGGCTTCTTACCGCCGGCCGCGGGAGCGGCGGTGCCGGCAACTGCCTCACCGATCACCTTGACGTCGAAGAGCTTGCCCGAGACCTCGACCTTGTAGTCGCGGGTCACGATCTCCGCCCCGTCCTCGCTCGGCTCCGGTGGAGCGGCGTCGGCGGGGGCGGTTGACTTCAGCCAGTCGTTGTCTTCCATCAGGTCGCGGCAGGTCTCGCCCTTCGCCCACTGCTCGGTGGCGAGAATCGCTTCGTGAAAGGGGATCAGGGTCGTCAGGCCGCCGGAGTCGTATTCGGAGAGCGCCCGCAGCATCCGCCGGGTCGCGTGCGCGCGGTCGACGTCCCAGACGATCAGCTTGGCCACCATCGGGTCGTACATCGGCGTCACTTCGGAGCCGCCCTCGACGCCGGAGTCGACCCGCACACCCGGCCCCGACGGCTCCCGATAGGAGCTGCCGATCGGCCCCGGGGCGGGAGCGAATTTCTTGTGCGCGGCCTCGGCGTTGATCCGGCACTCGATCGACCAGCCCCGCAGCTCGACGTCGTCCTGCCCGATCGAGAGCGGCTCGCCGGCCGCGATCAGAATCTGCTCGCGGACGATGTCGACACCGCTGATCATCTCGGTCACGCAGTGCTCAACCTGGACGCGGGTGTTCATCTCGAGGAAGAAGTACTCGTCGCCGACCTGCATGCCCTCGATCGTGCCGGCGCCGCGGTAGCCGACGGCGGCGGCCGCGTCGGTTGCGATCTTGCCGATCCGCTCGCGCATCTCCTCGTCGACATGCGGACCCGGAGCCTCCTCGATCACCTTCTGGTGGCGACGCTGGATCGAGCAGTCGCGCTCGCCGAGGTGGATCACGTTGCCGTGGGCGTCGGCGAGGACCTGGACCTCGACATGGCGCGGATCCTCGAGATAACGCTCGACGTAGACGCGGTCGTCGGAGAAGAACTTCTCGCCTTCGCGGGCCGAGCCCTCGAAGGCCTCCTGGAGGTCATCAGGCGTCATCGCCACGCGGAAGCCCTTGCCGCCACCGCCACCGGCGGCCTTGCAGGCGACCGGGTAACCGGCTTCCTCAGCCTGCCTGCGGGCATCGTCGATGTCCTTGGCAACCTCGGTCGCGCCGGGAACGATCGGCACCCCGGCCTGCTCCATGATCTCGCGGGCTTTGGTCTTCGAGCCCATCGCTTCGATCGCCTCCGGCGGCGGGCCGATCCAGGTGATTCCGTCCTCGGCGCAGGCGCGGGCCATGTCCGCGTTCTCGGCGAGGAAGCCGTAGCCGGGATGGATCCCTTCGGCGCCGGCCTCCTTCGCGGCCTCGATGATCTTCTCGATCTTGAGATAGCTCTCAGCCGGGACCGCGGGGCCGATCAAGTAAGCCTCGTCGGCCTCGCGCACGTGCGGCGCGTCGCGGTCAATCTCGGAGTAGACGGCGACCGAGACGATGCCCATCTCCTTCAGGGTGCGGGCAACCCGGATCGCGATCTCGCCGCGGTTGGCAATCAAGACCTTCTGGAACACGGCGGCGGAGTCTATTTAGAAGCTAGGGTCCTCCGCGTGCTGATCGAGCTCCAATCCCACTCGACCCACTCCGACGGCCAACTGCTGGCGGCGGAGGTCGTCGAGGAAGCCGCCAAGGCCGGCGTCACGACGCTGGCTCTGACCGACCACGACGCGGTCGCTGGGGTCCCGGAGGCGGCCGCGGCGGCGGAGCGGCTGGGTCTTGAGCTGGTACCGGCGGTTGAGATGTCCTGCGTGCACGAGTACGCCGAAGACCTCCACATCTGCGGCTACTGGATCGACCTCGAGGCGATGGCCCCGGCCTGCGAGCGGGCCCAGCAGGAGCGCCGCGACCGCGCCGGGGAGATCGTCGAGAACCTGCGCCGCGAGGGCTTCGAGCTGACGCTCGAGGACGCGATCCGCGAAGCCGGCGGCGCCGACTCGATCGGCCGC
>DATIPH010000007.1:0-1932 GCA_035472275.1 Solirubrobacterales bacterium
CTGTTGCGGGGCGCCGATCTCGCCGCGCTACCCGCTGACCGAGCTCGCGGTCGGCGTCCTCTTCGCGGTCACGGTCATCGTCAACCGTCACGACTCCATTGCCGAGATCGCGATCGACTTCGTCTTCGTCACCACCCTGGCGGCGATAACGCTCACCGACCTCGAGCAACGGATCATCCCCAACAAAATCCTTCTCGCCGCCGCCATCATCTGCGTCGCGATCGCCGCCCCCACCGACTCAAGCGGGCTCCCTGAGCGCTTCATCGCCGCCGCGGCCGCGGGCGGCATCCTCTTCCTCGTCGTCTTCGCCTACCCGAAAGGCATGGGGCTCGGCGACGTCAAGCTGGCCGCCACGATGGGTCTCTTCCTCGGCCGCGCCGTCGCCCCGGCGATTTTCGCCGCCCTCCTGATCGGCAGCGCCGTCGGCCTCGTCCTGATCGCCCGCCACGGCTCCGCCGCCCGCAAGATGGCGATCCCGTTCGGACCGTTCCTCGCCCTTGGTGGCGTCATCGGCATGCTCGCCGGTGACCAGATCATGGACGCCTATCTCGGCTAGATGATTGATTCCACGGCGGGGCCGCTAACCGATCGCCCTGCCTACGAGGAAGCTGACGAGAGAGGCGAGGAGCAAGACCGGGCTCAGCCCGAGCGTGGCCAGTAGGCCCAGGAGGCCGATCAGGAGCCGAGGTCTGTCTTCGATATCGCCATGGGATGAAAGTAGGTCGTGTTCGGCGACCCACCGGAGCGACTATCGGACAGGGCGCGCATCGTCCCCCTCGGGCGGAAAAAGGCAGCAGGGATCGAAGTCGGCGGTGTCTAGTCGCACCTTCGACCCCAGGAGGGCCACGATGCTCGCCGACCTCGACCTGCTGCTCACTGCGGTGTTCTGCACCGCCGACGATCTCCTGCCCGAACGGGAGAAGAACGCCCGTAGGAGCCTGACCGACGCGGAGGTCGCCACCCTCTGCGTCGCCCAGGCGGTGATGGGCATCTCCTCCGACCGCGAGTTCCTCGCGGTCGCCCGCAGGCGCCTCGGCGCCTTGTTCCCGAAGCTCCCGCTCCAACCCGGCTTCCACAAGCGCCGACACCGCCTGACCGAGACGATCGAGTGGCTGATCGGCGTATTCGCCGCCGACTGCCCTGGCCACACCGACCCAGTCGTCCTGCTCGACTCGACGCCGGTCGAGTGCGGGCGCTCGGTCGAGACGGTGCGCCGCTCGGAGCTTGCCGACGCCTGCGGCTACGGCTACTGCCGCTCGCACTCGCGCTGGTTCTGGGGCATGCGCCTGCACCTCTGCTGCGCACCGGACGGCACGCCCAGAGCCTCGGTCCTGGCGCCGGCCGACCAGCCCGAGCGCGAGGTGGCGTTGCGCCTGCTCCCCAACGCCCTGCACGGTGGCGAGCAGATCGTCTGCGACAAGGGCTACGCCGGGCGGGAGTTCGCCGCCGAGGTGGAGTCCAGGTTCGCGGCCGAGGTCCTGCGACCGGCGCGCAAGGACGAGCCCACCGGATCGATCCACCTGGCGATGATCCGCCAACGGATCGAGTCGGTCTTCTGGACGCTGAAGGACCGCCTCGGCCTCGAGCGCCACCGCGCCCGCACCCTGACCGGGCTGCGGGCGCGCATCGCCTCGAAGCTCCTGGCGCTCGCCGCCGGGGTCTGGGTCAACACGCTGCTCGGGTCGCCGAGCCGGTCCTTTGCCCAGTTCGCGGCCTGAGCGTGGAATCAATCATCTAGGTCCGACGCGTCGAATAGGTGATACCTGAATCGGTATCATCCGAGGGATGAAAAGCTCCGACTCTCTCAGCGGCCTCGTTCGCGACCTGAGGCAGAGCTCAGGTCTCTCACAGCGTGAGCTCGCCAAGCGTGCTCGCACCTCACAGCCGGCGATCGCGCGGTACGAGCGCGGAGTCGCGACGCCCAGCTGGGCG
>DATIPH010000008.1:0-8932 GCA_035472275.1 Solirubrobacterales bacterium
GAAGATGTCGAGGATCTTGGCGTCGCGAGCCCACTTCTCGAGCAGCTCGTTCTCGTCGTAGCCGACGCTGCCGCAGAGCTCGACGCAGCCGAGCGTGACGTCGACGCAGGTGCGGCCCGCCTTCGCCTTCGCCATCGAGGCCTGCAGCGAGTTCGGCTTGCCGTTGTCGGCCATCCAGGCCGCCTGCAGGGTCAGCAGGTGCGCCGCCTCGTAGTCGGACTCCATTTCGAGGTAGCGGGCGGCCGCCGCGGACTGGGAGAGCGCCGGCATGTCGTAGTCGATCTCGACCCCGGCCTCGGAGAGCCGCTTGCGCGTCTCCTCGAGCGAGGCGCGGGCGACGCCGACCGCCATCCCGGCGACCAAGGGCCGGGTGTTGTCGAAGGTCTGCATCGCCCCGCCGAAGCCCTGCTTGGGGTCGGTCTTGACCTCGGGGTCGCCCAGTAGCGCCTCTTTCGGCACCCGGCAGTCCTGCAGGGTGAAGTTGGCGGTGTCGGAGGCGCGGATCCCGAGCTTGTGCTCGAGCCGGTCGAGCTTCAGCCCCGGGTTGTCGCGCTCGACGATGAATGATTTGATCGCCGCCCTGCCGACCTTGCGGTCGAGCGTCGCCCAGACAACGATCAGGTCGGCCCGGTCGCCGGAGGTGACGAAGATCTTCTCGCCGTTGAGGACGTACTCATCGCCGTCGAGCTCGGCCGTGGTCCGGATCGCGGCCGAGTCCGAGCCCGCTTCGGGCTCGGTGATCGCCATCGCCGCCCACTTGCCGCCGTACTGCTTGAGCTGCTCGTCGGTCGCGACCGAGGCGATCGCCGAGTTGCCGAGCCCCTGACGCGGCATCGAGAGCAGCAGGCCGACGTCGCCCCAGCAGAGCTCGATGATCCCGAGCACGGTCGAGAGGTTGGAGCCGTTGCGGTTCTCGCCGTCGTCGGACGACTCGCGGCGGACACCGGCGGCGCCGGCGCCGCCGAGGTCGGAGCCCTCGTTCATGCCGTCGATCAGCGAGGCCAGCATGTCGAGCTCTTTCGGGTAGCTGTGCTCGGCCTCGTCGTACTTGCGGGAGATCGGCCGGAAGACCTCGGTCGCGACCTGGTTGGCCTGGCTTGCCAGCGGCTTGAACTTCTTTGGAATCTCGAGATTGATCATGGTTGCCTTTCGCTTAGGTCGGCCGGGTCGGCTAGACGAGCAGGGCGCCCTCCATCACGCCCGCCGCTCGCAGGTCCCGGTACCAGCGCTCGACCGGGTGCTCCTTGACGAAGCCGTGGCCGCCGAGCAGCTGGACGCCGTCAGAGCCGATCTTCATCCCCTTCTGGGCGCAGAGCCGCCGCGCGATCGCCGCCTCGCGGACGAAGTCCTCACCGCGGTCCGCGCGGCTGGCGGCGCGGTAGGTGGCGAGGCGCATGCCGCTGCTCTCGATCCCGATTTCGGAGACGCCGAAGGCGACGCCCTGGCGGTTGGAGATCGGTTCGCCGAAGGCTTGGCGGTCGTTGACGTAGGGGATCACGTAGTCGAGCACCGCCTGCGCGGTGCCGACCGCGAGCCCGCACCAGGCGACGCGGGCGCGCTCGACGCACTCGGCATAGTCGGCGGGGTTGCCCTCGCCGAGCAGCGCCGTCGCCGGCACCCGCGCGCCCTCGATCAGGAGGCGGCCGGTGGCGGCGGGCCGCAGGCCCATCGCCGGCTCGTCCTCGATCGAGAGCCCTTTGGTCCCGGACTCGACGACGAACAGCACCGGGCCGATGCCTTCGGCCTCGGCGCCGATCACGAACAGCTCGCACTCGGCGGCCCGGGCCAGCAGCGACTTGGCGCCGTCGAGGATCCAGTCCTCGCCGTCGCGGCGCGCCTTCGTCTCCAGCTTGCGCGGGTCGAACAGCGGCCGCGGCTCGAGGATCGCCAGCGCCGCGGCGGGGACGTCCTCCTCGGTGAAGGGAGGCAGGTAGGTCGCCTGCTGCTCGGCGTTGCCCCAGAGCCCAATCGCGGTGGCGACGGCGCCGGGGGCGAGGGCCGCATAGGCGATCCCCATGTCGCCGTGGGCAAGCGCCTCACCGATCAGGACGCTGGTGACGGCGGCCTGCTCGTGCATGACGCCGCCGAGCTCCTCGGGGACGCCGAGCATGTTGACCCCGAGCTCCGTCGCCTGAGCCAGGATCTCCGGCGGCGTTTTGCGCTCGCCGTCGGCCGCGAGCGCGGCGGGGCGGATCTTGTCCGCGGCGAAGGCACGGCCCCCCTCCTGGAACATCTGCTGCTCGTCGTCGGGGGTGAGGTCGAACAGACCTTTTGACTTGCTGCGCGCCTGGCGCGCCGGTTTGCCCAGCTGCTGGGCGGCCTTGAAGGTGCGCCCGGCGGCGGTAGCGGTGCGAAAGCCGCCCTTGGTGCCCTGAAACAGCGCCCGCTCCACTCCCTTGCGGAGGCGGATGCGGTCGAGTAGATCGGAGCCGGCGAGCCAGCTCAGCGCCCGCAGTCCGACCCCCATGCTGCGCTCGGCGACGGTCTTATCGGCGTCGGTGGTGGTCGTCATTTGATCCTCCCGTCGAGGTGCGGTTGGTTGCGCTTGGCGTCGCGTACGGAGAAGTTGATTTCGGCGTCGTCCGCCTCGGCGCTGGCGAACTCGACCCGGGCCGGCAGCAGGATCGGCTTGCGAAAGCGGACCTCGGCCGTGAAGGCGTCGGGGAGCCGGCTCTCCAGCGCCGCCAGGCAGCGGGCCTTGGTCCACATCCCATGTGCGATCGCGGCCGGGAAGCCGAGTGGCTTCGCGGTCAGCGCGTGCATGTGGATCGGGTTGCGGTCACCGGAGACGGAGGCGTAGCGCCGCCCGAGGTCCCCGCCGAGGCGCCACTCCGCGCTCGCCGGCGCGTCCTCCGGCAGCGCCGCGAATCCCGCCTCGGCGCGAGGTTGCGTTTGGTCCCGCATACCGGGATCAACAGCAACCTCACCGCCGTTCGGCTTGCCGCGGCGCAGCATCGTGCTGGTCTCGTCCCAGACGACCTCCTCGCCGCTGAGGACGACGGTCTGCAGGGTGAAGGTCTTGCCCTTGGGATGGGGCTCGAGCTTGGTCGGGCGGACGCAGATCGTCAGCTCCTCGCCGACTGCGATCGGCCGCCGCTGGGCGATCCGGTTCTCGACATGGACCAGCCCGACCGCGCCGAACGGGAAGCTGCCGTCGGCCATCACCGCCATCTGCAGCGGGAAGGCGAGCACGTGCGGATAGGTAACGGGGAGGTGGTCGCGGAGGGCGAATCCACAGACCTTGGTGTAGTTGGCCAGCGCCTCGGGATCGGTCTTGACTCCAGTTAGCTCCAGCTCGATCTCCGGGATCTCACCGCCACCACCCGGGACGAACGGCAGTAGCGAGGCGCCGGGGACCATCGGCGCCGCCGCCCGGGCGTAGAGCGGCAGGATGCTGGGCGGGCTGGTGAGGGAGACGGTCTTCATCTCACGCCCCCAGCAGGCTCTGGCCGCAGACGCGGACGGTGTTGCCGTTAAGGCCGGTCGAGGCGGGGCTGGCGAACCAGGCGATCGTCTCGGCGACGTCGACCGGCAGGCCGCCCTGCGAGAGGCTCGAGAGCCGGCGCCCGGCTTCGCGCGGCCCGATCGGCATCGCCGCCGTCATCTGGGTCTCGATGAAGCCGGGGGCGACGGCGTTGATCGTCGCACCCCGCTCCGCCAGCTCCGGCGCCATCGATTCGACCATCCCGATCACGCCCGCCTTCGAGGCGGCGTAGTTGGTCTGGCCGGAGTTGCCGGCGATCCCCGACATCGAGGAGACGCAGACGATGCGCCCGTTCTCGTTCAGCGTGCCGGCGTCGAGGAGGGCGTCGTTGATCCGCTCCTCGCTGGAGAGGTTGATCTCCATCAGCTGCGTCCAGCGCTCCTCTGGCATCTTTGCGAGCGTGCGGTCTTTGGTGACGCCGGCGTTGTGGACGACGACGTCGACGCCGTCGCCGAGCTCGGCGACGATCCGCTCCGGCGCGTCCTCGGCGGTGATGTCGATTCCGATCGAGCGGCCGCCGATCGTCTCGGTGACCGCCTTCAGGTCGACTGCCGCCTGCGGAATGTCGAGGCCGACGACGGTTGCGCCGTCGCGGGCCAGGGTCGCGGCGATCGCGGCGCCGATCCCGCGCGAGGCGCCGGTTACGAGCGCGGTCTTACCGGCCAGAGGCTGCCCCCACTCGATCGTCGGCGACTCGGCCACGCCGGCGCCGATCCGTACCACCTGGCCGGAGACGTAGGCCGAGCGCGGCGAGAGCAGGAAGCGCAGGGTCGAGGCCATCTGGTCCTCGGCACCGCCGGCGACGTAGACGAGCTGGCAGGTGGAGCCGCGGCTGCCGATCTCCTTGCCCAGCGAGCGGGTGAAGCCCTCCAGCGCGCGCTGGGCGGTGTGAGCGCGGGCGGAGCCCGCTTCCGCCGGCGGGGTGCCGAGGACGACGACGCGGCCACTGCGCCGCAGGCGGCCGACGCTCGGGTAGAAGAAGCGCTGCAGCTCCACCAGCTCGGTCGAGTCGGCGAGCCCGGTGGCGTCGAAGACGAGCGCCTTTACCGTTCCCTCGGCGCCGGCCCGTTCGACCCCGATCTGATCGAGCTCGGCGGCGATCGCGCGGCCGAGGCGACCGCCGGGGGCGGCGCCGCTCAGCACCGGACCGGAGACGACCGGGGCACCGGGCTTGTAACGGTCGAGGTCGACCGGCTGCGGCAGGCCGACCTGCTTGGCGATCGTCGAGACGACCGGTGCGTTGACGACCTGTGAGTAGCGATCCGGCATTACTTGGCACCTCCCGGGGCCTCGAGGATGGCGACGACGCCTTGGCCGCCGGCGGCGCAGATGCTGATCACGCCGCGGCCCTTGCCGTCTTCGTGCAGTTGCTTGGCGAGGCCGGCGACGATCCGCCCGCCGGTTGCGGCAAAGGGGTGGGCGGCGGCGAGCGAGCCGCCGTTGACGTTGAGCTTGGCGCGGTCGATCGCGCCGAGTGGCGCCGTCCGTCCCAGCTTCTCCTGACAGAACTCCGGGTCCTCCCAGGCCTTCAGCGTGCAGAGGACCTGAGCGGCGAAGGCCTCGTGGATCTCGTAGTAGTCGAAGTCTTGGAGGGCCAGGCCGGCGCGGTCGAGCATCGTCGGCATCGCGTAGGCGGGGGCCATCAGCAGTCCTTCGCGCTTGTGGACGTGGTCGACGGCGGCGGTCTGGGCCTCGCTCAGGTAGGCGAGGACCGGCAGGTCCCGCTCCTTCGCCCACTCCTCGGAGGCGAGCAGCACCGCCGAGGCGCCGTCGGAGAGCGGCGTCGAGTTGGCCGCGGTCATCGTCCCCTCGGGTCCGCCGAAGACCGGCTTCAGCTTCGCGAGCTTGTCGAGGTTGGAGTCGGGACGCAGGTTGCCGTCGCGCTCGACGCCGAGGTAGGGGGTGATCAGGTCGGTGAGGAAGCCGCGGTCATAGGCGGCGGCGAGATTGTGGTGGCTGGCGACCGTGAGCTCGTCCTGCTCGGCCCGGCCGATTCCCCATTCGGTGGCCATGGTCGCGCAGTGCTCGCCCATCGAGAGGCCGGTGCGCGGCTCCTCGTTGCGGGGGATGCTCGGGACAATGTGGCCGGGGCGAAAGCCGGTCAGCGCCTTCAGCTTGCCGGCGGTCGAGCGCTGGCGGTTGGCCTCGAGCAGGGTCGCGCGCAGCTCCTCGTTGAGGGCAATTGGGGCGTCAGAGGTGGTGTCGGCGCCGCAGGCGATGCCGGCCTCAATCTGGCCGAGGGCGATCTTGTTGGCGACCAAGATCGTCGTCTCCAGGCCGGTGCCGCAGGCTTGTTGGACGTCGTAGGCGGGCGTCTCCGGGGCCAACCTGGTGCTGAGCACGCTCTCGCGGGCGAGGTCGCGGTCGTGGGAGTGCTTGAGCACGGCGCCCCCGGCGACCTCACCTAGGCGCTCGCCCTCGAGCCCGAAGCGGTCGACGAGCCCGTCCAGAGCGGCGGTCAGCATGTCCTGGTTGGAGGCATGGGCGTAGGCGCCGTCGGAGCGGGCGAAGGGGATCCGGTTGCCGCCGACGACGGCAACCCGGCGGGTCTCGCTGTTCATTTCTTGCTCTTTCCTTTTCCGGTGGGTTTGGAAGCGGGAGGGGTAACGTCGGCATCGGGCTCGCCGTCGGGGGAGACGGCGGAGCGGGCGCGGAGGCCGGGCTCGATCGTCGTCACCAGCAGCTCGGCTGCTTTCTCGGCGCTGACCGCTTGGGTTCGCAGCCACCAGCGCGCCAGCGCCTCGGCGGCGCCGAGTAGGGCGGCGGAGAGTGCCTCGACTTCGGCCCGGGCTGCGTTGCGCCGCTGCTGCGGCAGCTGCGCCAGCAGCGAGCCGGCGACGAGGCCGGTGATGCGGCGCCGGTAGTCGGCGACCCGATCGGCGACCTCGCCGTGGTTGGGCAGGGTCTCGTCGAAGAGGACCGCCCAGGCGGCGCGGTCGGAGTCGAGGAACGCAAAGAAGGCGTGGACCCCTGCGCTGAGGGCTTCGCCGGGGCTGCGGGTCGCGGCGACCGCCTTGTCGACGGTCGCGGTCAGCGCATCGCCTGCCCGCTCCATGCAAGCGATGTAGAGCCGTTCCTTGTTGCCGAAGTAGTTGTAGAGGAGGGGCTTGGTGACGCCGACCGCGTTCGCGATCTCATCCATCGTTACCTCGGCATATCCGCGCTCGGCAAAGAGGTCATGCGCCGCCGACAGCGTCTGCTCCATGCGTTCGACCCGTGAGAGCCTTGAGCGAACCGATGCATCCATCGGTGTAGACGTTACCCAGCCATAAATTTATACGCAAGTAACGTGTGACCTACCTCACACGGCGCAGCGTGGCTGAGATTCCAGCCGCTATACGTCTGAAAGCTCAGCCACGTCTCAGGGAAGTGGCGAACGCGGCGTGTGGCTAGCTGAGCTCGGTGCCGTCGTAGAGCTTCTTGACGTGCACGGTGCCGGCGGGGGCGGCTTCGAGGCAGAGCTTGCAGAGGACGCACTCGTCGAGGTTCTCCTCGACGACGTCGACGCCCGAGTCGGTGCCTTTGAAGATGCTGACGGGGCAGACTTCCTCGAGCTTGGCGCCGAGGGCGGGGTCGGAGGCGGTCGGCTCGTCGACGACGACGTCGATGAAGACCTTGTTCAGCTTCTCCGCCATCAGGCCCCGATCTTCTTCTTGACCGCGGCGGGAATCTGGTCGATTCGCTCGACGACGCGGATCCCGGCGGCTTCGAGGCGGGCGATCTTCTCCGTCGCCGTGTCCTCTTTGCCCTCAACGATCGTGCCGGCGTGGCCGAAGGACATGCCTTTCATCTCGTCGTCATCCATGAATTTGCCGGCCATGAAGGCGACGATCGGGAGGCGGGAGTTGTTGTCGGCGACCCATTCGGAGAGTTGGGCCTCCATCCGCCCGCCGGGCTCGGTGTAGATCACGATCGCCTGGGTCTGCTCGTCGGCCTCGAAGTAGGGCATCAGCTCGGCGTAGGTGGAGCCGATGATCGCGTCGCCGCCGATCGAGACCGCGGTCGAGACGCCGAGGCCGGCCTGGGTCAGCGAGGAGGAGATCTCGGTCGTCATCCCGCCCGAGCGGCTCATCACCCCGACCGGGCCGGGGGCGTAGGCCTTGGCCGCGTCTTTCGCGGGGCCGCCGATCCCGCCCATCTTGCAGACCTCGGGGACGATCAGGCCGAGGCAGTTGGGGCCGATGATCCGCGCCCCCTCCATGTTCGCCAGCTCGACCATCTGGGCGACGTCGCCGCGCGGGATCCGCTCGGTGACGATCACGATCAGCTTGATCCCGTTGAGGATCGCCTCGAAGACTGCGTCTTTGGTGAAGGCAGGGGGGACGGTGACGACGGAGCCGTCGATCGGGCCGCCGTGGTTCTCCACCGCCTGGGCGACGGTGTCGAAGACCGGCACGCCGTGGACCTCGCGGCCCTTGCGCCCGGGGGTGACCCCGCCGACGACCTTGGAGCCGTAGTCGAGGCACTCGCGGGTCAGGTTGACCGCCTCGCGGCCGGTGATCCCCTGAACGATGAAGGTGGTGTCGCGGCTCAGCAGGATGCTCACGCCGGTGCCCCCTGGATCTTGGCGACGGCGCGTCCCGCCGCCTCCCACATCGAGACCGAGCGGTCGCAGTACTCGACCCCGTAGCGCTCGAGGATCTTGAAGCCCTCGTCCTCCCAGGCGCCGGGGATGCGGAAGATCGCGATCGTCTCGCCGGGGTCCTTGCCGAGCTCGAGGCAGGCCTTGATCACGCCGCGGGCGACGATGTCGACGCGGGTGTTGGAGACGATCGACATCATCACCGCGATCTTCTCGACGCCGTCCTTCTTCAGGACCTCGGTGGCCAGGCCGTGGGCCTTGGCCACGGACGGGTTGCCGCCGATCTCGGAGTAGTTGGCCGGCTCGCCGCCCTGGTTGATCACCGCGTCGGTCAGCGTCAGCGAGCCGCCGCCGGCACCGATCACGAGGCCGAGGTTCCCGGTGAAGCCGTGGTCTTTGCCCTGGATCACGCCGCGGTGGTCGGCGGCGTCGATCGCGGCGACGTGGTCTTCGAAGGCGGAGTGCTCGTACGGTTCGCGGGTGTCGTCCTCGGCGATCTGAAGCTCCTTGCGGAGCAGCTGCTTCTGCCGGCCGACCGCCTCCTCCTCCATCTCCATGTGAGCGTCGAGGGCGACGAAGCTGCCGTCGGTCAGCTCGGCCAGGGGGTTGATCTCGGCCAGGGTCATGTCGTTGTCGCGGAAGAGGCGGGCGAGGCGCGCGAGGACCGGGGTCGCCCGGTTCAGCTGCGAGCCGGTGACGCCGGTGGCGGCGACGACCTGCTTGGCCTCGAAGTCGAAGATCGGGTGCAGGTTGGAGACGTGGCCGCGGCCGACGTGGTCGGGGTGGGTCTCGGCGACCTCCTCGATGTCGATGCCGCCCATGTCGCTGAACAGCATCAGCGGTTTCTTTGCGGTGCCGTCCCAGAC
>DATIPH010000009.1:0-179896 GCA_035472275.1 Solirubrobacterales bacterium
GTGCGGGCCGCGCCCGCCCCAGCGAGTAACCGTGTCCAACGTGGCGACGAACAAGCGATGCTCTTCATCGGTTATGCCGAGCCGCGAGCGCTGATCGACAAAAGCCGCCAGTCGATTACAAACGTTCTTGGATCCAAGCTCGTGCGCGCGACCAAAGCGATCGGCGAGCTTGTCTTCGCGCGGCGGAAAACAATGATCGGCGACACCCTTGAGCAAGAGGCGCGTGCTCAGAGCAGCGTGAAACTGAGCCGGTCGCGTGTTCCGGGTCAAGCATTCCTCGATGGCCAATAGGTGCTCAAACTCCAGTTCCAGCCGGTTACTCGCCAGAAACTGAACCACGAGTTCACGAGCCGATCGCGCCCGGCTGCGGGCGATCTCCTCGGCCACTTCAGGCGGAAGCACGCGCACAGCTCGGCGCTTCGGCGGCGCAGGCTGAACCGGGCTGGCTTTGCCCCGCTGCTCAGCAGGCACGCTGCCGACAATCCGCCCTTGCTGGCCCTGTTGATCGGTGCGAACCATCCGCTGCGGGCGGCTCTGTGAAGCGCCGGGACTGAGGACGTGGGCGTAGACGGTAGGCGCCGGCGGCTGCTCATCCTCAACTACCTGGACCACGTAATGCGGCGGGGCTCCTGCCGAGTGCCGCTCTTCCTCGGCTTGGTCGATCTGGCGCTCGAGGCGTGCTTCCCTCTCCTCCTCGGCAACCCTGGCGGCTTCGATCAGATCCTCGTCACTCCACTCCCGCTTCAAGCCACCGATTCGAACTCCGTACGGGCGGGGTTGCGGGGGGTTCGAATCTGGCCATCCAGCAGCTGCGGGCATAGGAAAACCAAGATAGAAAGACCAGTGGACGGCGCTGGGGCCGTGCGGGGGATTACTGCCCTGCGCGCTTGGCGATCTCGGAGGGCTTGACTCCTAGAGCCTTAGCCAATCCGAGCAGCGTGCTCCAAGACGGATTGCGGACGCCTCGCTCCAGATCACTGATGAAGGTCGAGGGCGCGTCCATCCTCTGCGCCACCTGAACCTGAGTCAGTTCCTTTTGCTCGCGGATCTCCTTGATCGCCCGACCAAGGGCGGCGTGCGCTTTAGAGCGGGCTGGCATCGGCGCAGGGTAGTGCCGCTTGACTTTTCCGGCAACTAGCCTTATAAGTGTACTTACCTTATGAGAGTAGTTACTGAAAACCGCCCTACGCCAGCGCCTGAGTTGCTGCTGATCGCCTATCAGGCACTGAGCACCACGGAGCAGGAAAAGACTTTCGAGCTGATCCACGATGCCCGCCTGCAGCGCCTCGCTGGCGAGGACACGGAGACTGGCCGCATTCTCGCCAGCCTGAAGCGAGTTGCCGACCTAATCGGCGAAGCACCGGGAGTCGAGGACTACACGCGCATCCGTCGTCAGCTAATTGAGGATGGTGAGCAGCTTGAGCCGGTCTCGAGGATCGTCAAGCACTTCAACGGCTCCTGGCACCTTGCGCGGGAGGCAATCAGCCTGAGCGAGATCACGACTCCGCGCCGGATTGATGCGCGCTTTGCCAGCCGGAAACTTGGCAAGGTCTGGCGCTACACCGACGCGAGCTTGCGCGAGACCATCAAGCGCTGTACTAGCGATCTCGGCCACGTTCCCCAGGTCGCAGAGTTTGATCACTGGCGCCAACGCGAGCTGGAACTAGCGAAGGCCCGAGGCGAGGACTTGCACCTTCCGAGCGCCAGACCCTACCGCCGGCGCTGGGGCTCGTGGGAAGCAGCGTTGATTGACCTTGGCTACTCGGAGTCCGAGATCCAGGGCCGACTGGAGCGGACGTGAACTCGCCGTGCAAATCAGTCCGCTGCTGGGAGCAGAGCCCGCAGCAACTGCTCGCCGAGCGAGGTCGCGCGGTAGAAGAGCAGCACGCCCCGGCGTTCCTTCTCGACCAGCCCTCGGTCCCAGAGGATGCGCAGGTGACGGCTGACGCCGGACTGCTCGCGCTCGGTGATCAAGCAGAGGTCGCTGACGCAGAGCTCGCCGGCCTCAACGAGAAGCGCCAGGAGGATCAGACGATTGGAGTCACTCAGGGCCTGGGCCTGGCGGCCCAACGCCGTCGCCGTCTGAAAATCGGGCAACTGCGCTCGCAGGGTTTCAGCTTCGCCCGGAGTCGTCGCTTGGTAGCGGAGGTCCGTGTTTCCCATTGCGCTTTCAGACTAACGCATGCACATGTCTGTCTAGCTCAGGTTCGGGGTCTGAAAGGTCCTCTCTTTTCAGCGTGAGCAGCAAGTCCGACAAGCAGCGCTTTCGCTGGGGACCGCTTCCCGTTCCCGCCGAGCGGGCAAATCTCTATTGGGGCAGGAAACAGGCTGAGCTGACCGAGATCACTGATGGTCAGCTGACGGCGATGATCGTTCGCGCCCCAGAGTTCGAGATTGCGCTTGGCGAAAAGTTGGACGCGATCGACGGACGCAGCCGAACCGGGAACGGGAGTAACCAAGGGCGGCCCTGTCGCTGGACCGCCCGTCAGCTTGAGAGCGTGCTGGTCTATCGACGGGTCATCGGGCTGGAAACGATCAAATCGACGTTGGTTGAACTGGCCCAAGATCAGGAAGCTCGGATGCTGCTCGGATTCGGGCGAGACCTGCCCTCTGCTGCGACTGTGACTCGCTATCTCACGCAGCACTTCGACCCAACCGAGCGGGCGCGTCTTTATCGCGAGCTGGATCGGCTGCTGCGCCAGCGCGTGGTTGCGCTGCCGGGCTTTGATGAGGAGGCGCGGATCTTGGGCATCGACGGTTCCCAGCACGGGACCCGGTACACGGCCCCGATCCCTGAGCGCAAACGCAAAAAGGGCAAGGACGGTAAATCCCAATGGGAGTACACCGGCGAGATCGTCAACGCGAAAATCGTCCGAGGTTGCCCAGGCGCCATCACCGCCGCCTCAGCCGGCTTTGTCGGTGGCAACGGACCCAAGAGCGGTAGGGGTTGGCAGTTCGTCGGCCTGTTCACGGAGCACGGCACCCTGGTTGCTTGGGACGTGAGTCCGCTCAACGAAAACGAGCGCCCGCCTGCCGAACGCGTTTTCGATAATTACGAGACCGAAATCCTGCCGCATCGGGGCCGCCAGACCTTGAGCGTCTGCACGGCTGATGGCGGTTTCTCCTCACCCAAGATTCGCGCTCGCCTACAGGCGCTGCGAATCGTCCCCAACATCCACAAAGCGAGCCATCGAAAAGATTTCGAGCAGCCCGGAGAGGAAACCGCGAACGCGAGTAGACGCAATCGCAAGTGGCGTCCATTCGAGCATCCGAGCAAGCCGCACTATTCCAACTGGCGCGCGAATGGTCACGCTGAGATTCGCTGCGACTGCCAGCGCGGGATAACCAAACGCGTCTTTCGGATCAGCTCGACCGGGCTCCTGACCATCGCCACCAAGGGGCAGTGCCAATCCTGCGGGAACATCACGGTCACCGCCGGCCAGTGGCGGCGGGCACAGAATCCCGATCGCCTGGTCCGGTCGTACTCAGGCGAGCGCAGCGATCCAGCGCTTGGCAACCCGTTGACTTTCAACGATAAACTCAGCCGCGCTTACGGAGACGACCGTTACGGCTTTGGCGAGAGCGTCCACGCCACGATTAACCGACGTTTCGGCCTCCTGGAAGACAAATCTTGGATGCGGGATATCCGCAAAGTCGAAACCGAGTTCGCCATTGCCGCATCAGCGATCTCGGTACTGCTCCTCGAGCGCGCCGCGCGGCAGCAGGCAGGGCAGAGTCAGGCCGCCGCTGGTCCCGGAGCGGCAGCGCATCAGGGCGGCGCAACCAACGCTGAATCAGGGACGGCAGCGAAAGCGGCTTGACGAGCCTAGGCGCTGGCGGTCTGCTCCCGCAGGAACCGCTCGACCACGGCTTGGCGCTCTTCTTCATCGGCGGCTCGGGTCAGTTGCCGCTGCCACGGCGTGTTGAAGCGACCGACTCGGCGGGGCCGGACACCCAGGCGCCGGAACAGGAGCAGCTTGGATCGGCGGGCAGCCTTCTTGTCCTCAGACCAAAAACTGATCATCCGAAATGCCTTGTCGTAAGCGACGAACAGCCCGAAGACAAAGAGGAAAGGGAGGGTGACCAGCGTCAGCCAGATCGGCAGCGCAACCAAGCGAGCGAGGTAATCGAGATCTACTTGCGACGGATTGGTGACGAGGCTGATCACGACGTAAGCGAATAGCGCCAAGCCGATTATCGAGCTGATCCACTCGCACAATTTCTTTGCTGGCGCGAACTCGGGTTTACCCTCCGCGAACCAGCCGAGCGTCAACACGATGGTTATCAGCGGCAGCAAGAAGAACTCCGCCCAGAACGGCAAGACCACGAGATTGATGAAGATCTCAGCGAGCAGCCCGATCGTCACGACCCGCGCCACGGTCTTGCGAACGACGTGATCTTCATCAGCAACCCTGGTCACGCTGAACCAGATCACCAAGCCCGTTGCCAAGAACCACCAGACGGTCTCGTTGACCAAGCTGGTCTCCCAGATCCCGGCCTGCTCGGCAAGCCAGGCACAGCCGGCTACCCAAGCCGCAAGAGCTAACAGCGATCCGACAATGGCCGGCTTCGCTGCTGCCTTCAGGACGCCCCACATCGCAGACCTGAGATCTCGCCGGGAGAGCATCCAGAACAGCGCAATCGCGGCCCACGCGAGTAGAGCCTCTTCACGACCGTTCAGGCTGCGTGCTGCCGTCATCAGCCCACAGACTTAGAAGACGCGCCGGTCGGCATATCGCCTCCGCAGCACCGCATTTTGGGGCACCTTGAGGATTTCATGCCACACCCCGTGCTCGTGCCTAGTGCCCGTGCGTGAACGGTCTTAAGACCGTTTATCGCGCCTTATCGTGGGCTCGTTTGAGATCAAAAAGTGCTGTTTTGCAGGGAAAAGTTATGAAACTGCAAACCCCCGACTTATGAAATTGCACCCCGCAGCTCGGCGTAGGAGAAGGGCTTGGTCACGTAGTCGTCGGCCCCGGAGTTGAGGCCGCGGACGCGATCGGTCTCGGCACCGCGACCGGTCAGCACGATCACCGGCAGGCGCGGATCGAAGCGGGACTCGACACCGTCGGCGTCGCGAATCTCGCGCAGCACGTCGAGCCCGGAGGCGTCGGGCAGCGAGAGGTCGAGCAGCAGCAGGTCGGGATGGTTGTAGCGGCAGAGGCGCAGCGCGTCGGAAGCGCTCGGCGCCGGCATCACCGAGAAACGGTCGGCGACGAGGTGATCGCAGAGCAGTTCCAGGGTGACGTCGTCGTCCTCACAGACGACGACGCTGGCGATCTCCTCCCGGCTCGGCAACACGCTCCCCTAAGCCGGCCCCAGGGCGGACTCTCCCCCCGCGGCCGGCAACTCCAGCACCGCAGCGGCACCGCGGCAGCCGACAACGCGCCGCGGGGGCACGCCGCGATGGAGCGCCAGCGCCCTGCCATCGGGGTCGATGAAGACGAGGTCGAGCTCGAAGCGCATGCCGAAGGTGTGAACGCTGGAGCAGCGTGGGATCAGCAGACCCGAGCCGGCCTGCTCGCGCTCCAGCCAGCTGAGGCCGAGCAGCCGCGAGCGCCAACCGCAGGCGACCGGAACCTCGCAGTGGAGGATCCGGCGCCGCGGTAGCCGGCTGAGGCGTGGTGCCATCAAGCCCCTCCCAGGGCCTCGCGTGCACCTTTCTCCCCCACCACCGCAAGGGCCTGCAAGTGCAACCCGGCGTTCAGTCCCTACCCGAGACAGGCACGGGACTACGATGATCGGCAAGATCATGCACCTGCTCCCGCCGGGCTTGCGCGAGCAGAGAGCTTTAGCTTCAACTCATGGAAAAGAAGACGACCCGCAGAGGGAACTACGAGTCAGGATCGGACTACGTGCTCGAGTACGGCGAGCTCCGATTCGCCTTCAACGAACAGGATTTCGGACAGCGGGTCGAGCAGGCCGCGGTCAAGCTGGCCTTCGTCGACCAGGGTCTCAGCCAAGAGGAGCTCGACGACCTGCTCGACCTCGCGGTCAGCGGCGAGATCGCCGAGCCGAGCTCCATGCTCGGCGAGCACATACACGAGAATTGGGAGGACCTCGTCGGTCCTTCCAACCGCAGCCTCGTCCACTGGATCCGCCGCCTCGTCTTCCGCGGCGCCTGGCTCGACCAGCGGGTCAAGGAGGGCGAGCTCGATGTCGTCTTCGACGAGCGCACCCAGACCTTCGGCTACGTCCAGCCGGACCGCAGCGACGAGCTGATCGAGCTCTCCAAAGAGCCCAGCTGGCGCCGCATCGCTTATAGACGCTAGAGCCGGTATCTACCCGGGCTCTAAGCCGAGCGCTCGATCGCGGCGACGACGGTCAGCGAGCCACCGCCCGCGACACCCTGGGCGCGGCCGGCGTCGAAGAACTGCTTAGCGGTCTCGGTGTCGCCGAAGTCGCTGGCGAGACGGGTCAGCGAGTCGACCAGGAGGATCACGTCTTCGCCGTCACCGGCTCGGTTCGCGGCCTGGGCCAGGGCATCGGTGGCGTGGCGGGCCTGACCGGCGGCGACAATCTCCGCCTGCGGCGCCTCGCGCTTCCAGTCGGCCAACTCCTCGGGACTGGGGTCGATCAGCAGCACGACCGGGTCGGGGCCCTTCGCGGCGGCGGCAAGGTCGGCGGCGACACCACGCAGCAGCGTCGTGCAGGCCTCGCGCGTCTCCGCGCAGAGGATCGCCTGGCGGCCGGCCTCGGCCGGTAGCAGCAGGTCCTGGATCTCGAGCCCCTCCTTGCCGCGGCGGCCGAAGCGACGGCGACGGCGACGGCGCGGGCGGGCGGACTCTGCCGCTGCCGATGGCGCGGGCGTGGCGGCCGGCGGCTCAGGAGTCGCTGCAGCCGGCCGCTCCTCCTCGCGCTTCTCGTCCCGCCCCTTTTTGCCCTCCGTCTTCCCTTGCTCTTTCTTCCCGTCGCGTCCGTCCCGCTCCCGCGGGGGGCGACGGCGGCGCGAGGAAGAACGCTCGCGGCGCTCGGAGCTCGGCTGCGAGCGGGAGCGACCGCCCCCGGATTTGGCGGCGGAGTCGCCGTCACCAAGCTGCGCGACCAGCTCGGACTTGCTCAGCATCCGATACTTCTCGATGCCGGCCTCGGCGGCGAGGGAGTGAAGCTCGGACAGGTGCTTGGATTCCAACTCAGCTTTGGTCATCGAGCCGGCAGGTTATTCAACCTGCGCCCCCGGCCGCCGGGTCGACCCCTTCAGCGGCCGCAGCAACCGCCCAGGCCTCGGTCTCCTGCTTGACCCGGCGCCGCGACCAGCCGAGCTCGGCACCCAGCACTTCGGCGACGCGCCGGACGGTGTTGGAGTCGCGCAGCTGCGGCGCCGCCAGGATCCCGAGCCGGGTCCGGCGCAGGAGCACGTCGGCAACCGAGCGGGCCTGCTCGTGGCGGGCGGCGATCGCCACCTCGGCCAGCAGATCGGGTCGACCAGGGACGATCGGCTGCGCCAGCTTGCCGTCCCCGCGGGCGAGGGCGAGGACGTTGCGGGAGGCATGTCCGTAACGGAATTTGAGCTGCTCGATTGCGTCATCCCCCACTCCCTCCGGGGCCTCCAGGTCCTCGGGGCGAGCCTCCATCCCAAGCGGGATCTCAGCCGTGTGACAGGGCGCCGTCCGGCCCTCGCGCTCGACCAAGCGGTCGACGGTCTGCTTTGCCATCCGCCGCCAGGTCGTCAACTTGCCGCCGGTGATGGTCAGCATCCCCGACGAGGTCTCATACAGCTCTGCTTTGCGGGAGATGTCAACCGACTTGCGGGGGTCGCCGCTGGAGATCAGGGGACGCACGCCGGCGTAGGCGCCGACCAGATCAGAGTCGCTCAGCGAGGTGCCGAAGAACTCGTTGACGGCGTCGAGCAGGTAGCCGACGTCGTCGCTGCCCGGGCGCGGATGGGTGATGTCGCCGTCGTAGTCGTTGTCGGTGGTGCCGATCAGGGTCCGCCCGTACCAGGGCAGCGAGAAGATCATCCGACCCGAGCCGGCCGGGACGATGCAGGCGGCGTCGCCCATCGGCAGGTCCGCCTGGTCGAGCAGGACGTGGGTCCCGCGACTCGGCGCGATCCGCGGCACGTCCTCCTCCTCGACCACCTCGGGGCGGATCTCGTCGGCCCAGACGCCGGTCGCGTTGACAACATGGTCGGCGCCGACCACGATCCGCTCGCCGGACTCGGCCTCGGTGAAGGCGACGCCGGAAGCGCGCCCGTTGGCGGCGGTGACCTCGGTGACCTCGGCGCCGTTGAGTGAGACGGCTCCGAACCGTTCGGCCTCGCCGAGAACGGTGAGGACCAGCCGCACGTCGTCGGTCTGGCAGTCGTAGAAGAGATAGGCGTCCTTGGGGTCGCGGGCGGCGAGCGCCGGGACCAGCTCCAGCACCTCGTCGCGATCGATCGTGCGGTGGCGGTCGGGCGACCAGTAGAAGTCCTCGTCCTCTTGCTTGGAGGAGCGCAGCTCGCGTCGACTGCGACCGACCCGCGTCGTCGCCATCACGTCGTACATGTTGAGCCCCAGCCCGAGCTTGCGGTCGCGGCGCTCCTCGCCGAGGGCGGCGACCAGGAACGGCGTCGGGTAGACCAAGTGTGGCGCCAACTGGACCATCAGCTGGCGCTCGAGCAGCGCCTCGCGGACCAGGCCGAGGTCGAAGTTCTGCAGGTAGCGGAGACCGCCGTGGACCATCTTCGAGGAGCGGCTCGAGGTCCCGACCGCGTAGTCGCCGCGCTCCACCAGGGCCACGGAGTAGCCGCGCGAGGAGGCGTCGAGGGCGACCCCAGCGCCGGTGATGCCGCCGCCGATCACGACCACGTCAAAGTGCTGGCCGGCGATCGCCTCGATTGCCTTGGCGCGGGTCAGCATCGGTGGGAATGAGTAGGGCGGTCGGACATCAGTCGAGGTAGGTGACGGTTGCGGCGGCGCCGGGGCGCTCGGGAACCGGTCGCTCCTGGCGCGGGTAGCCGAGGTGGAGGAGACCGACCGACCGCTCGCCGGGTGGGAGGCCGAGCGCGGCGCGACCCTCCTCCTCGCGCAACAGGGCCGGCGTCCGCCAGTAGCCGGCGAGGTCGCGGCCGTGGGCAGCGAGAAGGACGATGTAGGAGGCGACGGCGGTCGCGTGCAGGTCCTCCTCATCTTGGACGGGATCGCTGTCGAGAACACTGGAGACGACGACCAGGGTCGGGCAGCGATCGAGCTTTGTCGCACCCTCGGGACCGGCGGCGTCCTTCAGCCGCACCAGCGTCGCCGGGCCGACCACGCGAAAGCGCCAGGGCACGGTCAGGTGGTGGTTCGGCGCCCACTTGGCGAGCGCCAGCAGCTCCTCCAACAGCTCACGCGGGAGCGGCTCCGGGCCGAAGGCCTTGTGCGTGCGGCGAGTGCGGATCGCGGTCTCGACGTCCATCTCCACAGTGTCGCGGTTCGATGTCATGAACGGCGGAACGCGGTAGAGCTTTTACCCCTATAGGAGGGAAAAGCTCTGCCGCGCTGTGTTAGAGGCCGTAGCGCCAGCGCATCCAGCCCTTGCGGGCGGCCCAGGCGGCACCGAAGAGAAGGGCGCCGGCGGCGAGGCCGAGTCCGGCGGAGACGGCGGGGCTGCCGCTGTCCTTCGATTCGGGCTCGGTGGCCTGCGACGCAGCGCTTGACTCGTCTCCCCCCGAGGCAACGGTTTCTTCTGGGGCACCGCCGGTGGCACCCCCTCCGGACGCGACCCCAGTGGAAGGGTTGACGGGCTTCGCCCCCGAAACTGCGCCGGACTGGGGCGCTGAGTGTCCGGAGGGGGTGCCACCGGCGGTGCTGGCGGATTCGTTGGGCGAGACAGCGGCCGATTCGGTCGGGGTCACAGGAGCCGTGGACGGGGGCAGGCCGCCGGTCCTATGTGAGCTGGTTTGGGACGGCTTCGCGCGCGGCGGCGGCGCGACTGGGAAGTACCTGTCGGCTGCAGCGACGAGAGCCTCACCGGTAACCCAAACGGGGGTCTGGTCGCTCGACTTCGAGTAGCGGTAGTGGCCGTCTGAGACCTGGCGGGCGGCGAGGTAATCGGGGGCACTGGCGCCGCCCCGGCGGAATGAGTCGGGATTTCCACCGGCGGCGAGGATCCCTTGGATCGCCCAGGCCGTCGACTGCGAGTTGACTTCGCCGTTGCCGCCGAGTGGGAAGCCGCCGCCCTTGCGCTGGACGTCACGCAGATAGGCGAGGCCGCGATGGGAGACCTTGGACCCTGGAGCCAGCGCCTGCAGGACCGCGCCGGTTCCGTCGGAGGTGCTGGGCGAGCTAGGGACGTCGCCCCAGCCACCGTCGTCGTTCTGCACCCCGATCAGCCATTCGAGGGACTTCTGAAGGCCACCCGTGGCGCCCGCCGTACGCAGGGCGATCACCGCGAAGGCGGTCGAATTGGGCCAGCCTTCGAAGGAGCCATCCTTGCGGCGCTGGTCGAGCAGCCGCGAAACCAGGTTCTGACCGCCGAAGCTGCGCGGATCGATCCCCGCCCCCTGGAGAGCGAGGATCGTGCGAGCGAGGTCACCGGGGCTGCGCAGTTGGTCGAGGCTCGAGCGCAGGTAGTCGACAGGGGTCTTGCCGCCGCTACTGGCGACGTCGAGTGGGTTGTGGCCGGCGGCCTCCAATCCCAGTATCGACCAGCAGGTGATTTCGGCACCCGAGCCGTCGCCGGGCGAAGTGCCGAAGCCGCCGTCGGCGTTCTGGACGGAAATCAGCCAGTCGGCACCACGGCTGACGTCGCTCGCCTTCGCCGCCGCCGGCGCCAACGCCCCGAGCGCGAGCGCGACCAACGCCAGGGCGGCGATGCCCCCGCCGCGCAGGCCGGGCCCGAGCCGATCGGGCAGCGGCGATGGTCCTCCACCCTTGCGCGCCCATTCGAAGCGCTCGCGGAAGCGGATCAGCATCCTCACCATCGCCGGACCGGCGACGAGAGCAAGGACGACGTTCCCGCTCAGGTGGGCGATTTCAAATGGCAGCGCGCGTCCCTCATACACGACGAACTGTCGCCACGACAGGTCCCCTCCGTAGGTCGCCATCAGGGAGAAGTTCAGCAGAGCGCCGTAAAGGATGGCGGCACCACCGCAAACCGCGGCGAGGGTGAAGCGACCGGCGTTGCGGACGCCGAGGGCGAGCGCGGCGCCGATGATCCCGCACATCCCCCAGCCGGCCATCTGCCACGGGGTCCACGGTCCCTGCCCGAACCAGAAGTTTGAGACCAGCGCGGTAAGGGCGCCGACGGCGAAGCCAGGGGCGCCGCCGAGCGCGTAGCCGGCAAAGATGACGATGTCGGTCGTCGGCTTGACGTTGGGGAAGGCGGCGAAGGCGATCCGGCCGGCGACCGCCAGGGCAGCCAGGGCGGCGACCAGGGCGACGACCTGCGACGGCGGGCGCGAGCGCTCATACCAGGCGAAGCCGGCGACCAGGACGGCGGCGAGGATCAGGAAGCTGACTAGTTGCCAGCTCACGCCGGGCCGTCCCCCTCCCCGCTCGCGAGCAGCGCCGCCGCTCCCTGCTCGGGGCTGACGACGCCCGGCAGGTCGAGGACGCGGGCGACCTCGGTGGCGAAGTACCAGCCGCCGGAGAGGATCTCGGCGGCGGGGCCGTCGGCGATCACGACGCCGTCGCCGAGCAGCACGACTCGGGAGGCGAAGGCGGCGGCGAACTCGACGTCGTGGGTGGCGACGACGACACCGGCCCCCCGCTCGGCGAGGTGGGCGACGAGGTCGATCAGGTCTCCCTTGCGGGCGCGGTCCATTCCCCGGGTCGGCTCGTCGAGCGCGACCAGTCCCGGCAGCTGCTCCCCTTCCATCCGCCCGGCAAGAGCGATCGCCAGCGCCAGCCGCTGCCGCTCGCCGCCGGAGAGGTCGCGCGGGTCGGCGTCGACCGCGTACTCGAGGCCGACGGTGCGCAGGGCCGCCAGACCCGCCTCGCCAGGGAGCTCATCGCCGACTCGCTCGCGGACCAGGTAGTCGCTCGGGTTCTGAGTCAGAAGCGCGAGGCCGGTAGGCACCTCGACCCGGCCGGCGACCGGGTCGAGGAGCCCGGCCGCGGTCCGCAGCAGGGTGCTCTTGCCGGCGCCGTTGCGACCCATCAGAGCGACCCTCTCACCGCGGCCGACCTCGAGGTCGATTCCGCGCAGCACGTCGTGCGGCTCCTGGTCGCGCTCCAGCTCGACCCATGCCGCTCTTGCCGAGAAAGCGGCCTCGGCCGGGGGGCGAGAGCCCGGCCCCTCACCCTTCCCCGGGTGGGGGACAGCGGTGGTCGGCACCACCGCGGCGGCTTCCAGCGTTTGCCGGGCGGCGCGGACGCCGACCGGCAGCGGCGAGATTCCGGCCAGGGAGAAGAGGCGCGCGGCCGGGGTCGTCAGGGCCGGGTCCACCTCCTGCGACCAGGCAAGGAACTCGCCGGGGGCGCCGTCGAAGCCGACCGCGCCGGACTCCATCGCGATCACCCGGTCGGCGGCGGCGAGGCAGCGCTCGAGCCGGTGTTCGGCGAGCAGGACCGCCACCCCCCACTCCTCGTTCAGCCGTCGCAGCAGCCAAATCAACTCATCGCCGGCGACCGGGTCCAGTTGTGAGGTCGGCTCGTCGAGCAGAACCAGCCGCGGCCGCGTCACCAGTGCCGCCGCCAGCGCCACCCGTTGCAGCTCCCCGCCCGAGAGCGAGTCGACGGTGCGCCTGAGCAGGTGCGGGATCGCCAGCGCCAGCGCCACCTCCTCGACCGCCCGGGCGCGATCGGAAGGGCCATCACCGCGCATCTCCAATGGCAACTCGATCTCGGCGGCGACCGTGGTCGAGACGACCTGGGTCTCCGGATCCTGGGCGACGTAGCCGACGACGGCGGCGAGCTCGCCGGGGCCGGCGACCAGCGCGTCGAGGCCGGCGACCGCAATGGTGCCCTCGACCTCACCACCGTAGAAATGCGGGACGAGGCCGCAGGCGACTTTCAGCAGGGTTGACTTGCCCGAGGCGGAGCGACCGGCGAGCAGCGAGAACTCGCCGGGCGCGACCTCGAGCGAGACGCCGGCCAAAGCCTCGCGGGCGGCATGTGGATAGGAGTAGCCGAGCCCCTCGACAGCGAGAGCGGGCGCCAAGCCACGACGGATCGCCAGCTCAGACACGCGGCGCCTCCAGAGCAGCGGCCAGCGCCGGCTTGGCACGACGGGCGCGACGGGGCCGGCGACGCAGCGGCGCCAGGCCGGAGACGACGATCACACCGCACAGCGCCAGCGTCACCGGCGCCAGCGTGAACTCGATCCGTGGGTAGGCGTGGAAACCGTTGCCGCCGACCAGCCTGGCCGCGATCCCGGCGAGGAGCACGACGGCGGCGGCGAGGTAGAAGCGCCGGTCATAGCGTGAGGGCTGGCGCCGGCGCCGTGCCGGCGGCGCCCCGAGGCCGTAGCCGCGTAGCTCCAGGGTCGCGGCGACGTCGACGGCGCGGTCGAATGAGCCGGCGAGCAGGCGCCGGGAGAGCGCCGCCAGGCTGACCTCAGCGGCGCCCGGGCCGCGCAGGCGGGCGGCTTCGCGCAGGCGCCCGGCGTCGGCGATCGCAACCGGAAATAAGCGCGAGATAAGGGTCGCGGTCAGCGCCGAGCGGCCGGCAATAGGGCGCAGTGCGCGCAGTACCCGATCGGGGTCGACGCAGGAGGAGTAGATCGCCCCCGCGATCACGGTCACAACCGCGAGCAGGGCGCCGACAGCGCCGGCGACGATGGTCTCCAGGGTGACGTCAACCTGGCCCAGCAACGGCCAGTCGCCGAGCCGCGCCAGCACCGTCTCGCCGCGGTCGACTAGGAGCGCGTTGACCGAGACAATCGTCAGCGCCAGCCCGAGCCCGATCCAGAACGCCGCCCGCAGCGCCCCGCGGGCACCGGCAATCAAGCCGGCGATCACCAGCCCGGCGCCGATTGCGACTAGGACCAGGGGATTTGAGTAGATAAAGGCGACGACTACGAAGGAGCCGAGGTAGGCGACGGCGGCGCTCGGCGAGGCTGCCTGCAGAGCCCCGGGCCGCGGCGCGTAGGCGAGAACCGAGCGCATCTCAGCCCCCTGCGCCGGGGTCGACCGGCAGCGGCGTCGCCTGTCCGTCTTCGATCGCCACCGCGTAATGGTCGCGCAAGGTCGCTGCGTCGAGCGCCTTCGCAGCCGCGCGCACGGCGGCTGGCGTGACCCCGGTTACAAGCCAGGTAGGCGGCGATTCAAAGCGCCGCATCGCCGCCACCAGGCCGGCGTCGGGACCGAACTCGCGGGCGGGGTCGGCGTCGGGATCGAGCCCACGCAGCCGCGTTGCCGCGCCGGAGCCGTCGAACTCGGCGTAGACGCCGCTTTCGGCCGGCCCGGCGGCGAGCAGCGCCGCGGCCGATTCCGAGCGGAGCCGCTGCCAGGGACCGACCAGGACCCGGATCGCGCCGGCCGGCGTGCCGCTAGCGAGTTCGACCCCGGCGGCCGCCAGAGCCTTGCGGGCGATCGCGCAGGCGGGACCGCCTCCCTCGCACTGGAGGACGACCGGATGGGCGTGACCGCCGTAGCCGCCGCGCAACGGCGCCGGCCAGGAGCCGACCACCGCCGGCACCCGACTGGCCGCAGTCCAGTCGCGGTAGTCCCACCAGATCCGCTCGCCGCCCTCGAGCTCGAACTCGGCGGCGCCGATCGGCGACTCGACCCCGTTGACGAAGAAGAACCAGTCGTGCGAGCGGCCACCACCCTGCTCGGCTTCGACCCCGTCGATCGATTGCACGAAACCGCCGCCGTAGCGGGTGCCGATCTCGGCTTCCCCTTCTAGCACCCGCATCACCGTGTCCGATTCGCTCACCCCGCCGACCTTCGCTTCGAGCACCGCTTCGGAGCCGAATTCGTGGGTCACCGTCAGCTCGACGTCGGCGACGTCGGCGCCGGGCCCGAGACCGCAGCCGGCGGCCGCGAGCGCTGCCAGGAGCAGCGCCGCCGCGACCGCCGTGCTGCGGCGTCCAATCACCCGCTAGGAGGGCATTCGTTGCCGACGCAGACCCCGACTTGGGCGGACGGGATCAGCCCGCTCTTGGTCGCTGCCAACAACGTCGGCACGCTGACCACCACGGTCGCCTTGCCGTCGGACCCGGTAACAGCGGAGGCGCCGGTCACTTCCACCCCCGCGGCTGGCTTGCGCTTGCCCTTTTCGTCGTAGGAGTAGGCGGTCACCGTGAACGGCAGCCCCGCGGTCACCTGGGCCGGGGCGACCAGCGCCAGCTCGCCCGGGTAGGCGTAGGTCTTCGGGTCCGATTCGACCAGCGCCCAGAGGACTTCGTCGCCAGCGTGGATCTTCGCCTTCTCGCCACCGACAGACGGCGACTTGTGGTTGATCTTCAGGTACCAGGAGAGGCCGCCCTTGGCAACGCTCTTGCCGACGCCGCAAAGCGCCAAGCCGAAGTCGAAGCTGTCGCTGATC
Organism: Solirubrobacterales bacterium; assembly: GCA_035472275.1. Taxonomy (GTDB): domain Bacteria; phylum Actinomycetota; class Thermoleophilia; order Solirubrobacterales; family 70-9; genus VAYN01. Next base: position 15,399 of record DATIPH010000009.1, read on the forward strand.
GACAGGGGCCGCAGGGTCGAGGTCGACTTCGACGCCTTGGCCAGCAGGCCCATCGCGGTGTTGCCAGCGATCGAGACGGGCTTGCCGCTGCCGCCGGTCCCCTTGCCGAAGCAGGTCGCCTTGGGGCTGGTCTTGACCGAGGTCGTGCCGGAGGTGACGGTCTGTTCGGACAGCACCTTGTCCTTGGCGCCGACCACGAGCAGCTCGGCGGCGAAGCCCTTGGCGCCGGCAACGGCGGTGATGGACAGACACAGGGCCAGGGCCAACATGCACGCGGCCAGCAGCCGACTACGGGTGTTTCTTGGCATTTAAGCCACCCTTTCCTCGAGGGTTGTTTTGGCTGGCCGGGGACAGGTCTCCTGGCTTCCGGGACACGGTCGGCCGCACCTTCCCGGGGACGAGGTGTCGTCCCCAGTGGCTGGCGCTGACGCGCCTGCGACCTCCTGGGCCCGGTCACAGTGGCGGGACCACGCCGGTCTTGCACCGGACTTCCCTTGACCACCGACCGTATTGGCAGCGAGTCTATCCGCGGGAGGCGCGTATGAATACGCATCCCGAATTCTCACCTTCGCGGTGATCCAGGCAGCGCCCGGCGCCGAATAGATAAGGATGGAGCAAGAAAGAACCCGTGACGCCCTCAACCATCCAGTTCGCCGCCAAATCCTGCGCATCCTGATCGCCTCCGGCCGCCCCCTCGCCCCAGCCGAAATCGTCGCCGCCGGCCTCCCCAGCGCCAGCCTCAGCACCGTCGCTTACCACGCCCGCGTGCTCGAGGGCTCCGGCGGTGTCAGCCGCACCGGCGCCGGGATCCCGCCCCACTACATCACCGACCTCTCCTCCAACCAGGAAGTCGCCACCCTGCTCGAGGCCACACGCAGCGGCGACGAACGCGGGCCCTGAGCGCCCCGCCTGCTCGCCCGGCACTCAATTGCTCAGCTAGGGTGCGCGCACTCAGCTGATCCCGCCCGCGGTGGTGGGTGTTTCGTTCGACAGGGGAGGAACTATGGGCAGGAGAATCCGCCGGCAGGCGCCGGCGCTGGCGGTCGCCTTCGTGGCATTGTTGATCGCGCTCGGGGGCAGCGTCTACGCAGCAAGCAAGATCGACGGCCACGCGGTCAAGGTCGGCTCCTTGCCGGGCAACCGCGTCGTCACCGGCTCACTGCCGGCGAACCGGTTGGCGCCGGGGACGATCCCGGCCAGTCGCTTGGCACCGGGCTCCTTGACCGGCAAGCAGATCGACGCGGCAAGCCTGGGCCAGGTGCCGAGCGCCACTCACGCCGACCAGGCCGACTCCGCCCGCGAGGCCGGCAACGCGCGCTACGCGGCGGCGGCCGGCGACGCCGCCAGCGTCAACGGCCACGTCGCCGGCTGCCGGGCGGGAACCCGCGCCTTCGCCGGGGCCTGCTGGGAAGTCGCCTTCAGCACCGCGACGGCAACGGCGCCCCAGGCAGCGGCGGCATGCGCCGAACGCGGCGGCGAACTGCCGCAGCCGCTAGCGCTGGTGGCGTTTGCCGGACAGCCGGCGATTGCGATTTCAGCGGAAGGCGAGTGGACGGGTGCAATACCGAGCGTCGCCGGTCCGAACGACTACAGCGTCCTTACCGTGAATTCAGAAATCAAAATTAGTTCTGCGCTTTTCACTGTCCTCAAGCGCTACCGCTGCGTCCTCCCCATGCTCAGCTGACCCTGAGCCAGCGCGACCGCCGGGGGCCCACTCAGGAGTCGAGCAGCCTGCGGTAGAAGCGGTAGTCGCGGCGGTCGGGGCGCAGGTTGGAGGCCAGCGCCAGGTGGTGGCGGGCGCGGTCCTTCTCGCCGGTCTTGCTCAACGCCCGGCCAAGGCAGAAGTGGGCGAAGTCGTTGACATGGTGGTGCTCGACCACCGCCTCAAACTCGGTCACCGCCTGCGAGAAGCGGCCGGCGCGGTAGTAGGCGCGGCCCAGTGCCTCGCGGACCGAGGACTTCTCCGGCGCCCGCCGCGCCGCCTCGGCCAAGGGCTCGGTCGCGTCCACGAAGTCGCCGTCTTCGAGCAGCTCGATGCCACGCCGATACAGCGTGTAAGTCGGCTCGGCTACTGGCTCAGTAGACACTCCGAGAGTGTAAGAGGATGGCGCCGTGGGCTTTCGGGCTCCGGCCGCGACGAGCGGCTTCGCTATCCCTCGCGAAGGTCGAGGACGAAGATCCGGCGGCCGCCGTCGGCATCGCTGCCATCGCGGTCCGGGGCGTGGCGGTAGCCGAGCGATTCGTAGAGACGGTGGGCACCGACCTGGTAGGGACGGCTCCAGAGGACGATTGTCGCCGCCCCGGCCGCCCGCGCCTCGGCGCTGCAGCGCTCCGCTAGATCGCGACCGATCCCCCGCCCCCGCGCTTTCCCGCTCACCACCAGCCGGGTCAGCGCCGCCTCCTCCGCCGCCGCCCACTCCGCCGCCCCCGGCGCGAGGAAAACGACGACGCCGAGGACCTCGCCGCCCTCCTCGGCGATGAGCACGCGGCCGCGTGCGAAGGATTCGAGGTACTCGTGCTCTACATACGGGGTGCGGCGGCCTTCGGGGCCCTGCATCGTGTAGCCCTCGGTCCACAGCGCCGTCGCCGCCGCAGCGTCGTCGACTCTCCCGTCGCGGATCTCCATGGTTGCAAAATACCTGCAAACCAGGGCCAAAAGTGCCGGTTTGCTACCTTTGTTAAGTCGGGCTCGGCGGACCGCCACCCGAGAGGTTCCGCTTTCCTGCGCCCGTTTCAACGGCGTATCGGGGTGCTGGATCTCCCCCGAACGCACGAACGAAGGAGCAGTCGAGGCCGCATGAGCAAGGCGACCCAAACGTCAAAGAAGTGGACCTGCGAAGCGTGTGGGGTCTCCGTCAGCCGCATGGGCGGCGAGCGTGTGAAGCTGCCCGACACCTGGGTCAGCACGAAGAAGAACGGCACCCTCTGCCTTCTCTGCCGGCGCGAGCGTGCCGCGCAAGAAGCCCTCGACGCCTCCCCCGAGAGCGGCCTCGAAGAGCGCGCGAAGCTACGGCGGGCAGCGCTGATCGAGTTCGAGGTCCGGCGCCGTCCCGGCCACGGTAATGGCGAGATCGCCAAAGCTTGCCGCTCTTCGGTCGCCGCGGTGGTCGCCGCCCGCAAACGGCTGAAGCTGCCCGCGCCCGAGCAAGTCACCTCCTAAACCGGGCGGGCCGGCGGCCCGCCCCACCATGATCCGCCGATGGGGCCCCTGAACGGAAAATTCGGGGTTCTTCGCGAGCCCAACTACCGACGCCTGTTCGCCGGGCGGACGGTCTCACTCATTGGCGACGGGATCGCTCCGGTCGCGATCGCCTTCGCCGTCCTCGACCTGACCGGCTCGGCGACCGACCTCGGCCTCGTACTCGCGGCCCACAGCCTGCTGATCACCGCCCTCGTCCTCGTCGGTGGCGTCTTCGCCGACCGCGTCTCGCCGCGGCTGGCGATGCTGCGCGCCGACCTAGTGCGGATGGTCGTCGTCGGCGCAATCGCGGCGTTGCTGATCACCGGCAACGCCGAGATCTGGCAGCTGGCGGCCCTCTACGCGATCGAGGGCGCCGCCACCGCCTTCTTCAACCCCGCCTGCGACGCGATCGTCCCCGCCGTCGTCAGCCCCCGCCGCCTGCAGGAGGCCAACGCCCTGCTCGACGTCTCGCGCTCGCTCGGCAAGTTCGTCGGCCCGGCGACTGCCGGCATCCTCCTCGCCCTCGGCACTCCCGGCTGGGCGCTCGCCGTCGACGCCCTCAGCTTCGGTGCAAGTGCCTTCTTCCTGCTCGGCCTGCGGGCGCCGCGCCTGCCGCGCGGCAGCGAGCCCGACTTCCTCGCCGAGCTGCGCCACGGCTGGCGCGAGTTCATCTCCCAGAAATGGCTCTGGCCGATCGTCCTCTCCGGGGCGATCGGCAACGCGATCTTCTTCCCCGCCTTCCAGGTGCTCGGCCCGACCGTTGCCGACGCTTCCCTCGGCGGCTCGGGCGCCTGGGCGCTGATCGCGGCCGGGATGGGCCTCGGCTCGCTGATCGGCGGCGCGATCGCGCTCTCGGTGCGCCCGCGCCGGCCGCTCCTGCTCGGCGAGGGGCTGGTGCTGCTCAGCGTGCTGCCGGTGGCGCTGCTGGCGATACCGGCAGCTGCGATTGCGATCGCCGCCGGAGCGCTGGTCGCCGGCGTCACCCTGAGCCTGGCCCAAATCCTCTATGAGACCGTCGGCGCCGAACAGATCCCGCAGCAGTCGCTCTCGCGGGTCCTCGCCTATGACTGGTTCGGCTCACTGGCGCTGGAGCCGCTCGGCCTCGCGTTTATCGGCCCGCTCGCGACCGGGGTCGGGATCTCGACCACGCTCTGGGTCTGCGCCGCGGTGATCCTCGCCTGCCAAGCCCCCGTCCTCGCGGTGCCCGCCGTGCGCCGGGTCGAATCGCGCCGGGGCGAGTGGCCGACGCCGCCACCGCGCCCGATCGAACCGGGCGACTAGCGCTGCCTCAGCTGGTGCGCTCGAGCAGGTGCGCGAGCAGGCCCTCGATCCCACGCTCGGCGTGGACGCGGCGTTGCTCGTCGGCACCGTTGCCCTCGCGCAAGATCCGCTCGAGCTCCTCCAGCGCCGCCTCACCCCCGAGCTCGCGGGCGTAGGGACGGGCGGCGTCGAGCGTCTGGCGGGCGAGCTCCGCCGCCGCCATCGGCGTGCCGTCGTCGGCGAGCAGGCGAGCTCCGAGACCGTGGCTCTCGGCTTGGAAGAACGACTCCTCGATCGCCTCGCGGCCTAGATCGGACCGGGTCGGGTGCTCGACCTCCTTCGCCGCCAGTGCCTGAACGAGGGCGGCGATCGCGACGTTGGTGGCGACGTCGGGCTGGACGTCCATCCCCCGCACCTCGACCGTGCCGAAGCGCGGATGCGGGCGCACGTCCCACCACAGGTAGGTGTAGTCGTCGACGCCGGCGGCGGCGATCAACTGGTCGGCGACCTCGATGAACTCCTCGTAGCTGGCGAAGGCGCGCGGGATTTCGAAGCGCGGGTAGCTGCGCAGTGAGGCGGTGCGAGCGCTGGCGAGGCCGGTGTCGAACCCTTCCCGGAACGGCGAGTTGGCGGTGATCGCCTGCAACAGCGGCAGCCGCAGCCGCATCGCGTTGGCGACGCGGATCGCGGTTTCGGGGTCGGGCATGCCGACGTGGACGTGGAGACCGGCCGGGGTCGCATTGAGGATCCCGGCCAGGTCAGACTTGACGACGTCGTAGCGGGGCTTGGCGACCAGCGCGACGGCGCTCTTGTCGTCGGGGTGCAGGCCGGAGCCGAGCAGCTCGGCTCCGGCCGCCCGCACCCCGCGGCGCAGTGCCGCCAGCTCCGACAGCGCCTGCTCGGGGACGGCGCAGATTCCGGTCTTCAACTCGATCTCGGTGGCGAAGATCTCAGTGCTGACGCCGTCGACGAAGGCCGGGTCGAGCGCCGCAATCACCTCCTCGGCGACCGCCGCCAGGCGCCGATCCTCGCCGACCAGCAACAGCTCCTCCTCGACTCCGAGCGAGAACGGCGCCGAGGCGCCAAAGCGGTGCTCGGACGAGCTCACCCCCGGTCCCTACCCGCTGCCGAGGGTGCGAAGCACCGACTGGGCGGCGTTGTAGCCGCCCATCCCGTGGGCGCCGGCGCCGGGCGGCGTCGCCGCCGAGCAGATGTAGACGCCGGGGATTCCCGTTTCGTAAGGGTTGCGGGCAAATCGCGGCCGGAACAGCAGCTGCCAGGGCGTGTTGGCACCGGTGATGACGTCACCGCCGATGAAGTTGGCGTTGTGCTCGGTCATCTGCGCCGGGGTGGTGGCGACCCGGGCGACGATCCGCTCGCGGAAGCCGGGCGCGAAGCGTTCGATCTGGTCCAGCAGCGGCTCGGTCGCGTCGCCGTCGTAGCCGCTGGGGACATGGGCATAGGCCCAAACCGGGTGCAGGTCACCCTGCGAACGCGAGGGGTCCGCCAGGTACTGCTGGCAGACGAGGACGAACGGGCTCGCCGGCATCCGGCCGCGGTTGACCTCGCGCTCCGCTAGCACCGTCTCCTCGAAGGAGCCGATCGCGTGCACGGTCCCGGCCCGCCGCGAGTCCTCGTGCGTCCAGGGGACCCCACCCTCGACCGCGAGGTCGAGCTTGAAGGCCGCGGGCCCGTGGCGGTAGCGGCGGTAGGCGCGGTCGACCCCACGCGGCAGGCGGCCGCCAGCGAGCTCGACGACGGCGCCGGGGGCCAGGTCGAGGACGACCGCATCGGCGGCGGGCAGCTCCGCCAGCGAGCGGACCGGGCGCCCGGTCTCGATCCGGCCGCCGTGCTCGAGCACGATCGCGGCCAGCACGTCGGCGATCGACTGCGAGCCCCCGCGGGCGACCGGCCAGCCGTAGCGATGGCCGGCGCTGATCATCGCCATTGCGACCGCGGAGCTGAAGGGACGGTTGAGCGGCGCGAAGCCGTGGGCGGCGACGCCGCCGAACAACGCTCGCGTCTGGGCCGAGCGGAAGCTGCGGGCCAGTACCGTCGCCGGCGCCATCGAGCGCAGGCCAAACGAAGTCAGTCGCAGCGGGTGGTGGGGGACGCGCAGGACCGGCTGCATGATGTCCTCACGTAGCGCGTCGAAGTGCTTGGCCGAGGGGCCGAAGACGCGCCGCCAGGCGCCGCCGTCCTCGCCCAGGCCGGCGGCGGTCTGCTCGATCGAGTGGACGATCGCGGCACCCCCGCCGCCGTCGAGCGGGTGGGCGACGTCGACCTCCGGCAGCGCCCAGTCGAAGCCGCGGCGCTCGATCTCCAGAGCCGCCAAGGCCGGCGAGCCGATCGCCATCGGGTGGCCGGCGCTGCAGACGTCGTGGATCAGGCCGGGAAGCGTCAGCTCGGCGCTGCGGGTGCCGCCGCCGATCGTCTCCTCGGCCTCGATCACGGTCACCGCGACGCCGGCGCTGGCCAGGGTCGCTGCGCAGGCGAGCCCGTTGGGCCCGCTGCCGACGACGATCGCCTCGCTCATACCCGCTCGACCGGGAACGGCTCGGCGCCAAGCCAGGGCTGGCGCGTCACCATCTCGCGGACGTCGACCCAGCCCTCCTCGACGAGGCCGTCGGCGGCGTCGTAGATCCGGTAGCGCTGGCGCTGGACGTGGGCGGGCTGGGACTCAAGCGTCACCACTCGCAGCTCCCCCGGCCCGAACCGGCAGCGCTCCTGCACCGCCGCCAGCAGCTGGTGGTTGTGGAAGTGGCCATCGCCGAAGTTGTAGCCGAGGACGACGCCGGCAACCAGCTCCCCCTCGCGCACGTCATAGGCCTCGACGTCGTCGACCGCGCGCGGAAGGAGCCCGTTCAGCGCTCGCCCGTGCGAGTGCATCGAGCGGAAGGCGAGGCCTTTGTAGACCAGGACTTCGATCATCTCCTGGTCGTAGAACTTGGTCAGCTGCTCGGTCACGATCGGCGCCGCCTTGACGACGTCGCGGTCGAGCTTGTGCTCGGCCCCGGTGTCTTTGCGGAACAACCACTGGCTCGTCGCCCAGTTGCCGGCGTAGTAGCGCATCGCGGGCAGGAAGGAGACGAGGTCGGGACGGAAGTTGCCCAGCACCGGCAGGCCGACGCAGGTGAGGGCGAGGATCACCAACAGCAGCGGGTCGTCCAGCGTCGAGAACGGGACGTCGCCGTAGTGGCCGAAGAGGAAGAGCAGGCCGAAGATCATGAACACGTTCCACTCCAGTGGCACTGCCAGCGGGAACGTCGAAAAGATGTGGACGTGGAAGAGGACCATGCCGGCGACGGCGATCGTCCCGACGACGCCACCGCTGCTGACCAGCAGCAGGAACGGCAGCGTGAACTCGACCACCGTCCCCATATGGGCCGAGAGCTGGCCGATCCGTGACGGCAGCAGATTCTCCGGATGATTCTCGTAGAGCTGCCCCTTCGCTTTGCGCGAGCGGTTCCAGGGCGTGTTGCTGATCATCACCGTGACCACGAACGGGAAGTGGCGGTTCAGCTTCGAAGCGGCCGCCCCCCACCAGATGCAGACGAAGACAAGCTGCGCGGCGACGATCAGGTTGCCGAGCGGGAAGAGGAAGATGATCATCAGGTTGCCGTAGATCTCAGACCGGGCGGCGAGGAACGGGACCTTGTCGCGCAGCCCGAGCGCCGCCAGCAGTGCCAGCGCGACGCCGACCGCGACCGGGTCGAGGCGGCCGTCGGGGGCGCCAGCGAGGACCAGGTTCAACAGCCCCGCCACGAGGCCCGCGTAGAGCGCAACGTCGAGCAGCGTCCGCGTCGTCCCCCGCGTCAATGGCACCCGCTCGGGCCACGGCGGCAGCCGCGTCGTCCCCGGCCGCAGCCAGTAGAGGACGCCGCCGATCATCGGCGAGAAGCGCAGGGTCAGCGGCAGCGAGCCGGCGCCGAGGCCGAGCACCTCCCAGAGCATCGTCCAGACGACCGCCTTCTGGAAGACGACGGGCTGCGTCCACCAGTCGCCGACCTGACCGAGGCCGCCGGCGGTGTCGCTGGTCGCCGCGATCAGCAGCAGGCCGAGGCCGGCGTAGATCACGATCTTGAAGATGTAGAGGAAATAGACGGCGACCGGGGTGCCGAACCCGTTCAGCGCCCAGTCCTGGGCCAGCGGCTTGATCCGCTCCAGGTGCGAGCGCTGCTTCCACTCCTCGACGACGAACGGCGGCGGCGCCGGATCCAGTAGTCCCATGCGGCGAGCCTAACCCGCCCGCGGGCGGCGGACGAGGGTTCGAGAAGTTCATTCAATGCTCAAGCCCCTGTCCAGTGGTCCGATGCAGCAGCGTCGTGCCCTCAAACCGCGATTCCGAGGCTCTCTACCGCCTTTCCCGGCGCTCGCTCGGCCTAGCCGGGGTGCTTGGCGTGCTTCTGATCGCCGTCGTCGTCAATCACTGGCTGCACGACGGCGAAGAAACGATCAACCCCTTCAACCCGATCGCCGCCGCGGCCAGCCAGACGCAATCCGCCGCTGGGTACACCGCGAAGATGAACGTGATCTACTCGGTGCCCGATCAGGGCCAGCCGGTCAGGGCCGACGGCGAGCTCGAATACAACGCGACGACCGGCCGCGCCCGCGCCAACCTCTCGGTGCCAACCCCGGCTGGGACGTTCGCGGTCGAATCGGTCGCCTCCAGCCACCACGTCTACGTCCGCTCCGATGCCTTCGGCGACATGCTCCCCGCCGGAGCGGAATGGATCGGCATCGAACCCCTGATCGGCCAGACCTCCCCCGGCTTCGCCGGTAGTGAAGGGGCCCAGGACCAGCTGCAGATGCTGCGCGCGGTCGGCGACGTCGAAACGGTCGGAACCGAAGCCGTCAACGGCGTCGAGACCCACCGCTATCGCGGCACGATCTACTTCGACCGGGTCATCGACTTGTTCGAACGGGAAGGCGAGAAGGCGCTCGCCGACAAGTACCGGCAGCTGGACGACCTAATGCCGGACACGATCCCGGTCGAAGTCTGGATCGCCCCCGACGGCACCGTGCGCGAGGTTCTGACGGTGACGACGCTTCCGAGCCAGGACGGCAGGCCGGAGGTGACGATGGACATGCGGATCACGATGGACCAGGTCGGCGTCAGCCCCGAGATCGACCTGCCGGACCCCGGTTCCGTCTACAACGCGACCCCCGCCCTGCGCCAGCAGCTGCAGGGCCTCAGCGCCTAAGCCTCAGTCGGCGAGCGCGGTCGAATCGGCGCCGAGCTCGGGTGCCGGTCCGCTCAGCGGCGGCAGCTCGCCGTCGCGGCGCCACGGCAACCGGGCGGCGCGGACCGGGCCAAGCCAGCGCGGCTCGAGCGTGCCGAAGAGGTCGGCGCTGACCCAAGGGGACTCGGCCAGCTCGGCCGCGCCGACGACGTGGCTTTCGTCGGCGAGCGGCTCCAAGCCGGAGCCGAGGCGGCCCAGTTGGCCGGCAACGATGTTGCGGCCGTTGGCGAGCACCGCGGTCTCGTGCTGGGAGAGCGTGATCGCCGCCCCGGCCCCCGTCCGCCGCCGGCCCCAGAGCCCGGCGAGCGCGAGAAGCTGCCCGGTCGCCGCCGCCAGCCCGTCGGAGAAGGCGACCGACATCGCTCCCAACGGCGCCTCCCCGGGATAGGCGACGAGCTGCTCGAGGCCGGCGGCGCTAGAGAGCGCCGGCGCGTAGGCGCGCAGGCCGGCGGTACTGGGGTGGACACGGTAGCCGCGCATCGAGAGGAAGACACAGCCCGGGTTGACCGCGCGGACCGCCGCCGGCGCGATCCCCCAGCGGTCCATCACCCCCGGGCTGAGGTTCTCGATGATCACGTCGGCGCGGGCGGCGAGCGCCTGCAGCCGCGCCCGGCCGGCGTCCGTCTTCAGGTCGAGCTCGACGCTGCGCTTGCCGCGGTTCAGCACCTGGAAGTACTGCGAGAGCTCGTGCCGCGGCGCCTGTGGGTGCGGCGCGAAGCCGACCGGCGCTCCACGCAGCCGCGAGTTGTCCGGACGGGTAGCACTCTCGACCTTGACCACCGTCGCCCCCAGGTCCGCGAGGCCGACCGAAACCGCCGGCCCCGACCAGATCCAGGAGAGGTCGAGGACAAGCGGCGCCCGCCCCGACTCCTCGGCGCCGCCCGGCGTCGGCTCGATGTCGAAAGGAACGCCGGGAACGCGCACGTCGGTGCCATCGGCGGCGGTTGCGGTGCCCCAGCGCCCAGCGAGCGCCGGCAGCTCCAATACCTCGTCCGGGCGCAGGGCCGGCGCGCAAGCGAAGTCGAGCGGCGTCAGCTTCGCGATCAGCTGCTCGCGAGTGTGCTCCCCAACCCAGGCGCCAACCCAGGCGTCGACCATGTCCGCGTAGAGGCGGGCGACGATGCGTGGGTCCTCGAAGCCCTCCGCCCGCGCCCAGGCCGGGTCGCCCATCGCCCCCAGCAGCGCCGCCCAGTCGCGGTCGGTGCGGCCGATCAGACAGAAGAGGCCGTCAGCGGCCTCGAACAGGGCGTAGGGGTAGCAGCCGCCGCTACCGCTGGCACGACGCCCGCTGCGAAACCAGGGGGCCCCGTAGGGCAGGCAGATCTTCTCGTTGACGGCGACCAGGGAGGCGAGGACGTCAGTGGCGGCGACGTCGGTCTCGGCCACGCCGTCGAGCAGGGCGGCTACCGCCGCCGCGGCGAGGTGGGTGCCGACGAAAGCGTCGACACAGCCCTCGGGCAGGGGCAGCGGCGGCCGCTCGGGATCGCCGAGGGCGATCGCGACGCCACCGGCCCCAGTCGCCTGGCGCTCGTCGAGCCCCTCGCCGGCCCGCGGCGCGGTGGCCCCCGCAGCGCCGTAGCGGACGACGGTGCGTGCCGTCAGCGAGCCGAGATCGGCCCCGCGCTCGGCGAGGACGATGTCGGCGCCCGCCACTCCCGGCGCCAGCGGCTCGGGGGTCCCGAGCCAGAGCGCGTCGAGCTCCTCGCTGGCGGCGACGGTGCTGTGGGTGCGCGCGCCGAGGTCGTTCAGCACCCGCGCCGCGAAGCGCAGCGGCCGGGCCTCGCCGGCGAGGACGACGGTGAGGCCGTCCAGCAGCAACTCAGTGGGTGCGGGTGTGGATCACGCAACTGGCTCGGTGGCCGCTATGGAAATAGCACCGGTCGTTGACCCAGTGGATCTTGTAGTGGTCGCCCCAGACAACTGCGTTCTGGCGGATCGCGTAGAAGATCGTCACCGTCCCGTAGTAGTCGTTGCCGCCCTGGTACCAGTTGACGTTGCACTTGACCCGCGGCTTTGCCTGCCGGCGGCAGCCGATCTGTTTTTCGCTCGCCTTGACGAACTTGTTGCGGAAGTCTTGGGCGAAGGCGATCCCCGCCAGTTCTTTGGCCCGTTCGAAGCTGAGCAGGGGGACGTGGGACTTCGGGATCTTGATCGCGGGCACCGGGCCGCCGGCTTCGACGGCGGCGATCCAGCTTGCGACCCAGGCGTTGATCTGGTCGACGCGGGTGAAGACGTTCGGCAGGTGGCGATTGCATTCGGGCCCGCCGGTGCTGACGACGCCGACCTCGACCGGGGTCCCGTCGGCGCGCACGGCGATCGCCGGGCCGCCGGAATCGCCGAAGCAGCCGCTGACCTTGTCGCTCGGATGGTCGACCGCGCAGAGCTGAACTGCCGGTGAGTAGAACGGGTAGTAGCGCTTCGATTGGCGCTTGCATTCGATCGTGTCCTGGACGACCGTCTCCCCCGCCCGCAGCACCGGCGGGCCTTCTTTCGCGTTCGGCTTGGTCAGGCCCCAGCCGGCGATCGTCAGCTTCGTGCCGGACGCCAGCAGGCCGGCGTCGGGAGCGTCGGCGAGTGCGATCGGCGGCGCCACGGTCGGCGTCGCCAGGATCAGCAGGCCGGCGTCGCCCTGCAGCTTGCTCGGGTTGAAGCCGGGAAAGACGAGGGCTTGGGAGACGAGCGAGACGTTGGCTTTGGTCGCCTGACGCACATCAGCGACGCCGGTGGCGACCGCGAAGCCTGCGGCGGGGGCGATCGTCCCCGACTCGATGTCCTCGACGCAGTGGCCGGCGGTGAGGATCACCCGCGGGGCGACGACGGTGCCGGTGCAGGCGTAGGGCTCGACCGCGTCTTCGCCCTGGATGTAGGCGAGCGAGGGCAATTCGGTGATCGAGGCGGAGTGGCCGCCGATCACCGAGGTCTGGGCCGTGGTGGCGCTGGCGCTGGCAGGCAGGAGCGCTGCGGCGATGAGCAACGCCAAGACGAGGACTCCCCTCCAGGTGAACATGCTCAAGAGCCTGGCAGATCGACTGGCGTCGCGGGCTTTTCGTCCAAGACGACGGCGATCGCGTTACGGGCCGCCAGCTCCGCCATCGCCGTCCGCGTCTCGACCGTCGCCGAGCCCAGGTGGGGGACGAGGACGACGTTCTCGAGCTCGAGCAGACCCGGCTCGACGGTTGGCTCGTGCTCGTAGACATCGAGGCCGGCGGCGGCGATCTCGCCATCCTCCAGTGCCTCCGCCAGCGCCGCCTCGTCGACGACCGGGCCGCGGGCGGTGTTGACCAGCGTCGCCGTCGGCTTCATCAGCGCCAGCTCGCGGGCGCCAATCAGGTGCCTGGTCTCGGGAGTCAGGGGGCAGTGGAGGCTGACCGCGTCGGCGCTGGCGAGCAGCTCCTCGAGCCCCAACCTCTCGGCCCCAAGCGCGGCCGCAGCCGGTGCCTCGTGGCGCCCGTGGTAGGCGATCTCCATCCCGAAGGCGCGCGCCCGCTCCGCCACCCGGCTGCCGATGTTGCCGAGGCCGACGATGCCGAGCAGCTTGCCGCGCAGGCCGGCGCCGAGCATGAACGACATCCCCCACGACCAGGGCCGTCCGGAGCGGACCAGCCTCTCCCCCTCGCCGAGCCGGCGCGTCGCCGCCAACAGCAGGGCGATCGCGAGGTCGGCGGTGGCGTCGTCGAGGACGCCCGGGGTGTTGGTGATGACGACGCCGCGGCGCGCGGCCGCCGCCAGGTCAACGTTGTCGTAGCCGACGGCGACGTTGGCAACGCAGCGCAACTGCGGCCCGGCGGCGTCGAGCAGCTCCGCGTCGACCCGGTCGCCGAGCAGGGTCAGCAGCGCATTGGCGCCGCCGACCAGGTCCAGCAGCTCGGCGCGCGGCAACGCCGTCGTCGCGTCGGCCAAGCGCAGCTCGCCCGCCTCGCGCAGCAAAGCCAAGGCCGGCTCCGGCAGGCGGTTGGTGACGACGAAGGTCGGCATCGGTGCTGGTTCTAGCAGTCGTGCGGTGGGCGCTCCTCGCACGAGCGCCGCCAGATCTCGGTCTGGCCGGCTTCGGGGCGGGGCCGGAAGCTCGGAGTCGCCGCGCCTGCCCGGTCATCGATGCGACGCTCGGCGGCGACCATCACTTCGAACGCCATCGCGCTCAGCGCTCGCAGCGACTGGTGGCGGTTCTGCCGGGTGCCGAGATCAGACTGGGCGAGCGCGTCGAGGCCCACCAGGCGCAGGCAGTCGATCAACATCGCGATCTCGACTCCATAGCCGACCGGAACTGAGAGTCGGCGAAAGAGGTCGCGCTCGATCGCGATCTCACCCGCCAGCGGCTGGACGAAGCCGGCGAGGACCGGAAAGTGGAGGTTGAGCAGGGGCCTGGCGACGAGCTCGGTGACGCGGCCACCCTCGTCGGCTTCGAGCTGGCCGTCGCGCGCGAAGGGGCGGCGAAACGAGCCCTTGACCAGCTTCAGCGCTGGGTCGAGCATGATCGGGCCGAGCAGGCCGGTGACGAAGCCGGGGTGGAAGTCGGCGGAATCGGCGTCGAGGAAGAGCAGCAGCTCGCTCTCGACCGTCCCCGCCGCCCGCCACATCGCGTCGCCCTTACCCAAGCACGGACCGAGCTCCGCCCGCAGCATCGACTCGCTGATGACCTCGACCCCACGGGCGGCGGCGATCTCGGGGGTACCGTCGGCCGAGTCGGCATCGACGACGAGCAGCTCATCGACCAGGCCCGCTACCTGCAGCGGCAAGACGCGATCGAGAATCGGGCCGATCGTCCTCGCCACTTCACGCGTGGGCAAGACCACAGCGACCGAAGCGCGCTTCGCCGTCAGCAGATCGTCGAGCTGGAACCAGGAACCGTCGTAGCTGCGTTCGCCTGCCCAAGCGGCGAGACCGAGGTCAAGGGCGAGGCCGCGCTCGGCCCGGCCGTCGGTGCGGGCGGAGGTCGTCACCCGTACCGGTCGCAGGCGGTGGATTTCGATCCCGGCGCCGGCCAGGCGGTCCTCCAGGTCCTGGTCCTCGAGCGCCGCCAGCCAGCCCATCCCGCCGGCCTGTCGGTAGGCGCGCGGGGTGAGCCCCAGCGAGGCGCCGGAGAAGTGGGCGTGCTCGGCGGGACCGCGATGGCTGGCCAGCCGCGTCCGTTCGGCCATCTGCGCCTCGCGGGCGCGGATCACTTCGGGCGGCAGCAGCCCGGCCTCGGCGCCATCGAGGACGACCTCGCCCCCGATCGCCTCGGCGCCGGCGGCGACGGCCTCGAGCTGGCGGACGAGCCAGTCGGAGGCGACGGTCGAGTCGGCGTCAGTGCTCGCCAGCAGGCCGTCGCTGCGCCCCACCGACTCGAGCCTGGCGCAGGCGGCGTCCATGCCGACCGCGCGTGCCGGACCGGCGCCGCGGCCGGGACCGGGGATCGTCGTCAGCGCCAACGACGGCCAGCGCCGGCTCGCCTCCGCGACCGCGACGACAGTGCCATCGGCGCAGTCGTCGAGGACGACGATCACCTCGTAGGCGTCGGGGCCGATTCCGACTTGGCCGGCCAAAGCGTCGAGACAGGCGCCGATCCGCTCCTCCTCATCGCGGGCGGGAACGACGACGACAGCCCGCAGCGCCGCCGCGGGGGCGCCGAGGATCGCGCCCGGCGCGCGGCTCAGCTCCACGGCGCCCGCTCCTCGATCCGCCGTTTTCCTTCTTCATAGTCCTCGTCGCGCTCGCAGGCGAGGACGCCCACCAGCTCCCCGTCGCGCCCGTACCAGGCGGTGAAGGCATCGCCCGCGCCGGCCTCGAATCGGACCTCGTCCCAGCCGTCACTCCAGCCCGCGTACTTGAGCGTCCGCGCTCCGATCGTCGTCCAGAAGCCCGGCGCGACCGCCCAGCTTGCCTCCTCGCCGGCGAGAGTGCGGCCTGCGACCTCGCCCTGGTTCTGCGCCTCGCCCCAGTGTTCGACCCCGAGCCGGCGCCCGGCGGCGGCGTTCTCCGCTCGGGCGACGTCGCCGGCCGCCAGCAGTCGCGGATGCGCCGACCGCATCGCCACGTCAACCGGGACGCCGTCGTCGATTTCGAGCCCGGCGGCGGCGGCGAGCCCGTCGTTGCGGGTGATGCCAAGCGCCAGCAGGACCGCGTCGGCGGCGACGGTACGACTGTCCTCGAAGCGGCCCAGCGCCCCGGAGCGCTCGGCTGAGATCTCGGCCAGGCTCGCCGCCACCACCAGCTCGACCCCGTGCTGATCGAGCCAGGCTCGAATCCGCTCCGAGACCTCCGGGCCCAGCCTCTCGACCTGGGGGCTCGCCTCCAGCGTCGCCAGCTTCACCTCGGCGCCGAGAATCGCCAGCGAGGCGGCTGCCTCGCAGCCGATGAAGCCCGAGCCGACGACGAGGACACGCGAGTCGGCCAGCGCGATCAGTTGCTCGGAATCGGCAATCGTCCGCATCAGACGGACATCGGGACCGTCGGCGCCGGGGATCTTCGGCACCAGCGGCCGGGCACCGGTCGCCAGCAAACAGCGCCCGAAGCCGAACTCCCGGCCCTCCTCGCTGCGCGCTTTGCCGGCGTCGAGGTTGAGTTCTGCCACCGTGCAGTCGAGGACGAGCTCGACCTCGTGGTCGCGATACCAGTCGGGGGGCTCGATCGCGAGGTCGCCGCGCCCCGACTCGCCGCGCAGGTACTCCTTGGTCAGCGGCGGCCGTTGGTAGGGCGGCTCCAGCTCAGCGGAGACGATCGTCACCGGCCCCTCGCCGCCGGCTCCCCGATAAGCCCCTGCCGCCGCCTGCGCCGCCGGGCCGCCGCCGACGATCAGAACGCCATCCGCCTCACCGCTCACGACTTGCTCCAGCGGTCAAGCAGGTAGAAGGGCGTGACGACGTCGTCCTCCAAGCGCAGCGCGCTTCGCTCGCGGAGGATCGCGTGGACGTCGTCGCCGTTCAGCTCGCGACGGCGGTCCCGGCCGCGCCAGTGGACGGCGAGCAGCGTGCCGCCTGGGGCGAGCGCCGCTTCCATCCGGGTCAGCTCCTCGCGGACCAGATCCGCGCTCCAGTAGTAGAGGATCTCGGCGCAGACGATCGTCTCGAAGGGACCAGTCGGCGTCTGCTCCGGCAACAAGCGCTGGGCGAGCTCGACGTTTTCGACGCCTTCCAAGCGGCGACGGGCGCGGTCCAGCGCGGTCGGGCTGAAGTCGACCGCGAGCAGCGAGTCGCAGCGCGGCGCCAGCATCGTCGTGAAGACCCCAACCGAGCAGCCGAGCTCGAGCGTGCGGCCGGTCCGCGCGGGCAGCGCCGCCAGCGTGCGCCGGTACTTCGTCTGCTCGTAAGGGCTCCTCTCGTATTCCCAGGGATCCTCCGCCTCGCGCGCCAGGCGCTCGAAATGCTCGACCGGGGCGCGGTCCCGTTCGGCGAGGCCGCTCATCTCCCCTCCAGGATCTTGGCGCCCGTCTGCACCAGGAGAGGATCGAGCCGGTGCTGGAGGAGGAAGGTCTCGAGGTCGCGGCGGGCCCGGTCGAGGCGAGCGCCGGTGACGAACGGATGCGAGCCGCAGGCCGCGGCCGCGGCCTCCAGCACCGCTTTCGCAGCGCGGTCGATCTCGACTCGCATCTGCACGCTCAGTTGACGCAGCTCGACCCCAGCGTCGACCGCCTTGGCCGCTCGCGCCAGCCAGGCGTCGACGGTCCCCCGCGCCGCCTCGATCCGCCCCGCGGCAAGCTGCGCCAGGGGATCCTCGGCGCGCCGAGCGGCGAGGTCGGCGAGAGCGGCATCAGCGGCGGCGTCGACCATTCCCGCCCAGCTCGCCGCCGTCCGCATCGCGTCGCGCGAGAACCAGGGCTCACGGCCCAGCTCGCCGGGCTCACCGAGGATGGCGACGACGGGCGTATCGCGGAAGCGGACGCGGTGGCTCTCGGAGGCGCGCAGGCCGGCGGCGCGGTACCAGCCGCGGTCGACCTCGACTCGCTCGTCGCACTCGACCAGGACCAGGCGCGGCGGGGTGCCGTCGTCGCTGCCGACCATCACCAGCGTCGCGTCGACGCCGCCGGCGCCGGAGCAGAAGGTCTTCGCTCCGCGCAGGACGACGCCGGCGCCCGCCTGGACTAGGCGGGCCGGGGGGCCCTCGTCGGGACCGGGGTCGGCGCCCCAGACGCCGAGCACCCGACCTCCCTCCTCCAGCCTCGCCAGCTCTGCCTCACGTAGCGCCGGCTCGGCCGCGACTTCGAGCCGCTCGACCGCGTTCAGGTGCCCGTCGAGGATGCGGCCGACCGAGGCGTCGGCGGCGGCGACCCGCCGCACCAGCTCCCACTCGCCGGCCACCGGGACGGAGTCGCGCACGGCTCCAACCGTCGCCACCAGCACCTCTGCACCGGACAGCGCCGCGAAGGCCTCGGCCGGAAAGCGCGGTTCGCGATCGAGGTCGGCGGCGGCGCCGGCGAGCGCCGCCAGCGCCTGCTCCAGCTCGACACCGGCCGCCAGCTCCGAGATCCCGGCCGGCCGCAACCCCGAGGCCCCCGCCCCGGTCAGCAGCATCGCGGTCAGCTTCACCGTCTCCTCGCAGTCGGTCCGCCGTGCGCCCGGTCCGATCCCGTCGTGCATCAGGACCACGGCGCCGTCGTTCAGCCCCCCTTCGGCCTCGATCGTCTCCAGCATCTGTTCGCAGCCGTCGCCGCGCCAGTCGTGGCTATCGCGGTTCCAGCCCCGCAGCTCGAGACCATGGGCAGCGGCAACCCGCCGCGTTGCCTCGGTCTCGACTCCCCAGGGGGTGCGCCAAACCGCAGGCCGCAGCCCCAGCGAGGCCAGCGCGGCGAGCCCTCTGTCGGCCTCCTCGGTCAGCTCCGCCTCGCTGCGCTCGCTATGGCGCACGTGATCGAAGCAGTGGAACCCGACCTCGTGGCCGCCGGCGACGATCGCCGCCACCAAGTCCGGGCAGGCGAGCGCCCGCTTCGCGTCAACGAAGAAGGTCGCCGCCGCCTGCTGGCGATCGAGCTCGGCCAGGACCCGGGGGGTCCAGACGGGGTCGGGCCCGTCGTCGAAGGTGAGCGCGACCGCCCCCACCGTGCTCAGGACTCCGGGTCCTCCTCCGCGGCCAGCTGCAATGAGCCGTCACGGACGGTGGTGAGGTGGCGCTCCTGGATCGGCAACGCCCACTCGACCAGCTCGCGCATGCCCTCCTCGCCGGCGCTCTCGTTGAGCTTGCCGAGGATCGCCCAGTGGCCGACCTCGCCGGCCTCGGCCATGATCAGGAACTCGAAGCCGTCGAGCTCGTCGGAGTCCTCCGAGAGGTAGGTCCGCATCATCTCGGTCGCCTCGTTCTTCGTCTCCTGCGCCTTTTCGAGGATCGCCGTCTTCTTGCCGTCGCGCTGCTCGGCAACCGCGACGCAGCGGCTTTCGGTCTCTTCCGCCTCCTCGCGCATCCGCTGCAGCGCCTCGGCCATGGAGTCGTCGTCGAGCAGCGACTCGACTTTCTTCGTCGTTTCCTGGGCTGCGCCGGCGAGGCCGGTTACCTCCGCCAGCTTCTCCTCCAGGGTCGTCAGATCGGCCATGCTTCCTCCTTGGTCTGATGCCCGTGAAGCGCGTCTGTGCTGGCCCTTCCCTCGAGGCTGTGTGTCTGGCTTCTCCGTACCCATGCACAGCTCCCGCAAACGGGTTCGGGGTTCGGACCCGGGGCTCACGGGTAGCTGCGGTCGGATGTCGACCCACCTCGCGATCTACCTCAACGACCATCTCGCCGGCGCGACCGTCGGGGTCCTGCTGGCGCGACGGACCAGCGCCAGCAACCGCGACGAGCCCGAGTTCGGCCCCGCCCTGCAACGGGTCCAAACCGAGATCGAAGCGGATCGCGAAACCCTGGAGGCGGTGATGGAGGCCTGCGAGGTCGGGCGCGACCGCCTCAAGCCGGCCGGCGCCTGGGTCGCGGAGAAGCTCGGTCGCCTGAAGCTCAACGGCCAGCTGCGTGGCTACTCGCCGCTGAGCCGGGTCCTGGAGCTGGAAGGGCTGGTGGTCGGGATCACCGGCAAGCTCCGCCTCTGGCGGCTGCTCGGCGAGCGCCGGGACACCGGTCTCGGCGAGTTCGACTTCACCGCCCTCGCCGCCCGCGCCGAGCGCCAGCGCGGGACGGTCGAAGAGCTGCAGTCCGCGGCGGCGCGGCTGCTCTGATCCGACCCTCGCGATGGCACGAGCGCTCCTCCTTCGCCACGGCGAGTCCGTCCACAACGCCCATTCCGGGACAGAGTCACTGGCCGACGATGTCGGCGACCGGCTGACCGAGCGCGGCCGGCGCCAGGCCGAAGCGGCCGGCGCGGCCCTGCGCGGGCGTGGCATCACCCGACTGCTGAGCAGCGAGATGGGACGGGCGCGGGAGACCGCGGAGCTGGTCGGGAGCGCGATCGGGCTCGACCCGGAGACGCTCGAATACGCCGGCGAGCTGCCGCTCGGCGAGCCCTTCGAGCAGGCGCTCGACCGGGTTCGCAGGCTGCGGGCGGAGCTCGATGCCGGCGCCTGGGGGGAGCTGCCGCTGCTCGTCACCCACGGCATCTACATCCGCTTCTTCCTCCTCGACTCGGTCCTCGGCGACGGCTTCACCCCGGCGGTCGGCGGCGGGATCTGGCGGCTCGGCTCGGTCAACTGCGGCCTGACGACCTTCTCCCGGGGCGAGGTCCGCGACCCATCCGGCGCCGAGGTCCCGGGCTGGACCTGCCTCAGTTGGATGGAGCGGCCGTGGGATCCCCACCGACCCGCAGCGGCTCGTTCGGAGAGACCTGCCACTGCTCGTTGACTAGCGCCCCGGGTGGCGGTTCCAGCGGCCCGTCCAAGAGCGGGTCCGAGGTCTCCAGCATCCAGCGCTCAAGCCGCTCGCGCATCTGACCCAGCTGCCCCTCGAACTCCGACCGGCCAGCCAGGTTCTCACCCTCGGCCGGATCGAGGACGAGGTCATAGAGCCGCTCGCGCGATACCTCGCGCTCGCCCCAGCCGGCGGCGACCCAGAGGTCCTTGCTCTCCGAGTCATCGCAGTTGGCCAGCACCGGGTAGGGGTACTCGTCGAAGCGCCGGATGTACTTCCAGCGCTCGCTGCGGACCGCGCGCTGGGGCTCGTAGGCGGCGTGGAAGGTCACCTCGGCGAAGATCTCCTCGTGCAGGCGCTCGACCTCGCCGCGGACCAGCGGCATCAGCGAGGAGCCCTGTAGCCAATCCGGCGCCTGCACCCCGGCCAGCTCGCAGAGGGTCGGGTAGACGTCGAGATGGCTGACGGGGGCGTCGACGACCTTGCCGCCGGTAAACCCACGTGGACCGCGGACGATCATCATCACGCCGATGCCGCGGTCGCTGAGGGTTGCCTTGGCGCCCGGGAAGGCGACGCCATGGTCGGTCGTACAGACGACCAGCGTGTCATCAACGAGACCAAAGTCGTGCAGCGCGTGAAGCACGGCGCCGATCCCCTGGTCGAGGGCGCGAGCGCTCGCCTTGAAGGCGGCCACGTCGCGGCGGGTGGCGACGACATCGGGTAGGTTGGCCGGCGGTAGCGAGTAGAGCGTGTCGCGGACCGAGGTCGGGGCGAAGAAGTCGCGATGGGTCTCGAAGAACCCGACCGACATGAACCAGGGGTCAGAGCCAGCGTCGCGCAGCGCCTCGATCGTCAGCGGCGCCACGTCCGCGGCGCGGCTCGAGCCAACCTCGACTACCTCGTCGAAGCCGATCACGCCCGGGTCCTCGGAGATGTGCTGTTCCCCGATCAGGGTCGAGCGGTAGCCGCCGCGACGCAGGGCATGGACCCAGTGTTGGCGGTAGTCGTTCAGCTTCCAGCCGCGATGGGCGAGGCCGAGCATGCCGTTGTTGTGGCAGTAGAGGCCGGTGAGAAGACTGGCGCGGCTGCCGGAACAGGTCGGCGCCGCACAAAAGGCCTCGCGGAAGAGGACGCCCTGGTCGGCCAGTAGCTGGATGTTAGGAGTTGGGACCTGAAAGCCGTAGGGCTGGACGAAGCGTCCCGTGTCGTGGGAGTGGATGTAGAGGATGTTCGGGGGCCGGTCCGGGATGGCTC
Source organism: Solirubrobacterales bacterium (assembly GCA_035472275.1). Lineage (GTDB taxonomy): Bacteria > Actinomycetota > Thermoleophilia > Solirubrobacterales > 70-9 > VAYN01. The sequence goes on from DATIPH010000009.1 coordinate 37,077, forward strand.
CTCCTCGTTCGGAGTGGTTTCTCTGCGGCACTCGGGGTACAAGCGGGAGACTAGCGAGCGCGAACCTTTGCTGGCTTTGTTGATTAACTTAATCGGCAAGGACTAATGATGCCTCCCAAACGCTCCTATCTCGTCTGCGCCACGCCACGCAGCGGCAGCACGCTCGTCTGCCACGCGTTGAGCGAAACCGGCGTTGCCGGCCGCCCCGAGGAGTACTTCGAGGCGCTCCGCCATTCCGGCCGCCCCCGACGGCCGGAGGAATACTTCCTCGGCGTCGAGGACCAATCGATCCGCGACCACCTCGGCGAGCGCGCGATCGGCAGCGAGCCACCGTCCCGCTCGCCGCTCTGGAGCCGCGCCGCCTACGACCGCTATCTGGAGTGGGTGTTTGAGGCCGGGACGACCGACAACGGCGTCTTCGGCGCGAAGCTGATGTGGGGCTACTTCGGGGACTTCGTCAGCCTCCTGCGCAACGTTCCCGAGTATCGCGACCTGCCACTGGCGGAGTTGCTGCCGGCGGTCTTCCCCGATCTGACCCTGGTCCGAGTGGTGCGGGCGAACAAGCTGCGCCAGGCGGTCTCGCTGTGGAAGGCGGTGCAGACGGCGACCTGGCGCGAGGACCATGCCAGCGCCACGGCGGTCTCGGTCGAGGAAGAGGGCTCTCCCCCCTACCGCAGCTTCATCGAGGAGCACCGGCCCCAACTGCGCTTCCACTACCGGGCGATCGCCCACCTGCTCGAGCAACTGCTGGCCGAGGAGGCGAGCTGGGACGCCTTCTTCGAGCACAGCGGGATCAAACCCGTCCTCGTCCTCTACGAGAACTTCGCCGCCGACTACGAGACCAGCACCCTCAACCTGCTCGACCGCCTCAGCCTCTCGCCGCCCGAAGGCTTCGAGTTCGAACCGCGGATGAAGCGCCAGTCGGACCGCATCAACGACGACTGGGCCCGCCGCTTCAGCGACCTCAGGCTCGGCACCGAGTTCGATCTGGTGCCCGTCCCCGCGGCGGAGGAGTAGCTGCGGCTGTATTTGAGCACCGCTACAGCGGGTCGGTCAGTCGGGCTAGGCGGCTGCACCGTGGGCGCCACTCGGCGTCGGGAGCATCGCGAGAAGCTCAGCCGGCAGTCGCTTGCTAGCGGACCAAACCTCAATAGCGACGACCGCGTCAGTGCCAGAGTCGTGGTCGACCAAACCCCAGTCGACCTCCTCGCTGACAACATCGTCTGAGTTCCCCGTGGGAAGCCAGGCGATATCCGCGTCTCGGTCGTAGTAAGCGAATTTGTCGCTCATGCCCATGGCTTCAGGATAACCCCAAGGAGAGTTGTGAGATGAACCTGAAACTAGTCTCGCAATGCCCATACGCTCACGATGCGAGCAACGGTCGGATCGCCTAGGGAGGGGTGGTCGTAAATGACGGCGAAACGGCGGCCGTCTGAGCGCGTCCCGTAGACCCGCCAATCGGCATCGCCTCGATTGATCTGACGTGACGCGTGGCCGTCGCGAATGGCCTCGTCGACCTGTGCCTTCGAAAAGGCACGCTGGCTCAAGCGGCGCTCGGCATGTTCGGTCCAGAGGAAGCGCTCGATAGCCATGCGCTCAGCCTACGCAAGTCCCAGCGATGGCCGTCCCTGCATTTCCTTGACCTGAGCCGTGGACCCGAGGGGAAAAAAGCCGCCCCTCGGGCGGCTTTTTGGCTCTACTTCTGAGGTACCGCTACGGGGATTCGAACCCCGGTTTCTGGCATGAGAAGCCAGCGTCCTAGTCCCCTAGACGATAGCGGCGAGGGACGGGCATTTTAGCGAGTCGCCGGACGGGGCGGTGTGAGGGCGATCACGGTGTCCGCTTGGGAGAGGAAGGGCGGGCGCTCGGCGCGCAACCGGTAAATTGCCTGCTCCCGCGGCTGTGGCGGAACTGGTAGACGCGCACGGTTCAGGTCCGTGTGGGCGAGAGCCCGTGAAGGTTCGACTCCTTTCAGCCGCATCTTGAAGCAGCTCCGACTCACCCTCGTCCTCACCTCCCTTGCCGCCGTCGGCCTGCTCGGCGTTGGCGTAGCCGAGGCGGTCGCGCCGCCGGCAAAGTTGCCCAAGCCCGGGACCTGGGAGGGCAAGGACGGCGGCGGCCTGACGCTGACCCGGGGCAAGGGCAAGCAGAGCGACAAGCTCTACGCCTCGAACGTGCACGGCGTCACCGAAGTGCTCGAAAACTGCAGCGTGACCGTGCCGATGACGGTGACCGGCAAGTTCCCGCTCAAGACCCTCAAAATTAACGGCGCCAACTTCGCCGGGGTCGGCAAGGCCGCCGGGCTCGAATTCAACCGCGTGCCCGCCATGGTCGTATTCGAAGGGCGGACGATCAGCGGCGAGTTCAACCTCTCCTTCACCCCGAACGGCACCAGGGCGAGCGGCTTCATCGAAGCCGGCCCCTGCACGGCCAGGTTCGGCAACGCCCTGCACAAGTAGCGCGGCTGCCGCTCAGGCGGGCTGCGGTGCCATGGTGCGAGCGCGATCGGCGGTAGCGGCGATTTCCTCGACCACCTGGGGCCAGACGCCGCGCGGCAGGTCGTGGCCCATGCCCTCGATGATCCGCAGCCGCGCGCCGGGGATCGCCTTCGCCGTGGCGCGGCCACCGGAGGGCCGGATCAGCGGATCGCTGCCGCCGTGGATCACCGTCGCCGGCAGTTCGAGTTCGCGCAGGGCGCGGGTGCGGTCGCCGGAGGCGAGGACGGCGTGCAGTTGGCGGATGACGCCGGCAGTCGAGTGGCCGCGGTCGTAGGAGCGGCCGGCGACATCGCGCACCCGCTCTTCGTCGAAGGGAAAGCCCGGCGAGCCAATCACCTTGAAGGTATGGAGCGTGCGCTCGATCATCTCGTCGCGGTTGCGGGGCGGCTTTGCGAGCAGGGCGCTGAACGCCCGGAAGCTCGGCAGCCCAACCCAGCGACTGCCGGTGGTGGACATGATCGAGACCGCCGAGCGGACCCGCTCGGGCCGTTCGATCGCCATCGTCTGGGCGATCATCCCGCCCATCGAGGCACCGGCGACGTGGGCGGACTCGATCCCGATCTGGTCCATCAGGCCGAAGGTGTCGCGCGCCATGTCGCGCAGCAGGTAGGCGGCGGTGGCGCGGCGGCCGCTCAGCATGTCGAGGCGGCTCGGCACCCCGGCCAAATCGAGTTTGATCGAGCGGCCGACGTCGCGGTTGTCGAAGCGGACGACGCGGAAGCCGCGGTCGGCGAGCAGCGAACAGAATCCCTCGTCCCAGGCGATCATCTGCGTCGCCAGCCCCATCACCAGGACCAGCGGCTCGCCGTCAGCGTCGCCCATCTCCTGAAAACAGAGCTCGACGTCGTTGACCGGGACGATCGATTCCTCACCGAAGGAATGCATCCGGAGAGTCTACTGGCTGCGCAGCCAGTTCCGACGTCCAGTAAAAGGGACGGGTGCGCACGGCCATCGTCTCTGACCTGCACCTCGGCCTCACCAACCGTGGCGACGTCGCCCGCGACGCCGGCATCCGCCGCAGCCTCTTAGAGGAGATCGCCGCTGCTGACCGGGTCGTCCTCCTCGGCGACGTTGTCGAGCTGCGAGAAATGCCGCTCGGACCCGCACTCGATCATTCCCGTCCCTTCTTCGAGGAGCTGGGTCAGGTGCTCGGCGACCGCGAGGTCACGATCGTCCCCGGCAACCACGACCACCGCCTCGCCGAGCCATTGCTGGACGACCTCTCACTCGACGGCACTCCCGGACTCGGGCTCGAACACGGCCACGACCCGTCCCCCGGCCCGACCGCAACGATCGACGCTTGGCTCGGCTCAGCGAAGCTGCGGATCGTCTATCCAGGACTCTGGCTTCGCGAGGACGTCTACGCCACCCACGGCCACTACATGGACCCCCACCTGCGCATTCCCCGCGCCGAATGCCTTGCCCTTGCCACCCTGATCCGTCTCTCGAAGCCACTGCCGGAGACCGCCACCGCTGCCGACTACGAGCGGGTCGCGCGGCCGCTCTACGGGTTTGCCTACGGCGTCGCCCAGGCCCGCCGCCCCACCTCCCGCCGCCGCGGCAACCCCTCGGAGGCGGCCTGGCAACTGCTGAGCGCCAACGACGGCGTCCCCGGTCGCGGCCGGCGAATGCGCGCTTCGGCGATCCGCAACGGTTTCCCGGCCGGAGTCTGGGCGTTGAACCGACTGCTGCATTCCGACTTCGACGCCGACGTCTCCGGCGCCGCGCTGTTCCGCCACGGGCTCGACGCCGCGGCAGAGATGGCGAAGCGCCTCGGGCTCGACGGCGTCCACGTGATCACCGGCCACACCCATCGTGCCGGACCCCTGGAGGGCGAAGCCGAGTGGGCGCTGCCCGGTGGCGGCAGCCTCCACAACACCGGCAGCTGGGTCGTCTCCCCCGCCTTCGGGATCCCTGACGGTCCCGTCAACCCCTACTGGCCGGGCACCGTCACCTGGGTCAACGAGAGCGGCCCGCCGCGGCTGACGCGGGTACTCGAGGGCCGCCCGCCGGCGGAAATAGCCGCCTTGATGGGCTAGCTGACGTGCCTCACCACGTTCCGAACGCCATGAAGTAGATCCGGGCCCGCCGAGAGGCTGTGGGTGTTCGACGCCTACGACCTCAAGGAGGACCCGGATGCAGCACCGTAATGCCCCGCTCACCCCGAACGGAAGACGCCGCCTGGTGGCGCTGGTCGAAGAGGACTTCGCCACGTTGCAGGCGGCCGCGGCCGCCTGCAACGTGGCGAAGTCGACAGCCCACACCTGGGTCACGCGCTGGCGGGAGGCCGGCGAGGAGCAGCGGCGAGATCTCAGCTGCCTGCGCGATCGCTCCTCGCGCCCCCGCCGCAGCCCGAAGATGCTCAGCGAGGCCGACCAGGAGCGCTGCTGCTGCGTGCGCAGGCGCACCGGCTGGGGGCCGCGCCTGGTCGCCTCTGAGCTCGGCATCCCCCACGCGACGGTGCACCGGGCGCTCAGGCGCCGGGGCTGCTCGCGGCGCCCCAGGGAGCCACGGGCCAAGGTGCTCCGCTACGAGTGGCCCTGCCCCGGCAACCTCCTGCACATCGACACCAAGCGCCATGCGCGCTTCGTCGAGCCCGGTCACGCCGTGACCGGGCTCCGCACCCAGCGCTCGCGCGGGGCCGGCTGGGAGTTCGTCCACACCCTCGTCGACGACTGCTCCCGGCTCGCCTACTCAGAGATCCACGACGACGAGCGGGCTGCAACCGTCGCCGAGTTCACCCGCCGGGGCCTGGACTGGTTCTTGGCGCGGGGAATCGTCGCCGAGCGGCTGCTATCTGACAACGCCTGGACCTACGTCAAGAACAAGGGCTTCGCCCAGCTGCTCGGCGAGCGGGGAATCGAGCACTGGCGCACCAAGCCCTACTCGCCGCAGACCAACGGGAAGGTGGAGCGCCTGCAGCAGACGATGGATCGGGAGTGGGCGCGGGGGCTCAGCTATCGCTCGAGCGCCGATCGTCGGGCGGCGTTGCCACACTGGCTCGAGCACTACAACGAGAGCCGTCGACACTCAGCTCTCGGCAACCGCCCGCCTATGGCTCGCGTTCGGGACGTCTTGGGGCACGACAGCTAGCGAGCAGGGTTAGGAGCCGAGCCACTCGGCGATGACGGCGCCGATCTCCTCGCCGGCGTCCTCCTGGAGGAAGTGGGAGGCGTTCGCAATCGGACGTGGCGCCGGCAGGTTGAGCTCGCTGGAGACGCGCTCCCCAACCGAGAACGGCAGGATCGGGTCGGAGTCGGCCCAGAGGACGAGCGCCGGGCGGTCGTCCTCGCGCAGGCCGTCGGCGACCCGTTTGCCCTCGACGGCTCCGACCGCGTCGGGCGTCGTCGGCAGGATCAGTGGGAAGGCGCGGGCGCCGGCCTTCGAGGCGCCATCTATATAAGGAGCGTCGTAGGCGGCGATCACCTCGTCGCCCGGATCGTTCTTGCAGCCGCCTTTGACGAGGAAGCCGACCGGCACGTCCTCGTTGTCGCGGACGAAGTCCCGGAAGGCGAACCAGGCGTCGCTCATCCGCTGGTGGCCGGTGAACGGGCCGGTCTCCATGATCACGATCCGCGAGATGCGGTCGGGATGCTCGACCGCCAGCCGCAGCCCGATCGGCCCGCCCCAGTCGTGGACGACGACGGTGGCGTCGCGCAGGTCGAGTTCCTCCAGCAGCAGCGCCATCAGCTCGACGTGGCGGTCGTAGCTGTACCAGCCGAGGTCGACCGGCTTGTCGGAGCGGCCGAAGCCGGCGTAATCGGGGGCGATGCAGCGGTGGCCGGCGTCGCGCACCGGCCCTAGCACCTTGCGCCACAGGTACGACCAGGTCGGCTCGCCATGGAAGAAGACGACCGGCTTACCTTCCCCCTCGTCGAGGTGCGCCAGCCGCAGCCCGTCGAGCTCCCGATACGAGGACTCCCAGGGGTAGCCGGGCAGACCTTCCAGCCTCTCCTGCGGCGTCCGAATCGCCTCGATGCTCATCTCCCTGCCCCTTCCGTTTGGCTCTCCCGTGCGCCGCAGTCTAGTTCTCCCGAATCCAGATCCGAATTCCTTACTTTGCCGATCGACATTGTGCTACTGTGCCCCACTTCCATTTAGAAGTAAGTCAGTCGACATAGGAAGGAAAACTAGATGCGGAACGCTCGCAATACCCGGCGGCGCGGCGTGACGGCAGGCCTTACGGCTGCCCTTCTCGCCCTGCTGATCGCAGTTATCGCCGCCGGCTGCGGAGGCAGCGACGACAGCTCCGGCAGCACCAGCGGAGGGTCTGGCACCAGCAGTTCGGGAGGCGCCAAGCTCGACGTGGTCGGTTACTCCACCCCTGAATCCGTCTACGCCGAATTCCTCGAGCCTGCGTTCGAGAAGACGACTGAAGGCAAGGGCATCAGCTTCAGCAACTCGTTCGGCGCCTCCGGCGACCAGAGCCGGGCGGTGGTCGCGGGGCAGCCCGCATCCGTCGTCCACTTCTCCCAGGCCGGCGACATGGAACGGCTCGTCGAAGAAGGCGAAATCGTCGCCAAAGACTGGGACCAGAACAAATACAAAGGGATTGCCACCGACTCGGTCGTCGTGATCCTGGTCGAAAAAGGAAACCCGCTCGGGATCAAATCCTTCAAAGACCTGGAGACCAACGAAGACGCCGAAATCGTGACCCCGAATCCGTTCAGCTCCGGCTCCGCCCGCTGGAACATCATGGCCATCTACGGGGCGGCACTGGAAGAAGGCGACTCGCCCGCCCAGGCGCTCGAAGCGGTGAAGACGGTGCTTGAAAATACCGTCGCCCAGCCGGGCAGCGGCCGTGACGCGTTCTCGGCATTTAGCCAGGGTGAGGGCAACGTCCTCCTCACTTACGAGAACGAAGCACTGAAGGCGATCAACGAAGGCGAAGACGTCGAATACGTGATCCCGCCTGCGACGCTGAAAATCGAAACCCCGATCGCCGTCACCAAAGACGCGCCGGAGCCCGCTGCGGAAGATTTCCTCAACTGGCTCTGGTCCGACGAAGGCCAGAACATCTGGGCCGAGAACGGCTATCGCCCGGTCAACCCGAAGCTCGTCGACCCGAAACAGTTCCCGACCCCCCCGCAGCTGTTTGAAATCGCCAAGTTCGGCGGTTGGGGCAAGGTCAACGACGAATTCTTCGACGAAGAAACCGGTTCGGTCGCGAAGATCGAGGGCGAACTTGGAGTCTCGACCTCGGGCTGACGCATGGAGGCCCACGCAGCACATCCGTCGTCGACCCCCCGGGCAGCGCGCTTGCGCCTGCCCGGGGTCGGCGCCGGCCTCGGCCGGGGCCTCGTCGTTCTCTACCTCAGCGTCCTCGTCCTCCTGCCGCTGGCGGCGCTCGCCGCGAAGTCGCTCAGCGAGGGACTCGACAGCTTCTGGACCCAGGTCACGGCCCCGGCCGCGATCAACGCGCTCGAGCTGACCGTCGGCGCCTCGCTGATCGTCGTCATCATCAACGGCTTCTTCGGCACGATCCTCGCCTGGCTGCTGGTTCGCGACAACTTCCCCGGCAAGGGAGTCGTCAACGCGGTGATCGACCTCCCCTTCGCCCTGCCGACGATCGTCGCCAGCCTGATCCTGATCGAGCTCTGGGGCAAACACAGCCCGTTCGGAATTGATTTCGCCCTCACCCGCACCGCGGTCGTCGTTGCCCTGATGTTCGTCACCCTCCCCTTCGTCGTCCGCGCGGTGCAGCCGCTGCTGATCGAGATGGACCGCGACATGGAGGAGGCAGCGGCATCGCTCGGCGCCGGCGGCTTCACGATCTTCCGCAAAATCATCTTCCCCAACCTGCTGCCGGGCCTCGCCGCCGGCATCGCGCTGGCCTTCGCCCGCGCGCTCGGCGAGTTCGGCTCGGTTCTGCTCTTCGCCGGTGGCCTCGCCGACACCAAAGTCTCCTCTGTCTACATCTCCCAGCTGATCGAAACCGGCAACGCGCAGGGCGCCGCGGCGGTCTCGGTCGTGCTGCTGATCTGCTCGCTCCTCTGCCTGGTCCTGGTCAGTCTGATCCAGCGCTGGAGCAGCCGTCACGAACGCTCGAGCGGCCTGACGACGATGCCGATGAGCGGCTTCGACCCCGGCGTCTCCAGCATTTCCTCCGCACAGCACGACGAGGAGGACGACGAGCGTGAGTAACCCCTCGACCAGCCGCTGGGGCCTGCGAGTGCTCGGCCTCGGTTACATCTTCCTGCTCCTGCTGGTGCCGCTCGGGCTGATTTTCTACAAAACCTTCGAAGACGGGATCACGCCGCCGCTCGATGCGATCACCTCGCCCGACGGCCTCCACGCGCTGAAGCTAACCCTGATCATGGTCGCGATCGCGGTCCCGCTGAACACGATCTTCGGTGTCGGCTGCGCCCTCCTGCTCGTCCGCCACCGAGCCCGCGGCAGCGCCATCATCGACTCGATCATCAACCTCCCCTTCGCGATGTCGCCGGTGGTGATCGGCCTCTCGCTCTTCATCCTCTACAGCACCAACGGCGGCTGGCTCGGGCCGAGTCTGGCCGAAGCCGGGATCAAGGTTCTTTTCTCCGTACCGGGGATGGTCCTGGCCAGCATCTTCGTCTCGCTGCCATTCGTCGTGCGGGAGACGGTTCCGGTGCTGCAGGAGATCGGCAACGAGCAGGAGCAGGCGGCCTCGACCTTGGGCGCCAACGCCTGGCAGACCTTCTGGCGGGTGACGTTGCCGGCGATTCGATGGGGCGTCGCCTATGGCGTCGTCCTCACCACCGCCCGCGTCCTCGGCGAGTTCGGCGCCGTCTCGATCGTCTCCGGACACATCTCCGGCCAGACCCAGACGCTGGCTCTGTACGTCGAGAACAACTACCAAAACTTCAATCTCCCAGGCGCCTTTGGCGCTTCGGTCCTGCTTGCCCTACTGGCGCTGGCGACCTTGCTGGCGATGAATTTCCTCAAACGAAAGGAGGCCGCCTGATGGGAATCTCAGTCGAGGGAGCAAACAAGAGCTTCGGGGACTTTCAGGCGCTTAACGACGTATCGATCGAGGTCCCGGACGGGTCGCTGACCGCCCTGCTCGGGCCCAGCGGCTCCGGCAAGTCAACCCTGCTGCGGGCGATCGCCGGGCTCGAGACGCTCGACGCCGGCAGCGTCCTGATCGACGGCGAAGACGTCTCCAAGAAGCCGACCCAGAAGCGCGAAGTCGGCTTCGTCTTCCAGCACTACGCCGCCTTCAAGCACATGACCGTCTACGAGAACGTCGGCTTCGGACTGAAGATCCGCAAGTGGAAGAAGGACAAGATCTCCGACCGCGTCCACGAGCTTTTGCGCCTGGTCCAGCTCGACGGGCTCGCCAATCGCTACCCCTCTCAGCTCTCCGGTGGCCAGCGGCAGCGGATGGCGCTGGCGCGGGCGCTCGCGGTCGAGCCCCAGGTGCTGCTGCTCGACGAGCCCTTCGGCGCCCTCGACGCCAAGGTCCGCAAGGACCTGCGCACCTGGCTGCGCAACCTGCACGAGGAGATGAACGTGACGACGATCTTCGTCACCCACGACCAGGAGGAGGCGATGGACGTCGCCGGCCAGCTGGTGGTGATGAACGAGGGTCGGGTCGAGCAGTCCGGCTCCGCCAACGACCTCTACGAGCACCCCGCTAACGAGTTCGTGATGAGCTTCGTCGGCGAGGTCAACCGGCTTGGCGACGACTACGTGCGCCCGCACGACATGGAGGTCGTGCTCGACCCCGACGACCGCACCGAGCAGGGCCTGGTGCAGCGGATCGTCGCCCTCGGTTTCGAGATTCGGGTTGAGTTCGTGCTCGCCGACGGCACCGAGGTCTGGGCGCAGCTGACTCGCAACGAGCTGCAGCGGCTGGAGCTGCGGGAGGGGCAGATCGCCTACCTGCGCCCAGTCCAGGCAAAAAGCTTCAACGGTTCGTCCCCGTCCAACCACCATGGGGCCTCGACTCCCCATGGATCCCAGGATGGTGGCGAGGCAGAGCAATCTGCAGCCGTCTGAAGAGGCGACGGGCGGGGCGCGCTTTTGCCGGGTGGCGCCCCGCCCACTTCGCCGCGTCCCCAGAGTACTCCCGCTGTAAGTGCTTCTGCTATTCTTGAGTTAGTAGCTCAACAAACTCTAGAAAGGAGCAGGGGATGGCCAAACGAGTCGACACCACCACGTTCACCTCGCGGGGCCGCCTGGCCGGCCTCGTGCGGGACGAGAGCCCCGCTGGGATCGGACAGAACCGGACCAGCCGCTCTGCCAACCGCGACAACGGTCAGGCAGCAGCCGACGACGCGCTCTTCTACCGGGCTCGCCTGATCCTCGGCGACGCCCTCCCCCGCCCCCAGCGCTGAGCGCTGGGGGAGCGCCTGCCGGACCGCGCCCGAACCTCCGGGGGCGCGGTCCGGCTCGGCGTCCTTACTTGCCGCTGCCGCCCGTGTCGGTGGTCAGCGGTTCCTCCGGCTGCGGGTAGGCCTCGACCGCGAGGCTCCAACCTTTCAGCGTGAACGTCACGTTCGCGGCACCCGCGTACTGGACCGCGACCGTGTGGCCGCCTTTGGTCAGCACGCTGGTCTGGACGACCGTCTGCACGACCGCAGCCGCGCCTTTCGCGGGCAGCGTCGTCGCCGGCGCGAAGTTGACTTTCCCAGTCGTCTGGCCGTCGACGAGGATCTGCACCGGGCAGGCCTGGTCAGGCGTGCCTTTTTCCGAGGTGCAGGATGCCTGACCCGAGAACGTGATCACGGCCGAGCTGACACTGGCCTTGGTCGCAAACGAGGTAAACGCCGACGGGATGTAACCCGCCGTCGTCGCGGCGATGGGACCGAACTGTGCGGTGCCAGCGGCGATCCCGGCAACCGGCGTCTGCAACGCCGTCTTTTTTGCCACGTACAGGTTCGACGCCGCCTTTTGCTTGAGGAAGAGCGACGAAGCTTTCTTGTTGCTCAGGTACAGCTTCGAGGCCTTCTTGTTGCTCAAGTAGACCTTGGCCGCCTTCTGGTTGGTCAGGAACGACCCGGCCAGCGACGGCGCGACCGTCGCCGCAAAGGCGACGAGCGCCGCCAGGACGACGACGGTCGCCGCTCGAGGGGTGGAAATCCTTCGCTTCAGCAATTGCTTTCTCCATTTCCGAGGCCCGCCGGATGGCCCTATTTCTCCCCCCGGGCGGCCTTTCTTTACTAAGTGAGTCAATAAACTACAGAAAGTGATAGCCTAAGGCGACCAAGTCGATCAACAATCTCTATTTAAACCCGGCAAGAGAAGAGAGGAAACACCGCATGAGAATCAAGTCCCTCGCCATCGCGGCGGTCGCCCTTGCTGGGCTCGTCGTGCCGGCGTCGGCCAGTGCCGTTACCTACATCGGGTCCGGCTCCGTGGCCGCGCAGCCTGTACTCCAGGCGCTGTTCCAGACGTACACCAAGCAGGTCAACAAGCAGGTCCACTTCGTCTATACCGCCAACGGCGGCAACGCCGGAGTTAAAGACGTACAGAACGGGACCAGCCAGTTCGCTGGGCAGGCCCGGACCCCGCTCCCCAGCGACGCCGGCACCACCTACATCAAGGCGTTCATGGACGGGCTCTGCCTCGACGTCAACAAAGCGAACTCGCTGAGCGACATCAGCATCCAGCAGGCGCACGACATTTATCGCGGGCTCCTGACCAACTGGAGCCAGGTCGGCGGCAATTTGACGACCACGATCGACCCGGTCGGCCGCGACACCAACGGGGGGACCTACAACTTCTTCCTCCAGGCGGTGCTCAACAACGAAGCGCCGGCCTCCAACGTCAACGCTCTGACCGCCGACGGCCTCGTCGTCAACGCGGTCAAGCAGGACCCGAACGCGATCGGCTACGCCGGGCTCGCGTGGCAGGGCAGCAAGAAGCTGAAGCCGCTGAAGGTCAACGGCATCCCCTGCGAAGCGAAGAAGATCAGCGTCGAGCCGCTCAAGTACCCGCTCTCGCGCTACCTGTTCCTCGTCCTCCCGGGCGACGGCACGACGAGTCCGAAAGGCCTCCTCAAATTCATCGACTGGGCGCGCACCAGCAAGCTCGCCGGTGAAGTGATCAGCAAAGCCGGCGGCGTCCCCGCCTTCAACAAGAAGAAGTAATTGGAGGAGGAGTACACCCCCGAGTACGGACCCAAGTGGTCGGACCAGCGCGTCGAGCGAATGCTCGTCGCGCTGGTCTGTGGTGTCGTCGGCCTGCTGCTGGCGATGATCATCACCGTGTTCGTGCACGGCTGGCCGTCGTTCTCGCACAACGGCCTCTCCTGGTTCGCGCCCGGCGGCAACGTCGACGACCAGCTCAACGCGATCTTCCTCTCCGGGCAGAACGGCGCCGAATATGTCTACACCTTCCACGCCTGGCCACTGATCTGGTCGACGCTGCTGATCACCGGCGCGGCGGTCGTGATCGCCCTCTTCTCAGCCCTGTTCGTAGCCGTCTTCATCGTCGAGTTCGCTCCGGCTTGGATGAGCAACATCCTGCAGCCGGTCGTCCGCTTCCTCGCCAGCGTCCCCTCGGTGATCTACGGCCTGATCGGAGTCGTGGTGCTGGTCCCATTCATCGGCAACAACCTGGTCACTGAGCATCAGAAGGCCTCGGTCGCCGGAGTCATCTCCCTGACCGGCTACTCGCTGCTGGCGGCGGTCACGGTGCTGACGATCATGATCGCGCCGCTGATGGTCTCGATCTTCTCCGACGGCCTGCGCTCGGTGAAACCGGGCTGGCTCGAGGGCTCGCTCGCGCTCGGCGTCAACCGCTGGCGCACGACCTGGAAGATCGGCGTCCGCAGCGCCCGGCCGGCGATCATCGCCGGCACCGTGCTGGCGGTGGCGCGGGCGATCGGCGAGGCGGTGATGCTGGCGATGCTCTCCGGCTCGGTCGGCTTCGCGCCGAACCCGGCCGACGGGTTGATCTTCATCTACGAGCCCTCGCGGCCGCTGGCGCCGACGATCATCAAGAACATCGACTCGCTGAGCTCGCCGCCCGGCAACGCGACCCTGTTCTCGATCGCGACCGTGCTGCTGTTCTCGGCGGCGACCTTCTCGCTCACCGGCTACGTCGCCCGGCGGGCGATGAAAAAATACGGAGCGGCCTGATGGAGTCCTCCGTCACCGTCCCGCCGGTGCCACCCGCACCGTCCGGCGAGCACCGGCCCAAGGACGCGGTCGAGGGCAGCGCCACCTGGAGCCTCGTCGACCGCATCGGGCTGGCGATCTGCTGGGCCCTTGGCCTGCTCTTCTGCGCGATCGCGGTCGCGATCGTCGTCTATCTCTTCATCCAGGGGATCAAGTTCCTCAAGCCCTCGATGCTGGTTACGCCTGCGTCCTCCGGCTTCACCGAGAGCCAGAGCGGCGGCTTCTCCGACGCTCTGATCGGAACCCTGATCGTCGCGGTCATGGGCCTCTCGATCGCGCTGCCCGCCGGCATCGCAATCTCGGTCTGGCTGGTCGAGTACGGCCGCCCGGCGGTGTTGGCGCGAATTACCGAGTCGACGATCGAGGCAATCGCCGGCATCCCCTCGATCGTGCTCGCCCTGTTCGGGACCGTGATCTTCTCCTCGACCGCGCTCGGCTTCCTCAGCCGCGAAACCGAAGGCGTCGTCTTCGGCCGTTCCTTCTTCGCTGCCTCGGCGATGCTCTCGCTGGTGGCGCTGCCGCTGATCGTCGCCAGCACCCGCGAGGGCCTGAACTCGATCCCGCGCCACGTGCGCGAGGCCTCCTACGCGGTCGGCAAGACGAAAGCGGCGACGACGCGGCGGATCCTGCTGCCGGCCTGCCGGCCCCAGGTCGCCACCGGCGCGATGCTCGGCCTCGGCCGGATCATCGGCGACACCGCGATTATCGTCGTCCTGCTCGGCGCCACCCAGAACTTCGCCCCGGTCGAAGGGGCGCCGTTCCCGCTCAACTTCCTGCGCGGCGCCGGCACCACCCTGACCAACTTCGTCTACGAGGCCTCCCCCACCGGCAACCTCAACCAGCCCCAGAAAGCCTACGCGGCGGCTTTTGTGCTCTTGTTGATGGTCTTAGTCTTAAATGGAGCGGTAGACGTCGTCCATCGCCGTGCACGAAAGGTCGGAACGTGGAGTTCCTGAAAAAGCCCCCACCGTCGATCCGGCGGCTCGAGCTGGAGGATCCGGAGGCCGCGACGCAGGTCCTGCCCCCCGTTCCCGGCAACAACGGCCACGGCGACGCGCCGGTCGCCGCCCCGACCCAGTCGCCGGGCGGCTTCACCGGTGCCCGCCGCTCGATCGGCCCGCCCCAGTTCTCGATCCGCCGCATGGAGGTCGACACGGTCTCGGTCTTCTACGGCGCCAAAGAGGCGGTCAAATCGGTCTCGCTTCCGGTCCGCCAAGGCGAGGTGCTGTCGCTGATCGGCCCCTCCGGCTGCGGCAAGACGACGCTGCTGCGTTCGCTCAACCGGCTCACCGAGCTCACCACCGCGGCCAAATTGACCGGCCGCATCCTGCTCGACGACATCGATATCCGCGAGATCGAGCCGACCCTGTTGCGGCGCCGGGTGACGATGGTCTTCCAGCAGCCGAACCCGTTCCCGATGAGCGTCTTCGACAACATCGCCTACGTCCTGCGCGAGCAGGGATCGCGGCGACAGCGCAAGAAGACGCTGGAACCGCAGGTGCTCAGCGCCCTCGACCGCGCCGGCCTGCTCGAGGAGGTCAAGGACAACCTCGACCACCCGGCGCTGAAGCTCTCCGGCGGCCAGCAGCAGCGGCTCTGCATCGCCCGCGCCCTTGCCGCCGAGCCCGAGGTGCTGCTGCTCGACGAGCCCTGCTCGGCGCTCGACCCGAAATCCACCCAGGTGATCGAGGACCTGATCGTCAAGCTGCGCGACGACGTCGCCGTCGTCATCGTCACCCACAACCTGCAGCAGGCCTACCGGGTCGCCGATCACGTCGCCTTCATGTACCTCGGCGACCTGGTCGAGTACAACACCGCCACCGCACTGTTCGGCAGTCCCCGCGAGCAGCGAACCCAGGACTACGTGAGCGGTGCTTTCGGTTAGCCGCGGATACGCCCGGGTGGCGGTCGTCATCACCTCCCTCTCCCTGCTCGCCGGGGCTGCCGCCGGCTGCTCGACCACGCAGGAAAAGGCCGAAAAGCAGCAGGCCCGCGCCGAACACATCCTCGGGGCGCGCAAAGAGCGCCAGGACCAGAAGAAGAAGCAGAAGCACGGCAAGTCCGGGCACGAGAACAAGAAGGGCGGAGCGTGAACACCAGGAGCGAACAGCCCGACCTGAGGCCGCAGATGATGGAGGGCGGCTACGAACCCTGCGAGAACTGCGGCGCGCCACTGGACTCCCAGCAGCGCTATTGCGTCAACTGCGCGACCCGGCGCGGCAACGGCGCCAATCCGTCCTCGCGCTACTTCGCGCTGATGCAGAAAAAAGCGCGCAAACCCGTCGGCCGCCCGGCGAGCAAAGCCCCAGGGGGCAGCCGCGCCGCAGCCGTCGGCTTCTTCGCGCTGCTGCCGATCGCCGTCGCCCTCGGCCTCGTCGTCGGTCGCAGCGGCTCCGGCGAAGGCGACAACGAGGCGCTGATCAGGGCCCTCAAGCAGCAGGAAGCGGCGACCGCGACGGCGGGGCCGACGACGGAAACCGCGAACACGGCGGCGAAATCGAAAAAAGGCAAGAAGAACGGCAAGCCTCCGAAGGGCGCCGACAAGTCAGGCGGCAAGGTGGTCGCCCAGACCGACAACGGCACCGTCCACCAGGTGACCGGCTACAAGCCGACCCAGGCGAAGGAAGAAGCCGACACCAAACTGGTCGAAGAAAACCCCGAACAGGCGGGCGAAAACTACATAAAGGCGCAGCAGAACCTGCCCGACGTGGTCGTTGTCGGCGGCGAAGGCGGCTCCTCGCCGGCGCCGGGCGGAGCGGAACCATGAAGCTCCCGACGCTCCCGAAACCGAAGCAGAAAGAGGCTCCGGCGAAACCGGAGGTGAAGAAACCGGTCGATGAGCGAGCGGACCTGGTCGCCCAGCGCGACCGCCTGCTCGAGAAGTTCACGGTGATGCAGGCCGACCTCGGCGGCGCCTTCTACGAGATGGCGATCCGCGACCACGTCCGCCTCGACGTCCTCACCCGCAAAGCAGCGGAGCTGCAGCGGGTCGACGCCGAGCTGATTGCGCTCGAGCGGGTACTGGAGCTCGAGCGCTCCGATGCCGCCGGCCTCTGCCCCAGCTGCGGCTCCCCCTACGGGCACGGGGTGCGGTTCTGCGCCCAGTGCGGTCACTCCCTGGTGCCAACGGAGGCGACGAAATGAAGGGCTGGGTCCTGATTCGCTTGCGGGCGGCGGTCGCCGGCGCCGCCTCGCTGACCGGCAAACGGTTCGGCCTCCTCGTCGCCTCCTCGCTGGTCGCCACCTCGGCGATCCTCGCCGCCGGGATGACCAGCGGCAGCAGCGGGCTCGGGCCGCTGGCGAGCAGCCTGCTCGGCCGCAGCCTGGCTGCTGACCGGACGCCGATCGTGGAAGCCGCGCCGGAAGCAGAAGAAGCGGAACCGGAAGCGAGCGAAGCACCGGAAGCGAGCGCCGAACCCGAAGCCGTACCGGAAGTCGAAACGGAAGTGGCGCCGGAACCGGCTCCCGAACCCGCACCGGAACCGGAACCCGAAGAAGAAGCCCAGCCCGAAGAACCGGCTCCCGAAATCGGCCCGGTCAAACACGTCTTCGTCATCTCGCTGGCCAGCTCCGGCTACGACGCCGCCTTCGGGACGGCCCCGACGATGCCCTACCTGGCCTCGACCCTGCGGCCCCAGGGCGACCTGCTGAGCAATTTCAAGCTGCTCGACGACGCGGCGCTGCCGAACGGAATCGCGACGATCAGCGGCCAGCCGCCAAGCCAGCAGACCGAAACGAACTGCCCCACTTATGAGGAAGCCTGCGTCTTCCCGGTCGAAACGCTGACCGTTGCCGATCAGGTCTACGGGATCCATTTCAAGTGGAAGGCCTACGTGGAAGGCATGGCCGACGCTGCGACCGGCCAGCCCGGCAACTGCGTCCACCCCGAACCGGGAGTAGCCGCGACGCCCGTCCCGGGCGCTTACTCGGCCGCGCTCAACCCGTTCGTCTACTTCCACTCGCTGCTGGACCTGGGCGACTGTGCGACCAACGACGTCCCGATCACCGGCCTCGACAAGGACCTGAAGAAGGCCGAGAAGACGCCCAACTACGCCTACATCTCCCCCAGCCCCTGCAATGCAGGCGTCCCCGGCCAGTGTCCGGCAGGCGCGCCCGAAGGCGCCGCCGCGGCCGACGCCTTCCTCGCCAGCGTGGTGCCGAAGATCCTCGCCTCCCCCGCCTACAAGGCGGACGGCCTGCTGGTCATCACCTTCAATGCCGCCAACCCGGTCCCCAACCCGGATCCGACGCAGCCGCCGATCCCGGCAACCGACCTCAAAGTCGGCACCCTGCTCGTCTCTCCTTTCATCACCCCTGGCTCTACCGACGGCGCCCCCTACAACCCCTACTCGCTGCTGCGCAGCGTCGAGGACCTCTGGGGCCTGACGCCACTCGGAGAAGCCGACGGCAAGAAGGTGAAGTCGCTGGCGCCGCAGCTAGCGACCAGCAACGGCGGCGACTGACCGCCCACCCACCCGGCGTTCGCACATATCGTCGCTATGCGGCTGAAACTGCGAACGCCGTTGGTTTTTGAGAGGCTGATGTCGATGACGCCCGCTGAACAGAACGCCGAGCCGATCACCGCCGAGGGCTTAGAAGAGCTGAAAGCCGAGCTCGCCGAGCTCGAAGGGCCGAAACGACATGAGATGGCGGCGCGGATCAAAGTCGCCCGCGACGAGGGCGATCTCAAGGAGAACGCCGAGTACCACACCGCCAAAGAGGACCAGGCGCACATGGAGACGCGGATCAAGCGACTGCAGGAGCGCCTCCACAACGCGATCGTGGTCGAGGTCGAGGCCGAGGCCGCCGGCGACGCCTTCGCCTTCGGCCTCAGCGCCGAGGTCCGCGACGAGCAGAAAGGCGAGACCAACGTCTGGACCCTGGTCGGCTCGACCGAGGCCAACCTCGCCGAAGGCCGGCTCTCCGCCGAGTCGCCGATCGGCCGCGCCCTGATGGGCACCAAGGTCGGCGCCACGGTCGAAGTCGAGACTCCCCGCGGCACTCGCGCCTTCACTGTTTTGAAGCTGTCCTGAAGGTTCGCGGGGCACGACCCCGAAACCCATCTGAAAACCCCGTCTATTCGCGGGGTGTACGCGTCTGTCCACGCACGGAAAGGGTTACTCATGAACGAGGAAGCGACGCTCAGCGGTTGGTGGGTCTTCGCCGGCGTGCTGTTGATTGTAGCCGGCCTGCTCAACATCATCTGGGGCATCGCCGCGATTGGCGACGCCAAGTTCTTCACCGACCACGGCACCTTCATCATCAGCAGCCTCCACTTCTGGGGCTGGGTCACTCTGCTGCTCGGCATCGTCGAGATGGTGGCTGCCTTCTCGCTGTTCTCGGGCGGTGACTTCGGCCGCTTCGTCGGGATCTTCGTCGGCGGCTTGAACGCCGTCGTCGCGCTGCTCTCGATCCCGGCCTATCCGTTCTGGTCCTTGGCTGTCTTCGCCCTCTCGATCATCATCGTTTACAAGCTCTGCGAGGGCCCCGAGGGGGACCTTGGCTGAGGCCAGCTAGTTGCTGAGACTGCGCTCATCCGTCGACGCCGCGCGGGCGCCGCACCTCAGTGCGGCCCTGCGTGACCTCGACGGGGTGCGGCGGGTAGTCGAGCAGCCCGACGCCGTCGACGCCGACTGCACCGTCTTCGTCGCCGACGTCGAGCCCGCCGCCGCCGACCAGCTAGTTGACGCGATCACCGAACTGGGGATCGCGGTCGAGGACTATGTCCTCACCAGGGTCGAAGTGGTGGCGCCGCTGCACCACCACCGCACCGGTGACGGTGGCATCGACGGTTTCGCCTGGGTCGAGGTGATGGGCCAAGCGAAAGCCAACTCGCGACCGCTGGCCCGCTACCTGGCGCTGATCAACGTCGCCGCCGTGATCGCCGCCCTCGGTGTCATCACCAGCAGCTCGATCCTGATCGTCGGCGCGATGGCCGTCAGCCCCGACCTGCTGCCGATCTGCGCCACCTGCGTCGGCATCGTCGCCCGCCGCCGGTCCCTCGCCGCCCGCTCCTTCGCGACCTTGACGATCGGGCTAGGCGCTGTGGTCGTGACCGCAGCCGTCCTCTCGGCCCTGCTGAAAGCATTCGGCTTCCTCCCCGACCACTTCCGGGTCGAGGACTCCGCCCTCAACACGCTCGCCCACACCGACTACTCGACGGTCCTGATCGCGCTCGCCGCCGGGATCGCGGCGATGCTCTCGTTCGAGACCAGGGCCAGCACCGCGGTCGGGGTCGCGATCTCGGTGACGACGATCCCGGCCTCGGCCTACCTCGGCGTCGCGATCGGCGCTGGCGGAATCGGGAACGCGGACGGCGCCCTCGTCGTCCTCGCGATCAACGTCGCCCTGCTGATCGTCTCCGGCAGCCTTACGCTGATGGTGCAGCGCTGGCTGCCGAATCGGTCTGGGGCTCCGGTCTAGGAACCGGGTCCCCATCCTGCTCGGGCGGCACCGCCACCCCCGCCGGTGGCGCCGACCACGGCGCCGGCTCCGGGCGGCGCTCGTCGTAGATCACGTCGGTGCCGGAGAAGCGGTCTTCCCAGCCACGCCGGTTCTCGCGGAAGATGACGCCGAGGAAGCCGATCCCGAGGGTGATGACCGAGAGGTAGAGGCCGATCACGCGTTTGACGCAACGGCCGAACGGCAGCCGGCCGGCGCCAAGGCGGATGCCGAGGAAGCGCATCCCCGGCGTCTGCCCGGCAAGTGCCCAGAACGAGATCAGGTAGAGAGAACCGATCGCGACCCAGGCGGTGGAGCCGACCGCAATCGCGAAGACCGAGCCGCCTTCCGCCGCGCCGCCGAAAGCGTTGTCGACGAGGGTGACGAGGGCGACCAGCGCGGTGAAGCCGAGGTTGACGAAGACGCCATCGACGCCGTAGGCGAGGGCGCGGCTGATGAAGCCGGCGTGGTCGGTCGGGACCGGCCGCGGCTTGCGGAAGAAGATCCGGCGCACGATCCGCTCGAAGCTGTCGTCGAGGCGGCGGGCAAGCTTGCCGATCGTGCGGCCGATGTCCTCGACCAGGCCAACGCCCTGGGCGCTGATCGCCGCCCGCACCTCGGGCGCGCCGGCGATCCGCTCGACCAGCTGCTGGGCCTGATCGGAGGCCAGCAGTCGGCGCCAGACCTCATCGACCAGCTCGCTGTCCATCGCCTCGAGGATCGAGCGCTTGACGGTGTCGCTCTCGATCGCGCCCTGAACCGCCTCTTCGACCACCGGCCCTTTCATCACCCGGGCCATCGCCCGCTCGACCGCCTCGCTTTCGACCGCGGCGACGATCGCCTCCTCGGTCGCGACCTCGACCGCTTTGTCGATCCCAGTCGCCTTCGAGACGCTGCGGGCGCCGCGAACACCGACGCCCAATAGCCTGGCGGAGAGCGGCAGGTGACCGTTCTGATCGGCGCCGTTTGCGGTCTCGGAGCGCGGAGTAGAGCCGTTTTCCATTCCGAGGCGAGTCTAACCGCGATCGAGGTGCTCGACCAGGCGATCGAGGAACTCGGCCTGCGCCGGCAAGATCCGCCGCCGCGCCTCGCCGAGATCGAACCACTCGGCGCGATCGACCTCGGGGAACTCCTGCTCATGGCCGCTGCGAGGCGGCCACTCCATCTCGAAGGTGTTGCTCTCCAGCTGGGCGGTGTCGAAATCGGCCTCGCCGGCCCAGGCTTCGACCACTTTGCCGGCCCGCTGGCGGACCGAGCCAAGTGTGATCAGCTGCTCCGGCGCCAGCGACGCCGCTGGGCCGAGCTCCTCGCTCATCTCCCGCAGGGCGCAGTCGCGCGGATCCTCGCCGTCCTCGATCTGGCCCTTCGGGATCGACCAGGCGCCGAGGTCGCGCTTGGCCCAGTAGGGGCCACCGGGGTGGACGAGCAGGAACTCAGGCGTACCCACAGAGCCCTGACGGAAAAGCAAGACGCCGGCGCTGCGTTTGGTGGACACGTGCCCCGCTTACCCCGATCAGGAGGTACCGAACGCATCGACGATCGGCTCCAGCGAGGCCAGTACCTGCTCGCGAGGCGCCGCCGCCAGCCGCTCCAGGGTGCCGTTGGCGCGGGTCATCGCGATTCCCAAGGCCATCGCGATCAAGAGCTCAGCCCGCAGCTCCGGTTCGGCAACACCGCGCTCGCGCAAGACCTCGGTCAGCGCCACCAGGAGGCGCTCGCGAATCAGCTCGGAGACTTGGGAGCGGACGTCCTCGGTCAGCACCGGGCTGGCGAGGGCGCGGCTGATCGGGCTGTGGCCGCGCTCGTCCCAGCGCTCGACCAGGGCCGCCATCAGTAGCGCCGGCGGATCGAACTCGAGCTCCTCCTCATCGCCGCTGACCTCGGTGATCGCAGCCAGGAAAAGCCCTTCCTTGCCGTCGAAGTAGCGCGCGATCAGGGCCGGGTCGACTCCTGCCCGCTCGCCGATCTCGCGCGTCGTCGCGCGGTCGTAGCCGACCTCGTCGAAGAGCGCCCGAGCAGCTTCGAGCAGCGCTTGACGGGTCGCGGCCGCGTCGTGCGGCCGACGCGCGGTGGTAGTGTTGTCACCAGTTGATGTCATCAGTTGCTGACAATACCAGCGGGGTTCCGCAGAAGCGACAGCACTACGGCGTCACCTTCGCGGTCCTGGCCCTCGCCGGCGCCGCTTACGCGATGCTGCAGTCGACTGTAGCTCCCGCCCTACCGGTGATCCAAGAAGAATTGCACGCCTCCGCGACGGCGGTGGCATGGGTCTTCACCGGCTACCTACTGAGTGCCTCGATCCTGACCCCGATCGTCGGCCGGCTCGGCGACATGTTCGGCAAGGAGCGGACGCTGATCATCTCGCTCGCCGTGCTCAGCGTCGGCGTCCTGATGGCAGCGCTGGCGCAATCGATCACGATGCTGATCATCGCCCGCATCGTCCAGGGCTCTGGCGGCGCGATCTTCCCCCTCGCCTTCGGCATCATCCGCGACGAGTTCCCGCGTGAGAAAGCGGCCCAGGGAATCGCCCTGATCTCCGCCATCCTCGGGATCGGCGGCGGCCTCGGGATCGTCCTCGCCGGCCCGATCATCAGCGCCCTCAACTACCACTGGCTGTTCTGGTTCCCGCTCGTCGTCACCGTCGCCGCCACCGTGGCGACGATCTTCTTCGTCCCCGAATCGCCGCTCAAGTCCCCCGGCAAGGTCGACTGGATCGGCGCCGCGCTGCTCTCGACCTGGCTGGTCCTGCTGCTGCTCGGGATCACCCAGACCTCGGCATGGGGCTGGGGCGACCCCCGCGTCTGGGGACTGATCGTCGCCGCCGCGGTCGTGCTCGTGATCTGGGTGCGCTTCTCCGAACGGGTGCGGGAGCCGCTGATCGACATGGTGATGATGCGGGTTCGCGGGGTCTGGACCGTCAACGCCGCCGCCTTCCTGGTCGGCGCCGGCATGTACACGTCTTTCATCCTCATCCCCGAGTTCACCGAGACCCCGGCCAGCACCGGATACGGATACGGCTCCTCAGTGACCGAAGCGGGGCTTTTCCTGCTGCCGACGACGCTGGCGATGCTGATTGTCAGTCCCATCGCCGGCTGGCTCGCGAATCGGATCGGCGCTCGCCTCAACCTGATCGCCGGCTGCGCGATCACCACCGTTTCCTTCACGATGATGGGCCTCGCCCACAGTCACCACTTCGACCTGTACGTGGCGACTGCGCTGATGGGCACCGGCATCGCCCTCGCCTTCTCCGCCCTCGCGATCCTGATCGTCGAGGCGGTACCGCCCGAGCAGACCGGCGTTGCAACCGGAATGAACACGGTGATGCGAACGCTCGGCGGCGCCGTCGGCGGCCAGGTCGGCGCCAGCCTGATCGCCGGCACCGTCGTCGCCGCGGGCATCGGAGCCGGCTCCCCCTCGGAGACCGGCTTCACCGAGGCCTTCCTCTTCGCCGGCGGCGCCTGCCTGCTGGCGGCGCTGGCGAGCCTGCTCGTGCCGCGCAGGCCTAGACCTGAGTACAGCCCGGGTTTAGCGTTGCCGGTGACGGACTGATGGCTTGCTACCACCGAATCCTCGTTGCGATCGACGGCTCACCCGACGCCGAGGCGGCGCTGCACCACGCCGCGACCCTGGCGCGTGACCAGAACGCGTTGATCACCCTGCTGACGGTCGCGCCGCCGCCCTCGACGCCGATTGGGGTCAGCGCCTCCGCCCCACCCGACCTGCTCGACTTCCACGCGCGGATCCTGCGCGAAGCGACCGACGGGGTCCCCGACGACATCGGCGTCACCACCCGTCTCGAGCGCGGCAACCCCGCCGAGACGATCCTCGCGATCGCCCGCGAGGAGGAACACGACCTGGTCGTGATGGGGTCGCACGGCCACAGCCGCGTGCACCGGGCCCTGCTCGGCTCCGTCTCCGAGAAGGTGCTGAAGGCCAGCACCGTGCCGGTGCTGCTGATGCGGTCACCGGGGGTCAAGGTGGCGGCAGTCAAGCCGGCCGCTGCCGGCTAGCGGCCAGTCAGCGTGGCTGAGATTCCAGACGCTATGCGTCTGGAATGACTGCCACGCCCGGTCCGAACTCCTATTCGCCGAGCCGGTAGGCGACGAGTGCTGGTTTTTGTCCTTCGGCAGTGGCCAGACCCGCCGGCACCAACAAAGTGTCCCCGTCAGCCGTAACCGCCGTGTTCGACCCCGCCGGCAGCGCTTCGGACCAGACTTCGCCTCCGGTCGAGGCGTCGAGGCCGTGGACGGTGCCGTCGAAGGTGGCGAAGAAGACCATGTCGTTGACGGCGACGGGGGCGCCGAAGGCGGCGGTTTCGTATTCGGCATTCCAGAGTTCCTTGCCGGTCTTGATGTCCAAGGCGACCATTTCGCCGGTCAGTGGGCTCGCTTCGTTGCGTTCGCCGTTGGCGGAGTATTCGACCGGGTGGTTGACGATCGGGACGAAGACCGTCGTTTTGTTCGCCGCCATCGGGGCGATTACGCCGCCGAGACTGCCCGGCGCGACCGTCATTTTGGCCGGCAGCTTCTTTCCCTGCATCGCCTTCAGGCCGTCTTCGTCATGGCCGTTGTGTTCGCCGACCGGCGTCTTCCAGACCGGCTTGCCGGTCTTGGTGTCGATCGCGACAACGACGCCTGACTTGCCGGAGCCGATCGCCAGTTCTTGGCCGCCGGCGCTGGTCAGAATCGGCGGGTTCTGGAAGTCCCAGTCGAAGAGGTCGTGCGGGGTCTGCTGGTAGTACCACTGCAGCTTGCCCGTTTTCGCGTCGAGCTTGACCATCGAGTTGGTGTAGAGGTTCGGCCCGGGCCGACTCGAGCCCCACGGGTATTTGGGAGTTCCGGGGAACGGCGAGGGGTTGCCGGTCCCGAAGTACATCGAGCCTTTTTCGTCGAACGAGGGCGCGTACCAGAGGCCGCCACCGCCGTTGACTTTCTTGTTGCCCCAAAGCGAGTTGGGAACGGTGTTGAAGTGCCAGACTTTTTTGCCGGTTTCGGCGTCGAGCGCCCAGAGGATGCCGACTCCCCCTTCCGGGTATTCGGCGGTGGCGTTGGTCGGCACGGTCGAGACGTAGACAAGGCCTTCGTGATAGCCGGGCGCCATGTCGATCCCTTCGCCGTGGCTGCCGACCAGCGGCGTCGACCAGATCTCCTTGCCCGTTTCCTGGTCGAGTGCAAAGGCGGCCGAGGAGGTGGCGCCGAACACCTTCCCTTCCTGGACCGTGACCCCGTTCGGACCCTGGTCGAGTTCTTCGTATTTCTTGGTCCACAGCACTTCGCCGCTTTCGAGGTCGATCGCCTGCACGTTGGACTCGAGGTCCTGCGAGTAGATGACGCCGTTGACGACGACCGGGGTCGCGGCATAAGCACCGAAGGTACTTTCCGCCGTGAGCGGCACTTTCCAGGCGACCTTCAGCGAAGGCGCCGACTGACGGTTGATCGGCCCTTTGACGAAGCGCGTGTTGGAGCTGTCGAGGCCCGGCCAGCCGTTGCCGGCGAACTCAGATCCTCCGCCCGACGAGGAATCGCCGCCGCCGCAGCCGGCCAGCAGCGCGAGTGCAGCGAGAACCGCCAGCACCGCCACCGCCCCCCGCTTCGATCCCCATTGCAACATCTTCAGTCGAACAATAAAGATTTGTCGTCTGCGGTGCTGAGATTTCCTTCGGCACCGCCCTTCAACTCCGGCAGGTGCGGCTGCAGGACGCGGTTGGCGAGCAAACCGAGGGCGCCGAGGTTGGCGAAGCCGGGGCCCTGACTGAGGCCGGCGAGCCCGGGAATCTGCAGCAGCGGCTCCATCCCGACGAGCTCCAGGTTGCGGCCGATCGGCACCTCGACCCCACGCGGGGTCTCCCAGAGGTCGCCGACCCGACTCTCGATCTCGGCCCGCAGCTCGGCTGGGAAGAGGGAGCGCAGTTGGGCGATCAGGTCGAAGCCGGTGCAGTTGACGACCCAATCGTGCTCGCCGTCGGCACCGCCCCCCGGTGCCTCGTAGGAGACCTGGACCCGCCCCGGCAAAGCGCTGCCGACGTGGGTGACGCGGCCGCAGACGAAGCGGCAGCGGTCGTCGTAGGCAATCGCCGCCAGGCTCGGCGGGTCGAAGACGCCGCGGTCGGCGTGCTTGACGAAGTCCCGCCGAGTTTCCTGGTCGAGGTCACCCCATTCGATCACGTCGGGGTCGGAAAAGACGCGGTTCTCGAGGAAACTCTCGCCACGGCTCATCGGCAACATCGGCGTGTAGATCGTGAAGCTGGCCCGTGGCCGCATCCCACGCAGGTACATCACGCAGCTGAGGGCGCTCTCGCCGCCGCCGACGACGGCGACGTCGCAGGCTTCGTGCTCGGGGATCTGGGCGAACTCCTCGCGCCGGCTGTCGCAGTGGAAGAGCCGCGAGGCGACGCCGGGCTCGTGCGGGAAAGCGCGATGGATCCCAGGACCGGTCAGGACTAGAGCGCCACCACCCTGCAGAGAAGTCCCCTCCTCCCCCTCGACCTCGACCTGCCAATGCTGCCCGCCCTGCTCGAGCGAGACCCCGGCAACGCGGCCGTCGACGATCGTCACGCCCTCAGTCGCACGGGCCAGGGCCCAGCGCAGGTATTCGCCATAGTCACGATGGCGAACCGAGGGCGAGCCGGCGTCGATCCAGCGCGCGTAGCGCCGCAGGCTGACCATGTGCTGCTGCCAGGAGAAGCCCATCACCGCCGCGTCGAGCGCTTCGCCCGCCTCGCCGAACTCCTTGAAGCTGCGGTACGGGAAGCCGATGTCCTTGATCGGCGTCACCGCCAGCGGCTCTTCGCCCGAGGTCATCCCGTTGCGCCCAAGCCAGGAGGCCGCCGGCTCGGTGCCCTCGACGATCGTCAACGAGATCGGCCCCAGCCCGAGCTGGTTGATGAAGTGGACCTTGCTGGCGATCGCCGTCGCCTTGGCGCCAGCGCCGACGATCAGCAGGTCGCTGTCGCTGACCGTCTCCCGGCCCCGCGCCGACATCGCCTACGCCGCCGCCAATGCGTTGTCGACGAGCTGACCGGCGCCGCGTGGCCGCGCGATCACGCGAGCGCTGCGGTCGGGACTGAACGAGATCGCACTTTTCCGCATCCCCTCGGCCCGCTCGCCGACCGGTTCGAGGTCGACGGTCGCGAGCACCGCGCGCAGGACGCGCTTCATCTCCATTTCCGCGTAGCTGGCGGCGAGGCAACGGCGGGTGCCGCCGCCGAACGGGATCCAGGTGTAGGTCGGCGTCTTGCGGCCGAGGAAGCGCTCCGGCAGGAAGTGGTCGGGCTCGTCGTAGTTGCGGGGGTCGTTGTGGATCAACGGCACGCAGGGGGCGACAACCGTCCCCGCCGGCAGGTCGTGGCCGCCCAGCGTCAGCGGTGCGAGCAGGCGGCGGGTGACGACCGGGACCGGTGGCCGCATCCGCAGCGTCTCCTTGATCACCGCGTCGAGGTAGGCGCCGTCGCCGTCGCTGCTGCCGACTTCTTCGCGAGCACGCTCGAGCTTCTCGGGGTTGCGCATCAGCCGCTCGAAGGTCCAGGCCAGCGAGGTCGAGGTCGGGCCGTCGGTCAGCAGAGTCAGCAGTTCGTCGCGGAGGTCGTGCTCGCTGAGTGGCGAGCCGTCCTCGTACTCGGCCTGAACCAGCATCGTCACCACGCCCATCGGGGCGGCGTCGGGACGTTTGCGGCGCAGTCGCGCCTCCGCCAGCACCGCCTCCTCGACCGGGCCCATCGCCTCCCGGTAGCCACGGCTGCGGGCGAGGCGGTCGGGGCCGTAGATCGCCAGCTTGGTCAGGTTGCGCGGCGTGTTCATCCACTCGGTCAGCGCCCTCAGCCGCGCTCGCAGCAGGTTGAGCCCTTTGGCTTCGGGGCCGAAGACCGCCCGCATCACCACCTCCTGGGTGACTGCCTGCATCCGCGGCCAGAGCTCGAACGGCTCGCCGACCGGCCAGCCCGCGACCTCGCGC
This sequence comes from Solirubrobacterales bacterium, assembly GCA_035472275.1. Lineage (GTDB taxonomy): Bacteria > Actinomycetota > Thermoleophilia > Solirubrobacterales > 70-9 > VAYN01. The sequence continues at coordinate 65,071 of DATIPH010000009.1, forward strand.
TGGGCGACCTCGGCCATCATCGCCGCGTCGGCGGCGACCGCCTCGCCGTGGAAGGAAGGCAGCATCAACCGCCGGCGGGTCATGTGCTCGGGTTCTTCCAGGAGCATCACCGAGCGCGACCCGAGGACCGGCCGCAGCAATGGATTGGCGACGGCGACGCCGACCGCGTCGCCGGCGGTGAAGACGCGTTTGACGTCGTCGGGGTCACAGAGCAAGACCCAGTCCCCCCATCGCAACAGGCGCAGGGTGAAGGTGTCGCCGTAGCGGCGCTGGCAGTCCTCGAGCAGCGGCAACGGCGCCCGCATCCAGTCCAGCGTCTGCAACAGCCGCGGCTTGCGCGTGCCCGGCGGCAGCGCGCTCATCGCGCCGCCTTTCCGTTCGCCGCCGCGAGCCGGTCCATCAGCTCGTCCTCGGCCTTGCAGGTGGCGGCGATCAGGAGATCGAAGAGGTCGGCGCTGAACTCTTCCGGCAGGTCAACCTCGGCGCCGCGCTCGAGGTAGCGGGCACGGACGATCTTGACCCGGTCGGGCTGCATCATCGGGATCTCGTTCTCGCTCTTGTAGACGGCGACTTCGCGGCAGATCTGGAAGCGCTCACCGAGCAGGCGAGCGACCTCGTCGTCGATCACGTCGAGGCGGCGGCGGAACGGCTCCAGCCCGCTCATCGCTCCTCCCCTCCGAGCAGGCCGGCGGCGAAGGCGCTGCTGCAGGCGGCCAGGTCCCCCAGCGAGTATCCGCCCTCCTGGATCACGCAGATCGGCCGCCCCGAGCGGGCCAGCAGGGCGCCGACGTCGGCGAAGATCGCCGGCGAGAAGTCCCAGCTGCCGTGCGGGTCGCCGGCGACCGTGTCGTAGCCGAGCGAGACCACCAGTGCCTCCGCCTCGGCGGCCAGCACGTCGATCGAGCGCGCGACCTCGGCGACGTAGGTGGCGGCGTCCGGGGCCCGCTCGAAGGCGACGACGCGTTCGCCCGCGATCCGCGGCAACACCGTCCCCGGCGGCAGGTTGGTGACCGGCGCCGCGTGCAGCGAGTGCAGGGTGACGCCCTCCATCCTCTCGATCAGCGCCGAGGTCCCGTTCGGATAGTGGAGGTCGAGGTCGAGGATGCCAACCGGCTTGACCCCGGCCTCGCAGAGAGTCCAGACCGCGGCCGCCGCGTTGTTGAGGTAGCAGTAGCCGGCCTGGAAGGCGGGACCGGCGTGGTGACCCGGCGGCCGACAGACGGCGTAGGTGTAGCGAGCACCGGCGGCGGTCCGCTCGGCGGCGGTGATCGCGGTGCGGACACCCTCGCGAGCGGCGGCGACGAGGCCGGCGTGGACCGGAATGTCGGGCTCGAGCCCGGGCGGGGCGAAATCGGCGAGAACGACTGGCTCGGACATCCCGACCCGGTCGAGGGCCTCCAGGTAGTGCCGCTCGTGCAGCGAGTCGAGGGTGCGCTCGAGCGCGGCGTCGGCGGCGTCAGCGGCGACGGTGCGGACGCCTTCGTGGCGGACCAGGCCCTGGTGGAGCTCAGCCAGGCGCTGGTTGTTGTCCTGGCCCGGCAGGCGGCGATCGCCTTCGCGCACCCAGAGGGCAGCGTCGTCGCGGCCGCGGCGCTGCTCGATCATCAGCAGCTCCGCGCTCATAGGAGTCTCCGCATCCGCGGCCCGAGGTGCTCGAAGCCGGCGCCCTCGTAGAAGGCGGTGGTCTGGGCGATCGCGGCAAAGGTCTCGCGCGGCAGCCCGACCTCGATCCGGCTGACCCCCTTCTGGCGGGCGATCGCGGCCAGCGCCTCGACGAGCTCGGCGCCAACGCCACGGCTGCGCCACTCGGGATCGACCCAGAGGTCTTGAATCGTCGCGTAGCGACCCGGGACGTGAATCGCCCGCTGCCAACTCGCACCGAGAACGCCGACGAGCGCACCGCCCTCCTCGGCGACGAGCAGTGTGCCGACGCTCTCGTCCTCGAGCAGCGCCCCGACCTCGGCTTCCATCTCCGGCTGCGAAGGGCTGCGACCGCCGAGCTCACGCAACAGCGCGGCGACGGCCTCGACCACTGCCGGCAGGTCCGCCGTCGTTGCCTCGCGAACGCTCACGCCACCCTCGCGCCCCGCGCTGCCGGCTCCAGCTCCACGCTCCAGGCCTCGCCCTGCTCGTCGCTGCCGGTCACCGCCTTGGCAATCGCCGCCATCGGCGCCCGTGCCTTGAGCAGGATCTCATCGAACTCGTCAACCGGATCGGACTGCATCACGATCGCGCCGCCGGCCCCAATCGTCGTCCGGCCCGGCCGCATCACGATCGTGCGGATGACGATGCTGAGGTCGGTCGTGCCGTCGAGGCCGAAGTAGCCGATCGCGCCCGAGTAGACGCCGCGCGCCTCGTCCTCGATGTCGTCGATGATCTCCATCGTTCGCTCCTTCGGGGCGCCGGTCATCGAGCCGCCGGGGAAGCAGGCGCGCACGCACTCGGCCGCGGTCCGCCCCGGCTCGAGGCGGCCGGTGATCGTCGAGACCACCTGGTGCACGGTCGCGTAGGGCTCGACCACCATCAGGTCCGGGACGCGGACCGAGTCGACGTCGCTGACCCGGCCGAGGTCGTTGCGCAGCAGGTCGACGATCATCAGGTGCTCGGCCTTGGTCTTCTCGTCGCCGGCGAGAAAGTCACGGCGGGCGGCGTCCTCGTGCGGGTCTTCGCTGCGTGAGATCGTCCCCTTGATCGGCCGCGCCTGGACCCGGCGCTGGCGGTCGACCGAGAGGAACCGCTCCGGCGAGGAGCTGACGATCGCGTGCTCGCCGAAGCGCAGGAAGGAAGCGAACGGGCCCGGGTTGCTGCGCCGCAGCTGCCGGTAAAGGTCGAACGGGTCGGGGCTGGCGCTGGTCGAGATCTGGTCGGTGAGGCAGACCTCGTAGGACTCACCGGCTTCGAGTTCAGCCAGGCAGCGGCCGATGTCGGCCAGGTACTGCTCGCGGCCGCGGCCGCACTCGAAGCTGACGTGGCCGCCGGGGTCGGGAGCCGGCGCCAGTGGCCGCTCCGGCGGCGGCTCGGCGATCGCGCTGGCGACTAGGTCGGCGGCCATCTCCAGCCACTCCTCCGCCTCGTGGTCCTCGCCGACGGCGAGAGCGAAGACGTGGGTGCGGCCCTCGGCATGGTCGACCGCGACAAGCCGGTCCGCCAGCATCATCGCCGCGTCGGGCAGGTCGGAGCTGTGGACATTGGGCGAACCGCAGTCGGCCTTGCACTCGTAGCCGAGGTAGCCGACGTAGCCGCCGATCAGTCCCCTCCCCACCCCCTCCGGGGGCTCGACCGCGAGCGCCGTGACCTCACGGTCAATGACCTCGAAGATCGAGCGGTGCTCGACCTCCGGCTCGGCATCGCCGCGGCGGACACTGACCTCGCCGGAGTCGACGTCGTAGCTGAGCAGGCAGCGCTCACGGCCGGCGCTGGTGCCCATGAACGAGCACTGAGCGAGCCAGGTCGGCGCATCGGCGCTGTCGAGCCAGAAGGACTGCTCGGCGCCGACGAAGAGACGTTCGTAGACGTGCTCCGTCGGCGCCGCCCCCACCAGCGTTCGCGCCAGTAGCCGTGCCCGCGGCGGCGGCGCATCTCCCCCTTCCCCTGCTTCCCCTGCCTCCCCCGCGACCGAGCCTGGGCGAGCCGGCGACGGCACCGCGATCTTGCGGCGCGCCTGGGATGCCGGCCCACCCGTGTGGCGCTCGGCCAAGGCGTAGAAGTTTTCGGCGATTGCCCGCCCGTGCTCGGTAGCGACCGACTCGGGGTGGAACTGGACGCCCCACATCGGCCGCGTGCGGTGCTCGATCCCCATCACGACGCCGTCCTCCGACCAGGCGGTCTCGCGACCGTCCGAGCTCATTTCCCTGGTCAGCGCGAGCGAGTGGTAGCGGACCACCGAGAAGTCCTGGGGAATGCCCTCGAAGAGACCGGTGCCACCGTGGTGGACGTGGCTGAGGCGGCCGTGCATCGGGATCGGAGCGGAGTCGACCCCACCCTCGAGCAGGTTGCCGATCCCCTGGTGCCCGAGGCAGATGCCGAGAACCGGGATCTCGCTGTAAAGGAGGATGTCGCGGCAGACGCCGAAGTCGTGCCAGCGCTGGGGACGGCCCGGCCCCGGAGAGAGGACGATCGCGTCGAAGTCCGAGCGCGAGAGGACGCGCCAGGAGACCGCGTCGTTCTTGACCACCACCGGCTCCTCGCCGGAGGCGGCGGCCAGCAGGTGGAAGACGTTGTGGGTGTAGGAGTCGTGGTTGTCGACCAGCAAGGTCCGCATCACGCCGGCTCCATCCCGAGGCCGCGGATGCCCTTGTCGAGGACCGCCTGCACCAGCCGCTCCACCTCCGGTGCCCGCTCGGCTTCGCCGTACCAGCGGGCGAGGTGCGAGAGGTAGCGCGCCAGTGGCTCGGGGTCGAAGTCGCCGACGGCGGACTGCAGGTGGCGCCGGTACATCTCTGACTGGATCACGGCAAAGCGGAACTCCGGGTCCTCGGCCGGCCGCGATCCCGCCAGCGTCGCCCTGCCGCCGCGGCGTGCCTGCGCCCGCGCCAGGTCCCAGCCGAGGCTGGTGTTGTCCTCGAGGAGCAGCTTCTCCGGCTCGAACTCGACCCGCTTCGTCGTCGGCTGCAGGAGGAAATAGCCGAGCGCCACCTGGGCCGGGATCCGCTCGGGATGGGGATGGGCGCGGGCGACCGCGGCCCGCTCGGGGTCGGCCTCGACTTCGGCCTCGATCCACTCGGCGAGGTCGTCGATCAGGAGCGCTCCTTCCTTGCTCGAGGTGATCGCCTGGCGCTCGCGCGCGACCATTCCGTGGAAGACGTCGTAGGTCGGCGGGCCGCCGCCCTTGGCGGAGCCGTGGCCGTTGCCGTTGACGGCGCCGAGCGCGTCGATCAGCTGCCGCCGACAGGTGACGTGGGAGACCCACTCGGTGCCGCAGACCTGGAGCGAGATCACGTCGTCGAGCTCGGGCGCGGCCGACCAGTAGGCGAGTGCCCGCATGTGCTGGGTGGGGAGACCGTCGGCGCGGACCAGCGGCATCTCTTCCAGCTCCTCGCGCCGGGTCTCGTACATCACCATGTCGTCGGTGTAGCGCCGGGTCAGCGTTCCTTCGCTCAGCCCCTGGTTGGTCAGCTCCTGCACCTCGGGCAGGAAGTCGGACTCGAAGATCACCTTGTCGAAGGGGATGCCGAGCCGGGAAAGCGTCTTGCGCTGGCCGGAGATCACCGAGGCGCGGGTCTTCGACCACAGTTCCAGCGCTTGCTGATTGCCACCCAGGACCCGCATCATCAGCTCGTCGGCTTTGTCGTTGTAGAGCGCCGACTCGCGCGCAACCGAGTCCTCCGCGGTGTCCTCCGCCGCCGCTCCGTTGGCGCGGCTGGCCGTTACGTAGCTCGAGTAGCAGGCGCCGACGAAGTGATCTGACTTCTCTTCGCCGTCGCTGCCGAGCTGCTGCTCGCGGCCGCTGCTGACGACCCCGGCCATCGCCTCCCCCATGCTGCGGCCGACGTCACAGATCAGGCTGCGGTGCTCGACCCGGGCGCCGGCCTGGCGCAGCGAGGCGCCGATCGCGTTGCCGAGCGCGAGGTTGCGGAGGTGGCCGATGTGGAGTGCCTTGGTCGTGTTCGCGCCCCAGAAGTAGACGGCGTAGCGCTGACCGTCGGCGATGTCGGCGTTGGCGGACTCGCCGGCCTCGAGCGCCGCGGCGGCCGCTTCGATCCAGTCGTCGCGGAGGTGGAGACGGACCTGATCGCCGCGCTCGGAGATCGACCCCGCCCAGGGTTCGGCTTCGATCTGCTCCAGCCCCTCGCGCGCCTCGTCGCTCTCCCGCCAGTCCGGCACCCGCGGCACCAGCATCAGGTCGAACTCGGAGCTGGGCTTGAAGGTCGCCCGCGCCGACCACAGCGGCCCGCCGTCCTCACGAACCGCGATCCCATCCAGATTGTCGAAGAGGTTCTGTCCCATAGCCCTTGCCCGGTTGATTGCTGCGGATGCACCGGCCGGGGCTCGAACCCGGATCTACGGCTTACAACGCCGTCCCTTTAACCGATTAAGGCACCGGTGCTGGCTATGGTGATCTCTCCGGATCAGCAACCCTGACTGATCAAGAGGGCGCGAGCATAACACGCTCTTCGATCTACGCCAAGTTTTTTGAGCATACGCCCGAAATGCAGGGAAAACGGCTCAGGAAGCGGGAAAACTAGATCCGGCCGGCCTCGAGGAGACGGCGGAGGAAGCGCTTCGTCTCCTCCTGTTCGGGCGCTTCGAGCACCCGCTCCGGCGGTCCCGACTCGACGATCCGGCCCTCGTGGAGGAAGGCGACCTCGTCGGCGACCTCGCGGGCGAAGCTCATCTCGTGAGTGGCGATCACCATCGTCATCCCCTCCGCCTTGAGGTCGCGCACCGCCGCCAGGACCTCGCCGACGAGCTCCGGATCGAGCGCGCTGGTGATCTCGTCAAGCAACAGCGCCCGCGGCGCGCCGGCGAAGGCGCGGGCGATCGCGATGCGCTGCTGCTGGCCGCCGGAGAGGTTGTCGGGACGATCGTCCTCACGGCCGGCCAGCCCGAAGCGGGCAAGCAGGGCGCGACCGCGCTCCTCCGCCTCGGCCTTGGCGATGCCGTGCGCTCGCCTCTCCCCCAGGACCACATTCTCGAGCGCGGTCATGTGCGGGAAGAGGTTGTAGGCCTGGAAGACGAGGCCGAGCCTGCGGCGCACCTTGACCGGGCTGACCGAGGGGTCGGTGATCACCTCGCCGTCGAGGAAGACGTCGCCGTCGTCGATCTCCTCGAGCAGGTCGATGCAGCGCAGCAGCGTCGACTTGCCCGAGCCCGAGGCGCCGATCAGCGCCAGCGCCCGGTGCTCGGCGACTGTGACGTCGACGCCGCGCAGGACCTGGCGCTCGCCGAACGCCTTGGTCACACCGCGAACCTCGACCACCGGAGTGCCGCTCACCGAACCGCCCCCTCCGGGCCGCCGCCGATCCGGTCAACGATCCGCGCCAGCGGAATCGTCACCGCCAGGTAGAGCAGAGCCGCCGCAACCAGCGGCGTGAAGTTGAAGGTTTCGTACTGAATGATCTGGGCGTTGCGGAAGGCCTCCAGCGGGCCAAGGATGGAAACCAGGGCAACGTCCTTCTGCAGAGCGACGAAGTCGTTCAGCAGCGGTGGCGCCACCCGCCGCACTGCCTGCGGAAGGATTACGTGCCGCATCGCCTGCCGATCGGTGAGGCCGACCGCCAGCGCTGCGTCGCGCTGGCCGCGGTGGACCGAGGCGATCCCCGCCCGGTAGACCTCGGCGACGTAGGCGCTGTAGGAGAGGGTGAGAGCGATGCCGCCGAGGACGATTGGCTCCGGCGCCGGGCTGACCAATTTCAGCGCCGGCACCCCGAACCCGACCAGGGCGACGAGGATGATCGTCGGGAAGCCGCGGAAGAGGTCGACGTAGACGGTGCCGAGCAGTCGCATTGGGAACAGCGCCGGCGAACGGCTAGTGCGGGTCAGGGCGATCGCGAGGCCGACGAACAGGACCGCGATCTCGACCACGATGAAGAGCTTGACGTCGAGCCAGAAGCCGTCGAGGACTTCGGGGAAGGAGTCCTTAAAGATCACCCAGGAGAAGAAGGTCTCCCGCACTTCCGGCCAGCCGGGACTGGTCAGGATCCAGGTCGCGAGGCCGCCGATGACGATGACGGTCGAGGCGACGGCGATCGCCTGGCCGCGGCGGTGCTGGCGGCGCTTGGCCGCCTCCCTTTCGAGGCGGCGATTGCTGATCGTGACTGCGGCTAATTCGGCCAAGCGCCGGGGATTCTGACCCCGGGCGGGGACGGTGCCGCCGCGTACTTCCTGGTTAGGGATCAGGGCTTGGGGGAGGGTCCGGTGCCCGTCTACCTTCGCTGGGATTTTCGCCTTTAACTGCCCCTTCTCTCGCTGACGGGCACTGCGAAAATCAGGACGCCGCTCGTACGACGGGCACCGGACCCTCCAACCGAAATCGGGATTCCGAATTGAGGAGATGGCGGGGCGGGGCCGACAAGACCCGCAGCGACTTCAGCCCCCGGGAAGCTTCCAAGGGACGGAAGCTTCAAGCGAAAGATCGGTGCCCCGTCGGCTCACGAAAGCTGCTGACCCTTGGGAGCTTGGATGAGCTTCGTTGGGGGAGGTCCGGGGACCCCTCCCAAAACACTCAAAAGCGAGCGAATGCGAGCGGGTTTTGGGAGGGGTCACCGGACCTCCCCACACCAACCTCCGTCCCTACTCTCAACGCCTCCCGCTTACTGCAGTTCGGGAGCTCCGGCCGCCTGACTCATCCAGCGATCCGTAATTTCCTTCAGCGCCCCAGAGCTTTCGAGTTCTTCGATCGCCTGGCTGACGCAGCCGGTGATCGGCGATTCTCTTTCCAGCAGGGCGCCCCACTGGTCGCCGCCGGGAGCGGCGAACTGGCCGACGACGGTGGCCGTCGGGACCTGGGCGGCGGTCAGGTAGAGGGCCGTCGGCAAATCGACGACGACAGCGTCGATCTGTTCGTTTTTCAGCGCCTGGATCACGTCGTTGGAGCTGTTGAACACTTCCGGCTTGCTGTCGGGCTGGATCACATCTTCGACCGCTTCGAGGCTGGTCGTCCCGACCTGGACCCCGATGTTGAGTCCCTGCAGGTCTTCGAGCGATTTGGCCTGAGCGACTTCGGAGCTCTTGAGGACGACGATCGCCTGGTTGGCGGTGTAGTAGGGCGCCGAGAAGTCGACGGCCTTTTCGCGCTGCGGCGTGATCGAGATCTCGTTGACGTCGAAGTCGAAGTCTTTCGGGCCGGGCGCGAAGGAGGCGTTGAACGGCTCCACCGTCCACTTCACGTCGGCCGGCTTGAAGCCGAGCTGTTTGCCGATCGCGTAGGCGACGGCGCTCTCGAACCCTTCGCCGTTTTCGGGTTCGTCTTCTTCGAAGTAGGGCGGGTAAGCCGGTTTGTCGGTGGCGACGGTCAGCGTCCCGGCGGTCTTCGTCTGCAGCTGGTCCGGGGTGCATTCGCCGGCGGCCGAGGCCGAATCGGCGGCGGTGCTCGAGCTGGAGTCGTCGCTGCCGCCGCAGCCGGCGGCGACGAGCAGGATCAGGACGAGCGAGGTGGCGGCGAAGGTTCGCTTCATAGACCGGAGCAGGCGCGGATCCTAAACCAAACCCCGCCACCCCGGGCGGCGCACCGCATATGCTCGACCGCGATGGCCGTCCTGCCGACCCCAGAGAGCATCGAGGCCTTCCTCGCTGAGGACGATGGCGGGCCGGTGGTGATGCTGAACCTGTTGCGTTTCGCCGGCGGCGATCGCACGCACTACGACGAGTACTCGCGCCGCGTACTGCCGTTCCTCGCCAAAACCGGAGCTGAGGTCGTTTACGCCGGCGATCTGGCTTCGACGGTGATCGCACCCGAGCTCCACGGCGAGTGGGACATGGTCCTGCTGGTCCGCTATCCCAGTCGCAAAGCCTTCATCGAGATGGTCACCGACCCCCAGTATCTGGAGATCGCCGACCTGCGCAGTCGCGGTCTGGAGGACTCGTTGCTGCAAGCGAGTCGCGAGGTCTTCGCCGCCGAGCTCAGCGCCGAGGAATGAGCGCGGCCACCGTCGCCGACGCGCCGGAGCGCGAGCGCTTCGAGATCTCGCTCGATGGCTCGGTTGTCGGCTTCACCGCCTATCAGCGCGGTCCGCGGGCGCTGTCCCTGATCCACACCGAGGTCGACTCCGCCCACGAAGGCGAGGGCCTCGCCAGTCAGCTGACTCGCTACGCGCTCGACAGCGCCCGCGCCGAAAGCCTGGACGTGCTGCCCTACTGCCCCTTCGTACGCGGCTTCATCGAATCGCACAACGAGTATCTGGACCTGGTCCCGGTCGCGCGGAGGCCTGAGTTTAGGTTGGGATAGATGCAGCGCGGGTCGGTCATCTGATGTTTGTCGATTACCTCGACCGCGGCTTCGGGATCGACCCCGAGACAATCTGCATGGTGCGAGCCGACGGCAGCCTCACTCTCAGCCATCGCGAGTTCTCCGACCTGACCCACCGCGTCGCCGTCGGCCTGCACCAGCGCGGGCTCGGCAACGGCGGCAAGGTCGCCGTCTTCGCCCCCAACGGCCCGCTCGGCTACGCGGCGGTGATCGGCGTGATCCGCGCCGGTGCCGGGTGGGTGGCGCTGAACCCGAAATCGGAGGAGAACGAGCTGACGGCGCTGCTGGCGCTGCTCGACTGCGACTTCCTGATCTACTCGGCCGCCTACCGCGAGCGGGCCGAAGCAATGCTGGCGCGGACGCCGGGCATCGAAGGCTCGGTGATGTTCGGTGACGAGGGGCTCGGCGCGGAGTTCGAGGCCTGGCTCGGTGAGCCGGGAGCCCGTGCCCCCGCCCTCGCCCACGACCCCGAGCGCAAGCTGATGTTCCTCGGCAGCGGCGGCACCACCGGCCTGCCGAAGGCGATCACGATCTCCGACCGCCAGTTCGCCACGATGAGCCTCGGCTTCAACGCCCACATGAAGGAGGACGCGCGGCCCACCTACCTGATGGCGACGCCAATGACCCACGCCGCCGGCACGGTCGGCTTCCCGACGCTCGGCGAAGGTGGCACGATCGTCGTCCACGACGGGGTCAAGCCGGCGACGGTCCTCGACTCGATCGAGCACGACCGGATCACGCGCCTGTTCCTGCCGCCGACCGCGATCTACATGCTGCTCGCTGATCCGGCCGTGCGCGAGCGCGACTACTCCTCGCTGCGCCACTTCCTCTACGCGGCGGCGCCGATGTCGGCCGACAAGCTGGTCGAGGCGATGGACGTCTTCGGGCCGGTGATGGCGCAGTGCTTCGGCCAGTCGGAGGCGCCGATGCTCGCCACCTACATGAGCCCGGCCGAGCATGTCGAAGCGCTCGAGGACCCGGCCAAGCGCGGGCGGCTGGCGAGCTGCGGGCGGAGTTCGATGATCTGCGCCGTCGCGACGATGGACGACGACGGCAACCTGCTCGGCGACGGCGAGCGCGGCGAGATCGTCCTCCGCGGCGACCTGGTGATGGAGGAGTACTACGAGAACCCGGAGGCGAGCGCGGAGGTCCACCGGCCCGGCGGCTGGCACGGGACCGGCGACATCGGCTACCGCGACGCCGACGGCTTCTTCTACATCGTCGACCGCAAGCGCGACCTAATCATCAGCGGCGGCTTCAACGTCTTCCCGAGCGAGATCGAGCGGGTGATCTGGGCGCACGAGGAGGTCCTCGACTGCGCCGTGATCGGCGTCCCCGACGAGAAGTGGGGCGAGGCGGTGACGGCGGTGGTCGAGCGCAAGCCGGGCACCGAGGTCGGCGAGGAGGAGCTGATCGCACTCTGCAAAGCGGAGCTCGGCTCAATCAAGGCGCCGAAGGCGGTCCACTTCCGCGAGCTGCCGCGCAGCACCCAGGGCAAGGTCCTCAAGCGCAAGCTACGCGACAAGTTCTGGGCCGACCAGGACCGCAAGGTCTGAACGATAAAGGCGCCGGAGCGGGTGCGAGGCTGCCGGGACTTGACCCCGAGAGAGCCCGGACAGCTGACCGCGGCGCTGCTGGCGCTGACCTTCGCCACCGGCATCGTCGACGCCGCCAGCTTCCTCGGCCTCGGTCAGGTCTTCGCCGCAATGCAGACCGGCAACGTGATCTTCCTCGGGCTCGGTATCGCCGACGCCGCCGACGCGCCCGTGGTCGCTCCACTCATCGCCCTGCTCGCCTTCCTTGCCGGTGGCGCCCTCGCGGCGCTGCTGGTTGGGCGACATGCTTCGCGCGCGGTCTCGCTCGGCGTCGCGGCCGAGTGCGGGCTTCTCCTCGCCGCCACCGTCCTCGCCGCAACCGCCGACCCGGATCCCGGCACCGGCACCGCCTACCTCACGATCGTGGCGCTCTCACTGGCGATGGGACTGCGCAACACGCTCGCACGCCGGCTCGGCGGCGAGAACCTCGCCACCACCGTCCTCAACCTGACCCTGGCGGCCCTGACGACCCCAGTGCCGGGCCTCGCCTCCCGAGAGGACTTGACCCAGCGCACGGCCGGCTTCCTCGCGATCCTGCTCGGCGCCGTGACCGGGGCGCTGCTGCTGAAGACGAGCCTGGCGCTGGCGCTGGCCGCCGCAGCCACCATCACTCTCGCCGCCGGCCTGATGCAGCTACGGGCGCGCGCTGTTGAGGTTTCACCCGCATAGCGACTGGAAGCTCAACAGCACTCGCCTGAAGCGAGCGATCAGCGGCCGACGTTCAGGACCAGGGCGTGGATCTGGTGCTGCCCAAACGAGCCCGTCTGGACCGGGCCGGCCGCGCTGATCAGATCGCCGGGGCCCGGCAGCGGCTGCGGCCGCAGGCCCGCGCGGACGTCGATCGCGGTGATCCCGCGATAGGTGATCCCCTGCGGGTCGAGGACGACGAAGTGAGCGTCGCCGTCGCCGTCGGGATCGTGGCGCTCGACGTAGACGATCCGGCCGACCGTTTCGCGGCAGGCCGGATGCCCGGCGGGGCAGTGTGAGGGGGCGACCGTTTCGCATCCTGCCAGCGCCACCACCATGCACAGAACATCGAGGAGCGTTCCCATCGCAGCAACTTAGCGGCGCTCCAGGCCGGCGCGGTTGAATTCGAAACGCTTCGGACCTGAGAGCTGCTCGAAGCCGGACTCCGAATTGCGCTCAGACGCCCCCGACGACGGCGAACAGACGCCACTCGTCGGGGGCACCCTTGAGGTGGTGGCTGCCGCGTTCCTCGAACTCGATGCCAGAGCCGACCACCAGCTCGCGCACCGTGCTGGAGACCAGCACCTCGCCGGCGCCGGCGAGGGCGCCAACCCGGGCGCCGATGTTGACCGCCATGCCGCCGACGTCCCCGCCGATCGCTTCCACCTCGCCGCTGTGGATGCCGGAGCGGATCTCGACCCCGCTGCTGCGCAGCTCCTCCTGGATCGCAGTCGCACAGCGGATCGCCCGCGCCGGGCCGTCGAAGGTGGCGAGGAAGCCGTCGCCCATCGTCTTCACCTCGCGCCCGCGGTGGACCGCGAGCTCGTGCCGGACGGCGGCGTCATGGCGCTCGAGCAGGTCGCGCCAGCGCATGTCGCCGAGCCGGGAAGCAGTCTCGGTCGAGCCGACGATGTCGGTGAAGAGAATCGTCGCCAGCGAGCGCTCGATGCCGTGGGCGCCGCGGCTGCCGACGAGGAATTCCTCGACCTCGTCGAGCAGCGCGGTCTGGGCGCCCAGCGTCGGCAGGTGGTCGGCGCCCTCGAGCTCGACGTAGCGGGCCCCGGGAATGTGGTCGGCGATGTAGCGGCCCTGGCGAGCCGGAATCATCAGGTCCTCGCCGCGGTGGATGACGAGGGCCGGGACACCGATCGCCGGCAACGCGGCCCGCACGTCGATCTCGCGGTAGAGGTTCACCAGCTCGATCGCCCCGGCGGGACTGGTCCCCTGGCGCAGCAGACGCGCCCACCAGCGTTCGAACTCGGGATTGTCCGCCTCGCTCGGTGCCCAGAGGTCGACCGCGACCGGGCCACCCCACTCGTCGCGCACACGCTCGGCCCAGTCGTCGAACCTCTTTTCGGACACCCCCTCGGGATAGTCGGCCGCCTTCATCAACCGCGCGAAGGTCCCGTAGAGGACGAGCGAAGAGACGCGGTCAGGGTGCGAAGCCGCGTAGAGCGCCGACATCGGCCCGCCCTCGGATGCCGAAGATCGCCGCCCGCTTACTGCCGGCGGCGTCGAGGACGGCGCCGAGGTCGTCCATCGACTCCTCCAGCGTCGGCGGCCGGCCGAGCCGGTCCGAGAGCCCCTGCCCGCGCTTGTCGAAGACGATCAGCCGCGAGAAGGAGGCGAGCCGGCGCAGGAAGCGGGCGATCGTCGGCTCCTCCCAGATCAGCTCGACGTGGGAGACGAACCCCGGCACGAAGGCGAGGTCGAGCGGCCCTTCACCGTGCACCTGGAAGGCGATATTGACGCCGTCCTCTGACTGCGCGTATCGCGTTGAGCTGTCCATCCGCCTCGGCGCGACTGTAGCGCCGCGGGCGGGTTCCCGCAGCGCATTCTTTGTCGTTATCTACCGCAGCGAGGTCCACTGCGGCAAACCGGGGAATTCGAACCGGCTGGAGGCGAGATGGCGACCGGCGCCGGAGGTGCGCACGGTGTAGATCGCGCTCTCGTAGCCGCCCTTGGCGTGCGGAATCTCGCCGACGAAGGCGATGCTGCGGCCGCTTGGCGCGAAGTCGGGGTCGGGGTATTCGCGACCGGTCGAGGTCACCTTGCGCTCGCCGCTGCCGTCGGCACGGATCAACTCGACGGCACCACGGTTGTGGTCGGCGACCTGGCCGAAGGCGATCGTCTTGCCGTCCGGGCTGAACACCGGGTTGACGTCTTCGAACCCGTTTTCGGTCAACCGCGTCTCCTCGCCGCTTTCGACGTCGACGGTCCAGAGCTCCGGCTTGCGGCTCGCGGGAACGTCTTTTTCGCGCAGGGTCCGCGAGAAGACGATCCGCTTCCCGTCGGGCGAGAGCGCCGGCATCTCGTCGTTGCCGGGGCCGGTGGTGACCTGGTGCATCCCGGTCCCGTTCGAGCGCACGACCCAGACCTTCGAGGAGCCGCCCGCTTCCTCATAGCGCCCGGAGAGCGCCAGCAGCCTGCCGTCGCCGGAGATGCCGAGGCCGGTGGCGGCAAAGCCCTGCAGGCGGTGGCGGAAGACCGCGATCCGCTTGCCGGCGGGGGTGATCAGGTAGACCTGGGTGTAGGCGGAGGCGTTGGCGCCACCGCCGGCGACGATCTTGGAGAGGACGGCGACGGTCCCGCTCTCGTTCGAGGCGGTCTCGGCGACGGAACGGATGATCGCCACTTTGTGCCCGCGACCACCGTGCGGCGAGATCGAGCGGACGACGTCGTAGCCGGGGCAGGCGCCCATCTTGCAGTGCTTGGCCTTGCCGGCGACGAAGACGATCTGGCCGGCGCCGGCGGCGCTGGCCTCGGTCGCGAGCAGGCCCGCCAGCGCGATGAGCGCCAGCAGCAGCGAGGCGAGAAGCTTGGACAGGAAGGTAGTGCGGATCGTGGTGGTGAGCATCGTGGCGTCCTCCTGGAGAGCGGTTTGACTGTACGGCCATCGTCGCCCGGCCGGCATGGCCTGGACAGACCACCAAGGGTGGAACCGCACCACCCCTCCGCACGGACTAGGCTGGCCGCGTGGCTAAATGGGGAGTGCTCGCCGTCCTTGGCGCCGCCCAGTTCCTGATGGTCTTGGACCAGGCGGTGATGAACGTCGCGATCTCGCAACTGGTCGAAGACTTCGACACCACGGTGACGACGATCCAGATCGTGATCGCCTTCTACGCGCTGGTGATGGCGGGGCTGATGCTGACCGGCGGCAAGCTCGGCGACATCTGGGGCCGCCGCCGCGCCTTCGCGATCGGGCTCGTCATCTATGGCTGCGGCTCGGCCCTAACCGCCGCCTCTTGGAGCGTGCCTTCACTGATGTTCGGCTGGTCGATCCTGGAGGGGATCGGCGCGGCGCTGGTCCTGCCAGCGATGGTCGCCCTCGTCGCCTCCAACTTCCGGGGCCAGGAGCGGGCACTCGCCTACGGCGTCCTCGGCGGCGTCGCCGGCGCCGGCATCGCGGTCGGCCCGATCCTCGGCGGCTGGGCAACGACCGAGCTCTCTTGGCGGGTCGTCTTCGCCGGCGAGGTGGTGGTCGCGATCGGGATCCTGGCCGGGATCCGGCTGATCAAAGAGCCGCCCAAGGCGGAGGCGGGAGCGAGGCTGGACTGGGTTGGCAGCGTGCTCTCCGCCCTCGGCCTCGGCGTTGTCGTGCTCGGCGTCCTGCAGGCCAGCAACTGGGGCTGGCTGGCGCCGCGCGACTCCCCCCTCGAACCCTTCGGCTTCTCCCTGACCCCGTTCGTAATCGCCGCCGGCGGCGTCCTCCTCGCCTGCTTCGTCAGTTGGGAGCGGCGGCGTGAGCGGCGCGGCGAGGACCCGCTGGTCCACCTTGGCCTGCTGAAGATCCCGCAACTGCGCGGGGGCGTCGCGATGCTGGTTGCCCAGAACCTGATCCTGATGGGGATCTTCTTCACCGTGCCGCTCTTCCTGCAGATCGTGCAGGGGCTCGACGCGCTGGAAACGGGGGTACGGATGCTGCCCGCCTCGGCCGGCCTCTTCGTCGCCGCCCTGGCCGGCTCGGCGCTCGCCAAACGATTCCCGCCCAAGCCGTTGGTCCGAACCGGCCTGATCATCACCTTCATCGCCACCCTGTTGCTCCTCGACACGATCGAGCCCAACCTCGACAACGCCTCCTTCCTGGTCGCGATGGGAGTGCTCGGGGTCGGGATGGGGCTAGTCGTCTCCCAACTCGGCAACGTCGTCCAGTCTGCCGTCGGCGACGAGGACCGCAGCGAGGCCGGTGGCCTGCAGAACACCGCCGCGCAGCTTGGCTCCTCGCTGGGGACCGCGGTGCTGGGAGCGATCGTGATCACCGGGCTGATCTCCGCCTTCTCCGCCAACGTGATCGCCAACCCGAAGATCTCCGCTGAGGTCAAGCAACAGGTCGAGGTTCAGCTCAGCTCCGGAGGCAGCTTCCTCTCGGCCACCGAGGTCGAATCGGTGGCGAAGGAAGCCGGCGTCGACGCGACCAACACGACCGAGCTCGTCGGCGACTACGAAGACGCCCAGCTGCGCTCGTTGAAGACGGCCTTCCTCTTCGCCGCCTTCTTCGTCCTCGCCTCGTTCCTGGCGACGAGGAAGCTGCCGACCAAGCGCTTCGACCAGCTGCAGTCGGGGACCGACCCGCCCCCGGCCCCGGCCTGAGCCGGAACCCGAGGTCTACGGCGTAGAAGGGTCACGTGCGGTCAGCTGGACGATCGGAATCGTGCGCTGCGCCCGCGCCGCTTCGCGGCGGTAGTCCGCGTAGGGGGCGAAGACCCGGTCGGCCAGGCCCCAGAGGCGCTTCCGCTCGGCCTCGTCGGCGACGACCGTCGCCCGCATCGGCAGGCCCCCGAAAGTGACGTCGGGATCGGCTCGCAGGTTGAGGAACCAGGCCGGGTCCGTCGGCAGCCCGAGCTTCGAGGCGACGATCGTCACCCGCTCACCGTCATGGAAGTAGATGACGACGTTGCGCCGAACCTGGCCGCTCTTCGCGCCGCGGGTCTCGAGCAGCGCGGTCGGCATCACCAGCCCCAGCCCGAACTTCCCCCGCGTCGCCCGCATCAAGTGCGGGTCGAGCTTCCAGACCAGGTGCACCGACATGAAGCGGCCGAAGCGGGTGTTGGCGAGCGCCGCGTAGGCGCGGCTGAACCAGCCGCGCGGCCGGTTCGGATCGACGTACCTGAGTCCCGCTGCCATCTGCCCTCCTTCGTGAGCCCGGCGAGGATAACCGGATCGGCAGGTCCGGATGTAGGGTCGGATGGGCCGGGGAGAACGAGCGAAGGAGGAGTGACATGTACGCACGAGTAGCCCGATTCGAGGGCGCCGACGCGCAATCGCTGGAAGCGAGCGCCGCCGGGATCCGAGCCGAGACGGAGGCCGCGGGCGGTCCGCCGCCGGGAGTGCCGGCGAAAGAGCTCCTGCTCCTGCAGGACGTCGCTGGCGGCAAGGCGATCGCGATCACCCTGTTCGAGACCGAGGAGGACTACCGCCAAGGCGACGAGACGCTGAACACGATGAGCCCTCCCGGCGATGGCATGGGAGAGCGGGCCGCGGTCGAAAAATACGAGCTGGTGGCGCGCGTCGAGGCCTGAGAAGCGCCCCGCCGCGCCACTCGTTTCCCGGCGACGTCGGTATGGCAAGCTCCGCTCCACGACTCCCGCGTGAGAGAGGACTGACGATGGCAACTCGGAACGGCAGCGCAGTTTGGAAAGGTGATCTGAAAGGCGGAGGCGGCGAGGTCACCGTCGGCGACGGCGTCTTCAGCGGCGCCTACAGCTTCCAGTCCCGCTTCGAGGAGGGCGAGGGGACCAACCCCGAGGAGCTGATCGCGGCCGCCCATGCTGCCTGCTTCGCAATGGCCTTCTCCAACATCCTCTCCGAAGCCGACCACGTACCCGACAGCGTCAGCGCCACCGCGAAGGTGCAGCTGCGCCCGCTCGACGGCAAGCCGACGATCGCCAGCATCGCCCTCGACGTCGAGGGCGCCGTGCCTGGGATCGACGAGGCGACCTTCCTCGAGCACGCCGAAGCCGCCAAGGCCGGCTGCCCGGTCTCGCGGGCGCTTGCCGGCGTGCCGGAGATCACCCTCAACGCGCGCCTCGCCTAGAGTCCGCCGCCCGCCAGTCCAGGCCCTGCAGATGACTCCACCCCGCCGCCCCAAAAAACGCGAGGAACCCACCGACTACGGCTGGGTGATCTCGTTCGGCTGCAAGACCGCCGGTGAGCTGCGCCGCCTCAAGGTCGACACCGACCCGGCCTCGGACACGAGCCCGATCGAGGTCCCCTGCCTCTGCGGCGAAACCCACCGCGTGATCGTCTCGCCCTACCGCCGCCGGCGCGCAGCCGACGAGCCGTTCGACCTCGAGGTCACCTCGCTCGACGAGCTGCGCTGACGCGACGGTTGCCTACGGTGTGAAGTAGCCAATTGTCTGCCCGCCGTTCATCGGCCTTGTGTGCCCGCCAAGGCTCTGGAGCATGACGACGTTGAAGCTGGCGAATTTGAGTGAGCTGCCGCTGGTCGCGGTGAATTCCTGCGTCGTGCCGCTGGCGGAGACCACTGCCGAGGCGCTGCCGGTGATTTCTTTTTTGCCGTTGAGCGCCGAGATCGAGCAGCCCGAGACTTCAAAGGTGACGAATTCCGAGCCGGCTTCCGGTTCGTAGATGACGTTCATCGCCGGTGCTTCCATTTCCAGCGGCACAGTGGTGATCGACGCCGGCATCGAGCATCCTTTGCCCGCCGGTTCGGTCACAGAGCACCCGGAGTAAGTCAATTTGATTTCTGAGCCGACGGCGGTAGGGCTGTTCCCGACCACGCCGGAGCCAGCCGTGCCGGTGCACGCAACGGCGAATTTCACCCCGCCCACCGTGGTCGACATTTTCATCGTGCTGGCGTTCTCCGGTTCGACGGCATTGTTGGTACCGGTGATCGGCACCCACTGAAACCCCCCGGCGCCGAGCACTCCGCAGGTGCCGTTCGTGTATTCGAAGCCTGTGCCTGAGCCAATCCGGCACTCATGCACGGTGAAGGCCGAGGCGCTCCCGGCGCCGAGCAGCCCAGCACAGAGCGCGCTGACGAACAACATCGTGAAACCGAAACCCCTGCAGGCCATAGGACATGCCCCCCTTTGTGTAGGCGAGCGGTCTCCCCAGCCACTCCAGCTAGATCGTCAACCCAGGGTGACGGCTTCTACTCGAATAGTCAAAATATTTTGTAGTTTTTCTCTAGACCTTGTAGCCGCCGTCGACGCTGATCACCTGGCCGGTGATCCCGGCACCGCCGGGGCTGGCGAGCAGGGTCACCATCGGTGCCAGCTCGCCGGGCTCGAGCACCCGTCCCTGCACCGTCTGGACTTCGGCTTTGGCCTTGGCCGCGGCGGCGGCCTCGGGGCCCGCCCAATCGAGCATCGTGGTGTTGGTCCAGCCCGGGCAGAGGCAGTTGACGGTGATCGTGGGCGGCACCTGGTAGGCGAGGGCCCGGGTGAAGCCGACGACGCCGTGCTTGGCCGCGCTGTAGGAGATCGTGCCGCCGCCGTGGGTGGCGTACCCGGACCCGATGCTGATCACCCGGCCATAACCGGCCTCGACCATGTGCGGCAGCGCCGCCCGCGAGGCGTAGTAGGCGGTGGTCAGGTTGAGGAAGAGGTTCTGCTCGAACAGCTCGTCGTCGTGGTCGAGCGCGGACAGCTTCTCGACCTCGCCGATCAGGCCGCCGACGTTGTTGACGAGAACGTCGATGCGACCGAGGCGGCTGTGAATGTCCTCGACGGCCCCTTTCAGCGCCAGGCCGTCCATGCAGTCGACGGCGAGGGCGATCCCGTCACCGCCGAGCCCCTTGGCCTCCGCGACCACGCCGTCGAGCTGATCTTGACTGCGGGCGATGACGGCCACCCTCGCCCCCTCGGCGGCAAGC
This sequence comes from Solirubrobacterales bacterium, assembly GCA_035472275.1. Taxonomy (GTDB): domain Bacteria; phylum Actinomycetota; class Thermoleophilia; order Solirubrobacterales; family 70-9; genus VAYN01. Next base: position 85,097 of record DATIPH010000009.1, read on the forward strand.
CCGAGGGCGATCGCGCGGCCGATCCCGCGGCCACCGCCGGTGACGATCGCAACCCGGTCGCGCAGCCGCTCCATCAGCGCTCGAACCAGGCCCGACGCTCGTCGAAGGGGCGCGAGAGGTAGTCGCGGAGCGCCGGCGCCGCTTCCGGCGACTGCTTCGCCCGGTAGGCGGAATCGGCCTCGAACTCGAGCGCGACCGAGATCGGCACTCCCTCGCTCTGGTAGACGATCTTCTTCGCCATCGCGACCGCCGTCCGCGGCAGCTCCGCCATCCGGTTGGCGACGTCCAGCGCCGCGGCGAGCGCATCGTCCTCGAGCAGCTCGAGGAGGCCGAACTCGAACGCTTCCTCCGGGGTCAGCGCCCTGGCGCCGGCGCCCAGCAACATCGCCTTGCCGGGCCCGATCATCCGCGTCATCCGGGTCAGGCCGGTGCCGCCGGGGACGATCCCAAGCCGGGTCTCGATCAGCCCGTAGCGGTGGTCGGCCCGTTCCCCGACTCGAATGTCGCAGGAGAGGGCGAGCTCGAAGCCGACGCCCATCGCGTCTCCGTTGAGGGCGGCGACGATCGGCATCGGCGCTTTGTTCATGCTCTGGGTGAGGACGTGGATCCGCCGCGTGCGCGCGGGTGACTCGATCGGCCCCTCCGGCTCGTCCTGTTTGACCAGGATCCCGTCGACTTCGAAGTGGGTGATGAACTTGCCCGACCGGCCGCCCGCCAGCACGACCGCCGGCACCTGCCGCAGCGTCCACTCGGCGACGAGCTCCTCAAGCTGGCCGATGTCCTCGTCGGTGTAGTAGTTCATCGGCGGCCGGTCGAAGCGGGCGACGACGACCCCGTTCTCTTGCTCGGCCACGCTCCACATCGATTCGAGCCTACGTGCCCTGCGGTGACCCGGCGAGCGGGTCAGCCGGCAGCGGGAGGAGCTTTCGACAAACGCTCGAGGACGGGCGCGCGAAACCGCTCCGGGGTCTTCGTCGAGTGGGTCTGGCGCCCACCCGTCCGACCGAACCGGGCTGCGCTACGCCTCGGCGAGGATGACGAGCGTGTCGGCGCGAACGCCGTCTTGTCTCATTGCCTCCGCAGCCTCCTCAGATTGCATCAACGCCTGCAGCGCCCCCATATCCGGCACGTCAAGGAGCACCGCCGCGCGATTCGGGTTCTCGGGATCGAGAAAGGTCCGAACGCTGATTCCCAGCGGCCCGAAGACTTCCTCACGCCGGGACGAGGCCAGCCAGCTCTTGCTGTCGTCGATCTCGTGATGGGCGATCACCATCGTCATATCGGGTTCCCCTCTTTCGCGGTCCGCGCCGAACGTGCCGAACCTTTGCGACGACCATATGCGCAGAAGCAGGGATCCGTATGCGTGAATCCGGCTACGCTACGATTTCGCGCCAGTAAGTCGTCAGGCGAGGATTGGGGGGCGCACAGATGGGTTCACGACGGTCGCGAGTCGGGCAGTTTCGAGGAGTGCACGTTTGCTTCGTGGCGTTGATCGCAGCCTCGGCGCTGGCAGTTTTGCCTGCTTGCGCGAGCGCCGCCTCGCCGGTGCTTGAATTCATGACCCCCGGCAGCGTCTTCCCAGTTGGCTTCACCGCCGATGGCGGGGAAGTGACCGCTGAGATGGCTGGCTTCGACACGGTTGTGCACTGCACCGGATCCAATGGCGAAGGCAAAATCACCGGACCGCAATCGACCGTTTCGATATACGCGTTCACGGGATGCGTAACGCTGGGCGGCACCAAAGGTGGTCAAAAATGCAAATCCGCAGGCGCGAACGAAGAAGAAATCGCGACCGGGTTGATCGATGCCGACCTCGTGTACATCAACCAAGCAATGCACGAAGTCGGCATGCTCCTCGATCCACTCGGCGGCACCTACATGAGCTTCGAATGCGGAGGCGAATCCGTCGAAGCACGCGGCCCCTTCCTCTCTCCCGTGGGTCCGATCAACACGGCAGCGACGTCCTTCACGGCGAGCCTTAGCCGCTTGGGTGCCACGCAGGTTCCCAGCGAATACGAAAACGCAAATGGCGAAAGACTCCACGCGATCCCAACGGGCAAAAAAGGTTCCGACCCATTCGAACCGACCGGGGTGGGGTTGAGCTTCGCGATCCACCCAAGCGCGTCGCTTCAGATCAGAGCCATCACTGCAGCGGAAATAGAAGCCAAGCAGCGCGAGGAAGCTGCCGCAAGAAAGCGCCATGAAGACGAAGTCGCGGCAAAGAAACACTGGGAAGAAGAGCAGGCCAGATTGAAAGCGCTCGCGCGCGGCCGGCATCTGTCCAAAGGGCTCAACCACTGCAGGAAGGCCAGCTCAAAGCACAAGCGCATGCGGTGCGAAAAGCGGGTCAAGAAGAAGTACGGCGTCAGCGCGGCGCGGTAGCGGCCTTCATCGCCCGGGCCGTGAATGACAGCGGTGGTGGTTCCCACTCCTGCCGCTCGTCCGGCGACCAGGCATAGGCCGGTACATCGTCGATCACGAGCTCCGCGAGCTCAGGCCGATCGAGCTCACGCGCAGACCAGTCGTAGAGAGGACGCAGGCGCGGCTGGATCACCGCGTAGTCGAGCAGCCGGCCAAAGCCGTTCTCGGCTCGCAGGTAGACCCCGAGATCGTCGTCGACCGGATAACGACCCGGGAGAACCCGACCCAGTGAGAGGAAGACGCCGGCCATACCCAGGCGCGGGTCTCCGAGGGGCCGGCCAAGGGGGGCCATGCGGCCGAGCGCGAGCCGCGGCGCAGCGACGAGGGCGTGCGCGTAGAGGACTCGGAGGAGGACGACGTTAAGAAAGAACCGCTCGGTTCGGCCCTCCTGCTTGGCGAGATCGCGGTGGTCGAGGTAGGCGGCGACGATGCTCGCGTTGTGCGCCCGGTACCACGTCCTGGCCGTCGGCATCTCGACGAAGGCGTCCCAGATCTCAATCGTCGGTGAAGACGGAGGGCCGCCGTGACCACCGGCGCGGGCGACCGCCTCGCACCCGTCCCGCAGCAGCCGCTCGTTCATCGCCCGCCACCACCTGCTGCCCGGCGGCTCGGCGTCGAGCGCGTTCAGCACTCCCCGTTGGGCCTCCCAGCGCATGAAGGACATCGCCGCCCGGCGAAACGGGAGGTGCCGAGGCGCGTCGCCCGTCGGCCCTCGGTAGGTCGCGCTGGCGAGGGACAGGCGCTCGCGGGGGTCGTCGCGAACCGCGGCCACCTTGGCGGCCGCAACCGCGGCGGCGTCCCCATCGGTCGTGCTTGCCCTCGCTTTGCTGATCGCCCGATTCTCCCTAAAGATCGAAGCGCGAGAGCCGACGAACCTCGGTGGGTAGGGTGCCTCGAATGCATTGCGCATTCCCCGATCTCCTCGCGTGACGGGCGTCAACTGGTCACAGCTGCGCGGCCCTCTGGTCGGCAGCTACTGGGCGGCAGTGGCGATGGTCCTCTGCGCGCTGACGCCGTTCCTGGTCCTGAGCTCGGCGATCCCGCCGCTCGAAGACCTGATCGGCGGCAACGTCGGCCTCAGCAGCTCCAGCCTCGAGATGAGCGCCGGGATGGCCGATGCGGCCTATTGTTTCGGCACCGTGCTGGCGGTGCAGCTGGTGACGAGGCTGCCGGGCCGGCGGCTGCTCGTCCTCTACGCCCTTGCCTTCACCCTCGCCTCGATCCTCACTGCCGCCGCCTCGGCGCCGGCGATGTTCTACACGGGCCGCATCCTCCAGGGCCTGACGACGAGCCTGATGCTGATCACGGCGGCGCCGGCCCTCGTTCTCGGCTTCCCCGTCCCGCGGTTGCGCTCGACCGCCGCCGTGATGAACGTCGGGATCTTCGGCGCCGTCGCGCTCGGGCCGGTGATCGGCGGCGCCTTCGCCGGGCTCGAGTCATGGCGAGCGCTGTTCTGGATTGCGACCGCCGTCGGTGCCGCCGCCTTCGCGCTGAGCCTGCTGACCTTTAAAGACCAACCACCGATGGACCCCGAGGTGCGCCTCGACCCGGTCTCGCTCGGCCTCGCCTCGACGGGCTGCGTCGCGGCCTTCTTCGGCGCATCGAATCTCGTCAACCACAGCTTCACCGATCCGATCGTGCTGGCCCCGATGATCTTCGGCCTGCTGCTCCTGATCGGTCTAATCGTCCACCAGTCCTCCGTCCGTGACCCGCTGATGCCGGTCAAGCGCCTCGGCCACACCGTCCCGGTCGCCGCGATCCTGCTGGCGATGTCCGCCGGCGCCGGCTCGGTGGCGCTGGTTGGGTTGCTGCAGCTGACGATCTCGAACTACGACCTCTCCTCGGCGCTGTTCTGGCCGGAGTTCATTGGTGCCCTGCTCACGGCCGCCGCTTTCGGCTACCTCTTCTTCACCAAGTTCATCCCGCTCTTGGCGTTCACCGGCTTGCTCATCCTCGCCCTGACGGCGCTCCTGCTGACCGACATGGGCGGCGGCTCGACCGCGCTGATCGTCGCCGGCACCTTCGGCATCGGGATCGGCGTCGGCGCCTCGGTTGCGCCGGGCCTGTTCGTCGCCGGCTTTTCGCTCCCGGCGATGCAGCTGCCGCGCATCTTCGCCCTTGTCGAGCTGCTGCGCGGCGTCGCCGCCTTCCTCACCGCGCCGCTGATCATCCATCTCGCCGTCAACAGCGGCGGCAGCTTCGCGCATGGGATCGGGATCGCAACCTGGGTCGCGTTCGGCATCCTCTGCTTCGGCGTCGTCGCCGTCGTCGCGATCGTCGTCAGCGGCGGCACCCGCCTGCAGAAGCCGACGATCGAGCCATGGCTGGAAGGGGATGGCTCCGCGATCCACTCCCCGGCGCTGGGTGCGGCGCTGCGCAACCGGGCAAGTTCCCGTCGCGGTAGCGAGCTGGTCGACTGAGACAGAGAGACCGAATTCGGAGCGCCGATAGGAACAGGCGATGCCGCCGCTAGCATCTTTCCCAGCATGAAAAAGCAGGAGAAGAGCCTTTCGCCCGCCGCCGCGAACGCGGAGGCAGAGGCGGTGCGAGTGCAGCGGCTTCGCGAAGACGCACAGCGCCCGATCAGCGTGAACCTGGCCGAGGGCATTGCGCTCAGTCACAAGCTGATGCGGTTTACCGGCGCCGCCCGCAAGAATTGAGTGAGCCAGCCTTCGATGAGCTGTTGCGGCGACTCGCGGCAGCGGGCGCCGAGTTTGTCGTGGTGGGGGGTCTTGCGGTAAACGCGTGGGGGGTCGTTCGAGGGACGAAGGACGTCGATGTCGTGGTCGACCCCGACATCGACAACCTCAAGCGAGTTGCCGACGTTGCAGTCGCGGCTGGCGGACACGTGCAGCGAGGCCAATCTCTGCTCGGCAATCCGATCTCCATTGCTTCAGCACTGGCAAGTGGCGAGCAGGTCGCCATCGAGACCGACCTCGGCCGCCTTGACATCGTCCAGGGCCTGGACGGAGTCCCGGACTACAAGGAACTCCACTCGCGAGCCAGCGAAGCCGAGATCCTCGGGGTCAAGGTCCTCGTCTGCTCAATCGGGGACCTGAAGGCGATGAAGCGAGCCTCGGGGCGCACCCGCGACCTCGCCGATATCGAGGACTTGGACGCCGCCGGAAGCTGACAGCCTTTGCGGTCGCAATCTGCGACCACAAAGATCGAGATAACTGGACAGCATTTGAACCGCGTGAAGCCGCTGGCTGGCTGACTACTCGTCGCCCTAGCGAACTCTGAACCCGACCGGGCGCTTTGCCTTGGACGGCGGCGCGATCAACTGCCGCAGCGCCTCGAAGATCTGGCGCAGGTGCTCATCGTGCTCGCTGAGGCGCGCGCCGATGTCAAGTTCCATCTGATCAAGCCGCTTCTGGAGCTCTTGGAACGACAGGGAGGGTAAATATTCACTAGAGTCTGATATAAGTGAAATGATGACGACGGCCGCCAAGGGCAAGAGGCAGTATCGGATGGGCGTGCGGGCGCAGCGCTCGGAAGCGACTGCGGTGCGAATCCTCAGCGCGGCGCTGGAGCGATTCCTGACCCAGCCCTACGACGCCGTCACCATGGCCGGCGTCGCCGAGGCGGCCGCAGTGACCGTCCCCACCCTGATGGCGCATTTCGGCCGCAAGGACGAGCTCTTCGTCGCCGCAGGCCAGCACCGCTTCGAGCAGATCACCGGCTCCCGCGACGAAGCGCCGGCGGGCGATCACGAGAAGGCGGTGCGAAATCTGCTCGACAGCTACGAGAGCGACGGGGACGGCGTCCTGCATCTGCTCGCCGAGGAGAATCGCTTCCCCGCGGTGCGGGCGATGACGGACAAAGGCCGGGCGTATCACCGCTCCTGGGTCGAGCGCGTCTTCGCGCCCAGTCTGGAGCCGCTGGAGGGCGCCGCGAGGGAGATGCTTGTCGTCCAGCTGATCGTCGCAACCGACCTCTTCGCCTGGAAGCTGATGCGCCGGGACATGAAGCTCTCCCGCCGCCAGGCCGAAGCGGCGATTTTGAAGATGGTCAACGCACTCACAGGAGATGACTGATGGCCCGCATCATGCTCTACACGAGCCCCTCGCCAGGGCACATCTACCCCCCGATGGCCACCATCCTGGCCCTGCGCGAGCGAGGCCATGAGGTCGCGATCCGCACCTCCGCCCCGAAGGTGGGGATGCTTTCGCAGCTCGGCCTGGAAGCCGCGCCGATCGACCCGCGCATCGACGCGATCGAGGTCGAAGACTGGAAGGCGCGGACTTCGATCGGGGCAATCCGGATGCTGCTGGAGGCCTGGGATGCGCGCGCCGGGCACGAGGTCGCAGACCTCCAGAATGCAATCGCGGAGGAACAGCCCGACCTGCTCTGGATCGATCCCATCGCGACGGGCGCGGCAGGCGTCGCCGCCGCATCGGGGATCCCGTGGTCGATGTACATCCCCTATCCCTGGCCGGGGCCCGCACCGGGGGTACCGGCCTTCGGCCCAGGCTTCGCGCCGTCTGACAGCGCCCTGGGGCGAGCACGCGACGGCGCCACCGAACAGGTCAAGAAGCTCGCCTACCGCTCGGCCGTGTCGCGCCTCAACGCGCGTCGCAGCAGCCTTGGCCTGCCCGCGCTCGATCGCTACGAGGACCTCTACCTAACCGCCGACTTGGTCATCGAGTTCTCGGCCGAGCCCTTCGAATACCCCCGCGAGTGGGCGCCGAACATTCGCCTCGTCGGGCCCGCACTTTGGGAGCCGCCCGCCTCCGAGCCGGAGTGGCTCGCGAGCGAGGAGCGCCCGATCGTCCTTGCGACGGCCTCGACCGAGTTTCAGGACGACGCCGCCGTAATCCGCTGTGCACTCGAGGCCCTGGCGGACAGCCCCTACCTGGTCGTCGCCACGACGGCGGCGCACGACTCGAGCGACTTCGACCCGCCGGCCAACGCACGGGTCGAGAGCTTCCTCCCCCACGGCCCGATCCTGCGCAGGGCCGCCGCGGTGATCTCGCACGGTGGCATGGGCACCACCCAAAAGGCACTCGCCGCCGGAGTCCCGGTCTGCGTCGTCCCCTTCATGCGCGACCAGTTCGAGGTCGCCCGCCGAGCCGAGCACTGCGGCGGCGGCACGATGCTGCCGGCCCGGCGCCTCAGGCCCGACCGGCTACGCGCCGCAGTTGAGGCCGCGATCGAGCGCCGGGCCGGCGCCGAGCGGGTCAGGGATGCCTTCGAGCAGGCCGGCGGCGCCGACGCCGCGGCGAGCGCGCTGGAGGGCCTGGTGACGGCCGCCGGCCAATCCGCTTGGCCCCCGGCCGAAGGTCCCAGAACCGTTTTCCGAGATAAGGAACCCCTTGACCGAAGCCAGCCGCGGGAGGCGGCAGGACCGACAGCAGTTTTCGCGTCTCCTGAGCAGGAGCTAGGCACCGAGGACTCCCCGACCGACCCGACGCTTTTCTGAGACTCCTGCCGGCGGCTCTCGGTACCACGCGGGCTCCCGACGCCCTGGCTCACCCGCCTGGAGCAATAGAAGCCCGCGTCCCAAGCAGGCTCTGAAGAATCGGGGAGACAGGATCAATTCCCCCCACCGAAGGGAAATGCGAACCAGCAATATCACCCTTCGATGTCTCCTCATCAGCCGCGAGAACCGCGCCCAGCGGCCAGCAGGCCGTGGGACATAGAGCTTGACGCAGCCGCCGAGCCGCCTGCCATCTCGACCCTCGTCTTCGCATCGACGCAGCCATTTGACGATCGCTCCAAGGATCTCGTAGATCCGAACCTCAAAGCGCGGGCCTTCTCCCGCGCTCACCCAACTGGCCCTCGCCGTTGTTTAGAAGCAAGCCGAAGTGCCGATCAAAGTCCTCGTCGCTCATCGCCCTGGTCCCGGTCCCCTTACGGATCTCCTCAAAAATTGAAGTCGCTTCGAAGATATCTTGGCTCTAGACGATTATGCGTCTAATCGTCTATTCTTCTGGTCATGATCTTCTCTACCCCTCCGATGACGGCAGCTCTCCAGGCGCGGCTCGATGAGCTGTCCGAGCTTCGCCGGAAGCTCGGCGACGAGGTCCGGACCCCTGCCCGCTGGATGGGTTCCCTACGCCGCGAGGTGCGCGCCAGCTCGATCGAGAGCTCGACCTCGATCGAGGGCTTCAGCGTCTCACTCGAGGAAGCCCTGGCGCTCACCAGTGGCCGGGAACGGCCCGAGCCCGGTGAGGAAGACCGCCAGGCGGTCTCCTGCTACGCGCGGGCGATGGACCACGTCGGCACGATGGCGATCGATCCGTCTTTCCGGTGGCTCGACCGCGTGATCCTCGACCTTCACTTCGACGCCTGCTATTTCCAGCGCGACAAGGACCCGGGGCTCTGGCGGACGGGGCCGATCGGCGTCACCGCGCCTGACGGCTCGCTCGAGTACCGAGGGCCCGACGGCGGCGACGTGCCCGGACTGATGGCCGAGGTGGTCGAGTCGTTGCTGGAAGGCGAACGAGACGTAGAAGTGAACGTCGTCGTCAGGGCGGCGATGGCTCACCTGAACGTGGTCTCGGTCCACCCCTTCCGCGATGGCAACGGGCGCGTCTCGCGGATCATCCAGTCGCTGGTCCTCGCCCGCGAGGGTCTCGCCTCGCCGGAGTTCTTCTCGATCGAGGAATACCTCGGCAACCACACGCAGGCCTACTACGCCGCCCTGCGCGACACCCAGGGCGGCAGCTACCAGCCCGACCGCGACGCCTCGGGTTGGGTTGCGTTCTGCACCGAGGCACACATCGCCCAGGCCCGCCGACGCCTGCGCCAGATCGAGGAGGCGGCGACAAGGTGGGACCACCTGGAAGGGTTGATCGCCGAGCGGGGCTGGCCGGAGCGATTGGTCATCGCGCTCGAGCAGAGCCTCGCGGGCGGCACCGAGCGGAGCACCTATGGCGAGGAGGCCGACGTCTCGCCGGCGACGGCGAGCGCCGACTTCCGCCGGCTGCTCGACGCAGGCCTGGTGGCGCAGCGCGGCCGCGGGCGCAACATCAGCTATGCCGCCTCCGAGAGCTTGCGGGCAACGGTGGGAAAGCTGACGATCGGGTCAGATCGAGGGGACGACGGAGAGCACGAAGAACCCGCCTGAGTCCCCTCAGCCCCGCCCGCACACGGCGACCACGCCCGATCAAGCCTGATTCCCATCCCCCGCTCGAGCACCACCGCTACGAGCAGGAGTGCTGGTGGTGTGGCGGTGAGGCCGATTCGCGTGAGCACCGCCATAAGGCGAGCGACCTCCGGCGCGAGTTCTCGTCAGAGGAGTACCGGGCAGGAGACGTCGCCCTATTCAAAAGCGAAGGACTGGAGGGAGGGATCGGAATTGGTCCTCTCCTACTACGCCAAGCACGTCGGGTGCCGCATCGCCGATCTCGGCTACCGGGTCCCCGAGCCGCTCCGGGCCTTCCTGGACGGGCAGGGTGAGCCCTCGGGCTTTGCCTTCAACTTCGAGGTGAGCGGCAAACTCGCCGGCATCAACGCGATCCTGAAGGAGAATCCCACCCCGCAGGGGACCGCCGGCAACCTGATGCTCGGCGATGTCAACGGCGATGGTGACCCGGGAAGGCCGTCGCCCGACCGAGCTCGGCAGTTGGATCAGCTACCACGCGCTTCAGGTCTTCTGGGAGTGGCGAACCGACTATCCACGCTCCTGGACCAACCTGATCGGACCCGTCGCCGAGCTGCCCAGGGTCGAACCGGAGGCGCGCGAGGGACTCCTCCTGGCTTCCCGACAGGCACCGCCTCCGGAAACCTAGTCTTGCGCTCCTAGCCGAGCCCCGGTGCGAGAGCGCCCTCTCCCAGGATCAACAATCGGCGGGGTGAGTCGTCTCTCTGCGGGGTGATACGGGCTGATGCGCGGCTATGCGAGATTTGGTATCGGGGAGACAGGATTTGAACCTGCGACCGCTCGGCCCCCAGCCGAGTGCGCTACCAGACTGCGCCACTCCCCGTGGGGTCCCGACATTCTGACGAAATCGCGCGGCGGCGGCTAGGCTCCCCTTGCGCGCGGCGGTAGCTCAACGGTAGAGCCTTAGCCTTCCAAGCTAATGACGCGAGTTCGATTCTCGTCCGCCGCTTGGATGCAGCCTTAAAGCCCGCGGGTTGGAAGCCGAAGGGAGAGGCGTGGAGCTTCGGATCATCTCGTCGGCAAAAGTAGCTGCGCTGGCACTCGTCGCCCTAGCCGCGCTGCTCGCCGGCTGCGGCGGCTCAAGCGACGGTGGCGGCGCGACCGCGGCCGCGAAGCAGGCGGCGGCGACCGCGCCGGGGCCCGACAACTGGCCCTTCTTCGGCCGGGTGCCGCAGCGCACGCACTACCTGCCAGAACCAGAGCATCCGCTGGACCCGCCGTTCAAGCAGGTCTGGTCATTCAACACGCACGCGCTGATCGAGTTCCCGCCGGCGATCGCCAACGGGGTCGCCTACGTCGTCAACAAGTACGGCAACCCGGCGGCGATCCGGCTCAGCGACCGCAAGGTGATCTGGGAGCGAAAGACCAAGGAAAACCTGCACGGGGCGCCGCTGACCGTCACCGGTCCCGCCTACCAAGCAGGCCACGTCTACTACGCCAGCCTCGGCGGCTACCTGATCTCGGTCGACGCCGACGACGGCCAGATCGACTGGCTGCGCGACGTCCACGCCCACCTCGAATCCTCGCCCCTGGTTGTCGGCGACACGCTCTACATCGGCACCGACACCGCCAAGCTGCTCGCGGTCGACACCGCCAACGGGCACACCCGCTGGACCTGGTCCGCCCCAGGCGCGATCAAAGCCAGCCCCAGCTACAACCATGGCCGCATCTACGTCGCCGACTATCAGAGCTCTGTCTACGCAGTCGATGCCAAGACCGGCAAGCCGATCTGGCGCACCAACACCAGCAAGGTGGCGCCGTTTGGAAAGGGCGGCTTCTTCTCCTCTCCCGCCGCCTCCTTCGGCCATGTCTTCGTTGCCCGCGACGACGGCAACGTCTACGCCTTCGACGAAAAGACCGGCAAGATCGACTGGACCTTCCCGACCGGCGCCTTCATCTACGGCTCACCGACGCCAGCCGCGGTCGCCGGCACCAAGCCAACCGTCTACATCGGCTCCGAAAACGGCATCTTCTACGCGCTCGACGCCGCCACCGGGAAGCCGCGCTGGAAATACGACGTCGGCGGGCCGGTGCCGGGCTCGGCGACGGTGATCGGCCACACCGTCTTCACCTCCAGCTTCAAGACCCGCAAGACGGTCGGCATCGACGTCCGCAACCACCATCGCGTCTTCTTCCTCCACCAGGCCGGCTACACGCCGATGATCTCCGACGGTCGCAACCTCTACCTGGTCGGCTACTACACGGTGATCGCGCTGCAGCCAACCGGCAGCTAATCGCGCTCGCGCTCGCGCAGCTCGCGGCGCAACGCCTTGCCGGTCGGCGTCGTCGGGATCTCGTCGACGAAGACAACCCGGCGCGGCGCCTTGTAGACGGCGAGCTGCTCGCGGCAGTGGGCGATGATGTCGTCCTCGGCCAGGGTCGCGCCCTCGCGGAGGACGACGTAGGCGACCGGGACTTCGCCGCGGTAGGAGTCGGGGGCGCCCACCACCGAGGCCTCGGCCAGCGCCGGGTGCCTGAACAGGGCGTCCTCGACCTCGCGCGGCCAGACCTTGTAGCCGGAGACGTTGATCATGTCCTTGATCCGGTCGACGAGGTAGAACCAGCCGTCGGCGTCGCGCTTGCCGACGTCGCCCGTGTGCAGCCAGCCGTCCTCGAGCGCCGCCGCAGTCTCCTCGGGCCGCTGCCAATAGCCCGGCGTCACGCCCGGACCGCGGGTGAGGATCTCCCCCTCCTCCCCGGGCGCCGCCTCGCCGCCGCCGTCGACCACGGCCACCCGCGACTCGGTGTCGGCGATCGGTCTGCCGATCGAGAGCGCGCCGGTCTCGGGATCAACCGGAGCACGGCTCCCGAACGGAACCATGTGCGAGGGCGCTGCGGTCTCGGTCAGGCCATAGGTGTTGTGCATGTAGGCGCCGGTCGCCTCCTCCCAGCGCTCGACGACGCTGGCGTAGACGGGGGCACCACCGCTGCCGACCTTGGTCAGCGAGGAGAGGTCCCGCTCGCCGATCTGCGGGTGGTCAAGCATCGCGATGAACGCGGTCAGCGGCCCGATCACGTAGCTACCGCGCCAGCGCTCGATCAGGCGCAGGATCTCCCCCGCCTCGAAGCGGTAGAGCAAGAGCAGCGGCGTGCGACTGGCGCGAGCGGTCGCCATGTGGCAGACGAGGCCGGTGATGTGGAAGAGCGGCGCCATCGCGACGGTGACGTCACCGGGCGTGAGCGAGCCCCAGTCCCGCATCGCCTCGGCGTTGTGGATCACGGCGCGGTGGGTGTTGATCGCGCCCTTCGGCAGCCCGGTCGTCCCCGAGGTGTAGGTGACGAGCGCCGGCGAGTCGAGCGCAACGTCAGCCGCCCCTCCCCCGCCCCGGCCGGCGATCAGGTCCGCGAACGGGATCGCACCCGGACACTGATGACGCCGATGCCCGGCCAACGCCGCCGGCACCGCGTCGAGCATTTCCAGCTCGGAGACGGTGACGACGTGCTCGACCGCCGTCCCCCCGCGCGCCGCCGCGACCACCTCGTACAGCGACTCGAGGCAGAAGACGATCGTCGCCCCCGAGTCGGTCAGCTGGTGGCGCAGCTCCCGCTCCTTGTTCATCGGGTTGGCCGAGGTGATGACGCCGCCGCAGCGCCAGACGGCGTGGACCGCGATCGGGAACTGGGGCACGTTCTGCAGCATCAGCGCCACCCGGTCCCCGGGCCGCAGGCTGAGCTCACCGCGCAGCGCCGCCGCCAGCGCATGCGCCTGCCGAGCCGCCTCGTCAACGCCGATCGCGGTGTCGAAGTAGAAGAAGGCCGGGTCGTCAGGCCGCTCGCGCACCGCCCGCTCGAACAGCTCGTCGCCTAGCACGGCCCGCATTCTCCCGCGAGGTTGCCTTTCACCCACCTACAGAGGCGGAAAAGGCAACCTCGGCAATCAGTAGTCGAGGTCGAGGGGGTCGATGCCCTGGGACGCGCAGAAATCGTGGTAGGTCTTGGTGTGGTTGAGGACATCGTCGAAGCCGACCACGTTGTCTTCCTCGTCGACGTAGAGCAGGGCGCCCTCGAGCTGGAACAGGGTGACGGTCCCTTCCTCGCCGCTCATCAGCGTGTGGACGTCTCCCGGCGGCTCCCAGACCATCATCCCCGGCCGCGCGACCCAGTCCTTCTCGGCGTAATACCAGCTCCCCTCGAGCACGTACCCGATCACCCCGTTGACGTGGTAGTGGCGGTTGATCTGGCCGCCGCCAACGACTTTGGTGATGTTCGCCCACTGCCCCGTCTTGCGGTTGAGGCGCAGCGGTTTGACCCAGATCGTGTCGGTGTAGGGAACCCAGGGGATCTGGTCGGGGTCGATCACCCGCTCGTCGAGCGTCAGCGCCTTCAGCGGACGCAGCCCGAGCTGGTCTTCACCGGAGGGTGCGGAGTTCATGGACCGAACCTAATTCAGCCGCAACCTGGGCCGGCGAGCCTCGCCACCGCCGATTGGAGAAGCCACAGCCGCAGGCACTTGTAGCCTCCGGCGGCGGTGATGGCTTCGAGCGAACGGCCCCGGGACAGCGAGCGGAATGCCGTCCTCTCGGGCCTGCTGGCGGTGCTCTCGCTGCTCGCGGGGATCGGGATCACCGTGCTCGGTGTGATCGCGGCGCCGATCGCCACCATCGCCGTCGGCGCCCTCGTCGTCTACCGGCTGAAGCTCTTCGGCGAAGACACCCCGCCCTTCCCGAGACCGCGCTTCTCGCTCTCCTGGCTGCGGGAATTCGCCCGCTTCCTCGTCGACTTCCTCGTCTGGGCGGCGCCGAAGGTGCCGTTCGTCGCTCCCTTCCTCGTCTTCGTCGCCGTCACCTGGCCGTTGGCGCGGGAATCAAAGTCGCTGCTCTTCCAGGAACAGGCCTCCCAGATCCTGCTCGTGCTGCTGATCGGGTACGCGATCGAGGTCGGCGCGATCCGCTGGCGTGGTCGCCCCGTCAACTGGATCCTCAGCCTGATGACGCTCGCGCTTCTGCTCGTCGGCGAGGTCTACGCGCTGGTCGATCTGGCGACCGAGAACCCCGACCACGCCGACATCATCGCCGGCTCGATGGCGGCCGGCGTGACCGCGATCCTGATCGCCGCGATCCAGGGTTCGGTCGAGGCGAGCAAGGACGAACAGGGCGACGGCTCAGACTGAGCCCCGGCCGATCTCGGCGGCGGCCGCGCGCAGCGCTTCCACCGTCCCCGCCTCCCGGATCGAGCGAATCGGCAGCTTGCCGATCGCCGCCGGGTCGAGATCGTCGCGGCCGACAAGAACGTAGAGGTCGCGCCCGGCGCGGGCGCAGAGCTCCGCGATGCGCCCGACAACCTTGCCTTCCAGACTCTGGGAGTCGATCCGGCCCTCGCCGGAGATCGCGGCGTCGGCGGCGAGCAAGCGGCGCTCCAGGCCGAGCAGCTCGAAGACGTAGTCGGCGCCGGGGCGCAATTGCGCGGCGAATGCGGCCCAAAGCCCACCGGAGAGGCCGCCGGCGCAGCCCGTCATCGGCACCCCGCGGGGGTCGCGCGGGAGCTCGGTGGCGAGCCGCTGCAGGCGCTCGCCGAGGCGCTCGACCGCGGCCGAATCGGCGCCCTTCTGCGGCGCGAAGACGCGAGCCGCATCCTCGAACGGCGTCCGCACATCGCAGAGGACCTCGATCGTCGCCGTGCCGATGCCGCCCCGCTCGCGCAGCGCCTCGATCGCGCCGATACCGCCGTCGGTGGTGGCGCTGCCACCGGCGGCGAGGATCACCGTCGCCGCACCGGCCTCGATCGCCGCGCCGATCAGCTCCCCGGTGCCGTAGGTGTTGGCCGCCTCGGCATCGCGCTCCGTCGCTGCCACCAGCGGCAAACCGGAGG
Source organism: Solirubrobacterales bacterium (assembly GCA_035472275.1). Classification (GTDB taxonomy): domain Bacteria; phylum Actinomycetota; class Thermoleophilia; order Solirubrobacterales; family 70-9; genus VAYN01. The sequence continues at coordinate 100,434 of DATIPH010000009.1, forward strand.
CGGCGGCAGTGTCGACAACCGCGGTGCGGCCGTCGTCGAGCAGGGTGAAGGTCGCCTCCAGCGGCCGGCCGAGCGGGTCGCGGGCTGGCGCCCGTCGCTCCTCGCCGCCAAGCGCTGCACGCAGCACCGCCGCCGTCCCCTCGCCGCCGTCGGCGACCGGGCAGAGGTCGGCTTCGGCGCCCACGTCGGCGAGGCCGGCGGCGATCGCGCGAGCCACCTCCGGAGCGCTGATCGTCCCCTTGAAGGAGTCAGGCGCGACGAGGAAGCGGGGCGGCCAGCCGGAAGCGCCGATCACGCTACTGCGAGAACCGCTCGAGCTCGCGCTGGCGCAACTCGACCCGGCGGATCTTGCCGGTCAGGGTCTTCGGCAGCTCATCGGTGAACTCGATCCGGCGGGGGTAGGCGTAGGCGGAGAGGCGGTCGCGGACGAAGGCCTGGATCTCCTTGGCCAACTCGTCGGAGGGCTCGTGCCCCTCGGCCAGGATCACGAAGGCCTTGACGACGGAGCCGCGGCGCTCGTCGGGTGAGGCGACCACGGCGGCCTCGGCGACCGCGTCGTGCTCGAGGCAGATCGACTCGACCTCGAAGGGACCGATCCGGTAGCCGGCGGCGATGATCACGTCGTCGGCGCGGCCCTCGTACCAGACGTATCCGTCCTCGTCGATACGCGCCGCGTCCTTGCTGTGGAACCACTCGCCGCCAAAGACCTCCGCGGAGGCCTCCGGCTGACGCCAGTAGCCGAGCGGGTAATGGGGGTTGGAGCGGGCCCGCAGGCAGATCTCGCCGCGCTCGCCGACCGCGACCGGGTTCTCGTCCTCGTCGAGGATCTCGACATCCCAGCCGGGCATCGGCCGCCCCATCGAGCCCTCACGCACCTCCATCCAGGGCACGTTGCCGCAGAGCGGGTAGGACTCGGTCAGGCCGTAGAAGTCGAGGACCGTGACCCCGTACTGGTCGCGGAACCAGCGGATCGCCTCCGGGTTGAGCGGCTCCCCCGCCGAGCAGACGATCCGGAAGCTCTGCGGGTAGCGCTCGCGCGCGTCCTCGATCGCCATCATCGAGCGGATCGCGGTCGGCGTCGCGAACACGTTGCTGGCCTGGTGGCGGGAGAGAAAGTCGAGCTGCTTGGCGGGGTCGAACCCGCCCTGGCGCTGGTAGACGAGCTGCGTCGCGCCCAACCGCCACGGTCCCAAGAGCGGACAGATACCCGCGGCCCAGGCCCATTCGCCCATGCCGTGGAAGCGCTCGCCGGCCTCGACCTCGTGGCAGAACTCGAACTCGTTGTGGCCGAGGAGGTAGCGGTGGGCATGGACGATCCCCTTCGCCAGCCCAGTCGTGCCCGAGGTGTAGTACAGCTGCGCCGGGTCCTCCGCCGAGGTATCGACCGTCTGCCAGGAATCACTCTCGGCGGCGAGCATCTGCGGCTCGAGCACCAGCAAATGTGGCCCCTCGACGCCCTCGAAGCGGGCTGCGTTGTCGGCGTCGGTGATCAGCACCCGCGGTTCGGAGTCGTTGAGCCGGTGGGCGATCCCCTCGTCGCCATAGAGGACCGACATCGAGAGCAGGATCGCGCCGATCTTCCAGGTGGCGAAGAAGAGGGCGGCGGTCTCCGGGGTCGGCGGCAGGACGATCGCGACCCGGTCGCCACGCTCGACGCCAAGGCCGGCGAGCAGGTTCGCCGCTTGGTTCGCGAGGGCCTGAAGCTCTCCCCAGTAGAGCTCGCGGACGGCGCCTTCGAAGTGCTCGTGCACCATCGCCAACTCGTCCGCGGGCCGGGCGTCGCAGACGTCGGCGGCAATGTTGTAGCGCTCGGGGACCTGCCAGCGGTACTCGCGCCGGAGAGTCTCGTATCGCTCGCTCGAATCGCTCATCCCGTCTCCTCCTCGGCGAGAAACTCGCCAATTTCTCCGCCCGGCTCCTGCGGTTGCTCCCAGAAAGGTACGTGCCTACCTCCGTCGCCGCAAATCGGCAATCTCTGATCAGGGGCCATCTGCGGCCGGAGGCCACGAGAGCAAGGCATTACACACCGTTACCTCTATTCACACACTATTAGGGAAAACCCCATGTGTGTGACACGGTTCGAGAGTGACGCTACAGTGGCACACAAGGGTGAAGAGTGTGACGCAGGGACGCTCATCACTGTCATTCGGTAAGACAACGGGAGAGAACCATGAACGATGAGATCGTGTCCGATCCGATCGAGGCCGGAAAAGCAAAACTGGATGAGTTGTCGTCGCGGGATTTCGCGCCTCGGGTATGGCACGAAAACCTCTGGGCCAACGTCCCTGCGGCAATTGCATGGGCCAACTCGAATCCCATCTGCCAACCGGGAGAGATCATCTTCAACATCCGCGACAACGGCCAGGTCTGGACCTACACGCTGTTCTAGCCTGGAGGGCCTGACCACAGATCGATTCGACCTGCAGCGCATCCTCGACGCCCAGAATGCGGGCGGTCGCGATCCTCGGTGAGATCGGCGGCGTCGAAGGCTAGGCTGCCGCGGATGCATACCGATGTGAGTTTCTCGATGCGGCGCCTGCGAGGCCATGCTCTTGCCGCGCTTGGAGCGGCCGTCTTCGTATTCGCATTGCCCGCCATTGCCACCGCGACCGACTCGATCGCGCGTCATCAGCCGAGAATCCTCAGCGCATCGTGGGGTACCGACAATCAGGTCGGCTGTCCAAACGGACAACAGGGCCTGGACAACATCCCCGTCACCTTCAACTGGTTCATCCAGCGCTCCTCGATCCAGACCACGGACTTCCAGATCGTGCGCAGCGACGGCAGCACCACGACCCCGACCTGCGCCCTGCAGTTCCCGCCGAACGAGTCGGACGAGGCCCAGACGGTGAATCTGATCGGCGATTTCGGGGACTCGGTCAACGGCCCGACGCCGGCTGCGCTGCGCGTTGTCGGGGCGCTCCAGGGCAAGCCACCCAGAACGAAGCGATGGAGGCAGCTCCCACTTTCGCCGGACGCCGACGTGGAGCCACTCGCCGGAGGCCCGTACATCGTCGACGCCTGGACGCTCACGCCGGGGATCTACCGGGGCGACCCCAACCGCTGCACGGTCGGCAAGACCTTCGTGCGGGTGATGTGGTCCAACGGGCTCACGGCCTTCCCCACCGGAGAAGAAGTCGGCGCCCCCGTCGTCGCCTCCTACCGCGCCATTTACAAGCTGGCGAACGGCAAGGACGTCGCCTATGCCCCGTTAGATGTCGCCGATCTCTACGACCATGAAACCTCTTTCAACGCCGACAACATGCACGACCTCTGCCTGCCGCGACTACCTCGCGGAGCAAGGCTCACCGCAGTGACGATCGGCGCCGGACTGATCCAGGACCCCAACGGCGATCCCAACCTCGCCCAGAAGTTCAGACTCGGGTAAACGGGGCAGCCAGGACTCGAACCTGGAATCGCCGGTTTTGGAGACCGGTGCCTTAGCCAGTTGGGCCACTGCCCCAGAGCGCGGATCGTAACGAGCGCGGGGCGCTTACGGCCGCCGGGCGGCGCGCTCGCAACCAAGGCAGCCAATCGCGATCGATAGTGCGGGCGGAGGGACTCGAACCCCCACGGGCCGAAGCCCACCAGGACCTAAACCTGGCGCGTATTCCAATTCCGCCACGCCCGCGTGGCACCCCATTGTGGGGCCTTAACGCACGACCAATGCCGAATCGTCGTTCAAGGATTCTATGATCGACGGCATGGCGGTAGGAGAGGTACGGCCCGGCTACGAACTGTGGCGGCCGAATCGGGAAAAAGCGGGGCACGTGACGACCAAGTTCGTGATCGTCCTCCTGCTGCTGGCCACTGCCATCCTGGCGGGGATCATCGCGATCGGTGGCTGGTCGCTGCTGAAGGGCGGCAGCGGGATGGGGATCGCCTGCATCGTCTACGTGATCCTTTACCTCGTCTTCGCCTACCGAGTCGCGCGCTGGGGTCGCGGCGTCCTCCCCGTCGCCGCCGCGCTCTCGATGATCCTGGCGATCTTCTGCGCGGTCGGAGCCAATAGCTGGTTCGCCCGCGACAAGTCGGGCTTCGACGAAGCCCTCCTCTCCTCCACCCTGCTCGGAACCCTGGTCGTGATCCTCGGCCTCCTGCAACTGGTCGTGATCGCCGCCGCTTTCTACGGCTTCAGCCAAGAGTGGCACGTCGAGGAGGAGCGCCCGATCGGGTCCAGCGAGGACTACGGCGCTGGCGCCGAAGACGGCACCCCCCAGCCCGCCTGAACGGCGCCTGCGCGACTCGTCTGGGGGATGCCGGAGGTGGGATTCGAACCCACAAGCCTGTTAAGGCAATCGATTTTGAGCCGATCGCGTATGCCAGTTCCGCCACTCCGGCGCCCCGGGAACCATAAAGCGCCCGGCCGGGAGGAATCGCCGAAGACGGCCGCCCGCACGAGCGCCGCCTAACTAGACTGCGCCGCGCGATGACCGCGCCGCTCTGGGAACCGTCCGCCGAGCTCATCGAGAACTCGCGGATGACCGAATTCATGCGCTGGCTGCAAGCCGAGCGCGGCCTCAGCTTCGACGGCTATCCGGAGCTGCACCGCTGGTCGGTCGACTCGCTCGACGAGTTCTGGGCGGCGATCTGGGATTTCTTCGACGTCCAGGCCGACGGCGACCCGTCTCCCGTTCTTGGCTCGCGTGAGATGCCGGGCGCCGAGTGGTTCCCGGGCACCGCCCTCAACTACGCCGAGCACATCTTCCGCGGCAAAGACGACGGCGAGGTCGCGATCTTCCACAGCTCCGAGCTGCGCAACCTCGGTGAGCTGCGCTGGGGCGAGCTGCGCCAGCAGGTCGCCGCCATCGCCGCCGGCCTGCGCGAGATGGGGGTCGAACGCGGCGACCGCGTCGTCGCTTACTGCCCGAACATCCCGGAGGCGATCGTCGCCTTCCTCGCCACCGCCTCGATCGGCGCGGTCTGGTCCAGCTGCTCGCCGGACTTCGGCGCCTCCAGCGTCGTCGACCGCTTCGCCCAGATCGAGCCCAAGGTCCTGTTCGCGGTCGACGGCTACCGCTATGGCGGCAAGGACTTCAGCCGCCTCGACACCGTCGCCGAGCTGCAGGCGGCGATGCCGAGCCTGGAGCGCACCGTCCTGATCCACTACCTCGATCCCGATCCGGACATCTCGGCGCTGGAGAACGTCACCAGCTGGAGCTCAGTCCTCACCGACAACGAGGACGCCGCGCTCGAGTTCGAACGGGTCCCGTTCAGCGACCCCCTCTGGGTCCTCTACTCCTCCGGCACCACCGGGCTGCCGAAGGCGATCGTCCAGAGCCAGGGTGGGATCCTGCTCGAGCACCTGAAGAAGCTCAACCTCCACGTCGACGCCCACCAGGGCGATCGCCTCTTCTGGTTCACGACGACCGGCTGGATGATGTGGAATTTCATCGTCTCCGGACTGCTGACGCCGGCGGCGATCGTCCTTTACGACGGCAACCCCGGCTACCCGGACCTGAACACGCTCTGGGACCTGGCGGCGAAGACGCGGATCAGCATGTTCGGCACCTCGGCCTCCTACATCTCCGCCTGCATGAAGGCCGGCGTCGAGCCCGGTGCGGGCCGCGACCTCAGCGCTCTACAGGCGGTCGGCTCGACCGGCTCGCCGCTGGCGCCGGAGGGCTTCGACTGGATCTATGACCAGATCGGCGCCGACACCTGGCTCTTCTCGACCTCCGGCGGCACCGACGTCTGCACCGCCTTCATCGGCGGCGTCGCCCTGCTCCCGGTCTACCGCGGCGAGCTGCAGGCCCCGTCGCTGGGAGCGGCGCTGGAGTCCTGGGACGAAGACGGCAACTCGGTCGTCAGCGAGGTCGGCGAGCTGGTGATCACCGAGCCGATGCCCTCGATGCCGGTCTACTTCTGGGGCGATGAGGACGGCGGCCGCTATCGCGAGAGCTACTTCGAGATGTTCCCCGGCACCTGGCGCCACGGCGACTGGCTCGAAATCACCGAGCGCGGCACCGGCGTCATCTACGGTCGCTCGGACTCGACGATCAACCGCGGCGGGATCCGGATGGGGACCTCGGAGATCTACCGGGCGGTGCTCTCGCTCGACGAGATCATCGACGCCCTGGTCGTCGACCTGCCAAACCCCGACGGCGATGGCTGGATGCCGCTCTTCGTCGTCGTCCGCGAGGGCGCCGTGCTCGACGAGGAGATGACGAAAGAGATCGCCCGGCGGGTGCGCGAACAGTGCTCGCCGCGCCACGTCCCCAACCAGGTCTTCGAGATCGACGAGGTGCCCCGCACCCTCAGCAACAAGGTGCTCGAGGTGCCAGTGAAGCGGATCCTGATGGGGGTCCCGGTCGAGAAAGCCGCCAGCCGTGACTCGCTCGCCAACCCGGCAGCGCTCGACTATTTCGTCGAGATGGCGAAGCGACTCGAAGCCGTCTGAGCCTCCGGCGCCCGTTCGCGGTCACCGCGGTAGCGAAGCCAGGCGAGGGCCGCCAGTCCCCAGGCGGCGGCGACGAGGGTGCCGCCGACGACGTCGCTCGGGTAGTGCCATTCGATCACGCAGACGGAGAGACCGACCGCGGCCGAGAAGGCGACGGCGATCAGCGTGGCGCGCGGCAGCAGGCGCGGGGGCACGACCAGCAGCAGCGCGATCGAGACCGCGACCGCGGCGGTGGTGTGGCCGCTGGGGAAGGCGTTGGCCCAGGGCTGTTCGGGACCGAGGAAGTCCTGGTAACGGTGGTGTTCGAAGAGATGCTTGAGGACCTGGGTCGTGAGGTTGGCGCCGATCACGACCGCGACCGCGGCCACGACCTCGCGGCGGCGGTCCCAATGCCAGCCGAGAGCGGCAACGGCGATCGTCATCAGCAGCAGCGGCACCGGGTCGGCGAGATGGGCGGCCACGGTCGCGAGACCGAAGCGGAGGCCCTCACGCGGGGCGCTGAGGTGGTTGAGCAGGGACGCGTCGAGGTGGACGGTCGGCCCCACCTTGTAGGCGAAGAAGGCGACGACGATGAGCGCGCCAAGGCAACCGGCGGCGGCGAAAAGCGGGGTTGAGATCCTTCGGGCCACTCGGAAACGGTACCGATGCCGGATAACGGGAAGCTTAGGAAGGCTGAGCGGAGGCCGCCGAGGGCGGGTTCCAGTCGACCGGGCCAGCGCGCAGGACGTGGGCGCCCAACGGGCGCCCCAGCACCTCCTGCACCGCCCGCGAGGCCTCGAGTAGGCGCGGCAGGTCGACCTCGGTCCGCACGCCCATCTCGTGCAGCATCGAGACCACGTCCTCGGTCGAAACGTTGCCGGTCGACCCCGGCGGCACCGGGCAACCGCCGAGCTCGCCGAAGCTCGACTCGAACGACTCGACCCCCTCTTCGAGGGCGGCGACGACGTTGGCGAGCCCCTGGCCGCGGGTGTTATGGAAGTGAGCGGTCAGCTCAGCGCCGCTGATGCGCTGACGGGCGGCGGCAAAGAAGCCGTGGACCTGGCGCGGGTTCGCCATCCCAGTGGTGTCGCCGAAGCCGACCTCGTCGCATTCGGGAGCAAGCCGCTCGGCGATCGCGAAGACCCGCTCCGGTGCCACCTCGCCCTCGTAGGGGCAGCCGAACGAGGTCGCAATCACGAGCTCGCGACGCAGGCCGGCCGCGCCAGCTTCGGCGAGCACCGCCTCGAGGGCGGCGACGGACTCCTCGATCGAGCGGTTGACGTTATGGCGATTGTGGGTCTCTGATGCGGAGAGAAAGACGCTGACCTCATCGAAGCGGTCGCGCATGCCCAGAGCTCGCTCGAGCCCACGCTGGTTCGGGATCAGGACCGAGAAGGAGACCCCCTCGCGCCGCTGCACCGCGGCCAGGACCTCAGCCGCGTCGGAGAGCTGCGGGATCACGTCCGGCCGGACGAACGACGTGACCTCAATCCGGCTTAGCCCACTGGCCGAGAGCATGTCGATCAACCGCACCTTGTCGGCGGTCGCGATCGTCTCCGGCTCGTTCTGGAAACCGTCGCGCGGCCCGACCTCGCGGATCCGGGCAGTGGCGGGAAGCTCGTTCATGGCCGGGAGATTAGACCCGCCGTCGCGGTGAGGATGCGGAGCACGTGGTCGGGTTCGTAGCGAACCTGCTCGTGAGTGAAGCGAAGGTTGCGAAGCCCGGCCGCAGTGTGCGTCTGATCGCGGAGCCGGTCCCGCGCCTGCTCTGCAGGCGTGCGGTGGTAGCGCAGACCGTCGGTCTCGACGACCAGACCGAGGTCGGGCCAGAAGAAGTCGACCTCGAATTCGTTGACGATCTGTTTGGTCAGCGGGACGGGCAGCCCGGCCTGGCGGACCAGTGGGAGAAACCGCCGTTCCAGCTCCTCGCGCGTGAGGCGGAAGGTGCGGTGGTCGAGGACGGTGCGGAGGATGCGTGCGCCGGGCTCGCCTGACCGTGACTCCAGCGCCTTGCGCAGTTGCGGCGGGTTGACGAGGTCATATTTGTCGGCCTCGTTGATCGCCCGCTCCAGCGCCATGCAGTCGAGGCCGGGAGCGATGTCGATCAACGTCTGGACTGGGCTGGTGACCGGGATGCGTTCGAAGGCGCCGATCTCCCCCGAGCGCCAGGCCGTGCGCCGATGGACCAGCAACCCCGGCCGCCGCAGATCGGCCGACCGCGGAATCGAGACCTCGATCCGGTCGCGCCGCTCATGTCCGATCCGCATCAGCGCCGCAGCGCTTCCGTGGCTCAGGACCGCCCCGTCTCCGCAAGCGAGAACCGCAGCCATCCAGCGTCCTTGCTGGGTAAGGATGGCCGACCAACCGCGTACACGCCTCCCCCGACCGGATGAAGCCGGCGCTTTTCGACACGGTGCTCGATCGCGCGACGGCTATATCCAAGCGCCCGCAACTGAGTCCGAGAAATCACACCGTGCTGCGCTCGCACCAACGCCCAAACCCGCCGCTGGACCGGCGCCCCATCTCGCGATTGCTGAATCGAACCCGCTATAGGGGGGTCAATTCAGCAACGGCCGAAAGTTCGCCCCCGAGGGACGGGAAGCGCCCGCGAGGCGGGGCGTTAGACCATGCCCAGGCCGCCGCTGACGCCGAGCGTCTCGCCCGTTACGTACGTCGCGTCGTCGGAGGCGAGGAAGGCGGCTGCGGCGGCGACCTCGGCGGGACGGCCGAGGCGGCCGATCTGGGTCATGCCTTTCATGTTCTCGATCAGTTTCTCGCCGATCTCGCCGAGGGCTTTGGCGCCCATCAGCAGTGGCGTCTCGATCGGGCCCGGGGCGATTGAGTTGGCGGTGATGCCGTAGCGGGCGTTCTCGCGGGCGATCGTCTTCATGAAGGCGACGACGCCGCCCTTGGCCGCCGAGTAGACGGCGGAGCCCTTGGAGCCGACCCGGCCCGCCTCGGAGGAGATGGTGACGATGCGGCCGTAACCCGCCCCCTGCATGCCGCCCAGCGCCGCATAGGTGCAATTGAGAACGCCGACGAGGTTGATCGCGATCACCTTCTGCCACTGCTCCGGCGTCGTCTGGGTGAAGAAGCCGAACTCGTCGGTGCCAGCGTTGTTGACGAGGACGTCGAGGGTGCCGGTGGCGGCGATGGCGGCCTGGGCGGAGTCGAGGGAGGTGACGTCGAGCTCGAGCGCGTGGCCGGCAATCTCGCCGGCGACCTTCTCGGCGCCGGAGACATCGATGTCGCCGACCCAGACCTCGGCCCCCTCGGCGGCGAGGCGCGCGGCGATCGCAGCGCCGATCCCGCTGGCGCCACCGGTGACCAGGGCCTTCCTCCCCTCCAGTCTCATCGCCCGCAGCATAAACTGGGCGGCCCCGCGCCCGTGCATGCGGCGCGATTCCCACGATGACCCCTCTCCCCTCCGAACCGATTCCGATCATCGGCGGCACCGGCGCCCTCGGCGCCGCCGTCGCCAAACGCTGGGCCCAGGCCGGCGCCGCGGTTGTGCTTGGCTCACGCTCGGCGGAGCGGGCCGAGGAAGCCGCCGCCAAGGTCCGCGAGGCGGTTCCCGGCGCCGACGTCACCGGCCTCGAGAACGGCGAGGCGGCGGCCAAGGCGGAGATCGTCTTCCTTACCGTCCCCTTCCGCGCCCAGTCGGAGAACCTCAACAACCTGCGCGAGGTGCTGGCGCCGGGCCAGATCCTGGTCGACTGCACGGTGCCGCTGGCAGCCGCGGTCAGCGGCAAAGCGACCCGCTCGCTCGGCGTCTGGCAGGGGTCGGCCGCCCAACAGGCCCAGGAGATGGTGCCCGAGGGCGTCACCGTCGTCGCCACCCTGCACACGGTCGGCGCCCCGACCCTGGCCGACTTCGAGCACGAACTCGACGAGGACGTCCCGATCTGCGGCGACAAAAAGGCCGATAAGGCGCGGGTCGCGAACCTGATCGAGCTGATCCCGGGGCTGCGCGCCGTCAACGCCGGCCCGCTCGAGATGGCGCGGATCGTCGAGCAGCTGACTCCGATGCTGATCTCGATCAACAGCCGCTACAAGACGCACTCCGGGATCAGGTTCACCGGCCTGCCCGACGATCACTGGTCGTGAGGGTCGCGCTCCTTGCCGGCGGCACCGGCGGCGCCAAGCTCGCCGCCGGGATGCAGGAGGAGGTTGGTGCCGACCTCGCGGTGATCGCCAACACCGGCGACGACATCGAGGCACTCGGTGTCCACATCTCCCCCGACCCCGACCTCGTCACCTACTGGCTGAGCGGGGAAATCGACGAGGAGCGCGGCTGGGGGATCCGCGAGGACACCTTCACCGCCTTCGAGCGCCTCAAACAGATCGGCGCCCCCTCCTGGTTCGGCCTCTCCGACCGCGACCTCGCCGCCTGCCTCTACCGCCGCCAGTTCCTCGACGACGGCGGCCGCCCGACCGAAGCCCAGGCGCAGATCGCCCGCGGCCTCGGCGTCGCCGCCCGCGTCCTGCCGATGTCCGACACGCCGGTGCGGACCAAGGTGCTGACCGACGCCGGCCGTCGCGACCTGCAGGAATACCTGATCCTCGACGGCGGTCAGCCGGCCGTGCTTGGGGTCGAGCTGGAGGGGATCACGACAGCCGAGCCGAGCCGCGAGGTTCTGGACGCACTGCGGGCCGCTGAGGCGATCGTGATCGGCCCCTCGAACCCGGTGATCAGCATCGGCCCGATCCTCGCCGTCCCCGGCATGCGCGAGGCGATCGCCGCCTCCCCCGCCCCAGTCGTCGCCGTCAGCCCCTATGTCGCTGGCACCGTTGTCAAGGGCCCGACCGACCGCTTCATGGAAGGGATCGGACGGCCGACGACCGCGGCCGGCGTCGCCTCGCTCTACGCCGGGCTGATCGACGCGATGGTCGTCGACGACGGCGACCCCGACCCACCCCCCGCCGAGATCCCGACCCTGGCGGTGCCGACGCTGATGGAGGGCGCCAGCGGCCGCGCGCGGCTCGCGCGCATCGTCCTCGACTACGCCGAGAGCCTGATCCGGTGAGGGTCGCCGCTGTCCTCCCGATCAAGCACTTCGACGACGCCAAGCAGCGTCTCGCGACCGGCCTCGAGCCCGCCCAGCGGCGCGACCTGGCGGCGGCGATGGTCGAAGACGTCTTGGCGGCGATCAGCAAGGCACGGACGATCGAGCGCACGATCGTCGTCAGCGGCGACCCGCTCGCCCAGGAGCTGGCCGCCGAGGCTGGCGCCGAGGTCGTCCCCGACCCCTCCGACAGCGGCCACGTGCAAGCTGCCCTGGCCGGGATCGCGCGGGCCGAAGTCGAGGGCGCCGAGTGTGTCGTCCTCCTCCCCGGCGATTGTCCGCTGCTCGACCCGCAGGAGCTCGACCGGCTGCTGACCGGGATCCCAGCCTCCTACGTCGGCATCGTCCCCGACCGCCACGGGACCGGTACCAACGGCTTGGTGCTGAGCCCACCGAGCGCGATCGTCCCCGCCTTCGGCGAGGGCAGCTGCGCCCGCCACGTCGACCTCGCCCGCGACGCCGGCATCCCCTTCGAGGTCGAGGAGATCCCGACGCTCGGGCTCGACCTCGACACCCCCGCCGACGTGATCGCGCTGACCCGCGCCCTCGCCACCGAGCGCGGCCGCGCCCGCCGCACCGCCCGCGCCCTCGGCCTGTGAGCGCTCGTTTGAAATCGCGTGGTTCCTTTTGGTCCCTATAGGCGTAAAAGGAACCGCGCGATGACTGAGCTCCGGGTTTTCGGTGTCGAAAGGCTGCCCGAGGTCGGGGAGGGCATGAACCTGGGCGCATTGGTCGCCGGGGCCGCCGAGCTAACCGATGGCGACGTCGTCGTCGTCTCGCAGAAGATCGTCTCCAAGGCTGAGGGACAGCTGCGCAAGCTCTCGTCCGTGATCCCCGGCGCCGAAGCGCGCAAGTACGCGGCCGTGCTCGGCAAGGAGCCAGCCCTCGTCGAGCTGATCCTCGAGGAGTCGGCGCACGTGCTGCGGGCCGAGCGCAGCGTCTTGATCGTCGAGACCCATCACGGCTTCGTCTGCGCCAACGCCGGCATCGACACTTCGAACCTGCCCGACCCAGACACGGTCTGCCTGCTGCCCGAGGATCCGGACGCCTCGGCGCGCCGGATCCGGGCTGAGATCGCGACTGCCAGCGGGGTCGGGGTCGGGGTCATCATCGCCGACAGCTTTGGCCGGGCCTGGCGCCTGGGCCAGGCCGAGGTCGCGATCGGCTGCGCCGGACTGGCGCCGCTCGACGACTGGCGCGGTCGCACTGACGCCGGCGGTCGTGAACTGGAGGCGACCCTGATCGCGATCGCCGACGAGGCAGCCTGCGCCGCCGACCTCGTCCGCGACAAGGCCAGCGGAGTGCCGGCGGCGGTCGTGCGCGGCCTCGGACACCATGTTGGTGCCGAGGACGGACCCGGGGCCGCCGCCCTGCGCCGCCCACCGGAGGAGGACCTCTTCCGGTAGAGACGATGTAGAGCTTTGTCGCGCTATTCGCGACTGATCTCTACATCGAACTGGCGTCAGTCGCGGTGCAGCAGCCCCTTGACCTTGTCGGTCACCTTGTCGACGCCCTCCTTCGCCTTGCCGGCGGCCTGGTCTGCTTTGCCCTCGTTCTTGAGCTTGTCGTCGCCGGTCAGGTTGCCGGCGGCCTCCTTGACGCGCCCTTTGGCGTCGTCCTTGTTGTGGACCTCGTCCATCGGAACTCCCTTTCTTCGGTGGTCCGGGTCCGGTTACCCGATAGCTGCCAAGCTCAAGCGGTCGCGGCGGCTGCGCCCTGCGGATACCGCTCGAGGACCTCGTAGAGCGTCGAGCGCTGGGCCGGCTCGCGGCCGGCGGCGCGAGCGGCGCCGATCAGCTGCTCGGGCTCCAGCCGCACCCCGTGCTGGGAGCCAGCCATGCGGGAGATGTTCTCCTCCATCAGGGTGCCACCGAGGTCGTTGACGCCCCAGCGCAGGCTCTCGGTCGCGCCCTCGAGGCCCATCTTCACCCAACTCGCCTGCAGGTTGGTGATCGTCCGCCCCAGGGCCAGCCGGAAAGCGGCGGTGTGCTTGAGATTGTCCTGCATCGAGATCTCCTCGATCCCGTGGGTGCGGCCGAGCATCGTGTTGAAGGGGATGAAGCTGAGCGGGACGAACTCGGTGATGCCGCCGCTCCGTTCCTGCAGCGAGCGCACGACGCGCATGTGGCGGGCAAGCTCGCGCGGCTCCTCGATGTGGCCGAACATCACGGTCGAGGTCGAACGCAGCCCGGCCGCGTGGGCGGCCTCGATGATCTCGACCCAGCGCGCGGCCGGGAGCTTGTTCGGCGAGATCCGCTGGCGGACGCCGTCGTCGAGCACCTCGGCCGCGGTCCCCGGCGTCGAGCCGAGCCCGCACTCGAGCAGGTACTCGAAGACCTCACGCGGCGGCTTGCCCGAGCCCTCGCACATGTAGTGAACCTCCATCGGCGAGTAGGCGTGCAGGTGCAGCTGCGGGGCTACCTGCTTGGCCAGCCGCAGCCACTTGCCGTACTCCTCGAGGGTCAGGTCGGGATGGATGCCGCCCTGCATGCAGAGCTCGGTCGCCCCGAACTCGACCGCCTCCTCGATCCGCGACGCGAAGTCGGCCTCGGAGACCTCGTAGGCGTCGGGTGAGCGCTTGCCCTGGCCGAAGCCGCAGAAGGCGCAGCCGACGACGCAGATGTTGGTGAAGTTGATGTTGCGGTTGACGACGAAGGTGACCGTGTCCCCCGCCAGTTCCGCCCGCAGCCCATCGGCAGCAACCCGCATCTGCTCAATCACCTCCGGCCGCCCCTCGGCAAACAGGGCAGTGAGCTCGTCCTCGGAAAGCTCGGCGCCCTCGCGTCCCTTGCCAATCGCCTCCAGCGCCAGCCCCGGATCAATCGTCTCCTCACTCCGCCGCCCGGACCCTCGCCGCGGGATGAAGCTCCAGTACTTGAGCTTGATCACGTCGAGTACCCCCTGCTCCATCCACTCCTGATCCATGTACTGCGGGTAGACGCATAGCCTCTCGGTCAGCGCATACCCCCGTGGTGCCAGCTCCTTGCGGACCTGATGCGGCGACGGAAACGGCTCCTCCGGCGAAATGTGATCTCCGTTGGCGCTGAGACCGCCCAAATCCGTGGCCCCAGCCTCAACAAGCTCCGGCCACCAGTCCGAGAGATTCGGCGGCACCTGAATCCCGACGTCCGGCATCAGCCGCTTGCACTCCCCGATCAGCCGCTTGATCTCCGCCAGCTCCACCGGATTCGCCCACGCGGGTATTTGTGGCGGCTCGCCGGGCGAGGAGGATGACCCCGGAGGAACCTCCAGATTTGTGACGGAGGGGTCATCCCCCTCGCCCCTCCAGCGCGCCTTCGAAGCCCCATCCGCGATCTCAGCCACCTCCGCCCCGTAATAGCGCGGGTGCGGAACGAAGTTTTGGAGGATGACCTCCTGGATATGGCCATAGCGCTCGTTGACGCGAGCGAGCGCTTCCAGGGATTCGACGCGGGAATCCTCGCTCTCGCCGATGCCGACCAGGATGCCGGAGGTGAAGGGGATCTTGAGCTCGCCTGCAGCTTCGATCGTGGCGAGCCGCGCCTTCGGATGCTTCGTCGGGCTGCCGGCGTGAACGCTGTCCATCAGCGACTCGTCGACCGACTCCAGCATCAGCCCCTGCGAGGCCGTCACCTCGCGCAGCCGGGCGAGATCGCGCTTCGAGAGCGCCCCCAGGTTCGTGTGCGGCAGCATCCCCCGCTCCAGCGCCCGTTCGCAGGCCCAGACGACATAGCCGGTGAAGTCCTCATGGCCCCAAGCCGCGAGGCGCTCGGCGACGACCGGGTTGACCTCGGGCCGCTCGCCGGTGAGGACGAGCAGCTCCTTGGCGTTGCGCTTGAGGGCTTCGTCGAGGATCCGTTCGACGTCGGCCGGCGCGTGGAGGTGCGCCTGGTGGGTGGCGAAAGCGCAGTACTTGCAGTAGCACTGGCAGGTGCGGGAAAGCGAAAGCGTGAAGTTCCGCGAGAAGGTGACCCGGCGCACCTGTCTGAAATTACCGCACGCACCGGGCCGGCCGGTGCGTGCGGCTCCAGCTCAGTCTTTGGCGCCGGAGGCTTTGGGCGAGCCCGCCGGGGTTACCCGCTGCGGCGGCTCGGTCGGGGCCGGGCCACCGGCCTCGATCACGAAACGCCAAACGCCGACCGCAAGCAGCGAGCCGACGAGCGGGCCGACCAGGTAGGGCCAGACGCCGCCCCACTCGTTGCCGACCAGTGCGGCGCCGAACCAGCGGGCCGGGTTGTAGCAGGCGCCGGTCAGCGGGCCGCCGACCATGACCAGGAAAACGAAGGTAGTGCCGATCGCCAGCGGGCCCCAGTCCTTGAGGCTCTTTTTCGAGAAGACGACGGAGAGGATGACGAGGACGAGGGCGAAGACGCCGATCCCCTCGACGACGGCGCCGGCGACGTTGCCGCTGAGTAGGCCGCTGATTTGGCCCGCGCCGTAATGCGTGGCGCGCCCCTCGTCGAGCAGCAGCGCCTTGGTCAGCAGGGCTCCGAGGACGGCGCCGGAGAGCTGGGCGAGGGTGTAGATGACAGCGTCGAGGGCGCTGATCTTTTTGATCGTCCACGCCGCAAGCGTGACCGCGGGATTGAAGTGTCCCCCGCTGACGGCGCCGAACATGACGATCACCCCGAAGAGGGTGAGCCCTTGGACGAAGCCGACGACCGCGAAGTCGGTGCCAAACGAGACCTGTCCCCCAGTGGACACGTACAGCGTCACCACGCTGGTGATGAAGAAGACCAGCAAGAACGTGCCAATCAACTCACCCAGGTATGCGGACAGCCCTCTTTCCTGCACTCTCGCCTCCTAGTCGTCTCCCAAAATGATCCTGCTAAGCGGCGGCCAGTCTACCCACATTTGCTCTATGGATTAGTTTCCCGGCCGCATGAGACGGACTGTCGCGCTGCTGGCGGCCGTTCTGCTGGTCGCCGGTATCGCCGGCTGCGGCAGTGACGGCGCGGAACCGGGCGCGCCGAAAGGCGCGAGCCTTGTGCTCGATTTCACGCCGAATGCGGTCCACTCCGGCATCTACGCCGCCCGCGCAGAGGGCTTCTACGACGACGCCGGCGTCGATCTCACGATCCACCAGCCCGGGGAATCGACCGACGCCCCGAAGCTGCTGGCCGCCGGCCGCACCGATTTCGCGATCCTCGACATCCACGACCTCGGGATCGCCCGCGAGCGTGGCCTGCCCCTGGTCGGGGTGATGCCGCTCGTGCAGCGACCGTTGGCGGCAATCCTCGCTCGCGCCGACCGCGGCATCGACTCTCCGCGCGAGCTCGAGGGCCGCACCGTCGGCGTCACCGGCCTCCCCTCCGACGAAGCGGTCGTCGACTCCGAGGTCAGCGCCGACGGCGGCGACCCGGCCGCGGTCGACGAGGTGACGATCGGCTTCAACGCCGTCTCCTCGCTCGCCGCCGGCAAGGTCGACGCGGCGACCGGGTTCTGGAACGCGGAGGGCGTCGCGCTCCAGGGCCTCGGGGTGCCGCTGCAGATCTTCAAAGTCAACGAATACGGGGCTCCTCCCTATCCGGAGTTGATCCTCACCACCACGGAAAAGACGCTCGCGGACGAACCGGAGCTGGTCGAAGACGTCGTCGTTGCCACCCGCCGCGGCTACGCCTTCACCGAGCAGCATCCTGCGCAGGGCCTCAACGACCTCCTCGCCGGCGACAAGGCGCTCGACCGAGCCGAACAGGAAGCCCAGCTCGACGCCGTCCTCCCCGACCTCAAGCCGAAGCCGTTCGATCCCACGGTGCTGAACGAATGGGCCGCCTGGGACCTCGAGCACGGCCTGCTTCAACGCAAGCTCGACGTGAATGCCGCATTTGATCTAACGCCCGTTGACTGAGACGGATACCCCTCCGATGGAGACTTAGCCGCAGGGCCTCCAGCGGAGGGGTATCCGTCTTAGTTCGCCAACAGCCGCTCGACCAATTGCGGCAGTTCGCGCGCCATCCGCGAACGCGGGACCGCGAGATCGACCCCGGCCTCTTCGGCCTCCTTGCGGGTCTCGGCGTCGACGTGCGAGTAGTAGCCGAGAACCGGCGGCTCCAGCGAGCCCAACGCGTCGGCGCTCGCCGCGTCGAGGTCGGCAACGACCAGCTCCGCCTCGTCGAGCGCGGCATCGTCGACCGAACGTGCCAGCAGGACGTGGTGGCCAGCCGCGGTCAGAGCCGCGTCAACCCGACTGGCAAGCATCAGGTCGGTGGCAATGCTGACGATCCGCGCCATCGAGGGGTACCGGCGCCGCTAGATCGCGCGGCGCTGACGGAACTCCTCGCGCACGCTCTCCGGCCGGCCCCACATCTGCACGACCTCGGAACGGCCCTCGCGCACCTCGTCGACCCGCATCTCGCCCGTCACCCCTTCGGCGTCGAGCTTGGCGAGCACTCCCTTGACGCTCTCCGGCGCAGCGGCGTGGCCGAAGCTGTGGGCGATCAGGAAGCGCCAGTGCCACTCGGCCCGCGAGTAGGGCTGGGCGTTGACCTGACTGACCGCAACCGCGGTGTCGATGTAGCGGCTCTCGTCGTCGATCCGGAGGTCGACCTCCAGGTCGGTCCAGTCCGGCGGCAGGGCGTCAAGAATCAGCTGGAAGTCGTCGGCGAGGGCCATCTGTCGGGAGCGTAGCGGGCGGGGAGGTGGGGACACCCCTCTCTCACAAAATGGGAGGTTCGTTCGGGGTGTCCCCACCTCCCCGCTCACAATGCGCCGAAATGCGCTCGCAGGCGGCTGTGTCGGTGCTTGAAAACGGCGGCGATCAGCGGCTTCAGCAGTGCGCCAGGCAGGGGCAGCCGCGGCTCCCAGGCGACCCGGTCGCTTAGCTCGCAGCCGCCGCCCTTGCGCGGCTCGATCGTGCGCTCGTGTTCCCAGAGCCGCTGGGTCAGCATCCGCGAGCGCTCGAGGAAGCCGCGCCCGGGCTCGACCCGCGCCAGGCAGATCTCGTCGTAGTCGAACGGGACCAACCCGAACAGCAACACCCAGCTGCGGCCGAGCGGCCGCCCGGGCTCGACGTCGTCGATGCCGAAGTCCTCGAGCCCGCGCGGCACCGTCATCCGCAGCAGCGGCGCCAGCTCGTCGTTGACGCCCTCGGCCGTGATCACCCGCTCCCAGACCACGGCTGCGTCGGCGCCCAGACGGGAGCTGACGCGCACCTCCGCGCGCCGGCGCATCAGGCGAAGAAGACCTGCTGCAGGAGGAACACGTTCAAGGCGATGATCAGCGAGGCGAGAATGCCGGCGAGGACGCTGAGCCAGCGCGGGTTGACCAGGTCTCCCATCACCTCGCGTTTGCTGGCGATGATCAGCAGCGGCACCAGGGCGAAGGGGATGCCGAAGGAGAGGACGACCTGGCTGCCGACCAGGGCGTCGGTCGGGTTGAGGCCGATCGCCAGCACGAACAGGGCCGGCGCCAGGGTGATCGCACGGCGCACGAAGAGCGGGATGCGGCGGCGGATGAAGCCCTGCATCACCACCTGTCCTGCCATCGTCCCGACCGAGGAGGAGGCGAAGCCGGAGGCCAGCAGGGCGATCCCGAAGATCGCCGCGGCGCGGTCGGAGACGAGGCTCTGGAAGCCTTCGTAGGCGCCTTCGATCGAGTCGACGCCGGTCAGGCCGCTGGTGTGGAACAGGGCGGCTGCGACGATCATCATCGAGAGGTTGACCACACCGGCGATCGAGAGGGCGATGACGACGTCGATTTTCTCGAAGCGGAGGATCTTCTTCCTCTCGGTGTCGTTGCGGCCGACGATCCGCTTCTGGGTCAGCGCCGAGTGCAGGTAGACGACATGCGGCATCACCGTCGCGCCGATGATTCCGGTCGCCAGCAGGATGCTGTCGGTGCCGGCGAATCCGGGGACGAAGAGGTGCTTGCCGATTTCGCTCGTGCTCGGCTGGGAGTCGATCAGCTCGTAGAGGAAGGAGGCGACGACGACCCCGACCAGGACCGTGATCCCCGCCTCGAGACGGCGGAAGCCCATCTGCTGCAGGGCGAGGATCGCGAAGGCGCCGGCGCCGGCGATCAGCCCGGCCGGGAAGAGCGGGATCCCGAACAGGAGGTAGAGGCCGAGGGCGGCGCCGACCACCTCGGCGATGTCGGTCGCCATCGCGACCAGCTCGGCCTGCAGCCAGAGGCCGATTGAGGTGCGGCGGCTGAAGCGCTCACGGCAGAGCTCGGCCAGATTCTTGCCGGTCGCGATCCCCAGCTTCGCCGACTGGGTCTGGACCAGCATCGCGATCAGGTTGGCGGAGAGGACGACCCAGAGCAGCAGGTAGCCGTACTTGGCGCCGCCGGCGATGTTGGTGGCGAAGTTGCCGGGGTCGATGTAGGCGACCGCGGCGACAAAGGCGGGGCCGAGGAAGGGCCAGATGCGGCCGATCCCGCGGCTGTGGCCGTCGAGCGAGCGACGGGCGGCCTCGGCGACCGCGGCCTCGCCGGGGAGGACGCTCTCGACCGTCGCTTCGCCAGCCGGCGGCGGAGGCGGCTTCAAGGCTTGGCGCTCCCGGCGGGGGGCTGCAGGTCGGGCCCGGGGATCGCCGAGCCGTGCGGGTCGTGGCTCGGTTCGCCGAGCTTGGCCGCGATCAGCTTCTCCAGGTCCTCGGAGATGTAATGCTCGAGCACCTCCGCCTCCTCGTGGACGCGATCCTCGGGCATCCCCAGCGCCTCCGAGAGGTAGGCCTCGAGCAGGCGGTGGTGGCGGATCACCTCGAGCGCGACCTTTTCCCCGGCGGAGGTCAGGCTGACGCCCTTGTAGGGGAAGTAGTCGACCAGGCCGAGATCGGCCAGCTTTTTCAGCATTGAAGTCGCCGTCGCCGGGGTCACTCCGATTCGCTCGGCCACCTCGCCGTTGAGGACGAGACCCTCGCGCTCGGCGGCGATCGCGTAGATCGCCTTCGCGTAGTCCTCGATTGCCTGGGAGTTAGACACGTCTAAAACGGGATTTAGACAGATCTAAATTGGTCTGTCAAGGGGCGATGGGGATGACCCCTCCGTCATAGATCTGGAGGTTCCTCCGGGGTCATCCCCATCGCCCGCAACGGACGCTTTCTAAGATTCGGTCATGACTGAATCCGTCGTCGTGGAGCTTGATGCGCAATATCGGCAGCTGAAGGAGGAGTGCGGCCTGCTCGATCGGGAGCGCGGAGTGGTCGCGATTACGGGGCCCGACGGCGCCGAGTATCTGCAGGGGCAGCTGACCAACGACACCGAGTCGCTGGAGCTGGGGGATGGGCAGTACTCCGCCCTGCTCGACCGCAAGGGGCACATGCAGTCGGACATGCGGGTGCTGCGGGTCAGCGCCGAGGAGATCCTGCTCGACTTCGAGGCCGTGGCCCGCGAAGCGGTCGTGCGCCACCTGACCATGTACTCGGTCGGCCGCGAGGTCGCCGTCGTCGACGTCAGCGAGGAGCGGGCGGTGGTCTCACTGATCGGTCCGCGCAGCGTCGAGCTGGCGGGCACCGCGGCCCTGCCGGAGAACGCCTGCGAAGCGACGACGGTCAGCGGGGTTGAGGTCGTCGCCGTCGGCAGCGGCGAAGGCATCGACCTGATCGTCGCCAGTGCCGAGCGTGAGCGCCTACGGGCGGCGTTGCTTGAAAACGGAGCCGTCACTGTTTCCCCCGCCGCCGCCGAGATCTTGCGAATCGAGGCCGGCCGCCCCCGCTTCGGCGCTGAGATGGGGACCGAGACGATGCCCGCCGAGGCAGGCATCGTCGAGCAAGCGGTCAGCTTTACCAAGGGCTGCTACATCGGCCAGGAGACGGTCGCTCGCCTCCACTACAAGGGCAAGCCCAATCGCCACCTGCGCGGGCTGAAGCTGAGCGGTGCAGCGGAGCCGGGAGCAGTGCTACGGCTGGGTGAGAAGGAGGTCGGACACCTCGGTAGCGCCGGCGTCTCCCCCGCCCTCGGCGCGATCGGACTGGCGATCGTCCGCCGCGAGGCGGAGCCCGGCACCAAGTTGGCCGTAGGTGAAGATGGCGTTACGGCGGAAGTTACCGCCCTCCCCTTCGGTTAGATTCAGCCCACGATGGGTCGTGGGAGAGCCAGGGGATCGATCGCGCGGCGCCGCCGACCGGCCAGCGCCGCACTCGCGGCCCTGCTTGCCGTCGCCGCGCTGACCGTCGCCGGTTGCGGCGCCGAGAGCCATCCGAACGAGCCGCGTCCGCAATCGCCGACCCGGGTCAGCGTGAAGATCTCCGACAAGGGCGTGATCGTTGCCCCGATCGAAATCGGGATCGGCAAGGAAAAGTCGCAGCAGATCCCGCAGAACCAGAACGAGCCGCAGCCGGTGATCGAGGGCGACAAGCGGCCGCTCGACGTGATCTTCGTCGCCGCCAATCAGACCGACACCGACTCGCACCTGGAAGTCGACGGCCCCAAGGAAACGACCTCTGCCCCGGTCCCCGCCGGCAGCCCCGGCACGTTCCAGACCGAACTGCCAACCGGCACCTACACGATCAGCGCCGCCGACATCCCCGGCGCCAAGCCCGCCAAGCTCGTCGTCGGCCCGATCCGCACCTCGTCTGAGAACGACGTCCTCCTGCCGTAGAACTTTTCCTCCCCGTAGAGAGAAAAGCTCTACGGCACTTTTTGTCCGCTGCAAGCGGCGTTTCAGTAGTGCTTTTGCCGCCGGTCCGGGTGGCACGCTGGACCGATGACCGCTCTCCTCGCATTCGCCGTGCTCGTCCTCGCCGCAGCGCTCGTCTACGTGCTCGTCTCCCGGCGGGAGGAGCCCGCCGAACAGCCAGACCTCGCGCCGGCGATCCAAGAGGCCGCTGCGCAGGTCAGCGCCCAGGTTCGTGACGAGCTACTGCAACTGAACGAGCAGGCCCGCAAGCTCGACGCGAAGACCGCCGAGGCCACGCTCGACCGTCGCCAGGCGGAGATCAAGGTCCTTGCCGAGCGGATCGCCAAGGGCCAGGAGAAAATCGAGGCCGAGGTCCGCCGCCGCGGCGAGACCGACCTGCAGACCAGGACCCTGCTCGAGCAGATGGGCCAAACCGTCGGCAACCTCAACACCGAGACGGCGGGGCTGAAGAAGGCCCTGCGCCAGCCGCAGACCCGCGGCCAGTGGGGGGAGCTGCAGCTGCGCCGCTGCATCGAGATCGCCGGCATGACCGAGCACGTCGACTTCGAGCTGCAGGAGACGCTGCGAACTGAAGACGGCAACCTTCGTCCTGACGCCCGCTTCCTGCTGCCCGAAGCGCGCAGCTTCGTCGCCGATTCGAAGGTGCCGCTCGACGCCTTCCTCGACGCT
Source organism: Solirubrobacterales bacterium (assembly GCA_035472275.1). GTDB lineage: Bacteria > Actinomycetota > Thermoleophilia > Solirubrobacterales > 70-9 > VAYN01. Next base: position 123,106 of record DATIPH010000009.1, read on the forward strand.
CAGGAGGCCGAGTCCGAAAGCGAGCGCCAGACCCAGATGGGACGCCATGCGCAGCAGGTACGCACCCACGTCCGCGCGCTCAGCTCGAAGGACTACCAGGGTCAGTTCAAGGCCGGCGAGACCCCGGACCTGGTGATTTGCTTCATCCCCAACGAGCCCGCTCTGCACGCCGCCTTCGCTGCCGACCCCGAGCTCTTCGACTACGCGCTCGAGCGCAACGTCCTGCTCGTCAGCCCGACCTCGCTGATTGGGCTGCTGCGGACGATGGAGCTGGGCTGGCGCCAGGAGAAGATGGTCGCCGAGGCAGCCGAGATCGCCGACGCCGCCGGCACCCTGCACGCACGGTTCTCCAAATTCCTCAGCGAGTTCGAGCGGGTTGGCAAGGGCCTGACCACGGCCGCCACCGCCTACGACTCGGCGGTCGGCTCAATGGAGCGCCGCCTGCTGCCGCAGCTGCGCAAGGTCGAGGGCCTCGGCGTCGCCACCGGCAAGGAGATCGAGCCGCCCGAACCGACCGAGATCACCGTGCGGGCGATCTCGGCTCCGGAGCTGCGTGAAGCGCCCGACGCCGCCGACGCGGCATAGCATCGCTTCTCCCGCGCTTGCGACATTGACCACACCAGAGCGGGGTCAATGTCGCAAGCGCGCTCGCCGGTGCTTCGCGACCAACCTCAAACCACTCATCTAGGATTGCCCGCGATAGCGGGAGATCGAAAGTCGGAGGAATTTTGGCCGTAGACACCAGTGCAGTCGCAAAACTCGACGTGGAGCCCGGGACGCTGCCGGAGACGATGGCGGCGTGGGTAATCCGGCAGGAGCGTGAGGGGGAGCCGAAGGACGCCTTCCAGTTGGAGCAGATCGAAGTCCCCGAGCCTGGCGCCTTCGAGGTCGTCGTCCGGGTGATGGCGGCCGGCGTCAACTTCAACAACGTCTGGGCGGCGCTTGGCAAACCGGTATCGGTCTTCGGCTACGGCGACCATCCCGAGTTCGGCCACCACATCGGCGGCTCCGACGCTTCCGGGGTCGTCTGGAAAGTCGGCGAGGGCGTCACTCGCTGGCAGCCGGGCGACGAGGTCGTGATCCATTGCAACCAGGCCTCCTACGAGGACGTCGAGGTCCACGGGCTCGACCCGCTCGCCGCTCCGAGCCAGCGGATCTGGGGCTACGAGACGACCTGGGGCTCCTTCGCCCAGTTCACCAAAGTGCAGGCGCAGCAGCTGCTGGCGAAGCCGCGCAACCTCTCCTGGGTCGACTCCTCCGCCTACGGCCTCACCTACTTCACCGCCTACCGGATGCTGATGGACCAGTGCAAGCTGCAGCCCGGCCACAACGTCTTGATCTGGGGCGCTGCCGGCGGCCTCGGCGTCTTCGCCGTCCAGCTCTGCAAAGCGGCCGGCGCCAACGCGGTCGGCGTCGTCTCCTCCGACGATAAGGGCGAGCTGGTCAAGCAGCTCGGCGCCGTCGACTACATCAACCGCAACGAGTTCAGCGAGATGATGCGGACCAAGGAGAACCTCGCCGACCCCGCCGCCGACAAGGAGCGCTTCAAGGCCTCGCGCGGGTTCGCCAAACGGGTCAAAGAGATCCTCGGCGACGCTCCCGACATCGTCTTCGAGCACGTCGGCCAGGCGACCTTCCCGACCTCGGTCTTCGTCGTCAAGCCGTTCGGCAAAGTCGTGATCTGCGGCGCCACCTCCGGCTTCCAGCTCGACTTCGACGTCCGCTACCTGTGGATGCGCCAGAAGCAGATCATCGGCTCCCACTTCGCCAACGCGTACGAGTGCATGCGGGCGAACCAGCTGATGGCCGAGGGCAAGGTCCGGCCGGTGCTCTCGGAGACGATGGGCTTCGACGGCGTCCCCACCGCGCACCAGTTGATGCACGAAAACAAGCACCTCGGCAAGATCTCGATCCTGGTTGGCGCCGAGTCCGAGGATGAAGGCAAGTACGAGGACGGTCCCGGCGCAATCCGCGCCGAGGTTGGAGCATGAGCCGCGCCGCGAGCGCGAGAAGGAGATAGCCGATGGCGGAGGTCAACACCCTCGACTGGCACATCGCCCCGTTCCGGGCCGATCGTTTCCTCGACCTCTGGGAACCGGCGGCGGAAAAGATGCCCGCCTTCGGCGCCAAGAGCTGGTCACTGACCCGCGCCATCGACGACCCGCTCGCCTTCCAGCAGACCTCGATCTGGGAGAAGCGCTCGGACTTCGAACGCTATTGGTTCTCGGAGGAGATCGCGGCCGCTCGCGAGAGCATCATCGACCTCTACGACAAGCCGCTCCTCCCCGCCTGGCACATCCTCGTCGCCGCCGAGTAGCTAGGGCAGCACCTTCCATTTGAAGAGGACGGGCGTGGCGTCTGCCGTGCCTGCGCTGTCGACGGCACGGACCCGCAGGGCGTGCTGCCCCGGCTCCAGGTGCCGGTAAACGCGAGATGAGCGGCAGCGTGCGTAGGGCTTGTCGTCGAGCTTGCATTCGAAGCGCGCCTCTGCCGGGTCGGAGCTGAATTCGAAGCGTGCGCTGGTGTTCGCCGTGCGCCTCGGCGGATGCTTGGTCAGCCGCGTCCGCGGCGGAGTCGGCAGCGGCGAGATGATGAGCGAGGGCGGCGGAGTCGAGTACACGGCCGTGTAGGTCGCCGCTGCCGCAGCGGTCACCGAGTGAACCCGTTCACCGCCGTCAGACCAGCGCTGCCAGGTGTAGGTCCTGCCGTCGAGCTCCTGCGTCAGCGGCGCCGAGAGGGTGACGTCGGAATCGGCGATCAGCGGCAAGGTGAACGGGGCCACCGCGCTGGCGACGCCGGCGCTGAGGCTGAGGCCGGGTGGATCGCTGAGCAGCTGCAGATCGACCCTGACCGGCAGTAGTTGGATCGACCTGCTGACGGCCAGACCGCGCGAGTCGACCGCGGTCAGGATCAATTCGATCCGCGAGGGATAGTCGTGATCGGGAGCGATCAGGGTTCCCGACGCCGTTTTCGGGAATTCCTGTAGCGGGTGGACGTGGCAGCCTTCCGCGCTCTGCGGGCAGTGGTAGAGCAGCGACTTCCAGGACAGCTCTTCCGGTTCCAGGGAGCCATCCTCCGCATCGGTGGCGGAGCCTTCAAAGTGGATCAGCTGGCCGACGTGCCAGGCGAGGCCTTCGTCTGCCGGCGTTTTGATCGTCGGTACCGGTGGCGTGTCGCCGGGATAGAGCGTCAGCTTGGCGACGTCCGAGCCCATCGTCTCCGGATCCGTGACGCGGACGGCCACTTCGACGTTTTCGATGCCGGAAACGGCCGCCGCCTGTTCGGAGCCGCCGTTGGTCTCAAAGCTGCCGTTGCCGTCGAGGTCCCATTCGAATTTCAGTGGCTGGCCGCTGACTGAGCTCGATTCGCCCGCGTCGAGGTGCGCAGTGAACGACCCGGGCGCCGCGGTTTTGTCCGCCTTCAGGCGCGCGGTCGGAAGACTCGGGGTGTAGGAGATGCGGTGAACCACGCCGAGGCCGAATTCTTCGCCCGCAGTGTTTTCGTTGAAGAGACTGACGTAGAAGAGGTCACCGCCGGGGCCGACCTCGAGGTCGAGGCCGGGGTACCTGCCGCCTTTGGTCAGGAAGGGTGCCGTCGTCGCCGGGTCGGGCTGACCACCGGCCCCGGTCCGCATCACGTAGATGCAGCCGCGGACCGAGTCGGCGAAGAAGAGAGCGCCTTCGTATTCAGGCGGGAAGGTGCCGCCGCGGTAGATCGCGTTGCCGGAGATGGCCGAGCCGTCGGAATGCGGGCATGGGTCTCCAGCGACGACGCCGGAGCTATGGCTGTAGTAGAAGAACGGCGCCGTCACGGCGCTCGGTTCGGCGTAGAGGTTTTTGCAGAGCGTCAGGCCGAGGCTTTCGTAGCTCGACTGGTGGAAGGGGCCCTCGTAACAGGGCCAGCCGGAGTTGTATGGGCTGCCCGAGCTCGGTTTGAAGCGGTCGATCTCCTCGTAGTTGTTCCAGCCGACGTTGTCGATGTAAAGCTCGCCACCGACCGGGTCAATCGCGAAGCGGAACGGATTGCGGAAGCCGTAGCCGATCAAGCGACGCTCGTTGGCGTCGCCGCTGACTGCGAGCGGGTTGCCTTCCCATCCTTCGCCGCTGTCTGGGTCGATCCGGATCAGCGAGCCGCTCAGCCCGGTCGGGTCGGGGCCGGCCCCGGAGGGGTCCGGCGTACGCGCGTCCTGTGCCCGCAGGGCACCGCCTTCGGCGCTCGGCGGTTTCTCCGCTCCGCCAAGGCCGGCCGGTGGATCGCCGCACTGGTTTTTGCTCGGCCAGCCAAGTTCGCCGTAGTCGACACCGTTGGCGTTGGCACCCTCACCCCCACTCGCGTACAGAGCACCTTCGGGACCGAACTGCAGGTCGCCGATCGAGTGCGAGGAGAACTGCTGGCACCAGCCTTCGACCAGGACTTTCTCTTCCGGCTTGCCGCCCGGGGAGACCGCTTTTTCGTAACCGCCGAGGACGTCCGCGGTGAAGCGAACGAGGCGACCACTGACCGGGCAGGCGTCGACCCCGGTGCCGGTGGGCTTTTCTTCGCAACCGTCGCCGCTCTGGCCTTCTTTGCCCCATTTCGGCACTTCGTTAGCCGGCGCCCCGAGGATGTGGTCATAGGTGTAGAGAACGTAGAGATAGGGCCGAGCGGGGAAACCGGGGTCGACAGCGAGGCCGAGGATGCCGCGGTCGAAGGAGTCGTTCACCTCGGTCCGCAGGTCGGCAAATACGGTCGCTTTGGCGTCGCCCAACCCCGAGTAAGCAAGGATCACCCCGGACTTCTGGGCGACGTAGACGGGGCCGCTGCCGGGCGCGAAGCGGACCGCCGTCGGTTCTTCCAGGCCCGAGAAGACGACCTGGTCACGGAAGCCGTTCGGCAGCTGCGAGCCGCGCGCGGTAGCTGCCGAGGTGGCCACGAACAGCACCGCAAGAACGAGGGTGAAGGCGAATTTGCGCTGCCGCGGCACCCTTACTCGCGCTCGAGCGGGGCCATCGTCAGCCCGGCACCGTCGAGCAATGCCCAGTAATGCTCGGCCGGCTCACGCGGTCCCGACCAGACGATCGCCTGGCCGCCATTGTGGATGCGATCGGCGATCTGATGGCCCTGATCGAGGCTGACGCCAGGCAGGACCCGCGCCAGCGTCTGGGCGACGTGCTCGAACGTGTTGTGGTTGTCGTTGCGGACGATCACGCGCCAGTTCCCCCCCAAGCCTGAACCAGGTCCTGCATCGCGCGTCCGCTCGACGGTCGAGGTGGACATCGCTCGCCATTATGCATCCCATCAGCAAACCGCAGGACAGCCGCTTTCCGTATCTCCCTGGAATCGACGCCCTCCGCGCGCTGGCAGTGCTGGCGGTGTTCTTCTACCACGCCAATGTCGGCTGGATGCCGGGCGGATTCCTCGGCGTCGACGTCTTCTTCGTGATCAGCGGCTACCTGATCACCTCGCTGCTCCTGCGCGAGTTCCGCAGCGGCGGTGCCGTCCACCTCGGCCGCTTCTGGGTGCGGCGGGCGCTGCGCCTGCTGCCCGCCGTCGGGGTGCTGATCGCGGTGACGATGATCGCCGCCGCGATCCTCGAGCCGGAGCGGATCGACGCCTTCCGCGACGACGCCGTCGCCTCCCTCTTCTACTTCGCCAACTGGCACTTCATCTTCGGCCACGTCTCCTACTTCGAACAGTTCCAGGCGCCGTCGCCGTTTACCCACCTCTGGTCGCTCTCGGTCGAGGAGCAGTTCTACCTCTTCTGGCCACTGGTCTTCGCCGGCGGGATGAAGCTGTTCGGCCGCGGCAAGCTGCTGCTCGGCGTGCTGGCCGGCGCGATCGGCTCGATCATCCTCGCCTGGATCCTGTTCGACCCCGGCGCCGACGCCTCCCGCATCTACTACGGCACCGACACCCATGCGGTTGGGCTGCTGCTGGGCGTCGCCCTGGCCCTGGTCTGGAGCCCGATCGAGCTGCGCCGCCGCCGCACCGGCCCAATGGTCGGCCCGATCCTCGACGTGGTCGGGATTCTCGCCCTCTCCTACGTCGTCCTCAGCTTCGTCCACGTGCACGACTACGACCTCGCCCTCTGGCACGGCGGCTACCTCTGGCTGGCGCTCGTCACCGCCTTGCTGATCGCCGTCCTCGCCCATCCCGCCGCCCGCCTCGGCGGCCTGCTGGGACGCGCGCCGATGCTGTGGCTGGGCCTGCGCAGTTACAGCTTTTACCTCTGGCACTGGCCGGTGCTCGCCTTCACCCGGCCGGGCGTCGACGTCGGCCTGCCGAAAGGGGTGCTGATCCCGCTGCAGCTCACCTTCGTCCTGCTCCTGGCGGACCTCTCCTATCGCTACGTCGAGCTGCCCTTCCGCGGCCGCGGCAAGCGACCGGCGCTGCCGGAAGGCTGGCTCAAAGTCGCACGACCGGCGCTGCTTGCAGCGGTCGTCGCCGTCGTCGCCCTGGTCGGCTGGAGCGGCCTGTTCGGCGGCGGTGAAAACAGCTCCGAAACGGCGGCCGCCTCAACCAAGACCTTTGCCCGGGTGCAGGCGGCGCCGGTCAGGCAGGCCGAAAAAGAACCCCAGCGGCCGCTGGGGCCGGCCAAACACCCGCCCCGGATCGTTGCCCTCGGCGACTCGGTGATGATTGGCGCCGCCTCCAACCTGGCCGCCCGGCTCGGCCCTGGGTTCTCGATGAACGCCAAGGTCGGCCGCCAGGCGAGCGAGTTCGTCGAAATCGTCCAGCAGCTACGGCGCGAAGGCCACCACCCGAACGCGATGATCATCCAGATGGGCGACAACGGGCCCCTCTACAGCGAAGACATGGAGGCAATCCAGAAGGCGACCGCGAATGTCGGCGAGCTGTTCCTGATCAACGACCACGCCCCGGTCAGCTGGATCGACGAGTCAAACCACGCGCTCGAGGAAGCCGGCGCCGATTGGCCGCATACGACCGTGATCGACTGGGCCTCGATCGCGGCCGCCCACGAAGACCTGCTCTGGGACGGGATCCACCTCAAGCCAGCCGCCGCCGGCCTCTACGCCCGCCTCGTCGGCAAGGCCGTGCGCGAAAAAGTCCCCTTCCCGCTGCAACCCAAGCCAAAGGCTAGAAGGGGCTCGGCACCCGAATAATTAGGTCGTCGACGCTGGCGAGCAGGCCATCGGCGTTCTTGCCTCCGCCAACCGTGACCGTGGCGGCGCGACCGGTCAGTTCACCGGCGCCGGCGTCGGTCGCTTCCACAACCCGGGTCGAACCGAGGAACCCCGAGATCTTTGCCGAGCCCTTTTCCGGCCCGCTGGCGACGTTGACCGCGCGCAGGCGCAGGGCGTTGGCCTTGTTGACGCCTTTGACCATCGCCTGGTTCTTGACGATCGCGAGGAATTTGGTCCCTTCCGGCGTCACCTTGACCAGCTGCACCTTGCGCTGCAGGGGGTAGACGAGCATCTGGTACTTGGCGCCGGCGCCGGCCCGCAGCTCGAGACCGAGATAGGCGCGGCGCTGCAGCGCCGTCGGCGTGCCGCTCAACAGGCGCTCGGTCGCCGCGATCTCGAGGTCACGGCCGAGCACGGGCGCGCGGAAGGAGCAGGCTTCGGTTTTTTCCCCGACGGCGATCTTCAGGGCGCTGTCAGAGCCGCCCCGGGCGCAGCTTGCGCCGGCCAGCTTGATCAGCTGGGCGCGCTGCGCGGTCGAGTCCATGCTGTTGCGGTAGATGCCGACCATCGCGGCGCCCGCGCTGGCGACGAAAGCTGCCGCGGCGAGGGCGACTGCGAGGAAAAGGGCGATCGTTCTCGTCTTCATGGCTCGCAGCCTAAACACAGGTAGGGCGAAACGATGCGGGATCGAAGCGGCTGGCAGACATCGTTCGAGGCAGGGTCGGTTTACATAAGGTGACCTCCAGAACTGGACGAATGACCTAGTGTGTTCCGGGTAGCTGTCTAGGGAACGACAGCGAAAGGGAGCAAGAAGCCATGGAACCAAGACCGCGCAGAGACCAAACGACCATCGACCGGCAGATCGCCAGGCGGCGTTTCATCGCCCTCTCCACGCTCGCGGCGCTGGCCCTGCTCCTGCTCAGCACTTCGGTCGCATCGCAGGCGACCTCGCTGGTGGTGGGGGGACTGCGCGGGGCTGGCATCGTCCCTGACGGCCACGGTCCGCAGCTCGGCGACAGCCAGGTCGCCCCGCAGCGGCGGCCGGCATCGCTGACCCGGCGCCACGCAGTGATCCACCCGTCCTCGCCCGCCTCACCTACCAACGAGTGGGTGCCCGCCGCGGCGCCAGCCAACCCCGCCGCGGCCCCGATCGCGCTCGCCCCGGCGGCAAGCGCGCCGGCCGGCGGCGAAGTCCCGGCCCCGGGATCGGAGCCCCCGGCCGAGGAACCGCCGATCCAGACCCCACCCAAAACCGAACCGCCGCCCAAAGTAGAACCGCCGAAATCGGAACCGCCGAAAGAAGAACCTCCCAAATCGGAACCGCCGCCGAAAGAAGAACCGCCTAAATCCGAACCGCCGCCCAAAGAAGAACCGACCAAACCGGTTGAAGAACCGCCGGCGATCCCGACCGAAGCACCGATCTTCGCGGGCGAAGAAATCGGCGACTTCGAAACGGTCGAATCAGCGAAAGGAGCAATCACCGAAGTGCCGGACCCGCTCGGCAGCGGCGAAACGGTCCTGAAGATGACCGTCGACGACGGCGACGTCTACCCGATCACGCCGACCGAGAACCCGCGCGCGCAGGCGATCTCGCCGGACCTGATCGAAAACGGCGACGAATTCTGGCTGCAGACCAAATTCCTCCTGCCGGCGGACTTCCCCACGAAAATCCCCGGCTGGGTCGGCCTCGGCTCGATCTACGGCGAGCCCTTCAACGGCCCCAGCCCCTGGCAGCTCGACGTCGAAGGCGAACACATCAACTGGCCGCGCAACTCCACCTACGGATGGGATGTGCCCTGGCAGATGCCGATTCTCAAGGGGCAGTGGATCACGGTGCTGCTGCACGAGCGCTTCGCCAAAGACGGCTGGGCCGAGATGTGGGTCAACGGGCAGCCGATTACGTTCTTTAGCTCCGGCGGCTACAACCCGAGCAATATCGCCCCGACCACGCACCTCGAAATGCAGACGATGGACAAAAGCAACAACGGCGGTCCCAACGCAGCGAAGATCGCCAACTACCGTCTCGAGGGCATGTTCGAATCGCTCACCGTGTATTTCGGCACCCTGAAACTGGGCGAAACGCGCGAGTCGGTCGAAGGCTGAACACCGTCGGGCGTGCTTGATCGGGTTCGCCCGGCGTGTTCTGAGTCACACCTTGGTCTGGAACTGCTCAACTAGGATTGGGGTATGAGCGACCACCGTCTCCCCCAGCCAGACCGCCCGTGGGTGATGCGCACCTACGCCGGGCATTCCGACGCCAAGCGCTCCAACGAGCTCTACCGGCGCAACCTCGCCAAGGGCCAGACGGGGCTCTCGATCGCCTTCGACCTGCCGACCCAGACCGGCTATGACCCCGACCACGTCCTCGCCCGCGGTGAGGTCGGCAAGGTCGGCGTCTCAGTGGCCCACAAGGGCGACATGCACCAGCTGCTCGACGGCATCCCGCTCGACGAGATGAACACCTCGATGACGATCAACGCCACCGCCGCCTGGCTACTCGGCCTCTACGCGACCGTCGCCGAGGAGAACGGCGTCGGCCGCGACAAGCTGAAGGGAACGACGCAGAACGACATCATCAAGGAGTACCTCTCGCGCGGCACCTACGCCTTCCCGCCCGAGCCCTCGTTGCGGCTGATCGCCGACATGGTCGCCTTCAGCGTCAACGAGGTCCCGAACTGGAACCCGACCAACATCTGCAGCTACCACCTGCAAGAGGCCGGGGCGACGCCGGTGCAGGAGATCGCCTACGCGCTCTCGACCGCAATCGCCGTCCTCGACGAGGTCAAAGCCCGCGGTCAGGTCGCCGACGCCGACTTCGACAAGGTCTTCGGCCGCATCTCCTTCTTCGTCAACGCCGGCATCCGCCTGATCGAGGAGATCGCCAAGCTGCGGACGATGAGCGCACTCTGGGAGGAGATCGGCCGCGAGCGTTACGGCGTCAGCGACGAGAAGATGCTGCGCTTTCGCTACGGCGTCCAGGTCAACAGCCTCGGACTGACCGAGGCCCAGCCCGAGAACAACATTCAGCGGATCGTGCTCGAGGCTCTGGCGGTGACGCGTAGTCGCGACGCCCGCGCCCGCGCCCTCCAGCTGCCCGCCTGGAACGAGGCGATGGGCCTCCCCCGCCCCTGGGACCAGCAATGGAGCCTGCGGATCCAGCAGGTGCTGGCCAACGAGACCGACCTACTCGAGTACCCCGACATCTTCGAGGGCTCGGTGGTGATGGACGGCCTGGTCGAGGAGCTGACCGCCGGCGCCCGGGCCGAGATGGCGGTGGTCGAGGAGCACGGCGGCGCCGTCAAGGCCGTCCCCTACATGAAGGCGCGCCTGGTCGAGTCCCACCGCGAGCGCGTCGGCCGGATCGAGAGCGGCGAGCTGAAAGTGATCGGCCAAAACAGCTTCACCGAGAGCGAGGACTCACCGCTCACGGCTGGTGCCGACGGCGGCATCCTCACCCCCGATCCGGAGGTCGAGCGGGAGCGAATCGCGGCGCTCGAGGAGTGGAAGGCGAGCCGTGACGAGGAGGCCGTGCGCGCCGCGCTCGAGGACCTCGCCAGCGTCGCTGCCGACGAAGCCGCGAACATCATGCCGGCGACGATCGCCGCCGCCAAAGCGGGAGCGACGACGGGCGAGTGGGCGCAAACGATGCGCGACGTCTTCGGCGCCTACCGGGCGCCAACGGGAGTCGACGGTGCCTCGCCGCCCGCTGACCGCGAGCAGCTGACGGTGATCCGGGCCAAGGTCGATGAGGCCTCCGAGGAGATCGGCCACCGGATCAAGATCCTGGTCGGCAAGCCCGGCCTCGACGGCCACTCCAATGGCGCCGAGCAGGTCGCACTGCGGGCCCGCGACGTCGGCATGGAGGTGATCTACCAGGGGATCCGCCTGACTCCGGAGGAGATCGCCGAGTCGGCGCTGCAGGAGGACGTCGACGTGGTCGGCCTCTCGATCCTCTCCGGCTCGCACCTGGAGCTGATTCCCGAGGTCGTGCGACTGCTGCGGGAGGCCGACGTCGAGGTGCCCGTCGTCGTCGGCGGCATCATCCCCCCGGCCGACGCCGAGCGGTTGCGTGAGACCGGCGTCGCCGGCGTCTACACGCCGAAGGACTTCGACGTCAACCGGATCATGAGCGAGATCGTGGAGCTGGTCCGCCAGCGCTCCGGCGCCGGCGCTCCCGCCTGATAGCGCTGGAGCGCACTTTTTCGATGCGCTCCAGACGCAAAGCGCACTTTTTCTTGCTTTTTTCCATTTAAAGCGCGGTTTTTCTATTATCGGGGGGTAATGTCTCCCGCCAAGCGCACCTTTTCGCTCTCAGAGCAACCGGAGGTCTTCGCGACCTCGACCGCAACATCGGCTGCGATCCGGCGTGCGGTAGCAACCGGCGATGCACGGAAATTCGCCGGGCGCCTCTACACCTGGAACGTCGAGGACTCGCTGGAGCGGATCGGCTTGCGCAACTGGCAGCGGATCGTCGCCCACCACTTCCCTGCCGCCGTAGTTGTCGACCGCAGCGCCCTGGAAGCGAAACCAGCAGCCGACGGCTCGCTGTTTCTCGACGCTGGGCCTGATTACGCAGGGCGCCGGCCGACGCGCGTCCCGGGCCTGGTATTGCGACCGCGCCGGGGGCCCGGCCCCGCCCCCGGCGACATGCCCTACATGGGCTTCTTCATGTCGAGCCGCCCTCGTGCCCTGCTCGACAACATGCGCCGTTCGAGCGCCCGCGGCGGCGTCGCGCGAACGCTTTCCCGTGGAGAGGTCGAGGCGGAGCTCAGCCGAACGGCGGAGCAAAGAGGAGAGCGGGCCCTGAACGAACTGCGCGACCAAGCCCAAGATCTGGCGCCGAAGCTAGGGCGCCGAGATGAGATGGAGGCGCTGGACGACCTGATTGGGGCCGTCCTAGGAACCCGCGACCACCCCCTGGAGACCGATGCTGCTCGCGCCCGCCGTGCGGGCATATCGTTCGACCGCCACCGCGTCGAGCTCTTCTCCGAGCTGCAGGCGGCGCTCCTACAAGCGCCGCTACCCTCGCGACCCGAGCGGCCCGCCTCCTTCCCAGCCCTCGCCTTCTTCGAGGCATACTTCTCGAACTGGATCGAGGGCACCGAGTTCGAGCTCGACGAGGCGGAAGAGATCGTCTTCGCGCGGGTACTGCCGGAGGATCGACTCGAAGACGCGCACGACGTGCTCGGCACCTTCGACCTCGTCAACGACTCGCAGGCGCGACGCCAGCTTCCCGAGGGGCCTGATTCGTTCCTGGAGATGCTGCGCTCCCATCATGCACGCATGCTCGAGCGACGCCCGCAGGCACGCCCCGGGGCTTTCAAGAGCCGCCCAAATCAGGCTGGCGGCACCACCTTCGTCGCGCCGGATCTCGTCATCGGCACCTTGGTCGAGGGATATCGCTTCTATGAACCGCTGCCGGATGGGCTGGGCCGCGCCGTCTTCCTCATGTTCCTGATCTCCGAGGTTCACCCGTTCGCCGATGGCAACGGCCGGGTCGGTCGGGTCTTCATGAACGCCGCGCTCAGCGCCGCCTCCGAGCAGCGGATCGTCATCCCGCTTTCCTACCGGGACAACTACCTCGGCGGTCTGCGGGCGCTCTCGCGTAGTGGCGATCCGCGACCCTTGATCCGGGTCCTCGACTATGCCCAGCGCTACGCGGCCAGGATCGACTGGAGCGACCAAGCCATCGCCGAGCGGGCGCTGGCGGCGACCAACGCCTTCATCCCCCCCGACGTCGCCGAGGACTTGGGGAAACGGTTGCAGTTGCCGGAAGGCGTCAAGTAAAACCGAAAGCGGCGACCGGAGGACGCCGACGGTCTGGCCTCGCAACAATGGAGAGATGAGCGATTTGAACGGGGACCGCTCCGCCTGGCTGCGCTGCTACCGCTGCTGGTCTCAGAACCTCGAGATCCAGATCCACTACGACGCGATCCGCGCCGTCGACCCCGACACCGGCGCCCTCACCGAAGGCGTCGACGAGGTCCAGGAATCCGTCGTCCAGTGCCTCAACTGCATGCACGACCAGCCGCACCTGACCTTCGAAGACGACCGCGTCGTCCCGATCGAGAACCGCTGGCAGCGGATGGTCGCCGGCACCCCCTGGGTCGCCTCCTGCACGGTCAGGGTCGACCAGGACCGGGTCGAGACCTGCTCGGGCCCCGAGGCGATCGAGTTCCTCACCTACGGCGCCTTCGGCGACGCCGGCGTGCGCGAGTTCTTCACCCACGTCCGCTTTCACAAGCACGACGACGAGCAGATCGTCGTCCACCTCCTAGTCGAGCTCTACGCCCGCTCCGCCCAGGAGGCGACCGAAGTACTGGAAGAGGCGGCCCACGGCCAACTCGAGATCACCTCCCTAGCCGAGGAGTCCCGCCCCCCAGCCCACGCCACCGACGAGGCCCACTAGCTCCTCAATTCGGAATCTCGATTTCGGCTGGAGGGTCGGGTGGCCCTCGTACGAGCGGCGTCCTAATTTTCGCAGTGCCCGTCAGCGAGAGACGGGCAGTTAAAGGCGAAAATCCCAGCGAAGGTAGAGGGCCACCCGACCCTCCCCCAAACCCTGATCCCTAATCGAAGAGCTAACCGAACGGCGGCTGGATGAAGTCCCCAACCGGCTTCATCGGGAACCCGACCGAAGGTTCGCCGGAGTAGACCGCCCGCACTTCACCCTTCTTGTTGGCCCCGTAGCGGGACTTCAGCGTCGTGCTGAACATCCCGTTGGAACCGGCGCGGATCACCTGCAGGGTCTTCCACTTGCCGCCTTTCTTGCCCTGGATCGCGACCTTGCCTCCCTTATAGGCGGAGGTGCGGCCCCAGATGAAGAGGCCGTCGTCTTCGGGGAAGGCGACGAAGGGGAAGCGGAAGGAGCCGATGATCGGCTTCGGCTGCTGTTCGGCGACGTTGGGCGCCCAGAAGTAGAGACCGGACTCGGTCGACTGCGGGAAGGGCAGGCCCTGCGGTTCGAAGTCGACGATCGAGAACCAGAAGAACTGGTGGACGCCGGCTTTCCAGGAGCGGTAGAGCGCTTCGGAGATCCACTGCTGCTCGATTTTCATCGGCAGGCCACCGGGGTCGGGCGGCTTCGAGTCCCAGGAGAGCTCGATGATCCAGAGCGGCGTTTTCTTGTAGAGGTTGCTTTTGATGCGCCCCGCCTTGTTGGCGGCGCGCAGCAGTTTCTGCAGCTTCGGGATGTCACCGAGCTCGACGTCGTCCGGTCCGCCTTCGTGGGTCGGGCCGCCGGTCGTGTACGGATGGATGTCGAAGACGTCGAAGTGGACGCCGCCTTCGCATCTGTCGCCCTTGATCTTGTGCGGGTGAGCGCGGCCGGTCATGCAGAGCATGTCGCGAGCGAACTTCATCGGCCCGATCGTGTATTTCGGCACCGCGATTGGGCCGAGGCCGGCGGCGATCACGACGTCGGACGGCATCACCGACTTGATGCCGGCGTAGAAGGCGTTTATCAATCGCCGGTAGAGGATCGGCGAGACCGCCTTGTCGCCTTCGTACTGGGGATTGAAGAAGAGGCTGAGGTTGGGCTCGTTGAGGCCCTGGAAGTAGGTGACCCGCGGGACGCCGGCGACGTTGCCGCTGAAGTGGGCGGCAGCGGCTTTGGCGAAGGCTTCAAGCATCGCCGGGTTCGGCTTGCAGGGCGAGTCGACCGGAAAGGGGCCGCATTCCTGCGCCCAGGACGGGACCGCGCGCACCTGCAGGATCGGCGTCAGCCCGGCGGCGACCGCGTTACGAACCCAGGTGTCGTAGAACGACCAGTTGTAGTGGGGGTCGTTCGGGTTTGCCGGGTCCCAGTTGGCGGGCAAGTTTTCCGGTGCGACTTCCCACCACCGCATCGGTTTCAGTGCCATTTTCGCGCCGGCCGCGGCGACGTGTTGGAATTCGATCGGTTCGTTGCCGTAGACGTAGGAGACGCCGGTTTCGAGCAGCGGCAGGGTCTTGGCGCTGGCCGTACTCGGCACCAAAGCGGCGGCGCTAACCAGCAGCGTCAAACCCGCAAGCAGGAAGGCGTCCAGGCGTCTCTTCGGTGGACTGGAGGTCATTTCGGTTTGAAACCCGGGTGGCGCCTAGACGACTCGCTGCTGGCGGTTGCGCCAGACGTAGAAGCCGGACCAGACCACGACCGCGATCAGGATCAGCGGCAGCCAGAGGCCGATCGAGTCGGACGCGGTGCCGGTCGCCTGACTGGCGATCTCGCCGACGGCCGAGGAACCGGAGGGCCCGGAGCCGCCCGAGCCGGAGCCGGCGTTGGTGGAGCCGCCACCGGGGCTGCCGGCGCTTTCCTGCTGTTCGCCGCCCCCGTTTTCCTCACCGTTGCCGCGATTGGGCTGCTTGCCCTTGCCGTTGTCTTGGCCCTTGCCGCCACCGTTGTCGCCGCCGGTGGTTTTTTCACCGCTGCCCGAGCCGGAGTCGCTGCTGCTCGTCGGCGCCGTTTCGGCGGTGAACTGAGCGACAGCCTTGCCGGCGGCGCCCTTTTCGTCGAGCTTGCGGGTCTTGCCGGCGCCGAGCACGTCGCCTGGCTTTACTCCCGTCTTCTTTTCCAGCTCGGATTTTTCTTCGCCCTTCGAGGTCGGGAAGGTCTCCGTGTACTGGTTCACCGCGGAGTTGCCGGGCGGCACGATTTCGGCGGCCGCGACCGTTGCCGGAAGGGCGCAGGCGAGGGCGGTCAAGGCCGTCAAGGCGAGCAGATTGAGCTTGGGTGGCATCGGCAAATAGTACGGGCAGAGACGACGATTGTCTGATTTGCGGGAATTTCGGTGGCCGGCGCGTATATAAGGGGACGATGGAGGCCAGCCCGAAACCGCCTGGCGGCGGCTTGCCAGGTGCCGCGGGCCGGGTCGACTGGGGCCTGGTCTCAACCTGGCTGCTCGGCTTCGGCCTCGTCCTTTACCTCGGCCTCAAGGGCGGTGGCTTCGACCCGCTGATCCACGACCAGGTCGGGATTGCCGCTTGGTGGGTGCTGCTGGCAACGGCGGCCGTCGGCGCCCTGCCGCGGCGGCGACCGTCGACTCTGGCCTGGGTCGCGCTCGGTCTGCTCGCCGCCTTCCTGGTCTGGACCGGGCTGAGCCTGATCTGGACCGAAAGCTCGGAAAAGACGGCCGAGGAACTGGCACTGGTGGCCGGTTATCTCGGCGTCTTCGCCCTCGCCGTCTTCAACCGGCGACCGCGGGGGGCGCGCTGGATGGTCGCCGCGGTCGGCAGCGCGATCGCCGTCGTCGGCATCGTCGCCCTGCTCTCGCGCCTGCACCCGGCCTGGTTCCCGTCCGCAAACCAGACCGCGCAGATCCTCAACTTCGGCCAGGAACGACTCTCCTACCCGCTCAACTACTGGAATGGACTGGCGACCCTGATCGCGATCGGGCTGCCGCTGCTGCTGCAGATCGCGACCGGCGCCCGCCAGCTCGCCTTCCGGGCGCTGGCCGCGGCGGCGATGCCGGCCCTGATGCTGGCCGCCTTCTTCACCTTCTCGCGCGGCGGCATCGCCGCCGTCTTCCTCGGCCTCGCCATCTTCCTCGCGCTCACCTCGGACCGACTGCCGAAGCTGCTGACGCTGCTCGTCACCGGCGCCGGGGGTGCGGTCCTGATCGCCGGTGCCGTCGCCCGCAGCGAGCTCCGCCACAACCTCGACAACGCCGCCGCCCACAGCCAGGGCAATCAGCTACTGATCTGGGTGATCGTCGTCTGCATCGTCGTCGCCGCCGTCACGACGGCGATCTCGGTCGCGCTCGAGCGCGAAATGCGCCCCAGCTGGACGCGGGTCAACCGCCAGCAATCGCTCGTCGCCCTCGGTGTCATCGTCCTGGTCGGGCTCGTCGCGGCTCTGGCCGTCGGCGCGCCGGGCAAGCTCTCCAACCGCTGGGACGACTTCAAGCAGCCGGAAACCGGCGCCGGCAAGAACACCGACCGGCTCGCCAGCTCCTCCGGCGAGAGCCGCTACCAGTTCTGGAGTTCGGCCTGGCGCGAGTTCGAAGACAAGCCGCTGACCGGCTCCGGGTCGGGCACCTTCGATCTCTGGTGGACCCGCGACGGCGACACCCCGGACGTCGTCAACAACGCCCACTCGCTCTATATGGAGACCCTTGGTGAGCTCGGGATCGTCGGCGCCGCGCTGCTGTTCGGCTTCCTGCTCACGGTCCTGATCGGCGGGGGCCTTGCCGCGGTCCGGGCCGGGGAGCTGCGGGCGCCGCCGCTGGCGGCGGCCGTCGCCGGCTTCGCCGCCTTCTGCTTCACGGCGATCTTCGACTGGATGTGGCAGGTGCCGGTGGTACCGGTGGCAGCGCTGCTGCTGGCGGCGGCCGTCGTCACCCACGCGGTCGGCTCGCGCAGCGCCCGCGGCATCCGCGGCCCGGCGCCGTTCCCGCCCCTGGCCCGGGTCGCGGTCGTCGTCGGCTCGCTGGTCGTCGTCGTCGCAATCGCGATCCCTCTCGCCTCGACGGCGTTAATCCGCCAGAGCCAGGACGAGGCACAGGCCAACAACTCGAGTGCCGCGCTCGAAGACGCGAGGTCGGCGCAGAACGTGCAGCCCGACGCGGCCGGCCCGCGCCTGCAGGAGGCATTGGTGCTGGAGGGTGAAGGTCAACTCGCGGCAGCGGCGGAAGCCGCAGAGGCGGCGACTGACCGCGAACCGAATAACTGGCGGCTGTGGATGGTGCGATCGCGGATCGAAGCCCAACTCGGCGACGCCGACGCGGCGGTCCAGTACTACGAACGCGCCCGCTCGCTGAACCCGAACTCCCCCCTGTTCGCCCAGTACCGGTAATTCGCCCAAGTACCGGTAAGTACTGGCCGTCATCTAACGATTTTTAAGTAGCGCCGCTCGGACGGGTGTCCTACGCGGCACCGGGCAAACGTTCGATTCTGCCTGCACACGCTCGTGCCGGAGCGCCGAACGGACGAAGCGCCGTCGCATGACCGACCTGGCGCAGTCCGCAACCATCCGTCCTCGTCCCAAGCTTCGCCTCGCCGTGACCGCAGCGGCGCTCACCTGCCTGCTGGCGGCCGCCGGCGAGGCTCCCGGTGCCGGCGCCGCCGTCCCCGCGGCCAAGAGCCAGGTCTCCTATGCGAAACGGGTCAACCTGCGCAAGCGCAACACCCACAAGCGTCACTACTCCCCGGCAAAGGCAAAGCAGCCGGCGACCCCATCGACGCCGACCAGCCCCAGCGCACCCTCGACTCCGAGCACGCCGACGAAACCCACCACCCCGACTAAACCGGCGACGCCAACGAGCCCGACGACCCCCACGAAACCGACGACGCCCACCACGCCGACCACCCCCACCACGCCGACGACTCCCACGACGCCGACTGTGCCGGCCACCCCGACGTCGCCGCTCACCGGCACGATCTTCTCCGGCACCAAGATCAAAGACTTCTCCCTGATCCAGTCGGCGCCGGGGGCGATCACCGAAGTCCCCGACCCGCTCGGCAGCGGCCAGACGGTGCTGAAGACGACGGTCTCAGACAAAGACGTGGCGCCGATCACTCCGACCGAGAACCCGCGCGCCCAGGCGCTCTCGCCCGACATCATCAAAAACGGCGACGAATTCTGGCTGCAGACCAAATTCATGCTGCCGGCCGACTTCCCCTCGAACATCCCGGGCTGGGTCGGACTCGGCTCGATCTACGGCGAGCCGTTCGGTGGCCCCAGCCCCTGGCAGTTGGACATCGAAGGCGAACACATCTGTTGGCCGCGCAACTCCCACTACAAATGGGACGTGCCGTGGCAGATGCCGATCGTCAAGGGTCAGTGGATCACCGTGCTGCTGCACGAGCGCTTCGCCTCCGACGGCTGGGTCGAGATGTGGGTCAACGGCCTGCCGATCAAATTCTTCGCCTCGGGCAGCAGCTACAACCCGAGCAAAATCGCGGCGACCGAACACCTGACGATGCAGACGATGGACTCGAGCAACAACGGCGGCCCCAACTCGGCGAAGATCGCCAACTACCGCCTGAAGGGCATGTTCAGCACGATGACGATCTACTTCGGCGGGTTGAAGGTCGGCGCGACGCGCGCCTCCGTCGAAGGCTGACAGACGGGTTTCGCAATGATGGCCGGGTGACGAACGGCCAGGTACCAGAATCCGCGCCCCGAATCGGGATCGCCTTCCAGGGCGACCCCAGCGATCCCGCTTCCTGGTCCGGGGTGCCGGCGGGACTGCAGGAGGGCCTTCGGGCGGCGGGGGCCGAGACGGTCCCGATCGACGCCCGCTTCCCCGGCTCCGCCCGCCTCGCCCATGGCCTGCGGATGTCATGGGCAGCGGCGACCGCCAACCCGCTTTTCGCCGCCGCCAGCGGCGCCAGGGCAAGCAAAGCCCTGCGCTCGGCGGGCGTCGACGGCAGCGTCGCGATCGGCAGTGGCTTCGCCCTCGCCCCGGCGCTGCGCGCCGTCACCTTCGAGGACATGACCGTCGCCCAGGCTGCCCGCCGCGACGATCCCGTCTACCGGGCGCTCGGCGAAAGCGCCATGCGACGCTGGCGCGAGCGCCAGCGTCTGATCTACGAGCGCAGCATCGCCTGCTGCGTGACCAGCCGCTGGGTCGCCGAATCGGTCCACTCCGACTACGGGATCCCGCTGGAACGGATCCACGTCGTCGGCTTCGGCCGCAATGTCGAAGCGGTCGTGGGCGCGAAGCGCGACTGGAGCGTGCCCCGCTTCATCTTCGCCGGCATGTCCTGGGAGCGCAAGCGCGGCGCTGCCGTGGTCGCTGCCTTCGCCGCCGTGCGCGAGCTCCACCCGGAGGCAACCCTCGACCTCGTTGGCGACCATCCCCGGGTCGACGTCGAAGGCGTGACCGGCCACGGCCCGCTGCGGCTCGACGCCGGCCCCGAGCAGCGCCGCTACGCCGAGCTGCTGGGCCGCGCCACCTGCTTCGTGATGCCGTCGGTCTACGAGCCCTTCGGAATCGCCTATCTCGATGCCGGCGCCGCCGGCACCCCCAGCATCGGCACCACCGTCGGCGGTGCCAGCGACGCCGTCGGTCCCGGCGGGAGGCTGGTCGATCCAGGCGATGAGAAGGCATTACAAGCGACGATGCTCGAAATCGCCGCCCCTGAGACCGCCAAGGGGCTCGGGCAACTCGCCTTTGAACACTCCGCCCTCTACACCTGGCGCGCGGTCGGCGAACGAGTCCTCCGCGCCCTGGCTTTGCCGCAAGTCGACGTGCAAGAACTGGCCAGCTTCTTGCCACTACCCAAGAACGCTGATGCCACCGCAACCAGAACTTGATCCCGCCTGCTCGACGCCTAGGCTGTGGCGCCGCAGCCAGGACTCATGCGGGTATCCTCGTTGGGTCGGTACGGCCCGGCATCAACGCTGACTGAATATCTCCAAGTTGATCTCAAGACCGAAGCGACGGTTGCCGACACAGGTAGCGGCAGCTATGAACGACATCGCGTACGACTACGAATCCTCTGTTACGCCGCTGCGGTCAATCGACCCGGCGCTGACGGGCGCCTCGCGCGCCAGTCGCCGCTCGGTCTTCCTTCACCGACTGCTGCTTGCCGCTGACGTCAGCGCGGCGCTGCTAGCGGGCGCAATCACCTCGCTGCTGTTCGCGATCCCGGTCTCCGATGCCGCAGCACTGACCGCGGCCCTGATTGTCGGCTCAATCGGCCTCGCCTTCATCTTCGGCCTCTACAGCGACGGCGACCTGCTGACCTGGGCCAGCGGCCTGGCCGACGCGCCGCGGGCGCTGGTCTCCGCCGTCGTCCTCTCCTGGCCGATCTTCGGCGTTGCCGCAGCACTCGACCTCACCCAGCCGGCCTTCGTCGCGCTCGTCGCGACCGCGGGGACGGCTGGCTTCGGCAGCATCACCCGTGCCCTTGGCCGCGGTTGGGCCCACCGGGTCGTGCCGCTGCGCCAGCGCACCGTGATCGTCGGCTCCGGGATCGTCGCCGACCGCCTCGCCGACCGCCTCGAGCGCCACGGCGAGTTCGGGCTGGAGACGATCGGCCTCGTCGACGACGACGTGCACCGGCCCGATAGTGCCCAGCGCCTGCCAAAGCTGGGCGCGCTCGACCAGCTCGACCAGGTCCTCGACGAGCGCGAAGTCGACCGCGTGATCATCGCCTTCTCCCGCGCTAGCCACCAGCAGCTGCTGAGCTGCATCCGCGTCTGCCGCGACCACCGCGTCGCCGTTGACGTCGTCCCGCGCCTGTTCGAGCTGCTCGATGGCGCCCAATCGCTGAACCAGATCGGCGGCCTGCCGCTGCTCTCAATCGGAGCGCCGCCGCTGAACCGCGTCTCGCGCCTCGCCAAGCGTGGGCTCGACGTCGTCATCTCCTCGCTGCTGCTGGTCCTGCTCAGCCCCTTCCTGCTGGGAATCGCGATCGCGATCAAGGTCAACTCGCGCGGCCCCGTCTTCTTCCGCCAGGTCCGCGCCGGCCGTGGTGAAACCGAGTTCCAGCTGATCAAGTTCCGCTCGATGTACGCCGACGCCGAGGCGCGCAAGAGCGAGTTCGAGGACGCCAACGAGGCCAACGACGGGGTCATGTTCAAGATCAAACGCGATCCCCGCATCACCCGGATCGGCGCCTTCCTGCGCCGCGGCTCGATCGACGAGCTGCCGCAGCTGATCAACGTTCTCAAGGGTGAGATGAGCCTGGTCGGCCCGCGACCGCTGATCCTCAAAGAGGCCCGGCAGGCCTCCCAGACCTGGCATGCCCGCCGCCTCGACCTGCGCCCCGGCATCACCGGCCTCTGGCAGATCTCCGGCCGCTCCGACCTCCCCTTCCAGGAGATGGTCCGGTTCGACTACCAGTACGTCTCCGGCTGGTCCTTGGCCCGTGACGTCGAGATCCTGCTGGCGACGATCCCCGTCGTCCTCTCAGGCCGCGGCGCTTACTAGGGCTGGGCGCCAAAACGGATGGTGTAGCGCCAAAATGGCGCTACACTGGGAAGATGCCTAGCGTCCAGATCAAGAACGTCCCGACCGGGGTTCACAAGGTCCTTCGCCGGCGGGCAGCAATCGCCGGGCAATCGCTGCAGGAGTATCTGCTGGCGCAGCTCAAGCGCCAGGCCGACGAAGAGACGCTGGACGAAGTCCTCGACCGCGCTAGCGGCCGGGCGGGCGGCTCCCTCGGATTCGGGTTCGCCGCTGAGACGCTGCGGGACGAGCGCAAGCGTCCCGCGTGATCGTCGTCGACGCTTCGATCTTGGCGCCGGCGCTGGCCGATGACGATCGCGATGGAGAAGCGGCGCGCGAGCGCCTGCGAGACGAACAGCTCGCCGCACCGGAGTTGGTCGATCTCGAGGTCGTATCCACCCTGCGGCGGGCGCTGCGTGCGGGCAGGCTCGATCAGCGGCGCTCCGATCAAGCGATTTCCGACCTCGCGACCATCCCCTTGCAGCGTGCGCCGCACATCCGGCTGCTGCCGCGGGTCTGGGAGCTGCGCGACAACTTGACCGCCTACGACGCCGCTTACGTGGCCTTGGCCGAAGCACTGGACGCAACGCTGCTCACCGCCGACGGAGCGCTTGCTCGCGCCCCTGGAGTTCAGTGTGAGGTGGAGGTGATGGGAGGCCGGTAAGGGCTCAGACCGTGCCTGGGGCGGGGCGGCCGCGGAGCTTGCGGGTGAGGCGGCGGACTACGGCTACCTCGGGTGAGAGGAAGAGGCGCTTGCCGAGCGGGGAGACCTTGCGGGCAAAGCGGGCCTCGTCGTCGCGGTAGTCGACGTTGATGCGGGGGATCGTTTGGGGGCTGGCGCCACGCTGACCGTGGTTGTGCGGGAGGCTGAAAGCGAAGGCGTAGCCGCAGTCGGCAGCGGCGGCGGCGGCCTCGGGGCTCCACTCGCCAAACGGATAGGCGAGCGTGTCGCAGCTGCCGAGCCGCTCCTTGACCCGGGCCCGGGACTCCCAGAGCTCCTCGCGCAGCGCCTCGCCGGTGAGCGCCGGCAGGTGGGGGTGGGTGAGGGTGTGACTGCCGACCTCGAAACCCCCCTCCTTCATCTCCCCGACCATCTGCCAGTCGACCGAGCGCATCGTCGTTGGGAAGCGCTGCTGGTCGGCGGCGACCTCGGGCCAGAAAAACGGGCCCGCCTCGTCAACCAATGGCGGCAGGACGAAGACGAAGGCCGGGAAGCCGTACTCGCGCAGTAATGGCAGCACCGTCTCGTGGTTGTCGCGAAAGCCGTCGTCGAAGGTGAGGAAGACGGTCGGCGCGGGGTCCCGGCCCCTGGCCGCTGCCTCGAGCGCGACGAGGTCGCCGCCGACGATGCCCCGTCGCTTCAGCTCCGCCAGCTGGCGCTCGAACAGCTCGGCGGTGACGGTCAGGTACTGGGGGCCCTCGGGGGCGACCGAGTGGTAACAGAGGAAGGTGGCCCGGCGAGACCGGTTTCGCAGCAAGGGGGCACCCACGAGCGGCAGTCTAGGAGGCGCGAAGGCGGCTGGCGCGCCCACTAGGCTGCGCGGCGATGCGAGTCCTGCTCGTCTGCTCCCCCGGCGGCCACCTACAGCAGATGCTGGCGCTGGAACCCGCCTGGCGTGGATACGAGCGCGCCTGGGTGACGCTGCCCGGCGCCGACGTCAGTTCCCTGCTGGCCGACGAGCAGGTGACGATCGCCCACAGCCCGACCAACCGCAACGTCAAGAACCTGACCCGCAACGCCGGGCTCGCCTGGCGCCTGCTGCGGCGCCGGCGGCCGGACGCGATCATCTCCACTGGCGCCGGCCTCGCGGTCCCCTTTTTCCTCGTCGGCAAGCTGTTGAGGATCCGGCTCGTCTATGTCGAGAGCGTCACCCGGACCGAGTCGCTCTCGCTCAGCGGCCGCATGGTCTACCCGTTGGCGAACCGCTTCTTCGTCCAGTGGCCGGCAGTCGCCAAGCGCTTTAAGCGCGCCGAGTACCACGGGGCCGTCCTTTGATCTTCGTCACCGTCGGCACTCACCACGATCCTTTCGAGCGGCTGCTGGACGCGCTCGACCAGCTCGACGGCAGCGAATTGGTCGTCCAGTATGGACCCGGCTCGCCGCCGCCCGGCGTCGCCCGCGCTGAGGCCTACCTGCCATTCGAGCAGATGATCGAGTGCTTCCGCGAAGCCGAGGCGGTGATCACCCACGCCGGCGTCGGCAGCATTCTCTGCGCCCGCCGCGAGGGCCACACGCCGCTGGTCGTACCCCGCCTCCACGGCCTCGGCGAGCACGTCGACGAACACCAAGCCGAACTGACCCGGGAGCTGGCGGCGCGCGGATCGGTGGTCGAGGTCACCGATCTCTCGCAACTGGCGCAGCTTGTCGCCGCGGCGCCGCCGCGGCGCGCGGTGACGGAGACGGTTGAGCCGCCGCTTTGCCCCAGCGTCCGCGCCGCCCTCGCGGGCGAGCCGAGCCCCGCCTAGAGCAGCGTCGCGTAGATCTCGCCGAGGCGGCGGGCGACGACGTCGGCGTCAAGCGAGCGCGCCTTGGCGAGGGCACCGGCGGCGAGCCGCTCGCGCAGCCCCTCGTCGATCGCCAGGCTGCAGAGCGCCTCGGCCAGAGCCGCCGGGTCCTCGGTCGGGACCAGGAGACCGTCTTCGCCCGGGTCGACCACCTCGGGGATCCCCCCCGCTTCGGTCGCGACCACGGCCAGCCCGTAGGCCATCCCCTCGAGCAGCGCCATCGGCAGCCCCTCCGAGCGCGAAGGGATGACGAAGACGTCGGAGCCCCTCAGCAGCGCGTCCTTCTGGGCGGCATCACACCACCCCACCCACTCGACCCGCGGCTCGCGCTCGATCAGGGCCTCGGCCTCGGGCGGTGGCTCGCCCGGGCCGGCCAGCCGCACCCGCAGCTTCGGCGCTTGCGGCAGCGCCCGTTCGAGCGCCTCGACAAGGACGTCACCGCCCTTGGCGACGTTGGCAAAACCCCCCAGGTAGGCGGCGCGGACCTCGCCGTCGGCGGCGGGCGCGCGCTCGAAGGGCGGGATCACCGGCGCCGGGTTCGGCACCACCTGCACGTCGGCGAGGCGGTAGGCCTGCGAGAGCATCGAGGCGCTGGCGGCGGAGACGGCGAGGACGACGTCGGCGGCGCCAAAGGCGGTGCGGAAGAGGCGGAGACTTGCCTTGTCCCGGGTCCAGGAGAAGTAGGCAACCTCGTCGGCGCCGGAGTGCATCTGGAGGACGACGCGGCGGCGCAGCGCCTTCGCCAGTCCGATCACGATCGCCTTGCGGTAGGAGCTGCCGCGCACGGTGGCGTGCACATGGACGATGCGGCCGCGGCCGGCGAGGCTCCAGGCGGCGATCCGGGCGAGGGCGGCGCTGAAGTCGAGTAGCTGGCCGAGCTTGCCGGGGCGCCGGTAGGTGACGAGGACGTCGAGCTCGTAGCCCTCGCGCAGCGGCGACTCGAGCAGGGCGCGTTGGGCGGTCGGCATGCCGCCGCCGATCGTCGGGTCGGGCCCGACCTGGAGGACGCGCGGAAGCGCGGGTTGCTCAGGCATTGCGCAGGTCCCCCAGACCCGGCAAATCGGACGGCGGTGCCCCCCAGTTGCCGCGGAAGCGGTCGACAATCCCCCGCCAGGTGCCGACCGCCAGCGCCCACGGCTCGGCGGCGCTGCCGGGGCGCAGGTGGGTGCGACGCAGGCCGGCGCGGAGAAGGTTGAGGGCGAGGACCCGCAGCGCCCGCAGGGTCGAGGTGACGACGCCCCGCAGGCCCCGAGCCCGCCCCGCGTACTCGATCCCGTTGCGGGTGATCAGGTAGGCCCAGGCGCCGATCCGCTTGCCCATCCCCGGCTCCTGGTCGGCCCGCGCCGCCGGGACGACGCCGACCTCGAAGCCGGCCCGCCGCGCCCGCAGACAGAGGTCGGCCTCCTCGCAGTAACCCCAGAAGCGCTCGTCGAACTCGCCGACCCGCTCGAAGACCTGGCGCTGGACCAGCATCGTGCCGCCGTCGACCCAGTCACAGGCGAGGACCTCGCCGCCACCGGCGGGAAGCTCTTTGCGGTGCGAGTTGGCGCCGCCGGCGTCGGTGAAACCACCGAAGGAGAAGGGAACGTCGGTCCCCGCCAGGACAAGCGCCGGCCCGAGGATCCCGAACCGCGGCGCCGAGGCAGCCGCGCTGCGCAGCGCGGCGAGGGCGCCGGGATGCAGGCGGGCGTCGTGGGTGAGGACGAGGATCTGCTCGACGCCGCGCTCCAACTGACGGCGGACGCCGACGTTCATACCGCCGGCGTAGCCGGGGTTGGCGCCGGTGGCAATCACCTCGACCCCCTCGGGAGCGCCGGGAGGGGCTTCGCCAGGCGCCGCCTGGTTGTGGACGAGGACGATCGCGCTGGCCGGCACCCCCTCGGCCTCGAGCGAGGCGATCAGCGGCCGGAACTCACCGCCGCCGCCGTAGGCGAGGACGGCGATGCCGAGGCCGCCCTCATCGGCCACGCGCGCTCCTCGCCCGCCGCTCCAGGGCGATGCCGAGCGACGCCGCCGCGGAGAGCGGGCTGCGGCGCTTGCCCAGGACCCAGCTGGCAGCGTCGCGCTGACCGGTCTCGAAGCGCTTCTTGTAGCCCTCATCGCCCCACATCAGGTCGTAGACCGTCGCCCCCTCAGCCGCCGCCTGCTCGATCGTGTGGGCGAGCAAGACGGTGCCAAGGGCAAAGTCCTCGTACTCCTTGGCGAGACCCGAGAGCGAGTAGCAGTAGCGGTCGCCGAGGCGCCAGCCGTACCAGGCGGCCTGGGGGGCACCGTCGGCCTCGGCGATCCAGAGCCGCAGCCACCCCTGCTCGAGCGCGGCGGTGGCGAAGGCGCGCTGGAACTCGCGCACCTCGGCGGCGCCGGAGGAGGAGCCACCGCGCTCGTCCCAGCGTTCGTCGTGGAGGCGGAGGAAGACGTCGAAGTCGGCCTCGAGCTCCCCGGCCCCGGCGGTCATCCGGAAGCTGAGCCCGTGCTCTTTCTCGAGCTTGCGGCGGCGGCGGCCGAGCTGGCTGCGGAAGTTACGGCTGCGGGCGGCGAGGTAGGCCTCGTAGCCGCCCTCCTCGAAGCCGATGAAGGGCAGCGTGTCGGTGCGACGCTCCGCCGCCGGCGCGACCACGGTCTCCACCCCCGCGGCCCAGAGTGCCTGCGGCCAGGCGCTCTCGCGGTCGATCCGGTCGAGCACCAGCAGCCCCCAATCGCCGCGGCGCTCCTTCAGCAGGCGGGCGCAGGCGGCGGCCATCTCGGCCTCGTCCTCGAGCCGGCAGGCGGGCGTGAACCAGTCGCCGCGGCGGGCGCCGGCGAAGCGCAGCAGCTTCACCCCCCGCGATCGCACGCGGACCAGTGGCAGGACCCCCCGGAGCTCGCCATCGCGGCGCCAGAGCAGCGCAAACGGCTCCTCCTCGCCGTAGGTCGCCAGCCAGGCACGGAACCACTCGGGGGTCAGGAACGGGTTCTCACGGGCCTCAGCCAGGCGGCGCCAGGCGGCAGCGGTCGCCTCGTCGGCGACGGAGCTGTCGGCTAGGACCTCGACCTCGGTTCCCTCGGACACCGGCCGAGTCTATGAAGGGTCGCGGCGCCGCCCTCGGGCCGTTCGTGCCTGGGTTGAAAAGTTCTTTTCGTCCATTGGTGGACAGATGTTCGAGTAGGGCCTGGACAACTTGACCGCGGCCCGATCCCCGCCGAGTGGTTGGCATGCGCCTTTCCGCCCCGCTCACCGCTCTACTGGCCGCGTTCGCGCTCCTTGCAGGCATCTTCGCCGCCGAGGCCACCGCCGCCCAGCAGCCCCTTCGGTGGTCCGCTGCAAGCGCCACTACCAGCAAGAAGAAGCATCGCGCCCACCACCGTAAAGCCAACGCGCGGGCACGGCTCAAGGACGCGATCCACGGCAAGCGCGGCGTCTCCGACAACGTCAGCCTGACCTCGATCGGCAACGCGAAGGTGAAGTCGAAGCCGAAGGCCAGCGCGGTGCCGAAGACGAAGACCCTGGCCCCGGGCCTCCTCTTCGAAGGCGCCCAGCTCTCCGACTTCGCCGCGCTCGAGGCCGCGCCCGGCGCCTTCCAGGAAGTTCCCGACCCGCTCGGCAGCGGCGAAACCGTCCTTCAGCTGAACGTCAACGAGCGTGACGTGGCGCCGATCACCCCGACCGACAACCCCCGCGCCCAGGCGCTCTCGCCGGACATCATCAATAACGGCAGCGAATTCTGGCTGCAGACCAAATTCATGATCCCGACCAACTACCCCTTCGTCCCCCACTGGATGTCGCTGCTGGGGATCTACGGCGCGCCCTACGGGGGCCCCGGGCCCTTCGTCCTCGAAGTCTGCGAAAACCGGCTGCAGTGGATGCGGAACGGAACCTACAACTGGGACGTCCCCTTCCAGATGCCGCTGATCAAGGGCAGCTGGGTGACCGTCCTGATGCACCAGCGCTTCGCCAGCGACGGCTTCGTCGAACTCTGGATCAACGGTCAGCAGATCAACTTCTTTGGTCGCGAACCGCGGCTCAACATGCAGACCGCCGACCGCTCCAACAGCGGCGCCCCGAACTCGGCCCGGATCAGCCAGTACCGGGAGGCCGGCATGTTCGAAACCGGCACCCTCTACTTCGGCGCACTGAAGATCGGCACGACCCGCGAATCGGTCGGCGGCTGAGTCCAGAACGCCTGTTAGGTTGCGGCGCCTGTCATGGCGGACCTACTGGCGATCATCTCCCGTGACCGTTCCCGACCGGTCTCGGTAGCGGATCTGCTCGCGGCGCACGAGTCGCTGCGCGGCCCGGCGTCCTTCTCGCAGACGGTCAGCGCAAGCTGGGCCGAGGTCGTCGTCCTCGACCGGGTGGCGCCGCCGCTGGCCGGGACCGAGGCGGCTGGCGAGGGCTGGGTCGCCTGGGCCGGGCCGCTCGCCGACGCCGCCCGCGCCGCAGCGCCTCTCTCCGAGCTCGAAGGGCAGTTCGCCCTCGCCCGGCTCGCAACCGACGGCGCTGAGCTCGTGGTGGCCACCGATCCGCTCGGGATGATGCCGCTGTTCACCGCCGCGGCCGGCGATCTGACCTACTTCTCGACCTCGGCCCTGGTCCTCGCCCGCGCCCTGCGGACGCCGCCCTCGAAGATCGGGATCGAGCGCTTCCTCCGCACCGGAACCATGTTCGGGCGGGCGACGCCCTGGGAGGGGATCGAGCGCCTGCAGCCGGCCGAAGCGGTCGTCTTCTCCCCCGCTGGCGTCGGCCGCGAGACCTATTGGCGACCAAGCGTCGACGCCGGGATCCGCTCGCTCGGTTTCGACGACTGCACCGCGGCCTGCGTCGAGCGCGGCACCGAGGCCTTCGGCCGTCGCTACCGCGGCGCCCATCCCTGGGCCGACCTCACCGGCGGCTTCGACACCCGCCTCCTGACCCTGATCACGCAAGGGGCCGGCGTCCCCTTCCACGCCAACACCGTCGGCGACGACGGCCACGACGACGTCGACATCGCCCGCGAGATCGCCACTGCCGCCGGCTGGCCCTGGACGCGGCTGGGGCTGCCCGACGACTGGGCCGAGGTCGCGCCGACCAGGATCGAGGAGGCGGTCGCCTGGGGCGACGGCCAGCTCGAGGCGATGCACCTCTGCAACGTGATCGAGGGCCACCGCGAGAAGGCGGCGACCGAGACGATGCTGCTCAACGGCGGCGGCGGCGAGCAGTTCCGCGACTACGCCTGGGGCCACGAGCTCTGGTCCGCCAACCGCTCAAACCAGGTCCACTACGACCGCTTGCTCGCCTGGCGGGTGCTGGGACCGACCGACCTCTCGGTCTTCCGCGAGGACCCGACGCCGGCTGTCGCCGCCGCCCTGCGGGCCGAGCTCGAGCACCGAGCCGAGCCCTTCGCCGACGCCCCCAACACCTTCCAGTGCGACCTCCTCCACGCTCTGCGGAACACCGGCCACTTTGGCGCCTACCAGGCGCTCGCTGCAGGCTGGGTGCACATGGAGCTGCCCTTCTATCTGAAGTCCGTTTTCTCGACCGCGATCTCGGCGCAGCCGCGCCACCGCCAATCCCACCGGCTGATGCGGGCGATGGATCGGGCACTCGACCCGCGGGTGGCCGCGATCCAGACCAAGACCGGCGGCCCGGCGGAACCGATCGGAGTCGCCAACCTCTACCGCTTCACCCCCTACCTGTGGCGACGCGGCAAGCGCTTCGGCTCGCGCCTGCGCGGCAAGGTGATGGGCGACGGCTCGAAAGGCGAAGGCGCCCTCGTCACCGAGCGCGAGCGAGCCTTCGCCGCCACCATCGCCTCCCTGCGCGCCCAGGGCAGGCTTGACCCAGCCGCGATGCGCTCGGCGTCGCTATTTGAATCAGCGGCGCTCGAGACGGTCCTGCAGCGCGCCGAACAAGCCGCGGCGGGCGTCGACTGGTCTCTGGTCGGCCGAATCGTCACGGTCGAGCTGGCGCTGGCCGGGGCCGACGCTGCGATCGAGTAGACCCTCTCGAAGCGCCTGGCTCAGTCTTTCGCCACTTGCAACATTCACCCCGCTCTGGGGGGGCCAATGTCGCAAGCGGCTCGCGACTTGACCCCAGCTCAGCGCAGGTAGCGGCGGTACGCTGCCAGGGTCTGCACCCCAACGTTCTGCCAACTCGCATCACCGATCGAAGCCACCGCCTCGGCACCAATCTGCTCGGCCAGGCCCGGCGTCGCCAATAGCTCGACGATCGCGGCCGCCAAGGCCGGCGGGTCCTCGGCCGGGACAAGGCGGCCGCCGCCGTCGGCGACCAGGTCGGGGAGACCGCCGACGTCGGTGACGATCATCGCCCGCCCGTACTGCTTGGCTTCCGAGCCGATCCCGCTCTGGCTCGCCTGCCGGTAAGGGAGAACGACGCAGGTCGCCGCCTCGAACAGGCCCGGCACCGCCTCCTCGGCGACGTGTTCGTTGCGCAGCGTCACCCGCGGGTCCTCGAGCGCTGGATGCGGGTCTACCTCGCCCGACCCGGCGATGACCAGGGTCGTCTCCGGAACTCGCTCCCAGACGGCCGACATCGCGTCCAGCAGGGTGTCGAGACCCTTGTAGTGGGAGATGCGGCCGAAGAAGAGCAGTGAGGGCTGCACCGGCAGCGGCTTCGGCGCCGGCAGCGCGATCCCGTGCGGGACGACCTCGATCGCGTGGCGGACGTCGCCGAGCGCCCGCAACTCCTCGACGTTGGCATCGGAGTGGGCGAAGATCAGGTCGGCGTGGCGGCGCAGGTGGCGGCGCACGGTGAGGATCCGGAAGGTCGTCTGCGGGTCCCCTGGGTGCGGGGCCGGGTCGTGGATGGTGACCGCGTAGCGGCGCCACGGGTAGCCGCCGGCGACCGCCAGCCGCATGTCGTGGGTGAGCGAGTCCTGGATGTGGACGAAGTCGGGGTTCCAGCGACCGAGCTCGCGGCGCAGGGCGAGCATCCGGCGCAGCTGCGAGGGATCACGGACGCGGCCACCGAGCTCGATGTGGCGGGCGCGGCCGTCGAGCATCTCGGCGACGAAGGCCCGCATCGCCCCCGGCTCACCGCCGAACTCGAGGTCGTGGTCGCGGCTGAGGAGGACGACGTCGCAGCCGGCGTCGGCGAGGCCGCGGGCGAGGCCGGCGGTGTACTTGACGAACCACTCGCAGGCGAGCAAGACGCGCGGGCTCTCGGCCATCAGACGAGCCTCCCCCGCGCCATCAGCCGCGCCCGCAGCCACCCGTAGCTGAGCTTTTCGGGCAGCATCCCGAGCGCGCTGGCCGCGAGCCAGCTGACCACGCCGTAGGTGCCGCCAGTAGCGAGCGCCCCGGCCAGCGCCGGCAGCCGCGTCTCGGGAATCGGGACGCCGACGACGTAGACGACCGCGAACGGGATCGCGACGACCAGGGTGAGGAGCACCGGCGGCCCGACCGCGTGGCGGAAGTCCACCCAGCCGAAGCCGTAGCGACGCTGGAAGCGGACAATGAAGACGGTGCTGGCGATGACCTCGGCGGCGACGGTGGCGATCAGCACGCCCCAGAGGCCGAAGATCGGGGCGACGGCGACGGTCGAGGTGACGTTGAGGACGACGACCAGGAGCGCGGTCTGGGCGACGAGGCCGGGGTGGCCGTCGGCCATCACCAGGGTCATCGCGACCCCGGTCGTGAGGCTGGCGGCGAAGGCGAGCGAGAGCAGGACGACGATCTGGTCGGTTTCCGGCGGCCGTTCGCCGAGCCAGGCGACGAGCAGGAACGGGCAACTGACGCAGAGGGCACCGAACATCGGCAGCGCGATCGACAGCGAGGTCCGGGTGTAACGAGCGTAGAACTCCTCGATCACCGTCCTGCCGCGCTCGACGATCTCGGCGGTCGCGGTCGGGATCATCGCCGAGAGCGTAATCGTGCCGAAGGCAAGAACCCCCTGGACGATGCGGTTGGCGATCTCGTAAGCGCCGGCGGTCTTCGGACCCAGCATCGCGGCGATGATCACCTTGTCGGTCTGGACGTTGACGAGCTCGGCGGCGGTGATCGCCTGGCTCTTGAGCCCGAAGCTGACGATCTCCCGCGCCCGTTTGCGATTGGGTCGGCTCAGGTAGGGGCCGCGCCAGACTTTGACCAGCGCCGCCAGCGCGAGGAAGACCGCGACGACCGAGGCGGCGGCGTTGGCCACGGCGTAGTCGGTCAGCGCCGTGCTCTGGGTGAGGACGACGACGCTGGCGACGAAGTTGACGATGCCGCCGAGAACAAGCGCGACGTTGGGCGGCCCCATCCGCCGCAGCCCGATCGGGACCGCGTTGATCACGTCGATCAGCAGCGCCGTGATCAGGATCCCGACCGAGGAGAGGGCGACGACCCGCATTTCATCGGTGTCGAGGACGCCGAGGACGTCGCTGAGGAGCGGCGCGGTGAGGACGGCTGCAACCAGCATCACCGCCCCCAGCGCCACCACCGCGGCGATTCCGACCGCGAGCGACTCCTCGATCCCACGGCGGTCGTCCTTGGCGTCGAAGAGGGCGACGAAGCGGGCGAGCGAGCGGGTGATCCCGAAGTCGAAGAGACGCGCGTACTGGGCCAGCGCCCCGGTCACCGCCCAGACCCCGAACTGGGCCAGCCCGAGCCGGCTGAGCATGATCGGAGCGAGGATGAAGCTGAGCCCGAAGTTGATGAAGGTCGGCCCCGACTGGAACAGCGTGTTGCGGAAGAGGCCGCGGTTGCGCTTCGGCTGCTCGGCGCCGTCCGCCTGCTCGGCCTGCTCGCTCACGACCGCCCCGCTTCCGCCGCCGCCCGCTCCAGCACGGCCTCCAGCCCGGCGACCGACCGCTCCCAGGTGAAGCCGCGCAGGCGCTCGGCGCCGGCCGCGGCCAACTTCAGCCGCAGCGGCTCGTCGTCGAGCAGCGCCAGCGCCCGCTCGCCGAGCTGATCGACCCGCTCAGGTGGGACCACCAGCGCCGTCTCGCCGTCGATCGCGAACTCACGCGAGCCACCGTTGGCGACGGTGACGAGGGCGCAGCCGCAGAGCATCGCTTCGGAGGCTGGCAGACCCCAGCCCTCCGAGCGGCTTGCCCCGAGGAAGATCGAACAGGAGTTGAACAGGGCCCGCAGCCGCGCCGGCGAGGGCAGCTGCTCGTACTCGATCCAGTCCGGCAGGTCGGCCGGGCGGTCGCGGGTGCCGAAGAGGACGGCGCAGACCTCGGGCCGGCGCTCCTTCACCGCCGCCATCGCCGCCAGCACGTCGTCGCCGCCCTTGGCGGCGCCGGGATGGTGGAGCGAGCCGAGCCGCGGCGCGCGCTCGGCCGGCGGCACGTCGACTCCGAGGCGGTCAAGGTCCATCCCCAGCGGCACCCGGGTCGTCCACTCCGCCTCGCCGAGGCGCTCGGCGATCTCCTCCAGCCAGTGCGAGATGACGATCTTCGCCAGCGGCAGGCGCCAGGTCGCGTCGACGCTCTCGGCGTCGCCGTCCCAGGTCTCATACCCCTGGATCAGGTAGGCACCACCGGCCCCCTTGGCCCCCACTGCAGCGGCGATCGGGGCCGCCGTGTGCCAGGCGGTGGCGACGAGGACGTCGGCGTCCGGCAGCTTCTCGACCGCGGGTTCGGTCACGACCCGGAGGTCGACCCCGGGCTCGAACTCGAACCAAGGCGCGATCCGCGAGCGCCGCAGGCGCAGTTTCGCGACCCAGATCCGGGCCCGCCGGCGCAGCTCGGGCGCAACCGGCACTGCGCAGCTGAACGGGTGGACAACGGAGACCTCGTGCCCGTCCCGGGTCAGCCGGTTGGCGTACTCGTAGACGACCTTGTAGCCGCCCGTCGGCCGCACCCCCTGTCCAGGCAGTAGAAAAGCGATTTTCATCGCCCCGGACCACCCGTCCCAGGGCCCTGGAAAGCGCCTTTCGGAGCCGCTCCCCTACCTATACTCGGCCAGTGCAGGGCCACCCCCGCAAAGTCCTGATGGTCGTCAACGCGCTGCTGCCCGGAGGGGCGGAGACGCAGCTGACCCATCTCGCCGAAGGGCTGGCCCGCTCGGGGCATCAGATCACCCTCTGCGCCATCAACCAAGCCTTCGTCGATACCTCCGGCCTCGAGGCCGCCGGCGTCCGCATCGTCTCGCTCGGCGCCTCGCACAAAATCCAGCGGCTGCTGGCGGTGCCGAAGCTGGCGCGGCTGGCGCGCCGCGCGGAAATCGTCCACTGCACGATCTGGGATGCCAGTCTCTGGGGCCGCATCGCTGCAATCCTCGCTCGCCGTCCGGTCGTGGTCGCCGATCACTCCACCGACCGCTCGATCCACACTTCGTCCAAGGGAGCTTCGCGGGAAAGCTGGGTGGCCCTGCACAACCGCCTGCTCGATCGTTTCACCTTTGCGACGGTCACCTGCGCGGTCTCGCAGCGGCCGGTGCTGCTGGAGGAAGGCGTCACCCCCGAGAAAATCGTCTACATCCCCAACGGGCTGCCGCTGACCGAGATGCGGTCGACGGCAGCGGCCACCCCCGGCCGCGCCGCCGTCGGCCTGCCCGACGGGGTGCCGTTGGTGATGCAGGTTGGCGTCTTCCGCGAGGAGAAGAACCAGGCCGGTGCCCTGGAGGCCGCTGCCGGCATCCGCGAGTCGGGCCTCGACGCCCACCTCGCCTTCGTCGGCGACGGCTGGACCAAGGAGGAAGTCGAAGCGCGCGCCGCCGAGCTCGGCGCCGACTGGGCCCATTTCCTCGGCCGCCGCGCCGACGTCGCGGCGCTGCTGCCGCTCGCCGACGTCCTCGTCCAACCCTCGCTAGCCGACGCGATGCCATTGACGGTGATGGAGGCGATGGCGGTCGGCGTCCCGGTCGTCGCCACCGCGGTCGGCGACGTGCCCTCGATGCTCGCCGCTGGCGGCGGCATCGTCGTCGCGCCGGACGACCGTGTCGCCCTGGAAACGGCCCTGCGCGAGCTGCTGACCGATCCCGCCCGCCGGGCCGAGCTCGGCGCCGCCGGCGAACAGATCGCCGCCGGCCACGACTCGACGACGATGGTGCGCAGCTACGAAGACCTGTTTGAGAAGGCCGCTGCCTGATGCAGGAGCGGCTCGGCACCTTCCCCTGGGGGCTTCCCGACCTCACCACCTTTCTCTCCTCGAAGTTCGGCCAGATCCTGCTCGGCGGCGTTGCCGGAGCATTCGTCGGCGCCGCGATCGCCTCCAAACTGAGCCTGATCGCGCTGCTGATCGGCGCCGTCCTCGCCGCCGGCGCCGTCTCCGCCGCACTGACCCGGCCCGACCGCGCCTTCTACGGCCTGGTCGTGGTGATGGTCCTGATCCCGACCTACTCCTCCCCCGCGATCGGGCCGATCCTCTTCATCCCCGCCGCCGGGCTCTCCTGGCTTCTGGCCGGAATCCTCGCCTGGCGCAACGGGATGCGACGCGGGCGCCTCTTCGGCCTGACCACGCTCGACGGGCTCGTCGCCGCCTTCTTCGTCCTGATGCTGGTCTCCTCGCAGGTCTCGCCCCAGGTCGAATTCAAGGTCTATTACAACGACGTCTTCACCTGGCTTGGGCCTTACCTCGCCGCCCGCCTGCTGCTACAGGATGTCGAGCGTCCCGTCTTCGTCGTCGCCGTCGCCTTCGCGATCGGCACCGTCTTGGTCGCGCCGGTGGCGGTGCTGGAGACGCTGGGCAGCAAGAACCCGTTCTTCAACTTCCAGTTCAACGGCGGCGAGTCGGCGGCCTTTGGCAACGCCGTCACCCGCGCCGGCGAGGTCCGCGCCCAAGGCTCCTTCGGCCATCCGATCGCGCTCTCGATGTACGTCTCCGCCTCCGCCCTGCTCTCGCTCGGGATGGCGATCTACGCCAAGGTCTCGAAGGAGCGACTGGCCTGGCTGGCGCTGGCGGCGGTGGGCCTCGCGGTTCAGGTGATGACCGTCTCCCGCACCGGCTTCGTGATGCTGGTGATTGGCGCCATCCTGCTGGCGCTGACGACGGCCGAGCGCGAGCTGCGCCTGCGGCTCTCGACGATCGTCGGCGTCGTCGCGCTGTTCGTCCTCTTCTTCAACGTCACCGCCACCGGCCCGGAAGAGCTGCAGCTCTTCCCGGGCAAGAAGGCGGCCGAGACGGCGAGTGCCGAAGAGGTCGCCGAAAGCAGTGCCTACCGCGAAAAACTGCTCGAACGGGCGGCCGAACCGGGGGTTCTGGGCCTTTGGGGCAACCCGTATAACAAAGTCACCAACGGGGTCAGCCTCGCCAACACCTCGGTCGACAACGAGTACATCATCCTCGGCGACAGCTGGGGCCTGATCCCGATGTTCTCCTTGATCGCCATCGCCGTCGGCCTCCTGCTCTCGATCGCGCTGGCGCTGAGACGGAAGATGGGCGACCTGGTGATCCTCCCGATCGTCGCGGTCACCGGCCTCTTTGCGCTCTTCTTCGTCGCCTTCATCACCCAGCAGCAAGTGATGGTCTGGCTCCTGATCGGCTGCGCCAGTGCCGCCGGCGAGCGAACCCTGCGCGAACGGCGGCTACGTGACACCGAGGCGAAGCGGGCGCCGGTGGCGCCTCAGCCCCTGGAAGCCATTCCCGACCGCTGGTAGTAGTTGTAGCGCTTGCGGTCGGGGTCGGTGAAAGTGGCGATCACGCCGACCGGGGTCTTGCCCAGCAGCGAGAGCTGTTTGATGAAGGCACGGGCGCCGTCCTGGGTCGTCCGCCGCACGCCGCCGACGGCGAGCACCTCGGAGACGAACGGGGCGAGCGCCAGCGCGTCGCTGACGACCCCGAGCGCGGGGCTATCGATAATCACGATTTTGAACCGCGACTGCAGCTCGCCCATCAAGCCCTGCATCCGCTCGCTCTCCAGCAGCTCAGAAGGGTTGGGCGGCACCGGGCCGCTCGGCAGCACGGTCAGCATCCGCGGCTCGTTCGCGGTCGGCACATCGAGCGCGACCTCGAGCAGCGCCTCCTCGAGCGGCAGCCCGGAGAGGACGTTGGAGAGGCCCAGCGCGGCGCGGCCGGTGGCGTTGCGAAACTCACTCTCCTTGCGCAGATCGGCCTCGATCAGGATCACCTCTTCGCCGACCTCGGCGATCGCTGCCGCCAGGCCACGGGCGACGGTCGACTTGCCGTCCCCGGGTTCGGGGCTGGCGAGCAGGACCGAGTGCAGTTCCCGGTCGACGTTGAAGTAGCGGAGGTTGGTGCGCAGGTTGCGGAAGTCCTCGGCTTCCTGGGAAAGCAGGATGCCTTTGATGCCGAGCTTCGAGAGGTCCTTGCTGCGCGAGATGCGGGCGATGATCGGTGCCCCGAACAGGTCCTCCAGCTCCTCCGGGCCGCGCACCCGGCGGTCGACCCGCTCCAGCAGCGCCGCCAGCCCAAAGCCGAGCAGGAGGCCGGCGAGGATGCCGAGGATGACGTTTTTTTTCGTCTTCGGCGAAGACGGGCTGGAGGGAACGCCGGCCGGCTGCACGAGCTGGGTGCGACCGGTCTGCAGCGCCTGTTCGACTTTGAGGCTGTTGAGTTCTTCCTCGAGTTTCGCGCCGGAGCCACTCGCCCGTTCGGCCGGGCTCAGTTCGCCAAGGCTTTTTTCGACCAGGTCGATCCCCTTCTGGATTTTCGCCTGGTCGGTTTCTTTGCGGAAGGCGATGTAGGCCTTGCTGTAGCCGTTGGCGATTTCGGCCGAGCGTTCCGGCACCGGCGTCGTCGCCGAGATGTCGGCGATGTTGGCCTGGCCTTCGCCGGGGCTGGAGCTGATCGATCCGAGGACTTCGGCGGCAGTCGTCCCGTTGCCCATTTCTTTTGCCGCGCGGACGGCGACGACGGGCAGTTTCGCCAGCACTTCGTTGGTCTGTTTTTCGCCGAGGAAGTTGATGTTGCCTTCTTCGGCTTCGAACAGCAGGGTCGCGGTCGCCGTATAGAGCTTTTCTTTCGACGAGGAGACCAGGAACGCCATCACCGGCACAGCGACGATGGCAACGAGGAAAACGACCTTGCGGCGCCGCAGTACGCGGAGCACGTACTCCAAGGCCCCCTCGGAATTAGGCATGGCGGCTTCCTTCGGCACCTCATGGACAAAACCTTCAGGGCCGCGCCGCGGGGGGCGAGCGTTCATCTACGGCCCCGCAGCGCCTGCAGAGCGCGTACGGCCAGCGGCGAGTCGAGCCGGCGGGCGCGCGCCCGCAGGGCCAGCTTGCGCTCGCTGTCGCCGTTGTAGACGCCGACCCGCGGCCACTGCAGTGGCAGAGCCGGCGCCGGTCCCCGTGGGACGGTCACCGCGAAGCGGTAGCCGGCCTCGCCGGCCGCGCGCACGGCGCGGTCGTCGTAGTCGCTGTAGGGGTAGGCAATCGAGGTACAGGGAGCGCCCATCTCCTCTTCACAGTGAAGCTTTGATTCGGTCAACTCGGTCTTTATCGACTCATCGGCGGTTTTCGATAGCCGCGGATGCGTTTTCGTGTGCGAGCCGATCTCCCAGCCGGCGGTGGCGAGGCCGCGCAGATCCTCCCAGCCCATGCAGGCGAGCTCGCTCTCGTGTGGGGTTCCCATCCAGACGTCATACCCATCCCAGCCCATCAGCTCACCGCTGTCTGGGTACTTGGTCGGTACGTAGATGGTGCCCGGAACTCCCAGCTTCGCCATTACCGGTGCCGCCAGCTCCAGCACGGAGCGGTGGGCGTCGTCGAAAGTGACGACCATCGTCTTCTCCGCCGGCGGCACGGTCAGCGCCTCGGAGAGCGTCGCGCCGCGATAGCCGCGGCGGACGAACTCCAAGAGCTGGCGCTCGAAATCAGCCGGTTTGACCGTGGTCGGCGCCGGCCAGGTCTCGCTGATCCCGTGGTAGCAAAGGACGAGCAGGTCGCTCATCGGGGGAGTCAGCTGTCCCCTGGCTCCCGTCGCGGAACCAGGACCAGCCGCTTGAACTCGGCGACGAGCACGCCGTCCTGGTTCAGCACCCGGGTGTGGACCCTGACGATGCCGCGATCGAGCTTGGATTTCGACTCCTTGACCTCGAGCACCTCGGTCTCGCAGAAGAGGGTGTCGCCGTGGAAGACGGGGTTGGGGTGGCTCAGTTCTTCGGTCGCCAGGTTGGCGATCGCCTTGCCGGAGACGTCGGAGACCGACATTCCCAGGGCCAACGAGTAGACGAGCGGCCCGACAACGACGTTGCGGCCCTGCTGGGACTGCTTCGCGTAAACGTCGTTGAGGTGGAGCGGGTGGTGGTTCATCGTGATCAGGCAGAAGAGGTGGTCGTCGGACTCGGTCACCGTCTTCGCCGGCCAGTGCTTATAGACGGCGCCGACCTCGAACTCCTCCAGGTAGCGGCCGTAGCTGTGCGCGCCGGACGCCTCGCGCTCGGCCTGGTCGGTTACCAGCTCGTACTGATCCGTCATCGGTTCGATAGCTCCTATCGTCTTGTTTTCCGGCGCCGGATGGTATCTGCCGCGCCCTGGACGCCCGGCCCCGCCATGGGCGCCGGATCCCATATCTAGACTGCCGACGATGAGAATCGGGGTAATCGGCCTGGGCTACGTCGGCCTACCGCTCGCCGTCGCCTTCGCCGAAGCCGGCCACGACGTCGTCTGCTTCGACGTCGACGCCGCCAAGGTGAGCGCCCTGAGCGAGGGTCGCAGCTACGTCGAGGACGTTGGCGCCGAGGTCCTCGGCCCGCTCGGCGATCGCCTCCACCCCACCACCGACCCGGCCGACCTCGGCGCCTGCGAGGCGCTGGTCATCTGCGTGCCGACGCCGCTGACCAACGAGCGCGAGCCGGACCTCACCTACCTCGAGGCGGCGGCCGAGACCGTGGCGGCCGAGCTCAGCCGCGACCAGCTGGTCGTGTTGGAGTCGACGACCTACCCCGGAACCACCCGCGAGCGGCTAGGGCCGATCCTCGAGCGCGGCTCGGGACTCGTCGCCGGCGCCGACTTCCACCTCGCCTTCTCGCCGGAGCGGATCGATCCCGGCCGCACCGACTTCACGGTGAAGACGACGCCAAAGCTGGTCGGTGGCGTCAGTGCCGCCAGCACCGAACGTGCCGAGCGCCTCTATGGGGAGATCTGCGACCAGGTCATCGTCCTCTCCAGCCCCGAGGCGGCGGAGCTGGCGAAGCTACTCGAGAACGTCTTCCGCTCGGTCAACATCGCCTTCGTCAACGAGCTGGCGCAGCTCTGCGACCGGCTCGGGATCGACGTCTGGGAGGTGATCGACGCCGCCGCGACCAAGCCGTTCGGCTTCATGCGCTTTGACCCGGGGCCGGGGATGGGCGGCCACTGCCTGCCGATCGATCCCTTCTACCTCGCCTTCAAGGCCCGCGAGCACGACTTCGAACCGGCCTTCATCGAGCTCGCCGGCAAGGTCAACCAGGCCCAGCCCGCCTACTGCGTGGAGCGGATCGAGCGGGCGCTCGCCGCCGACGGCAAGAAAGTCGCCGGCTCCCGCATCCTCGTCCTCGGTGCCAGCTACAAGGGCGGCGTCGGCGACGTTCGCGAGTCACCTGCCCTGAAGATCATCGGCCGCCTCCAGGACATGGGCGCCGAAGTCACCTACAGCGACCCCTTCGTGCCGGAGCTCCCCGGCCACGGCCTCGCCTCGGTCGACCTCGACCCCGCCCTCGCCACCACCGACCTGGCCGCAATCGTCACCGCGCATCCCGGCGTCGACTACGCCAACGTCGTAGCGACCGCCGCCCACGTGATCGACTTCCGCAACGTCACCCGCGGGATCGAAGCCGAGAACCTAACTCGCCTCTGAGCCCTCGTAGCCCAACGTGGCTGTCATTTCAGACGCATAGCGTCTGAAACCTCAGCCACGCCGCACTCCCCGCCAGCTCCCGGACCTTCAGCCGGCCCCGCCCAGCCGGCCCCTCGATTCGGAATCCGATTTCGGTTGGAGGGTCGGGTGGCCCTCGTACGAGCGGCGTCCTGATTTTCGCAGTGCCCGTCGGCGAGAGGCGGAGTCTTAAAGGCGAAAATCCCAGCGAAGGTAGAGGGCCACCCGACCCTCCCCCAAACCCTGATCCCTAATCAATGAACTTTCCTCAGCTTCGCCCGTTCCTCTTGCCGTTCGACCACCTGCACCACCAGCTTGACCACGTTGGAGTCGCCCGTGACCTTGATATGGCCGGTCTCGGCGGCTTTGCGGTAGCTCTTGATCGTCCCTTTCTCGGCCAGCTGGTTGAACTGGGGGCGGTCGATGTCGACCAGCACCCGCTCGTCCTGGGCGAGGTCCTTGGTGATTTTTGGCCCTGGTAGCTCTATCCGGTAGAGCTGGATGTCGTGGTGGGCTTTGAGCTCCAGCCCGAAGACGAGCTTGAGTTTCGCCAGCGCCGGGACTTCCGCCTGGAACCGCTCGATTGCGGTCTTGATCAGATCGGCGGTCGAAGCCATCGAACTAGATCTTGTTTCTCTGCAAGAGCTTTTTGCCGATCACCATGCGCTGGATCTCGGAGGTGCCCTCGCCGATCAGGAGCAGCGGCGCATCGCGGTAGAGGCGCTCGATCTCGTACTCCTTCGAGTAGCCGTAACCGCCGTGGATCCGGAAGGACTCCTCGACGCACTCCTTGCCGGTCTCCGAGGCGAGGAGCTTGGCCATTCCCGCCTCGAGGTCGGAACGCTCGCCGGCGTCCTTCATCCGCGCCGCTTTGCGGGTGACGAGGCGGGCGGCCTCGATCTTGGTTGCCATGTCGGCGAGCTTGAACTGGATCGCCTGGTGCTGGGCGATCGGCTTGCCGAAGGTCTTCCGTTCCTGGCTGTAGCGGAGGGCGAGCTCGAGCGCGCGCTGGGCGATGCCGACGCCGCGGGCGGCGACGTTGACGCGGCCAACCTCGAGCGCGTCCATCATCTGCACGAAGCCCTGGCCGACGCCGGCCTCCTCGCCACCGAGCACCCGCTCCGGCGGGCACTTGTAGCCGTCGTAGACGAGCTCGGTCGACTCGACCCCCTTGTAGCCCATCTTCTTGATTTTCGGCGGCACGATCAGGCCCTCGAAGTCCCCCGTGTTCTTCTCCGCCCAGGGCTCCTTCTCGGTGATGAAGCAGGTCATTCCCTTGTAGGGCGGATCCGCCTTCGGGTCGGTCTTCATCAGGACGAAGACGACGCCGGAGCCGAGGCCGTTGGTGACCCACATCTTCTGGCCGTTGAGCTCCCAGTTGCCGTCCTCGCCCTTCTTGGCACCGCCCTTGATGCCCTGGACGTCGGAGCCGACCTCGGGCTCAGACAGGGAGAAGGCAGCGCGGATCTCACCGGTCGCCATCTTCGGCAGGAAGTAGTCCTTCTGCTCGTCGGTGCCGAACTTCATCAGCAGATAGGAACCGATGAAGTGCGTGTTGACGACGCCGGAGATCGAGATCCAGCCGCGCGAGAGCTCTTC
The DNA here is from genome assembly GCA_035472275.1 of Solirubrobacterales bacterium. Lineage (GTDB taxonomy): Bacteria > Actinomycetota > Thermoleophilia > Solirubrobacterales > 70-9 > VAYN01. Next base: position 165,871 of record DATIPH010000009.1, read on the forward strand.
GACGATCATCGCGTAGGTCGTCAGGTCGAGGCCCATGCCCCCGTACTCCTCGGGGATCGTCACCCCGAACAGCCCCAGCTCTTTCATTTCCTCGACGATCTGCTCGGGGAACGTGTCCTCGTGGTCGAAGTGCTCGGCGTTGGGAATGATCTTCTCGTCGGCGAACTGATGGACCATCTCGGTGATGTCGCGCTGGAGGTCGGTCTGTTCGCTGAATGAAGCGGTGTCTACGGCCATTGCTCCTACCTGGTCAGAGGGTTCCTAGGGCTGGCTGAAGGTTATCCCGCAAAGCGAAGCGGCCGCCGAGTGGCGGCCGCTTCGCGGACTACGGGGTGGCCCGGAGGACCAGTTACTTACTGCGTCAGCGTCGAGGACCAGCGGATCGAGCCCCAGCTGTCCGGTTCGCTGTTCGGCGTCGCCTGCAGCGTGATCAGGTCACCAGCCGCGACCGTGACGGTCGAGGTGGAGCTGCAGGTGGTCTGCGAGGAACCTTCGACTTTGCAGGTGACGCCGGAGTTGACGCCGTTCTTGCGAATCGTGAATTCCCATTTGTTGCCAGAGCCGGCGTCGCCGCCGAGGGAGACCTGCAGGTTCGAGATCGTCCCGGCGACCGGAACAATCCCGGTCCCCGATGCCTCCGTCGTCGACGACGCGCTGCTCGAGAACGGAGCCAGGTAGCTGCTGGATTTGCTGCTGCCCTGGAACGTGCTGCTCATGCCGGCGAGGATCATCTTGGTTTCGCCTTTCGGGCCTTCTTTACCGGCCGTGCCTTCTTTACCGGCCGTTCCTTCTTTGCCGGTCGGACCTTCTTTACCCGTCGGGCCTTCTTTACCCTGGGGCCCTTCTTTGCCCTGCGGGCCTTCTTTTCCGGTTGCGCCGGTAGTACCCGTGGTGCCAGCCGGACCCTGTTTCCCTTCGGGACCCTGCGGGCCTTCTTTACCGGTCACGCCCTGCGGGCCCTGTTTTCCTTCGGCGCCGTCTTTGCCGTCGGTTCCGTCTTCACCGGCGACGCCCTGTTTGCCTTCCGGGCCTTTCAGCGAAACGCCTTCGGTCGGCCATTCCTCGCTGGCCGTCTTCGGGCCGTAGAGGGTGTAGGTGTCGAGGTCGATGGCAAAGTCGCCGACGGCTCCAGCCTGATTCGGCGGGATCCCGTGACCGCTGAGGATGCCATTGCCCTGCGGGCCCTGTTTACCGGTGTCGCCTTTTTCGCCCTGGGGGCCAACTTCGCCCTGAGGACCTTCCTGGCCAACTTCACCCTGAACGCCCTGGGTGCCTTGTTTTCCTTCTTTGCCTTCGTCGCCCTTGAGGCCTTGCGGACCCTGCGGACCTTCTTTACCGGTGTCACCTTTCGGGCCCTGCGGACCCTGGGGACCTACAGCGCCGGTGTCGCCCTTGTCACCCTTGTCGCCCTTCGAACCCTGAGGGCCGACTTCGCCCTGATCGCCCTGGAGGCCTTGTTTTCCTTCTTTACCTTCGTCGCCCTTGAGCCCTTTGGGGCCTTCGGGACCGACTGGGCCCTGTTTACCTTCGTCGCCTTTGACGCCCTGGGGACCGACGTTGCCGGTGTCGCCCTTGTCGCCCTTCGGACCTTGCGGACCGACGTCGCCGGTCTCACCCTTGAGACCCTGCGGGCCGATTTCGCCCTGCGGGCCCTGGATGCCCTGGTCGCCCTTCGGACCCTGTTCGCCGATCAGCGAGGTGCCGTGGTCCGGCCATTCGCCGTCGGCCTTGGGGCCGTAGATGACGTCGTTCTGGGTGTCGAGGAAGAAGTCCCCGTTTTTGCCGATCACGTTTGAGGGCTGACCCTCGCCGTTGAGGATCGTCTTACCGTCGGTGCCGTCGACGCCCGGGAAACCCTGGTCGCCCTTGTCACCCTTATCGCCCTGCGGGCCTTCCGGACCAATGTCGCCCTGCGGACCCTGGGGGCCGACGTCGCCGGTGTCACCCTTGTCGCCCTTCGGGCCCTGAGGACCTTCCGGACCGACAGCGCCGTCTTTGCCGTCTTTACCGGGTTCCCCTTTGTCGCCCTGGGGACCCGCAGCGCCAGCGTCGCCCTTGTCACCCTTCAGGCCCTGAGGACCTTCCAGGCCGGTGTCGCCCTTCGCGCCGGGAGCACCAGCCGCGCCGGTGTCGCCCTTGTCGCCCTTCGGACCCTGCGGGCCTTCGGGACCAACTTCACCTTCGAGGCCCTGTTTGCCCTGTTCGCCCTGGATGCCCTGGGCACCGTTGGCGCCGGCGGAACCGGTGTCGCCCTTCTGGCCGCTGTTTTCAGTCGCGCCGAGAACGCTCTGGGCGGACTTCGGTAGGACCTGGATCAGCTGCTCGCCCTTTTTGCACTTGGGGCCGGGCGCGAAACGAACGGCTCCCTTTTCAGGGCCGCTCTTAATAACGCAGAGGTTGATGGTGGAAACCGTCTTGGCACTGGCCGGGGAAGCGAACGCGAACAGCGCGGCCATGCCGCTGAAGATCAGGAACGCCGCGATCGCGAATGCCAGCCACCGCGAAGCAGATGGGACACGGTGTTGTGCAGTCATCGGTGATTTCTCCTTGCTGGGTTTGAGAGGCATTTAGGAAGCGAAAGCCGCTTCCATCGCGGCCTCCAATGCCGGCCAACGTAGGACATCCGATTGAGCCCCGCGATCGAACATGCGGCTAAAACCCCCTGCACCTCTTAAGTTTTCGGACCTCGCCAAAAGTAAGGTTCGAAGCTGGGCATCGGGCTTGCAGAGCCAAATTCAGAGGGCCGCATTTCGCACTCGACGCTTTCCCGATCGCCGACCCTCGTACGTTCGTCCAATCCGGACCCCCAGGCGACGGTGAACGGCGCCGCCCGGCGATACACGTCGGGTGGTACGCAAACTCGCCCTCCTCGCTTTCCTGAGCTCAGTCGCCGCGCTGGCATGCGCCTCAACCGCATTCGGCGCCCGCGCGAGCCTCGTTGCGTCCACCTCCACCTGCCCTCAGACCAAGCTCGACGCGGCCCCCGCGGAGCAGGAGGAGGCGATGCTCTGCCTTACCAACTACGCCCGTGCCCAGGTGGGCGAGGCGGCGCTGGAAGAGGCGCCCCAGCTGGAGGAATCAGCCGCCGACAAGGGGGCCGACGTGCTCGCCTGCGACAGCTTCAGCCACACCGCCTGTGGCCGCGAATTCACCTACTGGATGAAGGCCACCGGCTACCTCTCGGTCGAATGCTGGCGGGCCGGCGAGAACCTCGCCTGGGGAGCCAACGAATACGGCTCCGTCGCCTCGATCTTCCGCGCCTGGCTGCGCTCCCCAACTCACCGCGCCAACGTCCTCGGCGACTACGCCCAAGTCGGCATCAACCTCCAAATCGGCCCCCTCAACGGCCGCAAGAACGTCCACGTCTGGACGCAACATTTCGGCACCCAGTGCTGACCTAGTCTCAGGCTCAGGTGCAGGGTTAGCTATGGAGGGGCGGGGTACCCCCTCCTCCCAACAAAAGCTGATCCAGGTTCCTCGAGGTCAGCAGCTTCCGTTGGCCGAGAAGCTCCCGAGAGATGAGATTGGCCCCGAAGTCCTGAAGCTTCCGGAAGACGATGGCTGGCGATTGTCGGCGGCTCCGAAACCTCCTTGTCGGCCCAGCCCCGCCAACTCCTCAATTCGGAACCCGATTTCGGTTGGAGGGTCCGGTGCCCGTCGTACGAGCGGCGTCCTGATTTCTGCAGTGCCCGTCGGCGAGAGAAGGTGCTCTTAAAGGCAGAAATCCCAGCGAAGGTAGACGGGCACCGGACCCTCCCCCAAGCCCTGATCCCTAATCCGAAGAAGCCCGCGGAGCGCCCTCGAACACCGTCTGCGGATCGACCCGCGGATCAATCGCCTGCATAGGGGCGCGCGCCTTCAAGAGAATCTCCTCGTACTCCGCCTCGGCGTCGGACTGCATCACGATCGCGCCGCCGACGCGAATCGTCGTCTCCTCGCCGTCCATGATCACAGTGCGGATGACGATGTTGAGGTCGCAGCCGCCACTGAGGCCGAGGTACCCGATCGCGCCCGAGTAGACGCCGCGGGCTTCGCCCTCGAGGCCGTCGATGATCTCCATCGTCCGCTTCTTCGGCGCCCCGGTCATCGAGCCACCGGGGAAGCAGGCGCGGATGCAGTCGGGCGGCTCCAGCTCCTCGCGCAGGAGGCCGCGGATCGTCGAGACCAGCTGGTGGACGGTCTCGTAGCTTTCGACGTGCATCAGGTTCGGGACGTGGACGGTGCCGATCTCGCAGACGATGCCCATGTCGTTGCGCAGCAGGTCGCAAATCATCAGGTTCTCGGCCCGGGTCTTCTCGTCGAGCCGCATCTCCTCCGCCAGGCGCACGTCTTCGGCCGGCTCTTTGCCGCGGCGGACGGTGCCCTTGATCGGTTTCGCCTCCACCCAGCGGTCGCGGCCGATCGAGAGGAAGCGCTCCGGCGAGGAGCTCAGCACCGCCGCCTCTCCGATCCGCAGGAAGGCGGAGAACGGGGCCGGGTTGACCCGGCGCAGGGTGCGGTACAGAGCGAAGGGGTCGGGGCTGGCCTCAGCGGTGATCTTGTTGGTCAGGCAGATCTCGTAGCTCTCGCCGTCGATCATCTGGCGCCTGCACTCGGCGATGTCGTCGAGGTACTGCTGGTGGGAGCGCGCCAGGTTGAAGCGGACCGGCTCGCCCTCGGTCGAGAGCTCGCTCCACTCGGGCTCGGCGAGCGGCGGCAACGAGGCCAGCCGCAGCCCCGTCTCGGCGATCCAGCGATCGGTCTCCTCGCTGTCGCCGCGCTCGCAGATGCCGAGCACGTAGGTGGCACCCTCGAGGTGGTCGAAGGCGATCATCCGGTCGGCGAAGACGAAGAAGGCGTCCGGCATCGTCGAGGAGTGGGCGTCGGAGCCTTCAACGTGGGCCTTCAGCTCGTAGCCGAAGTAACCGGCGAAGCCGCAGTTGAAGTCGAACGGGAGGTCGTCGGAGAGGTAGCGCAGGCGCCGCATCTCGCGCGAGAGGTAGTCGAAGATCGACTCCTCCAGGACCCGGGTCCCCTCCCCACTCTCGACCTGGAGCTCGCCGGCGTCGACGTCGTAGCTGATCGTCTGCCCGAGCGGCCCGGAGGCGTCGCCCATGAAGGAGAAGCGGGCGCGGCCGTCGAGCAGGCTGCTGTCGAGCCAGAAGGCGTTGGGGCTGTCGCTGTAGAGGTGGCCGAAGGCGCGTTCGGTGTCGTAGGCCGAGTCGAGGCGCTTGACCCGCAGCTCGAGCCCAGCGCCGCCCGCCGTGGGCGCCTTCGGCAGCCCGTCGCCGTAGGCGACGCCACCGTTGCCACGGCGGCCGGAGTGCTCGGCGGTGAGGTCGCGGAAGCGGGCCAGCAGCGCCCGGCCGTGCTCGGTGGAGATCGACTCGGGGTGGAACTGCAGGCCCCACTGCGGCCGCGTTTTGTGGGCGACCGCCATCAGGATCCCGTCGCTGGTCCAGGCGACGCCTTCTAGCTCCTCGGGCAGCGGCTGCTCGACCATCAGCGAGTGGTAGCGGACGACCTGGAACTCGCGCGGGAGGCCGGCGAACAGACCGGAGTCCTCATGGGTTACGGCGCTGATCCGGCCGTGCATCGCCTCCGGCGCGTGCACGACCTTCGCCCCGTAGGCCGAGCATAGGCCCTGGTGGCCGAGGCAGACGCCGAGCAGCGGCACCTCGGAATGGCGGATCGCGTCGGCGCAGACGCCGAAGTCGTCCTCACGGTCGGGGTTGCCCGGTCCCGGCGAGACGACGATGTTGTCGAAGTCCCGGCTCGCGGCCAGCTCCTCCCACCCCATCTCGTCGTTGCGGACGACGATAGGCTCTTCGCCGTTGGCCTCGGAGAGCAGCTGGAAGAGGTTGTAGGTGAAGGAGTCGTAGTTGTCGATCAGGAGCGTCTTCATCGACTCTTTCCGCGGCTAGACCAGGTACTTCCTCAGCACCTTGCCGAGCGGGCTTTTCGGGATCTCGTCCCGGAATTCGACGCTCTGAGGGACCTTGAAGTTGGCCAGGCGCTCGCGGCAGAAGGCGATCAGCTCGCGCTCCTCGCACTCGCCCTCGAGGACGACGACGGCCTTCACCTTCTGCTCGCCGGCAACCTCGGTGTCGACGCCGACGACGACCGACTCGGCAACCCCGGGGTGGGCGTCGATCACGGCCTCGACCTCGATCGGGTCGACCTTGAAGCCGCCGGTCTCGATCAAAAGCTTCTTGCGGCCCTCGATGTAGAGCATCCCGCGCTCGTCGATGCGGCCGAGGTCGCCGGTGAAGAAGCGCCCATCGCGGAAGGCGACGGCGTTCAGCTCCGGCAGGTCGCCGTAGCCGGCGGTGGCGGCGGCGCTGGCGACGGTGACCTCGCCGATCTCGCCCTGGGCGACGGCGTTGCCGTCGTCATCGACGATCTCGACGCTGACACCCTTGACCGGGGTCCCGACCGACTCGAAACTGGAGACCGGGTCGTCGCTCAGGTTGGCGGCGATCATCCCGGTCTCGGTCGAGCCGTAGAGCTGGCGGACGAGGACGCCGAAGCGCTCGCCGAAGGCCTCGAAGGTCTCGCGCGGCATCGCCATCCCGGCGGTGAAGCAGAGGCGCAGCGAGGAGAGGTCGGCGTCAGCCGGGGAATCGGCCATCAAGCGGTAGTTGAAGGGGACGCCGGGGAAGACGGTGATCTTCTCGCTCTCGATCAGCTCCAGCGCCCGGTGGCGCTTGAGCAGGAACGGGTGCGGGTCCTCGAGGATGACCAGGGTGGCACCGGAGACGGCGGCGCCGAAGATGCAGGCGCCCATCCCCCAGGTGTGGAAGAGCGGGACCGCCGCGAGGATCTTGTCATCCGGGGTGAGGCCGAGCGCGAGGTAGCTCTCGGCCTCGGCGATGCACTGGCCGTGGGTGCGATCGAGGCGCTTGGGGCGGCCGGTCGAGCCGGAGGAGAACTGGCCGACCAGGGGCTCCTCGGGCGAGCGCGCCTCGAGCCGCTGGGCGGAGCCCTCCTCGACGAGGCCGGCGAGGGTCAGGGACTGGCCGTGGCCGGCACCGGAGCCGATCACCTGCACCGGCGAGTCGAAGCCGGCGACGATCCGCTCGCAGACGCCGGCGGTGCGCTCGTCGCTGATTACGGCGCTGACACCGGTGCTGCGGAACCAGAAGTCGAGCTCGGCCTGCTTGAAGGCGGGGTTGGCGGGAACGACCTTGGCGCCGAGGGCGGCGATCGCGTGGAAGGCGGCGACGAACCAGGGATCGTCGCGGAGGACGAGGCCGACCGCGTCGCCGGCGCCGATCCCATGCTTGGAGAGGCCGTCGGCGAGGCGCTCGATCCGCTCGACCAGCTCGACCTGGGTCAGCCGTTCGTCGCGGTAGACGACCGCGGTGCGGTCGGGGGCGGCGTCGGCCTGGGCGTAGAGCAGCTGCAGCAGCATCTGGCCTCAGCCTCCCTTGCGGGCGACGAAGGCGACGATGCTGTCGACGCTGCGAAAGTTGTCCGGCGTCAGATCCTCGTCGTCGACCTTGAGCCCGAATTTGGCTTCGAGGAAGCTGACCAGCTCGGTGATTCCGAGCGAGTCGATCAGGTCGGCGGCCAGCAGATCTTCGTCGTGGCGCAACGACCCGGCCTCCAGGTCTCCGGTGATCTCGTTGACGATGAACTCTTCAATCGTTTTTGCGTTGTCGCTCATCAGGCGGCTGATCCTACTCGTGTCGTGGGGCGGCTTTTCGGGCGAAGAAGAGAAGCTTGCGGGTACTCAGATCCCCCATCGGCTGATAGCCGCGGGAACTGTAGAGCCAGCGCGCCTGGCGGTTGCCGGACTCGACATAACCCCAGATCCGGTGGTAGCCGTCGGCCGCGATCGCGCTCTCCAGGCGGTACAGGAACTCGTTTGCGGTGCCGCCCTCGCGGTACTCGGGGAGGATGTAGAAGTCGGAGCCGTAGACGTCGCCCGGCTCGATCTGCAAGGACTCTCCCAACCAGGCAAGGTCGGGGTGCAAACCGGCGTCCTCCCCCCTCACCCACCAGTAGTAGCCAACCGTGACCCCGTCGCGGAGGCCGACGAAGCCCTGCAGACCGCGCTCGAGGTTGGCGCGAAAGCGGCGGTCGACGCTGCTGCGACCGCGGCTGCGGTTCAGCTCCGAGAGCCCGCCCAGGTGCGCCTCGGTGAGCGGAACCACCTCCAGGCCGGAGGTCCGGCGCGGCTCGTTGACAGCGTCGAGGTCCTTCAGCAGGACCGTGATCTGCATCTCCGAGAACACCTTGCTGCGCAGCTCGCCGGCTGCTTTCCCGAGGGCCGCCGCGAGGCCGTGCTCGCGGGCGTATCGCCGGAAGCGGCTTATCATCGCCGACAAGATGTCACACCGGGCCCCTGCCACCCAGAGCCCGCGACCAGACGCGCGCGACGGGATCTTCGAGACGATTCTGATCTTCGAAGACCGCCCGGTAGAACTCGACGCCCACCTGGTACGGCTCGCCGCCTCCGTCCACGCGCTCTACGGCGAGGATCCGCCGGACACGCGCGAGCTCGTCCTCGCCAACGCCCGCGGCGGCTGGCTCGGGCGGATGCGGCTGACCGTCGAACCGCTCTTGCGCGGAGGGCTCGACGCCTCCGTCCTGGTCGCCCCCTTCGATCCCAACAACGTCTTCCCGACCGGCGACTTCGCCTCCAAGCTGGTGACGCTGCCGGTCGACCGCGGCTACGGCGAGCACAAGTGGGCCGACCGGGCGATGCTGAGCCGGGCCGAAGCCGAGGCTGGCCCGGGAGCCGCGCCGCTCCTCGTCCGCGAGGACGGAACCGTGCTCGAGGGCTCCCGCGCCAACACCTTCGTCGTCCGCGGCCGGACAGTCTCGACGCCCCCGCTCGACGGCGAGATCCTGCCGGGCGTCGCCCGCGCCGGGCTGATCGAGGTCGCCGAGGAGTACGGCATCGAGGTCGTCGAAGAGCACTTCGACCTCGAAGCACTGCTGGCGGCCGACGAGGTCTTCCTCACCAACTCCCTGCGGGGGGTCGAGCCGGTGCGGGCGATTGATGGCGAGCCGATCCCGAGCGAGGGCCCAATCACCCAGGCGCTGGCAGCGGGCCTGCGCCAGCGCTGGTTCGGTCCCTGGACCTAGCCCTCACCGAGTCCGTCCAAAACCGCGATATGGGCGGTTGGGGACGGACTCGGCGCCTACCGCCGCTGCAGTTTCGCGAAGCGGGCGCCGAGGCGGTCGGCGCGGCGGGCGAAGCGGATCAGACGGTCGTCTTCGTGGGGAGCGTGACCGTTGGCGGCGCCGTTGGCGCTGGCGCGGCTGGCTATTTCGCTCGCCTTGACCGCAAGGTCGGCGGCGCGCCTGGCCTGTTCGGCGCTTTCGATCGCAGCGGCGCCGACCTCGATCACCGCCGCTTCGGAGGCGCGGGCCACGGCGATTGCCTCGTCGACCCGAGCCTCGAGCTGACCGATCGTCGGCGGCAGCGCCTCCGCGGGCAGCCGCCAGTCATCGGTGTTGTCGCGCGCACCGTTCTCCATCGCCGGGAAAGCTTGACTAGGGTTCCGGACGGCCGCGCAGGGCGGCCCGACCACCAGAAACCAAGGAGCAGCGTGAGAAACCCCAGAGACTTCTTCCAACCGCTGGCGATGGGCGCGCCGGAGCCGCTGCGCGAGATCCCGGTGCGACCCTCGCGGATGATCCACTTCCTCGACTTCTCGAACGAGAAAATGGTCGCCAAGGCCGCCGCGATCGCGGAAAAGACCGACATCCTGCTCGGCAACCTCGAGGACGCGATCCCGGCCGACCGCAAGGAGGCCGCGCGCCAGGGCCTGACCAAAGCCGCGAAGGAGTCTGACTTCGGGAATACGGCGCTGTGGACCAGGGTCAACTCGCTGGAGAGCCCGTGGGTGCTCGACGACCTCACCACGCTGGTTGCCGAGATCGGCGACCAGCTCGACGTCGTCATGGTGCCGAAGGTCGAGGGTGCCTGGGACATCCATTACGTCGACCGCCTGCTCGCCCAGTTGGAGGCGAAGGTCAGGCTCGACCGCCCGATCCTGATCCACGCGATCCTCGAGACCGCCCAGGGCGTCGTCAACCTCGAGGAGATCGCCGCCGCCAGCCCACGCATGCAGGGGATGAGCTTTGGCCCCGCCGACCTCGCCGCCTCGCGGCGGATGAAGACGACCCGCGTCGGCGGCGGCCACCCCGGCTACCGGGTGATGGAGGACCCGACCGACCCCGAGAACCCGGAGGAGAACCGGGTCAGCGCCCAACAGGACCTCTGGCACTACTCGATCGCCCGCATGGTCGACGCCTGCGCCTCGACCGGGATCCTTCCCTTCTACGGGCCCTTTGGCGACATCAAGGACACCGCCGGTTGCGAGACCCAGTTCCGCGCCGCCTTCTTGATGGGCTGTGTCGGCGCCTGGTCGCTGCACCCGGTGCAGATCGACATCGCGAAGAAGGTGTTCAGCCCGCCGCCGGAGGAGGTCAAGTTCGCGAAGAAGGTGCTGGAGGCGATCCCCGACGGCCGCGGCGTCCACATGATTGACGGCAAGATGCAGGACGACGCCACCTGGAAGCAGTGCAAAGTGATGGTCGAGCTGGCGGAAATGCTGGCCGAGAAGGACCCGGAGCTGGCCGAGGCCTACGGCCTCTAGCTCGGCCGCGGCGCGGAGATCTGGACCAGGAGCGGGCGGCGGACGGTGCCGTCCGCGTCGGCGACGTGGATCGTCAGCTTGAAGGTGCCGCTCTGCTTGACCGCCTTCGAGCCTTCGATCACGACCTTGGCCGGGGCGACGACGCGGCAGCGGACGCCCTTCGGCAGCTTTCCTTTGCAGGTAACGGCGGCCTGGATCGGCGCCGTCACCTGAACGATGCGGCGCGCGAAGCGGCCGACCGGCAGCACGACCTTGCCCTGTGAGAGGGAGACGCGGACCTGCTGTTCGGGAGTGACCGGCGGGTTCGTCGGCGGGTTGATCGGCGTCGGCTGGGGCTTGGGCTGCGGTTCGGGTTCGGGTTCGCCACCCTCGCCAGTCGGCACTTCGGGGTTGACGACGGTCAGGGTGAAGGACTGGCTGGCGTTGCCGGCGGCGGAGCTCGCTTCGATCGTCAACGGGTAGGCCTGGCTCGTGCCCGCCGGAGCGGCGCTGGCGCTGGCGGTACCGGCGATCGTCGCGGTGCCGTCGCCGTTGGCGGTGAAGGTGATGCCCGAAGGCAGGTTCCCCGCCTTCGCCAGGGCGGCGACGGGGTTGCCACTGGTCGAGACCGTGAACTCCTTTTCGACGCCGGTCGTGAACGAAACAGCGGAGCCGGAGGAGAACGACGGTTTGACCCCGGGGTTGACGACGGTCAGCGTCAACGGCTGGGTCTCTTCCCCGGCCGCACTTTTCGCCTTCAGCGTCAGCGCGTAATCCTGGCTGTGGCCGGGGCTCGCGGCGGACTCCGGCGCGGTGCCGGCGATCGTCGCGGTGCCGTCGCCATTGTTGGTGAAGGAGAGACCGTCGGGCAAGCCACCCGCTTTGCTCAGCGCCGGGAGCGGATCGCCGACGGTCGTGACTTCGAAGCTCTTGGCGACGCCGGTCGTGAACGAGACGGCGGAGTCAGAGGTGATCGCCGGTTTGACCCCGGGGTTAACAACGGTCAGCGTGAACGACTGGCTGACGTTGCCCACCCCGGAGGCTTTGATCGTGAAGGTGTAGTCGCGGCTTTCACCCGGGGGCGCGGCGGCAGCGCTGGGCGTGCCGGAGATCGTCGCGCTGCCGTTGCCTTTGGCGGCGAATTCGACCCCGGCGGGCAGCGTGCCCGTGGCCGAGAGCGTCGGCGTCGGGTTGCCGGTCGAGGTGACTTCGAAGCTGGCCGCGACTCCAGTGCTGAACGTGGCCGCGGCCACCGAGGTGATCGAGGGGCCGGTGCCGGGATTGACCACGGTCAGGGTGAAGGACTGGCTCGCGGTACCGGCGCCGTTCGCCGCTTTGATCGTGATTGGATAAGGCTTGGAGCCGCCGGCTGGCGCCGTCGAGGCGGCGGGAGTGCCGGCGAGCATCGCCGTGCCGTTGCCTTTGTCGTCGAAGGAGACCCCGGACGGGAGTTCACCCGTCTGGGTCAACGTCGCGGTCGGGTCGCCGCTGGTGACGACTTTGAACGAGCCGGCGGTGCCGGTCGTGAAGGAGGCGGAGGTGCCGGTGGTGATCTGCGGTTTGACCCCCGGGTTGGTGACGGTGAGGGTCAGCGCCTGGGTGACGCTGCCGGCGCCGTTCGTCGCTTTGATCGTCACCGCGTAGGGCTGGGAGCTGGCAGCGGGCGCGGCGGATGGGTCCGGGGTGCCAGAGATCGTCGCCGTGCCGTCGCCTTTGTCGGCGAATTTGAGCCCCTCCGGCAGTTCGCCTTCGATGCGGGCGAGCGCCGCGGTCGGCGAGCCGGTCGAGGTGACCGTGAACGTGCCGGCGGCACCGGTCGTGAACGAGGCGCTGTTGGCCGACGTGATCGCCGGTTTGACCCCGGGGTTGGCGACGGTCAGCGTGAACGACTGGGTGATTTCACCGGCGCCGCTTTTGGCCTTGATCGTGAAGCCGTAGTTTTTCGACGAGGCCGCCGGTGCCGCCGAGGTGGGCGGCGTGCCGGCGAGGGTCGCGCTGCCGTTCCCGTGATCGGTCAGTTTCAACCAGCTCGGCAATTCGGTGCCGACCAGGGTCAGGGCGGCGTTGGGCGCTCCGGTCGAGGTGACTTCAAAGCTGCCGGCGACACTCGTCGTGAAGCTGGTTGCCGCGGCGGAGGTGATCGCCGGCGCCGTGCCGGGATTGGTCACCGTCAGGGTGAAGGTCTGGGTCGCTTTGCCGGCCCCGTTGACGGCGCTGATCGTCACCGGATAGTTCTGCGAACTGGCGGGCGGCGCGGCGGCGTTTGACGGCGTCCCCGCGATCGTCCCGGTGCCGTCGGCATTGGCCGTGAAGGTAACGCCCGAGGGCAGCTGCCCGGTGAGACTAACCGTCGGCGTCGGGCTGCCCGTCGTCGTCACTTTGAAGCTGTCGGCGACGTTGGTCGTGAACCCGATCGAGGTGCTCGAGGTGATCGCCGGCCCATTGCCCGGGTTGGTCACGGTCAGCGTGAACGACTGCGTCGTTTCACCGGCGCCGCTTTTGGCTTTGATCGTGAAGCCGTAGTTTTTCGACGAAGAAGCGGGTGCGGCAGAGCTCGGCGGGGTTCCGGTCAAGGTCGCGCTGCCGTCGCCGTTGTCGGTCACGCTCAACCATTCCGGCAGGCTGACTCCGGAGGCCGTCAGCGCCGCGTTGGGAGCGCCCGTCGTCGTCACTTTGAAGCTGCCGGCGACATTGGTCGTGAACCCGGTCGAAGCGACCGAGGTAAAGCTCGGCGGGGTGCCGGGGTTGGTGACTTTGAGGGTGAAGGACTGGGTGGTGTTGCCCGCCGCCGAGGCAGCTTCCAGCGACAGCGCGTAGTCCTGGCTCGCGGCCGGCGGCGCGGCCGCGTTCGTCGCCGTGCCGGTGATTTTCGCGGTGCCGTCGCCGTTGTCGGTGAACGACAGGCCCGGGGGCAGCGAGCCGGTCCGGCTCAACGACGCGGTCGGGTTGGCGGTGGTCTGGATCGTGAAGGTCTTGGCGACGCCGACCGTGAAGGTCGTCGAGTTGGCGCTGGTGAAGCTGGCCGGGGTCCCCGGGTTGACCACCTTCAGCGTGAACGGCTGCGAAGCGCTGCCAGAGAGAGCGCTGGCTTCCAGCGTCAGCGGGTAGTCCTGGTTGCCCGCCGGCGGGGCGCTCGCAGCGGCGGCGGTGCCGGAGATCGTCGCCGTGCCGTCGCCGTTGGCGGTGAAGGCCAGTCCGGACGGCAGGGCGCCCGTCCTGGTGATCGCCGCCACCGGATTGGAACTAGTCGAGACCGTGAAGGTCTTGGCGACGCCAACGGTGAAGGTCGTCGAGCTCGCCGAGGTGAAGCTCGGCGCCGTGCCGGGATTGGTGACTTTGATCTGAAGCGTCTGGGTTTTCTGGCCGGCGAGGCTCTGGGCGAGCAGTTCGACGCTGTAGGTCTGGGATTCACCGGGCGGGGCAGCGGAGGCTTCGGCGCTGCCGGAGACTTT
>DATIPH010000010.1:0-11264 GCA_035472275.1 Solirubrobacterales bacterium
AGGGCTACATCACGCCCTCCGAATTCCGCGAGGCGATCGGGGAAGGCCTGAACCTGAATCCCGGCCACAAGTACCGGGTGATCCGCGACCCCTTCCTCTTCGACCTCGTCCAGCAGGAGCTGATCGACAAGTACGGCCTCAACACCGTCCGTTACGGCGGCCTCAAGGCCTACACGACGATCGACCCCGAACTGCAGGAACGGGCGCAGGAAGCGGTTGACTCCTGCGGCGTCTGCTACCCGGAAGGGGGGCCCGCGGCCGGCCTCGCCTCGGTCGATCCCTCGACCGGTGAGATCGTCGCCCTCGCCTCGACCGAGGGGTACGCGAGCGAAAGCCAGTTCAACTACGCCTGGCAGGCCCACCGCCAGCCCGGCTCCTCGTTCAAGACCTTCGTCCTCACCACCGCGATCAAGCAGGGAATCGACCCCTACAGCACCTACTACGACGGCACTTCGCCGAAGACGCTGGATCTGCCGGGCGGGGGCACCTGGACCGTCAACAACGCCGAGCCGGGCGGCGGCACGATGTCGCTCGCCAGCGCCACCTGGGACTCGGTCAACGTCGTCTTCGCCCAGCTCGACCTCGACGTCGGTGCCGAAAACGTCACCCACACCGCCCACCAGATGGGAATCGAAGCGCCGCTGGAATCGGTCCCCGCGGAGGCGATCGGCGGCCTCGCGATCGGCGTCACGCCGCTGGAAATGGCGGACGCCTACGCGACCCTGGCCAGCGGCGGCATCCACCACGAACCTACCGCGCTCGGGCGGGTCGAATTCCCGACCGACAAGGTCGACGAACCGAGCCCCGACTCCGGCGACCGCGTCCTCACCCAGGGCGAGGCCTACGACGTGACCAAGCTGCTGGAGGGCGTGATCACGCAGGGCACCGGTGCCGGCTACACCTACATGGGCTGCGGCGCCGAGGCCGGCAAGACCGGCACCTCGGAGGGGGAGTCGGACGCCTGGTTCGTGGGCTTCACGCCGCTTTATGCGACCGCGGTCTGGGTCGGCCACCCGCAGTCGCGCGAAGCGACCGGCTTCGGCGGGCCGACGGCGGGGCCGATCTGGCGCTCCTTCATGGAATCGGCGGTGGCCGGCGACTGCCCAGAATTCCCCGAACCGGCCGGCCTGCCCGAGCTCTCGGGCCTCGACAGCGAACACACCAGCGGCTCCGCCGGCTACAGCGAAAGCGAAGAAGCGTTCGAAGAATTCGAAGAAAGCGAATCGGAAAAACCGTCCGAAAAGGGGAAGGGCGGCGATCAGGGGCCCGCAGCGGAAGCCACGCCCGCACCGGAACCCGAACCGGAGCCGGAACCCGCGCCGTCGCCTGCCCCCGCCCCCTCGGCACCGGGCGGAGGGGTATCCGCCGGTGGCGTTGCGTCCCACTGAGGGGCCCTTTCGACTGGGCGGCGAGCCGCCGCCCACCTGGCTCGGGTTGCTCGCGACGCTCGCCGCGGTCGCGGCGAGCACCCTGATCGTCTATCTGCTGAAGCCGGTATCCCCGGTCGTCTCGCTGGGGGTCGTGTACCTGCCGGCGATCCTGCTGATCTCCGTCGTCTGGGGTCTGCGCCTGGGGCTGCTGGCGGCGGTCGTCAGCGTCGTTGCCTTCAACTTCTTCCACATTCCGCCGCTGCATCGCCTCACGATCTCCGACGAGCAGAACTGGGTCGCGCTGGCGACCTTCGGGATCGCGGCGGCGCTCAGCAGCACCGTTGCCGGGCTGGCGCGGGGGCAGGCGGTCGAGGCCGAGCGGCGGCGCGAGGAGGCGGACCGGGCCCTGGCCGAGCTCGCCGCCATCGCCCGCGAGCGCGACCGGATGCAGGCGGAGATGGTCGAAGCGGAGGCGGTGCGTCGCAGCGACGAGCTGAAGACCGCTCTGCTGCGGTCGATCTCCCATGACCTGCGCACGCCGCTGACCTCGATCATCGCCAGCGGCGCGGCGCTCGGCTCGGCGACTCCGACCCCGGAGGAGCGGGCCGAGTTGAGCGAGGCGATCGTCGCCGAGGGCGAGCGGCTCTCGCGCCTGGTCGAGAACCTGCTCGACATGTCGCGGCTGGAGGCGGGAAAGGCGGAGCCGCACCGCGAGCAGACCGACCTCGCCGAGGTGCTCGACGCGGCCCGCGACGCGGTCGCTCCGACCGGGGTGGTGCGCCTGGCCGTGGATCGCGACCTGCCGATGGTCGCCGCCGACGCCGCCCAGCTGGAGCGCGCTTTCGCCAACCTGCTCGAGAACGCGGTTCGCCACGGCGGCGGCGGGCCGGTCATGGTCACGTCGAGGCTGGTCGGTGAGAAGATCGCCGTGCGCGTGGTCGACCAGGGTCCGGGCATACCCGAGAGCGAGTGGCGGCGGATCTTCGAGCCGTTCCAGCGCGGAGAGGCGAATGGAGCCAAGGGGGGGTCGGGGCTTGGCCTGGCCATTGCCAAGGGCTTCGTCGAGGCAAACGGCGGCGAGATCGGGGTCGAGTCGCTGCCGGGCCAGGGCACCAGCTTCGTCGTCTCCCTTCCCTTCGAAGCCGGGAGCCGAGCGTGAACGGCGCCGCGCGGGTCCTCGTCTGCGACGACGAGCCGCAGATCCTGCGCGCCCTCAAGGTCATCCTCCGCGACGCGGGCTACGAGGTGGTCCCCGCGAGCAGCGGCGAGGAGGCGCTCGACCAGGCGGCGGTGAAGCCGCCGGCAGCGGCGATCGTCGATCTGATGCTGCCCGACATCGACGGGGTCGAGGTGACCAAGCGCCTGCGCGAGTGGAGCGAGATGCCGATCATCGTCCTCTCCGCCGTCGGCGAGGAGGAGGCCAAGGTGCGGGCGCTCGGCGCCGGCGCCGACGACTACGTGACCAAGCCCTTCGGTCCTCCGGAGCTGGTGGCGCGGTTGGAGGCGGCGTTGCGGCGGGCCAAGCCGGAGGCCTCGGAGCCAACGATCGTCGCCGAGGGCCTCGAGATCGACCTCGCGGCCCGGGCCGTGCGGCGCGACGGCGAGCCGGTGCACCTGACCCCGACCGAGTTCGAGCTGCTGCGAGCGCTGGCCCAGAATCGCGGCCGCCTGATGACCCACAGCACGCTCCTCGCCGAGGTCTGGGGGCCGGCGTACGCCGACGACTTCCAGGTCCTGCGCGCCCACGTTGCCAACCTGCGCCGCAAGATCGAGCCGGAGGGCGGCCCCCGCTACATCCGCACCGACCCGGGTGTCGGCTACCGCTTCGCCGTGTAGAGGGCTTCACAAAATCTGTATACGCGGGCCGCGATAGTTCACGCGGCCTTGACGGGGCGGGGTCCAGGATCGAGTCGTGGATCTCGTCTCGATTGCACTGGCGCTTGTCGCGTTCGCACTCTTCCTCGTCGCGATCGAGGCACTGGACCGGGTCAGGTGACGCAGGGCTGGGCGCAGATCGTCGTCTTCCTACTCGTCCTCACGGCGCTGGTGCCGCTGCTCGGCGGCTACATCGCCCGGATCTTTCAAGGTGAGCCGGTTTTCCTCACTCCCGTCCTCGGGCCGATCGAGCGCTTCACCTATCGGGTCTTGCGTGTGCGGCCCGAGGACGGACAGGGCTGGAAGGCATATGCCCGCTCGATCGTGGTCTTCAGCCTGCTCTCCTGGCTGGCGCTCTACCTGATCCTCCGCACCCAGAGCGTCCAGCCGTTCAACCCCGAAGGGTTCCACTCCGGGCCTTGGAACCTCAGCTTCAACACCGCCTCCTCTTTCGTCACCAACACCAACTGGCAGTACTACGGCGGCGAGACCACGCTCTCCTACTTCGCCCAGATGGCGGGGCTGACGGTGCAGAACTTCGTCTCCGCCGCGGTCGGCATCGCCGCGCTCGCCGCGGTTATCCGTGGCTTTGCCGCGCGGTCGGGAAGGGCACTCGGCAATTTCTGGGCCGACCTGGTCCGCATCACCCTCTACATCCTGCTGCCGATCTCGTTCATTGCCGCCTTGGTCCTGGTCTCCCAGGGCGTGATCCAGACCCTCGACGGCTCGCAGGCCTTCCACACGATCGCCGGCGGCGCCCAAACCCTGGCTCTCGGCCCGGTCGCTTCGCAGGAGGCGATCAAGGAGCTGGGGACCAACGGCGGCGGCTTCTTCAACGTCAACAGCGCGATGCCGTTCGAGAACCCGGGCGGGCTCACCAACCTGATCGAGCTGTTGCTGATCCTCGTCATTCCAGCCAGCCTCACCTACACCTTCGGCCGCATGATCGGCAACCGCCGCCAGGGCTGGGCGCTCTACGCGGCGATGATGATCATGTTCGTGATCGGGGTCGCGGTCGTCTACGCGGCCGAGCAGCACGGCAGCCCCGCCCAGCATCACGCGGGCGTCCTCACCCACGCCTTCGACGGCTCCACCGGCGGCAACATGGAGGGCAAGGAGCAGCGCTTCGGCATCGCCGACTCCTCGCTGTGGACGGCGGTGACGACGGTCACCTCCTGCGGTGCGGTCAACGCCGCCTTCGATTCGCTGACCGGGATCGGGGGTCTGGTCCCGGCCGCCAACCTCTCCACCGGCGAGGTGATCTTCGGCGGGGTCGGCTCGGGCCTCTATTACATGTTGCTCTTCGTCCTGCTCACCGTCTTCATCGCCGGGCTGATGGTCGGCCGCACCCCCGAGTTCCTCGGCAAGAAGATCGAGTCGCGCGAGGTGAAGCTGGTCTTGGTCGGCGTTCTGGTGACGCCGCTGCTGGTGTTGTTCGCGTCCTCCTGGGCGGTGGCGAGCCACGACGGCACGATGTCGATCTACAACCCCGGCCCGCAGGGCTTCTCGGAGTCCCTCTACGCCTACATGTCGCAGGCGAACAACAACGGCTCGGCCTTTGCCGGCTACACCGGCTTCCTGCAACCCAACGCCCCCGGCAACGCCGGCGCCTACGGCTACGACTTCGCCACCCTGCTCGGCGGCCTGGTGATGATGTTTGCCCGCTTCCTGCCGATGATCGCGGCGCTCGCCGCCGCCGGCTCGATGGCCGGCAAGAGGGTTGCCCCGGCCGGTGCCGGAACCTTTCGCGCCGACTCGCCCACCTTCGTCGTGCTGCTGATCGGCGTCGTCGTGATCGTCGCTGCCCTCACCTTCTTCCCCGCCTTCCTGCTCGGCCCGGCCGTACAGGGGCTGACCGACCAACTGTTCTGAGATGACCGCGATGCGCAAAGACCTGATCACCGCCACGATCGCGATCGTCCTCCTGACCCTGACGCTCGGAGTCGTGTATCCGCTCGTCACCACCGGCGTCTCGCAGGTGTTGTTCCCGAACGCCTCCAACGGCAGCAAGATCGAGCTCGACGGCAAGGTCGTCGGCTCGAAGCTGATCGGCCAGGACTTCCGCGGCGAGCCACGTTACTTCCAGAGCCGTCCCTCGGCCACCGAATACAGCGCCAACGTCACCTTCTTCAACAACCTCGGGCCCAACGACAAGGAACTGTCCGAGTTCTTCGAAGAAGAACTCGAAACCTACCTCGCTCGCGAGCGGCGCTACGACCCCGGCCTGGCGGTGGCGGACGTGCCGGTCGACGCGGTCACCACTTCCGCTTCCGGCGTGGACCCACACATCTCCATGGCCAACGCCCGCATCCAGGCGCACCGGGTCGCCGCGGTTCGCAAGCTGCCGCTGCAGCGCGTCCTCGACCTCGTCGGCGAATACACCGACGGCCGTTTCCTCGGCCTCTTCGGCGAGCCGGGCGTGAACGTGCTCCAGCTCAACCTCGCGCTCGACCGGGAATCCCCCGCGAAGGAGGCACGCAAGTGACCGACGAGACCCTTCGCAATCGTCCCCGCTCGCTGTTTGACCGGGCGATCATGGTGCGCGCAATCGCCGACTCCCTGGTCAAGCTCGACCCGCGCCACCACGTTCACAACCCGGTGATGTTCGTGGTCGAGATCGGTGCCGCGATCACCACCGGCGGCTGGCTGATCCAGGTTTTCGGCGGCCCGCCCCTGGGCGGCGGCAACGAGCCCGCCTGGTTCGCCTTCTCGATCGGCATCTGGCTCTGGCTGACCGTCGTCTTCGCCAACTTCGCCGAGGCGCTGGCGGAGGGCCGCGGCAAGGCGCAGGCTGACGCGCTGCGCTCGATGCGCACCGAGACGGTCGCCCACCTGCGCGAGGGCGGCGAGAAGCCGGCCTCCGAGCTGCATCGCGGCGACGTGGTCGTCGTCACCGCGGGCGAGGCGATCCCCGGCGATGGCACCGTGGTCGAGGGGATCGCCTCGGTCGACGAGTCGGCGATCACCGGCGAGTCGGCACCGGTCGTGCGCGAGTCCGGCGGCGATCGCAGCGCCGTCACCGGTGGCACCCGGGTGCTCTCCGACCGGATCGTCGTCGAAATCACCCAGGAGCCCGGCCAGAGCTTCCTCGACCGGATGATCGCCCTGGTCGAGGGGGCGGAGCGGCGCAAGACGCCGAACGAGATCGCCCTCAACATCCTCCTCGCCGGCCTCACTCTGGTCTTCCTCGCCGTCGTGGTCTCGCTGCGGCCGTTTGCCGAGCTCTCTGGCACCGACGCCTCGGTGGTGACGCTGATCGCGCTGTTGGTGGCGTTGATCCCGACCACGATCGGCGCCCTGCTCTCGGCGATCGGGATCGCCGGCATGGACCGGCTCGTCCGCCACAACGTCCTTGCCCTCTCCGGGCGCTCGGTCGAGGCCTCCGGCGACGTCGACGTGCTGCTGCTCGACAAGACCGGCACGATCACGCTGGGCAACCGCGAGGCGACGCTGTTCGTCCCGATGCCGGGGATCGCGGAGAAGGAGCTGGCCGAAGCGGCACAGCTCTCCTCGCTTGCCGACGAGACGCCGGAGGGTCGCTCGATCGTCGTCCTTGCCAAGGAACACGGAATCCGCGAGCGCGAGCTGCAGGCGCACGAGGCGAATTTCGTCCCGTTCTCGGCGGAAACGCGGATGAGCGGGGTCGACGTCAACGGCAACCAGTACCGAAAGGGTGCCGGCGACGCGATCATCGAGTTCGTCGGGGGGCAGGGGGGGCGCCCGCCGGTCGAGCTGCAGGAGCAGCTGGACCTGATCGGACGCGAGGGCGGCACCCCGCTTGCCGTCTGCCGCGACAACCACGTGCTCGGCGTCGTCTACCTGAAGGACATCGTCAAGGAGGGGATGCAGGCCCGCTTCGACGAGCTGCGCAAGATGGGCATCAGCACCGTGATGGTCACTGGCGACAACCGGCTGACGGCGGCGAAGATCGCCGAGGAGGCGGGGGTCGACGACTTCCTGCCCGAAGCGACGCCGGAGCAGAAGCTGGAGCTGATCCGCAGCCACCAGGCAGAAGGGCGGATGGTCGCGATGGCCGGCGACGGCACCAACGACGCCCCGGCGCTGGCCCAGTCCGACGTCGGCGTGGCGATGAACACTGGCACCCAAGCCGCCCGCGAGGCCGGCAACATGGTCGACCTCGACTCCAATCCCACCAAGCTGATCGAGATCGTTGAGATCGGCAAGCAACTGCTGATCACCCGCGGCGCCCTGACGACGTTCTCGATCGCCAACGACGTCGCCAAGTACTTCGCGATCCTGCCGGCGATATTCGCCTTCACCTACGCGGCGCACCCGGGCGAACGGGGGCCGCTGGACTCGCTCAACCTGATGTCCCTCGGCACGCCGCTCTCGGCGATCCTCTCGGCGATCGTCTTCAACGCGCTGGTGATCCCGCTGCTGGTGCCGCTCGCGCTGCGCGGCGTCCGCTACCGCCCGATCGGCGCGACCGCGCTGCTGCGCCGCAACATGCTGATCTACGGCCTCGGCGGCCTGATCGCCCCCTTCCTCGGGATCAAGCTGATCGACCTCCTCATCCACAACGTCTTCGGAGCGTGAGCCTTGCCCGCCGAGAAGACGGCGGAGGAGGATGGAGCGGTGAGCGCCGGCAGACGAGGACAGCTCAAGGTCTTCATCGGGATGGCCGCCGGTGTTGGCAAGACCTACCGGATGCTGCAGGAAGGCCACGCCGAGCAGGAGGCCGGGCGCGACGTCGCGATTGGCTACATGGAGCCCCACAAGCGCCCCGATACCTCCGCCCTGGCGGAGGGGCTGGAGACGGTGCCGCGACGGCGGCTCGGCTATCGGGGCACGGAGCTGGAGGAGATGGACCTGCCCGCCTTGCTTGCCCGGGCTCCCGAGCTGGCGCTGATCGACGAGCTCGCCCACACCAACGTCCCCGGGGCAGAGCACGCCAAGCGCTACGAGGACGTGCGCGACGTGCTGGCGCGGGGGATCGACGTCTTCTCGACCGTCAACGTCCAGCACCTGGAGTCGCTCAACGACCAGGTCGCCGAGCTGACCGGGACGCGAGTGCGCGAGACGATTCCGGATGCGGTGCTGGGCGAAGCCAACGAAGTGGTGCTGATCGACCTCACTCCGGAGGCCCTGATCGCCCGCCTGCAGGCGGGCAAGATCTATCCCGGCGAGAACGTCGAGGCGGCGCTGAGCAACTTCTTCACGGTGGAGAACCTGCTCGCCCTGCGCGAGGTCGCGCTGCGCCAGGTCGCCCAGGAGGTCGAGGCCAAGCGGCTCGTGGTCGAGGAGCCGCTCGGCACGCGTGGGGAACGGGTTGCCGCTGCGGTGCCGCAGGCCGTTGGCGAGCGGTTGCTCGCGCTGGTCCGGCCCCAACCCAGCTCGCAGAGGCTCGTGCGCCGGGCTTGGCGCTCGGCCCAGCGGCTCGGCGCCGACCTCGACCTGCTCTGGGTCAAGCCGCCGAGCCAGCCGATCGAGGGGGAGGTTGCGCGGCAGGTGACGGCGCTGCGCCATCTCGCCTCGGTGCTCGGTGCCAACTTCCTGATCGAGGAGAGCGACGACTTGGTGCAGGGCGTAGCCAGGGTCGTCCGCGAGCGCAGCAGCACCTACATCATGGTCGGCGAGTCGCTGCCGCGACGTGGCTTCGCCCGCCTGCGCGAACCGTTGCCGCAGCGACTGATGGAGGCGACGCCGCCCGGCGTCGACGTGCGGATCGTCGCTCTCCGCGGCCGCAAGGCAGAGGAGGTCCGCCGTGACCTTTGAGCACGTCCTCATCGGCGTCGCCCTGCTGCTTGGGCTGGCGGGGGGTTATCTGCTGGCCCGTTCGCGCCGCCGCGGCGGCCGCGG
The DNA here is from genome assembly GCA_035472275.1 of Solirubrobacterales bacterium. GTDB lineage: Bacteria > Actinomycetota > Thermoleophilia > Solirubrobacterales > 70-9 > VAYN01. The sequence continues at coordinate 9,066 of DATIPH010000010.1, forward strand.
CGAGCGACCCGAAGCGGTACACCAGATCCTGTTGCCATTCACCGGGACCGAGATCTCGCGCCGCGCGCTCGACGCGGCGTTGCGCCTGGCTCGTGCCGAGGAGGCGACGCTGATGCCCGCCTACCTGGCAAGCGTGCCGAAGCGGCTGCCGCTCGACTGCGCGATTCCGGCCGAGGCGGCCAAGGCGATGCCGATGCTGGAGGCGATCGAGCAGCGCGCGACCGCCCAGGGTGTGCCGGTCGACGCCCGCATCGAGCGCGGCCGCTCCTACCGTCACGCCCTGGCTCGCCTGCTGGAGCGGGAGCGGTTCGATCGCGTCGTCGTCCCCGCGACCGCGGTCGCGGGCGCCGGACTGCCCGGCGATGACCTCGTCTGGGTATTGGAGAAAGCGCCTGCCGAGGTCCTGATCCTGCGTCCGGGCCCGAGCGACGAGAGCCGCGTCTCGGTCTGAGTCCATCGGGGTAAAGCCGCAAATCGATTGCGGTGCTTCCCTGATGGAAGCCCAGGCAGTCGCCCGTAGCCTCGGGGGGCATGGTTGAGAAGGCACAGCGCCGCCCGCCGCGAGTCCTGATTGCCGGCGGAGGCGTCGCCGCGCTGGAGGCGATGCTGGCGCTGCGCGATCTGGCCGGCGACCGACTCGAGGTCGAGCTGTGCTCGCCATGCAGGGAGCTCTTCTACCGGCCGTTCGGGATCGGCGAGCCCTACGGCGCCCCCCGCATCCTCCGCTGCGACCTCGCCTCATTGGCCACGGGGCTCGGTGCCTCCTTCCGCCTCGGCGGCATCTTCGCCGTCGCTCCCAGGGAGGGGCTCGCAGTCGCTCGCGATGGCGAGCAAATCCCCTATGACTACCTGCTCGTTGCCTCCGGCGCCCGGATCTTGGGGGCGGTGCCAGGCTCCGTCGCCTTCTGGGGCGCGGCCGGCGAAGGGGGGGTCGGCGGTGTGATGCGCCGCTTGCGAGCCGGGGTGCTGCGCGACGTCCTCTTCACCATGCCCGCGGGCTGCAGCTGGGTGTTGCCGGCCTACGAGCTGGCGCTGCTCGGCGCGGAGGTGCTGGCCAGGTCCGGCATCGAGGATGCGCGGGTCACCGTCGTCACCCCCGAGGACGCGCCGCTGCAGATCTTCGGCAGCTCGGCCGGTGAGCGGATGGGCCGGCGGTTGAGAGAGGGCGGGATCGCGCTGGTCACGAACGCCAGCCCGCTCGAGTTCGATGGGGGGCGCCTGCACGTCGCTTCCGGCGAGCCGATCGAGGCCGGCGCCGTGGTCAGCCTGCCGCGTCTCGAGGGCCGCACTGTCGACGGGCTCTCCCACGACGGGCAGGGATTTCTCCCGGTCGACGGGCATTGCCGGGTGATCGGCACGGAGCGCGTCTTCGCGGCCGGCGACGTCACGGACTTCCCGGTCAAGCGGGTGGGAGTCGCAACCCATGGTGCCGGGGTCGCCGCGGCGACGATCGCGGCGGCGGCCGGATGCGCGACAGATCCGGCGCCGTTCGATCCGGCGGACGCCCCCTGCGGGCCCGAGCACGACGGCAAGGTCAGCGGCCGCTATCTAGTCCCGTTCCTGGCCGGACTTCCCTCTGGCGGCAAGCGCATCCGCGCCTCGCGCTGAGGCCGGCGCCGCCGGATCGGGTCATGATGCGGCGGTGAGCGATGGCGACGAGCGTTCGCTGATCAGGCGGTACCGCACCGCACGGCGCGACCCGCGCCTCGCCGTGCTGGAGGGATTTCACGCTCTGAAGCACGCGCTGCGCTTCGGCGCCGAGGTTCAGGAGGCGGTCGCCACCGATCGGGAGCAGCTGCGTGAGCTTGCCGCCGAGCTGGCCCCCGACCTCGGAGGCACCCTCGCCGATCGGACCACGCCCGTTGCCCCGGAGGTGCTGGCCGAGCTGGTTCCGCAGGCGCCGCGGACCGGCGTCGTCGCGATCGCCCGCCGCCCCGAGGTCGAGGTGGCGGCGGTCCTTGCCGCACCACGGCCGGCGCCGCTCGTGCTGCTCGAGGACCCGCGGACGATGGGCAACATGGGTGCCTGCGTGCGCGTCGCCGCCGCCGCCGATGCGGCCGGGGTTCTGACCACCGGTCCCAACGATCCCTGGCACCCCGATGCGCTGCGCGGTGCCGCCGGGCTCCACTTCGCCCTGCCGGTTGCGGGGGTCGAGGAGCTGCCTGCGAGCGACCGGCCACTGGTCGCGATTGACCCCGG
>DATIPH010000011.1:0-76259 GCA_035472275.1 Solirubrobacterales bacterium
GGCTTTGAAGGTGAGGGTGCCGGTCGGGTTGAAGCCGCTGGCCAGCGTCGCGGAGTCAGAGATTGGGCCCGGGACGATGGTGCTGGCCGCGACGCTGGTGAGCAGCGGCGAGGCTTTGCCGACGGTCGAGGTCGCGCTGCAGAAGGAGGTGGCGGCGTTGTTGTTGGCGTCGCCGGAGTATTCGATCGTCCAGCGGTAGCTGCCGATCGCAGTCGGCGAGAAGTCGGTCGAGTCGTAGCTGCCGTTGCCGGCGACGGGCACGCTTTTGTTGAAGACGGGCGTCGCGCAGGAGCCGTCACCGGGGGCAAAGGCCTTGAAGACGATCTGGCCGGTCGGCGCGACGCCGGCTGAAAGGGCGGCCGTGGCTTTGATCGTGCCGCTGAGGACCCCGTTGGTCGCGCTGGCCAGGATCCCCGGCGTGGCTTTGGCCACGGTCGACGTCTCGTTGGCGGAGTTGCAGCCCGAGGTGACGGCAGCGTTGTTGGCGTCGCCGGAGTATTCGATCGTCCAGCGGTAGCTGCCCGCCAAGGTCACCGAGAAGTCGGTCGAGTCGTAGGCCCCGTTTCCAGAGGCGACGGTGACGGCTTTGGTGAAGGCGGCGGCGCCGGCGCAGGTTGCATCGGCGGGACCAAAAGCTTTGAAGGTCAGCGTGCCGGACGGGTTGAAGCCGGCAGCGAGGGTCGACGAGTCTTTGATCGTTCCGCCGGCAGTCCCGTTGGTCGCGGTCGAGCTCAGGGTCGGCGCCGCTTTGGCGACGGTCGAGGTCTCGTTGGCGGAGTTGCAGCCCGAGGTGACCGCGTTGTTGTTGGCGTCGCCGGAGTAGGAGATCGTCCAGTTGTAGGAGCCAGCCAGCGGCTGGTTGAAGTTGGTCGAGTCGTAGCTGCCGTTGCCGGCGGCGGTGACGGCTTTGGTGAAGGCGGCAGCGCCGGCGCAGGTCGGGTTGCTCGGGCCGTAGGCGTTGAAGGTCAGGGTTCCGGTCGGGTTGAAGCCGCTGGCCAGCGTCGCGGTGTCTTTGATCGTGGCGCCGGCGGTGCCGCTCGTCGCAGTCGAGCTCAGGATCGGGGTCACCAGGCTGACGGTCGAGGTCTCGTTGGCCGCGTTGCAGCCGGAAGTTGCAGCGCCGTTGTTGGCGTCGCCGGAGTATTCGACGGTCCATTTATAAGTGCCGGCGGCCGCGGTCACGAAATCGGTCGACCCGTAGCTGCCGTTGCCGCTGACCGCGACCGTTTTGGTGAAGGCGGCCGCGGTGGCGCAGGTTGCGTCGCCGGGACCGAAAGCTTTGAAGGTGAGGGTGCCAGTGGGCGAGGTGACGCCGGTCAGCGTTGCCGTGTCTTTGATCGCCGTACCGATGGTGGCGCTGGTCGCGGAGCTTGAAAGCGTCGGGGCGGCTTTGCCCACGCTCGAGGTCTCGTTGGCGGCGTTGCAGCCCGAGGTGACCGCGTTGTTGTTGGCGTCGCCGGAGTAGGAGATCGTCCAGTTGTAGGAGCCGGCGAGGGGATTGGCGAAGCTCGTCGAGCCGTAGTTCCCGTTGCCGGCAACGGTGACGGCTTTGGTGAAGGCTGCGCCCCCGGTACAGGTCGCGTTGCTCGGGCCGAAGGCTTCGAAGGTGAGCGTGCCGGCGGGACTGAAGCCAGAGGCGAGGGTCGCGGAATCCGAGATCGAGCCGCCGGCGGTCCCGTTGGCGGCGGTCGAGCTCAAGCTCGGCGTCACTTTGGCGACCGTCGAGGTCTCGTTCGACGCGTTGCAGTTGGAGGTCGCCGCGTTGTTGTTGGCGTCGCCGGAGTATTCGGCGGTCCAGCGGTAGGTGCCCGCCGCGGTGGTCGCAAAGTCAGTCGAGTCGTAGGCGGCGTTGCCGCTGACTGCGACGGTTTTGGTGAAGGCCACGGTTGCGGTGCAGGTTGCGTCGTTGGGCCCGAAAGCTTTGAAGACGACGTTGCCAGTGGGCGAGACGGCGGCGGAGATCGTCGCCGTGTCTTTGATCGTGCCGCCGACGGTGCCGTTGGTTGCAGTGGTCGAGATCGCCGGCGAGGCTTTGCCCACGGTCGAGGTCTCGTTGACCGCGTTGCAGGGCGAGACCGCTGCGCTGTTGTTGGGGTCACCGGAGTATTCGATCGTCCAGCGGTAGGAACCGGCCAGGGGATTGACGAAGCTGCCGGAGCCGTAGCCACCGTTGCCGCTGACGGTCGCCTGGCCGGTGAAGGCGGCGGCCCCGGTGCAGGTCGCATTGCTCGGACCGAAGGCTTTGAAGGTGAGGGTGCCGGTTGGGTTGAAGCCGCCCGAGACGGTCGCGGCGTCGGCGATCGAGCCCCCGGCGGACCCATTGGTCGCGATTGAGGTCAGGCTCGGGGTCGCCGTGGTCACGGTCGAGGTGGCGACGCAGTTCGAGCTTGCCGGGTCGTTTTCGCCGTCGCCCGAGTATTCGGCGCTCCAGTGGTAGGTGCCGACTTCGAGCACAGGAGTGGAGGCCGAGGTGTATTCGTCGTTACCGGCGACGCTGACGTTGTCGGTGGAGAGCGGCGCCCCTCCGCAGGTCGGGTCCGCCGGCCCGAAGACTTCGAATTCGATCGCGCCGGTTGGGTTTTCGCCGTCGCTCAGAGTCGCGGTGGCGTGGATCGTGCCACCGACCTCGCCAGCGCTGCCGACGACGGTCAGCGTCGGCGTCGCCGCGCTGGCAGCGGCGGGCAGCACCAAGCAGAGGGCGATTCCCAGGAACAGGCTTCGAACGAGGCGCACAGTGTCTTTATATCCCGATTTCGGCCATTGGTAGAGAATCGCGTCCCGGTGATCCTGGCGACCAAGATCTTGCTGGCACCGCTCTGCGTCGTCGCCGTCTCCCTTGCCGGACGCCGCTGGGGCACCGCCGTCGCCGGTGTCCTCGGCGGACTGCCGGTCGTCGCCGGGCCGATCCTGCTGGTTCTAACGCTCGTCCACGGTCCGAGTTTCGGTGGCGAAGCGGCGGCCGGAACGCTGCTCGGACTCTGCGCACTCACCACTTTCGTCGTCGTCTACGGCCGCGTTTCTCCCTTCTTCGGCCCGGCGGCGAGCGTCCTCTTTGGCTGGGCCGGGTTCCTGGTCGCGGTCGCTCTCCTCGACCAAATCGACCCCTCTCTGCGGACGGCGCTCTTCCTTGCGCTCGCCGCCTTCGCCCTCGGACTGGGGCTACTACAGGCGCCGCCAAGGGAGCCGGAGGAGATCGGCGAGCTGCCCTGGTGGGACCTGCCGGGGCGGGCCCTGGCGGCGCTGGCGCTGGTACTGGCGCTGACCGCCGCCTCCGGCGCGCTCGGGCCGAACCTCAGCGGCCTGCTCGCGCCGTTCCCGATCATTACCTCCGTCCTCGCCGTCTTCACCCACCTGCATGGCGGCACCGACCAGGTGGAGATCCTCCTTCGCAACTTCCTGATCGGCTTCTACGGCTTCGCTGCCTTCTGCCTGGTGCTCGCCCTCTCAGTGACATCGCTGTCGACCGGCCTCGCCTTCGCGCTGGCGACCCTTGCCGCGCTCGCCGTCCAGGTCGCGGTCTTCCTGGCACGCGCCGGATTCGAAGGTCGCGGCGAGCCTGACTGACGACTAGGGAACCGGGCCGCCGGCAAGAGCGATGACGACGCCTGCCGCACCGGCGGCGAGCAGAGTGAGGACAACTCCCCGACGCAGCGCCAACAGGCTGAGTGCGGCGGCGGCGAGGACGAAGTATTGCCAGGTCTCGGTGAGGGCGCCGGCGAGCGGGATCGTGGCGCCGAGGATGGCGCCGATCGCCGCCGGGCCGGCGCCGTCGAGGAAGGCGCGAGCGCCGGCGTTGGCCCGCAGGCGCTCGAAGCGGCCGCCGCCGAGGAGGATGAAGGAGAAGGATGGAACGAAGGCGACGGTGGCGGCGAGCAGGGCACCGCCGACTCCGTGGGCGGCGTAGCCGACGGCGGCGATCGTCCCGGTGACAGGCCCCGGCGTGACCTGGCCGAGGGCAACCGCGTTGAGGAATTCGGAGTTCGTCATCCAGTGGTAGGTGTGGACGGCGTCGCCCTGCATCAGCGGCACGATCACGAAGCCGCCGCCGAAGGCGAGAGCGCCCACCTTGAAGGCGGTCCAGCAGAGGGCGCCGAGGCCGCCAGCCGTCGCAACCGCGCCGGCGAGCAGCGCCAATGGCGCGCCGCTGATGCTGAGCGTCACCGCCCGCCGGCGCCGCAGCGCCAACTCGAGCAGACCGCAGCCGAAGAGGACGAGGACGAGGAAAGCGCCGGTCAGGGCACCGGCGACGGCGCCGATTAGCAGGTAGAGCAGCCAGCGCGCCTCCTCGCGGCCGTCTTCGCGGACCCGCGCGAAGCTGGGGCCGACGAGGTCGAGCCCCGCCCGTAAGGCGACGGCGGCAACCGCTGCCCCGGCGCCGGCGCCGGCGCCGCGGATCCAGGTCGGCGGCGCCTGCGCGAGGAAGACGAAGGAGAGCGCCAGGACCATGACGACCGCCGGCACGACGAAGCCGAGGCCGCCGACGATCGCCCCCGGCCAGCCCCCCGCCCGGTAGGCGGTGAAGATCGCCAACTGGGTCGAAGCGGGACCGGGCAGCAGCGAGCAGGCAGCGTTGGCGTCCTCGAAGGAGCGGGCGTCCATCCAGCCCATGCGGGCGACGACGAGGCGGCGCAGGAGGGTGATGTGGGCGGGCGGACCGCCGAAGCCGGTGACCCCGATTCGCGTCCACTCACGGGCGATCGTCGCCAGCGGAACCCGTCCCTCACGGTTGTCCGTTCCGGCCTCGATGGGGGCAGTATCGCCCGCGCTTGACTTCAGCCGCCGCGCCGCGCCTTCAGCATCAGCAACGCGACCAGGGTGGTTGCGTCCTGCGCAGCGGCGATCGCGTCGTCGAGGTCGGTGAGCGGCCAGCGCACGACCTCGATTTCCTCGTCCTCGTCGGGGTGACTTGGCGCCGGGCTCAACCCGGTCGCCTCGAAGATCGTCGCCCGCTCGCTGACGAAGCCGGGGCTCGGGTAGACCGCCTTCAGCAGGCTCCAGTCCTCGGCCGCCAACCCGACCTCCTCCGCCAGCTCGCGCTTGGCGCAGGCGAGCTCCTCCTCCCCAGCGACGTCGAGCGTGCCGGCCGGGATCTCGAGCAGGGCGTCGTCCTCGACCGCCTCGCGCGGCTGGCGCACGAGATAGACGACCTCCTCGTCGTGGGCAAGGATCGCGACCGATCCCGGGTGCTCGATCACCTGCCGCTCGACCTCGGTGCCCCCGGCGCGCCGATAGCGCTTGATCACGACGTTGGCGACGAACCCCTGGTAGGTCGTCTTTGAGGCGAGCAGCTCCATCAGGCGGAGGGGTCCCGCTCGGGGTAGTGGGGCAGGCCGTCGTCCGGGACCGGCGACCAGGCCGGCGCGTAGAGGCTGAACTGGTGGGCGCTCGGTCGAACGCCGGGGTCGGCGTCGAGGACGCCCATGCGGACGCTGACCTTGTCCGGATCGCCCGGGCTCTGGGAGCAGAGGTGGCTGCCGCACTCGCGGCAGAACGACTTCAGCCAGCCACCGTCGCCCGGGTCATAGGACCTGACGCGATCGGCGCCAGCAACGAAGCGAAACGATCCCGGCACCGTCTGGCCGCCGACCGAGAAGCCGGTTCCGGTACGGCGCTGGCAGCGCGTGCAGTGGCAGTAGCGGGCGCCGGTGAGCGGCTCCGCAATCTCGAACCTGACCGCCCCGCACATGCATCCACCGCTCATCGGCAGCTTGGGATCGGGCACGCACTCACCCTAACGACCGTTGCTGCAGCCTCCTGATCGACCGCTAGGTTCGCGTACCCCAGTATTGGGTAAAAGGTCTACGCGGGGCGTCGACCGGGAGCCCGGCGAGCGGCCTTCTGGCGACGCCCCGCGGTTTACGCGGGTCGGCCGGGCTTACTCCAGCGCCATCGCCGGCTGGTCTGATGCCGACGGCGGCGTCGCCTGTTTCCACTTGCCGAGGGCCATGAAAAGGGCTGGGATGAAGGCGAGCGCCAGCAGCGCCAAACCCCAGACAAAGGTCTGGGCGAAGGCTTCGGCGAGCGGTTCCGCGACTTCCGTCTGTTCGGCTGGCGTCAGCCCGTGCAGCGCTTCGAAGCCCTGGGCGCCCGATGGGTGACCGCCGGCCAGCAGCCTGTCGCTGATCGCCGAGGCGAGGACGACCGAGAGGATCGCGGTCCCGATCGAGGCGCCGGACTGGCGGATGATGTTCATCGCCGTGCTGGTGCGGGCGATCGCCGCCGCCGGCACCGCCTGCATCGCCGCGGTCATCGTCGGCATCATCGAGAGCCCCATCCCGAGGCCGAGCACGAAGCTGAAGCTGCAGAGCAGGACGTAGGAGGTGGTGGCGGTGACGAAGGCAAAGGGGGAGATCCCGATCACCAGCAGCGGGATCCCGCAGGCGGCCCAGCGGTTGGGCCCGTAGCGATCGGTGAGTTTGCCGGCGATCGGCATCGTGATCATCGCCCCGAAGCCCTGCGGCGCCAGCAGCAGGCCCGCTTCCAACGCCGAGGCGCCGCGCACCGTCTGGTAATAGAGCGGGACCAGAAGCAGCGAGCCGAAGAAGGCAATCGCGAACAGCATGAAGGTGCCGGCCGCGGCGCCGGCGCGAGTGTGGGTGAAGGTCCTGATGTCGATCAGCGGTTCCTCGGCGCGCCAGCTGTGCCGGAGGAAGCCGACGATCAGGGCGGCGCCGGAGACGATCGGCAGCCACGCTTTCGTCGCCCCGAAGCCGTCGGCGCCGTTGGACTCGGCGAGGCCGAAGATCAGCAGGGTCAGGCCCGGCGAGAGCAACAGCATCCCGAGCCAGTCGAGCTTGTGCGCGGGCTGTGGCTCGTCGCGCTCGAGCTTGATCTGGGCGAGGATCATCGCGACGATCCCGATCGGCACGTTGATCAGGAAGATCCAGCGCCAGGAGACGTCGTCGACCAGCCAGCCGCCGAGGATCGGGCCGAGGATCGGCGCCACCAGCATCGGCACCCCGAGGATCCCCATCACCCGTCCCATCCGGTGCGGCCCCGCCTTCTTGGTCATGATCGTCATCACGGCCGGCATGATCATTCCGCCGCCGATGCCCTGCAGAACGCGGAAGGCGATCAGCGAGTCCGCGCTCCAAGCGGCGGCGCAGAGGATCGAGCCGACCATGAACAGCGCCAACGACCAGAGGTAGATCCGCTTCGTCCCGAACCGGTCAGCCGCCCAGCCGGTAGCGGGGATCACCGCCGCCAGCGCCAGGGTGTAGCCGGTCACCACCCACTGGATCGTCGTCAGCGAGGCGTTGAAGTCGATCGCCAGGCGATCGATCGCGACGTTGATCACGGTCGTGTCGAGAATCGACATGATCGCGCCGAGCAGGACCACTGCCGCGACGACCATCGTCTCGCGATCGAGCGCGTTGGGATCGTGGCCGTCAGAAACCGTGGTGTCCATCGCCATCCCGGCGATGCTAACTAATCGTTAGTGCCGGCTCGACGGACTTCGATCACATAGGGGGAGAGCTACAACGGGTCTAGAGCGAGCCGTAGCCGCGCGGCTTGCCGCGCTGGTAGAGCCAGCGCCGGAAGAGGGAGTCGAGTTGGCGCCCCGAGACTTCCTCGGCCAGCTGCTTGAACTGCTGGATGTTGGCGTTCGCGTAGGCGTGGCCCGCGACCCAGCGGCGCAGCAGTGCCAGCATCGTCTTCGTCCCGATCTCGGCCCGCAGCGCCTCCAGCGCCATCCCGCCGCGGATGTAGGTGGAGGTGGCGAAGAGGTTCTTCGGCGTGCCGGGGTGCCCGGACGGCGGGTCCCAGAATTCGGTGTTGTCGGCCGGGGTCTCGTAGAGGCGGCGGAAGATCTGCCGGGCACTGCGGCCACCGTGGCGCTCGGCGTAGTACCACTCAGTCCAGGTCGCGAAACCCTCGTTGAGCCAGATGTTGGGCCAGCGCTGGAGCCCGACCGAATCGCCGAACCACTGGTGGGCGGTCTCGTGGACGACCGTCGTCAGGTCGGGGACGAAGGCGTAGATCGGCCGCGTCTGCGTCTCCAGTGCGTAGCCGAGCTTCGGCGCCACGTCGACGACCGAGCCGGCCCAGTCGAACGGGTAGTCGCCGTAGATGCCGCTCTCGAAGCGGATGATCTCCGGCAGCTTCGCCAGCACCGGGCGCGAGGCGCGCGCCTGGCGCGGGTCGACCAGGGAGAAGGTCGGGCGGCCGTAGCTGTAGCTGCTGGTGAGCTGGCCGCGGCCGATGTCGACCAGGGCGAGGTAGGGGCTCATCGGTTCCTTCTCTTCCCAGGTGAAGACGTGTTCATCACCACCTGCCGGGTGCCCAATACCCGCAAGGCCTCCGTTGGAGACGGCCTTGAGGCCAACCGGCACGCCGAGCGCGATCCTGAATGAGGCCTTGTCGTTAGGAACGTTGTTGCAAGGGAGCCAGGCTGCGGTCCCGACCGGCTCGCCGACCGCGAGGGCGCCGTCGTCGGTCCGGATCCAGCCCTCCTCGCCGCCGTCGGGATCGATCACCTTGCGTGGCCTGCCGTCGTAGTCGATGCGAGCGGTGAAATTGGTGCGGGCTTCGAGCGGCGACTGGGGCGTCACAATCAGCTTGCCGCGGCCGCGGCGGAAGTGCGCCTCCTGGCCTTCGACCTGGACCTGGCGGACGTGCAGGCCGTAGAGGTCGAGCGAGAAGCGGCTCAGCCCCTGCTTGGCAAAGGCGATGACGGTGGTGTCGGCGCGGATCTCGCCGCTGGCCGGCCGGTAGCTGAGATTGACGACGTAATGGCGCACCTCGTAGCCGACGTTGCCGGAGCGCGGGAAGAACGGTTCCTTGCTCTTCTCGGCTGCCGCGGCGCCCGTGGCCAGGATCGCCGTGGCTGCGAAAACGATGAGGACGAGGCGTCGCACGCCCCGGATCCTAGGTGGGAGACTGGCCGCCATGAGAGTTCTGGCGATCGTCCAGCAGCGCGACGCCGGCCCGGGCGTCTTCGCGGAAGCGATCCGCGAGCGCGGTGACGAGCTCGACCAGTGGGTCCTGCCGGAGGGTGATCCGCCGCCAGCCGATCCGCTCGGCTACGACGCCGTCTTCACCCTCGGCGGCGCGATGAACGTCGACGAGGAGACCGCCCATCCCTGGCTGGCGGACGAGAAGGCGTTGCTCAGGCGGCTATTGGAGAAAGACGTGCCGCTGCTCGGCCTCTGCCTGGGGTCGCAGTTGGTCGCCGAGGCGGCGGGTGCCGCCCCGCGGCGGGCGTCCCGTCCCGAGATCGGTTGGCACCCGGTCGAGGTCACGCCCGAGGGCGAGGCGGACCCGCTCCTGGCGTCGCTGGCGCCGCGGTTCGAGGCCTTCCAGTGGCACGGCTACGAGTTCCCGCTGCCGCCCGGCGCAGTTGCCCTCGCCCGTAGCGAGGTCTCGCTGCAAGCCTGCCGGATCGGCGAGCGCGCTTGGGCGATCCAGTTCCACCCCGAGGTCGGCAGGGCCGATGCGCTGGCCTGGATCGTCGACTACCGCTCCGACGCCGACGCGGTCCGGATTGACATCGACCCGGACGCGCTGCGCACCGAGACCGAAGCGAAGATCGACGCCTTCAACCAGCTCGGCCGCGAGCTCTGCCACCGTTGGCTCGACGTCGCCGGACGATTGACCGGGTCATAGCCCGGTCAATGTTCCACTCGGCTCATGGTTCAGAAATGACGAGGCGGAGGGCGCCGTCGAAGCCCTTCATCTCGCGCAGATGGCCGTGCTCACGGTCCCAGGCGCCGGACTCGAGCTCGTCCCGGAGGCGTTCGACGATCGCCTCCTCCCGCCCCGGCTGCAAGTGCCTCCAGAAGGACTGGCCGGCGCGGACCTCGGAGTCGAGCAGCATCTCGGGCCGGTTCCAGTAGGCCTCGAAGAAGCCATCGGTGCAGTCAGCCGGGGTCGGGATCGTCTCGACCCGGGTGCGACCGCCGAGCCCCGCCTCGACCTCGGCGAGCGTGCGGAAGCGGCGGAGCTCGATCTCGACCCCCTCGCGCAGGAGGTCGAGCTGCCAGGGCGGCAGCGCCTCGAGGTCGAAGGTGAAGACGACGACCGGGCCGCGGGCGACCCGCCGCAGCTCCGCCAGGCCGGCGTCCTGCGGGTCCCAGTGATGGATCGTCACGCAGGCCATCGCCGCGTCGACCGAGTCGTCGTCGAGCGGCAGCTGCTCGGCGCTGGCTGCAATTGCAGGCGCCACTGCCGGTGGCCGCTGCGCCCGCATCTCCGCGCTCGGCTCGACCGCCAGTACCCAGCGATCACTCGGCTCGTAGGAGCCGGTCCCGGCGCCGACGTTGACGACGGTCCGCGCCTCCCCCAGCGCCGCCTCGATCCGCGCAGCAATCCGCGGATCGGCACGGCGAAAGCGGTTGTAGACCGTGCCGATCTGCTCGTAGTCGACCGGGGTCTTGGCCATTGCTAGTCGACCTGGCTGGGCGTCAGATAGGCGCCGGAGAGACCGCCGTCGACGAGGAAGGTAGATGCGGTTACGAAGGAGGAGTCCTCGCTGGCGAGGAAGAGCGCCGACTTGGCGATCTCCTCCGGCTCGCCGAAGCGGCCCATCGGGATGTGGACGAGCCGCTTCGCGGCTCTATCCGGGTCCTTGGCGAAGAGCTCCTTCAAGAGCGGCGTGTTGACCGGTCCCGGGCAGAGCGCGTTGACACGGACACCGCGGTCGGCGAACTCGACCCCAAGCTCGCGCGAGAGTGCGAGCACCGCGCCCTTCGAAGCGGTGTAGGAGATCTGCGAGACCGCCGCCCCCATCGTCGCCACGAAGGAGGCTACGTTGATCACCGAGCCGCCGCCCGCCTCAAGCAGGTGAGGAATGCCGTGCTTGCAGCAGAGGAAGACACCGCGGGCGTTGACGTCCTGGACCCGCTGCCAGGCCTCGAGCTCGGTGTCGATCACCGAGCTGTCGTCGGTCGGGTTAATGCCGGCGTTGTTCATCAGCACGTCGATCCGGCCGAAGCGCTCGGCGGCCTCGGCCATCGCCGCCCGCACCTGCTCCTCGTCGGCGACGTTGGCGGCGATCGTCAGCGCCCCGGCCGCCTGCTCGGCGTCGAGGTCAATCCCGACCACGGTCGCGCCTTCGGCCGCGAACAGCCGCGCCGACTCGGCGCCGATCCCGCTGGCGGTGCCGGTGATCACGCAGACCTTGCTCTCCAGTCGTCCCGCCATCGCGATCAGCCCTCCGTGGTCGAGTAGTAGACGTTCTTGACGTCGGTGTAGTGGTCGAGCGCGTCGGGGCCGAGCTCGCGGCCGACACCCGACTGCTTGAAGCCGCCGAACGGGGTCGAGACCCGCACCGAGGTGTTCGAGTTGATCGAGATCACGCCGGTGTCGAGCGCCCGGGCGACGCGCAGGGCGCGGGCGCCGTCCCCGGTCCAAACCGAGCCCGAAAGACCGTAGATCGTCTCGTTGGCAAGTGCGATCCCCTCCGCCTCGCCGGCGAAGGGGATGACGCAGACGACCGGACCGAAGATCTCCTCCCGCGCCGCCCGCTCGTCATTGGTGACCGGCGACAGCACGGTCGGTGGAAACCAGTAGCCGGGACCGTCCGGCGCCTCGCCGCGGATCGCGACCGGGGCATCGTCGGGAACGAAGCCGGCGACGCTCTCACGCTGGCCGGCGGAGATCAGCGGGCCCATCTGGGTTGCCTCGTCGAGCGGGTCGCCGACCTTGATCGCATCGACCGCGGGCGCCAGCGCCGCGAGGAAATCGTCGAGTGCCGCGGCCTCGACGAGGATCCGCGAGCGGGCGCAGCAGTCCTGGCCGGCGTTGCCGAAAACCGCCCCGGGCGCCGCCGCGGCCGCACGCTCGATATCCGCGTCGGCGAAGACGAGGTTGGCCGACTTGCCGCCCAGCTCCAGGGTCACACGCTTGATCGTCTGCGCCGCGCCGGCGGCAATGCCGCGGCCGACCTCGGTCGAGCCGGTGAAGGCGATCTTGGCGACGTCGGGGTGCTCGACGAGGCGCTGGCCGCAGACGCTGCCGGGTCCGGCGACGACGTTGAGAACTCCCTCCGGCAGCCCCGCCGCGAGCGCGATTCCCTCGAGCTCGACCGCGGTCAGGGGCGTCAGCTCGGCCGGCTTGAGGACAACGCAATTCCCTGCCGCGAGCGCCGGCGCCACCTTCCAGGAGGCGATCGTCAGCGGGAAGTTCCAGGGCACGATCAGGCCGACGACGCCGAGCGGCTCGCGGAAGGTCATGTCGACGCCACCGGCGACCGGGATCGTCTGTCCCAACAGCCGCTCCGGGGCGCCAGCGTAGTAGCGGAAGGTTTCGACCACCATCCCGATCTCGCCGCGGGCGTCGCCGATCGGCTTGCCGGCGTTGCGCGCCTCCAGCACGACGAGCTCCTCGGAGCGCTCCTCGATCGCGTCGGCGAGGCGCCGCATCAGCGTCGCCCGGTCGGCCGGTGCGACCGCGCGCCAGGCCGGGAACGCAGCCTTGGCCGCAGCGACCGCAGCGTCGGCCTCCTCGACGCCTGCTCGCGGCAGCTCCGCCATCACCTGCTCCGTCGCCGGCTCTATCACCTCGATCTGGCTCACGACTCACCACCCTCCGCAATCGCGTGGTTCCTTTCGGACCCATGGGGCGAAAAAGGAACCACGGAATCGCGCGCCGCCTCGACCAGGGCGGCGATCAGCTTGCTGTCGGGGTCCTCCTCGGGGTGCCAGACGACCCCAAGCGCAAAGCGCTTGTCGGGCAGCTCGATCGCCTCGACCAGGTCGTCGTCGCGTGAGTAGCCGCTGACCCGCAGGTCGTCGCCGAGCCGCTCGACTCCCTGGTGGTGGTGGGACCAGACGACGAAGCCCTCGGTCCCGGCCGCCTCGCAGGCGAGCGTTCCGGGCACAAGGCGCACGTCGTGCTTGCTGAAGGTGCCGGCAACGGAGCGGTGGGTCTCGCTCCCGATCGACTCCGGCAGGTGCTGGTCGAGGCTTCCACCGAGGGCGACGTTGAGCAGCTGCATGCCGCGGCAGATCCCAAGCAGCGGCATGTCGCGCTCCAGCGCTCGCCGCGCCAGAGCGATCTCGAAGGCGTCGCGCTCGGGCCAGGTCCCTTTCGTCTCCGCGTGCGGCACCGCGCCATAGCTGCTGGGGTCGATGTCGGCGCCGCCGGCCAGCAGCAGCGCGTCGACCCGGTCGAGGAAGGCGTCGGGGTCCTCGACCGCAACCTGGTCCGGCGGCAGCACGATCGCCAGCCCGCCCGCCCGCTGCACGGCGGTGACGTAGGCGCGCGGGGCCAAGGTCACCTCATAGCCGTCCCAAACGCCCCACGAGACCCGCTCGACCGCCGCGCAGATACCGATCACGGGCGAGCCACTCACCGCGCCGCTCCACTCACAGCCGCTCGAAGCCGCGGTAGCGCTCCCAGTCGGTGACGGCCGCCTCGAAGGCCTCGATCTCGACCCCGGCCCGGTTCAGGTAATGGTCGACGACCTCGGAGCCGAAGGCCGCCGCGACCATCTCGCTGCCGGCAAAGGCGTCGCGAGCTTCGTAGATGTTGTGGGGGACGCGGGGCTTGTCGGAGGTGTAAGCGTTGCCCTCGAAGACCGGCTCCAGCGCCAGCTCGTTCTCGATCCCGTGCAGGCCGGCGGCGATCAGCGCCGCCAGCGCCAGGTAGGGGTTGACGTCGGCGCCGGGCAGCCGGTTCTCGACTCGCAGCCCCTCGCCGTGGCCGACGACCCGCAGCGAGCAGGTGCGGTTGTCCTTGCCCCAGGCGATCGCGGTCGGCGCGAAGGAGCCGAGGGAGAAGCGTTTGTAGGAGTTGACGTGCGGTGCGTAGAGCAGCGTCAGCTCTTTCATGCAGGCGAGCTGGCCGGCGACGAAGTGCTCGAACAGGGCCTGGTCGGCGGCGAAGGCGTTGCGCCCGTCCTCCGCGGCCAGCGAGCAGTGGATGTGGCACGAGTTGCCCTCGCGCTCGTTGAACTTGGCCATGAAGGTGATCGCGTGCTCCTCCTGGGCGGCGATCTCCTTGGCCCCGTTCTTGTAGATCGCGTGGTCGTCGGCGCAGCTGAGCGCGTCGCCGTAGCGGAAGTTGATCTCGTGCTGGCCGAGGTTGCACTCGCCCTTCGAGTTCTCGACCTCCATCCCCGCCGCCGACATCTCGTTGCGGATGCGACGGATCAGCGGCTCGACCCGGGCCGTGCCCAGCAGCGAGTAGTCGATGTTGTAGAGGTTGGCCGGCTCGAGCTCGTGGAACCCCTGCTTCCAGGCCTCCTCGTAGGTGTTGCGGAAGACGATGAACTCGAGCTCAGTAGCGGCGTTGGCGCTCATCCCCCGCTCCTGCAGCCGCGCGAGCTGGCGCTTGAGAATCTGCCGCGGGGAGGCGAGCACTTCGCGGCCGTCGGCCCACTGCAGGTCGGCCATCACCAGCGCCGTCCCCGGCAGCCACGGCACCGGCCGCAGGGTGTCGAGATCCGGCACCATCTCGAAGTCGCCGTAGCCGGTGTCCCAGGAGGACATCGCGTAGCCGCCGACGGTTTCCATCTCGACGTCGACCGCGAGCAGGTAATTACAGCCCTCTGCCCCGTGCTCGAGCACGTCCTCGAGGAAGTGGGAGGCGGTCAGGCGCTTGCCCTGCAGCCGCCCCTCCATATCGGCGATCGCCAACAGCACGGTGTCGACCATGCCCTCGGCGACCGCCTTTCTTAGCTCGTCGACCGTCACGCCGGGAACGTTACGCCGTCACGCCCGCGCTTCCGGCCCGCGGGCGTCTCATGGTGCACCCGGCCCGACCTCGGGCGGCGTGCCGATCTCTTTCTCGAGGTCGATCTCCCGCACCTGGCCGGTGAAGTGCTTGCGGGCAGTGGTCATCCAGCCGATCCAGGCGAGCAGGATCACGACCCCCACCGTCAGCGGCGCGTAGTTGAACGCCTCCCAGCTGAATTCGTCGTTCCACGGCACCGCTTCCGGGGTGAACGGCAGGCAGAAGATGATCGTGATGAACGCAACCCAGATGGTCGAGAAGCTGTTCATCCATTTGTACTTGTTGCCGTTCGTCCACGGCCCCGGCTGGAATTCCTTGCCTTTGCGCCAGCGCAGGAAGATCGGGATCACGTAGGCGATGTAGAGGCCGATCACCGAAACCGAGACGATCGCGAAGAAGGCGAACGGAACAGCTTCGCCGTTGCCCTTGCCCTTCAGCGCCGGCAGCGTGATCAGCACCACCGCCGCCGCCATTGCCAGCACCGCGTAGACCGGCACCCGCTCGGAGTTGACGGTCGAGATTTTCGACGAGACGCGCTTGCCGAAGCCGCGGTCGCGCGAGAACGCGTAACACATGCGCGAGGCGCTGGTCAGACAGGCAGCACCGCAGAAAAGCTGGCCGACGACGGAGATGATGAGGACGAACTTGCCCCAGCCGGTCCCGAGCGCTTCGGTCAGCAGGGTCGGCGCGAAGCCGAATGCTTCGTTGGCCCCGTCGACGTTGGTGACCGAGAAGGTGATCGCCAACAGCACGATCCAGCCGATCACCGCCGAGTAGAAGATCGATCGCCAGACCCCCTTCGCCGCGGCCGTCGAGGCGCCGTGCGTCTCCTCGGAGATATGAGCCGAGGCGTCGAAGCCGGTGATCGTGTACTGGGTCAGCAGGAATCCAAGCGGCAGGACGTAGAACCAGAACATGCTGCCGCTGAAGCCGCTGTTGTTGATCCGGTGGCCGAAGACGAAGCTGAAACTCTGGTGCCCGTCGGGGACGAAGATGAGGACGACAACGATCGCGGCGACGCCAATCACGTGCCACCAGACCGAGACGCTGTTGACCAACGAGAGCATGTGCGTTCGTCGCACGTTGACCGCGATATGGAGCGCCAGGATGATCAAGAAGAGGAGGAAGACCTCGGTGAGCACGTGCGCTTCGTCACCGAAGTTGACCCCGAAGATGTTGACTTCGTAGAGGCCGAGGACGACGTTGAGGAAGGTCGCGCAGGCGTAGTCGACCGAGGCGACGACCGCGACCAAGCCGATCAAGTTGAACCAGCCGGTGAACCAGGCCCAGATCGGGCCGCCGAGCTTGCCGGCCCACCAGTAGATCCCCCCCGCGGTCGGGTAGGCGGAGACGAGCTCCGACATGCAGAAGCCGATGATCAGGATCGGGATCGAGATCAGCGGCCAGCCGATCGAGATCGCAATCGGGCCGCCGTTGTTCCAAGCCTGGCCGTAGGTGGTGAAGCAGCCGGCGAGGATCGAGATGATCGTGAACGAGATCGCGAAGTTGGAGAACCCGCTCCAAGCCCGGTTCAGCGACTGTTTGTAGCCAAGTTCGGCTAGCCGTTGTTCGTCACGATCCGGGGTGGTGACGCTGCTCTCCATGCCGCCTCGCCTTCCTTAGTGTCAATTCTTGCGATAAAAGGTGTGCTGACCCGACCTAACGGGTCCGGGCGAGCCTAATTTCTGCGTGAGACCCCTGTCAATGCCGACTTGGAGAAATTTCAGCGAAGCGACATGGCCGAGCTGTCAGAAACCCTGCAACGTCTGACTCCTCTGCTCGGCGAAGCCGAGGGGGAGCCGCTTCCGCTCGACGGCGGCATCACCAACCGCAACTTCCGGATGCGGCTCGGCGGCCGCGAGGTCGTGCTGCGACTGCCGGGCAAGGACACCGAGCTGCTGGGGATCGACCGCGCCGGCGAGGCCGAGGCCAACCGCTGCGCCGCTGCTGCCGGCGTCGCCCCCGAGGTGGCGGCGCTGCTCGAGGACCCACCCTGCCTCGTCACCGTCTTCGTCGAGGGCGGGACGATGAGCGCCGAGTCACTGCGCGAGCCGGCGGCCCTGGTGGCAGTTGCGACGGCGCTGCGCAAGGTCCACGGCTGCGAGCCGGTAAGCCCCAGCTTCTCCGCCTTCCGCATCGTCGAGGACTACGCGGAGAGGACGCGGGCGCGCGGTGGCGAGGTCCCGCCGGCCTATGAGCGCTCGCAGGCGACCGCGGCGCAGATCGAGACGGCGCTGCGCTGGCGCCCGCACGAATCGGTCCTCTGCCACAACGACCTGCTCGCCGCCAACTTCATCGACTCTCCGGCTGGCCTGCGGATCGTGGACTGGGAGTACGCGGGGATGGGCGATCGCTATTTCGACCTCGGCAACTTCGCCGTCAACAACGAGCTCGGTGACAAGCAGGAGGAGGCTTTCTTGGATGCGTACTTCGGTGAGCCGGCGACCGCCGGGCAGGTGGCGGCGCTGCACCTGATGCGGTTCATGTCCGACTTCCGCGAGGCGATGTGGGGTGTCCTCCAGGGCACCCTCTCCGACCTCGATTTCGACTTCGCCGAGTACGCGGAGAAGCACTTCGACCGCCTCGCCGGCGCCGAAGCCGACCCCCGCTTCAAGGTTCTGCTCGAGGAGGCCGGCCGTGCCGCGGGCTGAGCTGCCGAGCTCCACCCGCTGCGTGATCATCGGCGGCGGCGTCGGTGGCACCTCGCTCGCCTACCACCTGGCGCAGCTTGGCTGGGAGGACGTCGTCCTGCTCGAGCGCTCGCAGCTGACCTCGGGCTCGACCTTCCACTCCGCCGGCCTCGTCGGTCAGCTGCGCGGTTCGGTCTCGCTGACGAAGATGATGATGCACTCGGTCGACCTCTACCGGCGCTTGGCGGACGAGTCCGAGTTCGATCCCGGCTGGGTCGAATGCGGCGGCATCCGCCTCGCCTCCAGCGAGGAGCGGATGGAGGAGCTGCGCCGCCAGGCCGGCTGGGCGAAGACCTTCGGGCTGCCGCTGGAGCTGATCTCGGCCGAGGAGGCGCAGAAGCTGTTCCCGCTGATGTCGACCGAGGGCGTGCTCGGCGCCGCCTGGCTGCCGACCGACGGCTACCTCGACCCCTCCCAGCTCACCTACGCGCTCGCCGACGGCGCCCGTCGCCGCGGCTGCCAGATCTTCACCAACACCCGGGTGACCGGGATCGAGGTCCGCGACGGCCGCGTCCGCGGCGTCGAGGTCGAACAGGGCGAGGGCGGCGCCGGCGAGCGGCGCCGGATCGAGGCCGAGGTCGTTGTCAACGCCGGCGGCATGTACGGGGCGGAGATCGGCCGCCTCGCCGGCGTCCGCGTCCCCCTCCTCCCCTTCTCCCACCAGTACCTGGTGACGCAACCGTTGGCGGCCGTCCGCGAAGCACGCGCAGCCGCCACCGCCCCCCGGCGTTCGCACTCTTCACCGGATAGCGGGCAGAACTGCGAACGCGAGGGTGGGCGGGGGCATTTGCCGACGTTGCGAGATCCGGATTTGCTCGTGTATTACCGGGAGGACGGGGACGGGTTGGTGATGGGCGGCTACGAGCGTCAGAGCGAGCCGGCCTTCATGCCAGAGGGGACGGGACGGGTCGAGGCGATCCCGCCGGACTTCAACGGCCGCCTCCTGGAAGAGGACTGGGATCGGTTCGAGGAGATCACCGAGAACTCGAAGCAGCGGGTGCCGGCGATGAACGAGATCACCGTCACCAAATTGATCAACGGGCCCGAGGCCTTCACCCCGGACAACGAGTTCTGCCTCGGCGAGAGCGAGGTCGCCGGCTTCTTCGTCTGCTGCGGCTTCTGCGCCCATGGCCTCGCCGGGGCGGGCGGGATCGGCAAAGTGCTCGCCGAGTGGATCGTCGACGGCGAGCCCAGCCTCGACCTCTGGCACATGGACGTGCGCCGCTTCGGCGCCCAGTACCGCTCCCCCGCCTACACCCACGCGCGGATCGAGGAGAACTACGAGACCTACTACGACATCCGCTATCCCAACCACGAGCGCAGCGCCGGGCGGCCGCTGCGGCTCTCGCCGGTCAACGCCTGGCACCGCGAGCACGATGCGGCCTTCGGCGAGAAATCCGGCTGGGAGCGGGTCAACTGGTTCGAGTCCAACGCCGCCGCCGGTGATGAGTCGCTGCGGCCGCGCGGCTGGTCGGCGAAGCACTGGTCGCCGGCGATCGGAGCCGAGCACCAAGCGACCCGCGAGGCGGTCGCGATCTTCGACGAGACTTCGTTCGCCAAGCTCGAGATCGAAGGCCCGGGCGCGGCCGAGTACCTCGAAGGGCTGTGCGACAACCGCGTTGCCGGCGGCGTCGGCCAGATCACCTACACGCAGATGCTGAACCGCCGCGGCGGGATCGAGTGCGACTTCACGGTCGCGCGGCTCGGCAAGGAGCGCTTCTCGATCGTCACCGGCACCGCCTTCGGCAACCACGACCGCGAGTGGATGCGGCGCCACCTGCCAGAGGGCGGCGGCGTCCGGATCGCCGACGTCACCTCGCAATGGGCCTGCTTCGGGATCTGGGGACCGCTGGCCCGCCAGGTGCTCGACCCGCTGACGCCGGCCGAGCTCTCGAACAAGGCCTTCCCGTACATGTCAGTGCGGGAGACGACGGTCGGCAACGTGCCGGTGCGGGCGCTGCGGGTGACCTACGTCGGCGAGCTGGGTTGGGAGGTCTACTGCCCGACGGAGTACGGACTGGGCCTGTGGAAGGCGCTCTGGGAGGCGGGCCAGCCGCACGGGCTCGTCGCCGGCGGCTATCGCGCGATCGACAGCCTGCGGCTCGAGAAAGGCTACCGCGTTTGGGGCGCCGACATCACCCCCGACGAGACCCCCTACGAGGGCGGGGTCGGCTTCTGCGTCAAGCTCGACAAGGACGACTTCGTCGGCAAGGAGGCACTCGAGCGGGCTCAGGCCGAGGGGCCGCGAACGCGCCTTGCCTGTCTCACCCTTGAGGACCCGCACTCAATCGCACTCGGCAACGAGCCGGTCCGAGTCGGGGGCGAAATCGCCGGCCGGGTGACGACCGGCGGCTACGGCTACACGGTCGAGCGCTCGATCGCCTACGCCTACCTGCCGCCGGAGGCTGCCGCGCCCGGGACCGCGATCGAGGTTGAGATCTTCGGCCGCTGGGTCAACGGCGAGGTCGCGGCCGAGCCGCTGTTCGACCCGAAGGGCGAGCGAATCCGCGCCTGACCGAGGTTGCGTTTGATCCCGCTATGCGGGATGAACGGCAACCTCGCGCTCAGGTGACTACGGGCGCGGTCAGGCGCAGCGGTGCCGGCAGCAGACCAGCGAGGACGTGCTCGGTGCCCTCGATGTGCTCGCGCATCACCTTCACCGCGCGCGGGCCGTCGCCCTTGCGCAAGGCCTTGACCAGGCGCCCGTGCTGCTCGTTGGAGCGGGCCAACACCTCGGGTGGGTGGGCGATCTGGGCGATCAGATCCGACATCTGCCCCTGCACGTCAGTCATCGCGCTGATCAACCGCGGCGAGGCGGCGGCCTCGGCGACGGTGATGTGGAAGCGAGTGTCGGTGCGGCGGTACTCGCCGAAGTCCTCGAGCTCCTCGTCCATCTTCTTCACCAGTTCCTCCAGTCGGTCGACCCGCTCCGGAGTGATCCGCTCGGCCGCGAGCAGGGCCGAGCCGGTCTCGATCGCGACCCGGTAGTCGAGCACCGACCAGGCGTCCTGGTCGAGCGCGTCGCCGTCGTGCTCGGTCAGCGGTGGCTGCTCGGAGACGAAGGTCCCGCCCTTGCGCCCCCGCAGCGAGATCAGGTGCCCGCTCTGGACCAGCGCCGTCAGCGCCTGGCGCAACGTCGAGCGGGAGATCTTGAGCTCCCGTGCCAGCTCACGCTCAGCCGGCAGTTTGCTCCCCGGCGCCAGCAGCCCAAGCCGGATCGCCGTCCCCAAACGCTCGACCGTCTCCTCGAAGGTGCTCGGCGGCGCCACCGGCATGAAGACAGCCTCGAGCGCGGCGTCGCGTTCCATGGACGACACGGTACCGCTGGGGCAAGGGCAGCGGTGGCCGCTACTTCTCCAGGTACCGGGTCAGCGCCTCGCGGGCGAGGTCGCTGAGCGAGCGCTCTTCCTTGTCGGCGCGCTTCTGCGCCTTCTTGAAGAGATCGTCGGGGGCGCGAAAGCTGATCCGCGGCGAGATTCCCTGTCGGCCGAGCGATGGCCGGCCGACGTACTGCCGCCGCAGTTTGGAGACGTCATAGCCCCGTTCGGCCTCGTCGGCCCACGCCTCCGCCATCTCGTCGGTGACCTCGACGCCGTCGCGGGTGTACAGCTTCTTTTCGTCGTCTTCGTTCACCTTCGCCATTGCCGTGCCTCCCTGTACAACCCCCGGTATCGATCGCGCAGATCCATCGCGTGGATGACCATCAGCGTCCCCTCCGCCTCTTCAGCCGCGAAGACCTCGAGAGGGACGCCCTCGATGTCGTCGCCGAAGAAGAGGACTCGGTCATCTCGACCGCTAGAGGAGCCCATTCGCGGTGCGCGGTGCCAGAACCACAGACCACAATGCTCGATGACGTAGCGCGAACGCTGACGCGAGATGCGGTGCCGAGTTGCGGCTCGGGTCCGCCTGAGCTGATCATCGTCGGACACATAATTGTGTCCGACAAAAATATCAGACTCCTTCGAGAAGAAATCCTCCCTCAGCACCCGGGATAGCAGCCAACCGGGCTCGACCTCCCTGTAGCGCCCCTCTCCGGTGAAGACAAAGGCGCGTCCCTCGTTGTCGAGATGGAGGGAGTTGCGGGTCCAGTAGTGCTTGTAGACCTGCAGCCGGGTCCCGTCGCTGAGCTGGACGGAGTACATCCACATGAAGTCGTCGATGTGGTCGGGCGCCAGGTTCAGGATCGGCTCCCATTCCGGCGCCCACACGTCGAGTGACTTGCCTCGCTTCCCCTCTTTCTTCGGCACCGGTCGATCCTGGGAAAACCGGCGTGACGGAACAAGACAGGCGAGTGCCGATTGGCGCGCGGGCCGGTGCCAACTTCTGCGAGAGCCTGTCCGTCCAGGCCGGCCCGACTAGACGAACAGTAGCCCGATCAGGATCAGGGCGATCCCGACCGCGGCAGCACCCGCGCCAAGGGCGAGCAGCCAGCGGCGGCGGGTGAGGATCGAGACCGAGGCGAGGACGATCCCGACCTCGAGGCCGACCTCTGCCAGCTCGTAGACGAGGTGCTGGCTGTTGACCTGATCAACTTCGCTGTCGTGTGCGGCGATCTCGTGCCGCAGCCGGGCGTCAGCCGGTTCGAGTTCATCGACGACTTTGGCCTCGTGGGCGCGGGCGTGGGCAGCGGCCTCTTCTTCGGCCGGTGCCCCGGTGCCGAGCACCTTCAGCAGGGTCGAGTTGCCCTTGTTGATCTCGATCTTCAGCGTGTTGCTCTCGAGCTGAGCGGAGGCGTCGGCGCGGCGGGTCTCCCCGGTGATCACCTCTTTCACCGCCTCATTGGCGAGGAAGGTCGCGATCGCGAGGAAGGCGGCGATCACGGCGACGACGAACGCCGCGTGGCGCGCGTAGTGAGGCCCGGCATGCCAGTCGTCGTCGCCGGCATGGTGCCCCTGCTCATAGCGCTCGTATGCGCGGTGCGCCTCCATCCAGGCCCGCCTTTCTAACGATCGGACCGGCTGCTCAGGCCCCAACACGCCGCCCTCGGTCACAGCCGGCGCGGAGTACAGTCGTCCCAACGACGACGGAGGAGGCGCAATGGCCGAATGCACGCATCTCGATCAGGTCCAGATCACCCAGTTGCCGGAGTCGGTCGCGGGCTGTGAGGACTGCCTCGCCACTGGCGGCGCCTGGCTGCACCTGCGGATCTGTCTCAGCTGCGGCCACGTTGGCTGCTGTGATGACTCGCCGAACCGCCACGCCACCGCCCACGCCAACGAGTCCGGACACCCGCTGATCCGCTCGATCGAGCCGCGCGAAGACTGGTCATGGTGCTTCGTCGACGAGGTTGGGATGGTGATCCCCGAGGTCCAGGGCGAACCCCAGATCCCGCCCTCGCCACTCGGCGGTTAGAGGTGCGTGAGAAAGGCCGCTAGGACCGTCGCGAAGAGGCCGAACAGGATGAAGATCAACCGATCGAGCCGCTGATCGATGCGGACGAAGCCGGCTCTCATCTCCACCTCCAGCCTGCCGACCCTGGCGTCGAGCCTGTCGACTCGTTCGTCGAGCTTGTCGACCTTGGCGTTGAGGTCGTCCATGCGCTCGTCGGTCCAGGCTCTGCGGATCAATCTCACGATGCCCATGCTTGCAGACAATGTATTACACGTGAGTCGCAAAACTGAGAAATCTTCGTGCCGTGTCGATTTACGGACTCGCAGCTCGTCGCCTTGGTAAATGGATCTGGTACGACTGGATCGGGAGCAACTACAAGGAGGACCGCATGGGCAAGATCGTCGTAACCGAGTTCATCTCGCTGGACGGAGTGATGGAGGCCCCGGGCGGCGATGACGGCTACAAGCATGGCGCCTGGACCTTCGAGTTCGACCGCGGTGACGAAGGCAACAAATTCAAGCTCGACGAGGTCTTCGAGGCCGAGGCGCAGCTACTCGGCCGCCGCACCTACGAAGGCTTCGCCGCTGCCTGGCCCTCGCGGGACGACGAGCACGGCTTCTCCGAGCGGATGAACACGATGCCGAAGTACGTCTTCTCCTCCACCCTCGAGACGGCGGACTGGGAGAACACCACGATCCTCTCCGGCGACTTCGCGACCGAGATCGGCAAGCTCAAGGACGAAGTCGACGGCGTCATCCTCGTCGCCGGTAGCAACCAGCTGACCCAGGGCTTGATCGAGCACGGCCTCGTCGACGAGCTGCGCCTGATGGTCTTCCCGGTCCTGCTCGGCAGCGGCAAGCGCCTCTTCGCTGAGCACGACGACCTGAAGACGCTGCGTCTGACCGACTCCAAAACCGTCGGCCCCGACGGCGTCCTCGTCCTCACCTACCAGCCGGCCTGAGCGCCGGCGGGGCGCCGCGCTCGGCGGTGCCCTATTCCCCGGTCTGTTCGAAGGTGTGCTGGTAGAGCGTTGATTCGCCGCTGCCGTAGATCGACTTGACCGTGCCCTGCTGAGTGCAGGGAGGCGCTGGCACGGTGGCGCTGCTGGCCTGTTCGGCAAAGGCGATCCGCTTCAGGCGACCGAAGAAATTTTCAGACGCTTTCTGGATTTCTTCGGGGGTCCGCGGGTCGTTGCTTTCCGTTTTCAGCTTGCTTACGTGTTCCCGGAAGGCTTCTGATTTGGGCGTTTCCGGGTCGAGGCTGACCGTGGTGCCCGACGTGCACTGACCGATGCTGAAGCTGGGCAGCCCGGAGACCAGACCTTTCGCCCACTGTGGGGGGCTGTAAGCGCTGTTCCGATTGCTGGTCAAGCGACTGCTGTACGAACTGACCGTTTCTGGGTTCAAGTTGCCCATCGCCCGCAAGACGAATGGGTGTTCACCGTTCTTGAATTCTTCGGTCAAGAACAGGTTGCTGGCAGCGGCGATGTTGCCGAAGAAGCCGGTGACCTCATGCTTGTAGAGGCCGAGGCCGGTAAGCAGCGGGTTGAGGTTGCGGATGAACGGATCGACTGCTCGCAGCAGCGGCGGGAAGTCGTCGCGGAACAGCTTGCGCAGGGCCGGGAAGCCAGTCGGCGCCCGGGCGATCACCGGGACCAAGCCTTCGAACAGGCCCTTGGCTTCCGGCGCCAGGCGGCCGAAGGCGATCAGCGTCGGTGAGAGCTGTTCCGCGGCGGGAACCAACTGCTTCATCAGCGGGTCGGTGTTCTGCGAGAAGGTTTTGAGCCGGTCCAGCGTCAGTCGCGACTCGTCGAGGAAAGTCGGGAAGGCCTTGAACAGAGCTTCGATGTCGCGGTCGCGCGCTGCGGTCGTCGAGAAGACCCGGTTCGAGCTCTGGATCAGACTCGCCAGCTCCCCTTCGCGGCCGCGCAGGGCGCTGAAGGTGGTGGCCCCGTTGCGGAACAGCTGACTGACGGCGAGCTTCTGGGTGTCGAGGATCCGGAACAGCTTTTCGAATTCCTCGAAGGTCGGTTCAAACTCGCCGATCGCGTAGGAGAGACTCTGGCCCTGGCCGTTGATCGCAACCGCCGCTTCCTGCATCCATTCCTGGAAGGCGGCGCGGGTTTCGGGATTGAAGGTGCGGAAGATCTCGTCGAGCTGGACTGATTCGGCGATATTGGCCTCGGGCACGGTGCCACCGTCGGCGAGCTCCGGCCCATCGCGGGAACCGGGCGTCAGTTCGATGTAGGTCTCGCCGAGCAGGGTCTTGGTGCGGAGGATTGCCCGCGTCGACTCCGGCAGCGGCGCGTACTTGTCGTCGATGTCGACCGTTGCCAGCGCCTGCCTGCCGTTCGGCGCCAGGACGATGTTCTGGACTTTGCCGACGTTGACGCCGGAAATGCGGACATCGGACTGTTCGGCCAGCTGCGTCGCCTCGTTGAACGGCACCTTGATCTCGTACGGCTTCGCCTTGAACGGGGTGGGACCGCCGAAGGTGACCCAGAGGAAGAGCAGGATCCCGAAGCACGACAGCGCGAAGCCGGCGATGATCAGTAGTTGCGTGGTGCTGGGGGCTTTCTTGCTCATCCGCCGGTCACCGGCTTGTATTCGCAATGTCCGGTTTTCGATTTGGGACCGATGGGCACGGGGATTTCCTCTTCGCGCGGAACGCCGCCGATCTGGAGGATCGATTGCAGGAGTGGTTTTTCCGCGAGTATTCCGGGGGTGCCTTCAGTCAGGCCGTACGCGAGTTTCGAGCCCGTACAGGTAATGCCGACCAACCCGCGAAGAAGCGGCCCACTCGCGTCCTGAAGGTTGAACGCGGCATTGAAGTCATGGTTTGCCCAGGGCAGGTAGAAGAGGAAGCTCTGCCCCGAGCCCTTCGGCTTGAAGGCGAGCACGTTGAAGAATTTGTTGAGCCCGCCGAGGGCATTGCCGAAGTTCCGGACCGTCTTGTTGAACGGTCCCGAGGCTTCGTTGGCGTGGGTCAGAACTGGGCGTACTTCACGCGTGAAGGGTCGGATCTGGTCGCGGATCGGGGCCGTCGTCTGCTGGAACATCTTCTCCGTCGCCTTGAAAGCCGGGGTCAGCGCCTGCGCCTGCGGGATCGACTTGGTCAAAGCGGGGAAAGCCGCCTCCGAAAAGCGGTTGGAACTGGCGAAGCCGGCCTTGGCCGCGGTCAGCGTCGCCGGGAACTCACGCAGCGCTTCCTGAATCGAGGCCTGCTGATTAGCGAAGTTGCCGAGGGCGTCATCGGAGGAGGAAACGAAGCGCCGGAGCTCCGAATCGTGACGGCCGAGTTCGGTCGTCAGCAAGCCAAAGTCGTGGATCACCCTGGCGAGAGCGACATGGCGGACGGCGACCGCTTTATTCAGTTTCGCCACGTAGTGGACGAACGGCTCGAAGCGACGCAGGGCGTTGCCGAACTGCTTGCCGCGGCCGCCTATCCCCTGGGCGCCACCCGCAACCAGCAGTTGCAGGTACTGGCGGGTGTCGGTGTCGAGGCTGCCAAGGAACGCGTCGAGGTTCGTGTTCGGTTCGGTCTGGGCGAGGGTGAATTCGGCGCCGTCTTCGATCGCCTTCTTGCCCGTCCCCGGTTCGACCTCGACGACCATGTCGTTGAGTCCCGTTTTCGGCCGCAACAGGAAGGTCGCGTTGGGATGGATCAGTTCCATGTATTTCGGCTCGATGTCCATGCCGACAACGGCGTGTCCGTCTTCGAGTTCGACCGAGGACACCTTTCCGATCTGCACCCCGGCGATGTCAACCGACTGACCTTGCCCCGGCGTCACCGCCTGCGCGGTCGCGAACTCAGCCGAGATGTGTTCGAATTCTTCGCCCACAAACGGGAGCCACGACGGCAGCGAGGCTTTCTGTTGGGTGAAGATCCCGAGCATCATCACGATGCCGGCCACGGCCAGGACGACGATCGCGATCGTGTCTTTGCGGTGACCACGGGCCTGGCGGCTGAGCCAAGCCCGGAAGTGGCGGACGCGGCTGGTCTTTTCGGTCGGCTCGCTCATGGATTCACCCCCGCCACGGAGGGAGTGGGGGAACCAACCTGGCCGAGACCCGCGTTGACGTCGGGGACCGGGTTGGTGTAGCAAGGAACTTCGGGCTTGATCGGGGGTTCCGCGCCCAGTTGCGGCTGATTGCCGATCGGATTGGCGATGGTGTTCGAGTAGTTGATGCTTTCGCTGAGGGTTTCGCCAGTTACGTTCGGGTTGGGTTCGCCGACGAGAACGTTGCCGCCGCCAACTTGAGACCTGACATAGGGCCCGTTGCCATCGAAATTCTGGGCCACCCCGGAGAGGTTGGTCAAAAGGTAGAAGAACTCTTTGTAGCTGGGAACACCGGTGCTGAAGCGGTCGTTGATCACCTGGTTGCCGGTCGGAACGAAGACCTTGCTGGTGCAGAGGCTGAGCTGGTTCAGCTGCGGCAGTGCCACTTCCTTGCCCGCCTGCGCAGCGCCGGCGAGGCCCGGGGTCGATTCGGCCAGCAGCTTGGCGAGCCCTCCGCCCTCTTTCCCGGAGAGCAGCGGCCGCACCTGCCCGAGCCACGGTTTCGAGGCGCTGATCAGATTCGGTAGCTCCGCCACCGCCGGGGTGAGCTCGATCGCGTAGGTGCGCAGCGGCGGCAGGGTGCGGTTGAGGCTGACCAGCGAGGTGTTAGCGATCTTCAGCGTCGGCGCCAACAGGTGAACCGTGGTCGAGAGGTTCGACGACTGCGCCGCAAGGGCGCCGGTAAAGACGTTGAAGTTGTCGATCAGGCCCTGCAGATCGGCCTCGTTGCTGGCGAGAGCAGAGAAGGTGCGCTCGGAGCCGGCGATCAACCGCGAGAGGTCCTTCGCTTCGGTTCCGAGCAGCGCATTGGTCACCTGGGCGCTGTAGCGACCGGCGTCGCCGCCGTATTTGAAGGCGCCGTTCAGCGCTTCGGCACCCGACTTGCCTTTCACCTCGGGCAGTTGGGTCTCGTCTTCGGCGGCGGTCGGTTTGTTGGTCAGCGCCGTCCCGTAGCTCTCGAGCAGGCGGCTGAGGTCGGCGCGAACCGGCGACTGCAACGCGGTCAGGACTTCGTCGAGCTGGACCGCGGTCGAGGTGCGGCTGACTGGGATCGTGCCGCCGCTGTCGAGTTCCGGCGCGCTGGGGCTGCCGGGGTCGAGTTCGACGAAGAAGTTGCCCTCGAGGAAGATCCGTGGCCGGATCGAGGCGAAGGCATCGTCGTGGATCGGCCGGCCGGCACCGCTGACGGTGAACCTCACCTTGGTCGCGTCGCCGTCGCGTTCGCTGGAGATCACTTTGCCGACGTCGACGCCGGCGATCCGCACCGGCGAGTTGACCGCGATGTTGGCCGAGTTGGCGAAGGTTGCGTTGACTTCGTAGCCGTAGCTCGTGAACGGCACGTGGCCGGTGAAGGCCAGATACGGGCCGACCGTGAAGATGAGGATGAAGATGATCGCGATCAGCACGTTGCTTGGCCGCCACTTGAAGCGGCTGCCGGTGTTCGCGCGCAGGTCTCTCTCTGGCAGGCGGGTCATTCCTTCGCTTCCTGTTCTTCCGCCTGGGGGCCGCGCGTCGTCGTGCCGAGGACGTCGGGTGCGTTGCCGATCACCGTTTTGCCCGTCACGTACTTCTCGTTGCCGGCTTCGCAGCCGTGCGGCTGTCCCGGGGCGCCGGTTTGCGGGAATGGGTTGTAGTGCAGGTAATTGCCGCGCGCCAATTCGCCCACTCCGTTTCCGCTCGCCGGGGCGGAAGCCGGGCCCATCTCAGCGTTCGGACCTTCGGGCATCTCGGAGCTGACGAGGTTCAACCACTTGCCCTGACTGTTGCCCTGACTGTTGGCGTGGGCGAGGTTGAGGAACAAGAGCGAGACGTAATTGCAGGTCGTCTGGGCCGGTGCGATGAACTTCAGCGAGGGCTTCAGGATCTGGTTCGTGTCGGTGAGCAAGTTGAGCCCGTTGAAAACTCCCGGCGACTGCTGGAAAGCGAGCAGCGCTTCCGCCGTCGGTTGCAGCTGGTTGTTCAGTACCGGGGTGGCGTTCAGCACCGGGACCCCGGCGTGGAGAGCTTCGGCAATCACCGGCGAGGTTTCGGCAAGCGCTTTGGCGCCTGGCTGGAAGGCAGCGAAGAAGCGTGCGGAGTCGCGCAGGAATGGATCGATCGCCGGCAGGTCGGCGTTGGCGGTATCGAGCGTCGGCGGGCTTTTTTCGATCGTTTCCTGGATGTAGGGCCGCGAGACGCGGGCGAAAGCGGCAAAGGTCCGGTCGAGCGCGACGAACATGCTCGCCTGCGTCTCGGCCACGGGTGCGACGGTCGCCGAGAGCGCCTCCAGCGCTCGCCAGAACCCGGCGAAATTGGTGCTGGGAGTGACGATCGCCCGCAGAGCCGGCTGCCCGAATTCGACCGCCCGCCGCAGCGATCCCAGCGCTTCGTTCAGTTGCGGGCCGCGGCCGGCGAGGGCATTGCCGAAGCCGGCCAGGTTCTGGCGGATCGCGTCACGGGTCGGTTTGTCGAACATGTCGAAGAATTCGTCGATGTCCACCGGTTCCGGTTTCGCCGCGGAGAGGGGGATCGTTTCCCCTGGCTTGAAGCCCTTCGATGAGTTGCCCGGGGTGACTTGGAGGAACTTGAGGCCGAGCGCGGACTTCGGGCGGACCATGATCGTCGAGTCGACTGGCAGCGGTTCGGCGTTCTTGTCGAGGCTGAGCGAGAGTTCAGCGGCGACGTTGCCGTTTGCAAGCTGGACCGGCACGACCGTCTTGACAATGCCGACGCGGACGCCGCCGATCCGCACCTCGTTGCCTTTGACCAGAGCCGCGGCGTTCGGAACCCGCGCCTTGAGGTCATAGGTCGAAACGAAGGGCAGGCCGTTGTTGGCGTTGTAGGCGAGGAAGACGGCGACGATCACAACCAGCACCGTCACCGCCCCGACCAGAACGGGGCTGCTCGCGATTCCCTGAAGTCCGCTGCGATTTCTGCTCATTGGCCGAGGAGGTAGTCGAGGAGCGGTTCGGTGCCTTCGGTGCTGGACGCTTCGCCGAGTTCTGCTTCACCAGCGGTGGGATCGGCCTGTCCGATCCCCGCCGGGGCGTTGAAGCCAGCGCTGGTGCCACCACCGCGCTTTTCCTGTGCCTGTTCGAGCAGCTGAATCAGGGCCCGCACGCTGTTATCGGCGCTGCTCAGTTCGCCGAACGAAGCAGCTTCCTGTCCGTTGAAGTTGGCATCACAGCCAGATGACCCCGCCGCCACGTAGACGTATTCGACGCAGTTGGTCAGAGCCACGTGCGTGCGGCCGAAGTGCCCGTATTGATCAAAGCCATTGAAGGCCCCGGCGGTGTTGTAAAACAGCTGCACGAGCCCTTTCCAGCCATCAGTCCGGTTGATGCTCGTCAGCAGCTTCGCCAGTTCGGTCGTCGGCGAAACGCCGGACTTCGCCAGTTCGCCCGCCTTGCGGACGACCGGGTCGGTCTGGGCGAAGATCGGGCCTGACGCTTCGCCGGCGGCGCCGAGGCTCTTCAGCGCCACCGTCGTCGCTTGCGAGAACGGAGTCAGAGTCCGCGTCGCGTCGGTTAGCGAGGGCGCCGCGGTACCGAGGTCTTCGAAGACCGGGGTCGCCGCGTCGGAGAAGCCCTTGAGGTTGATCATCGTGGTGCGGAACTCGCGCAGGAACTGAGGGAACTTCTGCAGCGATTCTTCGAGCTGCTCGCCGCGTTCGGCGCTGGCTTCGGCCGCGGCGCCGGAGTTGGTGAAGAAGCCGGCGACGTGGGAGCGCTCGCGGGAGAGCGGCCCCAGGATTTCCTCCGAATCGCTCGCCAACTGCGCCAGCTGGTCGCTCTGCGCGGAGAGCTGCCCGAACAGGGTGTCGACGTCGCGCAGAACCGGGTTCGCCCGCTTGACCAGGACTTCGATGTCCTTGCCGCGACCGGCGAGGCCAGCGCCGAGTTCGTTCAGGATCAGGCGGAAGCGCTGAGCGTAGGGAAGCGTGTTGATGTCGTTGATCAGGTCCGGGTCGACGCTGGTCCCGTTGCTGCCCAGCGGCAGCAGGTACTGGCCCTTGCCGGGACCAGATTCGATCTGCTTCAGCGGCGGCGCTGGCGGCGAGCCGGGGGCGCGCGGCAGGGTCGTTCGGCAGTCGACGAACTTCTCGCCGATCAGCGACTGTGGCCGGATCAGGCAGCTCGCGTCGGAGCGGAAGTCCTGGAAGCTGGGGTCGCTGATGTTCATGACGATGATCGCTTTGCCCGGGATCGAGACCGGTTTGCCATTGCGGTAGGCGACCGTGTCTCCGGGACGGGAAACGCTCACCGATTCGATTTCGCCGACGTTGGCGCCAGCGACCCGGACCTGCTCGCCGCTGACCATGAAGGAGCCGTTGTCGAAGATCGCCCGGACCTGGTAGCCGCTGCTCGAGCCGCCGCCTCCGGAGACGAGCAGGACGATGACGACGATCGCCGCCACCACCAGACCCGTCGCAATTATCGGCCTGGCTTTCATGGGCCGGGGGCGTCCGCGGGGTTGCAATCGGACGGGGTGACGCTGCTCCCGTCGAAGGGGGGTTTGATGAACGGGCTGGAGCCGTCGGTCGCTGCCTGAGTCGCCCCGCCCGGACACGGTTTGCGGACCGGGGCTTCAGACCCGAAGGCGTTGAACTGTTCCGAGCGTTTGATTGCTTTCAGGGTGCCGCTGTTGTCGGCGAAGAGGTTCTGGGCGGAGGGAGAAGCGCGGATGTAGTGGCCGTTGCCGTCATAGAACCCGGCGACTGCGCCTAGCTTCCCGATTGCTGAATAGAAGTCGGTCCCATACGAGCGCCAGGTCGTGAGATCAGGCAAGAAGGCGGTTATCGCTTCTTCTGCGTGCGGGAAGGCCTTCGAGGCCAGGCTTTGGACCTTCGGGACCGTCTGCAGCAGGTCGGCGAGGTCGTTCCCCTTCCCCGGCCGGTCGACGGTCAGTCTCAAATTGCGCGTGAAGGGGATGAATTTGGAGAGGACCGGGCGCAGTTCGGCCAGAAACGGCGCCAGGTTCTTGGTCGCCGGCTTCGCCGTTTCGACCAATGGGTCGAGGTCGTCAAGCGCGGCGCGGAGGTTGACGAAGGTCGTGTTCGATTGCCGCATGAACGGCGGCAGCCGCCGCAGCGACTGGTCGAAGGCGACGTTCTGGTCGGCGATCGCGTTGAAGGCGGTGTTGGCGTGCGAGACCGCGCTCGAGAGCGCTTCGCCGCGGCCGGCAACCGCGGTCGTCAGCTTCGCCGAGCTGACGAGGAAGCGTTCGAACAGCCGCTGGTCGGCGTTGAGTTCGCCGGCGAAGGCGCTGGTCCGGTTCAGCGCCGGCCCGAAGTACTTGTAGGCGTCGTTGGCCGCTTCGCCCTGGCCGCTGTAGATCGAGGCGTTGCCCTTGATGAAGTTGGCGAGCCCCTTGCGCACCGGCGGCGGGAAAGTGTTGAAGAACTGGTCGATGTCGACCGGCGTCGTCGTCGCTGAGAGGCCCAGTTCAGCCCCTTCATCGAGCGCCGGGCTGCTGTTAGGGCCAGGGCTGATCGAGACGTAGTGGTTGGCAACCCCAGAAAGAGAGGTGGCGCGGATCACCGCGGTCGAGCCTTCATGCAGCTGCTGGTCGATTTCGACGTGGACTTCGGCCAGGTTGTCGTCGCTGAGATCGATGCTTTCGACCGAGCCGACCGGGGAGCCGCCGATCAGGACCTGGTTGTCGGGCACCAGCTGGCCCGCGTTCTGGAAGACCAGCGTGTACTTGTGGCCGCCGCCACCGCCTAGAAAGACGATCGCGAGCACGATCACGGCGACAGCAAGCGCCGCGACCACCGCAATTCGCGCGGGGGTGGTCCCTCGGCTCGGAGCCGAGCTTTTCTCCTCGCCTAAGGGTTTGTCAGCCACGGGTCGTCGTCGCTTGTTCGTTCCCCGGCCCCTCCGACCCGGTGGAACGGGCGGCAAGATCGTATCCGAGGCTCTCCCGCCAAATCCGTGCCCAGCAGGGGCTTAACTGGAAATCAACGCGATACTCTGGCGGCGCGGAGCGGTTAGGGGGTATGGGAGACGCCTCGCCAATTCGAACCCGAGGAGCGACTCAATGCGCAAACGTTCAACTCTGATCGTGGGCTTGGCCGTCGCGGCCATCGCCACGGTCGTGGCCTCGTCGGCCATCGCCGGGCCGGTGGGCTCGCCGGTGGCTTCGAGCGACGGCAACTCGCAAGCGATCGGAGCGGTGCTCGCCCCGAAGAAGCTCTACAAGAAGATCTTTACGCCGGGCAGCCTGGAAGTCACGACGGCACTGACGAGCAGCGCGGTCGGCGGCTTCCCCAGCCCGACCACCCACGTCGTGATCGACTTCGACAAAAATGCCAAGGTCTTCAGCAAAGGCGTGCCGACGTGTAACCCGTCGCTACTTCAGAACACGTCGACGGAAGTTGCCCTCCAGCAATGTGGCAACGCGAAAATCGGCGGTGGAACCGGTCAGGCGGTGATCAACCTGGGCGGCAAACTGGTACCGGCTCCGGCGACCGTGACCGCGTTCAACGGCGTGCCCCAGGGCGGCAAGACCGTCGTCCTCCTCCACACCTACGCGACGACCCCGGTGCAGACGACCCTGGTCCTGACCGGCGTCGTCAGCAACTACAACAAGGAAGGCTACGGGCCCCGCCTCGACGTCGAAGTGCCTCTGATCGCGGGTGGGACTGGCGCCCTGACGGACTTCAACGTCAAAATCAGCAAGAAATACAAGTACAAAGGCGAACCGGTGAGCTTCATCTCGGCCAAATGCCCGGCCTCGAAGAAGCTCAAGGTCCGTTCGACCTTTACCTTCAAAGACGGCCAGACCTCGAACCCGGTCTACACGCAGCCGTGCGCGCAGAAGCCGGAACCGAAAACTAAGAAGTAGCGCCGCCCGACAGCCGCTGAGGTTCGAAGCACCCGCTCCGGCGGGTGCTTCTTTTTGGGCCTGTGGGCACCGGGTACCGCCTAGACGCTGAGTTTCGGAATCACCCGCGCCAGCGGCTTCGGCAGCCACCAGACCTTGTCGCCGATCAGCAGCATCAGCGCCGGCAGCAAGACGATCCGGACCACCGTGGCGTCGAGGATGACGGCGACGGTGAGGCCGACGCCGAGCTGGCTGACGGTCGCGATCGAGGAGCCGGCGAAGGCGATGAAGACGGCCATCATGATCGCCGCGGCGCCGGTGATCACGGCGGCGGTCTTGGCGAGGCCGAACTGGATCGCGGCTTTGTGGTCGCCCTCGCGGTCGTAGTGCTCGCGCATGCGACTGAGGAGGAAGACCGCGTAGTCGATCGAGAGGCCGAAGACGACGGCGAAGATCATCATTGCGCCGACCGTTTCGACGTAGGAGTGCCCCCCCAGCGGCCAGTCGTCGGGAACGTGGAAGAGCACGGTGAGGATCCCGAAGGCGACGCCGACCGTGAGCAGGTTGAGGCCGACGGCGATCGCCGCGAGCGGGATCGCCCGCAGGACGAGGATGAGGACGAGGAAGGTGACGAGGGCGATCGCCGCGATCACGAACGGGATCCGTTCGGTGGTGATGCTGCCGTAGTCATTCAGGGTGGCGGCGCCGCCACCGACACCGGTGACGAGATCCGCCTGCTCGCCCAGCTGGGTGGCGTCGTGCTCGAGCCGCGCGTTGAGCGCTTTCGACCCATCCGTGTTGAACGTGTATTTGGAGAAGACCAGCACCGACGCTGCCTGGCCGCTCTTCAGGTCGATGGTTTCGCCGGCCGCGGCACGGGCCCGCGGCGGCGCCCCATCGACCGCCGAGAGCACGAAGTAGCCGGAGTTGAAGAGGCCCGGGGACGCGTCGCGCACCTGGCGCGCCTGCTGGTTGATTTTGGCCTTGCCGTCGAGCACCTGGACGCTGCCTTCCTGCAGGCCGCTCTCCAGCGGCGCGGTTTCTTCGGCCCCTTCGGTGAGGCCGGCTTGCAGCGCTTCGGCGCCGCCGCCGAGCTGGTCGATGCCGCTGACCAGGGCGACCGCACCGGTGCCGAGTTTGGAGAGCCCGTCGCTGAGCTGACCGGCGGCACCCGAGAGCCTGGCGGCACCGCCGGCGAGCTTGTCGCCGGCGGTGTGGATTTCGCGCAACCCGTCGGTCAGCCGGTCCGATGCCTTGACGAGTTTTTCGAGGCTGCCGATTTCGGATTCGATGAAGCTGACGACCCTTGCGGCTTCGCTGGCGTCTTCGAGCAGGCGGGCTTGCAGCGCTTCCAGTTCTGCCGGCAGCCCCGCATAGCCAGCGGCATAGGGAGTACCGCTGACCGGATCGGTCCCGGTCAGCGCCGCGGTCGCTTTGCGCACCGCTTCCAGAGCGGCCGCGTAGTTGGGGTCGGTCTGGCCGACCGTCATTCCCTGCAGCTGCGCCAGGGCCGCTTTCAGCTGCGCTTCGGCTTCGCGTGCAGGTGGGACCAGGCCCGGAACCTTCGTCTTCGCCTCATCGTTGAGGCTGCCTTCAAGCCGCTGACCACTGCGCAGGGCGTTCTGACGCAGGCTGGGAACGATCGAACCGCGGAGTGCGAGAAGGATCTGCAGTGACCCAACCGACGCCGTCCCCTCGGCTTCGGCCAGTTGCTTCGAGCCCTTGGCAAATTTTTCCAGGGCGGCAACGGCCTGGTCGCTGCCGCTCGTCGCCCGGCCGAGCCCGGTCGCGATCTGCTGCGCACCCTCGCCGGCGCGGTCCGTGCCAAGCGCAAGCAGCCCGGCGCCGGCGCTCGCTTCCGAGATCCCGTCCCGCAGTTCGGCGACGCCGCCGGCCGCGGTGCCGAGGCTGCGCCCGAGTTTCCCGAGCTGCTTGACCGCGCCGATGTTGCCTTCCGAGACGAGGGCGGCGTTGCCGAGTTCCTGCAGCGGTTCGACCTGCTTGGTCACCCGCGTCGGCCCGATCACCGTCCGCACCCCGGGCAGCGCCGCCATCTTCTTCTGGAAGGTGTTGAGCGCGGCCATGCTGTTGGCGTCGGTGATCGGACCCTCCTTGTTGACCGCGACCACCTGGAACGGAGCATCCCAACCGGGGCCGATCGCGCTGTCGATCTCTTCTGCCGCCTGGCGGGCGGGGGCGTCCTCGGCAAGCTCTTCGGGACTTGGCGGCCCGGTCTTCAAACCGATCGCCGGCGCCGCCAGCAGCAGCAGCACGCCACCGATCAGCGCCGCGATCGGCGCCGGACGCCGCAATGCCGCGTTGACGAAGGTCATCAAGCGCGAGCGTTCGCCGGCCGGCTTGCCAATCCGCCAGCGATCGAGGTTGGGGCCGATCAGGGTCAGGAGCGCCGGCCCGACGATGGTGGCGACGGCGACGCTGAGGATCACGATCATGATCAGAGTCCCGGCCAACGAGACCAACAACGAGCCCGGCAGGATGAACAGGGCGACGAGCATCGAGAGCATCAGGGTGCTGCCGGCGAAGACCGTCGTCCGACCGGCGGTGCGCCGGGTGCGGCGGGCGGCGAGAGCGGGGTCGGTCCCATTCTCCATCTCCTCGCGGAAGCGGGAGACCATCAGCAGCGCGTAGTAGACCCCCAGCGCCAAGCCCATCATCGTGCAAACCGCGAGGGCGAAGGCGTCGACGTCGAACCAGCCGGCGGCCAAGTAGAGGATCCCCCGCGAGGCGACGACGGTGACGGCGCCGAAGCCGAGCGGGATCGCCGCCGCGATCGGCGAGCGGAAGACCAACAGGAGGATGATCAGCAAGAACGGCAGGGCGATCAGCTCGCCTCGCTCCGAAGCGTTGATCGACTCGTCCTGAATCGCGCGGGAGATCGTCGCGAAGCCCGACTGCGTCGCGTGCACCGGCGCGTGGACCTGCTGTTCGAGCACTTCTTCGAGTTCGGGGACGACGTCGTTGACGGCGGTTTTGGTGTCGACGTGAAAATCGACCAGGATCAAGGCCCGGTCGGGGCTCGGCCGCAGGGGACTGACGACGCCGCGGTCCCAGGGCGAGAGGGTCGTCACCTTCGGGTCGCGGCGTAGAACCCGGATCAGCGCCGGTCCCTGTTGGTCGACCGCCTTCGCCGGACCCTGCAGCAGGATTGCGAACGGCGCCGAATCGCCGAAGTGCTCCTGCAGCAGTTCGTTGCCTTCGGCGGAGGGGGTGCCGGGAACGCCGAGCGAGGTCGGGTTCAGTCGCCCCTCGACCCCGGTGCCGACAACTCCGAGGACGACCAGCAGCAGAGCAGACACCACCAGCGTCGCCCAGGCACGGCGACGCTTCGGGCTCGAGCCCGTACCTCCCCTGCTCCCACTCCGTGCCACGCGCTCATTGTCCATGCTGGGGGTGACCGAGCGAGCGAGATCGGGTGAAGACTTGTTTAAGACGGCCTGGTCGGGCCTGAGATGCCTGATCCCCAGCGTGGTACTTTGGATGGCCAGGGCAAAGGGAGGGAATGAAGCGATGAAGAAGACTGCGTTGAGGGCGTCCGCGATTGCGCTGGGGGTCCTACTGATTGTGGCGGCCTCGGCCGCAGCGCTGCGACTGCAGGTGGGACCGCTGGTCGTGACCACCGATGGCGGCTTCTCGCCGACGACGCTGCCGAAGCACAAGTTCGCGCCGATCAAGCTGCACGGCTACGGCAAGATCGCGACCGACGACGGCTCGATTCCACCAGCGCTCGACGAACTGACGATCTGGTTCGACAAGCACGGCGCGGTCGAGACCCGCGGGCTCGCGGTCTGCACCAGGGGCAAACTGCTGGCGACGACGACCGCGGCGGCGCGCAAGGCCTGCCCAGACGCGATCGTCGGCGAAGGCTTCGGCAAGGCGATCGTCTATTTCCCGGAATCGAAACCGATCCCGGCCGCCTCGCCGATCACGATCTTCAACGGGCCGAGGAAGAACGGCAACCCGACGGTGCTGGCGCACGCCTACCTGAGCGTCCCGGCGCCGACCACCTACATCGTCCCGGTCGAAATCCAGAAAGTTCACGACGGGCGCTACGGCTTCAAGACCGTCGCCAAAATCCCGAGGATCGCGGGCGGTTCCGGGGTGCCGAAGTACGGCAGCCTGAGGATCGGCCGCGAATGGACCTTCAAGGGGAAGAAGCTGAGCTACGCCAACGCCAGTTGTCCTGACGGGCACCTGCAGGCGAAAGTCCTGGTCCACTTCGCCGACGACACCTCGATGCACGGGGAACTGCTGAAAACCTGCACGGGCAAGTGACGGTGAGGAGAGTTCGCAAAGCCCTCCTGGGCGCCATCCTGATCGGCTTGGTGGCCTGCGCCGGCGCCTACGCGCTGACGGGCGAATTCAAAAACACCGTGGTCAGCGCCACGGCAACCATGCTGCCGCGCGAGTTGCCGGCCCACGGGGGCGCCCCGGTCACGCTCAGCAGCATCACTCGGATCAAGAACAAGGACGGCAGCCAGCCGGGCGCGCTGAGCAGCATCCTCTTCCAGCTCGACAAACACGGTTTCGTCGAAACGAGGGGCCTCGCGGTCTGCACGATGGCGAAGCTGGCCAACACGACGCCGTCGCAGGCGCGCAAGCGCTGCGGCGACGCGCTTGTCGGCAAAGGAGTCGGCAAGGCGAAGGTGACGCTGCCCGGCCAGGCGACGATCGACATCAGCTCACCGCTCTCTTTCTTCAACGGGCCGAAGGCGGGGGGCATGCCGACCTTGATCGCCCACGCCTACGAGACCGTGCCGGAACGCAAGACGCTGCTGCTTCCGATCACGATCGAACGGGTCAGCCACGGTCGCTACGGCTTCCAGGCGAAGGTGACGCTGCCCGAGATCGCCGGCGGCTACGGCTCGGCGACGCTCGCCGAAGCGACGCTGGGGCGCACCTACGAAAAGGGCGGGAAGAAAGTCGGCTACATCAATGGCTACTGCTCGGGGGGTCGCCTCCAGGTCCACGGCAGCCTCTCGTTCAGCAACGGCGATTTCTTTCCCGCCACGCTGACCTCGCCGTGCCACACCGGCTGAGACTCGCGCTCTTCCTTGCCGCCCTCCTGGCGGCAATCACCGCAAGTGGTGCCGGCGCCGCCCTGGTTGCCTACCAAAGCCTGATCTTGCACGCGAAC
The DNA here is from genome assembly GCA_035472275.1 of Solirubrobacterales bacterium. GTDB lineage: Bacteria > Actinomycetota > Thermoleophilia > Solirubrobacterales > 70-9 > VAYN01. Next base: position 38,717 of record DATIPH010000011.1, read on the forward strand.
GGGGGCTTCACGCCGCGGACCCTGCCGCGGACCCACTACGCGCCGATCCAATTTAAGGGCCACTTTGACGTTGACGACAGAGACGGCGGGCGTCCGCTTCCACTGCAGCGCGTGGCGCTCGACTTCGATCGCGACGGCCGGCTCGGCGTTGCCGGCCTCCCCACCTGCGCCGCAGAAAGCGTCGCCAACGTCGGCGTCGCCGAAGCGCGACAGATCTGCGCCGGCGCGATCGTCGGCCGCGGCCACGTCGAAGCGCTGGTCTCCCTTGGCGGCACCACATTCCCGGCCCGCTCGGCGCTGACGATCTTCAACGCCCCCCGAGTCGAAGGCCATCCGGCGGTCATCCTCCACGCTCAGATCACCTCGCCGGCGACCCAGACTTTCGCGATCGTCGCCCCGATCACGCCTCGCCGCGGCGAATACCGCTACCGGGTGACGATCGAAATTCCGCCGATCGCCGGTGGCATGGGCTCGCTGACCCACCTCGACGCCGAAATTGGCCGCCGTTACGAAGCCGGCGGCAAGCGGCGCAGTTACGTCTCCGCCCGCTGCTCAGACAACATCCTCCGTACCCAGGGCGCCTTCACCTTCTCCGACGGCACCTTGATCGAAGGCAACGTCGAAAAGTTCTGCCGCTCCGAATAGCCCTCCCAGGCGGCCCGCGAAGCGTCGGCTTCCTATACTTGCCTGCCCCGGGCCGCTAGCTCAACTGGTTAGAGCAGGAGCCTCTTAAGCTCAAGGTTGAAGGTTCGAGTCCTTCGCGGCCCATCTATTCGCCGAGGCCTCCGCCGCCGAGGCCACCGAACGGGTTTTCAAGCGATTCTTTCCCGCTTGCCCCGGACGCTTTGTTCGCCTTTTCGACCGCTTTGATCTGTTTTTCGACTTCTTCGGCCCGTTTTTTGTATTCGTCGAGCTGGTTTTCGAGGTTTTCGCGTTCGAACTTGCCTTTGGTCAGTTCGGTCGCTTCGGCCCGCGCTTTTTCGGCACCAGCATTGTCGAAGGCGAAGTAGTCGTAGTAGGCGAGCGTGCTCAACGAGTTCAGGCTCGGGCGTTTCTTGGCGACGATTTCCGCCGCTTCCGCGGCAGATTGCATGTTTTCTTCGAACTCCCCCGTACTGCGCGAGCTTTCGGCAAGGGTGACGAAGGTCGGCGCGATCAGCTGGGCGCCATTGGGGCTCGGTTCGTTGGTCGCCTTCAGATACTCCGACCAGGTTTCGCTCGCCTGCTGGTACTTCCGGACCGTATCGGTCGTGATCACGGTCTGGCCGGCGGAGTTCTGTTCGACCAGCTGGTTGCCCGCGTTGAGCTGGGCGCGGGTCAACGCCAGCAGCAGGTCCGGGTCTTCGGGGCTCTTCGCCAGTTTCCGTTCGATCCGGGTTGACTGTTCTTCGTAGACCTTGGCGGCGGCGCCGCTTTCGCTGCCGCTGCCCCCGAACAAGTCGCCGATGTTGCCGATGCCGGTGACGAGGAAGAGGCTGAGACCCATCAGCACAGCGAGGATCGCGTAGACGACTTTGACGACGTTCCGCCGCTTGCCGCGGATGTCGAAGACCATCCGGTGCTCGTTGTCGCCCTGTTTTGCCATCGCCTTTTACTCCTGGGGCGAGGGCTCGGCCACCCCTCCCCGCTTCTCGCCTGGCCTGCCGAGGACCTTGGCAATCAAGATACTCAACTCAAACAGAACGAGGAGCGGGACCATCTCGATGATCATCGAGATCGGGTCGACGCCGGGCAGCGCCGCGGCGATAACTGCGATCACCAGATAGGCATAGCGACGGTTCTTCGTAAGCCACTCGACCTTGACGATTCCGAGGCGAGTGACGGCCAGGATCGCCAATGGCATCTGAAAGACGAGGGCGCCGGCCAGCATCGTCATCGAGAAGAAGCTGTAGTAGTCGCGGGCGCGGACCTGGATGTTGAACTGGGTGTCGTTGAAGTTGAGCAGGAAGTGGACCGCCGCCGGCATCACCGCGAAGTAAGCGAAGGCGAGCCCGGCCAGGAACAGCGCCGGGAAGAGCAGCAGGATCGGCAGGACCACCCGTTTCTCCTTCGGGCTGAAGGCGGGCAGGACGTAGGCGTAGAGCTGGTAGAGGAGGACCGGCAGCGAGAGCACAATCGCGCCGTAGGCGGCGACCGTCACCGTCGTCGTGAACGGCTCGGTGACGCCGAAGGTGATCAGCTTCTTGTGCCCCTCCGGCAGCGGCCCGCCGGCGATTTCAAGCAGCAGGTTGTTCTGCCAGAAGCAGAGCGCAAGGGCGACGCCAAAGACGACGATGCAAACGATCAGGCGCGAGCGGAGCTCGTCGAGATGCTCGACGAGGCTGAGGCGATCGTCATGGGAGACCGCCTTGACGCGGCGCGCCATCCCAGGCTGCCCCTAGCTGCGGTCGTCGGGCTTCTCAGCCGGCGCCGTCGCCACCGGGGTCGACTCCGGCGCTTTCGCCGTCGTCGCTTCGGAAGCGTGGAGCGCTTTGACGTCGTCTTCGTCGTCGTCCTTGCGATCTCCGGTAACCGTCTCTTTGAACTCACGGATGCCGCGGCCGAGGCTGCTGCCGAGCTCTGGCAGCCGTTTCGGGCCGAACACAATCAGGGCGATGACGAGGACGATGCCAATCTCGAGGGGACCAATGTTTCCAAGCATTGCCCTCATGGTAACGGGGTGCCACGGCGGCCGGATCAGCGGCGGCCAGGTTTTTAGATACCCGGTAGTGGGGTTTTGTCGCGATTGCGTCGAATAGGTCCGGATCAAGTTCCTCCCTCGCGGGTTCGATAAGGAAGCGATGAGAGAGCCGACCAACCGCACCAAGCGCGCTACCGAGCTACACGTCTGCCCCGAGTGCGGCTCTCCTCTGGTCCAGCCCACCTGCTGGGAGCAGGCCGGAGACCGTGCCCACTGGCGGGTCTGGAGACGCTGCCCCGAGTGCGAGTGGTTTTGTCAGGGAGTCCACGGCGAGGACGAGATCGACGCCTTCGACGAGCAGCTCGACATCGGCGCGCACGAGCTCGCCGACGAGCTGCGCGCGCTCGAGCATGCCAACATGACGGACATGGTCGAAGCATTCATCGCCGCCCTCGACGCTGACTTGATCGGCGCCGACGACTTCACATGAGCCTGGAGGGCGCCGCCGCCCTCGTCACCGGCGCCTCCAGTGGCATCGGCGAGGCGACCGCGAAAACGCTGGCCGCCGCGGGTGCCGAAGTCGCGCTCGTCGCTCGTCGTGGCGATCGCCTCGATTCCCTAGCCGCTGAAATCGAGAACGGCGGCGGGCGGGCACTGAAGATCGAAGCCGACGTCAGCGATCGCGCTCAGGCCGAGGACGCCGTCGCCCGCACGGCAGCGGAGCTCGGGCGCATCGATGTCGTCGTCAACAACGCCGGCGTGATGCTGCTGGGCCCGATCGTCGACGCTCCGGTCGAGGAATGGGAGCAGATGATCGAGGTCAACCTGCTCGGGCTCCTTTACGTCTCCCACGCCGCGATGCCGCACCTGCTGGCGGCGGCCGAGGGCGAGCGCGGCGTCGCCGACATGGTCAACATCTCCTCCGTCGCCGGGCGTGTCGCTCGCGTCGGCAGCGGCGTCTACAACGCGACCAAGCACGGGGTTGGCGCCTTCAGCGAGTCGCTGCGCCAGGAGGTGACCGGCCGGCAGGTGCGAGTCTCCCTGATCGAGCCCGGCGCAGTCGAAACCGAGCTGATCGACCACAACCGGCCCGAGGTTCAAGAGACGATCCGTCAACGCCTCGGTGAGATCGAGCGGCTACAGGCCCCCGACATCGCCGACGCGATCTCCTACGTCGTCAGCCGCCCCGCCCACGTCGCGATCAACGAGGTCCTGATCCGGCCCACCGGCCAGGTCGGCTGAGGCACGCGGCTCACCTGTCTCAGACCCCCAGGACTTCGCCCAAATCCGCAACGACCAGGGCTGGGTGGTTGCCGATTTGGGCTCCGGTATAGCGGCGGACGCGATAGCCGAGGCGGCGTAGGTCCAAGTCTCGTTGGTGGTCGTCCTCAAAGGCGACCGAGCCGCGGTGGGTTGCGTAGAAGTCGGTTTCGACCGCGAGGCGCTCGGCGCGCCAAAGGAAATCAACCTCCCAGCGTCCGACCCTGACGTTGACCTCTGGCGGAGGCAGGTGATGGCGGCGAAGGAAGGCGAGGAAGTCGTCCTCGAGGTCGCTGCGCGTCCGGCGCGGCGGACTATCGCCGAGTCGATGGCCCGCGAGCTCCGCCTGCCGCCGAGCGCGCCGCACCCAGTGTTCCGCGTATCCCGCGCGCCGCAGGTCCTCGACGGTTCGCGGCACGGAGGTCACCGGAATCCCACGCCGCACCGTGACCATGGGGGCTGGAAGGCGCATTGCTTCACCCTGTGGGGACAAATGCGCCTCGGCTCCAAGCGAGGCGCAACGGTGAACCCTGATGCCGCGGCGGTGACGCCTGCCGGACTGGCTGGGTAGGGAGACGTCGATCGGGCCTTCAGTGGGCTTCAAGAGGTCCCAAAGAGCCGCCGCTCAGATGACTCAGCACGGCTCCCTCCCCGCAGGCGAGGACCGCGGCCATCCAATGCGCCTCGCGGCTGAGAGCCGTGTGGCCAACCGCGTAGACGCCTTGGTGCAGACGATGGAGACGACCCCTACCTGCCCATTTCGAGATCGCCGTGCGGCTCATGCCAACGCCGAGCAACTGCTGCGCGGTCATCACACCATGCTGCTGCCGCGCGACGGCCGCGATGTTCGCATCAACGGCTTTGACATAGGCGCTTTTGCCCACATGGGTGAACAAAGGCGCCTGGTGCGAGGGTTTCGCCCCCCGCGCGGGACTTAGCTGTAGCGCTGAACGACGCCGTCGGCGACCAACGCCAGGAGGTCGCGTTGTTCGGGGGGGAACGGAGTGTCTTTGAGGGCGGCCTTTCCGTTCGCGACCATCTCCAACGCCCGGGCGCGGACCGTCTCCAGGGCTCCGGTGGCGGCGATCCGGTCGCAGAGCGCCTCAGCCGAGCCCGGGTCGAGCCGGTGCAGGTCGGCGCTGCGGATCTCCGGGTCACGGGCGGCGGCCTCGATCAGAGGCAAAGTGACGGTGCCGTCGAGCAGGTCGGTGCCGCGCGCCTTGCCGGTCCGCTCGGGCGGCCCGGAGACGTCGAGGACGTCGTCGAGCAACTGGAAGGCGAGCCCCACTTCGGAGCCGAAGCGACGCAGGTGCGCGTCGTCGCGGCCGAGCAGGCAGGCGCATTCGAACAGCGTCGCCGTCTTCAGCCGACAACGGTCGAGGTAGCGCTGCTCGGAGATCCCGAGGTCGAAGGCGTCGTGGCGCTGGGCCAGCTCGCCGCGGGCGAGGGCAACCGCGGCGTTGGCGAGCAGGCTCACCGCGCGCGAGTCGCCCGCCGCCGCCAGCAGCGCGAAAGCGCGTGAGAGCAACAGGTCCCCGGTTGCGATCGCCCGCGCCCGGCCCGAAGTGGCGGCCACAGTCGGGTGGCCGCGGCGCAGAGGAGCCTCGTCGAGCACGTCGTCGTGGACCAGGGTCGCCATATGGACCAGCTCAATCGCGGCCGCAGCGCGGACCGCTGCGGCGCCCCCGGACTCCCCCGCGCAGAGCAGGACCAGCATCGGCCGCAAGCGCTTTCCCCCCGCCGCCAGGGTCGCGGCGGCGTCGCCACCAAGCAGCTCCCCGTGGCCGCCGACCTCGGCCCGCAATTGCTCCTCGACCTCGCCCATCCGCGCCGGCAGCCAGCGGCTGGAAGCATCGAGAACCGCCGTCACCGGCGGCGGCACGGCCGAGCGCCGGGTCACTCGGCGGGGCCGCGGACGCCGCTGTGGATCGCGATGATCCCGCCAGCGAGGACCGTGTAGCGGATCCGCTCGAAGCCGGCACGGCCCATCTTCTCCGCCAGCCCGAGCGGGCTCGGGAAGCTGCGCACCGACTGCGGCAGGTAGGAGTAGGCCTCCGGGTCGGCGGAGAAGGTGCCGAGTCGCGGCACGATGCGGTCGAACCAAAACGAGAAGAACCAGGAGAGCGGCGGCCGGGTCGGCTGGGTGATCTCGAGGATGACCGCTCTCCCACCCGGTTTCAGGACCCGGGCCATCTCGCGCAGGCCGCGGTCGAGGTCGGCCAGGTTGCGGACGCCAAAGCCGACCGTGACCGCGTCGAAGCGCTCGCCGTCGTAGGGGAGCGCCAGCGCGTCGGCCCACTCGAAGCGGACGCCGGCGGCGCCTCGCGCGGACGCCTTCTCGCGGGCGAGGTCGAGCATCGGCTCGGAGAAGTCAGAGCCGACGACCCTGCCATCGGGGGCGACGCGGCCGGCCAGCTCGAGCGCGAGGTCGCCGGTCCCGCAGCAGATGTCGAGGGCCGAGTCGCCGGGGCGAAGCTCAGCCCGATTGGCCGCGCGCTTGCGCCAGTGGTGGTGCAGGCCCGCCGTCATCACCGAGTTGAGCGCGTCGTAGTGACCGGCAACGCGGTCAAACATGCGGTTGACCTGACCGGCGAAGTCAGGCGACGTGCGGTTGTCGTTGATCGTGTCCAAGGCTGATTAGGGCGCGAAAACCAAGCAGGTCGGTGGACGCAGGCCGGAGCGCCGGAGCGAGCGTAGCGGAGCTACGTGAGCGAGGTGCGAGGCCGAGGACGCCGAGATGCGCCGGTTTGCAGCGTCCTAATCCAATGAGGAGAGAAAGTTGGCCAGCTCTTCGATCTTCTTCGGCGGCAGGTCGCGGAACGACGGCATGATGCCAGGGCCGATTTCGACCGAGCGGATGATCGCCGCGCGCGGGATCCGGGAAGCAATGTGGGTCAGTTCAGGACCTGGCCCGTTGTTGCCGTTCTCGCCGAGTTTGTGGCAGGCGAGGCATCCGGAGCCGGCGACGACCTCCTTCCCGGCCTCGTATTGGGGCGCGACCTTAAGGTCGATTTCGGTCGGCGGACCGGCGACGGCGCCGGCGTAGGTCAGGTAGCCCATCGCCAGGATCGTCAGGCAGCCAGCGGTGAGCGCGATCGGGCGGCGCTCCGGGCGGCGCTCGGCGTTGCGGTCGTAGAACGGCAGCAACAGCAGCAGCGCCATGCAGATCGTCGGGATCCCGATCGTCGCGATCGGGACCAGCTCCGGCGGTTTGATCACACGCAGGACCTCGAAGAGGAAGAAGAAGTACCACTCGGGTCGCGGCACGTAAGTGGTCGAGGTCGGGTCCGCCTTCGGCCCCTGCTCGGCGCCGAGGATCACCGACATCGCGATGATCACGCCGACGACGATCAGGGCCATCGCCGAGTCCTTGAGGACGGCGTAGGGGAAGAACGGCTTCCCCTTCTTCTTCAGGAGCTCGTATTCCTCGAGGTAGGCCTGCTTGTCCTTCGGCTTCACGCGCCTGAGCCCCCGTTGCTGGAGGGACCAGCGCCGTTCCCCTCGACGCCGGCGTCGAGCTGGGCGACCGGGGCCGCGACTTTCGGCTTCTCGGCTTTGACCCAGGGCGGCGCGGTGGTGCCGAGCTTGGTCACCAGGTAAAGGTGAGCGCCGATCAGGGCGATGATCGCTCCCGGCACGAGGAGCATGTGGATCGCGTAGAAGCGGGAGAGGGTGGTCGCGCCCAACTCGGGGCCGGCGCGCAAAAAGTCGCTCAGATAGGGCCCGACGATCGGGCCGGTGCCGTTGATGTTGATGCCGACGATCGAGGCCCAGTAGGAGCGCTGGTCGAACGGCAGCAGGTAGCCGGTGAAGGCCATCGTCATCGTCAGGATCAGCAGCACAACGCCGATCACCCAGTTCAGCTCACGCGGGTACTTGTAGGCACCGAAGAAGAAGGTGCGACCCATGTGCAGGAAGATCAGGATCACCATCACGCTCGATCCCCACTTGTGCATCCCGTGCACGAGCTGGCCGAGCGGGACGTCGTTGTTGATGTGCGAGATCGAGGCGTAGGCCTGGGTCGCCGAAGGCGTGTAGAACATCGCTAGGAAGACACCGGTCGTCGCCTGGACGATGAAGGCGAAGAGCGTCGCCGAGCCGAGCGTGTAGAACCAGTTGGTCCCCTTCGGCACCTTGCGGTAGAGCATCGCCGTGAGAAAGCCGCTGGCGCCGGTGCGCTGGTCGACCCAGGCGAGAACCTCGGCGGGGGCGTCCTTGGCCTGGTCGGTCAGCCGGTCGACGTGGGTCCGGCTCGGCGGCGGCGATGACTTGAGATCGGCCGGGGCCTGGCCCTTGCGGCCCTCGGTACCCGGCTTCGGCGGTTTGCGCAGGGGCGCCGGGACGATCGCATCGGGAATTTTCGGGGCGGGAATTTTCGGCATCAGGGGGGTGGGAAGGTAGAGGGCCGCGGTGGGTAGAGGTATTCCCAGATCCCGCCGGTGAACTCCCCAGGGTCGCGGGCGCGGACCGGTTCCATCTGGTTGGTGACGCTGTAGCGCGGGCCGATCTCGACCTGGCCGTTGCGGACCCGGGTCTGAAACTGGTCGAGCGGGCGCACCGGCGGGCCGCCGATCCGCTTGCCCTGGAAGTCGTAGACGCCGCCGTGGCAGGGGCAGATGAAGTTGCCGGCCGCCTCGACGAAGCGCACCGGGCAACCGAGATGGGCGCAGCGGTTGGAGACGGCGACGAACTTGCCCGCTTCTTCTTCCAGTTCGGTCGAGCTCTTGCGCACGTAGGCGATCGTCTTGCCGGCGTCGCCGATCCCCTCGGTTTCGGTGAAGACGACTTGGCGGTAGGTGTCTTCGACGAAGTCACCGGTCGGGCCGACCGCCTCCCAGCGCTCCTTACCGCGGTGGAAGATCGGCGCCACCGCGAAGCCGACCGCGGGCAGCACAATCGCCGCGCCGGCGATCCCGCCCAGGCCCTGGACGGCGATCGTGAACGCCCGCCTCCGGGTCATCGACTCGCCCTCGAAGTAGCCGGGAGGGTCGGGCTTGACCCGCTCCTGGGGAGCCTCGTCGGCTCCGTTCATCTTGTCCACGCTCTCAGGTGCCACGTCTCTCGCGATTCGGTCGTCAAGTCTATTGCTTGGACCGCGGGGCCGGCTCACGGCCGCCGCGCCTTGCCCCGCTACCATCGACTCGAGCGTCGGGGAGCTTATGGAACGGCGCCGCCAGGCGACAGGGAGGTAGGGAAATGCGGTTTCGGAGATACACGTCGAGGGTCGCGGTTACCGTCGGCGCAGCGGTGTTGGGGGTAGCGCTGGTTGCCGCCGTCGCGCTTGCCTCGACCTCGCCAACCCAGACCCGCGAAAGCTACGTCGCCGGCGTCGAGCCGATCTGCAAGACGAACACCAAGGCCAACGAACGGATCCTGGCCGACGTCCGCAGTGACATCAAGAAGGGCAAGCTGAAGCTCGCCGGGACCCAGTTCGGCAAGGCCGCGGAAGCGTTCGGCAAGGCGACCAAGCAGATCGCCGCCGTCCCGCAACCGAGCGCCGACGCCGCGAAGCTGGCGAAGTGGATCGGCTACCTAGGTGACGAGACGAAGCTGCTGGGCGAAATTGGCAAGGCGCTGAAGGCGGAAAAGAAGACGCGGGCCCAGGAACTGCTTGTGCGGGCCGAAGCCGCCAGCAGGCAGGCCAACAACACGGTCGTAAGCTTCGAATTCCACTACTGCGTGATCAATCAGTCGAAGTTCGTCTGAGCTGGTGGCGGTGGCGCGTTCCCGCCTCGCTGGCCTGGCGGTTGGGCTCCTCCTCGCCTTTCTCGCGGCGGCGCCCGTCCGGGGCGAGGTGACGCAAAAGAACGGCCTGATCGTCAACTTTGGAGGCTCGATCTCGCCACGATCGCTGCCACGAGCGGGCACCGCGCCGATCGGCATCACCGTTAACGCCCAGGTCCGCACGGCCAGCGGGCAATTGCCACCGGCCTTGCGCCGAATCTCACTCCAAATCAACCGCAACGGGGTTCTCGACGACCGTGGGCTGCCGACCTGCCGGCGGGATCAGCTCGTGCCCTCGAGCTCGCAACAAGCGATGGCGGCCTGTGGTCGCGCGAGGGTCGGAGGTGGCCGAGTCACGGGGCGGATCGCCCTCCCAGAACAACCCCCGCTCGCCTTCCAAGGCCGGGTGATCGCCTTCAACGGCCGACACCTGGCCGGCGGCCACGCGATCCTCGCCCACATCTACACGCACTCGCCTTTCGCCCTCTCAGTCGTCCTCACTTTTACCCTCGAGCGGACGCCGGGCACCTTCGGCACCCGCCTCGTCGCGGTGGTGCCGCAACAGATCCGGCGCCAGCTCCACATCACCAGCTTCCGACTGCGCCTCAAGCGCAGCTACTCGCGGGACGGGCGCCGCCACAGCTACCTCAGCGCCGGCTGCCCAGCGCCCGCCGGCTTCCCCGGCGCCACCTTCCCGCTGGCGCGGGCTGCCTACTCGTTCGTCGGCGGCACGACGCTGCGCAGCGTCATCGTCAGGACGTGTCACGCCCGCGGTTGAGGAACGCTAGCGGCCGGCGATCGAGGCGACGGCGTCGGTCCAGCACTGGGGAACCTCGGCCTCACGGCCCTCGGCGTGAAGCTGAGCGCAGGTGCTGATCAGGTCCGAGAGGACGGCGACGGCCTCGTCGTCGCCCAGCGCCGCAAGGCGATCGAGGCCGAGCGCGTAGAGATAGTCGCCGGCGAGTAGGGCGAGATCCTCGTCCTGACCGGCGAGCAGGCGCGGCTCACCGTAGTGCAGCAGGTACCCCTCGCGCACAGCCTCGACCACCAGCGCGTACCCCCCCGGAGCGCCAGCGGCACGCGGGCCAGCTGCGGCGAGCGCCCCGAACTTGGGCGCAGCGGCCGGCTCGACGACGTGAGGTGAGATTGGCGTCTGCTCGTCGCGCAACTGAGCGGCGAGCGCGTGCAGGGCCTGCTCGGGCATCGCGGTCATCCGAGTGCCCCGTCCAGTGCCTCGGCGGCGGCTTCAAGGGTGCGATCGACGGTCGCCTCGGAGTGGGCAAGGGAGACGAACCAAGCCTCGAACTGCGACGGCGGCGGGTAGACGCCGCGATCGAGCAGCGCATTGCAGAAGCGGGCGTGGGCAGCGAGGTCACAGGCGGAAGCGGCGGCGAAATCGGTGACCGGATCGGGGCTGAAGAAGAGGGTGCAGAGGCCGGGGGCAGAGGCGACCTGCAGCGGCCGGTCGGCGGCAAGCGCCGTGAATCCAGCAGCCAGGCGGTCGGTCAGCGCGCCGAGGCGAGCGTAGGCGGTGGCGTCGAGGGCGGCCAGCGTCGCCAGGCCGGCGGCGGTCGCGAGCGGGTTGCCCGAGAGCGTTCCGGCCTGGTAGACGTCGCCGGCCGGAGCGAGCCGTTCCATCGCCTCGCGCGGGCCGCCGAAGGCAGCAGCCGGCAGGCCACCGCCGATCACCTTCCCCATCACGGTCAGGTCGGGCGCGACCCCGTAGAGCTCCTGGGCACCCCCGCGGGCGACGCGGAAGCCGGTGATCACCTCGTCGAAGATGAGCAGCGCGCCGGCGGCGCGGGTCTCCTCGCGGAGGAACTCGAGGTAGCCGTCGGCGGGCGGGACGACGCCCATGTTGGCGGCGATCGGCTCCGCCAGCAGCGCCGCCAGCTCGTGCTCTGCGAGCGCCCGGGTGACCGCCTCGCGGTCGTTCCAGGGGACGACGATCGTCCCCGCCGCCTGCGCCGCGGTGACGCCGGGGCTGCCCGGAACCCCAAGCGTCGCCAAGCCGGAGCCGGCGGCGGCGAGCAGGCCGTCGGAGTGACCGTGGTAGGCGCCGGCGAACTTGACCACGACCTCGCGGCCGGTGATCGCGCGGGCGAGGCGAACCGCGCCCATCGCCGCCTCGGTGCCGGAGCTCGTCATCCGCACCATCTCGACCGCGGGGACGCGGTCGGCGATCTGCTCGGCGAGCTCGACCTCGGCCGCCGTGGCAGCGCCGAAGCTGGTGCCGCGCTTCGCCGCCTCGATCACCGCGGAGACGACAGAGGGCTCGGCGTGGCCGAGGATCAGCGGGCCCCAGGAGCCGACCCAGTCGAGGTAGCGGTTGCCGTCGACGTCGACCATCTCCGCCCCGTCCGCGAAGTCGATGAAGATCGGGTCGCGACCGATCTGGCGCATCGCCCGCACCGGCGAGTTGACGCCGCCGGGCAGGACCTTCAGGGCCTCCGCGTAGAGGCCCTCCGAGCTAGGAATGCGCGGCCTCCCAGGCCGCGTAGTCGTCGGTGAAATAGTGGAGGCGGATCTTCTTGTACTCAGTCGAGGAGTAGAGGGTGGCGCGGTCGTCGGGACCCATTCCGCAGTCCGCGGCGATCGCGTCGAGGACTGCGTCGCACTCCTGCTTCGAGCGGCCGTGGGCCATCGTGAAGACGCTGTAGGGCCAATCGTCATAAGTGGGGCGCTGGTAGCAGTGGGAGACGCCGCGGAAGGAAGCCATCCGGCCGCCGATCTCGGAGATCTGGTCCTCGGGCACTTTCCAGACGCCCATGCCGTTGGCCGAGAAGCCGGCGCGGCGGTGGTAGAGGATCGCTGCAACCCGGCGCAGGATCTTGCGGTCGACCATTCCCCGCAGTCGCTCCAGAATCTCCTCGGTCGAGATCCCGAGCTCGGCGGCGGCCTCGTCGTAAGGACGCTCGACCGCGGCCATCGGGCCCTGCAGCGCCTTGATCAGGGCGATGTCCTCCTCGTCGTAGGGCTGCGCTTCGAGCTCGCGCGGGGGCGCCGCTTCGACCGCGCTCGCCAGCGCCTCGGTCCCCTTCTCCATCTCCAGGTTCATGTTGATCTTGAACAGGGTCAGGGTCGGCAGCTCCCGCATCGACTCGGCGCCGGTCTCCGCCATCAGCGCCTCGAGGGTGCCGGCGAGGCCGAGCTCGGAGTCGGGCGGGGTCGCGATCGTGAACCAAAGGTTGAAGTCGTGCGTGCGCAGGTAGTTATGGGAGACGCCGGGGTGCGCATTGACGATCTGCGCCGCCCGCTGCGGGTTCTCGGAATCGACTTTGGCGGCGACCAACATCGACTCGTAGCCAAGGGCGCGAGTGTCGAAGATCGGCGTGATCTCGCGGATGATCCGGCCGTCGAGCAAGCGCTGGGTGCGGGTGAGGACGTCGTCGAGCTCCAACTCCGCCTCGGAAGCGACGAGGGCGAACGGCTCGGGGTCAAGCGGGAAGCTCGACTGCAGCAGATTCATCAGCTGCTTGTCGGTCTCGTCGAGCGGGATCGCGGCGCCGTCCTTGCGGCTGCGGGCCTTCGACTGCGGCGTCTTCACTGAAGCCACGGAGCGGCCTCCTTCGCGTAGTAGGTGACGATCGCGTCTGCCCCAGCGCGGCGGATCGAGGTCAGTGTCTCCAGCACCGCGGCACGCTCGTCGATCCAGCCGTTGGCGGCGGCGGCCTTCAGCATCGAGTACTCGCCGGAGACGTGGTAGGCGGCGACCGGGGCACCGGTCGCGTCCTTGACCCGGCGGACGACGTCGAGGTACGCGGTCGCCGGCTTCACCATCAGCATGTCGGCGCCCTCTTCGAGGTCGAGCTCGGCCTCGCGCACCGCTTCGGCGGCGTTGGCGGGGTCCATCTGGTACCCGCGGCGGTCGCCGAGCTCGGGGGTCGAGTCGGCCGCGTCGCGGAACGGCCCGTAGAACGCCGACGCGTACTTGGCGCTGTAGGCGATGACCGGGACGTCGGGGTGTCCCTCCTCGTCCAGTTGGTAGCGGATCGAGCCGACCCGGCCGTCCATCATGTCGCTGGGAGCGACCGCGTCGGCGCCGGCCTCGGCGTGGGAGATCGCGGTTTTCGCTAGCAGCTCGACCGAGAGGTCGTTGTCGACTTCGCTGCCGCCCTGCCGGAAGACCCCGCAGTGACCGTGCGAGGTGTACTCGCAGAGACAGACGTCGGTGATCACGGTCAGGTCGGGATGGGCGTCCTTGAGAGCGCGGACCGCCATCTGCACGATCCCCTCGTCGTCGTAGGCGGCGCTGCCGACCTCGTCCTTGGCGGCGGGCACGCCGAACAGCAGCAACGCTCCGATCCCGGCGGAGGCGATCTCGCCGGCCTCCTCGACCAAGCCCGAGATCGAGAAGCGCTCGATCCCCGGCATCGACGCGATCTCCTCGCGGATCCCCTCGCCGGCGACGACGAAGGCAGGCTGGATCAAGTGCGCGGGCGAGAGCTCGGTCTCGCGCACGAGAGCGCGGAAGGTGTGGGTCCGGCGCAGGCGGCGCAGGCGGGTACTGGGGAAAGGCATCGGAGCCGAGTTTAGGGAAGGGCCAGTAGCGTTCGCCGGGTGCAGGCACGGGGGCTCGTCAAGCGCTACGGAAGCCGGGAGGCTCTGCGAGGCGTCGACCTCAGCACCGCCCCCGGGGAGCTCGTCGCGATCATCGGCCCCAACGGCGCCGGCAAGACGACCCTGCTCTCGATCCTGGCCGGGATCCTCGAGCCCGACGGCGGCGAGCTGCAGGCCCCGGCGGGGGAGGTCGGCTGGGTGCCGCAACAAGCAGCGCTTTACCGGCGACTGACCGTGGAGGAGAACCTGCTCCTCTTCGCCCGGCTCGAGGGCCACGAGGATCCGCGCGCCTCGGTCGAGGAGATGCTCGAGCTGTCCGCCCTCGGCGAGCGCCGCAAGGAGATCGTCGCCCGTCTCTCTGGCGGTAACCAGCAGCGGATCAACATCGCGATCGGGCTGCTCTCGCGACCGCGGGTGCTGCTGCTCGACGAGCCCAGCGTGGGATTAGACCCACGGCAGCGAGCCCGACTCTGGGAGTTCGTCTCCGGCCTCGCCGCCCGTGGGACGACCGTGATCTTCTCCACGCACGACATCCAGGAGGCCGAGCGCTACGGCGGTCGCCTGCTGGTCCTCGCCGACGGCGAGTCCCTCTTCGACGGCAACCCCGAGGCGCTGCGCGAGGCGGTTCGTCGCGAGGCGCCGGAGGCCGCCGACCGCGACTTCGAGACCGCCTTCGTCGCCTACCTCCAGCACCGGGGGCACTGAACGATGCGATGGCTGCTGCTCAAGGACCTGCAGATCCTGCGGCGCTCGCCATTGCAGGCGGCGCTGCTGGTCGTCTGGCCGATCCTGATCGCGGTCCTCGTCGGCTTCGCGATCTCCGGTGGCTCAGAGAAACCGCGGGTCGCCTTCCTCAACGAAGTGCCGACCGACAGTCGCATCGCGGTCGGCGGCCAGGGCCTGCCGGCGGCCAACGTTAAGGCGCGGATCTGCAAGCGGGTCGAGTGCGTCGAAGTCGGCAGCCGCAGCGAAGCGGAGTCGAAGGTCGAGTCCGGCGACGTCCTCGCGGCGCTGGTCCTGCCCGCCGACCTCGTCGACAAGATCAACTCGCTCTCGACCCTCAGCCCGGGTACGCCGGAAGTCGAAGTTCTCCTCAACGAAGACGATCCGGTCAAGGCGGAGCTGGTCAAAGACCGGATCGACTCGCTGCTGGCCCAAGCCAACCTGGCGATCGCGCGCCGGATCGGTGCCGAAGGCAGCCGCTACCTGAAGCTGCTGGTCGAAGGCGGCAACCTGAAGTTGCTCGGCCAGTCGATCCCGATCCTCGGCCTCGGCGCCTCGGCCCGGATCCTCAACGCGATCGAACCGTCGCTGCCCCCAGCGCTGCGGCCGTCGCTGCAGGAGGTGATCCAGTTCGCCGAACAGGGACGGGAAAACCTTGACGTCGCCGGACCGCTGATCGACCGCCTCGCGCAGCCGATCGTCGTCGACCGGGTCGCCGTCGGCGGCTCCTCGCCGCCGCTGGAAGTCTTCGCGATCGCCGTCGCCGCCACCTTCACCCTGGCCTTCGTCACGATCCTGCTGGTCGCCGGATCGCTCGCGCTCGAGCGCGAGGAGAACGCCTTCCCGCGGCTCACCCGCGGCCTCGTCTCGAGCGAGACCCTGCTCGCCGAGAAGGTCCTGCTCGGGGTCACGATCGGGCTGGTGGTGACGATGCTCTTATTGGCTGGACTGGCGCTCTTCGTGCCGCTGGAATGGAGCCGGATCGGTCTCTGGCTGGTCGCGATCCTGCTCGGGGGTGCTGCTCTGGCCACTGCGGGCGCTGCGCTGGGAGCGGCGGCGCGCGAGGTGCGCGCCGTCTCGCTGCTGGCCTTCATGGTCACCCTGCCGGTTGCCCTGCTCTCGCTCGTCCCGGCCGGCACGGTCGGCGGCGGTGTCTACGACGCGATTCGGATCTTCACGGCGGTCTTCCCCTTCAAGCCGGCCCTGCAGGCGATGACCGCCGCCCTCGACTCGGCGGGCCCAAGCATCGGTGGCCCACTACTGCACCTGGTGATCCTAACCCTCGCTTACGGCGTGATCGCGCGGCTGGCGCTTCGACGCTTCGCGACGGTCTGAGCAACGCTCAGGCGGCGCGCCTACAGCTCGAGCGACCGCGAGCCGCCGTGGAGGACCGCGGTGCGGGCGGCGGCGAGGCCGGGGTCGAGGCTCGACTCGACGAAGCGCTCGAGATCGAGCTCGGGGGCGAGGACGTGCCGAACCCGCTCCAGCACCTCGACCTCGCCGAGGGAAGGGAAGTGACGGGCGGCGGACTCGACGGCGGCCAGCGCCACCTCGGAGCCCTCGAGTGCGAGGCAGCCGTGACGGCTGACGTAGGCGTCCACAGTTTCGAGCGTCACCCCACCCTCGCGGCGCAGCTCGATCCCGGTCAGCCGCCGCAGCTCGTAGTTGGGCTCGGTCACGGTCAGCAACGCCTCCTGCTCACCGGTCGGGTAGGCGACGAAGAGCGGCGCGATGGTGCCGGGACTGTGCTGCAGGGTCGAGGGCACCGCCCCGTAGGGCGAGATGTGCGCCGAGTAGACGACGTCGAACCCGTGCAGGCCCGCCCGCAACAGCGGCAGCGGCACCTCGGGCAGCGTCGCCAGCTTGCGGGTGAGGACAGCGGGCGCCGCGTTGGCGCCGTAACAGAGCAGCGGCCGGCGGCCGCTGAGGTCAACGCCCTGCGGCGGCAGACCCAGGGTCCGGTCGCCGAGCTGGACGAAGGAGCGCAGCGGCGCGTCGTAGGGATAGCCGACAGCACGCGCCAAGATCTCACCCGGGCTCAGCGGCTCTTCCACCGGATTCAATCTCGCAGATAGGGTCGGCTGACCATGCGGGTCCTTTTCATCGGTGACGTGGTGGGCAGTCCGGGCAGACGCGGCCTGCGCGACGCGATGCCCGCCCTGCGTGAACGCCATTCCCCGGACCTGATCGTCGTAAACGGCGAGAACTCGGCTGGCGGCATGGGGATCACCGAGCGCACCGCCAACGACATCTTCGCCACCGGCGCTGGGGTGATCACCACCGGCAACCACGTCTACCGCCATCGCGAGGCCTATGAGTACCTCGAACGCGAGCACCTGGTGATCCGCCCCGCCAACTACCCGCAGGGCAACCCCGGCCGCGGCTACACCGTGGTCGAGATCGGCGGGATGCGGGTCGGCGTCATCAACCTCAGCGGCGCCGCCGGCCTCAAGGTCGCTCGCTCGCCCTTCGACGCCGTCGACGAGATCCTCGGCCGGATCGAGGCCGACGCGGTGATCGTCGACTTCCACGCCGAGATGACGAGCGAGAAGGTGGCGATGGGCTGGCACCTCGACGGCCGGGTCGCCGCCGTGCTCGGCACCCACACCCACGTCCCCACCGCCGACGGCCGGGTGCTGCCGCGGGGCACCGCCTTCATCTCCGACGTCGGCATGACCGGCTCGCGGACCAGCGTCCTCGGCGTCAAGCCGGAGCAGGCGCTGGCGGCGCTGATGACGCAGATGCCGACCCGGTTCGAAACCGCAACCGAGGACGTCTGGGTGATGGGCGCCGTGGTCGAGGTCAACCCACAGGGGCTGGCTGACTCGATCGAGCCGGTGATGGTTCCGGCTCCGGAGTCGACGACCTAGAGCCGAGCATCGCCAGCGCGACCAGCAGCAGCGGGTAGAACCAGACGATGTAGAGGTAGAACCAGTGCTGCAGCGTCAACTGCAGGGCGATGATCAGCGCCGCGCCGAGGGCCGCTACCTGGACCATCGACTTGCGCCGCGGGCGGAAGGCGAGCAGCAGCGAGAGCGCTGCCGTGGCGACCGTCAGCGCTGAGCGCAGCCACTCGATCCCGGAGACCTGCCCCCAAATACTGAACGGCGAGTCCCGGCCCTGCTGGAACCCGATCGTGCGGTCATAGAAGGTCTTCAGTCCCGGATCGATCGCCGGCCACAACATCACGGCGGCGCTGGTCAGAGCGAAGGCGGCAGCGAACAGCAGCATCGAGCGCCGCTTCGTTTCATAGGTGAGCAGCATCGGCCCGAGCACGGCCGGGACGAACTTGGCGAAGGTCGCCAGGGCCAGGGTCACGCCGCGGGCGATCGGTCGCGCTAAGAGCACCAGCGTCGCGACCAGCAGCGCCGCGACCAGCGAGTCGTTGGAGTTCGACTCCAGCGCGAAGGCCGTGTACGGATAGGCGGCCCAGCCGAAGGCCAGGGTCGCGGCGAGACGGAACCCCCCGGGTCCAGGCCGGATCCGGATCCCGAGCAGGATCAGCAGCGCGAAGGTGAGAATGTCGAAGGCGACCGCGGCGCCATGGGCGGCGGGGATGTCGTCCCAGCTCCCCGACCAGGGCCAGATCCGCTCGAACGGGACGTAGGCGTAGTAGTTGACCGGGCCGTAGGTGTCGCCCTCGGAGATGTCGTCGGGAAAGTTGCCGTAGATCGGTTCCCCGTGGGCGATCCGATCGGCACCGACGACGCCCGCGTAGCCGACGTCGACCGCGCCGGAGTCGGCCATGTTGAGGCCGACGCGGAAGCCCATCAGGAACAGTGCCGCAACCAGCAGCCACAGTGCCGGCCAGACCGGGCGCAGCCCTTCTCCCCTACCCCGGAACCCGATCCACAGTGCCCGTCCCAAGAGGTAGAGCAGGGGCAGATACTGCAGCGGGGTCGAGACGCCGATCTGCCCCTGGTTGAAGAAGAAGTGCGAGACGCCGAAGCCGAGCAGGACGAGGAGGTCGAGGTTGGCCGCCCGGCGCCAGCGCCTCCAGTCGACGAGGCCGAGAAGGAAGATCGCGCAAAGCGGCAGGAACACGTAAGGGGCGTTGAGCTTGTGCCCGAACTGACCCGAGTAGCCGCGGGCCATCTTCCAGGCCACCTGGTCGCCGGTCCAGGACTCGATCACCGCGCTGGTATGGGAGTTGACCAGGACCAGGACCAGCTCCTTGCCTTCGGCGAAGTAGGCGACCTCCCAGTGGCCTTCGTTCCTGCTCGCGCTGGGAGTCAGGCTCGGGTGCTCGCGCCGCTCGTCGATCACTTTCTGGTCGCGTTCGGCGGCAGCGATCGCTTCCGCGCTCGTTACCTTGCCCGGCTTTTCGGGTTCGGGACCGGAAGCCGGCGCCGCGGTTGGGACCAGGAGGGCAATTGCCAGGGCGACGACGAGTGAAAGGAGAAGGGGTCCGAGAACGGACGCACCCGCCCGCCCGCAGGACCCCTTCTCCTTTCCCCCAACCTCTCTCAATTGCCCTCCAGCCCGAAGTACTCGAGCACCGCCGGCGCCACGTCGCGCAGCGTCCACTGGGCCCGCTCCGCAGCCGACTCCGCGCCGCAGCCGACGAACAGCAGCGGCCCGAGCGAGTCGCCGGCGTGCAGGGAGCCGTGGCTGCCACCGCCGATGTGGCTGTCGCCGCCCCAGTCGACCGCCTCGAAGCCGAGCCCGAGAGAGACGACGAAGTCGCCGGCATGGGGCGCCGTCAGCGCCGACCAAACCCGCTCCAGTGGATCCGGGTAGGTCTCGCTGCGCAGAACCCCTTGCTCGACCTCCGCCTCCACTGCCGCCGGCTCGCCGTCGAGCTCCCAGCTTCCACCGCGCAGGTCGGCGACACCGTCGCCGGGCCGGAAGCGCAGACGCTCGCCGCGGCGTTCGATCACCGCCCACTCACCGCCACCCGCCGGCATCCCCGGCTCCAGTCGTGAGAGGGGCTTGCCGTCGACTCCCTCGAGCCGACAGACCAGGTCGACGCCCTCGATCTCCGTCAACCGCTCGCGCACCGCCTCGCCGTCCGCCCGCTCCCCCTCCCCCGGCAGCAGGTAAACGTGGGCGGCGCGGCCGGTCGGGCTGACCGCCAGCTGCGCCAACTCCGGGCGATCGTCGGAAGGCTGCAGGACAGACCAGGTCGCGCCGAGCAGGTCGGCCAGGGGCAGGCCGCGGTGAACGTCGGTCTGGGCGTGGTCGGAGACCAGGATCAGGGCGTGGTCTTCGAGGAACTGGTCGAGGCCACCGGCCGCCTCGGCGAACTTCGCGAAGCAAGAGTCGGCCTTGGCGATCGACTCAACCGAGGCCTCAGGGCCATGGCGGTGCGAGTAGTTGTCGTTGTCCGGCAGCGAGAGCAGGAGGAAGTCGAACAGCTCACCCTCGGCCAGCTCGGCGGCGCAGCAGGCGGCGTACTCGTCGCGGTTGCCGGGAATTGAGGTCGACTTGCAAGGGACCTCGCGACTGGCGTAGAGGTCGCCGTAGAAGAGGTCGGTCGGGCCCCAGGTGTGGTGTTGGAACTTGAGCTTGGTCGCATCGACGGCGCGCCGCAGCAGCCCGTCGAGCGAGACCTCGTGGCGGTGGCGGCCACGGTAGATCAGAAACGGGGTGCAGGCCGTTCGCGCCCCCTCGTCGTCGAGCTGCTCGAACAGGGTCTCGATCTCGGGACTGAGGTGAGCGAGGTTCATGTTGTAGACGAGGTCGTAGAGGGCGCGGAAGACACCGAAGGCGCGGGTCGCGTCGAGCGAGGAGCCGTACTCGACGTAGCGACGCTCAAGTCGGTGGTACCAGTTCATGCCGCTGATCCAGTGACGGTCGGCACCAACCCCGGTGACCATCTCCGAGCAGGCGACCGGCGTCACCGAGGGGAAGCTGGAGACGCAGTCGGGGATGAAGACACCGCGATCCAGGAGGGTCGCGAAGGTCGGCGCCCGGCCCTCGGCGACGGCGCGTTCGAGCATGTCGGTCCGCAGCGAGTCGACGTAGGTGAGGACCAGCTTCTTGTCGGCGACCGGCATGGCCGGAATAGATGATGGAGGAAGCGAGCGCTCGGCCGGGGTGAGGGCGCCGGGCGCTAGCGCAGTACCCGCAGCCCGGCGTGTTTGCGCTGGGCGCGACGGTGGCGCGAGATCCCCAGCCAGGCGATGGCGATGATGACGACAATTACCAGCGGCGCGAACACGAGCGAGACCGCGACGACGATCAGCGCCGCCAGACTAACCAGGAACCCGAGGGCTCCGGCGCCGGAGCCCTCGCGGCGGCTGGCGCCGTGAACGAGGTCGCTGATCACCAAGCAGGCCGCGGCGGCGCCGACGAAGCCGAGGACGGCGCCGACCAGGTCGTTGAGGAGAAAGCCGACGACGAGGCCGATGATCGCCGCCAGCAGGGTCATCCGCCCCCGAGCACCCCCGTGGGTGCCGGTGGTTCCGGCGAGCATGCCGATCGCGATGCCAATCCCCAACTCTCGAAGAACGTCCACATGCGAAAACCTAACCGGCCGAGCCCCCGAGCGTCGATCCGGCACACTTCCCGGATGGCCGAAGTACCCCAACCGCCGTACCGCCGACGCGCGCGCGCCAGCAGCAGGGACCTGGAGCGCTACGCGGGTCTGTTCGCCGCCCGTACCGCGGTGATGCGCTCCTCGGCGATGCGCGACTTGATGGCTATCACCGCCCGGCCGGAAGTGATCTCACTCGCCGGCGGCCTGCCCGACACCTCGACCTTCCCCCCCGAGAGCTTCGCGGCCGAGATGACGCGGATCGCCCAGAAGTCGGCGGCCGAGGCATTGCAATACGGCCCGACCGAGGGCTTCGAGGAGACCAAGGACTGCATCCTCGAGGTGATGGGCGCGGAGGGAATGCTGCCCGAGCACGACGACGTGATCGTCACCACCGGCGGCCAGCAAGCGATCGACTTGATCTGCAAGACGCTGGTCGACCCCGGCGACGTCGTCATCTGCGAGGCCCCCACCTACCCGGGCGCGGTGCCGACCTTCTGCAGCTACCAGGCCGACGTGATCCAGATCGAGTGCGACGAGGAGGGGATGCGGGTCGAGGAGCTGGAGCCGCTGCTGGAGAAGCTGCGCGGCGAACGGCGGCGACCCAAATTCGTCTACTCGGTGCCGACTTTCCAGAACCCCGCCGGGGTGACGATGTCGCTCGCCCGTCGGCAGCAATTGGTCGAGCTGGCGCGAGCCCACGAGCTGCTCGTAGTCGAGGACAACCCCTACGGACTGCTGCGCTACAGCGGTGAGCCGTTGCCGCCGTTGTACCAGCTCGATGGGGGCGATTTCGTCCTCTACATTGGCACCTTCTCGAAGATCCTCTCGCCGGGGATCCGCCTCGGCTGGGCGGTGGCGCCGCCGCCGGTGATGGACAAGATCGTGCTCGGCAAGCAGGCCGCCGACCTCTGCAGCTCGACCCTGACCCAGTACTTCGTCCGCGAGTACTTCGCCGAAGGGCGCTGGCGCGAGTACATCGAGGAGCTGATCGGGATCTACCGCCGCCGCCGCGACACGATGGTCGCGGCGCTGAACGAGCACTTCCCGGCCGAGGCAACCTGGACCGATCCCGAGGGCGGGCTCTTCATCTGGGCGACCCTGCCCGAGTACATCGACACCAGCGACCTGCTGGCGAAGGCCCTGCGCCACGACGTCGCCTTCGTCCCCGGCCAGGCGGCGTTCGTCGCCGAGCGTGGGCGCAGCTCGATGCGGCTCAACTTCTCCGGCGTCAACGAGGACGAGATCCGCGAGGGGGTACAGCGGATCGGCAAGGTGATCGACGAGCAGGTCGAGCTCTACGGAGCGCTGACCGGCGAACACCGGCTGCCGAGTCGCGAGCCGGCGCCGGCAGAGCCGGCGAGCGAGAACGTGGTGCCGTTTCGGCGCAGCGGCGAAAGCGCGGGCTGAAGCTCAGCGCGGCAGGGCGGCGCGCTAGCTCTCGCCCTGGGCGAAGTCGTCGGGCGTGACCTCGTCGAGGAACTCTTTGAACTTGTCGACGACCTCCTCGGTGTCCTCGACCTCGTGCTCGAACTCGATCGCCGACTCCTCGATCACGTCCTCGGCGGCGAAGATCGGAGCCGAGACCCGGACCGCCAGCGCCAGCGCGTCCGAGGGCCGGGAATCGATCTCGACCTCGGACCCGTTGACCGAGACCGTGATCGAGGCATAGAAGGTGTTGTCGCGGAGCTCGGTCACCGCGACCCGCTCGCATTTGGCGTCGAGGTTCTCGAGCATGTCGGAGAGCAAGTCGTGGGTCATCGGGCGCGGGGTCGAGGCACCCTGCAGCTTCATCAGGATCGCCGCCGCCTCCGGGTGGCCGATCCAGATCGGCAGAAAGCGGTTGCCGTCAACCGTCTTCAGCAACACGATCGGCTGCTTGCCGACCATGTCGAAGCTGACGCCGTAGATCTGCATCTGCTGCACGAAAAACGCTCCCGGCCGTGGATTGACCGCCAAGTATAGGAGCGGCGTAATGGGCGATCCTGGATTCGAACCAGGGACCTCGTCCTTATCAGAGACGCGCTCTAACCAACTGAGCTAATCGCCCGGGGACGGCGATGATAGCGACGGCGCGCGGGCCAGATCAGCCCGCGTCGCAGCCCTACTTACTGCGACGGCGCAGCTCGCGCGCGAGTGCGTGGGCCTCGGCTACGTCATCGAAGACGAGCTCGACGGCGAAGCCGTCCTTGCGGGGCCGGACTGTCACCTCGTGCCCGAGAGCGGCCTCGAGCGCGTCGCCGACGCCTTCGAGCGCCTCGGCGATCTCGGGATCGAGCGGTGCCTTGCCTCTGTTTACTTTTGGCTGGCTAGCCAGCCGAACCCTGCTCTCGGTTTCGCGGACCGACCAGCCCGACCGCACCGCGTCGCGGCCGAGGCGGCGCCGGACGTCATTGCCCTGGGCGCCGAGCAGGGCGCGGCCGTGCCCCTCGCTGAGCTCACCGGACTCGAGGTGGCCCAGGATCTCGTCGGGGAGCTCGAGCAGGCGGATCAGGTTCGAGACCGCGGGGCGGCTGCGACCGACGCGACGGGCCAGCTCCTCTTTGGTCAGCCCGAGGTCCCCGATCAGAGCGGCGCAAGCGCGCGCCTCCTCGACCGGGTTGAGGTCCTCCCGGACCATGTTCTCGATCAGAGCGGCCTGCAGCCGCTCCGCCTCGGCCTGGTCGCGGACGATGGCGGGAACCTTCTCGAGGCCGGCCTCCTGTGCCGCGCGCCAGCGACGCTCGCCGGCGACGAGCTCGTAGCTGCCGTCGGGGAGGGGACGAACGAGGAGCGGCTGGACGACGCCGGTGGCCGCGATCGATTCGGCCAATCCGGCCAGGGCCGCGGGGTCGAAGTGGGTTCGCGGCTGATTCGGATTTGGCTTGATCAGGCCGACCGGCAGCTCCCGCAGCTCGCCGGCGTCGCCGGCGTCGCTCTCCGGCAGGATCGCCGCCAGCCCACTCCCGAGGCCCGCCCGTTTCTTGGTCCCGCTAGCCACGGGTCGTGAGCTCCTTCGCCAACGCCCGATAGGCGATCGCGCCATGCGAGGTGGGGGCATGCTCGGTCACCGGCAGACCATAGCTCGGCGACTCGGCGACTCGGACGCTGCGCGGGATGACGGTCTCGAAGACCATCTCGGCGAAATGGGAGCGGAGCTCCGACTCAACGTCCTGGGCCAGCCTGGTGCGCTCGTCGTGCATCGTGATCAGCAACCCCGCCACCTCCAGTCGAGGATTCAGCTCGCGCCTGATCAGGCCGAGGGTCTCAAGGAATTGAACCAGGCCCTCCAGCGCCAGATACTCGGCCTGGACCGGCACGATCACGCGGTCGGCGGCGGTCAACGCGTTGACGCTGACCGGCCCCAGCGCCGGGGGGCAATCGAGGAAGGTCAGCGCAAAGCGCTCGCGCACGGGGCCCAGCCGTTCGCGCAGGCGGACCTCGGAGCCGTCGATCCGCGGCAGCTCGACCGCGGCTCCAGCGAGGTCGCGGCTGGCCGGAACCAGCCAGAGGTTGTCCGGTCCGGCGGGCCGGGCTGCCTCGGCCACCGAAGTCTCGCCGGTCAGGCAATCGTAGGAAGAGGGATGCAGATCGCGGCCGACGCCGAGGGCGATCGTCGCGTTGCATTGCGGGTCGAGATCGACCAGCAGCGTCTGCTCTCCACCGGCGGCGGCGCAGGACGCGAGGTTGACGGCAGTCGTCGTCTTGCCGACTCCGCCCTTCTGGTTCGCCACCGCGTAGACCTTGCCCATCTCGGGCCAGACTAATTACCTGGGCAGGTTGGCGAGAGGTCGGATAGCCTGCGGGCCGTGTCTGAGAGCAATGACTGGCCCGAGTCCCCCGCCGAACGCGCTCGCGAGTTGGTCGAGGGCGTACTCGACGAGCTCGACCTCGACGGCGAGGTGGAGATCGAGGAGGACGACGACCGGATCGAGATCACCGTCGTCGGCGGTGACGACTACGGGCTGCTGATCGGCAAACGAGGGCAGACGATCGACGCCCTGCAGCTGCTCTGCTACCAGGCCGCCTTCCGCGGAATGCGCGAGCGCAAACGCGTCCTCGTCGATGCCGCCGGCTACCGCGAGCGGCGGCGCGAGACGCTCGAGGGGCGCGCGGACCGCGCCGCTGAGCAGGCGCTGAGCAACAACCGCGTGGTCGAGATGGACCCAATGAGCGCCCAGGAGCGCCGCGTCGTCCACGAACGCCTCAAAGAGCGCGCCGGGGTCGAGACCTACAGCGAGGGCGACGAGCCCCACCGCTGCGTGGTAGTCGCCCCGCTCGTCGCGGAGTGAGCCCGGACCCCACCGCTGCACTCGGACCGGCTGCCCGACAGGCGCTGGGCAAAGTCCTGGAGCTGCTGGCCAGCGAGCGCGCCTCGGTCAGCTCCGTCGTCGACGAGCGGGCCTGGCGGGTCCACGTCGCCGACAGCCTCACCGGCCTTGAGGTCGAGGGGCTGCGGAGCGCCGGCAGAATCGCCGACGTCGGGGCCGGCGCCGGCTTCCCCGGCCTGGCCCTTGCCGTCGCTCTCCCCGACGCGCGGGTGGACCTGATCGAGTCGGTCGGCCGCAAGTGCGAGTTCATGCAGCGCGCGATCGACGCCGCATCGATCGCCAACGCCACCGTCCTCAACACCCGCTCCGAGGACTTGGCCAAAGCAGACGGCCGCGAAGCCTACGATGCCGTCACCGCCCGCGCCGTCGGCCGCCTCTCGACCCTAGCCGAGCTCGCCAGCCCGCTCCTGAAGCCAAATGGCGTCCTCGTCGCCTGGAAGGGAAAACGCGACGAAGAGGAAGAGTCCCAACTGGAGCGCGCCTCAGACGCGCTCGCCATGATCCCAGAGCAGATCCTCGACGTAGGCAACCGAGCCGGCTCCCAGCACCGCCACCTCCACGTCATCCGCAAGTCGGGCCGAACCCCGGCTGATCTGCCAAGACGCCCCGGCATCGCCAAGAAGCGCCCCAAGGGCTAGAAGCTAAAAGAACCGGGCGGGCAGGGACCGTTCCACGTGAAACGCCCCGCACCTCGAAGCTCAAAGCGCCGAGCCTCGCCGGGGCGGCGCCGAAGTACGGCAGCTTTCACCGTCGCTGCCAGCCCTGAAAGCTGGTCGCGATCCGTGGGGGACGGACCCGAGGGGGTCCGTCAAGCCTCCCATCCGTTGCGCAGACGGACCCCCTCGGGTCCGTCCCTCGCTACCGCCGTCGCTTCTTTTTTTTCGGAGGAGGCGGAGGCGCTTTCGCCTCTTGTATCGCCGCCGCCCCCGCCGGAGTCGCCGCCACCGGCATCGGAATGACCCGTTTGATCACCAAACCCTGGCCGATCGTCCAGAAGTTGGTCGTGATCCAGTAGAGGATCAGGCCGGCCGGGAAGCTGAGGATGAAGGGGACGAAGATCAGCGGCAGGACGAACATCATCGTCCGCTGGCTTTTGTCGGCGGTGACCGACATGAAGAACCCGGAGGCGAGCTGGGTGCCGACGTAGAGGACGATCAGGGTGATCAATTCCGCACCCGTCGCCTTCGCCGTCAGGTCCTTGATGAAGAAGAATTCGGCTCCGTAGGCGGCGCAGTGGCCCGCTGAGGGGCAGCCCATGTCCGGCGGCAGCTCGTGGCGGAGGACGTAGAAGAGGGTGATGAAGACCGGCAGCTGCGCGATCAGCGGGATGCAGGAGGCGAACGGGTTGACTTTGTTCTCTTTGTAGAAGCGCATCATTTCCTGCTGCATGCGCTGTTTGTCGTTTTTGTATTTCTCCTGAAGCGCTTTGATCTGGGGCTGCAGCGCCTGCAGCGCCCGCATCCCTTTCAGCTGTTTGTAGGTGAGCGGGATCAGAAGCGCCCGCGTGCAGACCGTCAGGGCGATGATCGAGAAACCCCAACTGAGGCCTACCTCGTCGTGGAAGAACTGAAGGACGGCGTTGGCGACGTCGATCAGCGGCTGCAGGATGTTCGCCACCGGCACGATCACGAGTGTGACTCTCCGTGGTATTCAGCCGGGTGCACGTGCCCGAGGCCGCGCAGCGTAAAGCGCTCCGGAACCGGGTCGAAGCCGCCGTGGCTGAAGGGGTTGCAGCGCAGCAGGCGCCAAGCGCCGAGCAGCGTTCCCCGGATCACGCCAAAACGCTCGATCGACTCGACGACGTAGGCCGAACAGGTCGGCTCATAGCGGCAGCGGCGAGGACGGGACGGGGAGATCCAGCGCTGGTAGCCCCGAATCGGCGCAAGAAAGACGCGTTTCACGTGGAACGCCCCCCGGCCGAGGTGCTCGCCAGGGCCTCTTCCAGACACGTCGCAGCGCCGGTGCTGCCGTCGCGGTCGATCAGCTCGGCGATCTCGGCGCGGGCGACGATCACGAAGTCATACCCGGTCGGCAGGCGATCGGCCAGGCTCCAAAAGGCCTCGCGCAGGGCGCGCTTGACCTTATTGCGCTCAACCGCCCCGCCGACCTTGCGGCTTACGGAGACCCCGAGCCTCACGTCCTCGCGCTCCTGATCGGAGCGGGGAAAGGTGTAGAGAACGAGATAGCGGGTCGCATGGGAGGAGCCGTCGCGATACACGCGGTCGAACTCGCCGCTGCGCGACAGCCGACGTCGCTTCGACGCCATCTAAGGGGTGAGGCGCTTCCGACCTTTGCGCCGGCGTCGCTTCAGGATCGCGCGGCCACCGCGAGTGCTCATCCGCGCTCGAAAGCCGTGGGTCTTAGCCCGCTTCCGCTTCTTCGGCTGGTAAGTCCGCTTCATGCCGGCGGAAGTATACGGACGCGGCCCAAATCTTTTCTGCGGGATTTGCGGGGCGACCCGATCCCGGCCACAAGGGCGCCGCTATGGTCGCCGGCCAGGTGCCGAATGACTCCTCCAGACACGAACTCGACGCCCTCTGGCGGGCGACCCAGGACCGCTTGCGGGCCTCGGTTCCGGAGTCCACCTACCGGCTCTGGCTGGAGCCCCTGAGGGCGGCCGGTCGCGATGGTGAGACCCTTTACCTAAGCGCCCCCGAGGGGATCAGGGCCTGGACCGAGCGCCGCTATGCCGGCCTGATTGCCGAAGCCCTGGCCGGCGCCGGGACTGATCTGCATCGGGTCAGCTTCGCGGCCGACCCCGGCGGCGAGGAGGTCGAGCGGGACCGGGTCGACCTCAACCCCAACTACACCTTCGACCGCTTCGTGATCGGGCCGAGCAACCGCCTCGCCCATGGCGCTGCGCTCGCGGTCGCCGAGGCACCCTCGGAGGCCTACAACCCCCTCTTCCTCCACGGCCCGCCTGGGCTCGGCAAGACCCATCTGCTGGCCGCGGTCGCCAACTACCTGCACGACAATGCCCCCGGTCTCAGCGTCCGCTACACCACCGCCGAGTCCTTCACCAACGAGTTCGTCGCCGCGCTCAAATCCGCTGGCAACGAGGCCTTCAAGGCGCGCTACCGGGACATCGACGTGCTGTTGATCGACGACGTCCAGTTCCTCGAGGGCAAGCCCACCACCGAGGAGGAGTTCTTCCACACCTTCAACGCCCTCTATGAGTCCGGCAGCCAGCTCGTCCTCTCCGCCGACCGGATACCGAGCGAGCTCTCGACCCTCGCCTCGCGCCTGCGCGACCGCTTCGAGTGGGGGCTGACGGTTGCGGTCGAGCCTCCCAACCTGGCGACTCGGCTCACTGTCCTCAAGCGCCTCGTGATGGAGTCCGGGGTCGAGATCGCCGACTCTGGAGCCCTCTCCGAGCTCGCCAACCGGATCGACGCCAACATCCGCCAGCTACATGGAGCCCTGACCCGAGTCGTCGCCCACGCCTCGCTGATGGCGAAGCCGGTCAGCTCCGAGCTGATCGCCGAAGTCGTTCCGCGCCATCGCGCTACTCGTGCGACTTCGGTCGAGGAGATCCAGCAGCGGGTCGCCGAGGGCTTCGGTGTCTCCCGCGCCGAGCTGATCGGCCCGAGCCGGGCCGCCACCCCTCTGGGTGCACGACAGGTCGCGATCTTTCTCACCCGTGAGCTGACCGACCTCTCGCTGCCCCAAATCGGCCGCCTCTACGGTGGCCGCGACCACTCCACCGTGCTCAACTCCCTGCGCCGAGTCGAGGCAGGGATGGCCGCCGACCCCGAGCTCGCCGAACGGGTCCAGGAGCTGCGGGGCGCTATCCACAACCCTGTGGCCAGCGAGCGCTGACGGCCGACCACGATGCAAGAATCCCCAGCTCCCCACAACCACTTCCACAGCCTAAAATCCGCGGCAGAAGGCCAAATCAGCCGCGGTCCAGGCTTTTTCCACAGGTCCTAATCCAACTCGAGAAGGCAATCGACACTTGAAGCTGATCACCAAACGCGAAGAACTCGTCTCCAAGCTCTCGATCGTCTCCAGAGCCGTTTCGACCCGGGCCGCCACTCAGGCTCTGTCGGGGATTCTGCTGACCGCCGCAGGGGGCCGGGTGACGTTGTCCGCAACGGATCTCGATCTGGGTATGCAGACCTCCCTCGATGCCGAGGTCGAGAGCGAGGGGACGGTGCTGCTCCCCGGCCGGCTCTTAGCCGAAGTCGCCCGCTCGCTCGGTGACTCGGTCGTGGAGATCGAGGCCCGTGAGGCCGAGCGCGACGTCGAGATCCGCAGCGGCTCCTCGTCTTTCCACTTGCGCCTCCTGCCCGCCGAGGACTTTCCGAAGCTGCCGGCCGCTGAGGGAGAGCCGACGCTGAGGATCCCGGCGCCGGCGCTCGAGTCGACGATCGAGCTCGTCGCCCGTGCCGCTTCGCGGGACGACATGAGACCGGTCTTAACCGGTGTCTTCGTCGTCGCCGGCGGGACCGAGATGACGATGGTCGCCACCGACTCCTATCGCCTCGCGGTCAAACGCACGGAGCTCGAGTCGGACCTCGGCGGCGAGCTCGAGTCGAACATTCCCGCCCGTGCCCTGCGTGAGCTCGGCCGCATCCTCAGCTCCGAGGGCGCCGATGACGCGGCGATCACCCTGTTGCCCAACCAAGCGGTCTTCGAGGCTGGCTCGATCACCCTGACCACGCGCTTGATCGAGGGGCAGTTCCCGAACTTCCGCCAGCTGCTGCCGGAGTCCTACGAGCATGACGTGCGGCTGCCGCGCACCGAGTTCCTCGACGTCACCCGCCGCGTCAGCCAGCTGGCGCAGCGCAACGCGCCGCTGCGCCTCTCATTCCGCTCGGGGGAGCTGACGGTGGCGGCGGAGACGCCCGACGTTGGCGACGCCACCGAGACGATGCCGGCCGCATTCGACGGCGAGGAACTCGAGATCGGCTTCAACCCCGAGTTCCTCAAGGAGGGGATCGAAAGCGTTGAGGGCGACGAGGTGCTCCTGCGCCTGATCTCGCCGCTGCGCCCGGGCCTGCTGCAGCCGGTCGAGGGCGAAGACTTCCGCTACCTGGTGATGCCGATCCGGCTCAACGTCTGATGGCCGCGCTCCCGGTCAGCTGAGGTGATGCGACGGTGCTCGTCACCGCGCTCGAAGCGAACCCGGTCCGCAGCCTCGAGCAGGTCAGGGTCGACCTCGAGCCGGGGATCGTCAGCGTCGTCGGTCCCAATGGGGTCGGCAAGACCAACCTCGTCGAGTCGCTCTACTTCGCCCTTACTGGCCGTTCCTTCCGCACCTCCGACCGCCGCGACCTAATCCCCTTCGGCGCCTCGCTCGCCCGTGCGGAGGCTTGGGTCCGCGACGAGGACGGGCTCGAGCGGCGGCTGATGGCCTCGGTCAGCCGCAGCGAGGGCCGGCGCCACCTGCTCGACGGCAGCCCCGCCGACCCGGCGACGATCGCCCGCAGCCGCCCCCCCGTCGCCGTCTTCGCGCCCGACCGGTTGAGCCTGGTCAAGGGTCCGCCCGGCGAGCGTCGCGCCCACCTCGACGGCTTCGTGACGGCGCGCTGGCCCTCGCGGGCGGAGCTGCGCAAGCGCTATGGCCAGGCACTGGCCCAGCGCAACGCATTGCTCAGCCGGGTCGCTGCCGGCTCTGGCAGCCCCGCCGATCTCGACGCCTGGGACGCCGGCCTGGCCGCCGCCGCCGGGCCGTTGATCGCCAGCCGAGACGAAGCCGTGGCGGAGCTCTCGGGGCCGTTCACCAGCGCCGCCGCCGAGCTTGGCCTCGAGGGAGGGGCCGAGCTGGAGTACACACCGCGGGCGTCGGGATCGGTTGAAGAGATCCGCGTCGGGCTCGAGCAGCGGCGCGGGCAAGACGTCCGCCTGGGTCGCAGCTCCTGGGGCCCGCACCTCGACGAGCTCAAGCTCAACGCTGCCAGCCGCTCGCTGCGCCGCTACGGCTCGCAGGGCCAACAGCGGGCCGCACTCCTCGCCCTGCTCTTCGCCGAGCGCGAGGTGCTGCTCGCTGCCCGCCGGGTGACGCCACTGCTGTTGTTGGACGACGTAATGAGCGAGCTCGATCCCGGTCGCCGCGAACGTCTCGTCGGCCGCCTTGACGACGGCGGCCAGGCGCTGATCACCGCCGCCGACGAAGAGTCGCTGCCGCCGCCGGCGCTGCGCTCGGTCGTCCGTATGCCGCCGCCGTCCCTGGCCGAGATAGCCGCATGAGCCGCCGCCGCGCTCCCCGACCTGCGGCATCTGCCTTCCGCGCCGCCCGCGAGATCGCCACCCCCCGTACCGGCCTGGCGGCCGTGCAGTCAGCCTGGGAAGACGCCGTCGGCGAGCAACTGGCGGCGGTTGCGACGCCGGTCTCGGAACGGTCGGGAACGCTGACGGTCGAGTGCGCCGACAGCGTCTGGACGCAGGAGCTCGACCTGATGCAGGCGCAGGTTCTGGAGCGGCTGCGGGCGGAGCTTGGCGAGCAGGCACCGAAAGCGCTCCGATTTCGCCTAAACCCAGACCGTTTCTAGTTCCTAGTTATGCACGATTTGCAGGGATTTTCTCTTTTGTGTGGTGCCGTTACGGAGCCTCGAACTGGTATTCTTATGGCAACTCGCGTTACGCCCCGAGTCGCCTGGAGAGAGCCTTCATGCGCCGGGGCTTTCTGTGTCAATCGGAAGGGACTCATTGCCTGAGAAGAAAGCCAGCGGCGACTCCTACGGCGCCAAGGACATCACCGTCCTCGAGGGGCTGGAAGCGGTTCGCAAACGTCCGGGGATGTACATCGGTTCCACCGGGCCCCGCGGGCTCCATCATCTTGTCTACGAGATCGTCGACAACTCGGTCGATGAGGCGCTCGCCGGCCACTGCGACAACGTCAGCGTCGTCCTCCATCCGGACAACAGCGTCACCGTCGCCGACGACGGCCGCGGGATCCCGGTCGAGACGATGGCCAAGGAGGGCCGACCGGCGGCCGAAGTCGTCCTCACCGTCCTCCACGCCGGCGGCAAGTTCGGGGAAGGCGGCGGCTACAAGGTCTCCGGCGGCCTGCACGGCGTCGGCTCCTCGGTCGTCAATGCCCTCTCCGAGCGACTGCACCTGCGGATCGAGCGCGACGGCTTCGTCTGGGAGCAGGACTACGAGCGCGGCAAACCGCAGACCGATCTGGCGAAAGGCGAGGCCAGCGACGCGCACGGGACGACGATCACCTTCCTCCCCGACCTCGAGATCTTCGAAGAGATCGACTTCGACTTCGAGACGCTGGCCGAGCGACTGCGCGAGACCGCCTTCCTCACCCGTGGTCTGCGGATCGAGTTGATCGACGAGCGCGGCGAGACCAACAGCGTCACCTTCCAGTACGACGGCGGCATCGAGGACTTCGTCCGCCACCTCAACGCCAACAAAGACACCCTGAACAGCAAACCGGTCTACTTCGAGGGCAGCAAAGACGACGGTGAAGTCGAGATCGCGATGCAGTGGAACAACTCCTACCAGGAGTCGATCTTCAGCTTTGCCAACAACATCAACACGCACGAGGGCGGGACCCACATGTCGGGCTTCCGGGCGGCTCTGACCCGGACCCTGAACGCCTATGCCCGCGCCAAAGGCTTGCTCAAAGAGAAAGACGACAACCTCGCTGGTGAGGACGTGCGCGAGGGTCTGACCGCGGTGATCTCAGTCAAGCTCCACGATCCCCAGTTCGAGGGCCAGACCAAGACCAAACTCGGCAACCCGCCGATCAAAGGCCTGGTCGAGGAGACGGTCAACCGCAAGCTGGCCGAGTTCCTTGAGGAGAACCCGCCGGAGGCGAAACGGATCATCGGCAAGACGATCGACGCCGCCCGCGCCCGCGCCGCCGCCCGCAAAGCCCGCGACCTGACCCGCAAGTCGGCGCTTGAGAACTCGACCCTGCCGGGCAAGCTCGCCGACTGCTCGGTAAAGGACCCGAGCCTGGCTGAGATCTTCGTCGTCGAGGGTGACTCCGCCGGTGGTTCCGCCAAGCAGGCGCGTGACCGCAACACCCAGGCGGTGCTGCCGCTGCGCGGCAAGATCATCAACGTCGAGAAGAGCCGGATCGACAAGGTCCTCGCCAACAACGAGATCCAGGCGCTGATCACGGCGATCGGGACCGGCGTCCACGAGGAGTTCGACATCGAGGGCGCCCGCTACCACAAGATCGTGATGGCGACCGACGCCGACGTCGACGGCGCCCACATCCGCACCCTGGTCCTGACCTTCCTCTACCGGCAGATGCCGGAGCTGATCACCCACGGCTACGTCTACATCGCCAAGCCGCCGCTGTACCGCGTGAAACAGGGCAACCAGGAGACCTACCTGGAGCGCGAGTCCGAACTCGAAGAGCTGCTGCTGCGCGACAAGATCGAAGAGTTCGAGCTGCTCGACGCGAGCGGCGAGGCGCGGAAGCTGACGGCAAGCCGCTGGCAGTCCTACATCCGGCGCTCGAAAGAGTACGAGGGCTGGGGCTCCTCACTGCAGGCCGATTTCGGACACGAGGTGGTCCGCTTCCTCGAGGAGTCGAGCCTGCTCGACGAACAGGTTGCGACGATCGCTGCCGCCCGGGATCTGCTCAGCGGCCCTGACAATCCACGCGAGCCGTTCGAGACCGAGGTGCTGGAAGCAAGCGACGAGCTCGTCGTGGTCAAGGCGGTGGAGCGCAAGAGCGGCCTCGCGCGCACCCACCGGCTGCCCGCCGCGCTGTTCGCGCACCACGACTACCGCAAGTTCGCGGAGGTCCACGCCGCGTTGTTGAAACAGGTCGGTCGACCTCCGTTCGAGATCAGCCGCGGCGAGCGTCGCAACGTCGCCCTCTCCTTCGAGGCCCTTCGCGGTGCGGTGCTCGAGCTCGCCCGCCAGGGCGTCCAGCTGACCCGGTTCAAGGGACTCGGCGAGATGAACGCCAAACAGCTCCGCGAGACGACGATGGATCCCGCCTCGCGCACCTTGGCCCAGGTCACCCTGGAAGACGCGACCGCAGCAGACACGATCTTCTCGATGCTGATGGGCGACCAGGTGGCCCCACGTCGTGCGTTCATCGAGGCCCATGCGAAAGAGGTGAAATTCCTTGATGTCTGATCGCTCAGCTTGGAATGACACGGTGAAAGGAGCGGTGCGCTGATGGCGGGCTACGACACGCTCAGCGGCGGCAACGTCGAGGAACGGGGGCTCGAGCAGGAGATGCGCTCGTCCTACCTCGATTACGCGATGAGCGTGATCGTCGGCCGGGCGCTGCCGGACGTGCGCGACGGGCTGAAGCCGGTGCATCGTCGCGTCCTCTACGCGATGCACGACATCGGCCTGCAGCCGACTCGTCCCTACCGCAAGTGCGCCTTCATCGTCGGCGAGGTGATGGGCAAGTACCACCCGCATGGCGACTCGGCGATCTACGACACGCTGGTGCGGATGGCGCAGGACTTCTCTCTGCGCTACCTGCTGGTCGACGGTCAGGGCAACTTCGGCTCGATCGACGACGATCCCGCCGCCGCGATGCGGTACACGGAGGCCCGCCTCGGCCGCCTCGCGACCGAGCTGCTGCGCGACATCGACGCCGACACGGTCGACTTCGGCCCCAACTACGACGAATCGACCCAGGAGCCGCAGGTGCTGCCGGCGCGCTTCCCCAACCTGCTGGTCAACGGCACTTCGGGGATCGCGGTCGGGATGGCGACCAACATCCCGCCGCACAACCTGCGCGAGGTCGCCGGCGCCGTCGCCGCCTACATCGAGAACCCGGCGATCGATCTCGCCGGCCTGATGGAGCACGTCAAAGGCCCCGACTTCCCCGGCGGCGGGATCATGAGCCGCGAGGGAATCATGGACGCCTACCGCTCGGGTCGCGGCAGCATCAAGGTCCGCGCCCGTGCCCACGTTGAGCCGCTGAAGGGGGGCAAGGAGGCGATCATCGTCACCGAGCTGCCGTTCATGGTCAAGAAGGGCGGCGAAGGCGGGCTGATCACGAAGATCGCCGACCTCGCCCGCGACAAGAAACTCGAGGGCATCTCCGACCTCCGCGACGAGAGCGACGAACGCTCCGGGATGCGGCTCGTGATCGAGCTCAAACGCGGTGGGCCGCCGGCCAAGGTGGTCCTCAACAACCTCTACAAGAAAACCTCGATGCAGTCGACCTTCGGGGCCAACATGGTGGCGCTGGTCGACGGCGTGCCGCGCACCCTGAGCTTGCTGGAGCTGATCCAGCACTACGTTGAGCACCAGCGCGAGGTCGTCACCCGCCGGACCCAGTTCGAACTGCGGCGAGCCGAGGCCCGCGCCCACATCCTCGAGGGGCTGCTGGTCGCGCTCGACAACCTCGACGCGGTGATCAAACTGATCCGCGCCTCAAACGACCCCGACGCGGCGCGCGACGGGCTGATCGAGAAATTCGAGCTCTCGCGTGAGCAGGCGCAGGCGATCCTCGACATGCGATTGCAGCGCCTGACCGCGCTCGAGGCCGACAAAGTCCGGGCCGAGCACGCCGACCTGATGGAGCGGATCGGCGAGCTGCGGGCGATCCTCGGCGACGAAGCCCGGGTGATGGCACTGGTCAAGGACGAGCTGGCGGAAATCGTCGAGTCCTACGGCGACGAACGGCGGACCGAACTGGCCCACTTCGAGGGCGACGTCGGGATCGAGGACATGATCGCGGACCAGCAGATGGTGATCTCACTGACCGCCTCCGGCTACGTCAAGCGGTTGCCGCTGGCGACCTATCGCCAGCAGAATCGCGGCGGCGTCGGGGTGATGGGGATGAACCTCAAAGAGGACGACTACATCGCCCACCTCCACATTTGCTCGTCTCACGACTACCTGCTGTTCTTCACCAACCGCGGCAAGGTCTACCGGCTTAAGGTCTACGAGCTGCCAGAGGGCTCGCGCACGGCAAAAGGCAGCTCACTGCGCAACTTGCTGCCGCTGCGCGAAGGCGAGACGGTGATGGCGGTGATCCCAACTCGGGACTTCAAAGAGAACAAATACCTCGTCTTCGCCACCGCCGACGGGCTGGTGAAGAAAACCGAGTTCCTCGCCTACAACACGCCAATTCGGGCCGACGGGATCATCGCGATCAAGGTCCGAGACGGCGACGAGCTGGTCCAGGTGCGCCTGACCTCGGGCGAAGACGACATCCTGATGGTCTCCCACTCCGGCCAGGCCTCGCGCTTCTCCGAGGAGCTGGTCCGGCCGATGGGTCGCGACACCAGCGGCGTCAAAGGGATGAACGTCGCTGGCAAGGACAACCGGGTGCTGGCAATGGACATCGCCCGCAACGACACCGAACTGTTCGTCGTCACCGACAACGGCTACGGCAAGCGCACGCCGGTTTCCGACTACCCCGTCAAGGGCCGTGGGACGAAAGGCGTTCTGACCGCGAAGCTGACCGAGAAGAAGGGCGGCATCGTCGGCGCCCTGATCGTCGCCGAGCACCAGGAGCTGCTCTTCATCTCCCAGAACGGCATGGTCCAACGCACCTCCGTCAGCGGCATCTCCCAGATGGGACGCTCGACGCAGGGGGTCAAAGTGATGAACATCAAGGACGACGACCAGGTCAGCGCGGTGGCGTTGGTGGTCGAATCGGACAGTGGCGATGGTGAGAAAGTCGAGGCTTCGGAGGAGGAACTTCCGAGTGTGGATGGAGCCGGTGAGGACGGGGAAGCGGGTTAGCCTCGTCTACGCCTGGTGCGCCACCCTTCGGGTGTCGCAATCTTGAGCCCGCTTCGCGGGCAACCATCACTCCGCGGTGCCGTCTGAAGGCTAGGAGGCTCTCGCGAAACGACTAGCGAAACGGTTGCGCTTGGTCGGTAGCTGAGTCACGGTCGCCGAAATGAAAACGGCGGGGCGGCTGCGCAAACAGCCCCCCGCCACGGCACCGGAGGGATTAGCTCCAATGCTCGA
>DATIPH010000012.1:0-120175 GCA_035472275.1 Solirubrobacterales bacterium
GCGACGAAGCGGCGACATTCTTGCTGCGATTGTTCGATGTTCTGACGACGATCTCGCGGGCCTACTTCTACCCGGCTGCCTGAGCTCGGCGCCAGCCAGCAGCGGTCAGGCGGCGCTCGCCACCAGCCCGGATCATCGAGGGAATCCGCCCGCCGTAGAAACCGGCGAGGTCGGAGCGGCCCGAGTAGCCGGCCTGGCGTCCAAGCTCGCGCCACTCGCGCTCATCATCAGCAAGGCGTCCTCCGCGAGCAAGCAGCAACGCGTACAGGATCTGTTTGCGGGGACCGGAGGTATCCATTCAGGTTCCTTTCGAGTGGGCTTAAGGCCTTATACGCCTGACACGAAATTTCTTTAAAACACGCTCGCTTCCCCACTGTTCAGCGCATATATTCGCCCTCGTCCGAGTGATCTCGACGGGGGAGGCGAAGTGGATCTTCATCAGATCCTGTGCATCAACAAGCTGCCGCGCAATGACCCACACCTGCGTATCCAGAACATCGGCGGTGTTAACGGCGATGGCTCGCCCTGGAAGCTGGCCCTAAACCGCGCGATCCAAGGCATCGAAGAAGGCAAATGGCGCTTCTATGTCAGTGCTGGCTGGCGTTCGGTCTGGGTCGAAATCGCCGAACACGAAGGACGCAAGTACCTGAAGACCGCAGCCGATGGCTACTCGCCAGACAATCTGCTCTCGCTGCCGGAGTGCCCTGCTTGATCCGCTTCGCGCTCGTTCTCTGTATTGCTGGGGCAGCCGCCCTGACTGCCTTGGGTTGTGGGGGCACCGACAGCAGCAGCACGCAATCCGCTGGCCTGAGCCCACAGGTCAAACGAGAACTAGCCCGCGAGCGCGCAGCTGCTCGCCATCACGCTCAGGTGGTCGCCCGGCGGGTTACGCGGCGCCACCACGCTCGAGTCCTAGCGCGTCGTCATCACCGCGCTGAAGTTCGGCAATTTCGAGCCGAAGAAGCAGAACAAGCTGCTGGCGAACAAGCAGCTGCCGAAGAAGCCGAACGGGCAGCTGCTGAAGAAGCGGAAGCCGAAGAAGAAGCTAGCGAATGCGATCCGAATTACTCCGGCGCTTGCCTCGATCCGTATGCCTCTGACTACGACTGTGCTGGCGGCAGCGGTAACGGCCCCGAGTACACGGGAACGGTGACCGTGGTTGGCGAAGACCACTACGCCCTTGATGCTGATAGCGACGGCACCGGCTGCGAGCTCGAATGATGCGCCGTTTGCTCCTACTGCTTTGCTGTCTCGCTTTGGCCATCTTCGCCGGCTGTGGAGGCGAGGGTGCGGTGCACGGCGGTGGTGGTGGGGGAGGGGGCGGAGAGGTCAAGACCGCGTTCGAACAGCTGCTTGAGTGGGCGGGAGGAACCGAGGCGACTGTCTATCGGTTTGAGCACGACGCCACCGAGTTTCGGCCCCATTTGCCTCCAGTGAGCGAGACCGAGCTAGACAACATCAGTCGCTCTGGGGCCGTTGATGGGGTCTCAGCAGAGTTAGCGGTTGATGGGATGACGCGGGGGACGAACCTTGACAGCGAGGAAGGCAAGAACCTGACTTGCTTCTTGTTGACCAAAGCCGCCAATGGGGAACTCTCGCTCGAACCAGAAGCGCTTGAACAGCTAGTGATTGGCTACATCGAAGATCGCGTTGTTGAAACCATTCCGCAGGCGCAATTCCGGGCCGGCGTCAACGGCTTCATCGAAGCGGTGTTCGAAGCCGAAAGCGAAGGCGAAGCCGCCATCAACAGCGCTTTAGCAACCGCCTGCGCTTAGGCCCTACTTGGCCCGTTTTTCCAGCTTGTAGGTCCCCGTCTCCGCAGCTGGCTCCCAGGTGATCCCCTCAACCAGCTGAGCCACGCTCACGTCGAGCGAGCCCGCCAGCCGGATCACAACGTCGAGCCGGGGCATCGACTTCCCATTCAGGTACTGGCTGACCTGAGTGCGGTGAGTCTCGGCTTTCGAGGCCAGGGCTTCAACCGATAAGCCGGATTGCTCCCTATAGCGAGACAGGTTCTCGGCGAAGCGTTCCGCGACCGGGGTCACGGTGCGGAGTCTGTTGTCTGCGAAGCCAAATAACCACAGCTAAAAACCTCCTTTGTTTCTACTGCAATGCAGACAAAACCATGCTAGCCTCATAAGGCAAGTCAATTCCGACGCCTTGGAGGCACCTAATGAAGCGCTCCTTGTTCCCGGTCCTGATCGCCCTCGCTGTTCTTGGTCTCACGTCCTCAGCGATGGCGACCGAGGCCACCAGTAGTCGAGCCTTCAATCGCTTCGAGCATCGGGTCTGCAAGGCCGCGATGAAGATGCAGCGGCAAGCCGATCCAGCGGTCCTGCGCTACAACGATCTCTACTACGGCGAAGAGGAACACTCTCCCGAGAGTTTGGAAGCGGCTGGCCGAGAAGTCCGTAAGGCGTACGTGATCTACCAGCGGTTCAACCGGCGCATCTTGAAGATGAAGGCGCCGGCGGATCAGGCCCGCCTCTGGCACAAGTACGGGCAGCAAGAGCGGGTAGTCCTCCAGCTTGGGTTCAAAGGCGCGAGCGCGCTGGAAGCTGCGGATCTCGCAGAGTTCGAACGAATCAAGACTCGCAATGAGAACTGGCAACGAAAGCGGAATACGACCTGGAGTCGAATCGGCCTCGTCTGTTGATTAGCAAGTAATGACAAGAATGCCGCCCGCGCTGTTGGTGCAGCCGGGCGGCGTGGCACCGAAAGGATGGACCTTCCGATGCAGCAAAATCGTATTCCGAGGGATCAGGCTGAGGCTGATCCTCTTGAGCCTGGTAGTGATGATGCGAAACGACAAGGCGCGATCTTGGCCTTGCTCTGGGATGAGCACCCGGACCAGCTCAGCGAGAGCGAGTTGATCCGGGAGATAGCGGGGGAGGACCCTGAGTTCCGCGAGCGAGATGAGTGCCAGCGAGCCATTGAGGGTCTGATCCGTGAAGGGCTCCTACAGCGCTCGGGACCACTCGTGATCCTGACGCGTGCGGCTCGCTCCTTCGCTCGACTGGAGTTGGACTGATGGCGCGCAATCAGGAGGTCGCCGAGCTCTTTGCCGAGAATCTGAAGCATTGCCGGCGCCTAGCGAATTTGTCCCAAGAAGAACTTGCCTATAGAGCTTCGATCCACCGAACCGAGATCTCGATGCTGGAGCGCGGCTTGCGCGAGCCCCGATTAGGGACTGTCGTCAAGTTGATCACCTGCCTCGAGGCCAGACCCGAGAAACTGATCGGCAACATCACCTGGCTACCAGGCTCGGTCCAGGTGGGCAGCTTCCAGGCGAAGGAGCGCGCCAATGGGCACTAAACCAGTCGTCTCAAGATTTGCAGAGAACCTGCTCATCGCTCGCCGGCGGGCCGGTCTCTCACAAGAAGAGTTCGGATATCGAGCCGGTCTGCACCGGACGGAGATCAGCGAGCTGGAGCTCGGTCACCGAGAGCCAAAGATCTCAACGCTGCTCAAACTGAGCGGAGCTCTTGGCCTAACGCCCAACGATCTACTGGCCGGCGTTGAGTGGCGACCACGGCCCGCAGCGCCTCTCCTAGGGGAGTTCAGCGTCAGAGATTAAAACGCACAGGTTTTCTTTTTCCCTGCACCTACGCAAGGAACAGTCAAAAGCCCATAATCAGCACCTTGGCTTATTACCTCAGCGTTTCCTGAGCAAGCTTGTGAATATTCTGTGAACGGCGCTATCTGGGTACGCACGTGATGCTAGCGTCCTGGCCTGAGGAGCCAGGAATTGCGTTTAACCAATGCAATAGCCAATAGCGGGGAAGCTCGAAGCGTCAGTCTTCGAGACCTGCCTGTTGAGTCCTGGCACCCCAAGTATTTCTCTCACATCGAGCAATCA
Organism: Solirubrobacterales bacterium; assembly: GCA_035472275.1. GTDB lineage: Bacteria > Actinomycetota > Thermoleophilia > Solirubrobacterales > 70-9 > VAYN01. The sequence goes on from DATIPH010000012.1 coordinate 3,860, forward strand.
AGCCGGAGCCAGTCTCCGGCTTTTTTGTGCCCTAAGTCAATCAACAATGTGAGCTTGTCTCACTCAATCAACCAGTCAATTACAACGACGGAAGGACACAGCATGAGGAAGTTGATAATCGGGAGGTTGCTGGCTTTGTCAGCACTCGTCTCACTAGCGTTTTCAGCCCTTTGCTCAGCGTCAGCAGAGAGTCCAGGTGAATACGCGACGTTCTGCTATTCGCCACTTGAGCCAAGCGAAAACGAAAACCGGACGCGGCGACTGATTACCACCTGGTGGCCGGGCAGTATTTCCAAAACGCCGACCCTGCTAAGTGCCGCATCCAGGTTCAACAAGAAGCACAGTCGGACGGTCAAATTCCACCTGGCGAATCGAATTTCCAGGGTGCTGTTTTCCCTTGCGCTGAGAGTCGCTGGCTCTTTCGCCATCGGAAACGCCGTTCTCAAGGCAGCGATGCCAAGGAGCGAAGGCACGTTGAGCCTGAAGTCAGGCGCGGAACTTCGCCTGAGCCCGCGTGGCCAGGAAGCCGGAAAGGTCTGGAGCTGCTTGAGCAGCAGAGAGGAGTTCAGCCCATATGTAGCGCTGACTGACAGCTGCGCCTAGGCAGTTCCGAGCGAGTTAGACGCGGTACCAGTTAGGCCCCTTGCGGTTTAGCTGAGAGCGCTCTCCAACGCGCCCGCCTGCTTCGGCATGGCGTTGAAAGACACGCAATGTTCGCGTGCGCGAATCAAGGAGAGCTGATGTTTTTTCAAGCTGTACGTCGCAATTCGAAAAGTTTGTGTACCGCCCGAAAAACGGGACCAAAAGGTGCGCGGCTGCTGAACACTGACACGAGCTCGGCACCGAGTCACCTCACGTGGGAGATCCCGAAAGGTGAGCTGCTGTGAGCGCGGCTGGGGTGGTAATGTTGCCGGCGCTTTCACTGATCGCCAGTCTTGGGGACTCAGTGCAAAGTGGCCTCTGGGCCGTTGCCGGGGCGATGCTCAGTGTCGTGATCGCGGTCTTGCTGGACAGATCCGGCACGTTGGAGCAGATGCGCGAGCGTCGTAAGAAGCAAAAAGAGAAAAAAGCCAGGGAGGAAAAGGAGAAGGAAGCGAGCGAGAGTGGGGGAGGCCCGCTGATTGGCAGCTGGCAGTTGCCCTCGCAGTCGGTCGAACACGTCGCGACCGGGACCAAAGAAAGTCCCGTGTGGACCCCCGGGAAGGATGACCTTCCCCCGGAAGACGGCTCCCCGTTCCTAGCTGCGCTTAGAACGCTGAGGGTCGGTGTCTTGCAGGTTGTGCAAGGCATCAAAGAATTGCTCGGCCTTGGGCTGCTGATCCCCTGGGTTGCCCTTTTCTACCTGCTGCTGCTTTCTGGCATTTTCTGGCTTGATCCATTGATGCTCAGAATGGGCTTCTCGGAGGACAGTGCTGCGGGGGCCGTTGTTGCTGATTGGGCACTCTCAATTCTGACCGGCGGCTGGATCTTGACGGGGATTCGCACGCGCAAGCGCTCGATCTCAGTTCGCATCCTGCAGACGGGCGTGCTTGTGGCCGTCGTGCTTGCAGCCGTCGCCTTGGTGGTCGCCACCGGCAGTTTCTTGTACGGCGGCGGAGGCGTCTTCGTGGGCGCCGTCGCCTACCTGAAGATGTTCCCTTGAACCTTGTCTGGAGCAGGAATGATCGACCGAGACCCACGAAGAGAAAGCTTTCGGACCCGAGACCGCTAACTCAGCCAGAGCTAGGCTGCTCTGCGCGCCTGGGGTGCTTCAGCGGCCGACCAGCTCGCGACCACGCTCAGCGCCTCATCGAGTTCTCGTTCGGTCTTGGCTACCGCGCTGTGCAGCTGGCGTTGACGTTCGCGATGGCGCTCGAAGGATCCCGAATCGGTGGGAGCCTCATTCAATAGCTCGCTGAGTTCTGCTTGCTGGTGGCGTAGCTGCGCGCGCAGCTGCTCTGGTGCCTCTGGGTCTAACTGGTAGTAGCCGGCTTTCGTCGTCGCTCGAACCACAGGAGAACGAGCGATCTGATTCAAGAAGACGGCATCGGTTCGTTTCCCCGCGACCTGGAAGCCCTCCGTTTCCAGAAGCGATAGCCATTCGCGGTAGTGGATTGGGGCCGTTCCCTGGGCCTGCATTAGCAATGGGATAGCCCTCACCCGGATATCTGCGCCCTTGAGAACGTTTCCGGCCTGGCTGTCTGGGGCGAGCTCGAGCGTAGTCGCGGCGGGGTCGCCGCCGGCGAGGTTGTCGAGAACGACGATCTCTTGGTCTACAGCCTCAAGTTCAGCGTCTAGGGCGTCGAGTTTCGCTTGAACGTCCTCGCGTTTCTTCGAGATTTTCGAGCGCTTGCGATCGAGGCGCTGCCGCTCATTCCTGGCGGCCTGCTCGAAGCGGCTGGATCGGTGGCTGGTTGGCTTGGGCATCGGCAACGGTTCTAGCTGGTCGTCCTGTGGATTGCCTGTTGATTTACCGATGCGACAGGCACTGTCACGCGCTTTGGAGCGCCGAATCGTGGATCTGACTCAAGTCTCCCTGTGGACAACCCCTGTGGAGAGTGGGATTGCAGGTGGCTCTGCTGGATTTCTGGCTGTGGAAGGCCAATTCGCGCTCTTGTTTTCGCAAATCGCGGGAAAGGGCAACGTCCGATGCTTGGCGCAGAATTCTGAAACGTGAGGCGGCAAAACAAATTGGGCTGGTGGCATTTGCCGTCTACCGCCGCCTTTACCTTCGATGGCAGCAATCACGAGAGAGGAGCAACTGATGCCGAGCGATGACGCCGAGATCCACGAGTTGAGACCGATGAGGGAGAAAAGCGTGAGTGACCGATTTGGAAGAGGGGGCTGGGATCGCCCCGAGCTTGTGCGGAGCGAACGAGATCACAATCGAGCGGCGGCGCAACGAATGGCTGCCAACGAAGCTGCCCGCTGCTTACCGGGCTTGCGTCGGGCGGCCTCTGATGCGCAGCTTGCCCAGCAGGTTCGGTCGATGGCTGCTTTTGCCGGCGATGCCGAGACCGAGCGCCAGCTCAAGGAGGCACTTCAGGAATTGGCGAGCGCAGCGGCAGTTTGAAGCGCTTCTCGGGAAGAAGGGCCATTTTGCGGCGAATGAGTTATCCACAGGGCATATCCAGACAAGAAACGCCTGCAAAGCAACAGCTTTGTCTTAGGGCGGCCTGGTTGGAAAGCCGAATCCCCATCTTCCGACTTCCCAAGGCAAAGGGAAATTCCCGAGTTCGACTGACAAACCAACCGATGGCAATCCACAAGGGAGCTCAGCTACAAGGCGAGAAAGCAGTCCTAGATCTCTTAACGAGACCCTGTGTCGCTCTTTCAAAGAAAACCGCCTGATTCAGTGACCGAGCTTCAGACCCGGAGTGACGTTGCTCGCTTTATTCGGACTCAGGAGGCGCTTCGCAAGCAAGCGGAAAGAGAAGAGGCCGATCAGCGCGTCAATCAAGCAAGACTTCAACTCGCCCAGGGAATTGTCTTCCTCGTGGGCGCGGTTCCCATCGGGATCGCACTCTGCATTGGTGCTCTCGGCGATCCCGAGATTCTCAAGCTGGCTGGAGTCGCCGCCGGCGCCTGGGGAGGAATTTTCGCGGCGCTCTCGCGCTGGAAGTGGCGAAGTTGAGCGAGCGTGGCGTTAGCGCAATACCGCTGCTTGGAGACGCTGGCGGCTTTGCGCTATTTCGTTCTTGAGAGCTTGCGTGCGCTCGTGCTGAGCAAGTAGGGCTCTGGCTTCTTCGGGATTCGAGAGCACCAAGTCTTCGGCGGCGGATTCGTCAAACACATTCGACAACTTGGCAAGGCGACGAGCCAGTTCCTTATCTTCGGCAGTCATCTGATCTTTCATTTCACTCACAATTCTAGCTCGTGGACTCGTCGGCATCCAGCTTTTGGGTAGCCCTCGTGTCGGGGGGAGGCAAGGAGACCCCTACCGCTTGGGCCAGCGCTTTAATTTGCCTTCTAGTGGCTACGAGCTCGTCTGAGATTTCCTGAGCCGCATTGGCTTGCTCTCCCACGGCTTTGAGAGCTACGTCGGCTGATTGCCCAACCTCTTCAGGATATTTCGCTCCTCGAGACGAAATCTCGGTTGGGAGCCGGCCCCGAATCAGCCCCCAGAAGGCAGGCGTCAGCAAAAGCAGACCGCCATAGAAGATAAGCAAAGCGACCTCAAGGTGATAGATGGTCCCCTCATTGAGAGCGGTCGCTGGCGGCTTGTCTGGCACCGGGACTAAGGGCACGGAAAGGATTGCCCCAAGGGCGACGATGCCGACCAGGACGCGAACCACCCATCTTTCTGGCCAGTCGAGAGCTTTCTTCTTGTCTGGAAACTGATCCAAGTTCAGGCTCTTCGAGTCCAGCCCGAGCCCCCTGGCCAGCTCTCTAACCGAGGCTTCAGCCAGCCGGTCGCTGACCGCCCAACGGGTGGTGACGCAGGCGCAGGTTTCTTCGGGGCCGCCGCTGCGGAATTGGATTCGCAACCGACCGGCTCCTGCAGCGCGACTCGGCCCCGCCTTCAATCGCATTTCAGGGCGTCCAGCCCACGGGCCGGGCGGGGGCAATTCCTTAGTGACGATCCATCCCTGCTTGCGCACGGCCTCACGTACTTGGACAAAGGCGAGATCTGATCGCACATTGAGTGGTAGGGGGTCGCAGCGCCGGGCCATTCTCCGCCGTGTTTCGCTGGCTACTTGAAGTTTCCCGCCTAAAACAAAGCGGTTCGTAAAGAGCGTCCTTTTGCAGGACGTTTTTGAGCCGTAAAGCCCTATAGGGTCCGCTCCGGGAAGCGCAAGCAACAGGAAGGACAGGGCAGGTAGTGGGAGAGAAGCACGCGGATTGCCGCCGCGCGGATTTAGGTCTGGCCCAATTGTGATCCTGCCTTATGCGGACACGGTTGATGACAGTCTCAAGGTCGTCGGCGTCTGGATTAGCTCAGCAACTATCGGAACGATGCTCGGAACCTTCTCGGCGGTCTTCTCGCGAAAGCCGCTCAAAACCATCGAGCTCTGGACCTTTTGGGGCGGAGCAATGGGGACTGCATTCGGATTTCCCCTGATGCTTTCCGCAATTGCCGTGTTAACCAGGTAGTGACGTGAGGATGCCAGTGCCCTACTCTGAACAAACGATGCAATCGGAAGAGGCTCGTTATCCCTCTGGCCGGTTCTTCTTGCTCTTAGCCCTAATGGGCGGCGTGGTTGGGCTGGTCCTCTTGGTCCTGCATGCTCCGTTCTGGCTGTTCTACGTCGCGCCGTTCGCGATGGCGCCACTCGTGGTCTTGCAGCTGCGAGTTCTAGCCAAGGAAGAAGAGTCCAAGACAGAGCGCCAGAGAGCAACGGAGCGACTGCGGCAGACGGAGCTGGCGGGGTTCGTTGCTCGCCAAGCAGCGTACGACCTGCCGGCGGCTCGGCTTCTGATCTCGCTGATCGGATGGGTTGCCCTCGCGGTCGCTACGGCTCTCGTGCCTCTGTCCTTGATCAAGGGAGAAGGGTTAGTGAGCTGGGGCGGACTGGTCGCAGCCGGGGCACTAGTGCTCTTTGGGCTGTTCGACTTTCTTTTTAACTTCACGCCACTTGAATTGTCCTCTCAGATGAGAGGGCTCGGACCCGACCGAAGACATCAGCACGCGACTCGGAGCAGCGGCGAGGGGCTTGAGACGTACAAGATCGAGACCCAAGACGCTGAGGCTCAGCTCGATGAGGCGCTTCGACGCGTCGATGCCTTTGGTCGCGATCGCGCACTAGCCGAGCGGGCCAAGAGATCAGATGCAACTCGGTCAGGTCTGCGATCCAAAAAGAAAAGGGACCTGCGCCGCTTTAAAAGCCGCAGATCCCAAGATCTGGACGCCAGAGCGCAAAGACGGCGCCGGCGCCGTGCGAAAGCTCGCGTTCAGCCCTCTGGCGTCGGGCAATGGGTTGTCTCAGGCAGGCAATCTCGACAACTAGGCAAGTTCGATACGCAGCTGCAAGCCCTGAAAGCTGCCGAGCAATACCTCATCAACTGCGGCGGTGGCGAGTTGTTGACGCAGGGCAGAGACCCGCGAGCGAGTGAGTTACGGATTGCGATCAAGCGACCCGATCAACCTGCTTTCCAGGAACTCCTAGAGCAAGTTGCGCTCGCAGAGATCCGCGATCATCAGTCCTAGCGGCTGCTGATTCCAAAGGATTCTCTCGCCAGTGGGTCGAAAGGCTCAGGATGGCGACGGGGGCGGGAGACCCATCACGGCCAGCTGCGGGCCGCTTGGTCCGCGAGATCCTGTTTTTGAGCGAGGAGGAACGCGCTTGGCTTTTTCAGTGGTTGCGTGAGGATCTAGCGCGCTGGAACCTCGAGCAGCACCCGGCTGATCAACTCAATGAGCGAATGCAGGAAGCCCGCGCGGTCCTACGGCGGGTCGCTGATCATCTGGGCCTGGGGGAGGAAGAGCGTCTCGCGTTGACGATGGGCGAGTTCAACGCGGCGCCTGAGAGCGTCCGCGAAGGCTGGAAAGCAGCTCGCGTGGCTGCGCCACATAAAGACTCTTGGCCAGAGGCGAAGAGAGTCGCTTTCACGAGCGGGCTGCTGCCGGCCTCAGACGCGCAGGAGTGGGCACGGGTTCGGCATCTTCCTCACCAGGGCAGTAGCGGCGCTCTGCAATTAACCGGGGTTCGGGAGTGGCTCGACACGAGCCCAGCGAAGAAGACGATGGCCTCCTACAACCAATGGCGGGTGAAGGAGAACAAGAAGCACAAGCAGCAGGGATTGCTGTCGCTCGTGACGGCACAGTCGATCGTGACCAGCTGGCGTTGCTCCTGGCCGGACTTGGTTCAGGCGGTTAGCGAAGGCAATGCCCCGCCAGTCCGCGATGAGGGCGGGGCTGCTGAGCAGGGGCAGCAGGGGCAGTCGGCTCCCAAGGCGCCAGCAATTGACGATCTGCGAGCGGAACCTGTTGCCGCGCCTTCAGACTTGATTGCCGACCCGCGCTTGCGGGCGCGGAGGTTGAACGTTGCTCGCCGCGCACTGGGCTTGAACGCTGTCCAGCTCTCCGAGCGAGCAGGCATCCAAGAGCAACTCGTCGGGCGTATCGAAACCGGAGCGACCGATCGCCCTGGCTACGAGAAGATGCTCGCGCTCGCTCGGACCCTGGAACTGCCCCTGGACTACTTCGCAACCGACGATGGGCGGAAGGGTTTCCCCAGCTCTGCCGAAAGAGGCGCCGGGACCAAGCGCAAGAAGATTGATCCTGTCCGGCGAGCCCAACGAGCGCGCAAACCCAAATGAGGGCATTGCCGATCGCTCACAAAACAGAGTTTTTGGAAACCCGATTCGAGAGGCACGCCCCAAATTTGAGGCTCACGATGGGCCGATTTCGTCGGTCAATCGTCACAGCTTGACGGCCCAAAATAGGAGTTAACGATCCCTAGATCGATATCCGCCGGCCAGCTGTAAAACGGTCAGAATCGTGCCTGTAACGAGACCGCTTTCTGAGCCTGGGAGGCAATCCAGAGGCTCCCGCGACCCGATTTCCCAAAACGGTCTTAAGCGCAAACGAAAAGAACGAAAAACGGTCCTAAGTCAGGGGGTCAGCAATATTAGTAGGCAGTTTCCAGGGGAAAGTAATGAAATCACACCCTGCGGGCCCGAATCGGGGCCGTCATGCGCCGACGCGCGGGCCGCCACGAAGGGCCGCGACGGGTCGGCGACCTCACCATCGACCCGATCCGCCGCCAAGTCACCGTCGGCGAGCGCCGGGTGCTGTTGGCAAAGAAGGAGTTCAGCCTGCTGCGCGCCCTCGCCGCCGACCCGACCCGGGTCTTCTCAAAGGAGGAGCTACTGCTGAACGTCTGGGGCTTCCGCGACCCGGGGCGGACGCGAACCTTGGATTCACATGCGAGCCGCCTGCGCCGCAAACTCGACCCCGAGCACGGTCGCTTCGTCGTCAACTGCTGGGGAATCGGGTACCGGCTGATCGACGGCTGACGGGCCGACCCCCTCCCAGGTTGGGGGCCGGCCCTGCCGCTAAATCAGAGGCTGGCCTCCACCCAGGATGGGAGGCCGCCGAACAAAAACGGTCTCAGCCGGTCTTCGTCGTGCTTGCCAGGTTGACCACGTCCTCCACCTTGGTCAGCTTCACTAGTTCACCCCCTCTCAGTGAGTGGCCAGGCCTCCCCAGGCCGGTTCCAGGAAGCAGCATGCTGCGCGGTTCGGACGGTCCCGCTAGGCTTCCAGCACAAGTTGTGCTGAGTGATCACGGCCATTCATGACGACCCAATCCAAGACCCGCGAGCGACAGCACGTCCAACAGCACGTGTACGGCGGCTACCACGACCTGCACAAGGCGCTTTCGCACCCGATGCGTTACCGGATCATGATGGTCCTTGGGGAAGTCGAAGCAAGCCCGAAGGAACTCGCGGAAATGCTCGAGGAGGACTTCCAACGCGTCTGCGAACAGGTGCGCCTGCTGCGGGACGGCGGCTTCATCGAGTTGGTTGCTGAAGATCAACGACGTGGGGGCACCCAGCATTTCTACAAAGCGACGGTGCGGCCGCTGCTCGATGCCGACGAATGGGCTCGGCTTCCCCTCGTGGTGCGGGAAACCGTCAGCGCTACGACGCTGCGCGCGATCTTTGACGATGCCACCGCGGCGATGAAGAGCGGCGCCTTCGAGGCTCATCCGCATCGCGTCCTGATCGAGAAACCGATGATCGTCGACGAGCAGGGCTACAAGGACGCAGATGCCTCGGCGCTGCGACATCTTGCTGAGCTGAACAAGATCGCTGCCGAAAGCGCGGCGCGCCTAATTGAGACCGGTGAGCAGGGAATTCCGGTCAAAACCGCCGCGCTTGTCTACACCGCAGCGCCTGCCAGTGAAGCTGGTTTGGAAAATTCCTAACTAGCCAAAGACCAAACCGGTCGATTTGACACGGCTGGGTTTACTCAGGAAGAGTCCCGGTGTGGCCATGGTGTCCAAACCGGGAGAAGGGGATTCGCCAGAGGTTGTGGCCGACAAGCTGGTCCGCGCGCTTTCGCATCCGCTCCGGATCCAGCTGTTGCAGCTGCTCGAAGAGACTCCCGCCAGTCCCGTCGTCCTACGTGAACGGATCGGGACCGAAGTCTCGCTCAGCTGCATCTCCTACCACGTCGGTGTCCTCTATGACTGTGGTTGCCTGGAGCGGGTTCGCACCGTTGCCCGTCGGGGCGCCGACGAGACCTTCTACCGCGCCAAGCCCGAAGTGTTCCTGGAGCCGCTATACCGAGCGAACGCTGGGCTAACCGAACCGCAAGGGGCGATGGCTGCCAACTGGTCGACGATCACGGTCGACCGCTTCGGCTGGGACCAGGTGGTTGACGTCCTGCGCGGGGCCCGGATGCAGATCGCGGCGATCGAAAAACAGAGCCGCGGGCGGCTGGAGATGGTGACCGAGGACGGCACCGCGCTGGTCGTCGGGGTCGTGGCCCTGGAAGCCGACCGCGGGGAAAACGGTACGCCCCACTGACGGGCTGCCGGCTGGTCGCACTGACCAACCGGCAGCGGCGGGAGCTACTTCGAGTCGGCGCCGGCCGTTTCGAAGCTGAGGATCGCGAGCGTGCTCGGGATCGGCTCGGCCTCCTCCTCGGCGAGGCGACCGGCGGCCTCCTCCTGGATCTCCAGCGCCCGGTTGAGCGTGTCGGCAAGGAGCGTCGCCAGTTGACCCCAGCCGGTCTCGTCGAGGACCATCGGCGTCCGGCTGATGTGGGAGTCCGAGCGCGACTCGATCGTGTTGCTGACCATTGCCGCCGCGGCATCCTGTCCGATCGACTCGAGGATGACGCCGTTGATGCCCTTGCGCGCCGAAGCTGGGATCTTCGCCCAGTCCTTGGCGCTGAAGAACGCGCGCTCGGTGGCGCGGTAAAAGTGCTCGACGGCACCACGGCGCGGCTCGGTTTTGACGAGCTCGACGCAGTCGTATTCCAACAGCGTCTTGACGTGGTAGCTGACGTTGCCGAGCGGCTCGTCGAGTTCTTGCGCGAGTTGGTTCGGGCTCGAGATCCCCTTGCTCAGAGAGGAGAGGATGCGGACACGCAGTGGGTGCGCGAGCGCCTTCGCGAGCTGTTGGGTTATGCCCTCGGGGGACGTTCGGGTTTTAGCCAACGGAGAAGCCTCCGATCGATGTGGGTGTGGTGGGAGATTGGACGAGGTGTCTGGAATGAAAAAGGGGGGTCCTTCTCCCAACGTCCTGGCTCAAGTATTCCAAAACGTTCGGCCGATCCGGCGCCGTAAGCGGCTGTCAGAGTGAAAAAGGCTGAACGATGTGAAGGGTCTGTAGCAGTCAGCGGGGCGGCCGAGGGGCGGGGAGAGACGCACTGCCCAGGAACTTGGGCAGGCGATGATTGGTGCTGAAGACGGGGGAATGCCGTGCTGGCGGAGCTGACGCGGGTCGCGGCGGGTTGGCCTCTGGTTGTCTCGCTGGCGGCGGCGCTGGTTGCCCAGGGACTGCTGGCGGGCCGGCGGCGGATGTCGCTGAACGAGGCACTGCATGAGCTGCGCCGCCCGCTGCAGGCGTTGGTCCTGGTGGCTCCGACGAGCGCAGCGGGGAAGAGGGAGGCGGACCTCCCACTGCAGGCGGCTCGGGCGCTCGAGCGGCTCGACCGCGAGATCAACGGCGGCGGGACGCCGGCTCGCCGGGACCCGGTCGCGATCGGGCCGTTGCTGGAGGCGGCGGTTCGTCGCTGGCAAGGGCCGGCGGTCGCGGCCGGCGCGACCCTGCGCCGTGAAGGTTGCGCCGAGGCAACCCTCAGCGGCGATCCCGACGGGCTCTCACGGGCGCTGGACAACCTGATCGTCAACGCGATCGAGCACGGGGGTCCCCTGGTGTCGGTCGGCGCCGAGTTGGCGCCGCCGGTACTGAGCCTTACCGTCGCCGATTCGGGGCAGGTCGCGCCCGCCGGGCGGCGAGCGGGCCGGCGGCCGTTGGCCGCGATCGCCGGTCGCGGACGGCGCGGGCATGGGCTGCGCGTGGTGCGACGGGTAGCCGCCGAGCACGGCGGCGAATTCCACCTGCGGCAGCTCGACCGCGGGATGGAGGCGGTCGTCGAGCTGCCGCTCGCCGGCGGGGACGCCTGGTGAGCCGGAGGCGCCGGGCGCTGGCGTTTGGTCTGGCGGCGGCTTTTGCCGCGGCCGGAGCGGCGGCGGTGGCCGACGGCTACGGCGACAGCGTCGCCCGGGGCTACGGCGCGCTGCGGCCGGTGGTAATCGCCTCGACGCAGTTGCCTGCCGGGGAGGCGATCGACCCCGAGGCGGTTGCAGTGGATCTGGAGCTGCGCCGCGTTCCGCTGCGGTTCGTGCCGCCGGGGGCGCTCGCGGATCCCACTCAGGCGCTTGGGCTGGAGCCTTCCGCGACGGTCGCCGCCGGCTCCTACCTACAGGCCTCGCAACTGCGCCCGCCGCGCGCAGGCGGCGGCTCCGGCGGCTCGCTGGGCCGGGGCCGGCGGCCGGTGGAGATCGCCGTCAGCGGCGCCGATGCGCTGCTCCTCGCCAACGGCGATCCGATCGGGACGAAGGTCGACGTCGTCGTTACCACCGAGCCGTCGTCGTCCTCCACCGGTCGTACCTATGTCGCCGCCGCGGCGGTGCCGCTGCTTGCTCTCGGTCCCGGCGCCGACGGGGATGCGCCGGGCGGCAGCGCTGCGGCGACGCTGGGGCTAACCCGCTCGCAGGCCCTGCGGCTGATCGATGCCGAGAGCTTCGCCCGCCGGATCACGGTGCTGCCCGCCGGATGAACGCGGCGGCGCGAGAGCGGCACGTTGGCGCCCTGGCGACCGTCTTGCGGCGGCGATTGGTGGACCGCCGCCGCAGCGAAGCGGCGACCGGGCGGCCTGCCGTCGGCGAGCTGGAAGAGGCGGTCCGAGAGCTGGTCGCCGCAGAGGCGATCGTCCTCTCCGCGGCGGACCGCGAGGAGCTGGTGGCGCGGATTGTCCGTGACAGCGTTGGGCTGGGCCCGCTCGAGGTGTTGCTTGCGGATCCGGCGGTTGAGGAGGTGATGGTCAACGGCCCTGGCTGTGTCTACGTCGAGCGGGAAGGCCGGATCGAGGCAACCGACGTCGCCTTCGCCGACGAGGAGGAGCTGCGCAACGCGATCGAGCGGATCCTGGCGCCGCTCGGACGCCGCGTCGACGAGCTCAGCCCGATGGTCGACGCCAGACTCGCCGACGGCTCCCGGGTCAACGTCGTCATCCCGCCGCTTGCCCTCGACGGTCCCGCTGTTTCGATCCGGCGTTTCGGCGCCCGCCGGCCCGGTCCCGACGAGCTGGTAGCGCTGGGCAGCCTGACCGCCGAGCAGCGCCAGCAGCTCGAGGAGGCGGTGGCCGGCCGCAGCAGCGTTCTCGTCAGCGGCGGCACCGGCTCCGGCAAGACGACGATGTTGAACGCCCTCTCCAGCTTCATCTCAGCGCGGGAGCGGGTGGTGACGATCGAGGATGCGGCCGAGTTGCGGCTGCAGCAGCCACACGTGGTCCGGCTCGAGGGCAGGCCGGCAGGGGTCGAGGGGAGGGGCGAGGTGACGATCCGCGACCTGCTGCGGAACGCCCTGCGGATGCGCCCGGACCGGATCGTGATCGGCGAGGTCAGAGGGCCGGAGGCGCTTGACCTGCTGACCGCGCTCAACACCGGCCACGATGGCGCCCTCTCGACCGTGCACGCCAACTCGCCTGCGGATGCGCTGATCAGACTGGAGACGTTGGCGCTGATGGCGGGCATCGGCCTCCCGCACAGCGCCGTCGCCGAGCAGGTCCGGCGCGGGATCGACCTCGTCGTCCATCTCCAGCGCCGTCCCGACGGCTCCCGCTTCGTCAGCGAGATCGCTGCGGTGCGGTGAGTTCGGGCGCCGGTCTCGTGCCGCTGCTGGCCGGCGCGGCGGCCGGCGGCCTCTTGGCATTGGCCCTGCGCGAGGCGCTGCTCGCCAGCCCCGCCCTGCTGGGCTGGCTGGCGCTGGCGCTGGAGCCGCTGCGGCGCGCGGGCCGGGAGGGCTACGCGCCGTCGACCCGGGAGCGGCGGCGTTTGGCGGCCTTGGGAGCGGCCGCTGCCGTGCTTGGCGGTTGGCTGCTGGCGGGACCGACGCTGGCCCTGCCGCTCTCGGTCGCCGGCCCTGCCGCGATGGCCTGGGTCCTCGGCGCGCGCAGGCGACGCTACCGGCTGGCGATCGAGCGCTCGCTGCCGGAAGTCGCGACCGCGATCGCCGACTCGCTCAGTGCCGGCCGCTCTCTGCGCGCTTCGCTGCCGGCGGCCGCCGGCTATCTCGACGGTCCGCCCGCGGCGGAGCTGGCTCGGCTCGGCGCCGAGCTCGACCTCGGCGCCGCGACGGTCGACACGGTCGAGGACTGGCGGGCGCGGATGCGCTCCGAGCGGGTCGATGCCTTCGCCGCGGCTCTGCTCAGCCAGCGCCAGGCTGGTGGCGACCTGGCCGCGCTCCTGCGTCGCTTCGCCAGCGGCGCCGCCGAACGCGACCGGGTCGCCGAAGACGCCAGGTCGGCCACCGCTCAGGCCCGCTTCACCGGGCTGCTGGTGGTGGCGATGCCGACCGGTGGTGCCCTTTTCGCCGAGTTGATCGCGCCGGGGTTCCTGGCGAAGCTGCTCGCCGCGCCGGCTGCGGCGGTGATGTTGGCTCTCGCTGCCGCCCTTCAGGTAGTTGGCTTCGTCGCGATCAGCCGCTTGGCGCAGGTGGCCGATTGAGCCCCGCCGGCCTGCTGGCGGCGATCGCCGCGCTGCTTGCCTGCGTCGCCGCCCGGGAGCTGCTCGGCGGACGCGGCGGGGTGCCAATGCCGTTCGGTATCGGTGGGCGCTCCGCTGCCGCGGCGCTGCGGCTCGGGTTGCCCGAGCGGCTGCGCCGTGCCGGACTGGAGGCGCGGCTGTCGTTGGGGGCGGTGCTCGTCGCCAAGCTGGCGAGCGCCGTCGCCGGCGCCCTCGCCGCGCTGGTCGCGGCACCCGCCGCCCCCGGGAGAACGGCGGTGCTCGTCCTGGTCGGACTTCCCGTCGCCGGCTTCTTCGCTCCCGACGCAATGCTCGAGCGCCAGGCGCGGCGTCGCCACCGACGCTTGGTCGCCGCCCTCCCCGATGCTCTCGATTTGCTCGCGGTCAGCGCCGGCTCCGGGCGCGGGCCGGCGGCCGGCCTTGAGCAACTGGCGCGGGCGGGAGAGGGACCGCTGGCCGAAGAGCTGCGGATCACCGTCGCCGAGCTTTCCTGCGGCGCCTCGCTGGGTGCCGCGCTGAAGGCGCTTCGCGCCCGGGTTCCCGGCAGCGAGCTGGCGACGTTGGTCGCCGCGATCGAGCGCTCGCGGCGCTTCGGCTCGCCGCTCGCCGACCAGTTGCGGCGCCAGGCCGCGTCCTTGCGCCGCGACGCGCGCCGGGCGGTCGAGGAGCACGCTGCCCGGGCGGCGCCGAAGATCCAGCTCGTCGTCGCCCTGGTCCTCGTCCCCTCGGTGCTTTTGATGATTGCTGCCGGCTTGATCGCCAATGCCGGGACCCTGCTGTCTGGGTTCTAGTCAGGACTGGTTGGGCGTGGAGGGGCGGGGTACCCCCTCCCGGCTCGCACGGCGTCGCTGGAGAGAGGGCGGCTGTCGCCTCTTGGTGCTCCTCTCCTTCTGCACAGTTCGCCGGGAGGGGGTACCCCGCCCCTCCTAACGAATCCGATCCAAGCTCTCAGGGTCAGCAGCTTCCGTTGAGCTTGGAGCTTCGAGGGACGGAAGCTTCTCCGAAGCTCGCAGCAGAAATCCCAGCGAAGGTAGAGGGCCACCCGACCCTCCCCCCAACCCTGATCCCTAAGAAAGAAGAACGCCGGCGACGGTCCTAGCTGGTCTCGGCGGCCTCGTCGCGCAGCCGTTTGGCCACCGCCGCGGTTGCCGCTGCCATCTCGTCGAGCTCCTCGGTGTCCTCCTTGTGGCCGCTGACGTAGCAGCAGAGGGTGCCGTCGACGAGCTCGAAGGCGAACTTCTTCGGCGCCGCTTCGGTTAGCCAGACGATGAAGGTGGGGGCGAAGAGGCGGCGGAGCCAGACCGGGTCCTGCTGTTTGCCGGCGAAGATCTCGTACTTGTCGAGCAGTTCCTCGCTCTCCAGCTCGACCCGCTGTTTGGAGCGGCGGAAGACATCCTCCAGGCCCTCGAGGGCGCGGAAGCCGAACTTGCGCTGGCAGTAGAGCTCGGGAACGAGCCCGACGCACTCGGGGACGTCGAGCAGGCCGACGGTGTAGTGGTAGTAGTTGGTCTGCTGGTTGCCGTTGCTGTCGCGGGTCTCTTCCTCGTAGGTGTAGAGCGCCAGCGTCCCCTCGGGGCCGCCGGCGAGCGGACCCTGCAGGGTCCGCTCGCTGTAGCGGTCATCGCCCTTGCGCAGCAGAGGCGTCGCCGGCGGCAGGCGGCCGCGCCCGTGCAGCAGCGTCATCCCGCGCTGGGAGGCGTAGACCTCGAAGAAGACGTCGGCGGCACGTGAGTCGGCGATCGCGAAGACGACGACGACGCCGACCAGGAGGGCGACGACGAAGCCGGCACCGCCGATCGCGGGGCCGATCAGCGCCGCCAGCCCGATTCCGACGGCGAGCGCGAGGGCGCCGATCAGGATCAGCGAGAGCGGCTTGCGGATCAGCAGCTTGAAGTAGTAGCCGCGCAGGTCGTTGGCGTCCTCGGGGACGGCCGAGGTCGTCGCTGCAGGTTGCTCGGCTTCGCTCATCGCCGCAACCTAGCGCCCCGCCGGGCGCACGGTTCGGGATGCAAATGGGCTTGCAAAGGGAGGTCGTGTTGCAAAGTGGGGGAGTGTGGGTTAATGTGGCGCTCGAGTTGAAGCCCAGGACCGGGGTGGTGAGGCTCCTCCCACCTCATCACTCCGGTCCAACTCTTTTCCCGGCCCTCCCGCTCAGACTCAGAAAGGAACCACCGAGTTGGCTTTTCGGGGTCTCTACGAGCACAACCTCGATTCCAAGGACCGTCTTACGGTCCCGTCGCGGTTTCGTTCCTCGCTTGCTGACGGGGTGGTTCTCTCGAAGGGCTTCGACCCCTGCGTCTGGGTGCATACGACCGCCGAGTTCGAGCAGCTCTCCGACCGCTTCCTCTCGCCGCACAGCCCCTTCGGGCGCGATGCCCGGCAGCTGCGCCGCCGCTTCCACGGCGGCTCCTTCGACGAGAAGCTCGACTCCGCCGGGCGGATCCGGATCCCCAGGCCGCTGATCGAACACGCCGGTCTCGACGGCAACTGCGTCGTGATTGGGGCCGGGGAGTACCTCGAGATCTGGGACGCCGACGCCTGGGCCAAGCAGGAGGAGGAGCTCGACGCCGCCGCACCCGAGATCGCCGAGGGCCTCGCCGGCGCCGGGACTTCGTGACCATGAGACTCAATGCCGCCCGAATCCCAATCTCCCAAAACCCCGTGCCCCTGCCGGGAGCGTTCGCGATGACCGAGCACCTGCCGGTGCTGGCGCCGGAGCTGGTCTCGCTGCTGGCCCCGGAGCCGGGCCAGACCGCGGTCGACTGCACCTTTGGCGCCGGTGGCCACGCTCGCCGCGTCGCCGAGCAGCTCGGGCCCGAGGGGAGGCTGATCGGGATCGATCGTGACCCCGCCGCGGAGGCCCGGTTTGCCAAGTTCTCGATCGAGGCTCCCTGCCGGACGCTCTTCATCAATGCCGACTTCGCGGCAGGGCTGGCGGCCCTGCGCGGCGAAGGCATACGCCCAGACATGATCTACATGGACCTCGGAATGTCCTCAATGCAGGTCGACGCCTGGGAGCGCGGCTTCTCCTACGCCTACGACGCGCCGCTCGACATGCGGATGGACACGCGCCAGAAATTCACCGCCGCCAACCTGCTGAACGAGTGGCCGGAGACCCGGATCGTCCAGGTCCTGCGCCGCTTCGGCGAGGAGCGCTACGCCGGCGGGATCGCCCGCGAGATCGTCCGCCGCCGCCCGCTCAGCACCACCTCAGAGCTGGTCGACGCGATCAAGGCCGGGATGCCGGCCGCCGCCCGCTTCGGCGCTGGCCACCCGGCCAAGCGCAGCTTCCAGGCGATCCGGATCGCCGTCAACGGCGAGCTCGAATCGCTCGAAGAGGCGTTGCCGCTGGCCTGGGAGTCGCTACGCCTCGGTGGCCGCCTCGGCGCGATCGCCTTCCACTCGCTTGAGGACCGGCCGGTCAAGCAGTTCCTGGTCGAGAAGGCGCGCGGCTGCGTCTGCCCGCCGGAGCTGCCGGTCTGCGTCTGCGGTCACGAGCCGGAGGCCGAGCTCCTGACCCGCCGCGCCGTCGCACCCGGTCCCGAGGAGGTCGAAGCAAACCCGCGCTCGCGCTCCGCGCACCTGCGGGTCGCGCGCAAGATCGCCGAAGCAGCTGTGTCTGGGGGGGCGGGCTGATGGCCGTCGCCGCCCCCAAACGCCGCTCCAGCGCCGCGACCGCGCCGGCGCCGTCGCGGACCACCGCGCCGAAACGCCGCAAAGCTGCCACCGCACCGGCGCCGGCCCGCCGCACCAAGGCACCGGCGCGGACCGCGCCGCGGGTGCGAACCGCGCCGAAGCCGAGGACCAAACGCAGCACCCAGCCGAAGCTGGCGCTGGTAGTCGGCCGTACCGCTGCCGGCGTCCGCCACCTACCCGACTCGGGCTTGATCGTGAGGATGACCCGCGGCCGCACCTGGATCGCGGTGCTCGGCATGTTGCTGGCCGGGATCGTCGCCCTCAACGTTGTCACCCTCAGCTTCGCCGCCTCGTCCGGCAAGATCGACGAGCAGATCACGACCCTCGAAGAGGAGAACTCGGCGCTTTCCAACCGGGCCGCCAGGACCTTCTCCCAAGACCGGATCCGGCACGAGGCGGCCGCCCAGGGGCTGGCGATGTCGACCAGCGCCGAGCCCAGCGTGATCACCTTCGAGCACAAGGACATCGAGACGGCCGCCCAGCGGCTGGCGGGCGCGGGATAGATGCTCGCGGCGACGGACGGTAGGGAGGACCGGCGCCGATGCGCTTGATCGAGCGTCGCATCGGGCTCCTCTTCGGCGCCTTCCTCCTCTGCTTCCTCGTCATCGTCGGCCGTGCCTTCTGGCTGCAGGGCGTCGAAGGCTCCTCACTCGCCTCGCAGGCGATCTCCCAGCAGACCGAGACGATCACCGTCCCGGGGCTGCGCGGCAGCGTCCTCGATCGCCGCGGTGGCACCCTCGCCGCCTCCGAAGACGCGGCGACGATCTATGCCACGCCCTACCAGGTGAAAAACCCGCCGCAGGCGGCGGCCGAATTGGCACCGATCCTCGACCAGAAGAAGGGCGAAGTACTGGAAGCCCTGACCGAAGAATCCGGTTTCTCCTACGTCGCCCACAAAGTCGATCTGCAGACCGCGGGGCGGATCGAACGGCTCAAGCTGGAAGGGATCGGCGAGCTCCCCGACAGCCGGCGTACCTATCCGCAGGGGGACATGGCGGGACAGGTGATCGGCGCCGTCGGCTCTGAAAACCAGGGTCTGATCGGGCTCGAGCAGGGCGAGGAATCGGTCCTCGCCGGCGAAGACGGCGAACGGCGGATCGTCAACGACGCGCTCGGCGACCCGATCCGGATGGAAACCGCGAAGGAAGCGAGCGACGGCGAAAACATCCAGTTGACGCTCGACCCGCTGATCCAGCAGAAGACCGAACAGGCGCTGGCCCGAGTCGGCGAAACGTACCTGCCGAAGGGGGCGACGGCGATCGTCGTCGATCCGCGCAGCTCCCAGATCCTGGCGATGGCGAACTGGCCGCCGATCGATCCGGAAGACCTCTCCGAAGCCAGCGAAGAAGACCTGATGAACCGCGCCACCGGCTTCAACTATGAGCCCGGGTCGACCTTCAAGGCATTCACGGTCTCGGCGGCGCTGGAAGAAAAACTGGTGACGCCGACGACCGAATTCACGCTGCCGCCCTCGATTCAGGTCGCCGACCGGACGATCGAAGACGCCGAGGAACGCGGCACTGAAAACATGACGGTCGCCCAGATCCTGGCCAAATCGTCGAATGTCGGCGCGGTCACGATCGGGGAGAAGGTCGGCGACGAAAAATTCAGCAAATGGATCGACCGCTTCGGCTTCGGCCGCCAGACCGGGGTCCAGTTCCCCGGTGAGGAAATCGGCATCGTTCCCAAGCTCGACGAATACTCAGGCTCGACGATAGGCAACCTGCCGATCGGCCAGGGGATCTCGGTGACGCCAATGCAGATGGTCCAGGGCTACACCGCGATCGCCAACGACGGCTGGCTGAGACCGCCACAGCTAATTAAGCGGGTCGGCGAAGAAGAGGTACACGAGCCAAAGGGGCACCGCGTGCTCAAGGCAGAGACGGCGACCGAGATCCGGGAAATGCTCGAGGGCGTGCTTGCTGCCGGCGGTACCGCCTCGGAGGTCAGCGTCCCCGGCTACACCCTTGCCGGCAAGACCGGGACCGCCCAGGTGGCCGAAAACGGGACCTACTCGGAAACCAAGTACGTCGCCTCCTTCATCGGCTTCGCGCCGGCCCAGCACCCGCAACTGCTGGCGGCGGTGATCGTCGACCAGCCGCAG
The DNA here is from genome assembly GCA_035472275.1 of Solirubrobacterales bacterium. Classification (GTDB taxonomy): domain Bacteria; phylum Actinomycetota; class Thermoleophilia; order Solirubrobacterales; family 70-9; genus VAYN01. Next base: position 23,344 of record DATIPH010000012.1, read on the forward strand.
GGCGAAATCTACGGCGGCTCGGTCGCGGCGCCTGCTTTCGGCGAAATCGCCGAATTCGCCCTGCCCTACCTCGGCGTCCCGCAGGAATAGCGGCGTCGGGGCGAGCGCTGCCGGTGCCCTACCTAGAATCGCCGCGATGAGGCTGAAAGAGCTTGCCGCGGCCGTCGACGGCTCCCGGATCGTTGGCGACGGCGAGGTCGAGATCAAGAAGCTCGCCTACGACTCTCGCAAGGCGGGGCCGGGGACGCTGTTCTTCTGCGTCCCCGGGGAAAAGCGCGACGGCCACGACTTCGCCGTCGACGTGGTCGAGGCGGGGGCGGCAGCGCTGGTCGTCGAGCGCGAGCTGGTGGTAAACGCGCCGCAGGTGGTGGTCGCCGACGCGCGGGCGGCGATGGCGCCATTCGCCGCGCGGCTCGAGGGCGACCCGACCGCGGACCTGCGCGTGCTCGGGGTGACTGGAACCAACGGGAAGACGACGACCGCCTTCCTGATCCGCGAGATCCTCGAGCAGGCGCGGATCCAGTGCGGTCTGCTCGGCACCGTCAAGCAGGTCGTCGGCGAGGTCGAGGAGGAGGTCGAGCGGACGACGCCGGAGGCGATCGACCTGCAGGCGACCTTCCGCCGGATGCTGGCGGGCGGCGATCGCGCCTGCGCGATGGAGGTCTCCTCGCACGCGCTCTCGCTGCATCGGGTCGACGCGATCCACTTCGAGCTTGCCCTCTTCACCAATCTGACTCAGGACCACCTCGATTTCCACGCCGACATGGAGGACTACTTCCGGGCCAAGCGCCGGCTCTTCGAGCGCGAGCTGGAGACGGCGGTCGTCAACGTCGACGACGCCTACGGGGCGCGGCTGGCGGCGGAGATCGAGTGCGTCACCTTTTCGGCCGAGGGTGCCGAGGCCGATTACAGCGCCCGCGACGTCAGCTTCGACGCTGGGGGCGCCCAGTTCAGCGTCGGTGACCTGCGCCTGCGGACGCGACTCCCAGGGCACTTCAACGTCGCCAACGCGCTCGGCGCTTTCGCCGCGGCGCGCGAGCTCGGGGTCTCGGCCGACACTGCAGCAGCCGGGCTGGCGCGAGCGGCGCGGGTGCCGGGGCGCTTCGAGCCGGTCGACGAGGGCCAGGGCTTCACGGTGCTGGTCGACTACGCGCACACGCCGGACTCGATCGAGAACGTGCTGCGGGCGGCGCGGCGGCTGACCGAGCGGCGCCTGATCTCGGTCTTCGGCGCCGGCGGCGACCGCGACCGCGACAAGCGGCCGAAGATGGGCCGCGCCGGCGGCCAGCTTTCCGACCTCGCCGTCGTCACTTCAGATAATCCGCGCTCGGAGGATCCAGCGGCAATCGTCGCCGAAGTCGCGGCCGGGGCGGAAGGCGAGGCAGCCGAGGTCGAGGTCGTGATCGACCGGCGGGCGGCGATCGCCCTGGCTCTGACCCGGGCCGGTCCCGGCGACACCGTCGTGATCGCCGGCAAGGGCCACGAGCAGGGCCAGGAATTCGCCGGCGGGGAGAAGATCCCGTTCGACGACCGCGAGGTCGCCCGCGAGGAGCTGCGCAGGCTGGCGGATCAGACGTGAGTACGACCGCCGCCGACGGCATTGAGAGAGTGCGCTGATGGGCGAAGTCCTGATCGCGGGCATGGCGGCGATGCTGATCTGCATCTTCCTCGGCCCCAAATTCATCGAATACCTGCGGGTCCGCGAGTTCGGGCAGAACATCCGCGAGGAGGGGCCGCAGGGGCACCACACCAAGGCTGGGACGCCGACTATGGGCGGCCTGATCGTCTTCGCCTCGATCTGCGTCCCCTACCTGGTCCTCTCCAACCGCGATCCGCAGAGCCTGACCGTGTTCGGAGTCGCCCTCGGCTGCGCCGCCCTCGGCTTCGCCGACGACTACATCAAGATCGTCAAACGGCGCTCCCTGGGGCTCTCGGCCCGCTGGAAGATCTTCGGCCAGGTGATCCTCGCCCTGGTCCTCTGGTGGGTCGCCCGCCACGAGGTCGGGCTCGAACCGATCCTCTATTTCCGGATCGGCGACGCCAGCCTCGACCTCGGCCCGGTCCTCTACTTCGTCCTCGTCTTCCTCGTCCTCTCCGGCTTCTCCAACGGCGTCAACCTGACCGACGGCCTCGACGGCCTCGCGGCCGGCTGTTGTGCGATCGTCCTCCTCGCCTACACGGCGATCTCCTTCGTCGCCAACGAGCAGCAGGATCTGGCGCTGCTCTCCGCTTGCCTGGTCGGCGCCTGCATCGGCTTCCTCTGGTTCAACGCCTTCCCGGCCTCGATCTTCATGGGGGACACCGGCTCGCTCGGGTTAGGCGGGGCGATCGGGGCGTTGGCGGTGATGACCCAGACCGAGGTACTGCTGTTGATCATCGGCGGCATCTTCGTGATCGAGGCGCTCTCGGTCGCGATCCAGGTCTTCTCCTTCAAGACCTTCCGCCGCCGCGTCTTCCTCATGGCCCCCTTGCACCACCACTTCGAGATGATGGCTTGGTCGGAGACGAAGATCATGCTCCGCTTCTGGATCATTGCCGCCGTCTGCTCCGGGATCGGCTTCACGCTGTACCAGCAGTCGATCGGTCGCTGACCGGGCCAACTCTCTGCATCGGTGGAACAAGTTGGCTTGATGCAGCCGCTTTCACGTGACAGCTTCGACGGCACGCGAGATGGAACCCAACACAGTGCAATGGGGGGCAGGGGACGAGCTGGTCCGGGCCGAGGCTCGGCTGCTCCGTGCCCGCGCGGAGGAGATCGAGTTCGGGAAGGTCGAGCGGGCCTGCTACCTGGTTGCCTCGCTGGCCTTCGTGTTAGTGGTCCTCTCTGGCGCGGTCCTCGGCGCCGAGGAACTGCGGAACTCCGGTCTGGTCGGCCTCCTTGCGGTGCGGGCACTGGCTTTGACCACGCGGCTGCGGGACCGCCGCTGAAGCAGGGGTCGGCGGCCGCGGGCGGAATCATCGTTATGTGAACCTGGTGCCGCCGAAGGAGATCCGCCCGCCGCTGCCGCGGGGGCCGTTCCTGGTCGTCGGGCTGGCGCGCTCGGGGCAGGCCGCCGCGCGGCTGCTGGCGGCACGGGGAGAGACCGTGCGGGCGGTCGATTCCGGCCATCCCGAAGGGGTGGAAGGGCTTTCGGCCCTCGGCGTCGAAGTCTCCACGGATACGGATGGATTGGCAGGACTCGAGTTGACGCGGACCGTCGTCAAGAGCCCGGGGGTACCCCGGGAGGCGACGGTGATCGCTGCTGCCTTGGAGCGGGGGATCGACGTCGTCGGCGAGCTCGAGCTCGCCTGGCGGGCGTTGCCGAACAGGTTTGTTGCGGTGACGGGGACCAACGGCAAGACGACCACGGTTGAGCTGCTCGGACACGTCTACCGCACCGCCGGCGAGGCGGTCGCGGTCGCTGGCAACGTCGGGGCGCCGCTCTCGGATCTGGTCGGCACCGTCGACCCTGAGGCCACCGTCGTCTGCGAGTGCTCCAGCTTCCAGCTCGAGGACTCGAGCTACTTCGCGCCCGAGTGCGCCGTCTTCCTCAACCTCGCTCCTGATCACCTCGACCGCCACGGTGACCTCGCCGCCTACGGCCGGGCGAAGCTGCGGATCTTCGCCAACCAGGGCAACGACGACGTTGCCGTCTACAACGCCGATGAGTCGGAGCTGGCCGAGATCGACCTCGGCGGCTGCGCCCGCCGCATCGCCTTCGGCCACGGCGCTGGGCCCGACCGCGAGGTCGAGCTCGACGACGGCACGATCTTCTACGACGGCGAGCCCTTGCTGGCGGTCTCCGATTTGGGCCTGATCGGCGAGCACAACGTTGCCAACGCGATGGCCGCCGCGGCGGCGGCGCTCTCGATGGGGGTCGACCGCGATGCCGTGCGCGAGGGGCTGCGCACCTTCACCGGCGTCCCGCACCGGCTCGAGCAGGTGGCCGGGATCGACGGCGTCACCTTCGTCAACGACTCGAAGGCGACCAACGTCGCCTCCGCTGCGGTCGGCATCCGTGCCTTCCAGGCCCCGGTGCACGTGATCCTCGGCGGCAGCGACAAGGGGGAGTCGTTTGTGCCCCTAATCAAACCGATCGTCGAGCATTGCGCGGGCTGCTACCTGCTCGGCGACACCGCCGAGCGGATGTCGCTGGAGTTGGAGCCGGTAACCGTCGCCGACGTGCCGCTGATCCACTGCGCCGACCTCGAGGACGCGGTCCACCGGGCCCACGCCGCCGCGGTCGACGGCGGCGTTGTCCTGCTCTCGCCTGCCTGCGCCTCCTTCGACGCCTTCGAGAACTACGAAGCGCGCGGCGAGCGCTTCCGCGCGATCGTCGAGGGCTTGGCATGAGCACGCTCGCATTGCGGCGCCTGGGCGTTGGCACCAAGACCAGGAAGAAGAGCAAGGCGAAGGCGCGCCGGGCCACGGTCTCGACCGAGTACAACATGCTGCTGACCGCGACCCTGTGCCTGCTGGCGCTGGGCGCGGTAATGGTCTTCTCGGCCAGCTCGACGACGCGGATCCTGCAGGACGGCGGTCTCTCGGATTCGGCCTTTTACCTGAAGCGGACCCTGATCTTCGGGGCGGTCGGGCTGGTGATTATGCACGTCGTCGCCCGCACCCAGTTGGTCGCGATCCGGCGCCTGACGCCGATCCTGCTCGGCGGCTCGCTTTTCCTCCTCGTTGTCGTCCTCGGCATCGGCAGCAACGTCAACGGCGCCAGCCGCTGGATCAGCGCCGGCCCGCTGCAGATTCAGCCCTCGGAGCTGGTCAAGGTGGCGTTGATCCTCTACGGCGCCGACATGCTCGCTCGCAGACCGCGGCGAGCACGCTCGATCGAGGGTTTCATGCCTTTCCTGCTCGTCACCGCGGGCACCTGCGGTCTGATCATGCTCCAGCCCGACATGGGGACGACGATGGTGATCGTCTTCGCCGTCGGCGCCACCCTGGTCGCGGCCGGTGCCCAGCCGCGTGACCTCGGCAAGATCGCGCTGGCGATCGGGGTCGGGGCGCTGCTGATGGCGATCGTCGAGCCCTACCGGATGGCCCGCCTGACCTCTTTCCTGCATCCCACCGATTCGGCCGAAGGCGCCGGCTTCCAGGCGGCGCAGGCGAAGATCGCGCTCGGCTCCGGCGGCCCGCTCGGGGTCGGGATCGGCAACGGCGTCCAGAAGGCCTTCTACCTGCCCGAGGCCCACACCGACATGATCTCGGCGGTGATCGGCGAGGAGCTGGGGATGGTCGGGATCATCGGCGTCGTCGGGCTGTTCGGGATGCTCGGCTACGCCGGCCTCAAAGTCGCGCAGAAGGCGAAGGACAACTACGGCAAGCTGCTGGTCGCTGGCCTCACCTCGCTGATCGTGATCCAGGCGATCATCAACCTCTTTGCGGTGATGGGGCTGGCGCCGCTGACCGGCGTGCCGCTGCCCTTCGTCTCCTACGGCAACAGCAGCCTGATGGCGACTCTGTTCGCGGTCGGGCTGATCCTCAACGTCGCCCGCGGGGGCACCGGCGGCGCGGCGTCGGCTTCGCCGGGTTCCGGCGCTGGCAAACTGCGCATCGTCGACAACCGGGCCAAGCGGACCGGTGAAAGGAGTCGTGCGAGCGGTGCCAGAAAAGCCAAAGGTGGTGGTCGCAGCGGGCGGAACGGCGGGCCACGTCGTACCGGCCCTAGCGGTCGCCGACGAGCTTAGGGCGAGCGGCGCCAGGGTCAGCTTCCTCGGCACCCGCGAGCGGGTCGAGGCCGAGATGGTTCCCGCCGCCGGCTACGAGATCGACTTCATCAAGGTCCGCGGCATCGACCGCCACAACCCGCTGCGCGCCGCCGGCGCCGGCTTCGAGGCACTGGGAGCGGTCAGCGCCGCCCGCCGCATCCTGCGCGCGCGCGGCGCCGATGTGGTGATGGGTGGCGGCGGCTTCGTCGCCGGTCCGGCCGGTCTGGCGGCGGTTCGGAGCGGGACGCCATTGGTCCTGACCGAGGCCGACAGCCACCTCGGGCTGGCCAACCGACTGCTGGCGAAACGGGCGCAGCGCGTCTGCCTCGCCTTCCCGATCGCCGGCCGCGAGGGCGGCCGCTACCTGCTGACCGGGCGACCGGTGCCGGCGGCGGTGCTGGCCGCCGATCGCGGCGCCGCCCGCGAGCGGTTCGGGATCCCGGCCGAGGCCCGCTGCCTGTTCGTCGTCGGCGGCAGCCAGGGCGCCCGCACGATCAACTTCGCGGCGGTCGAGGCCTTCGCCGAGCGCGATGGCCGCGACTTCCACGTCATCCACCTCAGCGGCAAACGCGACTACGAGGAATTACGGGAGCGGCTCGACGCCGCGCCGTGGCACGAGGACTACACCCTGATCGGGTTCGAGCCCGGCGGCCTCGGCGAAGTCCTGGCCGCCTCCGACCTCGTGCTCGGCCGCTCCGGCGGCTCGATCTTCGAGGTCGCCGCTGCCGGCCGGCCGGCGATCCTCGTCCCCTACCCGCACGCGACTGCCGACCACCAGAGCGCCAACGCGGCCTGGATGGAGCGGGCCGGGGCGGCGACCGTGATCGCCGACGAGGAGCTCGACGCCGAACGGCTCGCGGACGCGGTTGGGGCGCTGCTCGGCGACCCCGGGCGGTTGGCGGAGATGGCAGCCGCCTCGCGCGGCCTGGCCCGGCCCGACGCGGCGCAACGGATCGCCGACGAGGTGCTGGCGGCGGCGGGGTCGCAGGTCTCGAGCCTGACCTTGGACGAGAGCGATCGCCTATGAGCGGCGCCAGCGGGGGTCGCCCCTGGGCCGAGCGGCGACTCCACTTCATTGGCATCGGCGGCGCCGGGATGAGCGGCCTCGCCCTGGTTTGTGCCCGGCTCGGGGCGACGGTGACGGGGAGCGACCGCGCCAACTCCTCTTATCTGGAGCGCCTGCGGGCGGCCGGCCTCGAGCCGGCGGTCGGCCACGACGCCGCCAACCTGCCGGAGGGCGCCGAGGTCGTCGTCTCGACCGCGATCGGAGAGGACAACCCGGAGCTCGTCCTGGCCCGTGAGCGCGGGATGGAGCCGATCCACCGCGGTGCGCTGCTGGCGCAGCTCTGCGCCGAGAAGCGCTTGATCGCGGTCGCCGGAACCCACGGCAAGACGACGACGACGGCGATGATCGTTTGGGCATTGCGGGCGATCGGCGCCGATCCGGCCTTCTTCGTCGGCGGCGAGGTGCCGGGTCTGGGCGAGGACGGTGGTGCCGCCAATGCCGGCTGGGGTGAAGGCGAGTGGGTCGTCGCGGAGGCGGATGAGAGCGACGGCAGCTTCCTCGACCTGAAGCCGGAGATCGCCGTCATCACCAACGTCGAGATGGACCACCACAGCCGCTGGGGCTCGCTGGCCGAGCTGCAGGAGGCTTTCCGTCGCTTCGCCGAGCCGGCGCGCGCGGTGGTCGAGTTCGACCTCGCCTCGCCGGGGCCGGCGGATCTGTCGCTGGCGGTGCCGGGCGATCACAACCGCCTCAACGCGCGCGCCGCGCTTGGCGCGATCGAGCTCGCCGGGTTTGACGTCGCGCCGGCGGCGAATGCGCTCGCGACCTTTCCTGGGGTCAAGCGCCGGCTCGAGTTCAAGGGCCGGCGCGGCGCGGTCTCCATATATGACGACTACGCGCATCATCCGACCGAGGTCCGGGCCGCGCTCTCGGCCCTGCGCGAGCTTCAGCCCCCCCGTTTACTGGCCGTCTTCCAGCCGCACCTCTACTCGCGGACGAAGGCGTTTGCAGCCGGGTTCGGTGCCGCCCTGACCCTTGCCGACGAGGTTGTGGTCCTCGACGTCTACCCGGCCCGCGAGGAGCCGGTCGGCGAGCTGGCGGGGGTCAGCGGACTGCAAGTCGCCGAGGCCGCCGCCGATCGCGGCGGTGGGATGCCGGTCGCCTGGACCCCGACCGCCGCGGCAGCCGAGCGCTTCCTCGCCGAGCGACTCGAGCGGGCGGGTGACGGAGCGGTTCTGGTCACGATCGGAGCTGGCGATGTCTTCCGCCTCGGCGAGGCGCTAGTCGAGGAGGGTCCGTGAGCGCGCCGCCGGCCGGGACCGAGCGGGACTACCCGCTGGCGCGGCTGACGACGGTGCGGACCGGGGGGGACGCGGACTGGTTCGCGGCCGCGGACGACGCCGAGGCGCTGGTCGAGCTCTTGCGCTGGGCCGATCGCGAGGCCCTTGCCGTAGGAGTGATCGGTTCCGGCTCGAACCTGTTGGTAGCCGACGATGGATTCCACGGACTTGCAATCAAGCTGGACGGTGAGCTGGCGAGGATCGACCACGACGGCGAGCGGCTGCTCTGCGGCGGCGGCGCCCGGCTGCCGACCGCGGCGAGCAAAGCCGCCGGCTGGGGACTTTCGGGAATCGAGTTCGGCGTCAACATCCCCGGCACCGCTGGCGGGGCGGTGCGGATGAACGCCAACGCCTACGGCGGCCAGCTCGCCCGCGTGCTCGAATGGGTCGAGATCGCCACCGCGCGCGGGACCGAGCGGCGGGCCCCCGACCAACTCGGCTTCACCTACCGCAACTCGAGCCTGCGGGCGGGCGAAGTCGTCTCCCGCGCCGGCTTCCGCCTGCGGCCGGGCGACCCGGCTGCAATCCGGGCGACGATGGCGGAGATGCGCCGGCGCCGGCACGAGGCGCAGCCGAAAGGGATCAAGACCTTCGGCTCGACCTTCAAGAACCCCGACGACCCGAAGGTCGAGGGGCGCTCCGCCGGGCAGCTGCTGGAGGCAGCCGGATGCCGCGGCTTGGCGCATGGCGGTGCCCGCTTCTCCGTCAAGCACGCCAATTTCGTTGAGAACTTCGATCAGGCCAGCACCGCCGACGTGCTGGAGTTGATGGCCGAGGGGCGGCGGCGGGTCCACGAGCGCTTCGGCGTCGAGTTGGAGCCGGAGGTCCAGGTGTTGGGGGACGTCGAGTTCCCCAGCGGCTGGGAGCTGTGAGGCGCTGGCTGGCGGTCGCCGCCCTGGTCCTGGTCGCGGTCGCGGCGGTCTACTGGTTCCTGATCCGCGACCAGACGGTCACGCCCCAAGTCCACGTGCCGGAGTTGACGGCGACGATCGGCAGCGGCGAAGAAGCGGTGGGGGTCAGCGCGAGCGGCCAGATCGTCACCTTCATGCCGGTCCCCGAAGACCAAGGGCTGCCGCAGCTGCCGCTCGAAGAGGCGCCGAAGAGCGGCCATCTCGCCGGCCCGGTGCTGGAACAGGCGAAGGTGCTGGGGGCCGCGCCGGCGCCCCTGCGCCCCTACCTCGAACGGAGCTATTACGGCGAAAGCGGCGTCGATGTTGACCTCACCTCGGGGATCGAATTGCGCTTCGGCGACGACTCGCAAGCGAAGCTGAAGTGGAAGGCGGCGGCGGCGATCCTCGCCGATCCATCGATTACCGCACTTGATTATGTCGACCTGACCGCGCCGCACCGACCCTCGTACGGGGGAGAAGGACACTTGCTGCCCGCCGTCGAATGACCGGCTTACAGCGCGTGTTTGCGTGCTTATGCCCAACTCTCAACCTTAGAGTGAGGGTAGTGAAACACTCAAGTCAGCATCGAGACTTTCCCCCTGCAGGATGCCTGTCGGGCGTTTGACAGACCCGCAACAATGCCCTACGTTGAGCGCAATTTCCGCACTAAAGGCAAACGGTCGAACCGTCGATCATTGCTGAAGGTTCGGATGTCAAAAGGCTCAACTCAAAATTCCGACCCTCAAGTCGGAGCAGCTGGAGAAATCGGGAGATGGAATCCACTTACCTAGCGGTGATCAAGGTCGTCGGCGCCGGCGGCGGCGGTACGAACGCGGTCAGTCGCATGATCGATGCCGGCATTCGTGGCGTCGAGTTCGTCGCCGTCAACACCGACGCGCAGGCACTACAGGCCTGTGACGCCGACATCAAGCTCTCGATCGGCCAGGAGCTGACGCGCGGCCTCGGCGCCGGCGGCAACCCCGAGGTCGGGGCGGGCGCCGCGGCGGAGAGCCGCGACGAGATCAAGGAGGCGCTGAAGGGCGCCGACATGGTCTTCGTCACCGCTGGCGAGGGTGGCGGCACCGGCACCGGTTCGGCCCCTGTGATCGCGGAGATCGCCAAGGAAGAGATCGGCGCCCTCACCGTCGGCGCGGTGACCAAGCCGTTCGAGTTCGAGGGCAAACGCCGGATGCAGCAGGCGCTCGAGGGAATCGAGAAACTGCGCAACAACGTCGACACCCTGATCATCGTTCCGAACGAGAAGTTGCTGCAGGCGGTCGAGCGCCGGACCTCGGTCCTCGAGGCGTTCCGCCAGGCCGACGACATCCTCCGCCAGGGCGTCCAGGGCATCACCGACCTGATCACGATCCCGGGCCTGATCAACCTCGACTTCGCCGACGTCCGCACGATCATGCGCGACGCCGGCTCCGCCCTGATGGGCGTCGGCTCCGCCTCCGGCGAGGCCCGTGCGCTCGACGCCGCGAAGGCGGCGATCACCTCGCCGCTGATCGAGGAGTCGATCAAAGGCGCGACCGGGATGCTCCTCAACATCACTGGGCCCGAGGACCTCGGCCTGTTCGAGGTCAACGAGGCGGCGCAGCTGGTCCAGGCCGAGGCCGACGACAACGCCAACATCATCTTCGGCTCCGTCGTCGACCAGTCGATGCGCGACGAGGTCCGTGTCACCGTGATCGCCACCGGCTTCGAGGGCTTCGAGCTGCTCGCCCGCTCGCCGCAGCGGGTGCGGCGCCGCTACGAGAGCCGCCCGCGGGTCTCGGCGGAGGACACGGAGATTCGGAAACTGAGGGTCTCGGACGACGACATCGACGTGCCCGGCTTCCTCAAGGAATAGCCGCTCCAATACGCTGGCGTCGTGAGTAGCGACGCGGCCACTGCCTTGCGGCGAACCCCCCTCTACGAGCAGCACGAGGAGCTTGGGGCGAAGCTGGTTCCGTTCGCCGGTTGGGAGATGCCGGTTACTTATGAGGGGGTGCGGGAGGAGCATTCGGCGGTGCGCACGCACGCCGGGATGTTCGACGTCTCGCACATGGGCGAGGTCGAGGTCGAGGGGCCCGGCGCGCTGGCCTTCCTCCAGCGCGTGCTCTCCAACGACGTCGCCACGATCGCGATCGGCGGCGCCCAGTACTCCTGCCTCTGCAACGAGACGGGTGGCGTGATCGACGACCTCTTCGCCTACCGGCTCGGCGGCGACCGCTACCTCGTCGTCACCAATGCCGCCAACCACGAGACCGACCTCGACTGGCTCGGGCGCCAGAGCCGCGGCTTCGACGTCTCCGTCCGCGACGTCGCTGACCGCTACGCGATGCTCGCCGTTCAGGGCCCGCACGCGCGGGCGGCGCTGACCCGGGCGCTCAGGCTCGAGCTGCCGGCCCGGTTCCACGTCGCCACCGCCCACGTCGGCCGCCGTCCGGCGCTCATCTGCGGCACCGGCTACACCGGCGAGGACGGGGTCGAGATGCTGATCGACCCCGAGGTCGCGGTCCCAATCTTCAAAGAGCTGCTCGACGCCGGCGTCGTCCCCTGCGGCCTCGGCGCCCGCGACACGCTGCGGCTGGAGGTCTGTTACCCGCTGCACGGCAACGAGCTGACGCCCGAGCGCACCCCGATCGAGGCCGGGCTCGGCTGGTGCTGCAAAGAGGCGACGGGGTTCGTCGGCGCCGAGGTCGTCGCCAAGGTCCGCGCCGAGGGCACCGCGCAGAAGCTGGCGCCGTTTCTGATTGAGGGCGCCGGGATCCCGCGCGAGGGCAACCCGGTGCTGGTCGGCGGCGAGGAGGTCGGCGTCGTCACCAGCGGCACCTTCTCGCCCTCGCTGGAAGTCGGTGCCGGGATGGCCTACGTCCGCGCCGACCTCGCCGAGCCCGGGACCGAGCTTGAAATCGACGTCCGCGGCAAGGTCCGGGCGGCCCGGGTAGGGTCGAAACCCCTCTACGCGAAAAGGAGCTGACCCTTGGCCGAGGCCAACTACCCCGACGACTTGCGCTACCACGACCAGCACGATTGGGTGCGGCTGGAGGGCGATGATCACGCCGTCTTCGGAGTTACCTGGTACGCGCAGGACTCGCTCGGCGAGGTCGTCTTCTATGACCCCCCAGAGGTCGGTGCCAGTGTCCAGAAAGACTCTTCGTACGCCGAGGTCGAGTCGGTCAAGGCGGTCTCCGACGTGATCGCGCCGATGTCGGGAGAGATCGTCGAGGTCAACGACGTCCTCGAAGACGCGCCGGAGAAGATCAACGAGGACCCCTACGGCGAGGGCTGGCTGATCAAGGTCAAGCTGACCTCTTCCGACGAGTACGGGGCCTTGCTTGGCGCCGCCGAATACCGCAAGTTGCTTGAGAACTAGCCGCCGAGCCCGGCCTCCCGTTTTCGTAGCCTTAGGCGCGTGACCCGCTACACCTCCGCCACGCCCGACGACCGGGCCGAGATGCTGGCCGCGATCGGCGTCGACTCGGTCGCCGACCTCTTCGAGCAGATCCCCGAGCCGCTGCGCTTGGGCCGCCCGCTGGAGCTGCCCGACGGTCTCAGTGAGGCCGAGGTCTACGAGAGCTTGGCGGCGCTGGCGGCGCGCAACGCCGACGCCGAGTCGCAGGTCTGCTTCGTCGGCGCCGGGATGTACGACCACTACGTGCCGGCGATCGTCGACGCGATCACTTCGCGCTCGGAGTTCCTCACCCCGTACACGCCCTACCAGCCGGAGATCTCGCAGGGCGGGCTGCAGGTGATGTTCGAGTTCCAGACGGCGATGACCGAGCTGACCGGGCTGCCGGTCTCCAACGCCGGTCTCTACGAGGGGCCCTCGTCGGTCGCTTCCGCGGCCTACCTGGCGATGGGAGCGACCAAGCGCCGCCGCTTCGTCGTCTCCCGCGGGGTCCACCCGCACAGCCGCGAGACGCTCGCGACCTACTCGGTCGGGTACGGCGCCGAGGTCGTCGAAGCGCCGCTTGAGGACGGGCTGACCGACGCCGCGGCGCTGGCCGCCGCCGTCGACGGCGAGACCGCAGCTGTGATCCTGCAGAGCCCGAACTTCCTCGGTGCGGTCGAGGACGTCGCCGCGCTCGGTGCTGCGGCTAAGGAACACGGGGCGCTGCTGATCGTCGCCTGCGACCCGATGACCCTTGGAATCCTGAAGCCGCCGGGCGAGTGTGGTGCCGACATCGCCCTCGGCGAGGGCCAGCCGCTCGGCAACCGCCTCGACTTCGGTGGCCCCTCGTTCGGTTTCTTCTGCGCGACCGAGGAGCAGATCCGCCGCATGCCGGGCCGGATCGCCGGCGAGACCGAGGACGTCGACGGCCGCCGCGGCTTCGTTCTCGCCCTGCAGACGCGCGAGCAGCACATCCGCCGCGAGAAAGCGACCAACAACATCTGCACCGCGCAGGCGCTGAACGCGCTCGGGGCGATGGTCCACCTCGCCTGGCTCGGCCGCCACGGCTTCCGTGAGCTCGGCGAGCTGCTGGTCCGTCGCACCGCCTACGCGCGCGAGCGACTCGCCGCCGTCGAGGGCGTCGAGCTGCTGCACACGGCGCCGGTCGCGCGCGAGTTCGCGGTCCGCCTGGCGGCCCCGGTCGAGGCGGTGCTCGATCGCTGCGCCGAGCGCGGGATCGCCGCTGGCTACCCGTTAGGACGCGAGTACTCGGAGTACGGGAACGGGCTGCTGGTCGCGATCACCGAGCGGCGTACGCGCGCGCAGATCGATCAGCTCGCCGAGACGCTGGAGGCCGCGATCGCCGCAAGCGACCCCGGCTCGAAATCGCGCGGTTCCTTAGGGACGCTCAGCGACCAGAAGGAACCACGGGTTGGGGGGCCTGCCTGATGGCGCTGACGGAGACCCCGATGCAGGCCGAACGCGCGAAGACGATCTACGAGAAGTCGAAGCCCGGCCGCCGCGCCGCGGTCCTGCCCGACCCCGAAGTTCCGGAGACGCCGCTCGAGGAGCTGATCCCGGCGGCGCTGCTGCGCGAGGAGCCGCCGCGACTGCCGGAGATCGCCGAGCCGGAGATCGTCCGCCACTACAACCGCCTCTCGCGCCGCAACTTCGACCTCGATTCGGGCTTCTACCCGCTCGGCTCCTGCACGATGAAGCACAACCCGCGCCTCAACGAGCGGGTGGCGGCGCTGCCGGGCCACGCTCGCCTGCACCCGGCCCAGGACCCGCGCCGCGCCCAGGGCGCCCTCGAGCTGATGTGGCTGCTGCAGCAGAGCCTCGGCGAGATCTGCGGCCTGCCCCATGTCAGCCTGCAGCCCTCGGCCGGCTCCCACGGTGAGCTCGCCGGCCTGCTCCTGACCCGCGCCTACCACGCCGACCGCGGCGAACAGCGGACCAAGGTGCTGGCGCCCGACACCTCGCACGGGACCAACCCGGCTTCGGTGACGATGGCCGGCTATGAGGTGGTCAAAGTCGCGACCAACGAGCGCGGCGGGGTCGAGATGGACGACTTGCGAGCGAAGTTGGCCGAGAACGCGGGCGAGGTCGCCTGTCTGATGCTGACCAACCCGAACACGCTCGGGGTCTTCGACGAAAACATCGCCGAGATCGCGGCGCTGATCCACGACGAGGGCGGCACCCTCTACTACGACGGCGCCAACCTCAACGCGGTGATGGGGCAGTCGCGGCCCGGCGACATGGGCTTCGACATCGTTCACGTCAACCTCCACAAGTCCTTCAGCCAGCCGCACGGCGGCGGCGGCCCCGGCGCCGGCCCGATCGCCGTCTCAGAGCGGATCGCGCCGTTCCTGCCGCGCCCGCAGGTGGTCCGCCGCGAGGCCGACAACGGCCACGGCCCGAGCTACGACCTCGACTACGACCGGCCGCAGTCGATTGGACGGCTGCGCGGCTTTCAGGGCAACTTCGGCGTCTTCGTCCGCTCCTACGCCTACATCCTCAGCCTCGGCGCCGACGGCCTCGCCGAGGCCTCGGAGACCGCGGTCCTCAACGCCAATTATCTGAAAGCAAAGCTGGCCGCGGGCCGCGCCGGCGAGCGCCTGCCGATCGCCTTCGACCGCCACTGCATGCACGAGTTCGTCCTCTCCGGCAAGCCGATGAAGGACCAGCTTGGCCTCGCCACCCTCGACCTCGCCAAGCGGCTGCTCGACTTCGGCTTCCACCCGCCGACCGTCTACTTCCCGCTACTGGTCGACGAGGCGCTGATGGTCGAGCCGACCGAGACCGAGACGAAGGAGAGCCTCGACGCCTTCGCCGAGGCGATCGAGCGCATCCTGGCCGAGGCCGAACAGGACCCCGAGCTCGCCCGCCAGGCCCCGTACACGACCCCGGTCCGCCGCCTCGACGAGGTGCGCGCCACCCGCCACCCGGTAGTTCGTCAAGCGTTGGACGCGACTTGAATGCTCACGGTCTTCAAGCCCCGACGGGATCGGCGTCGGGTTATGCCGCCGTGATGTCGTGTTGCATGGCTGACATCAATCTCGGTCCGAGGCTCTTCATCTCGATCTTCACCGGAGTGGTCACCTCGCGCCAGCATTCCGCACTGGATTTCTCCGGAGATTCGTTTTCCAGGGCATCCAAGGCGGGCCAGACCTTCTCGTAGGCGTCGTTGGCGTCATGCGCGGCTTTTCGTACCTGCGGAGGCGCGATCAGAATCACAGTGGAAACCATGTCGAGATAGGGCTGGCAGAACTTTTCGGCTTGTTCCCGATCCATCGCGGTGCCAAATATGTTGAATGTGCTGTTGAAGGCAGTGACGAACTCTTTGTAGGTCGCCTCGCGGTTGCATCTCGCCCTCTCGCGGTTCGCTTCCTGATCGCGCTCGGTCCCGGCCTTGACTTTTGTCAGTTCCACCAGGAACGAGTTCCTGCTGGCCGACCGGGTTCCGCGAGCCATAATCACGGCTGCCAGAAGCGAAGATAGCCCGGTAATCGCGACAAATAGGTATTCATTCATACCCAAACAATTCCACCGCTGTCGGACGGGCCGTGCCAGCCGTCCTTAAAGCTCTGGCAGCTCCTGCTCGAGCTCCAGCACCGGCGCGAAGAGGTCGCCGTGGTCCTCGATCCGCTCGAGGACGTCGCCGGCTTCGAAGACGAGCGGGCTGCCGTCGCCTGAGTCGGCTGCTGCCTCGACCTCATCCCACGTCAGCGGCGTCGAGACGGTCGGGCGCTCGCGGGCGCGCAGCGAGTAGACGGCGATCGTCGTTTTGCTGCGGTGGTTCTGGGACCAGTCGACGAAGACCTTGTCGGCGCGTTCGACCTTTTTCATCTTCGAGACGACCTTGTCGGGCGTCTGCTTTTCGAGCAGTTGGGCGATCGCTTTGGCGAATGGTTTGGTCAGGTCGTAGCTCATCTTTTTTTGGTTGAGCGGGACGTAGACCTGCATCCCCTTCGAGCCCGAGGTCTTGGCGAAGGACTCGACGCCGAAGTGGCCAAACATCTCGCGCAGCCGCAGTGCCACCCGGCAGCAGTCGACGATGTCGGCGGGCGGCCCGGGGTCGAGGTCGAAGGCGAGCACGGTGGGCCGGGTCGGAGCGCGGCCGATGGAGAGCGAGGGATGGAGCTCGATCGCCGCCAGCTGCGCCATCCAGACCAGCGTCGGCCGCCCGTCGCAGACGCAGAAGTCGATTTTCCCGGAGCGCGGCCCGGCGACCACGGTCGTCGTCTTCACCCATTTCGGCCGGTGCTTGGGGCAGCGCTTCTCGAAGAAGGCGGAGTCGAGGTCGTCGACCCCTTCGGGGAAGCGGCGCAGGGTGACGGCGCGGCCGCTCAGGTGCGGAACCATCGCCTCGGCCACCTTGGCGTAGTAGTCGACCATCTCGCCCTTGGTGAAGCCGCTCTCCGGGTAGAGGACCTTGTCGAGGTTGGTGAGCTTCAGCTCACGCCCGTCGACCTCGACCTGGCGGCTGTCGGCCACGGCCTACTTGGCGGACTTCGATTTCGAGCGCGACGGCGATTTCTTCGCTTTCGCCTTCGTCGCTTTGCTCTTTTTCGGCGGCGCTTTGCGCTTCGTCGTCGTCTTGTCGCCCTTCTTGTCCTTGATCGCGGCGATGCTCTGCTCCAGGGCCGCCATCAGGTCGGGGGACTTGGTCGTCTTCGGCGCCTCGGCCTCGGGGGCGACGATCTCCTTGCCTTCGGCCTTGCGTTCGATCAGTCCCAGCAATTGCTCGCGGTACTCGTCGCGGTAGCTGGCTGGGTCGAACTTCGAGCTCAGCGAGTCGATCAGCTGTTCGGCCATCTGCTGCTCGTTCTTTGCCACTTTCGCCTTGCTCTCGGGGAAGGCGTCGTCCAGGTCGGAGGCCGGGACGACTTCGTCGGCGAAGCGCATCGTGGTCAGGGTCAGCACTTCGTCGTCGGCACGGATCGCCGCCAGCTGCTCCTTGTTGCGGAAGACGAAGCGGGCGATCGCGGCCTTGCCGGAGCTTTCCATCGCCGCGGCCAGTAGCGAGTAGGCCTTCTCGGCGCCCTCGGCGGGTCCCAGGTAGTAGGGGCTGTTGAAGTACATCGGGTCGATTTCCTCGATCTCGACGAAGTCGAGGACATCGATCGCGCGGGATTTCTCCGGCGCCAATGCCTCCAGCTCACCCTTGCTCAGCGGTATGTACTGATCGGCCGTCAGCTCGTAGGCTTTGACGATCTCGTCGCGAGAGACTTCGTCGTCGGTCCCCTCGGCGAAGAGGCGGTGTTTGATCCTGGCGCTGTCGGACTCGCGGATTTCGCGCAGGGCGATGCTGCGGCGCGCCACGGCGCTGTAGAGCTTGACCGGCACGTTGAGGAGGCCGAAGCTGATCGAGCCTTTCCAAATAGATCTCGCCATGCGGAGATTGTTCCAGCCGATCGCGCTCCGTTCCACCCGTCTCCGCAGTCGGGATTCATCTTGCGCGACAGCACCAGCCCTCGACCTGCGGGAAGGCGGCGTCGCCGTGGCCGGGCGCAAAGGCGGCGGCGATCCCCGCCAGGGCTCGTCCTTCCCCGCGGCCGACCGGGAGGAACAGCCACTGGTCGGCGCCGGGCCAGGTGACGAGCAGGCGCTTACCGTCGGGCGACCAGGCGAGCTGACCGAGGTGGCCGGGGACGCCGAGCAGCCGCTGCGGGCGGCCGCCGCGAGCGGGGTAGAGGAGGACGACGCTGCGCGGGCCGCGGTGGCCATGCAGCCCGACCAGCGCGGCAACCGTCCGGCCCGAGGGCGAGAGAGCGACGTCGCGGATCGTGCCACCGCCCTCGGGCATCGGCAGCCAGCGCGGGGTGCCGATGCGGACGGTTCCGGCCAGCTTCGAAGTCTCCGTCGGCCGGGTCCAAAGGGCGCGCCGGCTTGCTTCGAGCAGGACCCCGTGGCCTCCCCATTCGAGCTGGCGGACGCCGGTCAGCGCTCGGGCCGAGCCAACCGTCGCGCCACTCTCGGTGTCGGCGATTCGCAGCTCGCCGCCGGCGCTCACGTAGGCCAGCTGGAAGGCGCCGAGCGGGGACCAGGCTGGCGCCAGCGCCCGCGTCGGCGCTGCGATCGGGCGGTCGCCACTGCCGTCGGCGACCGTCACCCGCAGGGCGTTGCCGCTGCGGTAGGCGATTCGTTCGCCCAACGGGGCCCAGCGTGGGTCGGTGACGCGGGCGGCAGCGTCGAGCGACCAGTGGGGATCGCCGTCGGGCTCGACCGCGCTCAGGGTACGGCCGGTGGCGACAGCGACGAAGAGGCCGCGCGGCGACCAGGTCGCTTCGCGGTAATGGCCGAGCAGCCGCCGCGAGCCATCGGGCTGAACGACCCATGGACCGACAGTCGACTCGACCAGCAGCCGGCCGCCGCCCGGCACCTCGGCGAGACCGTGCTCGGCATTGGGCATCCCGGCGTCGAAGGTGTCGCCGATCCAGTCGCGAACGGCGGCGCCGGCCGGCGAGAGCAGCAAGGCCGTCAGTAGGGCGGCAATCGCGAACGCGATCGCGAGCCGCGCCGGCCGCGTGTGCGCCGGCCGTCTTGGCTGTCGCTGGGCGAAGGCTGCGCGGACGACCGAGAGCCCACGGCGCTCGGCATCCTCTCTGTCGGGTAGCGGGACCTCGCGCAGCAGCTCTCGCAGCCCCCCCTCGTTCATCGCTCCCCCTCCAGTCGCTCGCCGAGCTGGTCCAGTGCCCGACGCAGCCGCGAGTTGACCGTGCCCCGCGGCAAGTCCAGCATCTGCGCGATCTCTCCCGGCGTGTACTCGAGCAGGTGGCGGAGGACAACGACGGCGCGCTGCTCGACCTCGAGCGCCGCCAGCGCCGCCATTAGGTCCTCGCCGATTTCCCCCGCCGGGACAAGTAGCTCTTCCCGTGCGGAGTTGGCGTCGACCCGGCGCCGCAGCGCTTCGCGTCGCCCCCAGTCGATCGCCCGGTTGATGACGATCCGGTGTAGCCAGGGGCCGAAGGGGCGGCGGCGGTCGAAGCGGTCGAGAGCGTCGAGCGCAGCGAGGAAGGCGTCCTGGGCGACGTCCTCGGCGGCAGCGCCGTCGTGAACAACGAGGTAGGCGGTCCGGTAGGCACCCTCCCAGTGGGCCTCGTACAGCGTCGCGAGGGCAGCGTCGGATCCACGCTGCGCCTCCGCGACCAGCCTCCGCTCCGACCTATCGACCCCCAACCAAAACCTCCTCCACCGGACATCTCAATCTTCGCCCACCCGCCGGGCGACGCGCAGGGTCGCGGTGTCGAGTCGCTGTTCCATTGCCGCCGAGAGCGGGCCGGGCGGCAGCTCGACGACAAAGGAGCTGGTACCCGGGAAGCGGTGGTTCTGCCAGTTGGGGGCGGTGCCGTCCATCCAGGGCAGGAGGTGGAACGGGAGATCGGCGAGGTGGGCGAAGCGGCGCGCCAGCGGTGCGCTCTGACCCCAGGCGCGGACCAGCGCTCGCGGGCCCCGGTGCTGGTGGAACCAGATCGTGACCCGCGGGCGCAGGCGGTCGACGAGGCGCGCGGCGAGCCTGCTCTCCGGCTCCGAGAACGGGTGCGGACCGGAGTATTCGAGATCGCCGGGCGCCCCGATCGACCGCCAGGCCGTCGCGAAGTTGCGGTTGAGGTCGACGCCGTCGCCATTGAGGCGGATGCCGGCCGCGAGGCCGTCCGGGTCGAGGTTGGGAACGATGTAGAGGTTCGAGTAGGGATCAGGGCAGCCGTTGGCGAGTGGCTCCAGGTGGCGTGCCGCGCACTCGTCGCCGTGGATGCAGCCGAAGACGAGGGCGCGGCCGGAGATCGACGTGTTGCCGGTCTGCTTCAGCCGGATCGGCCGGCCGCCGGCAGAGCGTCCCACGATCGTGAGCCGGATCGAAGCGTAGGCGCCCTTGACCCGCAGGGTGCGGGTGTCGACCCGCAGCAGCGGCCCGCTCGGCGGCCGGCCGGCCGCTTCCGCACGGCTGTAGACGACGAGTTCGTGCTCCGCGTGGCCGAACCGCAGGCGCAGCAGGAAGGGGCTGTGGCGGCGCAGCATCGGCAGCGCCAGGCGGCGGGCGTGGCCGCTGATGGTGTCGAGGGTGAGGAGGAAGACTCGGCGATGGGCGCCGAAGTAGAGGGTGTAGGCGAAGCGACCGTCACCGCTCGTCGCGCGGGTGATCGGCAGGCCGGAGAGAGGGCTTGCCGCGCGACCCGCGCCGGGCACAGGCTGGGGCGAGAGTCGTCCCGACGCGGCGTCTATCGCCACCAGTTCGAAGTCGTCGTTGTCGCGCCCGTGTAGAAGGTGGTGGCTGAGGTAGATGGTGCCGCCGTCGGGCGAGATCGAGTCGAAGCTGTAGTAGCCGCGCAGGTCGAGGCGGTGGATCGCGTGCTCGGGCCGTTCGCCCGACGGGTCAGGGTGGCGTAGGTGCAGCCCCGTGTCGAGGACCGCGAAGCGGCTCTCCCGTGGCGGCCATTCGAACTTGAAGCGGCTGAGGACGAGGGTGCGACCGTCGGCCGAGAGGCCGCCGGCGCTGGCGTCGTAGGCGACCGCCGGCACCTTGTAGTCACCGCGCAGGTACCACCAGCGTCGCATCCGGCCGCCGTCGCGGTCGATCTCGGCGACTACGGTCGGGGCCTCCGCGGTCCGTGGGTGGATCGCGATGTAGCGATAGGGGGAGCCGGCGACGGTGACGCCAGCCGGGGCCGCGATCGTCCCTGCCCCAAGAGGAGCCACGGTCGGTCCCGTCCCCTTGGCGCCGACGTTTGCCGGCAGGAGGAGCGAGGTCAGGGTCAGCCCGAAAGCGAGGCTGAAGATCCGGAAGGCGTTCATGCCCTCTATACGCGCCTCGCCTCTCCAGAGGTCCCAAGCCCGCCCCGGCGTTCGCACTTTCGCCCGGTATCCGGGCAGAAGTGCGAACGCCGGGGCGGCGCGGCGGGCGGTGCCTAGACTCGGCCGGTGTCCCGCCAGCAGCGCCTGACCCTCGTCGCGACGATCCTCGGCTCGACCGTCGTCTTCCTCGACGGCACCGTCGTCAACGTCGCCCTGCCCTCGATCTCGGACAGCCTCAACGCCGGCCTCGCTGGCCAGCAGTGGGTGGTCGAGGCCTACCTGCTGACGATGGTCTCGCTGCTCCTGGTCGGCGGCAGTCTCGGCGATCAGTTCGGGCGGCGGCGGATGTTCCTGGCCGGGCTCGTCGCCTTCGGCGCCACCTCGGCGCTCTGCGCCATCTCTCCCTCTGATGAGTTCCTGGTCGGTGCCCGCGCCCTGCAGGGGATTGCCGGGGCGCTGCTGGTGCCCGGCTCGCTGGCGATCGTCGCCGCCACCTTCGAGGGCGAAGCACGCGGCAAGGCGGTTGGCACCTGGACCTCCTGGACCGGGATCGCGACCGTGCTCGGCCCGTCCGGCGGCGGCGCCCTGATCTCGATCTTCTCCTGGCGCGCGATCTTCTGGATCAACCTGCCGCTGATCGCGGCGACCATCTTCTTCACCCTGCGCGGGGTCGAGGAGAGCCGCGATCCGGACGCCTTCCACGGCATCGACTGGGTCGGGATCGCGCTCTCGGCGGTCGGCCTCGGCGGCCCGGTCTTCGCCCTGATCGAGCAGCCAACCCGGGGCTGGGGCGACCCGCTGGTCTGGGTGCCGCTCCTCGTCGGGGTCGCCTGCTTCGCCCTCTTCGTTCTCTACGAGTCGCGCGCCCGCCAGCCGATGCTCGACCTCAGCCTGTTCCGGATCCGCAACTTCACTGTCGCCAACGTGACCACGCTGGCGACCTACGCCGGGCTGATCGGCGGGCTCTTCTTCGTCGGCCTCTACCTCCAGCAGGTCGCCGGCTACTCGGCCCTGGAGGCGGGGCTGGCGACCACGCCGATCTCGGTGATGCTGTTCGTGCTCTCGCCGCGCTTCGGCCGTCTCGCCTCCGGCTCCGGCCCGCGGCTGCCGATGACCGCCGGCCCGATCATCGGCGGCCTCGGCCTCCTGCTGATGCTGCGGGTCGGCACCGGTGCCGACTATCCGACCGAGGTGCTGCCGGCGATCCTCGTCTTCGGCCTCGGCCTGGCGGCGACGGTCGCGCCGCTGACCGCGACCGTGCTCGACTCGGTCGCCGAACGGCGGGTCGGGATCGCCTCCGGGGTCAACAACGGCGTCTCCCGGGTCGCCGGGCTGCTGGCGATCGCCGTCCTCGGCGCCGTCATCTCCGCCCATTTCGGGTCGCAGCTCGATTCCCAGCTCGGCTCGCGACCGCTGACGCCGGCGGCCGAGCGCTCGGTCTCCGACGCCAGGGCGAAGCCGCTGGCGATCCCCGAAACCGAAGACCTGGCCGCGCCCGAGGCCGGCCGGATCGAAGCCGCTGCGAGCGACGCCTCGACCTCGGCCTTCCACCTCGGCGTCCTGATCGCCGGCGTCCTGATGATCCTCGGCGGCTTGGCCTCCGCCGTCGGCATTGTCAACCCCCGCCGCCAACCCGCCGAGGTTGCGGTTGATCCCGGATAGCGGGACGAAACGCAACCTCGGCGGAGGGGGCTAGGGTTCGCAGCCCATGAGCGCGCCGATCATCTTCTCCGGGATCCAGCCGACCGGGCGCAAGCATCTCGGTAACTACATCGGTGCGATCCGCCAGTACGTCGAGGGGCAAGATCGCGGCGAGCCGGCGATCTTCTGCGTTGTCGACCTGCACTCGATCTCGGTCGCCTACGACCCGGCCGACCTGCGCGAGCGCGTCCTCGACACCGCCGCGATCCTGATCGCCGCCGGCCTCGACCCCGAGCGCTGCGTCTTCTTCCGTCAGTCCGATGTCCGCGAGCACACCGAGCTGACCTGGCTGCTCTCGGCGGTCACCTCACACGGTGACCTCAACCGCATGACCCAGTTCAAGGAAAAGTCCGGCAAGGCGCGGGACCTGGCCTCGGCAGCCCTCTTCTACTACCCGGTGCTGATGGCGGCTGACGTGCTCGCTTACCGCGCCACCGAGGTCCCGGTCGGCGACGATCAGCGCCAGCACGTCGAGCTGATGCGGGAGGTCGCCCGCCGCTTCAACGAGCGCTTCGGCGAGACCCTGGTCGTGCCGGAGCTGGTGATCCCCAAGGTCGGCGCCCGGATCATGGACCTGCAGGAGCCGACGACCAAGATGTCGACCACCGGCGGCACCGAGTCCGGCACCGTCCTCGTCCTCGATGAGCCCGCCGTGATCCGCAAGAAATTCGGCAGCGCCGTTACCGACTCCGGTCGCGAGGTCCGGCGCGCTCCCGACAAGCCCGGGATCACGAACCTGATCGACATCCTCTCTGTCGCCCGCGGCGTCGACCAGGCGCAGATCGAGGCCGAGTTCGAGGGCGCCGGCTACGGCGACTTCAAGCAGGCCGTCGCCGAGGCTGCGGTCGATCTGCTGACGCCGGTCCAGGACCGTTACGCGGAGCTGCGCCCGGACGTGGCGGCGCTGGAGGCGACGCTCGCCGCCGGCGCCGAGAAGGCCCGCGCGCTCGCCGCTCCGGTCCTTGCGGACGTGCGCGACCGCATGGGCTTCTAGGCTCTTGAGATGGCCGTAGCGGACCTAGATCTCGATCTAGACATCTTCGCCGGGCCGTTCGACCTGCTGATGGCGGTCGTCCTGCGCGAGGAGGTGAGCTTGCTCGATTTGCAGCTGGGCGAGATCGTCGTCGCCTACGTCGAGCACCTCGAGCGCGAGGGGGAGCTGGAGCTCGAGGTGGCGACCGAGTTCCTGGTCCTGATCACGGCTCTGCTGGAGCTGAAGTCGCGGCTGATGCTGCCGGGGCCCGACGACGGCCTCGAGGAGATGGCGCCCGAGGAAGCGGTCGAGGAGCTGATCGCGCGGATGCTTGAGTACCGGCGCTACCGCGACGCCTCGGCCGAGCTGGTCGAGCGCTTCGAGGCCGAGCGCGGTTACCTCTACCGCTCGGCGCCGCTGCCGTCGTCATTGCGCCGGGTCGCGACCGACGCCGCCGTCGCGGTCTATGACCCCGACCTGCTCGGCTCCGCTCTCGGCGACCTGCTGGTCGAGCCGGAGGAGCTCAACCTCAGCCACATCCGTCCGACCGTCTCGCTCGAGCGGCGCCTGCGCGCCCTGCGCGACGCTCTCGGCCGCCGCACCAACTTCGACTTTGATGATGAGTTCGGCGGCGAGGACCGCCTCACCCAAGCGGTTACCGTCTTCGCCCTGCTCGAGCTCTACCGCAAGGGCGAGGTGACCTGGGAGCAGAACGAACCCTTCGGCCCAATCACGGTGAAGAAGGCGAGCGCCTAGTGGCCGGTCCGGATCTGGCGCGCACGATCGAGGCGCTGCTCTTCCTCTCGCCGCAGCCGGTCTCTGTCGCCGATCTCGCCGAGGCGACCGAGGCGACCGCCGGCCAGGTCGAGGAGGCGATCGAGCTGCTGCGCGAGGACCTCGCCGAGGGCAAGCGCGGCGTCGTCCTGCGCGAGGTCGCCGGCGGCTACAGCCTCGCCTCCGACCCGGCGAGCGAGGAGGCCGCGCGCCGCCTGCTGGCCAAACCGCGGACGCCGCCGCTGACCCAGGCGCAGGCGGAGACGCTGGCGATCGTCGCCTACCTGCAGCCGGTCTCGCGGCCGGAGATCGCCCGCATCCGCGGCGTCAGCTCGGAGTCGGCGGTGCAGTCGCTGGCCGAGCGCGGCTTGATCGAGGAGTCGGGGCGCTCGCGCTTCGGCGCGGCGATCTTCAAGACTTCGGAGCTGTTCGAGCGCCTCTTCGGCCTGACCGGGTTGGATCAGCTGCCGGATCCGTCGCAGTTCGATCCCAGTCCTGAGGACGAGCGGGAGTTGCGGGAGCGGCTGCTGAAGGCTGGGGAACAGAGGGCTGAGCCGTGAGCGAGAGGAGTCCGGGGAGGACTCGCCGTCGCAACAGCGGGGAGGCTCCGTCGAGTCCTCCCCGGACTCCTCCCACGTGAGGCTGGCCAAATTTCTCGCCCACGGAGGAGTCGCGTCCCGGCGTAGAGCTGAGGAGGTGATTCGGAAGGGAATCGTCTCCGTGAACGGCGAGGTGGTGATGGACCCGGCCCGCGATGTTTCGGATGCTGATGATGTGCGGGTCAATGGGGCTTTGGTTGGGGCTGAGGTGCGGGAGGTTTGGGCGGTGAATAAGCCGGCTGGGGTGGTTTCGACCGCGCGTGAGCCGGGGAGTCGGGCGGCGGTGGTCGAGTTGGTCGAGTCCGAGGCCCGCCTGTATCCGGTGGGCCGTCTCGATGCCGACTCGACCGGGCTGTTGCTGCTGACGAATGACGGCGAGCTCGCCAATCGGCTCACCCACCCTCGCTACGGCGTTGCCAAGACCTACCGGGCGCGGCTGGGCAAGCCGCCAAGCGATCGCGATCTCGAGCGACTGCGGCGCGGGGTCGAGCTCGAAGACGGTCCGACGGCGGCAACCGAGGTCAACCGCGTCGGCCGCCAGGAAATCGAGATCGTCCTGCGCGAAGGCCGAAATCGCCAGGTCCGCCGCATGGTCGAAGCGATCGGCAACCGGGTGGTGGTCCTGCGGCGAATCCGCTTCGGCTCGCTGGAGCTCGGCCGGCTCGCAAACGGAGGCTCGCGGCGCTTGGACGAGGGGGAGATCGCTCGGCTCTGGAAAGATGCCCAGTCGTGACGTTGGAGCAAGGGAGCTACGAGGCGCCGCAGCAACGCCTGTTCGCCGTTCGCGGTGCCGCCCAGGCGGCGGCCAACGAGCCGGAGGCGATCATGTCGGCGACCGAGGAGTTGATGCGGGAGCTGATCGAGCGCAACCGACTCGAGCCGGAGGCGATGGTCAGCTGCCTGTTCACGACCACCGAAGACCTCGACGCCGAGTTTCCGGCCGCCGCTGCCCGCCGGCTCGGACTGACAACTGTGCCGCTGCTCTGCTGCCGCGAGATCCCGGTGCCGGGCTCGATGCCGCGGGTGATCCGGGTGATGCTGCACTTCTACGGGCCGGTCGACCACAGTCCAGCCCACGTCTACGTCGGCGAGGCGCAGAAGCTGCGTGCCGACCTTTCGGCGGCCCAGTAGGGCTGCTGCCGCCGTTCTGTCGAGCGTCCGTCACAATCTCGCGACGATGACGATCACCTTCGCCGAGAAACTTGCCCGGATGCCGGGCTACCAAGCCGGGGTACCTACGGGCGCCGCGCCGGAGTCGATCGCCGCCACCGGCATCGCCCAGCTCGCCTCGAACGAGTCGGCGTTCCCGCCCCACCAGAAGGTGATCGAGGCGGTCCAGTCCGCGGCCGGGGCGATGAACCGCTACCCCGATCCCGACGCGACCCTGCTGCGCCGCCGCCTTGCCGAGCGCTACGAGACCGAGCCCGGCCGCGTCGCCGTCGCCAACGGCTCCTGCGAGATCCTGCTCGCCGCCGCCCTCGCGCTCTGCGAGCCGGGCGACGAGATCGTCTACGCCTGGCCCTCGTTCTCGATGTACCCGTACCTGCCGGCGCTGACCGGGGCCCGTGAGATCCGTGTGCCGCTCGCCGCTGGCGACGTCCACGACCTCGACGCGATGCTGACCGAGGTGACGGCGGCGACCCAGCTGCTGATCGTCTGCAACCCCAACAACCCGACCGCGACCCACATCCCGGCGGCGCGGATCGGCGAGTTCCTCGAGGGCGTCTCGCCGCACGTCACGGTTCTGCTCGACGAGGCCTACATCGAGTTCCAGACCAACGACGACCCCGACGCCTCGCTCGATCTGCTGAGCCGGTTCCCGAACCTGGTCATCCTTCGCACCTTCAGCAAGGCCTACGGTCTCGCCGGCCTCCGCGTCGGCTACGCGATCGGGTCCTCGACCTTCCGCGCCGCGGTCGACGCGGTGCGCCAGCCGTTCAGCGTCAACGCCCTCGCCCAGGCGGCCGGGGCGGAGGCCATCCTGCACCAGGACGACGTCCTCAACCGGGTCGAGGCGACGATCGCCGAGCGGCTGCGGGTCGAGGAAGGGCTGGCGGCCCTTGGCCTTGAGACTTCCGAGTCGCAGGCCAACTTCTCCTGGATCGACCTCGGCGACGTCGACGAGGCCGGGATCGTCGCCGCCCTCGGCGAGCGCAAGATCGCCGTTCGTCCCGGCACCCCGCTCGGGGATCCCGGTCACATTCGCGTCAGCTACGGCACCCGCGCGGAGGACGATCGCTTCCTCGACGCCCTCGTCGAGCTGCTCGGCTGAGCGATTCCACCGCATCTTCTCGACTATTCGCGGTGCCCGTGGTACAACAGTCGGCAAGGTGAAGACCAAGTGGACATCCACTCCCGGCGCCAGCACGACTGCTGTCGCCGTCGCCCCCTGTTTTTTCACCTATTGGCGATTTAGCTAGGCGTCCGGCCTGGCGGCTCGCTGCCGCGACAAATCTGTTTTCGGCCCGGGCGCCGAACCCGTTCGCGCAACTGCTGTCGACATTTGTTGGCAGTCAGCGACCAGAAAGTACGATTTCATCGGTTTGGAGAAAGGCAAAGGCAAAATGTTCATCGGAATGCAGGAGGGCGCCAACAGGGATCTTGTCCGCGACCAGCGGATTGCGAAAGTGGTGGAGCTGTCGCCGCCGGAAACGCTGCTGGAGGAGCTACCGCTCGGCGAGGAGCGAGCGAAGACCGTGGTGCGGACGCGCGAAGAAGTCGCGAACGTCCTCCATGGCCGCGACCCCCGGCTGATGGTCGTGGTCGGTCCCTGCAGCGTGCACGACCCGAAAGCCGCACTCGACTACGCCAACCGGCTCAGCGCGGTCTCGCGCGAGCTCGGCGACAAGTTGCTGGTCGTGATGCGGGTCTACTTCGAGAAGCCGCGGACGACGACCGGCTGGAAGGGCCTGATCAACGACCCGCACCTCGACGGCTCCGGCGACGTCAACGCCGGCCTGCGGATCGCCCGCAAGCTGCTACTGGAAGTGGTCGAGCTGGGCCTGCCGACCGCCTGTGAGTTCCTCGACCCGATCACGCCGCAGTACATCTCCGACGCGGTCGCCTGGGGGGCGATCGGGGCGCGGACCTCTGAGAGCCAGACCCACCGCCAGCTCAGCTCCGGCCTCTCGATGCCGATCGGCTTCAAGAACCGGACCGACGGCAACATTCAGGTGGCCGTTGATGCGGTGCGCGCTGCGGCTGCCAGCCACGCCTTCGCCGGGATCGACGATGCCGGCAAGCCGGCAATCCTGCACACGACCGGCAACCCCGACTGCCACATCATCCTTCGCGGTGGCCACGGGATGCCCAATTACCACGTGCCCGAGGTTGAGGACGCGCTGGTCACGCTTGGCATCGCCGGGTTGCCGGAGCGGCTGGTGATCGACGCCTCGCACGACAACAGCGGCAAGGACCCCGAGAAACAGTTCTTCGCCGCCGGTGAAATCGCCGACCAGATTGCGGACGGCAACAAGGCGATCGTCGGCGTGATGCTGGAGTCGTTCCTGGTCGAGGGTCGCCAGGACCTGGTCCCGGGCGAGCCGCTCGTTTATGGCCAATCGATCACCGACGCCTGTATCGACTGGGGCGACACGGTTTCGGCCCTGGAGCGCTTCGGCTCGGCGATCGAGGCAAGGGGCACTTGAAGGTAGCCGTCCTCGGGGTGGGCCTGATCGGAGGCTCGATCGGGCTCGCCGCGCGGCGCCGCCTCGACGCCGAGGTTGTCGGCTTCGGGCGCAGTCCGGAGCGGCTCGCGCGCGCGGTCGAGCTCGGCGCGCTGGACCGCGCCGCCGATTCCCTGGCGGAGGCCTGCGAGGGCGCCGACGTGATCTTCTGCGCCGGCCCGGTCGCCTCCCTCCCCGAGCAGGCGGGTGCGGCGCTGGCCGCCTCCGGCCCCGAGGCCGTGGTCAGCGACGTCGGCTCGACCAAGGGGGAGCTGGTCGCGGCGCTGGGCGACGACGAGCGCTTCATCGGCGGCCACCCACTGGCCGGGGCAGAGACCGCAGGTGTCGAGAACGCCCGTGAGGACCTGTTCGAGGGCGCGCGCTGGTACTTGACGCCGACAGAGCGCTCCAGCGGGTTGCTGTACGACCGCCTGCAGCGCTTCGTTGCCGGTCTCGGCGCCCGCCCGCAGGCGATCGAGCCGGCCACCCACGACCGGGTGCTGGCGACGATCAGCCACCTGCCGCACGTCGTCGCCAACGCGCTCGTCGCCGAGGCCGCCGAGACGCTCACCCGCGACTCCGAGCGCCTACCCGAGGTCGGGCCAAGCTTCCGCGATACGACCAGGGTCGCCGGCTCCAACCCGGCGATTTGGGCTGACATTTTCGCCAGCAACGCCGACGCAGTCGCCGACTCGGTCGAGTCGGTCGCGCGCCGGCTCGAGGCGGCGGCGGCGCTGATTCGCTCCGGCGACCGCGACGCGGTCAGCGCCTGGCACGCGGCTGCGGGCGAGGACCGGCGGCGGCTGATCGAGTCCGGGGCCGAGGCGGGACCGCTGCGGGAGTTGCGGATCGTCGTCGCCAACCGGCCGGGGACGATCGCGGCCCTGGCCCTGGCCCTGGGCGACGCCGGCGTCAACATCGAGGACATGGCCCTCTACCCGGCTCCGGACATGACCTCGGGCGCGATCTCGCTCTGGGTCGCCAGTGACGAGCAGGCGGCGCGGGCGGCGGAGCTGGTCCGCGGCCTGGGCCACACCGTGACTGTCCTCGACGACGGCGAGTAGGGTCGCCCGCCAATGACCCGCTTTGATCCCTCCGGGCCGCTCCGTGGCTCGCTGCGCCCGCCCTCCGACAAGTCGATCTCCCACCGCGCGGCGCTGATCGCGGCAATGGGCGAGGGGGAGACTGCGATTCGCGGCTACCTCGACGCCGCTGACACCCGCTCGACCCTGGCTGCGATCGAGGCGGTTGGGGCGCGGGTGCAGGGCGCCGACCCGGCGACGATCGTCGGCGAGCTGCAGATCCACGGCGTCGGCCTGCGCGGCGCCGGGCCGGCCAGCATCGACGTCGGCAACGCCGGCACCCTGCTGCGGCTGCTGCCGGGCTGGCTCGCGGGGCAGGAGGGCGAGCGCTGGACCCTCGACGGCGACGACTCGATCCGCCAGCGCCCGGTCGACAGGATCGCGGCGCCCCTGCGTGAGATGGGCGCCGACCTCAGCGCTCGCGACGACCGCCTGCCACCGCTGGAGGTGCGCGGGGCGCCGCTGCGTGGGATCACCTACGAGTTGCCGGTGGCCAGCGCCCAGGTCAAGTCTTGTGCGCTATTTGCAGGGCTGTTGGCTGAGGGAGAGACGACCGTGATCGAGGACCACCCGAGCCGCGACCACACCGAGCGGATGCTGGCCGCGGCTGGGGCAGACGTCCGGGTCGTGCCACATGGCGCCGGGGCCTCGGTCACCGTCCAGACCGCCGAGAGTCTCGAACCAGGGCGAATCGTCGTCCCCGCCGACATCTCCTCGGCCGCCTTCTTCATCGTCGCCGCCTCGCTGGTGGCTGGCAGCGAGGTCGACCTTCTCGGGGTTGGCGTCAACCCGACCCGCACCGGTCTTCTCACCATCCTCGAGCGGATGGGCGCGGAAATCGAGCCGGAGAACGAACGCGAGGAAGGCGGGGAGCCGATCGCCGACCTGCGCGTGCGCTCGGCCCCACTCCAAGCCACCGAGGTCGGCGGCGCCGAGATCCCGCTGGCAATCGACGAGCTGCCACTCGTCGCCCTCGCCGCCTGTTTCGCGGAAGGGACGACGACGATTCGCGACGCCGAGGAGCTGCGGCGCAAGGAGTCCGACCGGATCGAGACCGTGACCGTGGCCCTGCGGGCGCTCGGCGGCGAGGTCGAGCCGACCGCCGACGGGATGGTCATCACCGGTAGCGGCGGCCTGCGGGGCGGCGGGATCGATTCCCACGGCGATCACCGGATCGCGATGCTCGGCGCCGTCGCCGGCCTCGCCTCGCGCGAGGGCGTCACCGTCCACGGCATGGACGCCGCCGCCGTCAGCTACCCCGGCTTCGCGGCCGATCTGGGCTCGCTTCTGCGGGCGGGCGCTTGAGCGCCGGCAACCGCTTTCTCCATACGCTGCCGTCATGGTGATCGCGATCGATGGGCCCGCCGGGGCCGGCAAGTCCTCCGTCGCCCGTGCCGTGGCGGCTGAGCTCGGCATCATCTATCTGGACTCAGGGGCGATGTACCGCTGCGTGGCGCTGGCGGCGCTCGAGCGCCGGCTCGACCTCGACGACGGCGACGCGCTCGGGGAGCTCGCCCGCGGCCTCGCGATCGAGCTCGAGGGCCGCCGGGTCCTGCTCGACGGCGAGGACGTCAGCGACGCGATCCGCGCCCCGGCCGTCACCGCCGCCGCTTCACGCGTCTCCGTCCACCCGGCGGTGCGCGAGGCGCTGGTCGCCCGGCAGCGGGCGCTGATCGCTGCCGCCGACTTCGTCGCCGAGGGGCGCGACATCGGCACCGTCGTCAGCCCCGAGGCACCGCTGAAGGTCTTCCTCACCGCCTCCGACGAGGAGCGGGCGCGGCGGCGGGCAGCGCAGACCGGCGAGGACTTCGAATCGGTTCTGGAGGCCCAGCGCCGCCGCGACGTCCGCGACACCGAGCGCGAGCACGGTGCTCTGCGCGCCGCCGAGGACGCAGTTGAGCTGGACACGACCGGCCTCGGCCTCGAAGAGGTGGTTGGCCGCGTCATCGCGCTGGCCCGCGAACGGGACCTGCCGTGAGCGCCGTCCCGACCGTCGCTGTCGTCGGCTTCCCCAACGTCGGCAAGAGCACGCTCGTCAACCGCCTCGTCGGCGGTCGCGACGCGGTCACCGGCGCCGAACCAGGGGTGACCCGCGACCGCAAGCGGCTGGCGACCGAGTGGAACGGCGTCGCCTTCGAGCTGGTCGACACCGGCGGCATCGACCTCGAGGACGAGGCAGAGATGGCCCGAGACGTGCAGGCACAGGCGCGGGTGGCGATCGCCGAAGCCGACGTCGTGGTGATGGTCGTCGACGGCCACGCTGGCCTTCGCGCCGGTGACGCCGAGCTGGCGAAGACGCTGCGCGGCGGCAAGCCGCCGGTACTGGTTACGGTCAACAAAGCCGATCGTCCCAACGACTACGCCGCAACCGCCGAGTTCCACGCGCTCGGGCTCGGCGAGCCACTGCCCGTCTCGGCCACGCACGGCCTCGGTACCGGCGACCTGCTCGACGCGATCGTCGTCGCCCTTGGCGAACGCGAGCCCCGTCCCGAGCGGCCCGAGGCCGTCCGCGTCGCCGTCATCGGCCGCCCCAATGTCGGCAAGTCCTCGCTCGTCAACGCCTTCCTCGGCTCCGACCGGGTGATCGTCTCCGACCTCGCTGGCACCACCCGCGACGCAATCGACACCGAGCTCGAGGTCGACGGGCGGCGGGTGATCCTGGTCGACACCGCCGGGCTGCGGCGGCGGACCAAGGTCGCCGGCACGGTCGACTGGTACGCGCAGCTGCGCTCCGAACGGGCGGTCGAGCGCGCCGACGTCGCGATCGTCGTCTGCGACGCCGCCGAGGGCGTCACCAGCGAAGACCTGCGGGTGGCGGAGCTGGCGATGAAAGCGGGCTGCGCCAGCCTCCTCGTCCTCAACAAGTGGGATCTGACCGAGACCGACATCGACGATGCTCGCGCCCGGGTCGAGCGAAAATCACGCCTGCGCCCGGCCGTGATCACCGCCTCCGCGACCCGCGGGCGGAACGTGCCGTCGCTGCTGCCGAAGGCCTTGGAGCTGGCCGACCGGGCCGGCAAGCGGATCCCGACCCCGGAGCTGAACCGGTTCGTCAGCGACGTCGCCGCCAAGACGCCGCCGCCTTCCCGGCGCGGGCGCCGTCTGAAACTGCTCTACGCGGCCCAGGTCGGGGAGCGTCCGTTCCGGGTTGCGATCCAGGTCAACGACCGCAAGCTGATCATCCGTGACTGGGCCTATCACCTGGAGAATCGGATGCGCGAGCAGTACGAGCTGGAGGGCGTGCCGCTGGTCATCGATTTCCTCACGCGCAGTGGTTACCGCGGCCGTCAGGACTGACTTCGGGCTCGCGCGGGATTGTCTAGGCTTCCGCGAATGCCAACCAAGCCGCTAGCCGAGAACGAGCATCTGTTCACCTCCGAGTCCGTCACCGAGGGCCATCCCGACAAGGTCGCCGACCAGATTTCAGACGGGGTCCTGGACGCGATCATGGCCGAGGATCCGGGCGGCCGCGTCGCCTGCGAGACGCTGGTAAATACCGGGATGGCGGTGGTCTCCGGTGAGATCTCGACCGCGGTTCACCTCGACATCCCGGAGATCGTTCGCGAGACGGTCAGGGAGATCGGCTACAAGGACGGCGAGCACGGTTACGACTGCGACCACATCTCGGTCCTTGTCTCACTCGACAAACAGTCGGCCGACATCGCCCAGGGCGTGGACGTTGCCTACGAGGTGCGGGCCGACGCCTCTGACGACGATGAGCTCGACATCGCCGGTGCCGGTGACCAGGGAATGATGTTCGGCTACGCCAGCGACGAGACCGAGGCGCTGATGCCGATGCCGATCCACATCGCCCACCGGCTCGCCGAGCGGCTGGCCGCGGTGCGTAAGGATGGCACCCTCGGGTACCTCGGCCCCGACGGCAAGACCCAGGTCAGCGTCCGCTACGCCGATGGCCGTCCGGTCTCCGTCGACAAACTTCTGATCTCGACTCAGCACGCCGAGGGAATCGACTCGGCGTCGCAGATCAAACCCGACCTCTGGGAGCACGTCGTGCTTCCGGTGCTGAACGCCGAGGTCCCCGGTCGCTTCGACGAGGGCGAACTGCGCGAGAGCTTCCTGGTCAACCCGACCGGCAAGTTCGTGATCGGCGGCCCGGTCGGCGATGCCGGCCTCACCGGTCGCAAGATCATCGTCGACACCTACGGCGGCATGGCCCGCCACGGCGGCGGCGCCTTCTCCGGCAAGGATCCGTCCAAGGTCGACCGCTCCGCCGCCTACGCGGCGCGCTACGTGGCGAAGAACGTCGTCGCCGCCGGCCTGGCCGAGCGCTGCGAGGTCCAGGTCGCCTACGCGATCGGCGTCGCCCACCCGGTCTCGCTGATGGTCGAAACGTTTGGCACCGGGGTGCTGCCGGACTCGCGGATCTCGCAGCTGGTCGAGGCCGAGTTCGACATGCGCCCCGGCGCCTTCCGCCAGTACCTTGACCTCCACCGCCCGATCTTCCAGAAGACCGCCGCCTACGGCCACTTCGGCCGCGAGGACCAGGACTTCACCTGGGAGAAGACCGACCGCGCCGCGGCGCTGCGCGACGCGGCGGGGCTGGCGACGTCCTCCGCGGTCTAGTCGGGGCTGCTTTCGGCATTCAACCGGTCGAGGTCGTCTGCGGTGCAGCCCTCGGCGACTTCTTCTCCCCATTTGCCGCCGCCGTTGGCCCTCACCGCCTCGCCGGTCGGTTGGCGCTCTCGCGCCCGCCTACAAAGTTCCCGGGCGAAGGAGATCGCGTGCTCTTCGGCGACTGTCGGATCCTCGAGGCTCCCGACGGCGAGCGAAATGACTTCCTCGCGAGGAATTACATCGAGCCGGACAAGCCCCATCGCGGGCTTCGTTCCGAGGTAGACGCGATCGCTCGTCTGAGCGACGAAGAAGCCGAATACCGGGGAGCCTTGGGATCTCAGCAGCGCCGCCGGCTCGACTTTTGGGTTGTCGACGGTGCGGTAGTAGGTCAGGATGCCAGCGAGGACTCCGACAGCAGCAAAGGTCGCGAGGGCAAACCAGAGAAAGCTGTCGGTCCATTTGAGGATCGAGAGGCAGACGACGCTGAGGGCAACGAGAAGCAGGACAAGGGCCAAGAAGCGACCGGGATACAGGCCGATCGAGGAGGCGAAGAACATCGCCACTGCGGCTGAAGAGAACAAGAGGATGAAGAGACCCCAGCGCAGGTGCCGGCGCCAGAATTTGTTGGTCGCGCCGATCACAACTTGGCGGTCTTTCGCTTCGCTCCGGGTGAACTTGATCATCTCGAGCTCGACCTGCTGGAGTGCTTTTGCGGCTTCTCGCTGGAGCTTTGCTGCTCTCGCGATCGCGTCCGTGTTGCCTTTCTCGACTTCCTCCATGAGCTTGGGGTTGACCACCTTCGTAGCGGCGAGTTTTTCGCTTGACTTTTCTGCCGCCAGCGCTCTTTCGGCCGCTTCATCCGCTTCTTTGGCGTCTTCGGCGACTTTCGCCCGCCTCACTTCGATCGCTTCCCGTCTCTTTTTCGCTACCGCTTCAAAGCTCTCCAGCGACTGCGTGCTGGCAAAAATCGTCCCGGACTCGACCAGGTAAAGGATGGTCGTGAAGCCAAGCGCAACCAGCAGAGAGGGAACGAGAAAATTGGCACCGGTGGAGAGAAGTACCGACCTTGGGACTAGGGCGACGGCCTCGTTGCCAGGTAGTCCGGCAGCGTCCATCCGAATCCAGATGATCGCCGCGCCGAAGAACGCCACGAAGCTGATCAGGCCGATGCTGCCGCCGACCGCCGCCAGGATGGTGCCGACAACCCCGAGGTCTTCCCACTTAAGGCGCTTCTTTTTTTCGGGATCGGGCTGTTCGGTCCCAGTGGGCACGAAGCGAACTTACGCGCGGTCGCGGCTCCCCGTCAAAGCCATCTGAGTACTTAAGGCGCCGGTCTCAGGCGACGCTAGCCAGTCGTCGGCGGCTGGGCGTCGCCCAGGCCGTGAGTCCCGGCGGCGTTGGCACCGGTCGCCTGATCGACGCGATGCACCACTTGCGCCGGACTGGCGACGCCGGCGAAGACGAAGTTGTAGTCGTCGGTCGCGGCGGTGTCGAAATCGACGTCGCCGATCTGCATGATCCGCTGATAGACCGACTGGCGGTAGTTGACGTTCTGAACCCGCTCCAGGCGCGTCTCCTGGATCTCGCGCGAGATGATCCCGCGCTTGATGTTGAGGCGCCGGTTGGTGATCGTGTAAGTCGTCGCCACCCGTTTGATGAAGCCGATCAGGACGGTGATGGCGATGATCACGACGACCACGGCGATGGTGGCGCCGTTGCCCGAGACGAGCTTCGCGATCACGCCGATGATGACCGCGACCACGATCCCTTTCAGGTAGAAGCCGAGAATCGCGCGCCAGGAAGGGTGACCCTCGAAGATCACCTGCTCTCCCGGGCTGAGGTTGAGGCTCACGGGCGCCAGCATATGCGCTGTGCCGGGCGCCTGCCAGCGCCGCCGCCGCAACTCGACATACGCTCGACCCGATGGCGATTCTCAAGGTCGAGCCGCTTACCACCGCCCGTGCCCTGCGCGGGCCCTTCGACTATCGCCGGCCGGCGGCGATGGAGGATCTCGAGGTCGGCAGCGTCGTTCGCGTCCCGTTCGGGCCGCGCCGGATCCTCGGCGTCGTCGTCGATTTCGCCGATGCCTCCGAGCTGCCGTCGGAGCGCTTGGCAGAGCCGATCGAGGCGCTCGAGGCAGGGGCGCCGCCGGAGCTGGTCGAGCTCGGCCTCTGGGTCGCCCGCGAGTACTGCTCGACCCCTTCGCGCGGCCTGCAGCTGGTGCTGCCGCCGGGGACCGGCACCGGCTCCGGGCGTCCGACCCGGGCCAAGTTGGAGCTGCGGGCCGAGATCCTGCCCGCCGGCGAGGCAGCACTGAGCGACGGTGAGCGGCTTGGCGTCAAGCAGCGGGCCGTGCTCGAGGCCCTGCGCGAAGGTGAGCTCTCGGCGCCGCAGCTGGCGACCGCGGTAGGCGCCGACCGTCAGGCATTGCGCCGGCTCGAGAAGCGCGGCCTGATCGCAACCCGCGACTCGCATCTGCGCCGCGCCCCAGCCGGCTCGACCCTGGCCGCCCCAGCCGAGCGACCTGTGCTCCTCCCCGAGCAGGAGAGGGCGGTCGAGGCGATCGTCGCCGCGCTCGACGGCGAGGACGGTGCCCCGCGTGAGCAGCTCCTCCACGGCGTCACCGGCTCCGGCAAGACCGAGGTCTATCTCGCCGCGGTCGAGGCGGCGCTGGAGCGAGGACGCGGCGCGATCGTCCTCGTCCCCGAGATCGGCCTCGCGCCGCAGGCCGTCGCCCGCTTCCGCGCCCGGCTCGGAGACCGCTTCGCCGTCCTCCACTCTGCGCTCTCTGCCGGCGAGCGCTACGACGAGTGGCAGCGGCTGCGCAGCGGCGAGGCGAGCGTCTGCGTCGGACCCCGCTCCGCCGTCTTCGCACCGGTCCGCAACCTCGGCCTGATCGTCGTCGACGAGGAGCACGATCCCTCCTACAAGCAGGAGGGTGACCCGACCTACGACGCCCGCGCCGTCGCCCACCGTCGTGCCGAGACCGCCGCTGCCGTGCTCGTCGCCGGCACCGCGACCCCGCGCCCGGAGTCGTGGCTGGCGCTGCCGCGCCTGGAGCTTCCCAATCGCGTCGACGGCCTGCGGATGCCACCGGTGCACCTGGTCGACATGCGCGACGCCGACCCGCGCTCAGGCCCGCTGCACGCCGAGACCTGGGCGGCGCTGGAGGGCGTTCGCGCCGCCGGCGCCAAGGCGATCGTGATGATCAATCGCCGCGGCTTCGCTCCCTGGCTCACCTGCCGCTCCTGCGGTCATCACTGGAGCTGCCCCAACTGCGACGTCTCACTGATTGTCCACCGCCACAGCGGTCGCCTCGTTTGCCACCACTGCGCCCACGTCGAGGCGGCGCCCCGGGCCTGCACCGAGTGCGGCTCGACGACGCTCTCGCGCGCCGGTGCCGGCACCGAGCGGATCGAGGCGCTGCTGGGCGAGCGGCTGGCGCCGATGCCGGTCTTCCGCCTCGACTCCGACACCGCCGCCGGTCGCGGCGCCCACGCCCGCATCCTCGCCCGCTTCGGCGAGGCGCCGAGCGCCGTCTTGGTCGGCACCCAGATGGTCGCCAAGGGTCACGACTTCCCCGAGGTGACGCTGAGCGCGATCCTCGACGCCGACGCGACCCTGCGCTTCCCTGACTTCCGTGCCGAGGAGCGGACCTTTGCGATGGTCGCCCAGCTCGCCGGCCGCTCGGGCCGGGGTGCGGCCGGGGGAGAGGTGATCGTCCAGACCCTAGCCCCGCACGCGTCAAGCATCGAGCACGCGGCCCGCCACGACTCTGCCGGTTTCCTCGCCGGCGAGCTCGAGCGTCGTCGCCGTCTCCACTACCCACCGTTCTCGCACCTGGTCCGGATCAATTTCTCTTCCGAGGTCGAGGCGCGGGTCGAGACCGCGGCGACGGGACTGGCGACCGAGGTGCGGCGGGCGCTGCCGGGCGGCTCGGAGCTGCTCGGCCCGGCGCCGATGTTCCGCGTCCGCAACCGCCACCGCCGCCGCATCCTGATCAAGGCTGACGACCGCGAGGACACGATCGCTGTGATCCGTGAGGCGGTCGAGCGGGCCGCGGCCGACCGCTCGTTGAAAGAGGTCTCGATCGGGGTCGACGTCGACCCGCAGTGACGGACTCGGAGTGCTCGTCGTGACCTCGCCACGGCCGCCGGAGAGCGCTTAGACTCAGATCCAGATCAGATGAGTGATCAGATCGACACCGACTCGCAGGCCGAGCACGAGCGCGAGGAGCTCGAAGCGGAGCTGATTCAGCGCCGCGAAGCGGCGCTCGCGCACGTGGTCAAGTTCGGCGACCCGGTGCTGAAAAGCAAAGCCTCGCCGGTGACCGCCTTCGGCCCCGAGCTGCGGGCCGAGGTCGAGCGGATGATCGCGATCATGCAAGACGGGATGGGCGTCGGCCTCGCCGCTACCCAGCTCGGCGTCCTGCGGCGCTTGCTCGTCTTCCAGGCCGGTTCCGACAGCGCCCCGGCGGCGCTCGTCAACCCCGAGTTCGAGTGGCTCTCGGACGAGGCCGTGATCGCCGAGGAGGGCTGCCTCAGCCTGCCGCGGGTCTCGGTCGACGTCGAGCGCTCGCTGCACGCCAGGGTCAGCGGCCGCGACGCCGAGGGTGAGTCGATCTCGATCGAGGCTTCGGGCCTGGAGGCGCGCGTCCTCCAGCACGAGATCGACCACCTCGACGGGGTCCTGATCCTCGACCGCACCGAGCGCGCCCAGCGCAAGGGGGCGCTGCGGGCGCTGCGCGAGGGCGGCAGCTACAGCCCGCCGCAAGCGGACGATGGCGAGCTCGCCGACGAGGGCGAGTTTCGCGAGCCGCGTACCGACGCGTGAGGACCGTCTACCTCGGCACCTCCGACTTCGCCGCCACCGTCCTGCGGCGGTTGGCGGGCTCCACGCACCGTCCACAGCTTGTCGTCACCCCGCCCGATCGCCGGCAGGGACGCGGCCGCCGCGAGCAGCCGCCACCGACCGCGCTGGCGGCGACTGAGTTGGAGATTCCGTTGCTGCAAACCGAGAACGTCAACGAGCCGGAGACCCTGGAGCGGATCCGGGCAGCACGGCCGCAGGCGGTCGTCGTCTGCGCCTTTGGCCAGCTGATCCGCGAGCCGCTGCTGAGCGAGTTCCCGATCCTCAACGTGCACCCATCGCTGCTGCCGCGCTGGCGCGGGGCGGCGCCGATCGAGCGGGCGATCATGGCCGGCGACGCCACCACCGGGGTCTGCATCATGCGCCTGACCGAGGGACTCGACTCCGGCCCGGTGGCCCTGCGCGAGGAGGTGACGCTCGGTCCCGACCAGGACTACGAGGCGCTCTCCGGGCGGCTCGCCGAGCTCGGCGGCGATCTCCTCGTAGCGGCACTCGACCTCGAGGCTGGCGGTGGACTCTCGTTTGAAGGTCAGGACGAGAGCGAGGTGACCTACGCTGAGAAGATCGATGCGGCCGAGCGCCGCCTCGACACCTCGCGGCCGGCGGCCGAGCTGGCGGCCAAGGTCCGCGCCCTCACCCCGCACATCGGCGCATACCTCGAAACCGCCGACGAGGAGCGCCTCGGTGTGCGCCGCGCCCGCGCCGTCGACGTCGGCGTCCAGACCGGTGCCGTCAAGGCGGAATGGGGCGTGCTGCTGGTCGGCTGCCGTCCCGGCACCCTGCGGCTTGAGGTCGTGCAGCCTCCCGGCGGCAAGCCGATGCCGGTCGAGGCCTACCTGCGCGGCCACTCGCTGCCAAAGCTCGCGTGAGGCAGCGGTGAGAGTCGCGCCGGCGCGCTCGCTCGCCTTTGCCGTCGTCCGCGCCACCTTTGAGGACGGCGCCCACACCGAGCGCGCCTTTCGTGAGGGCGCTGACGGGCTCGAGATCGATGGCCGCGAGCGCGCCCAGGCGCAGCGGCTCGCCTATGGCACCGTCCAGCGCCGCGGCACCCTCGACGCCGCGATCGAACGCCTCGCCGGGCGCTCGACCAGGCTGCTCGACCCACCGGTCCTGGCGGCATTGCGGCTCGGCCTCTACGAGATGCTCTTCGCCGACGGCACCCCCGACCACGCCGCCGTCGACCAGGCGGTGGAGTTGACGAAGGGCGCCGGCGCCGCTCACGCCTCGGGCCTCGTCAACGCGGTCCTGCGCCGCGCCGGCCGCGAGCGCGGGCAGCTGGCCGCGGACCTGCTTGGCGACGACTCGACCGCGGCTGCGGCCGCCATCGCCCACTCGGCGCCGGAGTGGTTGGCGCGGATGTGGTGGGAGGAGCTGGGACCCGAAGCGGCACGCTCGCTGCTGGCGGCCTGCAACGAGCCGGCCGAGGTCGCCCTCCGCGCGGCTGGGGATC
Organism: Solirubrobacterales bacterium; assembly: GCA_035472275.1. Lineage (GTDB taxonomy): Bacteria > Actinomycetota > Thermoleophilia > Solirubrobacterales > 70-9 > VAYN01. The sequence continues at coordinate 64,140 of DATIPH010000012.1, forward strand.
GTGACGCGGTCCTGGCGAAGCTGGGCGAGGCCGGGGTGGAGGTGACGCCGGCTACCGGCGAGTGGCCGCTGGCCGCGCCGGAGGAGATCGTCCTCGACGGCCGCAGCGGCGCCACGGTCCCGGAGCTGGTCGCGGCGGGGGAGCTGACGCCGCAGAGCCGGGGCTCGGCCGCCGTAGTCGAGGTGCTCGACCCGCAGCCGGGGGAGCACCTGCTCGACCTCTGCGCCGGCCCGGGAATCAAGACCGGCCAGATCGCAGGTCGGATGGGTGAGCGCGGCGAGGTGATCTCGGTCGAGCTCGATCCCGACCGGGCGGGGGAGATCGCCGCGCAGGCACGCCGACTCGACCTCCACGGCGTCACCGTCTTCGAGACCGACGCGACCCGGATGGAGGAGATGCCAGCGGGGTTCGACCGGGTCCTCCTCGACGCGCCCTGTTCGGACCTCGGCGCCCTCGCCTCGCGGCCTGACGCCCGCTGGCGAAAAAGCCCGAAGGGGATCGAGCGCCTGGTCGGGATCCAGGCCAAGGCGCTGCGCGGCGCCGCACGCGTGCTGCGGCCCGGGGGGACATTGGTCTACGCGACCTGCACGATCTCCCGTCGCGAGAACGAGGACCAGGTCGCGGCCCTCATCGCCGCCTCCGGGGGCGATGAGGGTCTCCCCGGCCTCGAATTGGACAACCTCGGTGCCCTCGCGCCCCGTCTCGCTTCCTCGCACGAGCCACGTTGCCTGCAACTGCGGCCCGACCGCGACCGCACCACCGGTTTCTTCATTGCCCGTCTAGTCAGGGATGATTAGGAGATGAGCGACCCCAACGACGCCGGTATCGGTGGCGGCAGCGTCCTCAACCGGGCGCCTTGCCCGAACTGCGGCGAGCCCTGGCTGCGCCCGACCCAATTACCGGGCCGCCTGCGCTGCGTCAACTGCCTCAGCCGCTTCGAACTCGTCTCCCAGTGCCCCAACTGCGGCGAACACGGGACGATCGCGCGGATGAGCCAGACCGAGGACCTGCAATGCCAGTCCTGCGGCGCCTCGATGCTTCAGTCCGCGTGACGGCCACCCTGCTTACCGGATAGAGACTGCCTCGTACTCAAAGGGTGTAGAAATCCCGCATGTCGATCGACATCAGCGGGAGCGATTGGGTCGAGGTCGTAGGAGAGAGTTTCTACCGCTCGGCACTGCGGCGAATTGCCGAGGGTATTGACGACGACAATCGGATGCGTGTCGCGACCCTGATCCCTGAGCCCACCAATCCCTACGACCGTCACGCGGTCAGGGTGATGATCGACGAGGAGCAGGTCGGTCACCTGCCCAAGGCGCTTGCAGCGATCGTCGCCGGGCAGATTTCGGAGTTGACTCGCGCCGACGGCGAGGTGACAGCGACCGCCGAAGTTCGCGGGTCGGCGGACTCGGAGCTCGGCTGCGGCGTGGTCCTCGCGATGGATCTGGCTCGGCTGAACGCGGGGCTCGTCGATGAGGGAGAGGAAGACTCTAGCCTCGATTTGAGGCTCGACGAGAGTCTCGTCGCCGGAGAGGAGCCGGTTCCGTCTGCGGCGCTTGCGAAGGAAGCCCACGCACCCGATGATCGCGCCCGGCGCCAGACCATCGAACGCGCCATCGAGGACTGGAAGACGGAGCTGATCGACCTCAGCGGACGCAACCGGTTGCTCTACATGAGGGATTTGAAGACGGGCACGCTGAGCTTCGATGTCTCTGCCCGCGATGCGCTCTTGACTCTCATCTCGGGGAAGCGGGTGGCGTTGTCGAAAATCATCCCGCGCTCGAAGATGGCTGATAGCCCGCAGGCCAAGTTGACGCCCTTCGAAGACGCAGTGCGCCGGATGAGGACGATTGTGCGGACCGCCCGCTCATACGAGGAGGAGCGCGGAGTTCGCACTTTGTTCCTGGCTTGCGGTGTAGCGACCTGGAAGAACGACCGCCCGACGAGCTCTCCGGCATCTCCGGTGCTGCTGGTCCCGCTGGCCATTCGCGCCAGAGGCTCCAGCCAGCAGGACTTTGACCTCGAGCTGGCGGGCGATCTCGAGGTCAACCCGACGCTGCTGCACATGCTGAAGGTGGAATTCAACCTCCAGGTCGACGAGGGCGAGCTCTACGAGCACTCCGAGATGGACGGAGTAATAGACACGCCAGAGGAGCTGAGGCTGGCATTCGACTGGTTGAGTAAGCGCTGTGCCGCAGTGCCTGGCTGGGCAATCGTTGACCGCTTCATCCTCGGCAACTTCTGGTACGCGAAGCTGCCGATGGTCAAAGATCTCGAGCGCTCTGTGGAGCTCTTGGCGTCGCACGATGTGGCCGCTGCGTTTGCAGGCGACCAGGGAGCGCGGAAGTCACTACTCGAAGTCCGTGACACCTCCGGGGCTGACTCGGCGGGGGCCGTTGACGACTTGCTCCCGGCGAGCGAGTTCAACGTCCTCGATTCCGACTCGAGCCAGAGTCTCGCGATCGCGCGCGCCCGCCTGGGTGAGAACCTGGTGCTTAAAGGACCGCCCGGGACGGGCAAGAGCCAGACGATCGCGAACCTGATCTGCAACGCGATCGGTGAGGGAAAGCGGATTCTCTTCGTGGCAGAGAAGCGGGCCGCGATCGAAGTCGTCACCAAGCGTCTCAGGGCTGCCGGTCTCGGCGATCTGGTGCTTGACCTCCACCAAGGGGCCGAGTCGCGCAAATGGCTTGCCGCTCAGCTGGGTGATTCGCTGGCGGCGGTGCGTTCTACCGGCGAGGTCGTTCGCGAGGTCGAGCAAGCCCAGCTCGTGCGCGCGCGGCAGTCGTTGCGGAGCCATGTCGAAGAACTCCACACCGTGCGCGAGCCCTGGGGACTGTCGGTATTTCAAGCCCAGATGCAGCTCTTGGAGCGCGGTAGACCTACGCTCTCCGCGCGTCTGCGAGGGCCGGACCTCGAAAAGGTCGGGGAAGCCAACTTGGCTGAGCTCGATGAAAAACTGCGCGACCTTCTTGCTCTCGACGGTCTCTCTCTGCGCGCGAAGGACTCGCCTTGGGCGTTGGCGGAAGTGAAGGCAGTTGAGGACGCACGGGAAGCTGTGGAGACCGTTGATCGGCTGTGCGAACTGCTCGACCAGATCGAGCCTGGCCTGCAGACCGCCGCGGACCAGACTTCGGTGAAGCGCCCTCATGGCCTCAGGGAAGCCATCGAGGCGGTCACCATATGGAATGAAGCTAAGAGCTGCCTGGCTCTGTTCGAGCCGTCGATCTTCGACTCGGATCTGGAGCCGGCTGTACAGGCGCTGCAGCCGTTGCAAGGTTCGGCGCTGGCACGTCTCTTCGCCTCGCTCGGGTCGGCCGAGTTCCGACAGGTTCGCGCTACGGTGCAGGGGCGGCTGCATGCGGGCGAGGAGGTCGATTCCCACCAGCTCTACGACGCGCTTCTCACCTGCAAGGAGCTGCAGCCGAGGATGGACGCCCTGCGCACCGATGACTCGTTGCCGTCGGTTCCGGCCGACCTTGCCGAGCTGGAAGAGGGTGTCGCCGAGTTCCGAGACCGAGTGGCATCCCTCGGCGGCATCGTGGGTGTCGAGTTGACGAGTTTGAGCTTTGTTGATGCCAGAGCGCAGCTGAGCGCGTTGCAGACGGACGCCGCAACGGTCATGACCCTGCCTCGGATTAGCGCAGCGCGGGAGGGGTTCAAGGCCGTTGGTCTCGGCGGTTTCCTCACTGAGCTCGAAGAGGATCAGACGTTGGTCGCGGATGCGCGAGCGGAGCTCGGCCGGCTCTGGTGGCAGTCCCTAGCCGATCACTTGATGATGCTGCCCTCGGCTGACGGGTTGGCCACTTTTCGGGGCGGTCTTCACCAGCAGCTCGCGGACGAATTCCGTGAGCTCGATTGCCGCCACATAGAGGCCGCAGCGCAGCACGTGAAGAGGGCGGCTGCTGAAGGGGCTGTCGCCGCACAGGACCGGTTCCCGGAGCAGGCTCAATTGGTTCGCGCCCAAGCGCAGCGGAAACGCGGCCACCTTCCCGTGCGCGAGCTGTTCGCGAAGGCACCCGATGTGGTCACCTCGCTGCGGCCTTGTTGGGTGATGAGCCCATTGATGGTTTCGCAGTTGATTCCTTCTGAGCGCACGTACTTCGACATCGTCGTCTTCGACGAGGCGAGTCAGGTTCGTCCCGTCGACGCCCTCACTTCGATGATCCGGGGCGGCCAACTGGTCGTCGCCGGTGACGAGCGACAACTGCCCCCGACGACCTTCTTCGATGCCACCGGCAGTGCTGACGGTCCGAAATCGGACGGTGATGAGGACGCGACGGAAATCGCCGACTACGAGTCCCTGCTCGACGTCCTGATGACCCTTTTCGAGACCGAGATGCTGCGTTGGCACTACCGCAGTCGTGACGAGAGATTGATCGGCTTCTCCAATCGGGAGATCTACGACGGCCGGCTGACTACCTTCCCTGGCGTTGTCGACGGCGAGGTCTTGCGCCATGTCTTGGTCAACGAGCCACCGACCGAGGACGAGTCGCGGGTGAGCCCCGCTGCCGAGGTGGCGGAAGTTGTCCAGCTTGTAATTGAGCATGCGCGCTCGCGGCCGGAAGAGAGCCTCGGTGTTATTGCTCTGGGAATTCAACACGCGGAAGCGATCGAAGCGGGCCTGCTGAACGCGATGCCCGATTACCCGGACCTGGAGCCCTTCTTCTCGGAAGAGCAAGAGGAGCGTTTCTTCGTCAAGAACCTCGAGCGCGTCCAGGGCGACGAGCGAGACGCGATCATCCTTGCCATCGGCTATGGAAAGACGCCCGGCGGCGTGCTTCCACACCGATTCGGTCCGCTGAATAACGTCGGAGGTGAGCGCCGCCTCAACGTCGCCGTGACCCGGGCGAAGCGCCGCATGACCGTCGTCTCTTCATTTCGGGCCGATGACATCGACACGAGCCGCTCGGGGGCCGAGGGCGTCCGGCTGCTGCAGGCGTTTCTCACTTACGTCGCCGCCGGTGGGGAGGCGAGCGAAGCTGATTCGGGGCAAGCTGGGGCCACTCCTCTGCATCGTCTCATCGCCACAGCTCTAGAGACGGGTGGGTACGGGTCCAGCGAGTTGCTCGGCACCTCCGCCGATCGAATCGATGTTGCCGTCGTCAGCCCAGAGCGTGGCCTGCCTGTGGTAGCGATTGAGGTCGACGGCGAAACCTATGCGCGCCGCCCGTCAGTGCGCGACCGCGACCGATTGCGGACGGACCAGCTGCGGCGCTTGGGCTGGGCGCACATCTTCACCTGGAGCCAGGATTGGTATCGGGATCCAGCTGAGACCGCACGCATCCTGCTGCAGGAGGTGGCGCAGAGCCTCAATGGTGGCACCGCGGGCGAAGGTCAGGGCGACGACCCAGAGGGGCCGCGAAATCCCGAAGGCTCGGAAGCGGCGCCCGCCGAGCCACGCGACCGCGGGCCGCGGCCGAATCTTCCCTCTGTCACGTCATCGATCACGGATTGGCGCCAGCGCGATCTAGTCGAGTTGGCGGAATGGATCGAATCCGACGGTCTCTTGAGGACGGGCGAGGAACTCAAGGACGAGCTGATGAAAGAGATTGGGATCAGTCGTCGTGGCTCTCGCGTGGTCAGCGTCTTGGATCGAGTCGCGATCGTCGTTCGCGGCCACTCTTCCTAGTCATCGAATAGGTTGCGACGCGATGAGCGAGCGGATGCAGGAGCTGATCGAGGCCCGGCGGGTGGCGCCGTCGATCCTCTCGGCCGACTTCTCGAAGCTGGGCTCGCAGCTGGAAGAGGTGATGGATGCCGGTGCCCGGGTGATCCACTTCGACGTGATGGACGGCCATTTCGTGCCGCCGATCACGATCGGGCCCCTGGTCCTGAGCGGGATCGCCGACTACGTTCATGCCGCTGGCGGCGTGATCGACGTCCACATGATGATCGCGACTCCCGAGCGCCAGGTCGCCGAGTTCGCCAAGGCTGGCGCCGACTCGATCACCTTCCACGACGAGGCGACGCCGCACGCCAACCGCACCCTGCACGCGATCCGCGAGCACGGCTGCCTGGCCGGGGTCGCGATTAATCCCGGCACTCCGCCCGAGGCGCTGAGCGAGCTCCGCGACCTCGCCGACGTCGTCCTCTGCATGTCGGTCAACCCTGGCTGGGGAGGGCAATCGTTCATCTCGACCTCGCCGGCCAAGGTCGAGCGCCTGGTCTCGATCGTTGGCTCCGCCAAGATCGAGGTCGATGGCGGCATCGACGCGAGTACGGCTGGTCCGATCGCCGCCGCCGGCGCCTCACTATTCGTCGCCGGCTCCGCTGTCTTCGGCGCGCCTGAGCCCGCCCAGGCCTACGCCGACATCGCCGCCGCCGCCGGCGCGATCTAGCGCTGTTGAGCTTTCACCCGCTATGCGACTGGAAGCTCAACATCGCTAGCGCCTGCGGCCGCGGGCGATCAGGGCGCCGGTCACCTCTTGCCACCAGGCGCGCTCGGAGCCGCTGACGCCTTCGCGCTCGGCCCGCTCCTCGCACCACCCGGCCAGTGCCCGGCGGCCGCCGATCGCGACCAGGCCGCCGCCGGTGATCGCGTAACGGCCGTCGGCGAGGGCGACCATCACCGCGTCGGTCTCCTCGCGGCTCCGCAGAACCGCGAGAACCGGAATCCCTTCGATCTCGCTCAGCGTCCGCAGGTCGTCGCTCTCCCGCACCGGTCGCACCGAGAAGACCTGGGAGGCGGCGCGGCGCGGCAACGGCGGCGGCGGTGGTTTGCCGATCGGGCCCTTGGTCCAGGCCTTGGTTAGCGCCTCGACCTCGTCGCGCAGCTCGCCCCGGACGAGGATGTGGAGCTCGTCGCCCTCGCGCAGCTCGGTCGAGCCGCGAGGCGGGATCGCGTGGCCGTCACGGACGATCACGTTGACCAGCGCCTCGCGCGGCAGGTCGAGTTCGCGCACCCGATGACCGACCGCCGCGGCGCCCGTCGGCAGCCGGTAGACGATCACGTCGCCGCCGAGCTCGCGGATCCGGCCCGACTCGAACAGGCGTTTCGGCAGCGCCGGCTCGTCGGTCGTCAACCCAAGTCGCTTTGCCAGAGGCTCGAAACTCGCTCCCTGGATCAGGGTCGAGCTGACGACGACGAAGAAGACGATCGCGAACTCTTCGTCGCCGCTGCGGATCCCGGCGACGACGGGGAAGGTAGCGAGCCAGATCGGGGTGGCGCCGCGCAACCCGGCCCAGCCCAGCATCAGCCGCTCGCGCACGTTCATCGGCGCTAGCGCGGTGGCGATGAAGGCGGCGATCGGGCGGGCGACGAAGATCAGCGCCGCCGAGAGGGCGATCCCCTTGAGGGCGATGTCAGTCAGTTCGCTGGGGTAGATCAGCAGCCCGAGGAGGATGAAGAGCGCGATCTGGGAGACCCAGCCAAGCCCCTCGTGGAAGGAGACGACGGTGCGCTTGGCCGGAATCCGGGCCGAGCCCAGCGCCAGTGCGGTCAGGTAGACGGCTAGCAGGCCGGAGCCGTGGGCGATCTCGGCGAGGCCGTAGGCGAGCGCGGCGACGGCGATCGTCGCCACCGGGTAGATGCCGTCGGTGGGCAGAGTGATGCGGTCGAGGATCCGCACTGCGAGCCAAGCGATTGCCAGCCCGATCGCGATCCCCAGGGCCAGTTTCAGCGCCAGCAGGCCGGCCATGTCGGCGGCGCCGTAGTCGGGCTTCTGGATCCATTCGATGAAGCCGATCACCAGCAGCAGTGCGACCGGGTCGTTCATCCCGGACTCGCCCTCTAGTGAGCGCGCGAGCCGCTTGCGCAGGGTCGAACGGCGCAGCACGGCGAAGATCGCGGCCGAGTCGGTGGCGGCGATCGCGGCCCCGACCAGCAGGCCTTCCAGCGTGCTGAGGTCGAAGATCAGCTTGGCGGCGATGCCGGCGATCGCCGCCGTCAGCGCCGTGCCGATCGTCGCCAGCGAGGCGGCGGTGCCGAGGACGGGCCGGATCTCCGACCAGCCCGAGGTCAGCCCGCCCTCGAACAGGATCAGGACCAGGGCGATCGTCCCCAGCGTCCGAGTCAGCTCGGCGTTGTCGAAGTGGATGCCGCCGATTCCCTCCGAGCCGGCCAGCATGCCGAGGCCGAGGAAGAGCAGCAGTCCGGGGATCCGGATCCGGTCGGCGAGGAAGGCGCCGGCGATCCCGGCGGCGAGCAAGCCGCCCGCGATGAGGATCAGCTGCGCGTCGTGCTCGCCCATCGAGGGACCCTAGTAAACGCCCTGGGGGGTGGCCTCAGACCTGCTCGTCGAGCATCGCCAGCCGCGCCTCTAGCTCCTCACCGGATCCCGGCGCCGGCACGTCCTCGGCCCGCTCGTGCGGGCGGCGGTAGACGTAGTAGAGGAGCGAGAGGAGGAGACCGGCGGCGAGAAGAAAGCCGAACTCGACCCGGCGGAACTCGTTGCTGACCAGGGGGACGAAGTTCCAGGCGATGAACGCCGCCGCGCAGGTGATCCAGCGCACCGCGGCGCGGCGGACCTGACCCTGGGCGATGCAGGCTTGGTTGATCGTCACCGAGGCGAGGTAGAGGCCCATCCCGAGCGAGACCAGGAGCAGGCCCTCGCGGTCGTAGGTGAACTTGTTTGAGAAGGCGATCTGCATGCACTTCGGCCCGGCGATCAGGACGACGACCACGACCAGCAGGGTGAAGGCGGCGATCCCCAGCAGCACCATCCGCACCGTGTGGTGGAACTGCCGTTCGGCGTCGGGCTCGCGCGAGGCGTGAAGGCTGGTGAGGTGGGGGAGGATGCTGGTCGAGACCGACTGGAACAGCTGTAGTGGCGCCCGCGCCAGCATCAGCACGTTGAAGATGAAGCCCGCCGCCGCCGCGTCCTGAAGCCCGCGGATGATCAGTGGCCCGGCGTTGAGGAAGGCCTGTTCGCTGAACATGATCAGGAGCACGGCCGCGGCGAAGCCCCCGCCGCGGGCGAGCGAGAAGTCCTCGGCCTCCTCGGAGGCCGGCGGGGGCGGCGCTTCGCTCTCCTTCTTCGCCCGCCGGGCGAACGCGAACGGAACCACCAGGAGCGAGAGCGCCGGGGCCGCGGTGATTCCGATCGCGACCGCCGACTGGCCGCTGAGGATGCCGATCGCGACGAGCACGGCGAAGATCGTGCGGAAGCACGATTCGGAAAGGATCAGCGCGACGAAGAGGCCGAAGCGCTGCTCGCCGGCGAGGAAGCCGCGGGCGAAGTAGCTGGCCGCGTAGAAGAGGACCGAGGAGAAGAAGACCCAGTAGAGGGCTTCGTTGCCGTCCAGCAGATCGTTCTGAATCGGGCCGCGCAGGGCGAGGGCGACGACGGCGAAGAAGAGCGAAAGGCCGAATTGGATCGTCGAGGCGACCCGCATCGGCTGGTTGATCGGCTGCCCTTTCACCCGCCGTTCGGAGATGTGGCGGGAGAGCAGTTGTTCGATCGGCCGGTAGAGGGTCGAAATCGTGATGAACACGGCCGACCAGAGAAACGCGATCTGCCCGTAGTCGGTCCTGTTGAGGACGTGCGAGGCGATCAGGAAGTAGGCGTAGGTGATGAGGCCGGTGAGGCCAACCCCGACCGCGAGGAAGCTCGCGGTCTTGCCGTAATCGGCCGAAGAGGCCGTGCCCGATCCGGTGTCGCCCGCTGGGCGACCGTCCGCCTGGTTGCCGCTCACTCCGCGCCCTCGGCGCCGGGGCCCTCATCGCCGCGCTCGTAATGCGAGGGCGGGACCCCGAGCGCCAGCTCGACCCGCCGTATGCGCTCGAAGACGCGCTGGGTCATCACCCGCTGGCCGGCGAGCAGGTCGCCGATCACGCCCAGAGCGAAGAGCTGCACGGCGGCGATGAAGAGGACGGCGCCGAGGATCAGCGACTGGATGTGGCCATTGCTGCGGCCGTTGAAGATCGCGTCGATCAGGAACGGCAGCCAGGCGAGCAGGGCGAGCAGGAGGACGACCGCGCCGGCGGTGGAGAAGGCGCGCAGCGGCTCGTAGCGGGCGTAAATCCGCAGCAGCGCCGGTCCGTTGCGGCGCACGTAGGCGCCGGTCGAGTCGGCCAGGCGGGACTCGCGCGTCTGTGGGTTGGTCGCGACCTCGACCTCGTCGACCGCGACCAGCATCTTGCCGGCCTGGATCAGGCTCTCCAGCGTGTAGGTGAAGTTGTCGACGACCGAGAGCTGCAGGGCGGCCTCGCGGTTGTAGGCGCGGAAGCCGGAGGTCGTGTCGGTCACCTCGGTCCCGGAGAGGCGGCGGACGACCCAGCTGCCGAGCCGTTGCAGGCCCTTCTTCGAGCCCGAGAAGTGATCGATCTCGGAGACGCGGCGGTCGCCGACGACCATGTCCGCCTCGCCGGCGAGGATCGGCGCCACCAGCTTGGCGACGTCGGCGCCGCTGTACTGGTTGTCGGCGTCGGTGTTGACGACGACGTCGGCGCCGAGCTTCAGGCAGGCATCCAATCCCGCCTGGAACCCGGCGGCGAGGCCCTTGTTGTTGGTCAGGCGGACGATGTGCTCGACGCCGAGCCCGCGCGCGACCTCGACCGTGCGGTCGCTGGAGCCGTCGTCGATCACCAGCAGCTCGACCGCGTCAAAGCCGTCCAGGGCGCGGGGCAGGTCGGCGACCGTCGCCGGCAGCGTCGCCTCCTCGTTCAGGCAGGGAATTTGGATGATCAGTTTCATGAGGGACGGTCGTCGATCAGGGTATTCGCGGCCCCGGCGCGCGGGTCCTGTCTCCCGGGGAGGGGCCTGCGGGCGGGCAAGTATGTCCGTTCTCGGCCCCTCCCCGGGAGCCACCCGCGCGAGGGGCGTAGAATCCGGGACTGATTGACGAGTCAGTCAATGAATTCATGAGCTTTCAGGTGACACCCGCGGACGCCGCCCATCTGAGACGGGCTTTGGAGCTTGCCGAGCGCGGTCGCGGTCGAGTCAGTCCCAATCCGATGGTCGGGGCGGTCATCGCCAGAAGCGGAGAGGTTATCGGTGAGGGCTTTCACGCCGAACTGGGCGGCCTCCACGCTGAGCGGGCGGCGATTGCCGACTGCTGGGCCCACGACGAGGATCCCGCCGGGGCGACGATGTACGTGACGCTCGAGCCCTGCGCCCACCAGGGCCGCCAGCCTCCCTGCGTCGAAGCGATCCTCGAGGCCGGGATCGCCCGCGTCGCGATCGCCTCCGAGGACCCGAGCGAGAAGGCCGCCGGGCGCGGCCCGGGGATGCTGCGCGACGGCGGCGTCGAGGTCCTGTTCGCGGCCGGCGCCGAGGCCGCGGCGGCGCGGCGGCTGAACCAGCCCTTCCGCAAGCACGCCCGTACCGGGCTGCCGCTGGTGACGCTGAAGCTGGCGATCTCGCTCGACGGCCAGACCTCGACCGCGCCGGGCGACAGTCCCTGGATCTCCGGCGACCAGTCACGCGCGCTCGTCCACCACTGGCGAGCCGAATCCGACGCGATCGCGGTCGGGATCGGCACCGTGCTGGCCGACGACCCGCTGCTGACGGCGCGGATCCCGACCGCCCGCCAGCCGGTCCGCGTCGTCTTTGACTCCGACGCCCGCCTGCCCTGTAGCTCCCAGCTCCTCGCCACCCTCGACCAGTCGCCGCTGCTCGTCGTTGTCGCCCCCGACGCCGACCCGGCCCGCCTCGGAGCGCTCCGAGATTCGGGCGCCGAGGCGATCGTCGCCAGCGGCAGCACCCCGGCGGACCGGGTCAAAACCGCCCTCGCCGACCTCGGCCGCCGCGAAATCACGAGCGTCTTCCTCGAGGGCGGACGAACTCTTGCCAGCGCTTTCGCGGCAGCCGACCAGCTCGACGAGAGCCGCACCTTCGTGGCGCCAGTGCTGCTTGGGCGGGGGGACGAGGGTGTGCGGCGCGCGGGTCCTGTCGCGGATGCCACCCCCACGGTGCTCGGAATCGAAGATTCCTCCGCGCCGCGGGGGACCCCCGCATCCACGCCACCCGCGCGACACACGGCCCTGGAGTCCTCGTCCGAGAAGGTGGGCGCCGACCTTTTGATTACGGCCCGCTACAAGGACTGGTGATGTTTACGGGGCTGATCCAAGACCTGGGCAAAGTCGAGTCGATCGACTCGGGCGCTGCCGGTGCACGCCTGCGCATCGCCACCTCGCTTGCCCCTGAAATCGAGCTGGGGGACTCGGTCGCCGTCAACGGCATCTGTCTGACGGCGTCTGCCACTGACGAGACCGGCTTCGAGACCGAGGCGATGAACCAGACGCTGACCGTCACCGCGCTCGGGACCGTTGAAGCGGGCGACCGCGTGAACCTCGAGCTGGCGATGAAGGCCTCAGAGCGCCTCGGCGGCCACATCGTCCAGGGCCACGTCGACGGCGTCGGCGAGGTCGTCGGCGTCGAGGAGGACGGCTTCGCCCGCCGGGTGCGGGTCGAGCTCCCGCCGGAGTTGCTGCGCTACGCCGTCGACAAGGGTTCGATCACGCTCGACGGCGTCAGCCTCACCGTCGCCGAGCTCGGGGCGAGCTGGGTCGAGGTGTCGCTGATCCCGGAGACCTTGGAGCGGACCAACCTCGGCCGATTGGCGCCGGGTGGCAGAGTGAACGTCGAGAGCGACGTGGTGGCGAAGTACGTGGAGCGGTTGCTGGCACCATTCGCAGGAAAGGATCGAACGTGAGCGGAATGACGGAAACGCAAGGACAAGAGGACGTGCGGAGTAAGGCGGCGGACAGCCCCTTCTCGACGATCGAGGAAGCGCTGGAGGAAATCCGCCGCGGTCGGATGATCGTCGTCTGCGACGGCGAGGACCGCGAGAACGAGGGCGACTTGGTGATGGCGGCGCAGTTCGCTACCCCCGAGGCGGTCAACTTCATGGCGAAAGAGGCGCGCGGCCTGATCTGCCTGGCGCTGACCGCCGAGCGCTGTGAGCGGCTTGGCCTCAACCTGATGGCGGCCAAGAACGAGGCGCCGCTGGAAACCGCCTTCACGGTCACGATCGAGGCCGCCGGCGGCGTCAGCACCGGGATCTCGGCCCACGATCGCGCCCACACGATCCAGGTCGCGATCGACCCCAACTCGGGCCCGCGCGACATCGTCGTCCCCGGCCACATGTTCCCGCTGCGGGCCAAAGAAGGTGGCGTCCTCGAGCGCACCGGCCACACCGAGGCCTCGGTCGATCTCGCCCATCTGGCGGGCCTGATTCCGGCCGGCGTGATCTGCGAGGTGATGAACGACGACGGCACGATGGCCCGCGTCCCCGACCTCGTCCCCTACTGCCAAAAGCACGGCTTGAAGATGGTCACCGTCGCCGATCTGATCGCCTACCGGCGTCGCACCGAGAAGCTGGTCGAGCGGGTGGTGGCGACGGCGCTGCCGACCGCGATCGGCGACTTCACCGCCGTCGGCTACCGCTCGCTGGTCGACGACAAACACCACGTGGCGATGGTCAAGGGCGAGGTCGACGGGGCCGACGACGTGCTCGTCCGCGTCCACAGCGAGTGCCTGACCGGCGACGTCTTCCACAGCATGCGCTGCGACTGCGGCGAGCAACTGGAGGCGGCGATGTCGCAGATCGAGCAGCAGGGACAGGGGGTCCTGCTCTACCTCTCCCAGGAGGGTCGCGGAATCGGCTTGCTCAACAAGCTGCGCGCCTACAAGCTGCAGGAGGAGGGCGCCGACACGGTCGAGGCCAACCTCAAGCTCGGCCTGCCGGCGGACCTGCGCGACTACGGGATCGGCGCCCAGATCCTCGCCGACCTCGGCCTCACCAGCATTCGGCTGCTGACCAACAACCCGAAAAAGATCGTCGGCCTCGAGGGCTACGGCCTCTCGGTCTCCGAGCAGGTCCCGATCGAGTTCCAGGCCAATGCCCACAACGAGGCCTACCTGCGGGCCAAGCGCGACAAGCTCGGCCACTCCCTCCATCACCAGGGTCTCGCCCTCGACGAGGAGATGCTCCACGACGAGGAGGAACGCGACGCGAAGGAAGCCGCGGACGGCAATGGCTGACGGCGACGGAGCGTTCCTCGAGCAGTTCAGCGAGGAGGAGAAGGGGCAGCTCGCGCCGCTGAACTGGGCGGTGGTGATCGGTCGCTACTACGAGGACCTGGCGCAGCGGCTCGAAGCTGGCGCCCTCGCGGGCTTCGAGCTCGCCGGCGTGGCGCCTTCGCAGGTGACGACGGCTTCGGTGCCCGGCGCCTACGAGCTGCCATTCGCGGCCAAGGCCCACGCCGAGACCGGCCGCTTCGCCGGCATCGCCTGTCTCGGCGTCGTGATCCGCGGTGAGACCGACCACTTCGACTTCGTCTGCGCCGAGTCGGCGCGCGGGATTCAGGACGTCCAGTTGGAGACCGGCGTCCCTTGCGCGTTTGGCGTCATCACCTGCGACACGATGGATCAGGCGCTGGCGCGGGCCGGCGGCGACAAACGCGATCAGGGCCGCAACGCCGCCCTCACCGTCGCCCGTATGGCGCTGCTGAAACGGCAACTCGCCTGAGGACGCCTGAACGGCGCGATCAGCTACCCTCCACGATCCCGATGGCGAAGGTATGTCACAGCTGCGGCAAGGGCCCTGGCTTCGGCCAGTCCCGAAGCCACTCGATGGTCGCGACCAAGCGTCGCTTCGACCCGAACTTGCAGAAGGTGCGGATCCAAGAGGGCGGCCGTCCCTTCCGCGCCTACGTCTGCACTCGCTGCCTGAAGGCGAACAAGGTCACCAAGGCCGCTTAGTAGCCGGCCCGGCCTGAGTCCTCTGCCGCCCGCGTGGCGGCTTTTTTGTGCTCGGATCTGCGGTGGCCTGTGAGTGCCGGTCCCTCACCGCAACCTTCCTGCAGGTGTGGTTGCGGTGAGGGACCGGCACTCGGGGAGCGCAGCTATTTCGCTTCCAGTAAAGCCCGGAGATCCGCCACGATTGCCGCGGGTTCGTCGTCCAGCTGGGACCAGGTAAGGCGGGTGACGGAGTAGCCGGCGACGCGGAGGCGCCGATCGCGGGCTCGGTCGTCGCGGAACGCGGAGCGGGTGCCGTGGCCCTGCCAACCGTCGAGCTCGACGATCTCCTCGGTCCCGGGCCAGACGCAATCGACCTGGTGGCGCCTGCCGTCCACTTCGATCCAGGCGTTGAAGCGAGGCAGGGGCAGGTGGTGGCGGCGGAGGAAGGGTGCAAAGCGTTCCTCCAGCGGACTGCGCCGCCGCCCGCCTGGCTCCTTTTCAAGTCGTTCGAGGGCGACCCTGACTCGCCGCACGCCGCGCCGTCCCGGATAGCGGGTGAGCAGGTCGGGCAGCGAGAGTCGGTCGCGCAGCTCGAGATATTCCATCTCTCGCAACGCGTTCTCGACCACATCGACCGAGGCAACGGCCGCGAGGTCGAGCAACGTCCGCGGCACGGTCGTCACCGGTATCCCGTCCTCCTCCGTCACCTCGTCATACGGCAGCGATTGCACGTGGCGGCGGATCAGGGGCGACGTCCTGCTCCGGTGCCGGACGATGACGTCGATGGATTCCCGGGAATTCGGCCGAATTCCCCAGAGAGCCCCGGCCGACCAATGGCTGAGCACGGCGTAGGGGCCTGAAGTGAGTACTGCCGCCATCCACCGTGCCTTGCGAGAGGGCGACTTATAGCCAACCGCATAGGCCCCGTCGAAGACCGGATACAACCGGCCCACCCGGACACGCCAGTCAATCGCAGCCTTCCCGATGCCCATTCCGAGCAACTGCCCACGCCCCACAACCCCATGCTGCCGTCGTGCGAGTTCCGCAACGCCAGCGTCCCCACGCCGAGTCCGCATTTGACCGTGCATGACGCGGTCAAGGGCGGACTCGCGGGAAGTCTCCCCCTACTCGGACTCGGCGGGGGCTGGTTTCTCGGGGGGCTCGACCGAGAGGCGGGGGAGGATGCGGCCGAGGGATGCTGGGAAGTACCAGGCTTTTTTGCCGAACAGCTGCATGATCGCGGGCACCAGGACGGTGCGGATGACGATGGCGTCGATCAGGACGGCGGAGGCGAGGCCGAGGCCGAAGAGTTTGATGATCCGTTCTTCGCCGAGCATGAAGGAGGCGAAGACGGTGACCATGATCGCCGCCGCGGCCGTGATCACGCGGCCGGTCAGGGCGAGGCCACGGGTGACCGATTCGGAGGCTTCGTGGCTGTGCTCCCACTCCTCGTGGATCCGTGACATCAGGAACACCTCGTAGTCCATCGAGAGCCCGAAGACGATCGCGAAAAGGAAGATCGGGAAGAACGAGATGATCGGCCCGGTGTTGTCGACGCCGATGATGCTGGCGCCCCAGCCCCACTGGAAGACGGCGACGACGAGGCCAAAGGCAGCCCCGATCGAGAGCAGGTTCATCACGACCGCCTTCAGCGGCACCAGGATTGAGCGGAAGACGATCATCAGCAGTAGCGCCGAGAGCAGGACGACGACGCCGATGAAGAGCGGCAGCTTTTCGGTGATCGCTTCGCCGAAGTCCTCAAAGATCGCGTTGATGCCGCCGACATGGAGCTGCGCCCCCGTCTTCGCTTCGATCGGCGGGATCACGTTGTCGCGGATGTGGTCGAGCAGGTCGGTCGTCGCTTCGCTCTGAGGCGAGGTCGTCGGGTAGACCTGGAACACACCCGTGTTTTCGGCTTCGTTGAGGCTGATGTCGGTGACCGAAGCGACGCCTGCTTCGTCTTCGAGCTGTTTGCTGAGCTCTTCCAGGCCTTCGGCGTCGCCTGGTTTCGGCAGCGCCGCGACCATCACGAAGGGCCCGTTGAAGCCCGGGCCGAAGCCTTCGGAGAGCAGGTCGTAGGACTGGCGCGTCGTTTTGTCCGGCGGTTCGGTGCCGGCGTCGTTGGTGCCGAGCCGCAGCGACAGGGTCGGGATGCAGAGGATCAGCAGGAAGGCGCCGGAAAGCAGCGCCGAGAGCACCGGCCGTTTCTGAATCTCTCGGCTCCAGCGGAACCAGCGGCCGTTCTCGTCGTTGCTGGCCGCGCGCTTGCCGAGCCCCGGGATGCGGAGGCGGTCGATCCGGCGGCCGACGATCGCCAGCAGCGCCGGCAACAGGGTCAGCGCCGCGATCATCGTGAAGAGGACGGCCAGGGCGGCTGCGGTGGCGACGCCGTAGAGGAAGGGGAGGCCGAGCAGGAACATCCCCATCAACGAGATGATCACCGTGATCCCGGCGAAGAGGACGGCGCGGCCGGCGGTGTCGACCGCTTTGATCGATGCCTCGCGCGGCTCCAATCCTTCGTCGAGGCCGTTGAGGAAGCGGGTGAGGATGAAGAGCGCGTAGTCGATGCCGACCCCGAGGCCGATCATCGCCGCCAGGATGATCGCGAAATTCGCAGTGTCGAAGACATGCGTCCCGATCGCGACCAGGCTGAGCCCGACTCCGAGGGCGAACAGCGCGGTGATGATCGGCAGCCCCATCGCCACCACGGAGCCGAAGGTGATGAGGAGAATGATCATCGCTGCCAGCAGGCCGATCCCGAACGAAGAGTCGCCTTCTTCCTGTTCGGCTTCCTGGATCAGGCTGCCGCCGAGCTGGACTTCGAGCCCTTCGCCGTCCGCCCCCTGCGCGATCTTGATGATTTTGCGCGTGTCGTCTTTTTCGATTTCGCTGTTCTGAGCGTCGTACTGGATCGTCGCGTAGGCGATCTTGCCGTCGTCGGAGACCGCGGCCGCGCCGCCTTCTGCATAGGGGCTGGCGACTTCGGAGACGTGGGGGAAGCCTTCGATTTCCTTGAAGACCACCTCCATCTTCTTCTGCACGGCCGGCGATTCGATCCCGGCGTCGGCCTTGAAGACGAGCTGCGAGCTGTTCCCGGACTGTTCCGGGAATTTCGTTTCGAGCAGGTCGAAAGCTTCCTTTGAATCGGAAGCGGGAAGTTTGAATTCTTCGGTGAAATCGGCACCGACCGAGCTCGAGATGCCGCCGATGATGAAGAGGGCGGCGATCCAGCCGATCACAACCGTCTTGCGGTGGCCGGTGATCCAGGTGGCGAAACCTCGCATTCGCGGGCACGCTAGCAACGCGTTCGGCTCGCCGTCTTCTCGAAACGTGCTTTATCGATTGTCCGTGGAGCCCAACCCAGGAGTGGTGGGGGACGGGCCGGATAGATTCCCCGCAGATGTCCGATCCATCGATCGCCCGCTTCCGCCGGGTCATCACTTCTGCGTATGCCTCGCTTGAGGCTCGCCGCCAGGAGGTCAACGACCTCAACGTCTTCCCGGTCGCCGACGGCGACACCGGGGACAACATGGCGATGACGCTGCGGGCGGTGATGGAAGAACTCGACCGCCTCGACGGCCAGTCGGTCGACGAGGTCGGCCGCACGGAGTTGGTCCAGGCCCTGGCGCGAGCGGCGCTGATGGGCGCCCGCGGCAACTCCGGGGTGATCCTCAGCCAGATCGTCCGCGGCGCCGCCGAGGAGCTAGCCAGCCGCCCGGGGGAGCTAGTCGACCCGGTGCTGGTCGCGGCCGCCTTCGCCTCCGCTGCCGATGCCGCCTACGACTCGGTCCGGGAGCCAGCGGAGGGAACGATGCTGACCGTCTTCCGCGAGATGGCCCACTCGCTGGCGCGCCAACTGGCCCATCTCGAAGCCGACAAGCAGCGGCTCGGCCGCGACGTCTCGGAGGTCGAGCAGGACGCGGTCCTTGCGGGCGTCATCGAGCGGGCGATGGAAGACGGCGAGCGGGCAGTCGCCCGCACCCCCGAGCAGCTCGAGGTCCTGCGCGAATCCGGCGTCGTCGACGCCGGCGGCCACGGCCTCGTCCTGATCCTTGCCGGCGTCGTCGCCGGCCTCCGCGGCGAGGATGGCGAGACGCCTGAGGTATCCCACTACGAGGCGCCGCGCGGATCGCTGCCTCACCACGAGGACAGCCGCTACCGCTACTGCACCAACTTCATCGTCTCCGGCTCTGGCCTCGCCCAGCGCCAGTTCCTGCCGCGGCTGGAGGGCCTCGGCGACTCGGTGCTCGTCGTCGGCGATGACGTCACCCTCAAGGTCCATGTCCACACTGATCACCCGGAGGCGGCGGTGGCGGTCTTCGACGGGGTCGGCGCGGTCACCAACCTCGACGTCGCCGACATGCGCGAGCAGATGGCCGAGCGCAACGCCCGCCTCGCCGGCGCCGAGATGGCGGGGCGGACCGGCGTCGTCGCGGTCGCGGCGGGGGAGGGGATGGAGCGCCTCTTCACCGAGCTTGGCGCTCTCGTCATCCCCGGCGGCGAGACGCTCAACCCTTCGACCTATGAGCTGCTGGCCGGGATCCACGGCGTTGCCGCCGAGGAGATCCTCGTCCTGCCCAGCTCCTCGAACGTGATCATGGCCGCCGAGCGCGCCTGCGAGCTCTCCGAAAAGCCGGCCCGGGTGGTGGCGGCGACATCGCAGCAGGCGAGCCTGCTGGCGCTGGTTGAGCTTGACCCTGAGGCCACCGCCGACGAGAACGCCGAGCGGCTCGAGTCGGCGCTGGCCGGCGTCAACACCGGTGGCGTCGCGCCAGCCGCCCGCGACGATGCCCAGGGCCGCTTCCGCAAGGGCGACGCGGTTGGATTCGCAGACGGCGAGATCATCGCCTGGGGCGGCGCTGGCTCGACCCTGACGGCGACGATCCAGCACCTCGCCGACGGCGCCGAGATCGTCACCGTGATCGCGGGGGAGGGCGCCCCAATTTCGCTCTCGGAGATAGACACCCACGTCCCCGACGGGGTCGAGATCGAGACCCACGAGGGGGGACAGCCGAGCTGGTGGTGGCTGCTGGCGGCCCAGTAGCGGGGGACGGGCAGCGGTCGTTCGCCGGCGAGCGCTGGCTGAGCCGGGCCGAGCTCCGCGATGCCCCCGTCCACTGGCCCCGCCCCTCCGTCCTCGCCGCCTCACTCCAGGCCCTCGATGGGGTTGGCCCGAAATCCGCCGAAGCCGCGGCCGCGGCTGGGATCAACACGATCTGGGGTCTGCTGCTCAGGTTTCCGCACCGCCATCGGGACCGACAGGTCCGGGAGCTTGCGAGCGTTGAGGAGGGCGAGACCGCCACGGTGGCAGTGACCGTGCTTGGCGCCAAGCCGCGTCCGTTCCGAAAAGGCCGGCTGACCTTTGTCGGGGTGAAAGTGGGCGACGAGTCCGATCATGTTCGCGCCACCTGGTTCAACCAACCTTGGGTGGCAAGCAAGCTGGAGCCTGGGACCGAGCTCCTGCTGACCGGGAAGCGCACCAGCCGCGGCTTCGCAGTGAACGAATGGGAGCTCGTGGCTGCGGTGGGTGACCCCGGGGGGGAGTCCGAGAACGAACACCTCGCCCGCAGGACTCCCCCCCGGGGGCAGGACCCGCCGCCCGACGCACCCTTCGTCCCTGTGCATCCGGCAACCGAGGACCTTCGCGCGCAGAGAATCAGGGATTGGGCCTGGGAGGCGTGCAAGTTGGCCGGCAACGCGATCGAGGGCCTTCCATCCGACCTTCGGGCCGCCCGCCGCCTCGGGGGAATCGGCGACGCGCTTCGCGCGATGCACTTCCCCGAGTCCCCCGAGGACCTCGCCGCCGCTCGCGAGCGCCTCCGCTTCGAAGAGCTGTTCCTGCACCAAGCGCTGCTGGCCACGCGCAAGCGCTCGCACCGGGTCGCGCGGCCGGCGCCGCGCCTCGGCCGTCCCGGGGATCTCGTCGGCCGCTGGCTCGAGTCGCTGCCGTTCGAGCCGACTCCCGACCAGCTGGCGGCGTTCGACGCGGTCGACGGCGATCTCGACTTCGGCGAGCCGATGCAGCGGCTGCTGATGGGCGAGGTCGGCTCCGGCAAGACCGTCGTTGCCGTCTACACGATGCTGCGGGCGCTGGAAGCCGGCCACCAGGCGGCCTTGATGGCGCCGACCGAGACCCTCGCCGAGCAGCACGCCCTGACCCTCGACCGCCTGCTCGGGGCGGAGGCGATCCCGTTTTCGCTGATCACCGGCTCCACGCCGGCCCCGATTCGCCGCGACGCCCTGAACAAGCTCGCCACTGGCGAGCTTGGACTCATCTTGGGCACCCACGCGCTGATCGAGCCGACCGTCGAGTTCGCCCGTCTCGGCGTAGTCGTCGTCGACGAGCAGCACCGCTTCGGCGTCGAGCAGCGGCGCGCGCTCGATGCCAAGGGGGTGGCGGGGATGGCGCCCCACGTCCTCCACATGACCGCGACGCCGATCCCGCGCACGCTCTCTCTCACCGCCTATGGCGACCTCGACACGACCGCGCTGCACCAACTGCCGGCCGGGCGCCAACCGGTCCAGACGCGGCTGGTCGGGGAGGACGAGCGCGCCGGCGCTTATGAGTTCGTCCGCGGGCTGTTGCGCGAGGGGCGCCAGGCCTTCGTCGTCTGCCCGCTCGTCGCCGAGTCCGAGAAACAGCCCGGCAAGGCGGCCGAGGTCGAGGCCGAGCGGCTGGCGCGGGGGGAGTTCCGCGACTTCGGCGTCGGCGTCCTCCATGGCCAGATGCGTTCGGAGCAGAAGGCGGCGGCGATGGCGGCCTTCGCCGCCGGCCAGACGGACGTGCTGGTGGCGACGACCGTGATCGAGGTCGGGATCGACGTCGCCAACGCGACGGTGATGATCATCGAGGGGGCGCAGCGCTTTGGCGTCTCGCAGCTGCACCAGCTGCGGGGCCGGGTCGGCCGCGGCGAGCACGCCTCGGCCTGCCTGCTCTTCGCCGAAGAAGCCGGGGGCTTGGCGCGCCGGCGACTGCAGGCGGTCGAGCGCGAGAGCGACGGCTTCAAGCTCGCCGAGGTCGATCTCGAACTGCGGGGCGAGGGGGAGATCCTCGGCACCCGCCAGAGCGGCCTACCGCGCTTCGCCGTTGCCGAGCTGCCGGAGGACGGTCCGAAGCTGATCGAAGCGCGCGAGGAGGTTCTGGCGCTGCTGCGCGAGCACGGCTCGCTCGAGGTCCCGGAGCTGGGACCGCTGCTCGAGGCGGCCCGGGCCAGGTTCGGGACCGGCGCCGCCGACCCGATCCCGATCTAGGAGTTCAGGGCACGGTGGCCTGGATTCGCGTCTAATGCCCGTATGAGAGTGATCGCCGGAGACCTCAAGGGCCAGCACCTGGTGGCGCCACGCGGATGGAAGGTGCGACCGACCTCCGACCGGGTCCGCGAGGCGACCTTCTCCGCCCTCGGCAAGCGCGTCGCCGAGGCCCGGGTGCTCGACCTCTACTGCGGCACCGGTGCCCTCGCGATCGAGGCGCTCTCGCGTGGCGCCGCCACCGCGTTGCTGGTCGACCGTGACACCAGGCCGGCGCTCGGAAACGTCGAGCGTCTCGGGCTGGCGGAGCGGGTCGAGCTGGTCCGAGCTGACGTCGGCCGCTGGCTGGATCGGGTTTCGGAGCTCCAAGCAGCGGGCAAGTTCGATCTAGTCTTCGTCGACGCCCCCTATAAACTCGCCGACCGCGTGGAGCAGGACATCAACATCCATCTTCCTGAGCTGCTCGCCCCCGCCGGGCGGGCGATCATCGAGAGCGGCGCCCGCCGGCCGTTGCGGATCGACTCGCTGCAGCGGCTGCGCCAGCGCCGCTACGGCGCCGCCGACGTCTCGATCTACGGCGCGGAGCAGTCGTGACCGAGCGCAACGGAACCGTCGTCTGTCCGGGCAGCTACGACCCGGTCACCAACGGTCACATCGACATAATCACACGCACTTCCAACGTCTTCGAGAAGGTCGTCGTCGGCGTCGTCAACAACCCGGTCCGCAAGCAGAAGACGCTGTTCACGGCAGAGGAGCGGCGCGATTTCATCGCCGAAGCGACCGCCGATCTGCCCAACGTCGAGGTGCAGATCTTCGCCACCCTGCTGGTCGAGTTCGCTCGCGACAACGACGCCAAGGCGATCGTCAAGGGACTGCGGGCGATCTCCGACTTCGAGTACGAGTTCGAGATGGCGCAGCTCAACCGCAAGCTCGACCCCGGGATCGAGAGCATGTACGTGATCGCCTCTCCTCACTACAGCTTCCTCTCCTCGACCGGGGTGAAGGAGATGGCCACCTTCGGCGGCGACGTCAGCGACCTCGTTCCCGGTCCGGTTGCCGCTGCGCTCTCTGAACGCCTTGACGACAGGTAGGCTGTTCGCCTCCGGTCTGGGCGCTGGGCGCCCGCTTGCAAAAAATGCCCCTTTGCACGTCATCTTCCCGAAAATCCCCGCGTACACGTAGGCTTACGATCTTCATATGGACGTACTGGTTCTAATAGACAAGCTCGACGACGTAGTTCACAACGCTCGCCCGGTCCCGCTCACGGATCAGGTCCGCGTCGATCGGGAGGAGATCTACGATCTCCTCGATCAGATGCGGGCGACGATCCCGGAGGAGATCAAGCAAGCGCGGTGGATCGTCAAGGAGCGCCAGGAGATGCTCGCCGAGGCCAAGCGCGAGGCGGAGCGGATTGTGCGCGAGGCGCGCGAGCAGCAGGCCCGCCTGATCTCCGACGAGGAGGTCACCAAGCAGGCCGAGCGCGCCGCCGACGAGATCGTCGAGGACGCCCGCACCCGCGAGCGCGAAATCCGCCTCGGTGCTGAGGACTACGCCGACGAGATCCTCAACACCCTCGAAGTGAACCTGCAGAAGTTCCTCGCCGCCGTTCAGCGTGGTCGCGACCGCCTTGCCGGCCGCGACGACGAGCCGGTCGCCGAGCTCGACGAACAGCCCTAGGGCTTACTCCAGCTTGAGGTTGTCCAGTGCTGCCCAGCGGGGGTCTTTGGCTTCGCCGTGTTCGTGATCCGCCGGATCGGCGTCGTTGAGGGGCTCGCCGCAGACAGAGCAGAGGCCGGCGCAGTCGGGGCGACAGAGGATTTGGGTTGGGACCGCCAGGGAGGTGGCGTCGTGGGCCCAGCGGCTGAGGTCGAGCTCGTCATCGCTGACGTAGGGGCTGCGCAACTCGGGATCCTCGGTCGCCGCTTGGTCAATCTCGCGGGCCTCGACCTCGAGGTCGATGGCGGCCGGCTCGAGACAGCGCATGCAGGGGCCTTCGACGTGGACCCCGAAGGTGAGGTGGAAGGCGAAGCCGCCGCTGGGTCGCGAGACCTCGAGCCGCACCGTCGGCGCCGCCGGGTTGGCGACGTAAGTCTGGCCGCCGAGCTCGAAAGGATCGAGCGCGACCGGCAGCTCCAGCCGCTTGCCCTCGCCGTGTGAGAGCGCCAGCCGGGAGAGGTCGAAGATCGTCGTCGCATCTGGCATTGTCCGAGATTACGAGATGGCTCAATTCCACTGGAAACCCGACACCTACCTGAAGCTGATCCACGAGGAGATCCCTCGCTACGACGAGCTCCAGGAGGAGGCGATCAAGGCGATCCCCTTCGCGCCTGAGCGCGTGCTCGAGCTCGGGATGGGGACGGGGGAGACGACCCGGCGCCTGATCGAGGCCCACCCGGACGCCTGGGTGATCGGTCTTGACTCCAGCCCCGACATGGTCTTCCGGGCGCGCGAGGCCTACGACGACGTGCAGTTGGCGCGGATCGAGGACCCATTGCCGGACGGCCCCTGGGACCTGGTGATCGGCGTGCTCTCGATCCACCATCTGACCACCGAGCAGAAGCAGAACCTGTTCCGCCGCGTGCGCGAACACTCGAAAGCGCTGGTGATCGGCGACGTCGTCCAAGCCGACATCCAGATCACCCCCCTCGACCCTGGCTACGACTACCCGGAGACGGCCGCAAATCTTGCAGCTTGGAGCGGAGGGACGGTCACCTGGGAGCAAGACGATCTGGCGGTGATTCGCGCCGAGTATTGACCCTCCCAACCCTCTGGATCACCGCCCGCTACCATCTCGCCTCCGATGGCCGTACCGAAGAAGAGAACCTCAAGCGCCCGGCGTGACAAGCGTCGCGCCAACCACAAGGCCGGCAAGGCGCGCCTCAACAGCTGCCCGCGCTGCCACAGCCCGCGGCTCCCGCACCGGGTCTGCCCGAACTGTGGCACCTACAACGGCCGCGAGGTCGTCGTCCACAAAGTCGTCGATCCGACGGCTGGCGCCGCCTCCGACTCCGAGTAGCCGTGGCGCCAGGGCGCGGCGTCACCGTGGCCCTCGATGGTTTCGGGGCTGAGCAGGGCTTCGAGGTGCTCGCCGAGGGCGCCAGGCTCGCCGCTGCCGACGGTGTCCGTGTCCGCGTCTTCGGCCCCGAGCGTGCACTCGGCCTCGGCGGCGTCGAGGGAATCGAGGTCGTCCAGACCGCCGACCAGATCGGTAACGAGGAGGACCCGGTCGCCGCCGTGCGGGCGAAAAAAGAGGCCTCGGTCGTGCGCGCCGCCCGTGACGTCGCCGAGGGCAGGTCGGCGGCAATGGTCAGTCCCGGCTCGACCGGGGCGACGATGGCGGCTGCCACCTTCGGGCTGCGCCGGCTCAAGGGCGTGCAGCGGCCGGCATTGGCTGTGCAATTACCGGTGCCGGGCAAAGCCGTCCTCTTCCTCGATGTCGGCGCCAACGTCGAGGTTCGCGCCCAGCATCTGGTCCAGTTCGCCTTCCTCGGCGCCGCCTTTAGCGCGGCTGTGCTCGACGTGCGCGATCCCAGCGTCGGCCTGCTGACCGTCGGTGAGGAGGCGGGCAAGGGACGCGAGGAGGTGGTCGAGGCGCACCGCATCCTCAGCCAGTCCTCCGGAATCAACTTCGCCGGCAACGTCGAGGGCCGCGACCTGCCGGCCGCCGCGGTCGACGTCGTCGTCACCGATGGCTTCACCGGCAACGTCTCGCTGAAGCTGCTGGAGGGGACGGCGAAGGCGGTTGCCGCCGCGGTCGGCGACGCCGCCCGCTCCAACCCGGTCGCCTCCCTCGGCGGCCTGCTGCTGAAACCGGCGCTCGGCGGTCTGCGGCGCGAGCTCCACCCGGACACGACCGGCGGCGCGATCCTGCTCGGCCTGCGCGGGATCGCCGTCGTCGGCCACGGCAGCGCCGGCGCCGAGGGGATCGCCAACGCGGTCCGTCTCGCCGCTCGCTGCGCCGAGGTCGACGCCGTCGGCCGTACCGCGGCATTGCTGAGCGAGGGCGGTGCCGGGCGCGGCGCGCTCTCTGTCGGGGAGGGCGCGTGATAGGAAATGGAACGATGAATCACGACGAAGTTCTCACCCTCGTCCGCGAGCACCTGGCCGAGGAGCTCGAAGTCGACGCCGGTCGGATCTCCGAGCAGACCCGCTTCAAGGAGGACCTCGACGCCGACTCGCTCGACCTCTATGAGCTGGTGATGGAGCTCGAGGACCGCTACGGCGTCGCGGTCTCCGAGGAGCAGGCCTCGCGGATCGTCACCGTCGGCGACGCGGTTGGCTTCGTGCTCGAGCACGCCCCTGCCTGAGGATCCAGGTGCCTGAGGATCCCGAGCCTGCAGTCGCGCCCCTGGCGGCGCTGATCGAGGAGCTGCCTGAAGACCTGCGCCGGCAGGCGCTCACACACTCCTCCTGGACGGAGCGCCGGATCGACTCCTTCGAGCGCCTCGCTTTCCTCGGCGACAGCGTCCTTGGCCTTTCCGTCGCCAGCGGTCTGTTCGGGCGCTTCGCCAAGGTCGACTCCGGCGGGCTGACGAAGATCCACAACCAGGCCGTCAGCGGCGTCTCCTGCGCCGCCGTCGGCACAGAGCTCGGGGTGCCGGGAATGCTGCGCGAAAACGAGCCCGACGACATCACTGCGGCGATTCCGGCGGAGACCCTGCTCGACGGCGAGCGGCCGCTGCCGGAGGCGACCGAGGCGTTGATCGGCGCCTGTTACCTGGCTTTCGGCTTCGAGCGCACCGCCGTCGCCGTGGCGGCGGCCTTCCAGCCCCGGATCCAGCTTGCCTCGGAAACGAGGATCGACTTCAAGTCCGCTTTGCAGGAGCTTTTGGCGCGCCGCGGTGCGCGCGTAAGCTACGAGGTGATCGCGGCCACGGGCCCCCCGCACCGGCGCACCTTCGAGGTGGCGGCGATCGTCGATTCCGAGCAGGTCGGGTCGGGCGAGGGGCGCAGCAAGAAGGCGGCCGAGCAGGTCGCCGCGGAGCAGGCTCTGGCGGCGCTGGACGACTAGGCGCCGACTCCCAAATTGGGAGGTTGTGAGCGAGGTATTCGCGTCCGAGCCGGCAGCGAGGCTTTAGTGCCAGGCAAAGCTAGGAGCGAGGGCTGACCAGGTGTATTTGAAGTCGATCACGATGAAGGGGTTCAAGTCGTTCCCCGAGCGGGTGGCGCTTGAGTTCTCGCCCGGCGTCAGCGTGATCGTCGGCCCCAACGGCTCCGGCAAGAGCAACATCACCGACGCGGTTCTCTGGGCGCTCGGCGAGCAGAGCCCGGGAGCGATCCGCGGCGCTTCGATGCAGGACGTGATCTCCGCCGGCGGCAAAGGGGTCGGCCAGCGCCGCGCCGCCGAGGTTGAGGTCGTGATCGACAACTCCGACGGCCGCGCCGCGACCGAGTTCTCCGAGATCGCGGTCGAGCGCCGTCTCGATCGCTCCGGCGACAGCGGCTACCGGCTGAACGGCGCCCGCTGTCGCCTCGCGGACGTCACCGACGTCCTCTCCGACACCAACCTCGGCCGCGAGATGCACTCCGTGATCAGCCAGGGCCGGGTCGAGACGATTGTCCACTCGAAGCCGCGCGAGCGCCGTCTCCTGGTCGAGGAGGCGGCCGGCCTCGGCAAGCACCGCAAGCGCCGCCGTCGGGCGGAGCTGAAGCTGCGCGCCGCTCGCGACAATCTCGATCGCGCCCTCGACGTCGAGCGCGAGGCCCGCGGGCGCTTGCGGCCGCTGAAGCGTCAGGCCGAAGCGGCCGAGCTCGGCGCCCGGATCGAGCGCGACGAACTCGGCCTGCGTGGACGCCTGGTATCCGAGGAGCTGCGCTTCGGCGCCGATCGAGCAAAAGCGGCGGCCGTCGTCGCGGAGAAGGCACGGGCGACCCGGAGCAAGCTCGAGCAGCAGCTGACCGAGGTCGGGAAACGTCGCCGTGCCGCCGAGGAGCGTTTCGCAGACCGCGACCGCGAGCGGACCCAGGCCTGGGGGCTGCTGACGAAGCTGCGCGGCGAGCAGGAGCGGATCGCGGTCCGGGTAGCGACCCTCTCCGGGCGGGCGACCGAGATCGAGGCCGGGCTGGAGAAGCTGCGGGGTGAGCTCGGGCCGCTGACGCTCGACGTAGGCGCTGGCGGCACTCCGGCCGAGCGCGCACGCAAGCTGGAGGAGGAGCTGGCCGAAGTCGACGCCGGGCTGCGGACGGCGACCGGCGGCCTCGCGACCGCCCGCGACGACGGCGCCGCCGAGGCGGCCCGCGAGGCGGCGCTGGGCGAGATTCAGACCGGCGCGGAGCGCGCTTCGCGCCACGCCCGCCGCGCCGAGGGGCTGCTCGGCGAGCGCCATCGCGAAGCGCTGCGGGCTCGCGTCGCCGCCGGCGAGGCGCTGCTCGACGACGTGCGCGCGGCGCTGGCGGCGGTCGAAGGCGTCGGCGCTGCGATCCGCGCCCGGGTCGAGCGCACCGAGGGCAAGGTGATCGGCGGCGAGGATGACGGCGACGAGATCGCCGAGGAGCTCCGCGCTTGCTCAAAGCAGGAGTTCGAGCTGCAATCGCAGATGAGCGCCGCCGCCGACGAGCTGACCAAGGCCGAGGTCGAGGCGGCCCATCTCGGCGATCGGCGGGCCGAGGCTGAGCGCGAGCTGGGCCAAATCGCCGAGCGCCTCGGTGAGGAGATTCCGCCCGCCGAGGAGGCGCTGAGCGAGGAGGAGCGGGCCGAAATCGACCGCCGGCTGGAGCGGCTCGACCGCCGCCGCGCCCAGATCGGTCCCGTTAACCCACTGGCCAAGCGCGAGTACGAGGAGGCGCGTGAGCACGTCGAGGGGCTGCAGACCCAGCGCGAGGACACCGAGCGGGCGATGCGGGAGCTGGAGTCGCTGATCCGCGACATCGACACGGAGATCGAGCGCGCCTTCGAGGAGACCTTCGAGGCAACGGCCACGTACTTCGAGGAGATGGTCGAGCACCTTTTCCCAGGCGGCCGCGGGCGGCTGCGCCGGGTCAGCCTGCAACCAGTTCGCGACGCGGAGCGGCCGGCGGGTGAGCAGGAAGTGCCGAGCGAGGACTCCGAACCCGAGCCCGAGGAGGAGGACGAGCAGCGCGACGAGCTCGGGGTCGAGATCGAGGTCACCCCGGCCGGCAAGTCGACCCGCAAGCTGTCGCTGATGTCGGGCGGCGAGAAGTCACTGGTGGCGCTGGCCTTCGTCTTCGCCGTTTTCCTCGCTCGCCCCTGTCCGTTCTACATCCTCGACGAGGTCGAGGCCGCCCTCGACGACGCCAACATCGACCGCTTCCTGCAGCTGATCCGGCGCTTCTCCGACCGCGCCCAATTCGTGATCGTCACCCATCAGAAACGGACGATGGACGCGGCCGACGTCCTCTATGGCGTCAGCATGGGTGGTGACGGCGTCACCAAGGTCGTCTCCCGCCGCTTGCCGCGCGACGAAGAGGCCGAAGCGGGCGAGGACGAAGAGCAGGGCGGCAGCACGCTTTCCGCCGTCGCTTAACCAATCGCTCTAAATCCGCCGAGCGCCTGGGAGTACCCTCTTCGCAAGGAGGGAAGGGATGCCGCAGCAGCACATGGACAGGCTGACGTCGTTCGACACGTCGTTCCTGGCCAACGAGAGAGAGCACGCGCACATGGCGATCGGCGCCGTGCTGATGTTCGAGGGCACGCCGCCGAGCGAAGCCGACTTCCTTGCCCAGATCCGTGGCCGGGTTCACCAACTGCCGCGCCTGCGCCAGCGCCTGCTCTACCCGCCGTTCGGCCTCGGTACCCCGTTCTGGATCGACCACCCGCAGTTCGACGTCCACCAGCATGTGCGCCGCGCCACGCTGCCGGCACCCGGCGACGAGGGCCAGCTTCAGCGGCTGATCGGTGAGCTACTGGCGCCGCCGCTCGATCGTGGCAAGCCGCTCTGGGAGCTGATCGTGGTCGAGGGCTGCGCCGAGGACCGCTTCGCGATCGTCTACAAGACCCATCACGCGATGGCCGACGGGATCTCGGCGGTGGACATCGGGATGCTGCTGTTCGACGTCGACCCGGCCGCGCGACCGGCGGGCACCGAAGAGGCGTGGTCGCCGGCGCGGACGCCAACCAGGGCGGCCTTGGCCTGGCGCGCTGGCAGCGGCGTGCTCGGTTCCCTGGCCCGGCTCGGGCGCTGGCTGCGGCGGGCGCTGGATCAGCCTTCACGAGCGCGACGCCGCGCCACCGACGGGATCGCCGGACTCTGGGAGGTGACCTGGAACCTGGCGCGACCGGCGCCGAAGGTCCCCTTCAACACCGGACCCGGTCCCGGCCGCGGCTTCTGCTGGGCCAACTTCGACCTGGCCGAGTTCAAGCAGCTGAAGAACGCCCTCGGCGGCACCGTCAACGACGTTTCGCTTGCCGTCACCGCCGGCGCTGTGCGGCGGTGGCTGCTCGAACGCGAGGTCGAGGTCGACGGGCTCGAGCTGAAGGCGTTGGTGCCGGTCTCGATCCGGACCGAAAACGAGCACGGTGAGCTCGGTAACAAACTGACGGCGATGCGCGGGCCGTTGCCGGTTGGCGAGGCTGACCCGATCGCGCGCCTGCGCACGGTCTCGGCCGCGATGGACGCGCTCAAGGCCTCCAAGCAGCCGCTTGGGGCGGAAGCGATCTGGGGCCTGAACGATTGGTTCCGGGACTTCGCGCCGCCGGTCCTGCTGGCGCCGACGGCGGCGATCAACTTCTCGACCCGGCTCTTCAACCTGCTCGTCACCAACTTCCCCGGGCCGCAGATGCCCTTCTACGTGCTCGGCCGGGAGCTGACCCAGATCTACCCTGTCGGCTTCCTCGCGCACCGTCACGCATTGGCGATCGCGATCCTCAGCTACAACGGCCAGGTTGGCTTCGGCATCCTCTCCGACCCACAGGCACTGCCCGACGCCGAGCGGCTCGCGGGTCACCTCGAGGCCGCCGTCGAGGAGCTGCGTTCCGCCGCCGGGGTGACGCAGATAGCCTCCCCCGGCGATGGCGACCAGCTGGCAGGAGATGATCGACCTCGGTTCGCGCGCGAGCGCGAACGCCTCGGCGGCGGCTGAGGCCGAGCCCGAGCAGCGCCGCGGCGTCTTCCGCCGCCTCCGCCAGAGCCTCTCGAAAAGCCGCCAGGCGCTCGCCGAGGAGATTTCCTCCAGCTTCTTCGACCGCATCGACGAGGAAACCTGGGAGCGCCTCGAGGAGGCGCTGATCCTTGCTGACGCCGGGGCGCCGACGACGGCGGCGGTGGTCGAACGGCTCGAGCACGAGGTCGACTCCGGCGCAGTTCCGGCCGACGGCGCCCTCGTCCGCGAGCGTCTGATCGAGATCCTGACCGAGGTCGCGTCGACCGGACGGGCGCCAATCGACCTCAGCGGTGAGCCGGCGGTGCTGATGATGGTCGGCGTCAACGGCACCGGCAAGACGACGACGATCGGCAAGGTCGCCTGGCACCTGAGCAAGGAGATGGGTCTGTCGGTGATCCTCGCCGCCGCCGACACCTACCGTGCCGCCGCCGCCGAGCAGCTGGCCGAGTGGGCCGACCGGGCCGGGGCGGAGCTGATCCGCGGCCAGGAAGGCGCCGATCCCGGCGCCGTCGCCTTCGACGCGATCTCCGCCGCCCGCGCCCGCGGTGCCGACGTAGTCATCGTCGACACCGCCGGTCGCCTCCACACTCAGGGCAACCTGATGGACGAGCTCAGCAAGGTGAAACGGGTGATCGCCAAGCAGATCCCGGAGGCCCCGCACGAGACGCTGATCTCGATCGACGCCACCACCGGCCAGAACGGTCTGCGCCAGGCCAAGGTCTTCTCCGAAGCGGTCGACTTGGATGGAGTCGTGCTGACCAAGCTCGACGGCACCGCCAAGGGCGGGATCGCGCTGGCCATCGCCTCCGAGCTCGAGATTCCGGTCAAGTTGATCGGTGTCGGTGAGACGCTCGAGGACCTGCGCCCGTTCGACCCCGGCGACTACGCCAACGCCCTCCTGGCGGAGTAGCCCCTCTAAGCTGGGCGCTCGGTGTTCGACCAGCTCTCAGACCGACTACAGGCGACGCTCTCGGATGTCCGCTCGCGCGGCAAATTGGGTGAGTCCGACGTTGATGCGGCGATGCGCGAGATCCGCCTCGCCCTGCTCGAGGCAGATGTCAACTTCAAAGTCGTCAAATCGTTCACGAAGACGCTGAAAGAGCGCTGTCTCGGCTCCGACGTGCTGGAGAGCCTCGATCCCGGCCAGCAGGTGGTGAAGATCGTCAACGAGGAGCTGGCGGGGCTGATGGGGGGGACCGGCAGCGAGCTGGCGATGGCCTCCAGCGGCCCGACCGTGATCCTGATGGCCGGGCTGCAGGGATCGGGCAAGACGACCGCCTGCGCCAAGCTCGCGCAGTACTTCCGCAAGCAGAACAAGGACGTCGCCCTCGCCGCCTGTGACGTCTACCGCCCGGCCGCCGTCGACCAGCTGGTGACGATGGGGCAGCGCGCCGGCGCCCACGTCTACCAGCAGGGCACTGACGCCGATCCGGTCGCGATCGCCGAGTGGGCGCTGGGTCAGGCGCAGACCGAGCGCCGCGACGTTCTCATCATCGACACCGCTGGCCGCCTCCACATCGACCAGGACCTGATGTCGGAGCTGTCCCAGATCCGCAAGAAGACGCGTCCCCACGACGTCCTCTTGGTCGTCGACGCGATGACCGGCCAGGACGCGGTCGCGGTTGCCGAATCGTTTGCCGAGGCGGCTGAGTTCGACGGCGTGGTGATGACCAAGCTCGACGGCGACGCCCGCGGCGGCGCCGCGCTTTCGGTTAAAGCCGTCACCGGCAAGCCGATCATGTTCGCCTCGACCGGGGAGAAGATCGAGGACTTCGACAAGTTCCACCCGGACCGGATGGCCTCCCGCATCCTCGGCATGGGCGACGTCCTCAGCCTGATCGAGAAAGCCGAGCAGCAGGTCGACGAGAAGCAGGCGGAAGACCTACAGGAGAAAATGCGGAAGGACCAGTTCACGCTCGAGGACTTCCTCCAGCAGATGCGCCAGGTCCGCAAAATGGGGCCGCTCAGCGGGATCATCGGAATGCTGCCTGGGATGGGGGCGATGAAGCAGTTGAAGGACGCCGACATCGACGAGCGCGAGCTCGATCGCACCGAGGCGATCATCCTCTCGATGACCCCCGCCGAGCGCGCCGATCCGCACCTGATCAACGGCTCACGCCGCAAACGGATCGCCAACGGCTCCGGCACCCGAGTCCAGCACGTCAACCAGCTGGTCAAGCAGTTCGACCAGATGCGGGTGATGATGAAATCGATGGTCAACGGCAAGATGCCGAGCCCCGAGCAGATGGCGAAGCTCAGCGGCCAGACCGCCCAGCGGCCAAAGATCCGGCGCAGGTAGCGCATACCTTGCGCTAGGTAAGCGCTAGTGCGGGTGTTTCTGTAACCTTCCGCCGCTCATGGCTGTCCGCATCAGACTCAGAAGGGTCGGTTCTAAGAAGAACCCGATCTGGCGCATCGTCGTCGCCGACAAACGCTCGCCGCGTGACGGCCGCACGATCGAGACGATCGGCCAGTACAACCCGCAGACCGAGCCCTCGACGATCGTGATCGACGAGGATCGCGCGAAACATTGGCTCGAGCACGGGGCACAGCCCTCGGAGACGGTTGCCGGGCTGCTGCGCATCAAGGGCATCCCTGCCTCCGGCAGCTGAGGCTGGGCGCTCATGACTGAGCTACTCGAGTTCCTCGTCAAGGCTCTGGTCGAGGAGCCGGAGGCGGTCGTGATCGAGGAGCTGGAAGAGGACGGCGACCTGATCTACGAGATCACCGTCGCCGACGGCGACCTCGGGCGCGTGATCGGCAAAGGCGGCCGGGTCGCGAACGCGATTCGGACGATCGCCAAGGCCGCCGCGGTGAGGATCGATCGACGGGTTATCGTCGACATCCTCGACTGACTCACCTGCCCACGGCTGGGCGAGCCGCCGCCTCCCGATGAAACTCGACATCTTCACCCTCTTCCCGGAGGCGTTCGACTGGTTCCAGAGCCAGCGCTCGGTCCAGAACGCTTTGCGCGAGGGCAATCAGTTGCGGCTGATCGACTACCGGGCGACGACCCCGCTCGGAGCCGGCCAGGTCGACGACTCGCCCTACGGCGGTGGTGCCGGGATGGTGCTTCGCGTCGACGTTGTCGACGCCGCCCTGCAGGCCGCCTACGGCGACGGGCCGCGACCGCGGATCGTGCTGCTCTCGCCGACCGGGACCCTGCTCGACGACCCAATTGCGGACGAGCTGGTGGCCGAGCCCCACGTCGCCCTGCTCTGCGGTCGCTACGAGGGTTTCGACGACCGCGTCCACCAGCACCTCGCCGACGACGAGCTCTCGATCGGCCGCTACGTGCTGGCCGGGGGTGAGCTGCCGGCGATGGTCGTCGCCGACGTTCTCATGCGCAAGCTGCCTGGTGCCCTCGGCCACGAGGACTCGGCGGCGGAGGAGTCCTACAGCCAGGTGCTGGAGGGGATGCCCGAGTACCCGCACTTCACCCGTCCGGCCAGCTACCGCGGCTGGGACGTGCCCGAGATCTTGCTCTCCGGCGACCACGAGAAGGTGCGCCAGTGGCGCCTCGAGCAGAGCCGGGTGCGCGCCGCCGAACACGGAGCGCGCCAGCAGGGCTGACGCGGCCTTTAGGTGGCGCTTGGGAGGAGCGGGCAGACTCCGCTCGAAACGGCGGGTGGTCTACCATTCCGCAACCGCGCGGTTCCCGCTTCCGGGTCCGGCGGTTTTTTCTCGCCACGGTGGAAAGTTTGAGATGAGCTCCGTAATCGACAGCATCGAGCGCGACCAGCTGAAAAAGGGCCTGCCCTCCTTCGGCCCTGGTGACCGTGTCCGCGTCCACTTCCAGGTGATCGAGGGCACGCGCAAACGGACCCAGGTTTTCGAGGGCGTCGTTCTGCGGCGTCAAGGCTCCGGCTCGCGGGAGACCTTCACCGTCCGCAAGCAGTCCTTTGGCGTCGGTGTCGAGCGCACGTTCCCGCTGCATTCGCCGAAGATCGAGAAACTTGAGGTGGCGGCGCGCGGTGACGTACGCCGGGCCAAGCTCTACTACCTGCGCGGACGGGTCGGCAAGGCCGCCCGCGTCGCCGAGCGGCGCTGGGGGATCGACGAGGACATGGTCTCGGCTCCGGCCGAGGCGGCCGCGATCGATGCCGACGGCGTCAGCCAGGAGGAGGTCGTCCCGGTCGAGGCGCCGGAGGAGGCCGAGGCAAGCGAGGCGCCCGAGGTAGAGGCCGGGGCGCCCGCAGATGAGGAGACTTCAGAGCCCGCGGCGGAGGAGCCAGCCGCCGAGGAGCAGCCCAAGGCTGAGGGTGATGCAGGGGCGGAGGCCGACGCAGCGGCCGCGGAGGGGGAGACCAAGGACGACGCAGCGTCAGACGATGCCGAGGACGAGAAGCCGGAAGAGGCCGGCGACTCCGACGAGGACTCGGCGTCCTGAAACTCTCGATCCCGAAGCCGAAGGGCAAAGCTGGCGGTCTGATCGAGTTGGTCGTCATCGTCGCGCTCGCCCTTGGGCTGGCGCTGGCGATCCAGGCCTGGCTGGTCAAGCCGTACCAGATTCCCTCCGAATCGATGGAGCCGACCCTCGACGTCGGCCAGCGGGTTCTCGTCAACCGCTTCATCTACGACTTCAAGGACCCGAAGGCCGGCGACATCGTCGTCTTCCATCCGCCCGCCGGCGCCGACTCGGGAACCGAATGCGGCGTGCAGCCGAAAGTCGGCGAACCGTGCCCGAAGCCGACCGCGGCGGAGTCGAGTCAGAACTTCATCAAGCGGATCGTCGCCGGGCCGGGGGACACCCTCTCGGTCAAAGGCGGCCACCCGGTCGTCAATGGCGTCGAGAAGACCGACGAGCCGTACACCAACCCCTGCGGCAACGCCGGTGCCTGCAACATGCCGAGGACGATCACGATTCCACCCGGCCATTACTTCATGATGGGCGACAACCGTGGAGCCAGCGACGACAGCCGCTTCTGGGGACCCGTCCCAGAAGACTGGATCATCGGCGAGGCCTTTGCCACCTACTGGCCCCCTGACCGAATCGGCTTCCTCTAAGAGCCCGAAGCCGGGTATCGCCCATCGCCGCCGGCTTGCCCGCAGTCGCCGCCTGTTCGCCTTCGACCGCGGCCTGCAGAGCCGCTACGTAGCCGGTGCCGACGAGGCGGGTCGTGGCTGCCTGGCTGGGCCGCTGGTTGCCGCCGCGGTCCTGCTCGATTACGAGTCCCTTTCCCATTCGGATCGCCGCTCGCTCGCCGGTCTTCACGACTCCAAGCAGATGACCGAGGAACGGCGGATGGAGATGCTGCCGAGCGTGCTGCGGGCCGCGGAGCGAGTCTGCGTCGTGATCCGCTCCGCCGCCGGAATCGACCGCCGCGGCCTCCACAACACCAACATCGAAGCCCTCGCCAACGCGCTCGAACGGCTGGATCCGGGGGAGGAAGCGATCAGCCTCGTCGACGGCTTCTCATTGCCGCGCTGCAGCGTCCCCCACCGAAGGGTGATTGGCGGCGACGCCACCAGCGCCGCGATCGCCGCCTCCTCAGTCGTCGCCAAGGTGACCCGTGACCGCTATATGCGCGATGCCGCCGTCGAGCACCCGGGCTGGGGCTTCGAGGAGCACGTCGGCTACTCGACCCCCGAGCACCGCGCCGCGATCGACCGGCTCGGCATCTCGCCGCTGCACCGGCGGAGCTTCCAGAGCGTGGCGTACAGTCAACTCGCGCTGGGCTGACCAAGCAGATCAAGGACGCAGGGAGCGTGGCGTGCTTTGCACGCGAGCGACCGAGGACGCCGAGCTGCGCCGGTCAGAAGGCGTTCTCGATGTGTTCGACCTCGACCGCACGGTCACTCCGGTCGAAGGTGACGCCGACTGCGTCGAAGCGGATCTGGTCATAGCGGGGGCCGTTGCGGTGACTCGCCATCCAGGCGGCGGCGAGGCGGCGGACCCGCTGCTGCTTGCGGGGACCGACGGAGAGCACCGGACGCTCCGGTCCGAATGCGGATCCCTGGCGGCCGGCCTTGACCTCGACGAAAACGAGGGCGCGGCTGTCGAGGGCGACGAGATCGAGCTCACCGTGACGGGTGCGGGCGTTGCGCTCGACGATCTCCCAGCCGGCGGCCTGCAGCCGGGCGGCGACGAGGTCCTCGGCGAGGCGGCCAGTATGCAGGCGGGCCTGGGTCATTGCCGCCTCAAGGGGGTGGGCGTGACGATCTCGCCCCCCAGTTGGCTCGAAGAAAGCACAATGGCCGCGTAACGCGTCAAGACCTGCTCCGTAGCGTCGGGTCCGTGCTCGCCACTGCTCGCACCTTCACCCTCGACGGCATCTCCGCCCGCCCGGTCCGGGTCGAGGTTGACGTCCACCGCGGTCTGCCGGGCTTCGCGATCGTCGGCCTCCCGGACGCGGCCGTGCGGGAGGCGCGGGAGCGGGTGCGAGCGGCGTTGGTCAATTGCGGATTCGAGTTCCCGCTGCAACGGATCGTCGTCAACTTGGCGCCCGCGAGCCTGCGCAAGGCGGGGCCGGGGATGGAGCTGGCGATCGCCGTGGCTCTGCTGAGCGCCTCCGGCCAGCTCGAGTGGGAGCGACTTGCCGACCTGGCCTTCGCCGGCGAGCTCGCGCTGGACGGGGCGACCCGGCCGGTCCACGGCGCCCTGGCGATCGCCGAGGCAGCACGCGAGGGCGGCGCCGAGGCGATTGTGGTGCCGACCGAGAACGGCTCCGAGGCAGCCTTGGCGAGCGGGATCGAGGTGATCCCGCTCGATACCCTTGGGCGTCTGCCCGGGCTGGTGGCAGGGGAGTGGCGGCCCGAGCGGCCGCAGCCCCTGGCTCTGGACCCAGAGCCGCTGACGGCGGCTCCCGACCTCGCTGACCTGCGCGGTCAGCCCCACCTTCGGCACGCGCTCGAGGTCGCGGCTGCGGGCGGTCACAGCTTGCTGATGATCGGCCCACCGGGGGCCGGCAAGTCTCTGGCTGCTGCCCGCCTGCCGTCGATCCTGCCGCGGCTGGAGGCAGGAGAGGCACTCGAGGTGGCGCGGATCGCCAGCGCGAGCGGTCGGCTGGCTGGTTTGCGCGGCGGCCGTCCCTATCGCACTCCCCACCACACGATCAGCCCCGCTGGCCTGGTCGGCGGCGGCACCCCGCCGCGACCCGGCGAGGTGACGCTCGCCCACCGCGGGGTGCTCTTCCTCGATGAGCTCTGCGAGTTCCGCCGCGATGCCCTGGAGGCATTGCGGGCGCCACTGGAGGCCGGCGAGGTCTCGATCGTCCGAGCTGGCGGCCGCCGCAACATGCCCTGCCGTTTCATGCTGATCGCAGCCGCCAACCCCTGTCCATGCGGCCGCGGCGAGACCGACCCCGACTGCTCCTGCGCGCCGGTGGCCGTGCAGCGCTACCAGGGCCGGTTGAGCGGTGCCCTGGCCGACCGGATCGACATCCTCGCCGCCGTGCGTCAGCCGAGCGCGGCCGAGATCGGCGGCGGGCCGGGGGAGGCCTCCATCGGGGTGCGGGAACGAGTCGCGGCCGCGCGACGCCGCCAGGAGCGGCGCCTGGGGCTGGGCCGCTGCAACGCCGAGATGACGCCGGCGGAGGCACGTGAGTGCGCGCTCGACGGGGATGCGGCAGCGCTGCTGGCGGAGCTCTACTCGCGCCAACGGCTCAGCGGCCGCGCGCACGACCGGGCGCTGCGCCTGGCGCAGACGATTGCCGACCTCGCCGGGGTCGACTCGGTCGGGGAGTCGGAGATGGCGCAGGCCCTGCAGCTGCGGAGGCGCGATCGTGCCTGAGCCCGCTGCCTGTCCCGAGTGCCTGCGCCGCTCCTGGCTGCTGGCGCTGCTCGGCCCGTACATCGAGCGGATCGCGACCGGGGAGCCGGGGTCCCGCTCGCCGGAGCTGTTGCGGCTCTCCAACGAGGAGCTGGTCGAGGTCGCCGCGCCGGACGTCGCGGACCATCTCTTGGCCCGGGTCGAGGCGATCCCGGAGCAGCAGCTGCGAGATCAGCTGCAGACGGCCTCCTGCTGGGCCTGCTGTCGCCACGGCAGTCTCTATCCCAACTCGTTGCGT
This sequence comes from Solirubrobacterales bacterium, assembly GCA_035472275.1. GTDB lineage: Bacteria > Actinomycetota > Thermoleophilia > Solirubrobacterales > 70-9 > VAYN01. Next base: position 103,084 of record DATIPH010000012.1, read on the forward strand.
GATGCAGCCGATGCGCCCTGGGCCCTGCTCGGCCGTGGCGACCCCCGCCTGCTCGATGACCTGGAGCCGTTCGGCGCGGTGACGATTGTCGGCGCTCGGCGCGCCACCTCCTACGGTCGCGAGGTCGCCCGTGAGCTTGCTCGAGAGCTCGCGGCGGCCGGTCTTGTCGTCGTCAGCGGGCTCGCCTTCGGTATCGATGCCTGCGCCCACCGCGGCGCGATCGACGCCGGCCGCACGATCGCCGTCCTCGGCTGTGGTCCTGACGTCGCCTACCCGTCGTCCCACCGCTCGCTCTGGCGGCGGATCTGCGAGGAGGGGCTGGTGATATCCGAGTTCCCGCCCGGAGCGACGCCATGGAAGTGGACCTTCCCGGCCCGCAACCGGATCATGGCTGCGATGACGGGGATGACCGTCGTCGTTGAGGGGGCAGCCCGCTCGGGATCACTGATCACGGCCGATCTGGCGGCGGACCTTGGCCGCGACCTCGGCGCTGTGCCCGGTCCGGTCACTTCACGCGCCTCGGCCGGTCCCAACAACCTGCTCGCCGGCGGCGCCTGTGTCGTCCGCGACGCCCAGGACGTGCTCGACGCGATGCTCGGGGCCGGCGCCCAGCGCCTCGAGCGTTCCGGGTCTGCGCTCGACCCGGCGCTGGCGACCGTTCTCGCCGCCGTCGATGCCGGCGCCAGTAGCTGCGACGCGGTCGCCACCGCCGCCGAGCTCCCCGGCTCCGAGGCTGCGGCAGCCCTCGCCCGCCTCGAGCTGCTCGGCTACGTGACCTGCTCCCAGCTCGGCACCTACTCGCGGACGCTGCTCGCGCAGCCGTCGTCCGCGGCGGACATCTAGGCTCCGCGCGTGAACGCCAATCGCATCCCAGCAGTGCTCTCGATCGCCGGCTCGGACTCCGGTGGGGGCGCTGGAATCCAGGCCGATCTGAAGGCGTTTGCGCGCTGCGGCGTGCACGGGATGACGGCGATCACTGCGATCACCGCCCAGAACACGGTGGGGGTCGAGGCGGTGGAGGTCGTCTCACCGCGGATTGTCGTCGCCCAGGTTCGGGCCGTGGCCGAGGACATCGGCGTCGATGCGGTCAAGATCGGGATGCTGGGAACGGTGGAGACGATCGACGCGGTCGTCGAGTCGCTCGGACACGTCGGCGGGGCGCCGGTGGTGATCGACCCGGTGATGGTCTCCGAGAGCGGCGCGGTCCTGCTCGACGAGGACGCGCGTGGGGCGCTGGTCGAGAAGCTGCTGCCGCTGAGCGCCGTGCTGACGCCGAACATCCCCGAGGCCCGGGTGCTGACTGGCCTGGACGAGGAGGCGACGCAGGAGCAATTGGCACGGGCGGTGCTGGCGCTCGGACCGCGGGCGGTGGTGGTCACTGGCGGCCACAGCCTGGGCCTCGTCGACCTCTTCTTCGACGGCGCGACCCTGGTCGAGATCCCCGGTGAGCGCCATCCAGAGGGCTCGGCGCACGGGTCCGGCTGCACGCACTCGTCAGTGGTCGCAGCCTGCCTGGCCCGTGGTGCGACGCCGCTGCAGGCGGCCGAGGCGGCGCGCCGGGTTGCCTCAGAAGCGGTCGGCGCCGGGCTGCGCGAGATCGGCGAGGGGCCGGGTCCCGTCGACGTCTTCCAGCTCTCACGCGAGGCTGGTTCGGACGCCGGCTAGCGGCCCCGGCTAGATTTGCTTGCCATGAGCACGAACGGTGACACCGCAACCAGCCTTCCCCGCCCGCGCTCGGCGACCGTTTTCGACGGGCCCGACCGCGCCCACGCCCGCGCCTACATGAAGGGGATCGGGTTCAACGACGACGCCCTCAGTCGGCCGACGATCGGGATCGCCAACACCTGGACCGAGGCGATGCCGTGCAACTTCCACCTCCGCGCTCTCGCCGAGCACGTCAAAGACGGGGTTCGCGCGGCCGGCGGCACGCCGATGGAGTTCAACACCGTCGCCGTCTCCGACGGGGTGACGATGGGGACGCAGGGGATGAAGGCCTCGCTGATCAGCCGCGAGGTGATCGCTGACTCGATCGAGCTGATGGCCCGCGGCTACCAGTTCGACGCGATCATCGCCCTTTGCGCCTGCGACAAGACGATCCCTGGCTGCGCGATGGCGCTGGCCCGGCTCGACGTTCCCTCCGTCCTGCTCTACGGCGGTTCGATCGCGCCGGGCCACTGGCACGGTCGCGACGTCACCATCCTCGACATCTTCGAGGCGATCGGCGCCCACAACGCGGGCGACATGACCGACGAGGAACTGAACGAGCTCGAGGGCGTCGCCAGTCCCGGTGCCGGGGCCTGCGGCGGCCAGTTCACCGCCAACACGATGGCCTGCGCTTTCGAGGCTCTTGGGATCAGCGCCGGCGGCTCGGCGATGGTGCCGGCTGAAGACGACGACAAGGCAACCGTCGCCGAGAAAATCGGCGAGCTCGTAATTAACGTCCTCGTCGACGACATCACCCCGAGCAAGGTGATCACCCGCGACTCGCTGGAGAACGCGATCGCCTGCGTTTGCGCCTCCGGCGGCTCAACCAACGCAGTCCTGCACCTGATCGCGCTCGCCCACGAGCTCAAGATCGAGCTGACGATGGATGACTTCGAGCGGATCTCTCGCAACACCCCGCTCTACGCCGACCTCAAGCCGGGCGGTCGCTTTGTCGCCACCGACCTCTACGCCGCCGGCGGTGTGCCGGTGATCCTCAAGCGCCTCGCCGACAAGGGCCTGCTGCACGAGGACGCGGTCACGGTCAGCGGCAAGACGATCGGCGAGGAGGCCGCGGCGGCGACCGAGGCCCCCGGCCAGGAAGTGGTGCGCCCGCTCGAGGATCCGCTCAAGTCCGAAGGCGGGCTGGCGATTCTGCGCGGCAACCTTGCGCCCGAGTGCGCCGTGGTCAAGGTCGCCGGCACCGAGCGCCGCCAGCAGACCGGCCCGGCCCGGGTCTTTGAGGCTGAAGAGGACTGCTTCCGCGCCGTCAAGGATCAGCAGATCAACCCCGGCGACATCGTCGTAATTCGCAACGAGGGCCCGGTCGGAGGACCTGGGATGCGCGAGATGCTGCAGGTCACCGCCGCGATCGTCGGCGAGGGCCTGGGGGAGAGCGTGGCGATGGTCACCGATGGCCGCTTCTCCGGTGCCACCCGCGGCCTGATGATCGGGCACGTCGCCCCCGAGGCGGCCAAGGGTGGGCCGATCGCGGCGATTCGTGAGGGCGATGAGATCACCGTCGACATCGACAACCGCAGCCTCTCCGTCGCCCTCTCCGACGAGGAGATCGCGAAGCGGGTGGCGGAGCACCAGGTGCCGGAGTCGCCGTTCGGCCGTGGCGTGATGGCCAAGTACGCGGCAACGGTTTCGTCCGCAGCGCGTGGCGCTGTCACGAGTTAGCTCGCGAGGAATTCCTCTAGCAGGGCGTTGAAGCGCAGCGGCCGCTCGAGCTGCGGGACGTGGCCGGTGCGCTCGAAGATCTCGAGCCGGGAGTGGGGGATGCGGCGGTGGTAGCTGGCCGCGGCGGCGGCCGGGACGACCCGGTCCGAGAGGCCCCAGACGATCAGCGTCGGCATCTCGATCGCCGTCAGCCGCTCGCGGCTGTCGTGGGCGATCAGCGACTGCAGGGCGTCGCCGAAGGCCTCGGCGCGTTTGAGGCCGCTGACGATCTGCTCCAGCAAGAGGTCTTCGCGCAGCCGGTTTGGAAAGCGGACGAAGGGCCGGAAGACCAGCTCCCGGGCGCGGCGCCGGGAAACGATCGAGCGGCCGCGATTGGCGAACGCCGGCCCGAACTCCTTCCAGGCCCAGGCCGTCGCCGTCGCCCGCAGCTGCGGATTCCAGGTGTTGATGATCCCCGCCGCCGAAACCAGAACCAGGCGCTCGAACCGGGCCGGTTCGGCAGTCGCCGCCTCGACCGCCAGCAGGCCGCCCATCGAGTTGCCGACCAGGGTTGCCCCCTGGATCCCGAGCTTCTCGCAGAAATCGCCGATCAGCTGCGAGTAGGCCGCCATCTCGATTGGCCAGCTCGGCATCGGGCTGGCGCCGAAGCCGGGTAGGTCGAGTGCAACCACGCGCTGTCCGGCGCCGAAGTGCGGCAGGTTTTCGAGCCAGTTCTGCCAGCAGCCGGATATCCCGTGGACGAAAAGGATCGGCTTGCCCTCGCCGATCTCGACGTAGTTGACGGTCGCACCGGGCAGCTCGACGCTGTGCAGGTGACGGCGCCAGTCGATCCGCGTCCACTCGCGGTCGGAGACGCCGTAGTCGTTGCCGGAGACAATCCGGGGGTCGAGATTGATCGTCTCGGTCCCGGTGCCCACCCTCTACTTCTCCTTCTTGCGACCTTCGGTCACCGTCCACAGCTCGCCCGGGTTGACGAGCAGCTTGGCGCCGTCGATTCGGGTCGCCTCGATGATCGGCACTTTGGCCGCTTCGGCGGCGTCGATCCGCTGGCGGATCTCTGCCAGGGTCTCTTGGATCGCGATCGAGTGGTCGTCTCCGAAGCGAATGTAGGTCGGCATCGAGGCGACCTTAGCGCGCTTGCCCTATACGATCCGCCGCGGATGCAATCGAACGTTCGTCCACTCCGGCTGCTGCTATCGCTGGCGGTAGTTGCGGTCGCCGCTCTGGCGCTCTTGCCGCTTGGCAGCAGCGCCTCCGCGCCGCGCGGCTGCGGCTTCTTCAAGAGCCAGGCGGAGGCTCAGGACTACTTCGTCGGACAGGGGGGCACGATCGAGGACGGGGTCGGCAAGCTCGACCCCGACCACGACGGCGTCGCCTGTGAGGGCCTCACCGGCCCGTACGCCGGCTACGCCACCCTCGGCTACAACAAAAAGAGGAACTTCTTCTACGGCGTCGCCTCGTTGCCGCCGAGCGGCGAAGGCGGCGAATACCCGTGCATGATCGGCAACCGGCACTTCTCCGACGCACCGCGCCGGCTAAATGTCTACAAAGTCACCGCTGACGGCAACAAGCCGATCTTCAACCAGTTCGGGCTCGGCGCCGAAGCCCAGCCGGAAACCGGGCACCTGATCTGGCGCGCCGATCGTAAAGTCGTGATCCCCGGTAGCTACTTCGCCGAATTTGAGGAACGGGCCCGCACCACGGCCTATGGCGGGATCGAATGCCCCCCCTTCCGCTCGCCGATCGTCAGATTGCCGTAGCGCCGCTCGTCCCGCTCGGTTCTGTCTCCAGGCTCACGCGCTTCACGGTCGGCGCCTTTTGCTCGCTCGGAGCAACGGCTTTCCGGTCCGGCATCCAGCTCAGGGGGCTGGCGGCATCGTCTCGCAGGAGGCAGCGCGGGCAATCGCGGATCGCGGCGGCGCGTGCTGAGTTGTACCTCGCTCCACAGCGTTCGCAGCCGAACATGGACCTCTCCTCAGGGGTGTACAGGAGTGCCTACAACGGCCCTCAGTCCAGATACGACCCTAAACCCAGGTCCCCGTTTGGGCAATAGGGCAAACGTCGGGTTCGCAAGCTCGCGCGGGCCTCGGCATCGAATGAGTGCCCCAGGCCAAAACCGTAAGCTCCGCGCGATGGGCCAGCCGGAACTTGTCGACGGACGAAAGAAGCTGGCATACGAGGAATCGATACGCGCTCTCACGCTGCAGAGCTCGGTCCTGGACGATCTTCGATCTCGCACCGGGATCTTGCTGACCGCGGCCTCTCTGACGGCAACCTTCGTGGGCTCTCGCGCATTGGATCATGGGTTCACGACTTGGACGAGGGTCGCACTCGGGTTCTTCCTCGCGACCGGGGGATTCTGCCTCGGCGTGCTTTGGCCTCGAGGCGAGTGAAACCCGCCTTCAACGCGCAGACGATCCTCGATGGCTACGTCAAGACCAGAGACGGCGCGACTTTGGACGAGATGCATGTGAGATTTGCCGAGGTCAACCAGGAAAACTGGAAACACAACGATCAACGGATCCGGTGGCTCTTTTGGAGCTTTCGGCTCGCCGTTTTGGCGCTGGTCCTGCAGGTACCCTGTTGGCTCGCGGCAATTGGCAACGCCCATGGCTAACGACTCAGGCAAAAACAAAAGACCGTCTCAGCCGCCTCGTCCTCTCAAGGAGTCTTGGCATGACCGAAAGTCATTTCCTCCTGGAGAAACGGCAGAGCGAAAGCCGCGTCCCAACCCGACGCAACAGGAAACTCGGCAGAAGCCAAAAGGCTAGACGCGCAGGCTCCACACGGGTGCAACTGCCCGTCGTTTCGGGCTTAGGCGTAGCCCATTCGTTCCAGGACCGGGATCTCGCGGATTTGCGGCGGCTGCAGATGGTCCCAGAGGATGCCGCGTGGGCGGGCATACTGGCGCTCGACTTCGATCACCGCGCGTGGCGTCGCGATCAGGTCGCAGGGAAGGTCGTGGTCGGTGACCATCAGGTGCTGGCGCAGGATCTGGATCGGGTGGACGGTGGTCGCCACCGTCGTGTGGGCGTCGATCTTGCCGGAGTCGACCAGGATCCCGTACTCGAGGTCGTGGTAGCCACCACCTTTGCCGACTCGGGCGCCGCTGAGGTTGACCGCGACCGAGCCGCAGAGGACGAAGTCGATCTCCGGCAGCTCGTCGAGGGCGATCACGCGGCCGTGCTTGAGCGCACCCTTGATCGTCGCCGCCTCTTTCAGGGCCGCTTTCGAGAGCTTGGCGGGATCGAGGACGCGGAACGGATGTGGGTCGCGCAGGCGCGGCACGGCCATGATCACCGTCTTGCCCTCGTCGAGGGCGATCCGGCGGGCGTGCGTCTGCGGCGAGTCGGGATTGGCCTTGATCACCCGCGCCCGCTTCCAGAGGCGGTGGCCGGCGAGCTTCTCCGCCGCCAGCTTGGCCCCCGCGAAGTTGGGGATCCGCCCCTCGGCGCCGGGGAATCTGGAAACGCCCTCGCGCTCCATCGCTTTCCAAACCTCTTTGCGGACCTCGTCCTTGGAGCGCATCGGCGAAAGATATCCGCCGCGGCTGCCGATAAAACCCCCGCAACGGCAAATTGCAGGGAAGACAGACCTTTTAACCGAATGATCCGACTGCCTAGACTTTCCGCAGAGGTGTGCAAAGCCAGTCGGGGTGAGCCGAGCACTGATGGGTACTAAGACCAAAATCGCAATCGTGGCTGTCGTCGTCCTGGTGGTCGCCTTCGTCGGCGGCGCCTACGCGTACGACAGCGCCGAAAAGGGCAAGATCGCCAACGGGATTACGGTCGCCGGCGTCGACGTCGGCGGCATGGACGCGGCCGAAGCCGAAGCCGCGGTGCGCAAGAAGCTGCTGGCGCCACTGCGCCACTCGCTCAAGGTCAGCTTCGACGGCGAGAGTTGGACCCTCGACGGCTCGAAGCTGAAGGTCCGCGCCGACATCTCGGGCGCGGTCGAGGAAGCGGTCGACCAGAGCCAGGGCGCCGGCATCCCCAGTCGCCTCGTCCGCTACGTCACCGGCGGCGAGGTCGACGACCAAATTCCGGCCGCAGTCGAGTACTCGCAGCCGGCGATCAACCGCTTCGTCCGCCACGTCGCCGCCGAGGTCAACCGCGAACCGAAGAGCGCGACCGTCGAACCGAGCTCCGACGGGCTCGAAGTGGTCCACGCCGAGGACGGCCGCAAGCTTCGCGACGTGCGCCTGACCGAAGACCTTCGAGAAGCGGTCGTCAATGCGGGTGCACCGCGCACGATCGTTGCCAGCGTCCACTCGACCCAGCCGCAGATCACGACCAAGGACGTCGCCTCCGAGTACCCGTCCTACCTGACGCTGGACCGCGGCACCTTCACGCTGCGGCTCTGGAAGGAACTGAAGCTGGCCAAGAGCTACACCGTCGCGGTCGGTATGGAAGGCCTGGAAACGCCGGAAGGCCTCTACGAGATCCAGGAAAAGGAAGAAAACCCGACCTGGCACGTGCCGGACTCCGACTGGGCCGGCTCGCTCGCCGGGACGACGGTCCCGCCCGGCCCCTCGAACCCGATCAAGGCCCGCTGGATGGGAATCTACGAAGGCGCCGGCATCCACGGCACCGAAGAGACCGAATCGCTGGGGACGGCCGGTTCCCACGGCTGCATCCGGATGGCGATCTCCGACGTCGAAGAACTGTACGACCAAGTAGAAGTCGGTACGCCCATATTCATCGGCTGAGAGGAGCCGGGATCGGCGCATTTCGGCGTCCTCGGTCGCTCACGTGCAGAAGCACGCTTCGCTCCCTGCGTCCTTGAACTGCTTGATCCCAGCTCCTCTCAGAGGACGTTGGAGATAAAAGACGAATTCCCCTTCGTGAACTGGGAACGAGCTCTCGCCGAGTACGACCGTGACTTGATGGCGCGTGGGTCGGCGGAGCGGACGCGGCGGGCCTATGCGGTCGATCTGGCCGGATTCTCGGAGTGGGTGGCGCCACAGGGCCTCGGTCCTGGCGACGTCCGCCACCGCGACGTCCGTCGCTACGCCGCCGGGCTCTCCTCGGCCGGCGCGGCTCCGTCGACGGTTGCCCGCAAGCTGGCGGCGATCCGCGGTCTCTACAGCTTCCTCGTCCGCACCGAGCGGACGGGCCAGAACCCGGCGGAGCTCGTCTCCAGCCCGAAGCGGCCGGAAAAGCTGCCGCGCGTGCTGAGCACCGAGCAGATGCGGTCGCTACTGGAGCGGATCCCGGCTCGCACTCCGTTGGAGCTGCGCGACCGGGCGATGCTCGAGCTCGCCTACTCCTGCGGCCTGCGCTGCGAGGAGATCGTCAATCTCGACGAGAACGCGCTCGACTTTGAAACCGAGCAGTTGCGGGTCCTCGGCAAGGGTTCCAAGGAACGCCTGCTGCCGGTCGGCGCCCCCGCGCAGAAGGCACTGCAGCGTTACACCGAACGTGGCCGCCGCGCCCTGGCCGTCGACCCCCGTGAGCGCGCGTTGTTCCTCTCCAAGAGCGGCCGCCGGCTGTCAAACTCCGACATCACCCGTCGGCTCGGGCTCTGGACCCGGGAAGCGGCGCTTGCGGCGGGCGTTTCGCCGCACTCGCTGCGGCATTCATTCGCCACTCACCTCTTGGAGGGAGGCGCCGATCTGCGTACGATCCAGGAGCTGCTTGGCCATGCATCGATCTCGACCACCCAGGTCTACACCCGAGTCGATGCGGCGAGGCTGCGTGACACCTATGCGGCCAGCCACCCCCGAGCATGAATCCGATCGCCCCTAACGAACGTAGAATCGCGTAACTGGATGGAGACGGCAGGCGTAAAAGAGGTTGAGCTGCGCGATCTTTGGCGCCGCTACAAGGACGACGGCGACGGCAAGGCGCGCGAGCGGCTCGTCGTCGCCTACTCGCCGATGGTCAAGTTCGTCGCCGGTCGTCTCGGCGCCGGCCTGCCCTCGCACGTCGAGGATTCCGACCTGATCTCCTACGGCCTGGTCGGGCTGATCGGCGCGATCGAGCGCTTCGAGCCCGAGCGCGGGATCAAATTCGAGACCTTTGCGATGACCCGGATCCGCGGCGCGATCATCGACGAACTCCGCTCCCTGGACTGGGTGCCGCGCTCGGTTCGCTCGCGGGCGCGGGAGATCGAGGTTGCCCAGGCCAAGCTCGAGCACGAGCTGCAGCGGGCGCCGTCGGAGGCCGAGCTGGCGGCGAAGCTGAACATGACCGAGGACGAGCTGCAGAACTCGCTGTTGGAGATCGCCAACTCTTCGGTCTATGCCCTCGACGAGCTCTGGACCGTCTCCGACTCCTCCGGCGACCAGGTCTCGCTCCTGGACACGATCGCCGACGACGGCGCCGCCGATCCACAGGAGGCCCTCGACACCAGCGAGGTGAAGGAGCGGCTGACCGAAGCGATCGGCTCGCTGCCCGAGCGCGAGCAGCTGGTCGTCGCCCTCTACTACTACGAGAACCTCACCCTGCGTGAGATCGGCGAGGTCCTCGGTGTCACCGAGTCGCGCGTCTCGCAGCTGCACACGAAGGCCGTGATGCGGCTCAAGTCCCAATTGCAACAGGCCTGAGATGGCGATGCGCCTGCGCCTCCCCCAGCGGCGGCAGACGATCGACTTCGATCAGTTGACACCGTTCGAGCAGGCAGCGGCTCGCTTCAACGCCAGCCAAGCCGGGCAGGCCGTCAGCGGCCTGGTCCGCACCCTTGGGGAACCGCGCGTCTCGGTCGGTGCCGCGGCCGGGTCCCCATGCGAGGTCCGGGTGACCGTCGCCTGGGAGCTGAGCTGGTACCAGTGGGGGCTCGATCTCGAGGACGAGGCGCGCGGCGTCCGCGAGCTGGCCAAAGGTCGCGAGATCGCGGAGATCGATTCTCCGGCCCGCCAGTGGAACGCTGCCGCCGACGCGGACGGCCAGATCGTCGTCAGCCGCCGCGGCTAGTAAGGGATGGCGAAGCTCACGGTCAACGTCGACGGCGGCGCTCGGGGAAACCCGGGGCCCGCGGCGATCGGCGTCGTCGTCCGAGACGCCGGCGATCAGGTGGTGGCCGAAGTGGGGGAGACGATCGGGCGGGCGACCAACAACGTCGCCGAGTACAAGGCGCTGCTGCGCGGGATCGAGCTGGCGGGCGAGCACGGCGCCGACGCGCTGGAGCTGATCGGCGACTCGGAGCTGGTCGTACGCCAGGTCGAAGGCCGCTACAAGGTCAAAGACGCGACGATGAAAGAACTTCACGCCGAGGTGAAGCGGGCGCTGGCCGGCTTCGACGGCTGGTCGATCCGCCACGTGCGCCGCGAGCAGAACGCCGACGCCGACCGGCTTGTCAACGCAGCGCTGGACGGCGAATGAGTTCTGCTTGACTGACGGCGTGGCGAGCGATCCCACCCCGATCGATCCCGGCGTCGACATCGGTCACGTCCACCTCAAGGTCGCCGACGTCGATCGCGCCCTCGAGTTCTACTGCGGGGTGCTCGGCTTCGAGCTGATGCAGCGCTACGGCGCTGACGCCGCTTTCATCTCCGCCGGCGGCTACCACCACCACATCGGCCTCAACTCGTGGGAGTCGAAAGGCGGCTCGCCGCCGCCGCGCGGGACCACCGGGCTCTTCCACACGGCGATCCGCTACCCGACCCGGCGCGCGCTCGCCGATGCCCTGCGGCGCCTGGCCGAGGCGCGGGTGCCGCTCACCGGCGCCTCCGACCACGGCGTCAGCGAGGCCCTCTATCTCAACGACCCCGACGGCAACGGGGTCGAGCTCTACTGGGACCGGCCGAAAGATGAGTGGCCGCAGCCGCAGCCGGGTGAGCGGGTGGAGATGTTCACCCGCCCGCTCGACCTCGATGATCTGATCGCGGAACTGGACTAGAACGAACCAAAGGGAGGGATCGCACATGGAGGTAGCCATCGCCGGCGGTCACGGCAAGATCGCGTTGTTGCTGGGAGCGCTGCTGGCCGGGCGCGAAGACAAGCCCTGGGGCCTGATCCGCGATCCCGCCCAGGAAGACGATCTGCACGCGGCCGGCGTTGAGCCGGTTCTCTGCGATCTCGAGGGCGACGACGACGTCGCCGCGGCGGTCAGCGGCGCCGACGCGATTGTCTTCGCCGCCGGCGCCGGGCCGGGCTCCGGTGCCGAGCGCAAGCGGACGATGGACCTCGGCGGTGCCGTCAAGCTGATCGACGCTGCTCTGGCCGAGGGCGTGCGCCGCTATGTGATGGTCAGCGCGATGGGTGCCGCCGACCCCCCGGCCGAGGGCGGAGATGTCTTCGGTGAGTACCTGCGGGCGAAGGCGGGGGCTGACGAGGCATTGCGCGCCAGCGGCCTCGAGTACACGATCATTCGGCCCGGCGGGCTCACCGACGAAGCCCCGACCGGCCTGGTCCAGGTCGGCGAACGCCTCGACCGCGGTGAGATCCCACGCGCCGACGTCGCCGCTGTGATCCTCGCCTGCCTCGACTCGCGCCACACGATCGACCGCAGCTTCGACCTCGTCTCCGGGCCGACTCCGATCGCAGAGGCGGTCGCCTCGCTCTAGACCGTCGCGGTCTTGGCGCCGCTCTCGACCGGGTGGCCGCCGTCGCGCCAGGCGCCGACGCCCTTGCCGACGTGGACGACGTCGGCGAATCCCGCTCGCTGCAAGATCGAGGCTGCGAGCCCTGACCTTTTGCCGCCGCGGCAGATGGTCGCGATCGGGCGGTCCTGGGGCAGCTCCTCGGTGCGGTCGGCGAGGTCGCCGTAGGGGATGTGGAGCGAGTCGGGGATGTGCTCGCCCGCGTACTCGGAGTCGTTGCGGACGTCGAGGACGAGCGGCGGCTGCGGCCCCTCGACCCGCTGGGCGAGCTCCTCGGGGTCGATCAGCTCGATCGTCTGCACTGGCCGGCCGTCCATCCGCCAGGCGGTCATCCCGCCCTCGAGGAAGCCGCGCACCCGCATTCCGACCGCCGCCAGCAGCTCGGCGGCGTTGCGCTCGTCGCCGTCGGAGGCGGCGACCACGATCACGTCCTCGCCCGCCGGCGCAACCCGTGAGACCTTGGTTGCGAAGCCGGTGTCGTAGGCGGAAGTGCTGAGAGCGCCGGCGATGTGGGCCTCGTCGAACTCCTCGTTGCTGCGGCCGTCGATCACGACCGCGCCGTTGGCGACGCACTCCTCGACCTCGTGCGGGGTCATCGGTGCCGGGACGCCGAAGTCGTCGATCAGGGGGCCCTGGTTGTAGGCGACGATCTGGGCGACGTTCGGCGGCTTGTCGCTGAGTGAGGCGACCGCATCCTCGACGAAGGCGGCCTCGTCGGCGATCCCCAGCGCCTGGTTGTGGCGGCGCTCGAAGCCGATCGTCGAAGAGGTCTTGAGGTTGAGGCCGGAGCCGCCGCAGAGCGAGCCGCCGAGGTGGCCGGGCCAGATCTCGACCTCGTCGTCGAGGGTCAGCAGGCGCTCGTGCAGGGAGCGGAACATGTCGGCGGCACCCTCGCGCGGCTCGATCGCGAGGTCGGGGCGGGCGACGTCGCCGATGAACAGTGAGTCGCCGCCGAGGATGGCCCAGGCAGCGCCGTCGCGGGTCGCGTCGCGGAGCAGAAAGGCGGTGTGCTCGGGGCGGTGTCCAGGGGTGTGGACCGCCTCGATCGAGAGGCTGCCGAGCTCCAGCACCCAGCCATCGCCAAACGGTTCGTGGTCGTACTCGGCCTCGGCCAGCTCGTTGATGTGGATCTTCGCCCCGGTCGCGCGCGCCAGGCGGCCGTGGCCGGAGACGTGGTCGGCATGGTTGTGGGTCTCGAGTACGTGCTCGATCCGAACCCCGTGCAGGCGCGCCAACCGGCGGTAGGGGTCGATGTCCCACTGCGGGTCGACGACGACGGCGATGCCGGATTCGCGGTCGGAGACCAGGTAGGAGGCGCAGCCGAGATCCTCGTGGATGATCTGGCGGAAGAGCATCTTGCGAGAGTATGCCGATGCGGACCCTCTCCAGGCCGGTTACCTTCTGGGCGCTCGCGGCGACGATCGCCCTCTACCTGGCGGCGTCGGCGGCGCCGACGCCGCTCTACGTGGTCTACCAGGACGAGTGGGGCTTCTCGGCGACGACGCTGACGCTGATCTTCGCCGTTTATGTCTTCGGGTTGCTCGCCTCGCTGCTGGTCCTCGGTGCCCTCTCGGACCACGTCGGCCGGCGGCCGATGATCGCCGTCTCGTTGGCGCTGGAGGCGGTCGCGATGGTGCTCTTCATCGCCGCCGGCGACGTCGTCGTCCTTGGCGCAGCGCGGACGGTGCAGGGGGTGGCGACCGGAATCGCGCTCTCGACGATGGGGGCGGCGCTGGTCGACCTCAATCCTCCGGAGAACCCGGGCCTGGCCGGTGTGGTCAGTGGGCTGGCGCCGATCGGCGGCCTCGCGCTCGGGGCACTGGGCTGTGGTGCCCTGGTCGAGTACGGGCCGGCGCCCGAGCAGCTCGTCTACGTGATCGTCCTCGTCGGACTCGCCGCCGCCGTGGGGCTGGTCGTGCGGATGCCCGAGACCTCGCCGCGGGTTCCCGGCGCGCGGGCCTCGCTGAAGCCACAGGTGGCCGTTCCCATCCGGGTGCGGGCCGAGTTCCTGGCAATGGTCCCGATCCTGATCGCGACCTGGTCGCTGGGTGGTCTCTTCCTGGCGCTCGGCCCGTCCGTTGCCGCGCAGGTCTTCGACATGCCCAACCATGTGATCGGCGGCCTCGTCGTCACCCTGCTCTGCGGCACCGGCGGCCTCACCATCTACGCCCTCCGCAACTGGTCCTTCGCCCGGGCGCTCGGGCTGGCCGCCGGATTCCTCGCCGCCGGCATGGCCGTCAGCCTGGTCGGGCTCGGCGCCGAACTCGCCCTCGTCGCCGCAATCGGCACCGTCATTGCCGGAATCGGCTTCGGCGCCGCCGGCCGCGGCACCTTCGGCACGATCGCCGCCATCGCCCTGCCGACCGAGCGCGGCGCTCTCTTCGCCGCCTTCTACGTCGTCTCCTATCTCGCCTTCAGCCTGCCTGCCCTGGCCGCCGGCCTCGCCAGCCAGTCCGCCGGCCTGCGCCCGACCGCGATCGTCTACGGCGCCGCCGTCCTCGTTTTCTCCCTTGCAGCGATCCTGGTCCAACGCCGCCTCGCCTCCCGCCAGGCTAGAATCGCCCCCGTGCGGCTGTAGCTCAGCTGGCTAGAGCGTCTGCTTGCCATGCAGAAGGTCGAGGGTTCGAATCCCTTCAGCCGCTTTTTCGAGAATGCCCTGCACGTGGGCGGGTCGGGTTCGGCGCGGGAGCCCGAAACCAAATGGAACCATCCCCGCATATCGCCGTTATTCCAGGCACTAATGCGCATTAGTGCCTGGAATGGCCGGGATGCGCGGCGATCGGCGGCGGTTCCGTGTTGCGCTCATTCCGCATACCCTGTGGCCGTGCGTCGTGTCTTCTTGCTGCTCGCAGTGATTGCAGTCGCGACTGCGCTGTTGGCAGTTCTGACCGGAGTGGCATCGGGCGCAGGCCCGGAACAGGGAACCATAGTTCTGGTCAAGCTCGAACTGAAAGCGAGCAATGGCCTGCACGTGCGCCTCGAAAACTCCGAAGACGGGACCGTGACCCTCGAGCTGCGGAAAGAGGGTCAGATCGCAACCTACAAAGTGCCCGGAGAAGCAACCGAAGGCGGGCTGAAAGCGCGCTTCGGGCGACTTGGCCTGATCGACGTTGCCTTCACCCCGACCAAGACGCTGAACTCGACTGAGCCGGGGAAAGGCTGTACGGGAGCGCCGCGAACGCTGCGCGAAGGCGTCTTCACCGGGACGATCGACTTCACCGGCGAGCGGGAATTCGTGCGGATCGAAGGCCCGCAGGCGATCGGATCGATGAGCGTGATCTCCCGATGGGAGTGCCCCGAAACCGAGGCGATGGACCCCGTTGCCCGAGTTTCGCGCCGGCTTGCGACGATCTCCCGAGACGAGAAGGGGGAAAGGGAATCGGCGACGTTGGCGGCGGTGCGTCGCGGTTTCTCGTCCTACTTCGTTGCCGGCGTCGCCCATCGCCACAGCGGCGGGAAAAGCATCTTCTTGGGTGCCAAGATCGAAATCCGCGAAGGTATGGTTATTCGGCGCGCGACCGAGGTCCGTGGCCCGGCCTCGGCTTTCGACTTCGACCTTGCTGCAGGCACTGCATCGTTGCGCCCACCGGCCCCTTTCACCGGACATGCGAGCTTTGCGGTCCGCCCCCACGGCCGAGGGCTGTGGCGAAGCACGATCCGGGTGCCGCTGCTCGGAGCCAATCCGATCGACACCGGTGGCCCGGGCTTCAGGGTGACCCTCCGTCCCGAATACCAGTTCTGACTAGCAGAACCCCGTGAGGCCGCGCACGCGGCTGACCAGCTTTCGCAGCTCGGCCACCGTCATTCCGTTTTTTTCGGCCGTTCGGGTGGGATACAGGCGGACGAGGATGGCCAGCTGGATCAGCCGCTTCACCCTCGCAGTCGACATCGTCGGCACCGGCACGCCGGCGAGCGCTTTCGGCCCAAGCAGTTCGGCGACTCGCAACCGGTACCTCACCTGTTCCGGGCTCAATTCGGTTTCTCTGGCAATCGCCTTGACCCCGCGCAGCCGTTTCGCCGCCGCGGTCACCCGCTTCAGCTCTCGCAGGACCGTGATCGGGTACACCGGCGGCGGCAGCGGTTCCGGTGCAGGCTGCGAATGGCGGCGGGCTTCGCGCAGCGCCGCGCTCCTCAGCTCGGGTTTGCCGGTTTCGACGGTGAACGTCCGGTCGCCGGTGCTCACATAGGCCCGCTCGTCTTCGGTCATCAACCCACCGCCACGGAGGAGGGAGACTGGGGCAAAAGGCGTTTCATGGGCGATCGGGTTGACGGCACAGGTGGTTGACGTCTCGACTCTGGCCGGCCACGGGCATCCGCCCTCGCCTACGGGGATGCACTTCCCGTAGGCGAATTCGGGGACGGGGACCTCGCGTTCTTCGCTCACCGGCAAGCCGGCGAAGAAGGGCCCGAGCCAGTAGGGATCGACCGATGCCCGCTTCTCGTCGGCGCTCTGTCCGCTCGCCGACGCAGCGAAGAGCATCGCGCCCAGAACCGCAAATAGAACGATTCGCCCGGCCCGGACCATTGCCCCATCGTATTGCTCGCACGCGGTAAGCGCCCGAACAGGCCGGCCCCACGATCAGAAGACAATCGGCCGGGCGTTGCCTCGCCCCGAGAGGGGAGTTCTCATGGCCGGGCAGGAAACCGACGATCACGACCGAGCGGGCATGACTTGATCGCTTGACGCCTGGCTCCACCGCTCTCGGGCCTGGGCCGCGGCGAAATGAAACCGCCCTCCATGATTTCGGGCACTTCCGCGCTGGAGTTCCCAAATCGCGGCATATCGGCGCGTATCCGTGCGCATTTCTGATCGTGGCCCTTGTCGCAACACCACGAAATCCCTGCAAGCAGCGATATTCGTTGCACTCAGGCCTCGGAGACGGGCCTAATTGCCATGCAGAAGTTCGTGGGTTCGAATCCCATCAGCCGCTTTTCGCGAATCCCCCTGCACGGGGGCGGGTTGGTTTCGGCACTGAAGCCCGAAACCAAATGGAACCATCCCCGCATATCGCCTCCATTTTGGGCACTAGTTGTCCTACCCACAGACGTTGTGAACGCGACTGATCGGGGGCCGGTCTCCCAATGAGCTGTGTGGGCGACGCCGGTTGTAGTAGCGCAGGAAGGATGCCAGGGCCCTGGTGCGCTCGGCGGAATTGGGCCAGGAGT
>DATIPH010000013.1:0-97739 GCA_035472275.1 Solirubrobacterales bacterium
GCCGCCGAGGAACATCGCCGCGGCGATCCCGGAGACGACCAGGATCTCCATGTATTCGACCAGCAGGAAGGAGCCGAAGCGCATGCCGCCGTACTCGGTCATGAAGCCCTGGACCAGCTCGGCGTCGGCCTCGGGCATGTCAAACGGGGTGCGGTTGGTCTCGGCGAAGCCGGCCAGCATGAAGATCAGGAAGCCGACGAACTGTGGGATCACGAACCAGATGGTTCCCTGCGCCTCGACGATGTCGACCAGCGAGAGCGAGCCGCTCATCATCACCACGCCGAGCAGGGCCAGGCCCATCGAGACCTCGTAGGAGATCAGCTGCGCGGCCGAGCGCATCGCGCCGAGCAGGCTGTATTTCGAGCCCGCGGACCAGCCGCCGAGGAGCAGGCCGTAAAAGGCGATCGAGCCGACGGCGAAGAAATAGAGGATCCCAATCGGGACGTCGATCCCGTAGAAGCCGACCCCGTCCTTGACGTTGCCCCAGGGCAGGATCGCCAGCGCCAACACGCCGGAGAGGACCGGCAGCAGCGGGCCAAGGATGTACAGGGCCGGGACCGCGTTGGCCGGCCGGAAACCCTCCTTGGAGATCAACTTGCCGACGTCGGCAAGCGGCTGCATGAGGCCGAAGGGGCCGACCCGGTTGGGGCCGTAGCGGTGTTGGAAGCGGCCGATCAGTTTGCGCTCGACCACGGTCAGGATCGGGAGGATGCCGAAGATCACGGCGAAGATCACGATCGACTTGACGATCATGATCCAGGTCGCTTCGACGAACTGGGTGTCGGCGATCGGCAGCATCAGGCGGGGGCCCCGGTCAGCTTTGAGATCTCGACCCGGACCGGGCCGCCGTTGAGCAGGCCGTTGGCGTTGCCCTCGGCGACCCCCTCGGCGAGGAAGACGACGCCCGCGGGGATCCGCTCCTTGATCAGGATCCGGGCCTCGACGCTGGCGCCGTTCTGGCCGACCGTGACGTGGTCGCCGGTCTGGAGCTGCAGCCGTTCGGCATCGGGGAGCGAGATCTCGAGGCGCTGCTGGGGCGCCAGGAACTTCAGCGGCGGGTTCAGCTCCGTGATCGGGCCGGCCCAGAGGTCGCGGTAGGTGCCCAGGGCGAGGGAGGCCCCGGGGGTTGACTCTGCGGACGCGACTCCGCGGGGATCGGATGCGGCCTCCGAGGATGGCCCCGGCGCGTCGCGCTGAGTGTCCTCAGAGCCAACCCCCGGGGCCTCCGACGCGGCTTCGGTGTCCTGCCAGCGGAGACCTTGACCACCGAGTGCGCCCTCCTCCATGCTGGCGTAGAACGGCACCGCGGCGGTGAGCGCAGCGAAGGCGGTGGGCTGCGAGTCGATCCCGGTGTCGAGGTCGAGGGCCGAGCAGAGCGCGGCGAGGACCTGGACGTTCGGGCGGATGTCTCCGGGGCGGGAAGCACTCGGCCTTACTCGCTGAAGGCGGCCGTCTGGGTGCGTCACCGTGCCGTCTTTCTCTGCGTGCGTCTCCAGGGGGAACAGCACGTCGGCCTTGGCGCTGGTGGCGTTCTCAAACATCGAGAAGGAGACCACGAAATCTGCTGCCGTCAGTGCCTCCTCCCATGCTTTGGTGTCCGGGAAGTCCCGAATGGGATCGACTCCGAAGAGGACGAGACCGGTGATGTCGCCCGCCTCCAGCGCGGCGCGGATCTCCTCGGTCGGGTGGCCGGCGACGGGGATCTCAGCCAGGCCCGGGCCGGCGTCGGGGAGGCAGCCAGCCTCGCGCAGGCCGCGGGCGTTGGCGAAGTCGGGGACTTCGAGCAAGCCGGCCCCGTCGGTCTCGGGGATTTTCACTGCCTCGGCGAGGTCGAGCAAGGAGGAGACCGTTCCGTTGGCGAGATCGCGTCCGATCCGCTCGCCCCAGAGGACGACGACCTTCTCGGCACCCTTCAGCGTCTCGACCAGCGGCGTGGCGACGTTTTCCGCCCCGCCGAGGGCATCCACGAGCTCGGCGAGGAAGAAGCCGGCCTGTCCCGGTGCGAACCGTGCGATCGCCTCGGCGCCGCCGTCCAGTGCGGTCGGACGCTCGGTGGCGACAACCAGCTTGGCGCCGTTGCGGCGGATCGCCTTGCGGACGCGGAGATCGAGGATCGGCGAGCTGTGCAGCGGGTCGGTGCCGAGGACGAGGATCGCGTCGGCGTTGTCGATGTCGCGGACCCGGGCGCTGAGGTTCGGCTGGGCGAGCTCGACGAGCGCCGCCCGCGAAGCCCCGCGCGAGGCGCGCGAGTCGACGTGCGGTGAGCCGAGCGCCTCGCGCAATAGCTTCTGGACCAGGAAGGCCTCCTCGTTGGAGGCGTCGCCGACGATCGCCGCAACCTTGCCGCCCGCCTCCTTCAGGCCCGCCGCCGCTTTCGCGATCGCGTCGTCCCAGTTGGCGGGAGCGCCGCCTTTCAGGCGCGGCCCGTCGACCCGCTTCTCGTCGCCGAACATCTCGAAGCCGTAGCGGCCGCGGTCGCAGAGCCAGCCGTCGTCGACCTCGGCGTTGTCGCGGGTGATGACCCGTTTCACCTTCTCGTCGCGGATCGTGAAGCTGACGTTGCACTGGCTCGGGCAGAGGGTGCAGACCGAGCCCGCCTGCTCGATGTCCCAGGGCCGGGCGCGGAAGCGGTAGGTGTAGTTGGTCAGCGCCCCGACCGGGCAGATGTCGGTGATGTTGCCGTGGAAGGGGGCGACGTAGGGGCGGTCGTCGAAGGTGCCGACGAAGGTGCGGTCGCCGCGCTCGAGCAGCTGCAGCTGGGAGTCCTCGGAGACCTCCTGGCTGAAGCGCACGCAGCGGTAGCAGAGGATGCAGCGCTCGCGGTCGATTGCAACCAACGGCGAGAGTTCGACCGGCTTCTGGAAGTGGCGCTTTTCGTCGATCACGCGGGATTTGCCGGGACCCCAGCCCTGCGTGATGTCCTGCAGCGGGCACTCGCCGCCTTTGTCGCAGACGGGGCAGTCGAGCGGGTGGTTGACGAGCAGGAACTCGACCACCGCACTCTGGGCGTGCTTGACCTGCTCGGTGCGGGTGTGGACGACCATCCCCTCGCGGACCGGGGTCGAGCAGGAGGTCTGCAGTTTCGGGATCCCCTCGATCTCGACCAGGCACATGCGGCAGGCGCCGACCGGGTCCCCGAGTTTCGGTTCGTAACAGAAGACCGGGATCTCAACGTCGCCCTTGCGGGCGGCGTCGTGCAGCATCTCGCCCTCGACCGCGGCGATCTCGCGACCGTCGACGGTGATCGTCACCTCGCGCGGCTCGCTCATACCGACGCCCCCAGGGTCTCCGGCGGCGCCTCGACGACGAGGTGGGGCTCGAGGCCGGCGGTTTCGATCACTGCCTCGAACTCGGGGCGGAATTTGTTCACCATCGCCGAGACCGGCATCGCCATCGAGTCGCCGAGCACGCAGAGGCAGTGGCCCATGATGTTCTGCTGGACCGAGCTGATGATGTCGAGGTCCATCGGCGTCGCCTCGCCGCGCACGACCCGCTCCAGCATCTTCACCGTCCAGTTCGTGCCCTCGCGGCAGGGGGTGCACTTGCCGCAGGACTCGTGGTGGTAGAAGCGCGCGGTCCGCAGCGCCATATGCGGGATCGAGACGCGGTCGTCGGCGACGATGATCGAGCCGGAGCCGAGCATCGAGCCCGCTTCGGCCATCGCCTCGAAGCTGTAGGGGAGGTCCATGCCCTCTTCGGCGGTGAGGACCGGTGAGGAGGAGCCGCCGGGGTAGAAGGCCTTGACCTCGTGGCCGGGGTCGGGACCGCCGGCGAGACCGTAGATCAGCTCCCGGGTCGGGATCCCGAGCTCGACCTCGTAGTTGCCGGGGCGGCGGACGCCGCCGGAGACCGAGACCACCTTGGTCCCCGGCGATTGCTCGGTGCCGAAGCTCTTGAACCACTCGGCGCCATTGGCGACGATCCGCGGCACGTTGGAGAGGGTCTCGACGTTATTGATCAACGTCGGTCCGCCGTAGAGGCCCTGGACCGCCGGGAACGGCGGCTTCAGGCGCGGATTGCCGCGCTTGCCCTCGAGCGCGTCGAGCAGCGCCGTCTCCTCGCCGCAGATGTAGGCACCGGCGCCGCGGTGGACGACCAGCTCGAGGTCGCGGTGGCAGCCGAGGATGTTGGTCCCCAGGTAGCCCGCCTCGTACGCTTCGGCGACGGCGGCGTCGAGGACGTCGGCCTGGGCGTCGTACTCGCCGCGGATGAAGATGAAGGCGTGGCCGGCGTCGGCGGCGAGGGCGGCGATCGCAATCCCCTCGACAAGCTGGTGCGGGTTGCGCTGCATCAGCTCCCGGTCCTTGAAGGCGCCGGGCTCGGACTCGTCCGCGTTGCAGCAGAGGTACTTGGCCATTTCTCCGCGCGGCAGGAACGACGCCTTTTTGCCCATCGAGAAGCCGGCGCCGCCGCGACCGCGCAGGCCGGAGTCTTCGAGCTCCTTGAGGACTTCGTCCTGCTCCATGTCCCGGTAGGCCTTCTCCTGGGTCGCGTAGCCGCCGACCAGGCGCTTGTAGCCCTCGAGGGTGGCCAACGCCGGGTCCTCGGCCTTGTCGAGCAGGACGCGGGTCTCGCGCGGGTCAGCCATTCGCGTTCCCTCCTGCGGGGGCGGGGCCGGCGCCCGGCAGGTCGGCGGCGAGCGGCCGCTGCGCCAGGTTCTTCTCCGGGAGGACCTCCTCGCCGGCGTTGATCTGGTCGATCGCGGTGCGCGCCTCGGCCGCTTCCAGCGGCCCGTAGTAGCGCTGGTCGATCGAGGCCATTGGCGCGATGTCGCAGCCGCCGAGGCACTCGAAGCCGGTGACGAAGAAGTTCTCGTCGTCACCTTCGGCGGCAGCCTTGAAGGCGTCGAGCAGCTCGTCGCCGCCGCGCATCCAGCAGCTGATGTTGGTGCAGACCTCGATCCGATGAGTCCCGACCGGGTCGGTGTGCAGGAGGTCGTAGAAGCTGGCGACCGACTCCAGGTAGGCCGGCGTCACCCGCATCACCGCGGCGGCCTGGCGGATCCCCTCCGGGGTGCACCAGCCGTAGCGCTCCTGCACCGCCCATAGCGCCGGGATCGAGGCCGATTTGCGGTCCGGGTAGCGGGCCATCAGGGCCTCGATCCGCTCCCTCAGCTCCGGCGGGCAGCCGACTTCGTGCATCTCCGGGATCTGCTCCTCGGCCCGCGGCGGCACCCGCCCCTCGGTGACGGCGACGTCGACCGGCAGGTTCGGGTTGAAGATCCCGGGACCGTCGACGGGGCTCATCGGTCGACACCGCCGAGGATCGGGTCGAGCATCCCGAGGCTGCAGATCATGTCGGCGATGTAGCTGTCCAGCGCCATCTCGCGGAAGGCCTGCAGGTTGACGAAGGAGGGGTCGCGGAAGTGGACCCGCGAGGGCTTCGAGGAGCCGTCGGCGAGGACATAGCAGCCGAGCTCCCCGCGCGGGGACTCGATCGCGTAGTAGACCTCGCCGGGATCGACCCGGAAGCCCTCGGTGACGAGCTTGAAGTGGTGGATCAGCGACTCCATCGAGGTCGAGAGCTCCGAGCGCGGCGGCAGCACGTACTTGCGGTCCTCGGCGATGAAGGGCCCCTCGGGAAGGGCGTCCAGGCACTGGGCGACGATCTTGCTCGACTCGACCATCTCCGCGACCCGGACCCGGTAGCGGTCGTAGTTGTCGCCGACGGTCCCGACCGGGATCTTGAAATCCATCTCCGGGTAGGCCAGGTACGGGGTCGCTTTGCGCAGGTCCCAGGGGTCGCCGGCGGCGCGCAGCAGCGGCCCGCTGACGCCGAGGTCGAGCAGCCGCTCGCGGTCGACGATGCCGACGCCTTTGGTCCGCTGCAGGAAGACCTCGTTGCGGTCGAGCAGGGCTTGGTACTGGCCGACCCGGATCGGCATGTCTTCGGCGAAGGAGCGGCACTTCTCCTCGAAGCCGACCGGGATGTCCTCGATTACGCCGCCGACCTGGAAGTAGCGGGTGTGCATGCGTTGGCCGGTCGCCATCTCGAACAGGTCGAGGATCCGGTCGCGCTCGCGAAAGCAGTACCAGAGCATCGAGATCGCACCGAGGTCGAGCGCCGTCGTGCCGAGCCAGACCAGGTGGGAGTGGATCCGGTTCAGCTCCAGGAAGAGCGTTCGCAGGTACTTGGCGCGAGGCGGGATCTCGAGCCCGATCAGCTGCTCGACGGCGCCGCAGTAGGCCTGCATCTGGAAGAAGTAGGAGACGTAGTCCATCCGCTCGACGAAGGGGATGACCTTCCAGTAGCTCTTGTCCTCGCAGGACTTTTCGATCCCGGTGTGGACGTAGCCGATCACCGGCTTCAGGTCGCGGACGATCTCGCCTTCGAGGTCGACGACGAGGCGCAGCACGCCGTGGGTGGCCGGGTGGTGCGGCCCGATGTTGACCGTCATCACCTCGGTCGTGCGGTCCTCGACCAGCTCAGCCATAGTTGCGCTCGTTGTAGGTGAAGGTGACGGGCTCGCCGCCGACCGGGAAGTCGCGGCGCTGGGGCCAGCCGACGTAGTCATCGGGCAGCAGGATCCGGGTCAGGTCCGGGTGGCCACGGAACTCGATTCCGAAGAAGTCGAAGGCCTCGCGCTCCTGGAAGTTCGCGGTCGGGAAGAGGGACACACAGGAGTCGATGCTGGGGAGCTCCGCCCGCGGGTCCTGTCGAGGGGGAGGGTCCTGCGGGCGGGCGGGTGCGTCCGTTCTCGGACCCTCCCCCTCGCCACCCGCGGATGGATCGCTCAACATCGCTTTCACCCTGATCCGCTCACATCGATCACGGTTCAGGAGCTCGTAGTGAACTCCGAAGCGAGGTTGGGACGGCAGGTAGTCAGCCACGTGGAGGCTGGCGAGGAAGCGGTAGCCCTGGCCCGGCGTCTCTCGCAGCCAGGTGAGGACCGCGAGCACCTGCTCGGGGTCGACGATCAACGCCGCCTGGTCGCGATCGAAGGAGGTGGCGCGGACGGCCCCGGGGTGGTCGCGCTCGATTTCCCCCCGGATCAGCTCCAAGCCGGGGGCGTCAGGCACGAGCCAGCTCCCGCGCTGCCAGGTAGGCCTCCGCCGCCTCCGGGCTGGGCATCGAGGCCGGTCCGCCGCGCGCCCACTCCTCGGTGCCCGCGGCGTTGTAGCGCTGGCGCCAGCCCTGGTCGGGATTGCCCTGGATCTTGCGCTGCAGCTTGGTGAAGCCGTACATCACGGCCTCCGGCCGCGGCGGGCAGCCGGGGATGTGGAGGTCGATCGGCATGAACTTGTCGGCGCCCTGGACGACGGCGTAGTTGGCGAACATGCCGCCGGATGAGGAGCAGGCGCCCATCGAGATCGCCCATTTCGGCTCCAGCATCTGGTCGTAGAGACGGCGGACGACCGGCGCCATCTTGATCGAGACCCGGCCCGAGAGAATGATCAGGTCCGCCTGGCGCGGGGAGGCGCGCAGGGCCTCGGCGCCGAAGCGGGCGAGGTCGTAGCGGGCGGTGACGATCGAGATCGGCGCCTCGATCGCGCAGCAGGCAAGGCCGAAGGTGAGCGGGAAGATCGAGTTCGACCGCGCGAGGTTGAGCATTTTCTCGAAGGTCGTGGTGACGACTTTTTCTTCGACGTAGCGCTCGAGGTCCTCGCCTTCGAGGTCGCCACGCAGCATGTCGCGGGCGGAGGCCTGGCGGGCCTGGAAGGTGCGGCGCTCTATTTCCAATCCAGCGCACCCTTTCGCCAGACGTAGACGAAGGCGATCATCAGCAGGACGACGAAGGTGACGAGCTCGCCGAGGACGAAGACGCTGTCAGCCCCCTTCAGGATCACCCCGACCGGGTAGAGGAAGACGACCTCGATGTCGAAGAGGATGAAGAGCATCGCGATCAGGTAGAAGCTGACGCCGAACTTGAGCCCCTTCATCGCCTCGACCGGGATCCCGGACTCATACGGCTCGCCCTGGCGGCGGCTGGCGGCGGTCGGGCGGCTCGGCTTCTTCGGGCCGATGATGTGGTTGAGGAAGGCGAAGACGCCGCCGACGGTAAGACCGAGGAACGCGAAGACGAGGATCGGGAGGTAGCTCTTGAGCACTGAGTGGTGGGGGTTAGGGGCCGCCGGCTCCGAGGGGCATATCCCCCTGGACTCGACGCCCGTAGCCGCTGTTATACACCCACCTTGTGACAACTTGCTACATAGTGATTTTCCGCATCAGCAAGCCGAATCCCGACCCCTTTGGGCGGATTTAGGGCGATGATCGGCCTCCACATCGCTGTCGGCTGCATCGTGATCGTGCTCAATGGCGCCGCTGGAGCCATCGGCGGCTATCGCTGGTATCGCAATCAGCAGTCGATCCCCTTCTGGTACCTACTCCGCGCGGCCCAGGTCGCGGTCTTCATCCAGGCCCTCTTGGGCGGGTTGCTCGTTGTGACTAACCACAAGGCAGGGGAAGACCTCCACTACCTCTACGGGATCCTGCCGCTGGTCGTCTCCTTCATCGCCGAGGGCGCCCGGGTCGGCGCTGCCCAGCGCGAGCTCGGCGAGGTCGACTTCGAATCGCTGCCGGCCGACGACCAGCAGTCGATCGCCCTCCAGATCGTCCGCCGCGAGATGGGGATCATGGCCGTCAGCTGCGGCGTCATCTTCTTCCTGGCGCTGCGCGCCGCGACGACCAGCGGCCTCTGAGCGGCGAGGCGGCACTTCGCCCGCTCTGAGCGGGCAGATTGCCGCCTCGATCTATTCGATGCGGAAGATCGGGTGGTCGGGGGCGATGCGGGCGAGCTCGTCCTCGGTTGAGTCGGGGCCGACGCCGTCGAAGAAGGCGCCGACCTCCCATTTCCACTTGGCGAGGTAGGCGCGGAGGATCGGCGGTCGCTCGGCCTCGGCGACCTCCGTCGCGCTGAACTCCTCGACCTTGCCGTGGCCGGCGAGGCGGCCACCGCCGCTGACCCGCATGTTGCGCACCCACTGGGTGGTGCCGCGCGGCGCGACGAGGTAGCGCCTACCGTCGAGGGATAGCGGGTTGACCGGCGTCTTCCGCCACTCGCCGCTCTTGCGGCCCTTCACTTCGAGGACCCGGGAGCCGGCGATCGGCAGTCCGAGCTTGGTCAGCCCAGCGACCAGCGGGTTGAAGACGTGCTTCGTGAACCAGCCTGGTTCCTTGAAGTGCGCACCGGCGGAGGGCTGCTCGGCCATCGAACCGATTGTAAGGTGGGCCGATGCTCGACCACGTCGGCATCGAGGTAAGCGACTACCCGCGCTCCAAGGCCTTCTACGAAGCGGCCCTGGCGCCGCTCGGGATTTCGCTGCTGATGGAGTTCGCCGAGTCCAACGCCGGCTTCGGCAGCGAGACGAAGATCGGCCCCAAGCCCTACTTCTGGATCCACTCCCGCGGCCGCCCGGTCGTCAGCGGCGCCCATCTCGCCTTCGGGGCCGCCGACCGCGACACCGTCGACGCCTTTCACGCCGCCGCCCTCGCCGCCGGCGGCACCGACAATGGCGCCCCAGGCCCGCGCCCGATCTACCACCCCGGCTACTACGGCGCCTTCGTCCTCGACCCCGACGGCAACAACGTCGAGGTCGTCTGCCACACGGCGGATTAGGGCTCGTCTCGAGGGAGAGAGACCGCATGGTCGGCGGCCTTGGCGCCGTATGGCTGCCACTCGACCATTGGATACCATATGGTCAATGACGCGCAAGCAAACCCTGGTCCAGCTCAGCCAGGAGCTTCTCGATCGCCTCGATGAGCGGGCCGCACGAGACGGGCGCTCGCGCTCGGCGCTGATCCGGGGCGCGATCGAGGCCTACCTTCTCGACGAAGAGCGGGATCGGATCAGTCGAGAAATCGTCGCAGGCTACGAACGGATCCCGACCACCGAGGAGGAGCTCAAGGAAGCGGAGCGGGAAGCGCGCGAGATGATTCGGGAAGAGCCGTGGTGACCCGCGGCGACATTTGCTGGTGCGACCTGCCGGATGAGGGTAGGCGTCCCGCCTTAATACTCACCCGTGGCGAGGCCATTCCAGTGCTGCGCCGGGTGCTGGTCGCTCCGATCACGCGAACCGTCCGCGCCATTCCGACGGAGGTTCGCCTTGGCGAGGCAGATGGAATGCCGGACGAATGCGTTGCCACCCTCGACAACGTCCGGCAGATTCCCCGCTCACTCCTCAGCGACCCCATCACCCACCTCTCTGGCGCGCAAATGCATGAGGTCTGCCGGGCGCTGGCGATTGCCACCGGCTGCGATTAACCACCGGACATCTGCTCAGCGCAGCGGCAGGTACTGGCCGCCGTAGAAGACGAGGGGGTCGCCCTCGCTGACGGCGAGGTCGGTGACCTCGCCCGTGACGATCACGTGGTCGCCGGCGGAGATCACGTCGCGCAGGTCGCAGGCGAGCCAGACGAGGGCGCCGTCGATTGCCGGCAGGCCGCCGCGGTCGCTCCAGGCGACGCCCGCCCACTTCTCCGCCACCGGCGCCTTGGTCGCGAAGGTGCGGGCGATCTCCTCCTGGCCCTTGTGGAGGACGCTGACGCCGAAGCGGTCCGCGGCCTGGACGGCGAGCAGGGTGCGGGAGCCGCGGTCGAGGCAGGCCAGCATCAGCCTCGGCTCGATCGAGAGCGAGCAGACGGCGTTGGCCGTCGCCCCGGCTGGTCCCTCGGCGCCGCTGGCGCTGACCACCGTCACCCCGGTCGGCAGGTTGGCCATCGCGGTGCGGAAGCTGTCTGAGTCGGGCGGAGGCATCGGCGGCGGCGGATCGGGGATCGCCTCCAGACAATATGATGCGCGCCGCGTGCGTCGAGTACTGCTCATAGCAATGATCGTTGCCGCCGCTCTCGGGCTCGTCGCCTGCGGCTACGGCGAAGAAAAGCTCTCCGTCTCCAAGGACGACCCCGACTACAACGGGGCCGTGCTCTTCTCGACCCATTGCGCCGGCTGCCACACGCTCAGCGCCGCCGGCACCCAGGGCAGCGGCAACCGCGGCGAGCGCACCCAGGGCCCGAACCTGAACCAGCGCGAAGAGACCTACGAAGACGCCCTCTTCGCGATCCAGAATGGCGGCTTCTCGGGCGCGATCATGCCCCAGAACATCGTCGTCGGCGAAGAAGCCGAAGAGATCGCGAAATTCGTCGCCAAGTACGCAGGCGAAGACGCCGAAACCTCGCCGCGGCCCGGCGAGAACACCTCGCCCTAGCGGCGGGAGCTCCAGTGCTCGACCTGAAGCTGATTCGCTCCGACCCCGAGCGGGTCAAGACGGCCCTGGCCCGGCGCGGCGCCGCCGAGCAGGTCGATCAACTGCTGGCGCTCGACGCCCGCCGCCGGGCATTGCTGCCCGCGGTCGAGGACGCCCAGGCCGAGCGCAAGACCCTCTCCAAGCGGATCGGCGAGGCCAAACAAGCCGGGGGGGATTCCGAAGCGCTGATGGCGCAGGTGGCGGGATTGAAGGAGACGATCGAGAGCGGCAAAGAGGAGCTGGAGAAGGTCGACGCCGATCTCGGCGCGCTGGCGCTGGCGCTGCCGAACATCCCCGACCCCGATGCCCCCGCGGGCGACAGCGACGAGGACGCGGTCGAGATCAAGCGGGTCGGCGAGCCGCCCGTCTTCGACTTCGAGCCGCGCGACCACCTCGAGATCGGGACCGAGCTGGGGTTGATCGACATGGAGGCCGGCGCCCGGCTCTCGGGCTCGCGCTTCGCCTACCTGAAGGGCGACCTGGTTCTGCTCGAGCTGGCTCTGGTCCGCTTCGCGATCGAGCTGGTCCGCGGCGAGGGACATGAGCCGGTGGTGCCGCCGGTGCTGGTCCGCGAAGAGGCACTGGAGGGCACCGGCTTCCTGCCCGAGGCGCGCGACCAGATCTACGAGATCCCCAAGGACGAACTGTTCCTGACGGGCACTTCCGAGGTCGCTCTCGCCAGCCTTCACGCCGACGAGATCCTCGATGCCGAGGCTTTGCCGCTGCGCTACTGCGGCTTCTCGACCTGCTTCCGGCGCGAGGCCGGCGCCGCCGGCCGCGACACTCGCGGCATCTTCCGCGTCCACCAGTTCGACAAGGTCGAGATGTTCTCGTTCGTCGAGCCCGCGGCTTCGCAGGAGGAGCACGAGCGGCTGCTGGCGATCGAGGAGCGGATCCTCGGCGAGCTCGAGATCCCCTACCGCGTCGTCAACGTCGCCGTCGGCGACCTCGGCGCGCCGGCGGCGAAGAAGTACGACTGCGAGGCCTGGATCCCGAGCCAGGGCCGCTACCGCGAGCTCACCTCGTGCTCGAACACGACCGACTACCAGGCGCGCCGGCTCGGCGCCCGCTACCGCCCGCAGGAGGGTGCAGCAGCGGAACCGGTGCACACCCTGAACGGCACCGCGGTTGCCGTCGGGCGTACGATCATCGCCTTGATCGAGAACCGCCAAGAGCGCGACGGCGGGTTCACGCTACCCAATATTTTGCATCAGTACGGCTGTCCTGACAGAATCGCGCCGAAGTGATGGACAGGATTCAGCCATGAGCACCGGCGTCCGAGACGCTAAGCGGGTCGTCCTCTGCGACGACCACGAGATCGTCCGTGAGGCGATCAAGGCCAGGATGGTGAATTCGAGCATCGTCGAGATCGTCGGCGAGGCCGGCAACGGCCGCGATGTGGTCGACGTCGTCAAGGAGCTCGAGCCCGACGTCCTCATCATCGACGTCGAGCTTCCCAAGCGCGACGGCATCGAGGCGACCAAGGAGGTCCTCAAGGTCCGGCCGCGGACCAAGGTGATCATCTTCACCGCCCACGCCCAGCCGGACCTGCTGGCGCTGGCCCTGAGGGCCGGAGCCTCGGGCTACGTGCTGAAGTCAGCGCCGGCCGAGGACATCGCCCGGGCGGTCAAAGCGGTGACCGGCGGCGGCACCTTCCTCGGCGGCGACTTCGCCGGCGGCAAGCCCTCCGAGGTCGAGAAGCTGCTCGACCTCTCACCGCGTGAGCGACAGATCCTCGAGCTGCTGGCCGAGGGGCTGCGGGTGAAAGAGATCGCCGAGCGGCTGCAGTTGAGCCCGGCGACCGTCCACACCCACGTGCGCAACGCGATCGCCAAGCTCGAGGTCGACACCCGCACCGAGGCGGTGGCCCTGGCAGTGCGCTTCAGCTACCTCGGTGCCGGCGGCGGCGCCCTCTAGCCGAGCGCCGCCCCCGCTTCGTTACTCGCTCTTCGGGTCGAAGTTCAGCGCGCAGCCGTTGATGCAGTAGCGCTGCTTGCCTTCCGGGCCGTCGTCGAAGACGTGGCCGAGGTGGGCGTCGCAGGTCTTGCAGACAACCTCGGTTCGGCGCATGAAGTGGCTGTTGTCCGAACGCAGTTCGACGTGCTCGAGGTTGGCCGGGTCGGTGAAGCTGGGCCAGCCGGTGCCGGAGTCGAACTTGGTGTCGGAGGAGAAGAGCTCAGTGCCGCAGCCGATACAGCGGAACATGCCGTCCCGCTTCTCCTCCAGATGCGGGCCGGTGAAGGCTCGCTCGGTGCCGGCCTTGCGCGTCACCTCGTACTGCTCTGGGCTGAGCTCGTCGCGCCATTCCTGGTCGGTCTTCTCGATCTTGGTCGCCATCGTTCTCCTTTCGAATCTCTGACATCAGGGTACGCCCCTGCTATTACAGAGCTGTGACGCGTTTGCTCGCCCTCGTCGCTTGCTCCATTGCCCTGCTCGGGGCGGCCGCTTATGCGGCGGCGGCTCCGTCGCCCGCCCCCACCGGAATCGACCGCCTGCTGGCGCCGGCCTCCGCCTGTCCGCACCAGAACCAGCCGACGCTGGCGAACAAGATGCAGCTGCAGGCGATGCTGTGCCTGACCAACTACGCGCGCTCCCACTCGAAGCTGGCCCGGATCTCGGCCTCCACCCAGCTCGCCCAGGCGGCAGCCGGCAAGGTCCGGGACATCCTCCGCTGCGGCGAATTCAGCCACGAAGCATGCGGTCGCGAGTTCACCTACTGGATGGAGAAATCGGGTTACCTGAGCGGCAGCTGCTGGGAGGCGGCGGAGAACATCGCCTGGGGCACTGGGACGATCGGCACCCCGCGGGCGATCATGCGCGCCTGGTTGCACTCATCCGGGCACCGCGAAAACATCCTCGGCCCCTACACCGACATCGGCATCGGCCTGCGCGAGGGGACGATTGAAGGCAGCGCCGACGCCCACGTCTGGGTCCAGGAGTTCGGCAGCCACACCTGCTGAGAGACGGGGTCGGTGCCGGGTCGCCCGCGCCCGCCTAGGATTGCGCCGTGTTCGACGCCTTCTACGAGCCCGACGGCGATCACTACCTCGCCACCGAGCTGACCCGCGGCCCCTGGGACCCCGGCGCTCAGCACGCCGGTCCGCCCTCGGCCCTGCTCGCCCGCGAGATCGAGAAGCTGTCGGACTCTGAGCGCTTCCAGGTCGGCCGCATCGCCTTCGACATCCTGCGCCCGGTCCCGATCGGGCCGGTCCAGGTCAGCGCCCGGGTGCTGCGGCCAGGGCGGCGGGTGCAGCTGGTCGAGGCCGAGCTCTCCGACGGCGAGCAGGTGCTGATGCGGGCGACCGCCTGGCGCCTGGAGATCACCGACTTGGACCTGCCTCCCGGCAGCGTGGTCGAGACGCCGACGCCGCTCGCGCCGCAGCAGGGGAGAGACTCAGACTTCTTCCCGACCGACCAGGAGCACGGTTACCACTCGGCAGTGGAGATCACCTTCGCCGCCGGCCGGTTCATGGAGCTGGGACCCGCGACCGCCTGGCTACGGATGCGGGTGCCGCTGGTCGCCGGCGAGGACCCGACGCCGCTGCAAAGGACGCTGGTCGCCGGCGACGTCGGCAACGGGATCAGCGCCGCACTCGACTTCCGCCGCTACATCTTCGTCAACGTCGAGCTGACCATCCACCTCGAGCGGATGCCGGCCGGCGAGTGGATCGGCGTCGACGCGAGGACGTTGCCACAGGCGACCGGGGTCGCGACCGCCGAGTCGGTGTTGTTCGACGGCGAGGGCCGGATCGGCCGCGCCGCGCAAACGCTGATCGTCAGCGAGCGCCGGTAGCACCGCACGCGTCGCTCGTTCAGAGGTCGGCTTCGATCACTTCCGGGCGCTGTGCCGCCGCGGTCCGGTGCAGCATCAGGAGCGTCAGCACCGCCGAGGCAACCGCGACCGCCGCCGCGAGGACGAAAGCGCCCTCGTAGCTCGTCAGCGCTGCCGCCAGCCCCGCCAACGGCGCCCCGATCCCGATCCCGGCGTCGAAGAAGGCGGTGTAGGTCCCCATCGTGGCTCCGCGGGCGCGTTCGGGGACCTGGCCGACGGCGATCAGCATCAGCGAGGGGTTGAGCAGGGAGAAGGCCGCGCCCATCGCCATCCCGCCTGCCAATGCCACCGGCAGGCTCTCGGCGAGCGCCATCGCCAGCAGGCCGGCAGCCTCGATCAGGGCAGCCCCAATTGCCACTCGGGCTGGCCCGAACCGGTCCGGCAGGCCGCCGGCGATCAGCCGGGCGATCACGATCATCGCCGCGAAGGCGGCGAAGACGGCAGCGCCGTGGCCGATGTCGCGGGCGTCGAGCATCAGCACGATGAAGGCGGCGACGGTCGCGTAGCCGACGGCGGCAAGGCCGACCGCCAGTCCCGGCCGCACCGCCTCCGGCGCGATCAACGGGTGCGGCTCGGCGTGGGGGTGAGGGGTGAACCGGTCCTTGACCAGGAGCGCGATCGCCGTTCCGACCAGGGGCAGGGCCCCGGCGAAGATCCAGACCGCCTGGTAGCCGCTGTTGTCGAGCAGCACCTGGCCGATCAGCGGCCCGACGCTGAGGCCGCCCCAGACCGCCAGCCCGTAGAGGCCGAGGACGCGGCCGCGGCGTGCCTCTGGGGCCATGTCGACGATCCAGGCCGAGCCGGCGGTGTAGAGCGAGCCCTCGCCGATGCCGACCACGAGCCGGGCGAAGATCAGGCCGGCGAGCCCGAGATCCGGCAGGATCAGGAAGCCGCTGGCGGCGATCAGCAGGGTGCCGAGGATGACCGTCGGCTTGCGTCCCCAGCGGTCGGCCAGCCGGCCCGCCACCGGCCGCAGCAGCAGGCCGGTGATCGCGTAGCAGCCGACCACGATCCCGACCGCGATGTCGCCGGCGCCGATCGGGCCGTGCACGTAGCGGGGCAGCACCGGCAGCACCGAGCCGACCGCGACCAGGCCGCAGAAGGTGACTGCGAACAGGGCCGCGAAGCCGACGCCCAGACGGTGGGCGGGATTGGGCGCCGCGGCGCCGGTGCTCACCGCAGCAGGGCGGCGAGGTTCTCGACGACGTGGTCGGGTGGCGGCACGGCCGCCTCCGCCTCCGCCCGGGTGCTGGCGCCGCTGAGGACGAGCACCGTCGCCAGCCCGGCGGCACGGCCGCCGTCGATGTCAGAGGCGATCCGGTCGCCGACCATCGCCACCCGTTGATCGCGTGGTTCCTTGTGGTCGCCATCGGTCCGCAAGGAACCGCGCGAGATGACGTCGAGGGCCATCTCGAACAGGTGACCCTCGGGCTTGCCGCCGATCTCGGCCCGCTTCCCGGAGGCGGTCTCGACCGCGGCCAGGATCGCTCCCGTCCCCGGCCACTCGCCACCCGGCATCGGCATCGTCGGGTCGTGGCTGGTGGCGACGAGGGCGGCGCCCCCGTCGAGCGCCCGCTTCGCGGTAAGTAGCTCCTCGTAGTCGAAGCCGCGGTGGCCGGAGACGACGACGACGCGGGCCTCCTGCCCGGCCTCGCCCTCGAGCACGCTCGGCCCGGCGGCGGCGACCATCTCCTTCAGCGCCGTGGCGCCGATCACGAAGGCGCCGCCGTCGCCGGCCGCTTCGCCGGCGAGCCGAGCCGCGACCATGCCGGCGGTGACGATCCGCTCCGGCCCGATCTCGACCCCCATCTTCCGCAGCCGTTCCGCGTAGCGCTCGGGAGGGCGGCTCGGGTTGTTGGTGACGAAGCAGATCTCCTTGCCCTGCTCGACCAGCGCCGCCAGCGCCTCGGGTGAGCCGGGGACGGGATCGCGCCCGATCCAGACCACGCCGTCGAGGTCGATCAAAAGTCCGTCCAACTGGTCTGCCAGCGCCACCGGAAGCAGGCTATTCCCTGAGATCGATACGGTGCGGTCAGTGAGCTCGAACGGACAGGTCGTCGTCGCCACCGACCTCACCCGCCGCTATGGCGAGGGAGACGCCGCCGTCGATGCCCTGGCCGGCGTCAGCACTGGCTTCGACCGCGACCGCTTCACCGCGATCATGGGTCCCTCGGGGTCCGGCAAGTCGACCTTGATGCACATCCTCGCCGGCCTCGACAAGCCGACCAGCGGCTCGGTCACGCTCGACGGGGTCGAGATCACGACGCTCGACGACGGCGACCTGACCAAGCTCCGCCGCGACAAGCTCGGCTTCGTCTTCCAGTTCTTCAATCTGCTGCCGGTCCTGACCGCGGAGGAAAACCTCGTCCTGCCGCTCTCGATCGCCGGCCGCAAGCCCGACCAGGCCTGGGTCAACCAGCTGATCGAAGCAGTCGGTCTCGGCGACCGCCGCACCCACCGGCCCTCTGAGCTGTCCGGCGGTCAGCAACAGCGGGTCGCGGTCGCCCGCGCCCTGGTCTCCAAACCGGCGGTCGTCTTCGCCGACGAGCCGACCGGCAACCTCGACTCGAAGGCCAGTGCCGACGTCCTCGGCCTGCTCCGCCGCGCCGTCGACGACTTCGACCAGACGGTGGTGATGGTGACCCACGATCCCGTCGCCGCCGCCCATGCCGACCGCTTGATCACGCTCCGCGACGGCAAGATCGTCCATGACGACTCGCCGGGCTCCGCCGACGACGTGATCGAGCTGATGAAGCAGCTTGACTAGCCTCAGCCTCAAGAGCCTCTGGGCTCGCAAGGTCCGGGCGATGACGACGTCCTTTGCCGTCATCCTCGGCGTCGCCTTCATCGCCGGCAGCTACATCCTCAGCGACACGATCTTCGCTGCCTTCGACGAAATCTTCAGCGAGTCGCTGAGCGGGACCAGCGTCGTCGTCACCGCCGAGAACCCGGTCGAACAGGACAACGGCGAAGTGCCGACGATCAGCGCCGGCCTGCTGCCAAGGATCCAGCAGACGCCCGGGGTGAAGTTGGCGGCGGGGGCGATTTTCACGCCCGGCGGCTTCTTCGATTCCAAGGGCGAAAAGATCGGCAACAAATTCGCCCCCAAGTTCATCTCCTCGACCTTGCCGGGGCGATTGGAGTCTCTTAACTACGTCACCGGGCACCGGCCGCGCGGCCCGACCGAGGCCTCGATCGACAAGGCGGCGGCGGAAAGCTCCGACCTTCAGCTCGGGGACCAGATCGAGCTGATCGGCCAGGGGAAAGCGCGTACCTTCACCCTGGTCGGGCTGACCCAGCTCGGCGGCGCCTCGTTCGGCGGCGCCAGCATCGCCCAAGTGACGCTGCCGGTCGCGCAGGCGCTGACCCACAAGGTCGGGCGCTTCGACCAGATCTCGGTTGCCGCCGCCGCTGGCGCCTCCCCGCAGGCGCTGAAACTGCGGATCAAAGCCGAGATGCCGGCCGGGGTGCGGGTTGAGACCGGCAAGGAAAGCGCCGACCGCTCCTCGGAAGAAATCCGCGACAACCTCAGCTTCCTGCAGACCTTCCTCCTCGTCTTCGGCTTCATCGCCGTCTTCGTCGGCTCCTTCCTCATCTTCAACACCTTCTCGATCACCGTGGCCCAGCGGGTTACGGAGTTCGGGATGCTGCGCACGCTGGGTGCCTCGCGCGGCCAGATCCTGCGCTCGGTCCTGAGCGAAGCGGTTGCGATCGGCCTGTTCGGGGCTCTGGTCGGGATCGCGGCCGGGTTCCTGATCGCGATCCTGCTCAACGCTCTGCTCGAAGCCTTCGAAGTTGACCTGCCGACCACCAGCCTCGTGCTCGAGTCGCGCACGGTGATCGTCTCTCTGCTCGTCGGGGTCGTCGTCACCTTCATCGCCTCGCTGATTCCGGCCCTGCGCTCGACCAGGGTGCCGCCGATTGCCGCTCTGCACGCCTTCATGCCGGCGCCGAGCCGGCGCCGGCGGATCGTCTACCTAGTCTTCTCGACCCTGCTCTCTCTGGTCGGCTTGGCGATGGTCCTCGGCGGCCTGCTCGGCGATGGCGGCGTCGGCAGCCGTGCCGGCCTGATGGGCGGTGGTGCACTGGTCATCGTCATCGCCGTCTCCCTCTTTAGTCCGCGTCTGGTGCCGCCCCTGGCGCGCGTTGCCGGTTGGCCGCTGGAACAGGCCCGGCGCCGGCGCTTGACCGGCCGACTCGCCCGCGAGAACGCCCAGCGCAACCCAAGCCGCACCGCGGTGACCGCGGCGGCGCTGATGATCGGCCTCGCCCTGGTCGCCTTCGTCACCGTCTTCGCCGCTGGGATCAAGAGCACCGTCGCCCAGGTCGTCGACGAAAACTTCGCCGGCGGCCTGGTGATCCAGAACACTGACGGTTTCTCGCCGATCCCCAACGGCACCGCGGCGGCGGCGCGCAAAGTGCCGGGCGTCGAAACCGTGGCGACGATCCGCTCGACGCAGGCGAGGGCAGAAGGTGGCGGAACGGTCCGTGTCTCGGCGCCGACGCCGGACATCCAGGAGGCGCTCAACGTCGAATGGAAGCAGGGCGGGCCGGCAGTGCTGGAAGACCTGCAGGACGGCCAGGCGGTGGTCTCCGACGACTTCGCCTCCGAACGCGGCCTCGAAGTCGGCAGCACTTTCCAGATGCTGAGCCAGACCCGGCGGGAACCGGGCTTTGAAGTCGTCGGCACCTTCAACTCGAAGCTGGGGATCTTCGGCAGCGTCCTCGTCACCCAGAAGGTGATGGCGAGCGACTTCGACCAGACCCAGGACCAGATCGACTTCGTCAACATCGACCCGGGCGCCGATGCGGCGCAGGTGCAGGCAGTTCTCAGCAAAGGGGTCGAAGCGCTCTTCCCGGTCGCCGAAGTCCTCAACCAGGAAGAACTGAAGGAAGAACGCGAAAAGCAGGTCGAAACCCTCGTCAACCTCTTCTACGCGCTGCTCCTGCTCGCGGTCGTGATCTCGCTGTTCGGGATCGCCAACACGCTGGCGCTCTCGATCCACGAACGCACGCGGGAGCTGGGAATGCTGCGGGCGATCGGGATGTCGCGGCGGCAGGTGCGGACGATGGTTCGCTACGAGGCTGTGATCACCGCCCTGATCGGGGCGATCCTGGGCATGGCCCTGGGAGTGATCTTTGCGACGCTGATCGCCCAGCCGCTGAAGGACGAAGGCTTCACCCTGTCCTACCCCGTTGGCTCGTTGTTCGTCCTCCTCGTGCTGGCTGCGCTCGCCGGCGTCCTCGCCGCGATCCCGCCGGCCCGGCGCGCCTCGCGCTTGGACGTCCTCGAGTCACTGCAGTACGAGTAGCGGCAGAGGTTGGTCGCGTTATGCGCGACCAACCTCTGCCGCGGCGTACATTGGGCGGCGTGGAGCAGCGTCCCAACCCCCTCGGCCTGACCGGCAAGCCGCCGTCGGCCTGGCTCGGCCTGCTCGCGTCCGTCGCCGCCGTTGCGATCGCGACCGGGGTCGTCTACCCCCTTAAGGACGTCGCGCCGGCGGTCTCGCTCGGCGTCGTCTACATCCCCGGCGTGCTGCTGATTGCGGCGGTCTGGGGCTGGCGGCTGGGGTTGCTGACGGCGATCCTCAGCGCTCTCGCCTTCAACTTCTTCCACCTGCCACCCCTGGGCCGGCTCGACGTCCGCGCCGATCACGACCTCGTCGCCCTGGTCGTCTTCGTGATCGTCGCCGTCGCCGGCGCCACCCTGGCCGAGCTCGCCCGCGCCCGCGCCGCCGAATCCGAGCGCCGGCGCGAGCAGGCCGACCGCGCCCTGGCCGAGCTCGCCGCCCTGGAGGCCGAGCGCGAGCGGATGCAGGCCGAGGTGATCGAGGCCGAGGCGCTGCGCCGCAGCGACGAGCTGAAGACGGCGCTGCTGCGCTCGGTCTCCCACGACCTGCGGACGCCGCTGACCTCGATCATCGCCGCCGGCGCCGCCCTCGATTCGCCCAGCGCCACCGCGGCCGAGCGCAGCGAGCTGAGCGAGGCGGTGGTCGAGGAAGGGCTGCGGCTCTCGCGGCTGGTCGAGAACCTGCTCGACGTCTCGCGGCTGGAGAGCGGCAAAGCCGAGCCGCACCGGGAGCCGGTCGACCTGGCCGGGTTGCTGGAGGCGGCACGGAGCTCGATCGGACCCAACGGCGAGGTCGTGCGCCTGGCGCTCGACCAGGACCTGCCGCCGCTCCGCGCCGACCCGGCGCAGCTCGAGCGCGCCTTCGCCAACCTGCTCGACAACGCCGTCGTTCATGGCGAGGGCCAGCCGGTCTTGGTTCGCTCGCGGCTGGTTGGGCCACGGCTCGTCGTCCGCGTCGTCGACCGCGGCCCCGGCATCCCCGAGAACGACCGCGAGCGGATCTTCGAGCCGTTCTTCCGCTCTGAAGAGGGGCGCGGCAACGGTTCCGGGCTTGGCCTGGCGATCGCCCGCGGCTTCATCGAGGCCAACGGCGGCGAGGTTGAGGTCGAGTCGCTGCCGGGCCAGGGGTCGAGCTTCGTCGTCAGCTTCGCGGCGCCCAGCGCGGGCGACCCCCAGAGCGAGGCGACGCTTTGAGCGACACGCCGCGGGTCCTCGTCTGCGACGACGAGCCGCAGATCCTGCGGGCGCTGAAGGTGATCCTGCGCGACGCCGGCTACGAGGCAGTGCCGGCCGAGACCGGCGAGCAGGCACTCGACCTCGCCGCCGTCAAACCGCCCGCCGCGGCGATCCTCGATCTGATGCTGCCGGACATCGACGGGGTCGAGGTGACGCGGCGGCTGCGCGAGTGGACGAAGATGCCGATCCTCGTCCTCTCGGCGGTCGGCGAGGAGGACCGCAAGGTCGAGGCGCTCGCGGCCGGCGCCGACGACTACGTGACCAAGCCTTTCGGCCCGCGGGAGCTCGTCGCCCGCCTCGAAGCGGTCCTGCGCCGCGCCCAGCCCGAGGGCGCCGAGCCGGTGATCAGCGCCGACGGGCTTGAGGTCGACCTCGCGGCCCGCAGCGTCAGGCGCGACGGCGAGATGGTCCACTTGACCCCGACCGAGTTCGGCCTGTTGCGGCTGCTGGCGACGAACCGCGGCAAGCTGATGACCCACCGCACCCTGTTGGTCGAGGTCTGGGGCGTCGAGTACGAAGACGACCTCCAGGTCCTCCGCGCCCACGTCGCCAACTTGCGCCGCAAGATCGAGCCGCCCGACGGCCCCAAATACGTCTTGACCGACCCGGGAGTGGGTTACCGCTTCGCTGCCTAAGCGCGATCCAGGTTTGGTCCGGATAGCGGCACGAAGCTGGATCGCAACCTTCACGAAATCTGTATGCGGTGGCGTCTGAACTTCATGCGGCCTTGACGGGGCGGGGCGCATGATCGATTT
Source organism: Solirubrobacterales bacterium (assembly GCA_035472275.1). GTDB lineage: Bacteria > Actinomycetota > Thermoleophilia > Solirubrobacterales > 70-9 > VAYN01. The sequence goes on from DATIPH010000013.1 coordinate 22,357, forward strand.
GTGCTCGTACCCGCAGACATCTTTCCTGGTGGGGGCGGTCCCGTCGCCGACCTCTTCTCGATCGTTCTCGCGGTAGCCCTCTTCGCCCTCCTCTACTGGGCGATCGACCTGATCGACCGGATTTGAGCGCCTTCGTCGCCATCCCGTTCGCTGCGCTCTCGGGCGCCGACGTCTTCGGCCTCGTCGCCGCGGCGCTGGTCTGTGTCTACCTCGTTTACGCGTTGGTGCGCGGGGAGAACCTCTGATGTTCCAGGGCTACGTCCAGATCGCGATCTTCATCATCGTCCTCGTCGCGCTGATCAAGCCGGTGGGGATCTACTTGGCGCGCGTCTTCAGCAACCAGCGCGTCTTCCTGACCCCCGTCCTCGGGCCAATCGAGCGCACCACCTACCGGGTGCTGCGTGTGCGGCCCGGCGCCGAGGGGCAGGACTGGAAAACCTACGCCCGCAGCCTCGTCGTCTTCTCGCTGCTGTTCTGGGTCGCTCTCTACCTGATCCTCCGCACCGAGGGGATCCAGCCGTTCAACCCCGAAGGCTTCCACTCCGGGCCCTGGGACCTCAGCTTCAACACCACCTCGTCGTTCATCACCAACACCAACTGGCAGTACTACGGCGGTGAAACGACGCTCACCTACTTCGCCCAGATGGCCGGCCTCGCGGTCCAGAACTTCGTTTCTGCCGCGGTCGGGATCGCCGTCGTCGCCGCCCTGATTCGCGGCATCGTCGCCCGCTCCGGCAAGTCGATCGGCAACTTCTGGCAGGACATCGTTCGCATCCTGCTCTACGTGTTGCTGCCGATCTCGGTCGTTGGCGCTCTCTTCCTCGTCTCCCAGGGCGTGATCCAGAACCTCAGCAGCTCTAGCGTGATCCACACCCTCAGCGGCGGCCAGCAGATCCTCGCCCAGGGCCCGGTCGCCTCGCAGGAGGTGATCAAGGAGCTGGGGACCAACGGCGGCGGCTTCTTCAACGTCAACTCGGCCTACCCGTTCGAGAACCCGACCGCCCTGACCAACTTCTTCGAGATGCTGCTGATCCTCATCATCCCGGCCAGCCTGACCTACACCTACGGGCGCATGGTCGGCAGCCAGCGCCAGGGCTGGGCGATCTTCAGCGCGATGTTCGTGCTCTTCATCGTCGGCGTCATCGTCGTCTACATGGCCGAGCAGCACGGCAGCCCCGCCCAGCACGCCGCCGGCCTCCACACCCACGCCTTCGACGGCTCGACCGGCGGCAACCTGGAGGGCAAGGAGCAGCGCTTCGGCATCGCCAACTCGGCGCTCTGGACGGCGGTCACGACGGTTACTTCCTGCGGCGCTGTCAACGCCGCCTTCGAGTCGCTGACCGGGATCGGCGGCGCCGTGCCGTTCACCAACCTCGGCTACAGCGAGGTCGTCTTCGGCGGCGTCGGAACTGGCCTTTACTCGATGCTCCTCTACGTCATCCTCGCCGTCTTCATCGGCGGCCTGATGGTCGGTCGCACCCCGGAGTACTTGGGCAAGAAGATCCAGGCGCGGGAGATCAAGCTGGTCTCACTCGGCGTCCTGTTCACGCCGCTTGTAGTGCTGCTATCGGCAGGCCTCGCCTCGGCGACCGATCTCGGTAAACGGTCGCTGTACGCCGGGATCAACCCGTCGGGCTTCTCGGAGACGCTCTACGCCTACCTCTCGCAGGCGAACAACAACGGCTCCGCCTTCGCCGGCTACACCGGCTTCCTCCAGCCCAACGCCCCTGGGAACGTCGAAGCGTACGGCCTTAGCTTCGCCAACCTGCTGGGCGGCGCGGTGATGGTCACCGCCCGTTTCGCGCCGATCATTTTCGTTCTCGCCGTCGCCGGCGCGCTCGCCGGCAAGAGGGTCTCGCCGGCCGGCCTGGGGACGATGCGCACCGACAACCCGACCTTCGTCTTCCTCCTGATCGGGGTCGTCATCCTTGTCGGCGCCCTCACCTTCTTCCCCTCGATCCTGCTCGGCCCGGTCTCCAACGGCCTCAGCGCAAGGATGTTCCCGTGACCGGGCTGCGCAGGGACCTGGTCACCGGCGTGATCGCGATTGTGGTGATGACGATCGGCCTCGGCCTCGTCTACCCGCTCGCGATTACCGGTATCGCCCAGGTGATCTTCCCCGGATCCGCCGATGGCTCCAAGGTTTCTTTTGACGGGCACGTGGTCGGCTCGAAGCTGATCGGCCAGGAATTCAAGGGCAAGGCCTACTTCCAGCCGCGGCCCTCGGCGACCGGCTACTCCGGCAACGTCACCTTCTTCGGCAACGGCGGCCCCAATAGCGCAGAAGTCCGGGACGAAATTCGCGAAGAACTCGCGGCTTACGTGAAGCTGAACAAGCCGTACGACCACTCGCTGACCCGCGAGGACGTGCCGGTCGACGCGGTGACGCAGTCCGCCTCCGGCGTCGACCCCCACATCTCCGAAGCCAACGCCGGGATCCAGGCGCACCGGATTGCCACTGTCCGCAAGTTGCCGCTGGGGCAAGTCGAAGGGTTGATCTCCGACCACACCGACGGCCGCTTCCTCGGCGTCCTCGGCGAGCCCGGTGTCAACGTCCTGCAGCTCAACATCGTCCTCGAAGAAGAGGCCCCGCTGAAATGACCGACGACCAGACCACCCAGACCTCTTCCGACCGCCAGCCGCGTTCGTTGTTCGATCCCGAGATCGTCCGCCCGGCTCTGCTCGAGTCGGTCCGCAAGCTCGACCCGCGGGTGCAGGTCCGCAACCCGGTCATGTTCGTGGTCGAGATCGGCGCCGTCATCACCACCGTCGCCTGGCTGATCCAGGCCTTCGGCGGTGGGCCTCTCGGCGGCGGACACGAGCCGGCCTGGTTCACCTTCACGATCACCGTCTGGCTCTGGCTGACGGTCGTCTTCGCCAACCTCGCCGAGGCCTTGGCGGAGGGGCGGGGGCGGGCCCAGGCCGCGTCGCTGCGGGCGATGCGGACCGAGACGACGGCGCGCCTGCGCGACGGTGGTGAGAAATCGGCCGCCGAGCTGATCCGCGGCGACGTCGTCGTGGTCGAGGCCGGGGAAACGATCCCCGGTGACGGCACCGTGATCGAGGGCATCGCCTCGGTCGACGAGTCGGCGATCACCGGCGAGTCGGCGCCGGTCATCCGCGAGGCCGGCGGCGACCGTTCCGCCGTCACCGGCGGCACCCGGGTGCTCTCCGACCGGATCGTCGTCGAGATCACGCAAGAGCCCGGCAAGTCCTTCCTCGACCGCATGATCGCCCTCGTCGAGGGCGCCGAGCGGCGCAAGACCCCGAACGAGATCGCCCTCGGCATCCTTCTCGCCGCGCTGACCTTGATCTTCATCCTCGTCGTCGTCAGCCTGCGCCCGTTCGCGCTGTTCGCCGGTACGGAACTTTCTGAGACGACCCTGATCGCGCTGCTGGTGGCGCTGATCCCGACGACGATCGGGGCGCTGCTCTCGGCGATCGGAATCGCCGGCATGGACCGCCTCGTCCGCCGCAACGTCCTCGCCCTCTCCGGTCGCGCGGTCGAGGCCTCGGGAGACTGCGACGTCCTCCTGCTCGACAAGACCGGCACGATCACCCTCGGCAACCGCGAGGCGACCGAGTTCATCGCGATGCCAGGCGTCAGCCAGGAGGACCTGGCCGAGGCGGCGCAGATGTCTTCGCTCGCCGACGAGACCCCCGAGGGCCGCTCGATCGTCGTCCTCGCCAAGGGCTTCGGCATCCGCGAGCACGACTTCGCCGGTCACGAGCCGACCTTCGTCCCTTTCACCGCGGAGACGAGGATGAGCGGCGTCGACTTCAACGGCACGCGGCTGCGAAAGGGGGCTGGCGACTCGATCGAATCCTGGGTCCTCGCCGAAGGCGGCCGCCCACCGGCGGAGCTGAAAGGCGAGCTCGACCGGATCGGCCGCGAGGGGGGCACCCCCCTCGCCGTCGCCCGCAACGAGCGGGTGCTCGGCGTCGTCTACCTCAAAGACATCGTCAAGGAAGGGATGAAAGCCCGCTTCGACCAGCTACGGGCGATGGGTATTCGCACGATCATGGTCACTGGCGACAACAAACTGACGGCGGCGAAGATCGCCGCGGAGGCCGGCGTCGATGACTTCCTCGCCGAAGCCACGCCGGAGCGCAAGCTGGAGCTGATCAAGGAACAACAGGGCGACGGGCGCCTGATTGCGATGACCGGCGATGGCACCAACGATGCCCCGGCGCTAGCTCAGGCCGACGTCGGCGTGGCGATGAACACCGGCACCCAGGCGGCGCGCGAGGCCGGCAACATGGTCGATCTCGACTCCAATCCGACGAAGCTGATTGAGATCGTCGAGGTCGGCAAGCAGCTGCTGATTACCCGCGGCGCTCTCACCACCTTCTCGATCGCCAACGACGTCGCCAAGTACTTTGCGATCCTGCCGGCGATCTTCGTCACCACCTGGGCCGCGGCGGGTGAAAAGGGACCGCTCGACGCGCTCAACGTGATGTCCCTGGGTACCCCCGAATCGGCGATCCTCTCGGCGGTCATCTTCAACGCGCTGATCATCCCGTTGCTGATCCCGCTCTCGCTGCGCGGGGTCCGCTACCGGCCGGTCGGCGCGACGGCTCTGCTGCGGCGCAACATCCTCATCTACGGCCTCGGCGGCCTGATCGTCCCGTTCGCCGGGATCAAACTGATCGACCTCGTCGTCCACAACCTGCTGGGAGCTTGAGGGAGCGAGGCCGGGGAGATGACGTGAGCCGCGGCCGCTACAAGATCTTCCTCGGCATGGCCGCGGGCGTCGGCAAGACCTACCGGATGCTGCAGGAGGGTCACGCCGAAGCCGACGCCGGCCGCGACGTCGTAATTGGCTATCTGGAGCCGCACAAACGCGTGGAGACGACCGCTCAGGCACGGGGGCTCGAGGGCGTCCCCCGTCGCCAGGTTGAGGTCCGCGACGTCGTCGTCGAGGAGATGGATCTGGATGCGCTGCTCGCTCGGGCGCCGGAGCTGGCGCTGATCGATGAGCTTGCCCACACCAACCCCCCCGGCCTCGCCCACGAGAAGCGCTACCAGGACATCGCCGACGTGCTTGCTGCCGGTGTGGACGTCTTTTCCACCGTCAACGTTCAGCATCTGGAGTCGCTGGTCGACCAGGTCGCCGAGCTGACCGGGGTGCGAGTCCGAGAGACCGTCCCGGACTCGGTCCTCGGCGGTGCCGACGAGATCGTCCTCATCGACCTCACGCCTGAGACCCTGATCGCCCGCCTGCGCGAAGGCAAGATCTACCCGGGCGAGAACATCGATGCCGCTCTCAACAATTTCTTCAAGATCGAGAACCTGGCGGCGCTGCGCGAGGTCAGTCTGCGCCAGGTGGCCGAGGACGTCGAGTCCAAGCGCCTTGTCTTCACCGACGCGGAGCCGGTCGGCACCCGCGAGGGGGAGCTGGTCGCCGCCGACGCGCCGAAGGCGGTGGGGGAGCGACTGCTGGCGTTGGTGCGGCCGCAGCCGAGCGCGCAGCGGCTCGTCCGTCGTGCCTGGCGTTCGGCGCAGCGACTCGGCACCGACCTCGACCTGCTCTGGGTGAAGCCACCCGGGGAGCCGATCCAGGGCGAGGTCGAGCGGCAGGTGACGGCGCTGCGTCAGCTCGCCTCGGTGCTCGGCGCGAGCTTGCTGATCGAGGAGCACGACAATCTGGTGGAGGCCGTTGCGCGAGTCGCCCGCGAGCGTGGCAGCACCTACATCATGGTCGGGGAGTCGAAGCCGGCCCGCGGTCTCGCGCGCCTGCGCGAACCGCTGCCCCAGCGCTTGATGCGAGCAACGCCGCCGGGCGTTGACGTCCGCATCGTCGCCCACCGGGCGCTGAAGGAGGATCGGCCGTGATCCACGTCGAGCACATCCTGATCGCCGCCGCCCTGATTCTCGGCCTCGCCGGCGGGTTCCTGCTGGCGCGCTCGCGCCTGCGGCCTAAGGCTCATCGGCCGGAAGCCGTCCACCAGATCTTGCTGCCCTTCACCGGGACCGAGATCTCACGCCGCGCCGTTGACGCCGCGATGCGGCTGGCGCGGGCCGAGGGGGCGACGCTGATGCCTGCCTACCTGGCGCAGGTGCCGAAGAGCCTGCCGCTCGAGTGCGCGATCCCGAACGAGGCGGCGAAGGCGATGGGGATGTTGGAGGCGATCGAACAGCGCGCCAGCGCCCAGGGAGTTGCGGTCGACGCCCGGATCGAACGCGGCCGCTCCTACCGCCACGCGCTCGCCCGCCTGCTCGAGAAGGAGAGCTTCGACCGCGTCGTCGTCCCCGCCCACGCCAACGGCGGCGAGGGACTCTCCGGCGACGACCTGATCTGGCTGCTGCAGAAGGCGCCCGCCGAGGTGCTGATCCTGCGCCCGGCGCCGGGCGACGAGGGCCGGGTTCAGGCGGTTCCGGCCAAGCCCATCCGCAGAGCGCCCGCCAGCTCCAGCATTGCGCCGCGCGAGGAGCGGCTGACGGCGGTCTGATTGGCGAAGCCGTGGATCAGGCCCGGGTGGCGGCGGAGGGCGACCTTGGTCCCCTCCTCACGCATCCTGATCGCGAAGGCCTCGCCCTCGTCGCGCAGCGGGTCGAAGCCGGCCGTGGTGACGTAGGCGGGGGGCAGGCCGGAGAGGTCGGGGGCTTTGAGGATCGAGATCCGCGGGTCGTTGATGTCCTGGCTGGACGGGACGTAGAAGCCCTCGAAGTGGTCCATGTCGCCCTTGGTGAGGAGGAAGCCGTCGGCAAAGAGCTCGCGCGAGCGCGGGTCCTCGGCGGAGTCGGTGACCGGGTAGATCAGCAACTGCATGGCCGGCATCGGACCGCCCTCGGCCTTCCCTCGCAGGGAGACGACCGCCGACATGTTGCCGCCGGCGGAGTCGCCGCCGACCGCGATCCGGGCCTGGTCGACGCCCAGCTCCGCCGCGTTGGCGACCGCCCAGGTGAACGCGTCCCAGGCGTCTTCGATCGCTGCCGGGAAGGGATGCTCGGGCGCCAGCCTGTAGTCGATGGAGAGCACCGCCAAGCCGGCTGCCGCGGCGATGAAGCGGCAGACGCCGTCGTGGGTGTCGAGGTCCGCGATCACCCAGCCGCCGCCGTGGAAGTAGACGAGCAGCGGTGGCGGCGTGCCCCCGGGGATCCCGTTCGGGAGGTAGAAGCGGGCACCCATCGGGCCGGCGTCGGTCGGGATCGTGATCGGCTCGACCCGCGCCATCGGGATCTTCGGCCGCCATTCGCTGGCGGCGGCACCGAGCTTGTTAGCGGCGCGCGCCTCGACCGGCGGCAGACCGTTGGTGTAGGAGTTGGTGCCGGCGAATTCGGCGAGTTGAATCAACGCGTGGACGTCGGTGGCCAGTCGCTGCCCGTCGATCTCGGGCGGCTTGCCAAACAGAACCCGGCCCAGCCGCGGAGGCAGGCTGCAGGCCGCCTTGAGGACGCGGTGCTCGACGGAGATTGGGAGGCGAGGGGCAGCTGCCACAGCAGGTCGAAGGCTACGCGAAACGATGCAGAGGTGGGTCGGGGATCCGCGCGGGGGAGAGCCGGTCCGCTGCGGCCCTTGAGCCCGGGTGCGCGTGCTCGCCTCTGTCTTCGCCCTCTCGGTCCTCACCCTTGGTATCTCGGTTCGGCCAGCCTGCTCTTCACGCGCGGTCGACCTCTCCCCATCTCGCGTTGCTGGCGGCCCGGCGCGGGTCGAATGCGCGGCCCCGGACCGGCTTCGCCTGCGCCGCTTCGAGGATGGATCCGCCTGGCTTGAGTGCGAGACCCGGATCCTGGTGCGCGTCTCCGTCCCTGACTGATCGCGTTGGCGATATTGGGCCCCCTATGGGGGGTAAAAAGTCGCCAACGGCGAAAGCGACGAACGTCACACCGTTTCGTGCAGTCGAGCACTAACGTTGCCACCGGAGCGATGGCGGCCACGGCGATAGCGGAGCCAGCAATCGAGCCCAGGTCGATCCCGGGGCTGCCGCCCGGTCCTCGGATGTCGCGGGTGTTGCAGACCGCGATCTGGTCGCGCCAGGCGCAGTGGATGCTGGAGCAGAGTCGCGCCCGATTCGGCCGGATGTTCACGCTGAAGATTGCTTACGAGGGCGACTGGGTGATGGTCTCCGACCCCGAGCTCGTCAAGCAGGTCTTCACCGGCGACCCCAAGATCTTCCACGCCGGCGAGGGCAACCAGATCCTGCGCCCGATCCTCGGCGACAACTCGGTCCTCGTCCTCGACGAGAAGCAGCACATCGGCCAGCGCCGCCTCTTGCTGCCGCCGTTCCACGGGGAGCGGATGCAGGCCTACGGCGAGAAGATGACCGCGATCGCCGCTCGTGAGATCGAGAGCTGGCCGACCGGAACGCCTTACCAACTGCGGCCACGGATGCAGGCGATCACCCTGGAGATCATCCTCGAGACCGTCTTCGGTATCCACGGCGGCGAGCGGATGGCGCCGCTGCGGGACTCCCTGCGCGAGTTCCTCGACCTAACCACGAACCCCGCCGTGCTGGTCCCGCTGCTCCTGATCGGTCCCGACCGGATCAGGGGTGTGCCGGCGTTTCGTCGCCGGATCGAGCGCGTCGACGAGCTGATCTACGGAGAGATCGCCGACCGCCGCGCCGCCGAGGACGTCGCCGAGCGCGACGACATCCTCTCGATGCTGGTCGCCGCCCGTCATGAGGACGGCAGCCCGATGAGCGACGCCGAGATCCGCGACGAGCTCCTGACCCTGCTGGTTGCCGGCCACGAGACGACCGCGACCGCGCTCTCCTGGGCGATGGAGCGTCTGGTCCGTCATCCGGAGAAGCTCGAGCGCCTGCGCGACGAGGCCTTCGCGGGCGAGGACGCCTACCTGACGGCGACGATCCAGGAGACCCTGCGGCTGCGACCGGTAATCGTGATCGTGATCCGCAAACTGACCGAGCCGGTCGAGCTCGGCGGCTACGAGCTGCCCGCCGGCGCCTCCGTCACCCCCTCGATCCACCTGATCCACCGCGATCCCGAGATCTACCCCGAGCCCGAGCGCTTCCTGCCCGAGCGCTTCCTCGACAACCCGCCCGGCACCTACACCTGGATCCCCTTCGGCGGCGGCATCCGTCGCTGCCTCGGCGCCGCCTTCGCCCAGTTCGAGATGGCGGTCGTCCTCCGCGAGCTGGTCAAGCGCCACGACATCCGTCCCGCCAACCCGGCCTCCGAACGCTCCTTCCGCCGCGCAATCACCGAGACGCCCCGGCACAACGCCGAAGTCGTCCTCAGCTAGCGGCGTAGCGCCGCGTCAGCGGCAGCAGGATCACGCCGAGTGCGTAGAGCACGACTGCCACTCCGATCGGGTTCGGTCCCACCTCCCCGCGCCCGGCGGAGAGGTTGATGAACGCCATCACCACCAGGGTGGTGAGCGGCAGCAGGGTAGCGAGGCTGATCCAGCGGACCGCGTTCGTGTCGCTTTCCTCCGCCGAGTACAGGAAGTAGGACGCGTGGCCAGTGGCGAAGGCGAGGACCAGCGCGTAGAAGATGAGCTTGTCACCGCCGAGCAGCCCTTCGGCTGACCAGATCGTGTTCACGGCGATCACGAAGGCGACCAGCGAGACGACGACGGTCAGGTAGCCGAAGGGGGAGTGGAGTGCGCGCAAGCGGGCGAGGTTGCTGCCGGCGACGCCGGTGACGCTGGCAAAGCCGAGCGCGAAGACGGTTAGGGCGATGTGGCTATTGGTCTCGCTGACCTCCGGCCCGAAGACGACCAGCCCGATCGTCAACAGCGCCCCCGCACAGAGGGCCGCGATCAGCAGGCCGACCACGGCCTGAGTTGGGTTCCCCACCCGCTGCATCGGTCCAGCCTAACCGGCAGGTAGGCGCCCCGGGGCGCCTACCTCAACCGCAGCCGGTGTTATTGCCGCAGCTGCTGCACGTGTAACAGGACCCCGTCCGTTGCATCATGCCTCCGCACTGCTCGCAGGCGGGGCCGAGGTCGAGGCCGGACATCTTCGCTGGCACCACCGGCGGCGTTTCGGTCAGCGCCGAGGTCGCCGGGGCGGGCTTGGAGTGGCCGTTGCCGTTGCCGCCGTTCGACGGGCCGGCGGTGTCACTCGAGAGGCCGATGCTCAGCTGCGAGGTCTCCGCGTCCTGTTTGGCCCGCACCTTCTGGGTCATGATTCCCAGTTCCTCGAGCGTGTCGATGTCCTCGATGAATCGGCTCGCGACCCAGCGCATGATGTAGTCGGGCATCGATTTGGCGAACGGGATCTCCGGGTTGCCGGTGATGCCCTCCGGCTCGAAGCGCATGTAGCTGAACTTGCGTACGAAGGTCTCGAGCGGGACGCCGTACTGGAGGCCGAGCGAGATCGCCGTCGCGAAGGCGTTGAGAAGCCCCCGCATCGTCGAGCCCTCCTTGCCGATGTCGGTGAGGAAGATCTCGCCGACGGTGCCGTCGTCGTACTTGCCGGCGGTGATGTACCCCTCGTGGCCGCCGATCGCGAACTTGTGGGTGATCGATTCGCGCTCGCGCGGCATCTTTTTCCGCACCGGCTGCGCCATCTCGACTTCGGTCTCAGCCTCCTTCTCCTGCTGGGCGTCGGTGCGCAGCGCCTGCGCCGTCTTCGAGCCGTCGCGGTAGATCGCCAGTGCCTTGAGGCCGCCCTTCCAGCCGCGGGTGTAGGCGTCGGTGATGTCGGCGATGGTCGCCGTCTGCGGCATGTTGACCGTCTTCGAGATCGCCCCGGAGAGGAACGGCTGCGCCGCCGCCATCATGTCGATGTGGCCGGTGTGCGAGATCGCCCGCTCGCCGACCGCGACGTCGAACACCTCCAGATGCTCGTCCTTGAGGCCGGGGGCACCGACGATCGTGTTGTTCTCGGTGATGTAGGCGTTGATCTGGTCGATCTCGGCCTCCGAGTAGCCCATCGCGTCGAGCGCCATCGGCACCGATTTGTTGACGATCGTCATCGAGCCGCCGCCGACCAGCTCCTTGAACTTGACCAGTGAGAAGTCGGGCTCGATCCCGGTCGTGTCGCAGTCCATCAGGAAGCTGATCGTCCCGGTCGGGGCCAGCACCGTCGCCTGCGCGTTGCGGTAACCGTGCTCGTCGCCGAGCTCGACCGCTTCGTCCCAGGAGCGCTGTGCGGCCTCGAGCAGCTCGCCTTTGATCCCGGTCCCGTCGACGTCGTAGGCGGCGTCGCGGTGCATCCGCATGACGCCGTTGTGCGGCTCCCGGTTGATCTCGTAGTCGTCATACGGTCCCGTCGCGCCGGCGGCGATCAGCGCCGACTGGCGGTAGGCGCGGCCGGTCATCAGCGCCGTGATCGCGGCGGCGACGTTGCGGCCCTCGACCGAGTCGTAGGGAAGGCCATCGGACATCAGCAGGGCGCCGAGGTTGGCGTAGCCGAGGCCGAGCTGGCGGAAGCGATTGGCGTTTTCGGTGATCTCCGGCGTCGGGTAGCTGGAGAAGCCGACGACGATCTCCTGGGCGAGGAAGACGACGTCGACCGCGTGCTCGAAGTCAGCGGTGTCGAAGCTGCCGTCCTCGCGGCGGAATTTCATCAGGTTCAGCGAGGCGAGATTGCAGGCCGAATTATCGACGTGCATGTACTCGCTGCAGGGGTTGGAGGCGTTGATCCGGCCCGACTCCGGGGAGGTGTGCCAGCGGTTGATGATCGTGTCGTACTGGACGCCCGGGTCGGCGCAGCGCCAAGCGGCGTCGGCGATCTGGTTCATCAGCTCGCGAGCGTCGATCGTTTTCGTCGTCGAGCCGTCGGTGCGCGCCTTCAGGTGCCAGTCCTCACCGGCCTCGACCGCCTCCATGAACTCGTCGGTGACCCGCACCGAGTTGTTCGCGTTTTGGTACTGGATCGAGGTGAAGCCGTCGCCGTCGATCGACATGTCGAAGCCGGCGTCGCGCAGGGCGCCCGCCTTCTCCTCCTCCTTGGCCTTGCACCAGATGAAGTCCTCGACGTCCGGGTGGTCGACGTCGAGGACGACCATCTTCGCCGCCCGCCGCGTCTTGCCGCCCGACTTGATCGTGCCGGCCCAGGCGTCGGCGCCGCGCATGAAGCTGACCGGGCCGGAGGCGAGACCGCCCTTGGAGAGGTGCTCGACCGAGCCGCGGATGTTTGAAAGGTTGATCCCCGAGCCGGAGCCGCCGCGGAAGATCATCCCCTCTTTGGTGTTCCACTCGAGGATCGACTCGATCGTGTCGTCGACGCTCAAGATGAAGCAGGCCGAGCACTGCGGCGTCTCCTCGAAGCCGACGTTGAACCAGACCGGCGAGTTGAAGGCCGCCTTCTGGTGCAGCAGGATCGCGGTCAGCTCCATCTCGAAGGCCTCGGCGTCCTCTTCGGAGGCGAAGTAGCCGCCTTCGCGCCCCCAGTTGGAAATCGTCCCGGCGACGCGACCGATCATCTGTTTGACCGAGCTCTCGCGCTCGGGGCTGCCCTGTTTCCCCCGGAAGTACTTCTGGGCGACGATGTTGGTCGCGTTCTGGGACCAGCTCTTGGGGAACTCGACCCCGCGCTGCTCAAAAGCCGGATTCTCCGGATTTCCGATTAACGCATCGCGGATCTCCCACTCGATCTGGTCGAAAGGATGCACGCCGGCAGCCGAAAACCGCCGCTCGACTGAGAGGCCCTGGAGACCGTTTTTGGGACTGGCAGTGGCGGTCTTGGACATCGAACTTCTCCTCTCGCAGCGACTTTTAGGGGTAACAGAGGAGGATTGCTTCCCGCTCGGACAGAACGTGCGCATCGCCTGCGCAAAGAGCGACCAAACTAACGTCGCGGACGCAGGAAAGCGCTCCGTTCATTTTGACAACTCCGCTAACTCGGCAAAGACTGCCGCGGCGTGTCGGCTCGGCCAGCAGCGGTACCCTGCGGGGAATGGTCGAAGACCTGCGCAAGGGCGCCGAGCGAATGGGAGAGCGGGCGACGGCTGCTCGTGAGGCGGTCGAGGACCGCGCCCAGGCCGCCAAAGAGGCGACCGCCGACGCGATCGCGCTGGTCAAGCCGAAGCTGCGCGGCGTCTCCCATGAGTGGGCCTTCTTTCTCTCGCTCGGCTTCGGCACGGCACTGATCCTGCTGGCGAAAACGCCGAAAGCGACGCTGGCAGTGGCGATTTACGCGGTCAGCCTCTCGGCCCTGTTCGGCTGCAGCGCCCTCTACCACCGCGTCAACTGGACCCGGCCCCAGATGCGGCTGGCGATGCGCCGCCTCGATCACTCGATGATCTTCTTCCTGATTGCCGGCACCTATACGCCCTTCGCCCTGCTTGTCCTCAACGGTGCCCTGGCGACGGCGATCCTGGTCGTCGTCTGGGCCGGCGCGATCGCCGGCGCGATCGTCGAGGTGATCTGGATCAACCACCCGAAATGGGCCTCGGTCCTGATCTACATGTCGCTCGGCTGGGTCGCGGTGATCGCCTTCCCGGCGATGTGGTCCTCGCTCGGCGTCGCCGGTTCGATGCTCGTTGTCGCCGGCGGTGCGCTCTACACCGCTGGTGCCGTCGTCTATGCGACCCAGCGTCCCAACCCCAACCCGGCGATCTTCGGCTACCACGAGGTCTTCCACCTCTTCGTCATCGCCGCCGCCATCGCCCACTTCTCGGCGATAGCATTCTTCGCTCTCCCGCACGCCTAGCCACCCAAGAAAATGCGCCGAACCGTCCTCGTCCTAGCCGCCGCGCTGTCTCTGCTCTGCGTCGTTCCCGCTGCCGCCCAGGCCGACTGGGGCGCGATCGCGGTCGACCCCGAAACCGGCCACTACGGCGTCTCCTCCGACTACAACACGGTCGCCGCAGCCAAGCAGCGAGCGAAAAACGAGTGCGGCAGCCGCCACTGCAAGGTCGCGGCCTGGGTCAGCAACGGCTTCGCCGCCCTGGTCCAGAAGAAGAACGGCGTCTACTACGCCGGCATCGGCCGGACCGAGAACCTGGCCCGCAAGAACGCTCGCCGCAACGCCCACGACTCGGGCGCCCGCTACATCACCTCCGTCTTCAGCGGCTACAGCTGAGCACCGCCCGAGGTTGGGCGATGCTCGATCGGCCTAAGCCGCGGCGGGCGTCAGTTCAGCCAGCTCCTCGACTTCGGAGACCAGCTCGGCGAGGATCTCCTCGAGCCGCTCGGACTGCTCTGGCGCCAGCTCTAGCCGTCCATCGGTGAACTGCTCCTGGGCGCGGGCGATGGGCAGTTCCCCCTCGACCACGCGGCCGCCGAGCGCGCCAAGGACTTTGCGGGCCTCGGCCTGGGCCCAGACGGCGCCGAACATCCCAGTCGAGGCGCCGATCGCCGCCGCCGGCTTGCCCATCAGGGCGCTTTTGCCGGCGGGGCGCGAGACCCAGTCCAGCGCGTTCTTCAGCTGGCCGGGGATCGAGTGGTTGTACTCGGGGGTGGCGATCAGGACGGCATCGGCGGCGCGCACTGCGGCGCGCAGCTCCTCGACCACCGCGGGCGTGCTCTGCTCTTCGGCGTCGGCGTCATACGGCGGGATCTCCCGCAGCCCCTCGTACTCCACCAGCTCCACCCCGGCGGGCAGCCGCTCGGCCGCCGCCCGCAGGAGGGCGCTGTTGTAGGAGTCCCGGCGCAGGCTTCCGGATATGCCCAGGACCTTCATCGTTACGACTCCTGGGCGACGAGCTCGAGCTCGACGTTGATCGCGACCTCCCACTCGAGCACGTCACCGCCGCTGGGCAGCTCCGCGTTCCAGTTGAGGCCGAACTCGCGCCGGTCAAGGGCGGTCTCGAACGAGAAGCCGACGCGCTCAGAACCACCGAGGTCGGCGCCGAGCTGAGCGAAGCGACCGACCGCACTGACCTCACGGGTCTCGCCGTGGATCTCGAGCTCGCCGCTGAGGCGGGCGGTGCCGTCGTCCTCGACGCTGAGCTCGGTCGAGCGGAACTTCAGCTGCGGGAACTTCTCCGCGTCGAAGAAATCGGGGGAGAGGAGGTGGCCCTTGAGCATCTCCTCGTCGATGTCGATGCTGGCGACCTCGACATTGCCCTCGAGCCGCGGGCTCTCGCCGCCGGTCAGGGTCGCCGCGTACTCGTTGAAGCCGCTGCGGAAGGTGGCGATCCCGTTGTGGGTGATCGCGAAATGGAGGCCGGAGTGGACCGGGTCGACGCTCCAGGTCCCGGCTGGGACTTGCTGGTTGACGGTCTCGGTGCTCATCGTCTTTACCTTTCGTTGAAGTTGGTTGACCTGTAAAAGATTGAGGCAGAAACCATCGTAGCAGAAATGCTTTCAGTGTCAACTATTGCCATTTCAACCTTCTTGTGCGATCATCTCCTTATGTCTGAGACCGCCACGGCCACCGCGACTGCACCTACCCAGGACTCCTGCGGGGGAAGCCCGCACCGCGAGGCCTGGCTGGCGCTGGCCCGCGCCCATGCGGCAATCACCGGTCGCATGCAGGAGGCCCTAACGGCCGCTGGCCTGCCACCGCTGGCCTGGTTCGAGGTGCTGGCGACGCTGGCGGAGGCTCCCGAGCAGCGGCTGAAAATGGGGGAGCTGGCCGAGGCCCTGGTGATCACCCGCGGCGGCCTGACGAAGCTCGTCGACCGCCTGATCAAGGCCGGCCTGCTCGAGCGGACCTTCTGCGAGACCGATCGTCGCGTCAGCTACGCGACCGTGCTCCCGGCCGGGTCCGAACTGCTCGAGGAGATGCGACCCGTGGTCAGCGCCGAGCTCGACGTCGCCTTCAGCGCCAACCTCTCCGAGGGCCAGGCCGATGAGCTGCGCGAGACGCTCGAGCGCCTACGCGGCAGCGCCTGCGGCAGCGGCTAATAGGCCACCAGATACCAGTTCGTTTCAGATCGTCCGACTTCAGGGTGTCTACGCCTTAGGTTGGTTGCATGCCGCTTCTAGACGAAATCGAATTCCACCTCGATGGCGAGGATCTCTGCGCCAAGGACGACGTGAGCGCACCATTTTTCTAATGCGCTTGGGCTATGCGGAGCAGGGATTCGTTTTCCTAAACGGAGAGAACTCGCTGCGTCCGTGGGAGGAGCTTCGTACTGCCTATATACATGGCTGCTTTCAGGCAGCAGTCCTAATTGGCCAGTGCTTTCTAGAGAACTTGCTTGGCGGGGTGGCGCATTTCTCTGACAAGGCCGACGGCCGGCCCGGCCTCGGAGACCTACTGACAGTCGCCCGGGAGGAGGAGTGGTTGCTGGAAAGCGAGTTCAATGAATTCAACGTGCTTGCGAAGCTACGAAATCCCTACGCCCACTACCGCAGCTTCCATCACGCTGACAGCCTTCGTGCGAGGGCTGAGCGGACGGGGCAGGATCCTCACTTGATCCTTCAGAGTGACTGCGAGCGGTTTCTACTGCGGCTTCACGAGTTCGTTCACCGGCGCTTCGGAATCGGCTGCGTCGTAGTTCCCCCAGAGTTCGACGTCCTGCCGGCCGTTAACCCGGATCAGCTCGAGATCAGCACTTCGTAAGCCCTGAATGGGGCGCATCCCTTCGCCGCTCGCGACATTGGCCACACTAGAGCGGGGTCAATGTCGCGCGCGGCGCGCGACGGCTTACCGCACCAGCGCAGCGGCGGCCCGCTCTTTGGCGGACTCGATGATCGCCAGCACGGCCGCCTCTTGGCCGTCGCGCAGCATCTGAACCGGATCGGGGTCGCCGTTGACGATGCCCTCGAAGAACTCCTTGCGGTCCTGGTAGGTCGGCAGCGTCCCCTTCGCCCAGCCGCGGGCGTCGTTGAGGATCACCGCTAGGCGCGCGTACTCCTCGCCGAAGAGGTCGGAGACCTCGCGCTTCATGCGCTTTGCCAGCGCCGGTGAGGCTCCCGCCGTCGAGATCGCGATCGCCAGCGGACCGGTGCGGACGATCGCTGGCAGGATGAAGTTGCAGAGCGGCGGCACGTCGACGATGTTGACCAGCATCGCCCGCTTCTCGGCGTCGTCGAAGACGCCGATGTTGACCTCGGAGTCGTCGGTGCAGGCGATCACCATGAACACGCCCTCGAGGTCCTCGGCCCCCGCGTAGGCCCGCTTCTCCCAACTGATCGAGCCCTCGGCCGCGAGGCTCTCGAGCTCCGGGTGGGCGGCGGGGGCGATCAGGGTCACGTCCCCGTCGCAGGCGAGCAGGCCCTCGACCTTCTCGAGCCCGATGTCGCCACCGCCGACGACCAGGGTTCGCCGCCCAGTCAGTTTCAGGCAGGCGATGTAGAAAGGCGTCTCCAGCATGTCCCGCACGCAGGACTGGTCGCAGATCCCCTTGCGGAACTGGCAGACGCACTCCTTGCCTGCGTAGGCCTGGGCTGGCATGGGACGAAGGTTAGTGACTGCGGCCGGGCTGGCCGCAATCGGTGATCAATGTCCAGTTTGCGGGGGAGACCGCGGCCTAGATCGCGTCGAGGGTCAGGCGCAGACCGTTCTCAAGGCTGGTCGTCGCCTGCCAGCCGAGGTCGCGTTCGGCGCGGCCGGCGTCGAGCGCGATGCGCTGGACCTCGCCCGCGCGCGCCGGCGCGAACTCGGGCTCGAAGTTCTCGACGTCGCCGAGCCGGCCGAGGATCTCCGCCAGCTCCAGGACGCTCGCCTCGCGGCCGGTGCCGAGGTTGATCGGCCCCGTCGCGGCCGAATCGGAGGCCGCCAGCGCCGCCGCGACGACGTCGCCGACGTAGAGGTAGTCGCGGGTCTGGGTGCCGTCGCCGAAGATCTTCGGGCGGCCGCCGGAGGCGAGCAGTCCGCAGAAGATCGCGATCACCCCCGCCTCGCCGAGCGGGTCTTGGCGCGGGCCGTAGACGTTGCCGAGCCGCAGCGCGACCGTCGAAAGGCCGTAGAGGCGCCCGAACAGCGCCAGGTAGCCCTCGGCCGCGTACTTGCTCTGGCCGTAGGCGGAGAGCGGAGCGATTGGTGCCGACTCGTCCAGTGGCAGCTGCTGACCTTCGCCCTCGCCGTAGATGGCGCCGCCGGTGGAGACGAAGACGACGCGCCCGGCGCCGGCGCCACGGGCGGCCTCGAGCACGTTGGCGGTGCCGCCGACGTTGACTGCGGCGTCGAAGGCCGGGTCCTCGATTGACTTGCGGACGTCGATCTGGGCGGCGAGATGGAAGACCGTCTCGGGCTTGCGCTCGGCCGCCAATGCCGCCAGCGCGTCGGCGTCGCGGATGTCGACTTCGGCCAGCTCGGCGCCCGTCGCCAGCGCTCCCTCGAGATTGACGAGACGGCCGGTGACGAGGTTGTCGACGACCGTCACCTCGTCCCCGCGCGCAAGCAGAGCATCGACCAGATTTGAGCCGATGAACCCTGCGCCGCCAGTGACGAAGCACCTCACGATGGCGCGGATCCTATGCGGATCGGTTGGGTCCGGGCACAAGATCAGCTGAGAGAACGCAACATGAGCGGCCGATCGCCCCTGCTACCCTCGCCGCCCCATGAGGTTGATCGTCACCGAGAAGAACAGCAGCGCGAAAAAGATCGCCGAGATCCTCGGGTCGGCCCAGGGCGGGCCGACGAGCGACAAAACCTTCAAAGTCCCCTATTACATGTGGAGCGACTCCGACGGCGACCACATGACCGTCGGTCTCAAGGGCCACGTGCTCGGTCCCGCCTTCCCTGAGGGCTACTCGAACTGGCAAAAGACCGACCTGCACGACTTGATCGACGCCAAGCTGATCAAGGAGCCGACCGACAAAAACGTCGTCAAAGCGATCAAAAAACTGGCCAAAGAGGCCGACGAGCTGGTGATCGCCACCGACTTCGACCGCGAGGGCGAGCTGATCGGGCTCGAGGCCCTCGAGGAGATGCTCGACTCCAATCCTGAGCTCGGGACCCGCGAGGAAAGCGAGCAGGGGACGCTGGTGGTCCAGCGCGCCCGCTACTCAGCGCTGACCAAGGAAGAGATCGAGCGCGCCTTCGGCAACCTCGACACGCTCTCCTACCCGCTCGCCAACGCCGGCGCCGCCCGCCAGGACATCGACCTGCTGTGGGGCGCGACCCTGACCCGGGCCGTCTCGCTCGCCAGCCGCCGCTTCGGCTCCAACTTCCTCTCGGTCGGCCGCGTCCAGAGCCCGACCCTGGGCCTGATCGTCGAGCGCGAGATGGAGCGGCGCGCCCACGTCGCGAAACCGTTCTGGGAAGTGTTCGCCAAGTTCGAGCACCCAGACGGCGCCTTCGAGGCGCACCACGCGACCGACAAATTCTGGGAGAAAGCCGAGGCCGACGCCGCCCTCGCGGGAACCGCCTCTCCCGGCGTCGTCAAAGCGGTCACGGCGCGGAAAAACACCCGCAAACCGCCGACCCCCTACAACACCACCGCTTTCAGCACCGACGCCTCCAGCCGCCTCGGCATCACCCCCGCCAGCGCGATGCGGATCGCCGAGGACCTCTACATGGACGGCTTCATCTCCTACCCGCGCACTGACAACACGGTCTACCCGGCCTCGTTGCCGATACGTGAGCTGGTCACCTCGCTGGTCCGGGTCAAGGAGTTCTCCGCCGCCTCCGGCCTGCTCGACGGCGAGCTGAAGCCGACCCGGGGCAAAAAAGAGACGACCGACCACCCGCCGATCTACCCGACCCAGGCGATCCACCCGGGCGCGCTCGACGGCTCGAAGAAACGGGTCTACGAACTCGTAGTCCGTCGCTTCCTCGCCACCTTCAGCCCGCCGATGATCACCGAGTCGACGCGGGCCGACATCGAGGCCGGCTCGGAGAGCTACTTCGTCCGCGGCTCGGTCGTGGTCGACCCTGGCTACGCCGGCATCTACACCTACGCCCGGTCATCTGACGAGGAGATCCCGGCCCTCAAGGAGGGGCAGGAACTGGCGTTCTCCAGCACCGGCGCCGCCGGCGCCGAGGGCGAGGCGCCAGGGACCGACAACCCGTGGCAGGTCGCCAAGGAGACGCAGCCGCCGTCTCGCATCTCGCAGGCGAAACTGATCGAGATGATGGAGGAGCGCGGCCTCGGCACCAAAGCCACCCGCGCCGACATCATCCAGAAGCTGTTCGATCGCGGCTACGTCTACGGCAACCCGCCGGTCCCTTCGGAGACCGGGATCGCTCTCTACGAGGCGTTCAAAAACTACGTGCCGGCGATGGCGACGCCGGAGATGACCGCCCAGCTCGAGGCCGAGATGGATCGGATCGCCGCTGGCGAGATGACCAAGGGCAACGTCGTCGGTGAGAGCCGCGAACTGCTGCACAAGACCTGGAGCGAAATCGACGAGAGTCGCGAAGACCTCGCCAAAGTGATCTGGAAAGGGATGGACGAGGACCGCATCCTCGGCCCCTGCAAGGTCTGCGAAGAAGCCGGCCGCAAGAAGGAGGACGGCTCGCCCCACATGCTGCGGATCATCCGCGCGAAAAAATCGGGCAAACGCTTCGTCGGCTGCAGCGGTTGGGTGCTCGACGACCCCAGCTCCTGCGACCAGACCTTCCCATTGCCCCAGCGCGGCGACGTCTTCAAGCTCGAAGACCGCTGCTCAATCTGCGGCGAGACGCCGCGGCTGAAAGTCGTCCCCTTCCGCGGCCGCCCCTGGAACCTCTGCCTCAACGACGACTGCGAGTCGATGCAGGAGATGAAGAAACGCCGAGCCGAGCGCGAAGCGGCGAAAAAAGCCAAAGAAGAGATGGACGAGAAGCCGATGCCCGCCAAAGACAAATCGACGACGGCGACGCGTAAACGGAAACGGGCCAAAACCGCGGCCAAATGACGTGACCCAGGCGTCGTCAGGCAAGGACGCAGGGAGCCCGAATAGCAGCGCTATTTGGGCGACCGAGGACGCCGCATGGCGGCGAGCTGGGGCCGTCATTTGATGTTCATCTCCCTTGAGGGAGTGGACGGGTCAGGGAAGAGCACCCAGGCACGCCTACTCGTCGAGGCGCTGGGACCGGAGACGATCCCGATCCGGGAGCCGGGGGGGACCGACGCCGCCGAGCGGATCCGGGAGCTACTCGCCGACCCGGCTGTCGAGCTCGAGCCGCTGGCGGAGCTGATGCTGTTCTGCGCCGCCCGCGCCGATCTCACCGAGCGGGTGATCCGGCCGGCGCTGGAGGCCGGCCGTGACGTCGTCTCCGACCGCTTCTCCGACTCCAGCGTCGCCTACCAGGGGGCCGCGCGTGGGCTCGGGGTGGGAGAGGTGATTTCGCTCTGCGACACGGCGACCGACGGCCTTTGGCCGGACCTGACCCTGTTGCTGAAGGTCGATCCCGAGCTCGGCCTCGGCCGCGCCGAGAGCGGCGACCGGATCGAGGCCGAGGGCCTGGAGCTGCAGCGCGCGGTCGCCGTCGCCTACGAGGAGATCGCGATCATCGCCTCCGATCGGGTGGTCGTCGTCGACGCCTCGGGCTCGGTCGACGAGGTCCACCAGCGGGTAATGGAGGCGGTTCGGGGGTACGAAGGGTGAAGCGCGGCAGAGCTTTTCCCTCCTATAGAGGTAAAACCTCTGCCGCGTCGCAATGAGTGCTGTGCTCGATGAGGCGACCGAGCACCAGGGGCGGGCCCGCGTCGCCCTCACCGCGGCCCTGGAGTCCGGGCCTTCGCACGCCTACCTCTTCCGCGGCCCGCGCGGGGCGGGGAAGCGTGCCGCCGCCCGCGCCTTCGCGGCCGAGATCGTCGCCATCGGTGCCGAAGACCCCGACGACGCTCGCCGCCGCGCCCTGCTCGATCCCTCGCCGCACCCGGACCTGGTCTGGCTGGCGCCGCGCGGCGCCCAGCACCTGGTCGAGGAGGTGCGCGAGCGGGTGATCCGCGCCTCCGCCTACCGGCCCTTCGAAGGCGGCAAGCGCGTCTTCGTCGTCGAGGCGGCGGAGGCGATGCGCGACGAGAGCCAGAACGCGTTGCTGAAGACGCTCGAGGAGCCGCCCGATTTCGTCCACCTGATTCTGCTCAGCTCCGAGCCGGAGGCGCTGCTGGAGACGGTCGCCTCACGCTGTCAGCCGGTCGACTTCGCGCCGTATCCCGCGGCGGTTTTGGAGGCGGAGCTTGCCGGCGCCGCCAGTGCGGACGAGATCGCGGCCGCGGCACGGCTCGCCGGCGGCGACCGCGAGCGAGCCCGGTTGCTGCTCTCCGAGCGCGGCCGCCAGGTGCGGGCGCAGGCCGAGCGCTGCATTGCCGCGGCGCTGGACGGGGAGGTTGCCTCGGCGCCATGGAAAGCTCTACTCGGCCGCGCCGAGGCAGCCGGCGAGGACACCGAAGCGGCGACCCGTGAAGCGCTCGAGGAGGAAGCGGAGGGTGGCGTCAAACGCACCGTCCGCGAGATCGGCGAAGAGGCCAAACGGGCCGGGCGCCGGCGCCGGACCGAGATCCTCGAACTGGGCCTCGAGCTCTGCGCGGTCTGGCTACGCGACCTCGCTGCCCTCGCCAGTGGCGCCGAGGAGGTCGTCTACAACCGCGACCGCTTCGAGCAGTTGCGCGCTCAAGCCAACGGCCTCGACCCGGGCCTTGCCCGGGGCGGCGCCGAGCTCGTCCAGGAGACGCGCCGCGGTTTCGAATTGAACGTCTCCGAGGAGTTGGCGCTAGAGGCGCTTTTCTTTCGCCTCGAGAGACTCTTCGCCTAGCGCCGAGCCGTTTCCGTTGTCCTCGTGCGCCTGCTGGCTCGCTTTTTCCAGCGCCCGCTCCTGCGCCAGGCGGGTGATCTGGGCTGCCTGGCGGGACATGATCACGCTGAAGTTGAGCGCCAGGCCGAGGAGGAAGAAGAGGACGATCGAGAACAGGGCGACGTTGGTGTCGCGGACGCCCATCGCGTCGGCGACCACCTGCAGCAGTCCGGGGAAGGCGGCACCGGCGAGCATCCCGAGGCCGGCGACGAACCAGATCACGCTGTAGCGCTCCTGCATCTTGTCGCGCCGGATCAGGTCGAGGATCAGGAGCATGAAGGCGAGCGCCAGGATTGCGGCGAGGATTCGCGTCTGTGCGGTGAGGCGAACCGCATCCGCCTGGGCGGCGAGGACGAGGCTGCTCATCGCTCCGCCTCTGCGTGGCGCGGGCGGAACTGGCCGACGAGCAGCACGACCACTCCCTTGAAGATGAAGAAGGCGGAGCGCAGCGGGGTCAGGAACGAGGTGCCGCCGGTGCGCTCCAGCATCCGCACCGGCACCTCCTCGACCCGCAGTCCCTGGCGCACCGCCAGCTGCAGCGACTCAATCTCGGCGAAATCCGGCGAGTAGTGCTGGCTGAACAGCGACATCACCCGCCGGTTGGCGGCGCGCATGCCGCTGGTCGTGTCGGTGAAGCGCTGCCGCGTCGCCAGGGTGAGGAAGAAGCGGAAGACGCCGATCCCGATCCGCCGCGAGAAGGTTGGCTTGTAGTCGCCGCTCTGGGCCTCCGCGTCCGGGTCGTGGTAGCGGGAGCCGATCACCAGGTCGGCGCGGTCGGCTGTTACCTCGGCCAGAAGCCGCGCCACCTCGTCGGCCGGGTGCTGGCCGTCGGCGTCGAGGTGGGCGCAGCAGTCATAGCCTTCGCGCAGGGCGTAGAGGTAGCCGGTCTGCAGCGCCGCGCCGAGGCCCTGGTTGAAGGGAAGGACGGCGACGAGGGCGCCGGCGGCACGGGCGGTGGCCGCCGTCGTGTCGGCCGATCCGTCGTCGACGACCAGCACGTCGGCCCCGGGGATGTGCTCGCGGACATCGTCGATTACCCCCGAGATCGAGGCCTCCTCATTCCAGGCAGGGATGAAGACGAGTGTTCGCACCGGAGTCGATTCTCCCACGAAGCCCGGCCCCGACCCGCTTCACCGCCGCCTGGACGCCCCATCTGCTCACGGGAATGAATGGATTGTGTTAGTAAACCTTCATGGCAAGCAAAGGTGAGATCCCGGCCAAGCCGCACAGGCGCGGGCCGCGCTTTGGGATGCGCCTCTGGCTGACCGCCTCCTTCGCCGCGGTCAGCTTGATCACGGCCGCTGCCGTCTACCTCTTTGGCGACAACGCCCAGGCGCTGATTGCGGCGGTGATGATCGGCATCCTCGCCGGCTTCCTGATCGCGGTTGCGATCTCCCACCGGGTCGCCAACCTCGCCCGCGCCGCCGGTGAAATGGCCGGTGGCTCCTTTGACGCCCCGCTCAACGTCTCCGGCCCCGACGAGATCGGCGACCTCGCCCGCGCCCTCGACTCGATGCGGGCCTCGCTGAAAGAGAGCTTCGGCGTGCTTACCGCCGACCGCAACAAGCTGGCGGCGATCTTCGACGGCCTGACCGACGTCGTCATGGTCGTCGACTACGAAGGCCCGGTCCGCTTCTCCAACCGTGCCGCGACCCGCCTGCTCGATGCCAATGGGCAGCCGCCCGAGGTGATCCTTTCGCAGCTGCACCGTGCCTCGGAGGTCGGCTTCTCCGCCCATCCGGCGATGCGGATCGGCGACCGCGCCTACGCGATGACGGCCCGCTCGCTGCCCGACGAGCGGGCGGTGCTGGCGGTCCTCCGCGACCGCACCGACGAGCTCCGCCGCGAGCTTGCCGAAGCCGACTTCGTCTCCAACGCTGCGCACGAGCTGCGCAACCCCCTGGCCGGGATCTCCGGCGCGATCGAGGTCCTGCAGAGCGGCGCCAAAAACGAGCCTCGCGACCGCGATCATTTCCTCAACCGGCTCGCCGACGACGCCGAGCGGATGAACCGGCTGACGCAGTCGCTGCTGACCCTGGCCCGGGTCGAGTCGCGCGGCGCGGCCGAGAGCGAGATCGTCGACGTCCCGGTCGCGATCCGCGATGTCGTCGCCGCGGTGACTCCACCCCCGCACGTCACGCTCGGGGTCGATGTCGAGCCCGAGCTCGCCGCCACCGGCGACCCGACGCTGCTGCGCCAGGTGATGATCGGCTTGCTGACGAACGCCTTCAAGAACACGCCGCCGCCCGGCACCGTTACCGTTCGCGGCCGTCATGACGGTGAGGCTGAGGTCATTTTGGAGGTCATCGATACGGGAACCGGGATTCCGGCGGCCGAGATCGAGCGCGTCTTCGAGCGCTTTTACCGTCGCAGCGAGTCCCGTAATCAGGAGGGCTTCGGCCTTGGCTTGGCGATCGCGCGGCGCATGGTCGACGTAATGGGCGGCCAGATCGGCGCCGACTCCATCGAGGGCGAGGGCAGCACCTTCTGGGTCCGGCTCCCGGTCGCCAAGCCGAGCCCGACTCCGGTGGCATGACCGTGGGTAGGGAAACGAGATGAGCAGCGGACGCATCCTGATCGCCGACGACGAGCCCTCGGTTCGCGACTCGGTCGGCTACGCCCTGACCCAGGAGGGATTCGACGTCACCGCCGCCGCCGACGGCGATGAGGCAACCGAGCTGCTCGCCAACGGCATCCCTTTCGACCTCTTGATCCTCGACATCATGATGCCGGGGCCGAGCGGCCTCGACATCTGCCGCGATGTGCGCTCGCGCAGCGCCGTCCCGATCATCGTCCTCACCGCCAAGGACGCCGAGGTCGACAAGGTGGTTGGGCTCGAGGTCGGCGCCGACGACTACGTGACCAAGCCCTTCTCCGTGCGCGAGCTGCTCGGCCGCGTCCGCGCCCAGCTGCGCCGCCGCGAGCTCGACCGCTCGCCGCTGGCGCAGGCGGTGAAGATCGAGGCCGGGCCGGTCTCGATTGACCTCGTGCGCCACGTCGCCACCGTGCGCGGGCGGCCGGTCAACCTCACCCGCTCGGAGTTCCAGCTGCTGCGCCTCCTGGTCGGCCGCCCCGGCGAGGTCTTCGCCCGCGCCCAGATCATGGAGGAGCTCTGGCAGACCGAGTTCGACGGCGACGAGCGCGCCTGCGACGTCCACATCTCCAATCTGCGCCAGAAGGTCGAGCGCGACCCCCAGCGGCCCGAACTGGTCCTCACCGTGCGCGGCGTCGGCTACAAGTACAACCCCAGCGACGGCTCGTAGCCGATGCGAATGTCGACCTTGTCAACCACAGGTTGACTAAGTCGACAACTCGACCCTAGGCGGATTGGAGCGTGGCCGTGGCGAGCGGATCGCGGCCATCCCAGCTCCCGCGCGAAGCGTAGGGGCGGAAGCGAACGAAAGCCGAGGCGTGGTGGAAGGGGCGCGAGCGGTCGTTGCGGACCGCCGCCTGGTGGGAGCCCGCCTTGCCGTAGGCGTATTCGCGCATCGCCGCCATGCTGCGCCAGATCGAGAAGGTGGAGACGAGGCGGGGGGGTCGGGCCAGACCGGTGGAGGCGATCAGCGCCGGGTCCCCGACGGCATCCTCTTCCGCTGCGGCGGCGCTGCGCAGGAAGGGCAGGGCGCGCTTCAGCCGCAGCCGTCCCAGG
The DNA here is from genome assembly GCA_035472275.1 of Solirubrobacterales bacterium. Taxonomy (GTDB): domain Bacteria; phylum Actinomycetota; class Thermoleophilia; order Solirubrobacterales; family 70-9; genus VAYN01. The sequence continues at coordinate 48,485 of DATIPH010000013.1, forward strand.
GTCAGCGCGACCACCGGCTCCTCGTCGTCGACCGGCAGCGGTTGCGCCGGCAGGCCGGGCATCTCGGGCCACTCGCCAGAGACCCGCAGCGGCTCCATCCGCACCTCCCAGCCGTCGGCGAAGGTCGCGGCCAGTGGGTGGCTGCGGTTGAAGTCGTCGAGCGCTTCGTCCTCGTCCCAGGCGGCGATCATCCCGATCCTGCCCGGACTCGGGGCCGGCAGAAGGCCGCCGCCGAGCGGCGCCGTGGTCACCGTCTCGGCATAGGTGAGGCCGGGAATCTGCAGCGGCCTGGGCGGGCGGCGAAGCGCCTTTATCGCGGCCCGCGGGCCGGCGTCTGCGAGGTGGACGGAAACGATCATCTGGCCTCCGCTGGTCGAGTTAACCTAGTAGTCACTAGGTACGGGTTTGAGAAGGTACCTAGTGACTACTAGGTTGTCAAACAGCGATGCCCGCCAAGCCCCAGACCCGCAAGCGCCTCACCTTCGCGGCCCGTCGCGAGGTGATCTTCGCCGCCGCCGCCGAGGTCTTCGCCGAGCGTGGCTACAACGGCGCCTCGATCGAGGAGATCGGGCGCCGCTCCGGCGTCACGCCGCCGGTCGTCTACGACCACTTCGCTTCCAAGCAGGAGCTCTTCCGCTCGTTGCTCGAGGCGCACTTCGCGGATCTGCGCGAGGTCTGGGGGCAGACCTTCGTCGGCGAGGGCGCCACCGCCGACCGGATCGCCCGTTCCTTCGACGCCTGGTTCGCCTACATCGAGGCCCACCCCTTCGCCGGTCGGCTGCTGTTCCGGGAGACGACGGGCGATCCCGCGATCGCCGCCATGCACGCGGAGGTGGCGGCTGCGAGCCGGGCGATGGTGATGCCGCTGGCGGCGGCCGAGCCGGGTGTCCTCGACCTCGCCGCCGGCGACGGGGAGACGCTGGAGATGGTCTGGGAGGTTCTCCGCGGCGTCCTCCAGAACCTCGCGATGTGGTGGTACGAGCACCCCGACGTTCCCCGCGAGCGGGTGGTTGGGGTTGCGGTGAACTCGCTCTGGGTCGGGCTCGAGCGGGTCCAGCGGGGCGAGGGCTGGCAGCCTGGCGGCTAGAGGGATCGGCGCTCGAGCAGCCGCCGGAGACCGGCAAGGTTGCGGTCCCACTCCGTGCCGACGGCGCCGATCCAGGCGACCGCCTCGGCCAGCGGCTCGGTGTCGAGCTCGAACAGCGCTTCGCGCCCGCTGCGGTGGCTGGAGACGAGGCCGGCCTCGGCGAGCAGCTTCAGGTGCTTGGCGACCGCCTGGCGGCTGATCGGCAGCGAGGACGCGAGGCCGGTTGCGGTCGCGCCCGGGTGGGCGGCGAGGGCCTCGACCAGGTGGCGTCGGGTTGGGTCGGCGAGGGCGCCGAAGACGGCATCGACGCCGGCGTCGTCTGCTGGTCCCGGCGCCGGCACGGCTCAGGCGAGGACGAGGCGGCCGAGCTGGAGGCGGAGCGCCCGCAGCGCCGGCGTCCAGCCGGCCGCCAGCAGCGGCGTAGCGCTTGGCACCAGCCCCGTCTCGATCACGGTCAAGCGGGTGCCCTCGGCGACGGCGTCGACAAGGAACTCGACCCGGCTCGGGCCGCCGCCCTCGCGCCACCAGCTGAAGGCCAGCCGTTCGGCTTCCACGACCAGCTCGATCTCGCCGCGGCGCTCCTCGCCGTCCTCGAACCGGCAGACCATCTCGCCGCCCTCGCGCGGGTCGAGCTCGACCTCGGGCGCGAGCCACTCGCTCAGCAGATCCTCGTCGGTGATTGCCTCCCAGACCTCGGCAGGCGCGGCGTCGAGAACGACGGACCTCGTTACGGTGTGTGTTAGCTTGGACACGCAACCATATAGTTGCACATCGAGAAACGGAATGGGAGGCCCAATTGCCACTGGTACCGATGGTCGTCGAGCAAACCGCTCGCGGTGAGCGCTCCTTCGACATCTATAGCCGCCTGCTGGCGCAGCGGATCATCTTCCTCGGGGAACCGGTGACGGAGGACCTCGCCAACCTGATCATTGCCCAGCTCCTGCACCTCGAGGCCGACGATCCCGACAAGGACGTCAGCCTCTACATCAACTCTCCCGGTGGCTCCGCCTACGCCGGCCTCGCGATCTACGACACGATGCAGTTCATCAAGCCCGACGTGCAGACGATCTGTTACGGGATCGCGATGTCGGCCGGCTCGCTGATCCTCACCGGTGGCGCCAAGGGCAAACGGATGGCGCTGCCCAACAGCCGGATCCTGATCCACCAGCCGAGCGGCGGCTTCGAAGGCCAGTCCTCGGACATCGAGATCCACGCCAAAGAGATCCTCGAGTTGCGCGACCGCCTTGACGGCATCTACGTCCACCACACCGGGCAGCCGAAGGAGCGGATCAAGGACGACATGGAACGCGACAAATTCTTCCAGCCCGATGCGGCGGTCGAGTACGGCCTGATCGACCGCGTGATCGACTCGCACGACTTCCAACCCAGCCCCGTCGGCTTCCGCGACAGCGAGAACGGCGACGGCTAGACCAGATCCGCGAGTTCGCGTTTGACCGCGTATATCGCGGTCAACGGCGAACTCGCGTCAGGAGAGGCGGCGCCAGGCCCAGGCGCCGGCCAGTGCGGCGGCGCTAGCCGTGGCGACGCCGGCGAGGCCCGCCTGGCGGGTCTCGGGGTCGGCGAGGGCGTAGCTGAAGGCGACTGCGTCAGCGGCGTCGAGGGCGGCGGCGGCAAGGGCGGCAGCGCGCAGAGCGCCGCGGTCCTCGCGGGCGGCCAGCGTCACCAAGCCGAGCGTTAGGTCACGGGCGCCGAGGACCTTGGCCAGCGCCGTCCCGGTGGCGTCGGTCTCGCCGAAGCCGAGCGCCCGCAGCGCCGGCCTGGTTGCAAACAGGGCACCGATGCCGATCGCGACCCGCCCGGCACCGATCGCGACTACCGCCTGGCGGGCGAGAGGGTCGATGGGGAGGTGGCGAGCCACCTCCCCAATCTAGCCGCTGCTCGCCACCCGGCATGATGGGGAGGTGGCAGAGGGCGACACGATTCTGCGCGCCGCGCGGCGGCTCGACGCGGCGCTGGCGGATCAGACAGTCGCGGTCAGCGCTCCCAACCCGCGCGGTCGTGCCACCGGCGTCGAGCGCCTCGACGGGCGCCGCTTCGAAGGCGCCGAGGCCCACGGCAAGCATCTGCTGCTGCGGTTTGGCGACCTCGTCCTCCACAGCCACCTGGGGATGAGCGGCGGCTGGCACGTGTACCCCCGCGGCGCGCGCTGGCGCCGGCCGCGCTCCTCGGCCTGGGTGGTGCTCGGCGCAGGGAGGACGGATGCGGTCCAGTTCGGCGGCCCGACCGTGCGGGTGCTGCCGGCGGCGAAGGCGTACCGCGACCCACAGTTGGCCCGTCTCGGCCCCGACGTCCTCGATCTCGATTTCGATCCCGACCCGGTGCTGGCGGCGATGGGGGCCGACCCCGGCCGCAGTGTCGGCGACGCCCTCCTCGACCAGAGCCTGGTCGCCGGGATCGGCAACATCTTCAAGAGTGAGGCCTGCTTTGCCGCCCGCATCGATCCCTGGCAGTCAGTGGGCAACCTCACCGACGACGAGCTTCGCGCGGTTCTCCTGGCGGCGCGGGAGCAGATGCTCGACGCGGTTGCCGCAGGCGGCCGCAAGCGCTTCGCCGTCTACCGCCAACGCGGCCGCTGCCCCGCCTGCGGCGGGCCGATCTCGGCTCGCGGACAGGGGGACGCCAACCGCACCACCTACTGGTGCCCGGCCTGCCAGTCCTAGCCGCCGGTCCTCGCTGGAGACTTCACCGGCCCATGACCCCGCGAATCCTCCGCCGACCGTCCTACTACGCCGTCGCCGGCGTCGCCCTCGATGACGAGATGGGGCGGCTCCGCGCGCTCCCAGTCTTTGCCGGCGGCCCGCTCGCGGCGCGCGCGCCAGAGCTGAAGGTACGCCGCGCCCGCGTCCGGCCTAACCGCCTCGGCTTCGCCGTCCCGACCCAGTACCGACTCTCGGTCACCGCCTACCCCGGCATCCGCCCCGGCGACGTCCTCGAGACCCTGCTTCATGAGCTCACTCACCTCCACGTCGGCCGCGCACCCGAAGCCCACGGCTGGCACGGCCCGACCTTCAAGTCGTCGCTCGCCCGGGCGATGGCGGAGGCCTACGGCGTCACCGACGTGCGCCCGCCCCATACCCGTCACGGCATCTACGCCGAGGCGATCGAGCGAGCGCTGGCGACGCAGGCCATAACCACAGAGCCGACGCCCGGACTTGAACCGGGGACCCCTTCATTACGAATGAAGTGCTCTACCAACTGAGCTACGCCGGCGCGACTACTGAAGCCAAATTCGAGCACTTCGCCCGAGGGTGGTCCTCAATTGGTCCTCAATTTACCGAGCTTGGGCCATGTGGTGTGTGGGGGCGGGCTGCCGAAGATTCGCGCGCCGGCTGAGTAGCAGGAGATGGAGCCGCGGAACGGCAGGAGCCGGGCGAGACCCACGTGGACTACGCGGGCGCCTGTGTCCGCTGCGTTTAGCGTACTTGACGTCTCACCGTAGATCGTTTAGCCTCCTATACGTGCCTATCTCCGCCGATATCGATTACGCGCAGATTCTCGAGAACCTCGACCAGTCGAGCCGCGGGCACGCCGCGACGAGGACCGAGACGGAAGCCCGGCAGATCGATCGCGCCGAGGCTATCGTCGCGATCTCCGGGCTGGGCGTCCCACGATCTGCGGTAGCGAAGCTGACCGGTATGACGAGAGGGCGGATCCAGCAGATTCTCGAGGAGGCCGGGAAGGCAGGGGCCACCGGCGATGCATGGAAGGACCCTGAGCTCCGCCGCCTCGTCGCAGAGCGGATCGCCGCCCGGCCGGTCCCGTCCGCCGGAATCGGGCTGCGTCGCGAGAGCGTCTCGGGCCCCCACCTCGGTTCGGGAGCCGGACTCATGGTCAGGCTGACCGGTGACCTGGAGGACGATCGCGGGCGCCTGATCGAGATCGCCAGGAATCTCGCCGTGGAGCTGGAATCGGGGAAGCTCGACCAGCTCCTGGCGCTCACCGAGGATGAGCGAGAGGTGGTAGAGGGGAACCTGCTCGGGGGCGAAGGCCAGCAGGTCTGACCGGGGCCGATCGGGCCGGTGACCCGAACGCTCAAGCCACCGGGCTCGCGGATCGCGCCGCCCCGAGCGCCCACCGTCCTCCCGGCTAGGGTCCCGAGCGGGGTGGGCGCCGATGTGAAAGGTACGGAGCGAAACGCCAAGGCCGAGCAGCTGATGCGGGCGGCCGGGTTCGCCGTGCCCGTCCTCGGCGCGGGCGTCTCGGTGAGCGCCGGCCTGCCCGGGAGCGCGGCGCTGGCCGACTTCCTGCTCGAGAGCTTCGGGGCCACGGAGGCCTACGGGACGCAGACGAGGACGCTCCGCGGCGTCGTCGACGCGCTCCTTGAGGGAGGCGCCGAGGAGGAGGATCTCCTGGCCAGGGTGGCCGGGCACGTCGGCGCCCAGGTGTCCCGTGGCTCCCCGCTCCTTGACGCGCTCGTCCGGGTGCCGTCCCGGTTCCTCCTCACCCTCGACTTCGACCTCGCCGCCGAGGCGGCGGCGCGGTCTGCGGGTCGGCCGGTCACGAGGCTCGGCAACGGCCCCGATGACCTCGAACGGGCCCACGCGATCCTCGTCCGCGACGAGGCGCCGACGGAGCTCACCGTCCTCCATCTCCACGGCCACGTCGACGACCCCGCCTCCCTGGTCCTCGGTGAGCGCGGCTACCGGCGGATCGACTCCGATCTGGTGCGAAACATCCTCTATGAGCTCGTGGTGAGACAGACGCTCGTCTTCTACGGCACCACGCTGGATGAGAACTACCTCCTCGCGGCGATCGAACGGACCCCGAACCGCGGCTCTCACGTCCTCTGGTGCCGCGAGGAGGACCGCGCCGGGCTCGTCTCGGGCCGCGGGGCGATCCTGCCGAGCCGCACCGACGTCTACATCGGCACGGTCGCCTACCACGAGGACCTGCCCGCCACGGTGGCGCTCCTCTCCGGCGTCGAGCGACCCGAGAGCCCACCGCTGATGGTCCCCGCCGTGGAGCCCCCGGGCTCCCCCTACGTCACCAACCGTCTGCTCGATCGCCACCGCCGACCCGAGCCGCAGGAGCCCGCCCTCCTCGCCCGCCTACGCTCCGGCGAGGGGCCCGACGTCGGGCCGAGCGAGGACGACGTACTAGACGCCCAGCGGACTGTCGTCCTCGGCGACCCCGGCTCGGGGAAGAGCGAGCTGCTGCGCTCCCTCGCCGCCCGCAGCCCGGGCTCCCGCCCCGGTGTCTTCGTCCGCCTCGGTGACCTCACCGGCGATCAACCCCCCGAGCCACGGGCGGCGCTCGCCGCCTGGGCCTCGCAGGGTCAGACCACCCGTGCGGGAATCGACGTCGGCCCCGCTGCACTCGAAGAGGGTCGCCTGCACTTCTTCCTCGACGGCCTGGACGAAGTCCCGAGCGCCCGCCAGGCCGAGCTGGCGGACCTGATCAACCTGGTCGCCAGGGAGCTGCCCCAGCACTCCTTCACCGTCTCAACCCGCGAGCTGCCCTCGCTCGAGCTGCTGCGGATCGACTCGCCGGTGGCCCGCGACTGGAGCCAGGTCCTGCTCGCCCCCGACGGGGGCTGGCGCGACCGCTATCTGGCCGCCCGCGGTGTGGCGCTGGATCGCCTACAGAGCGAGATGCCGGCGCTCGAGGACATGGACGAGGTCCTCGTCACCCCCTTCTACCTGCGCCACATCGTCGACCTCCACGAGGACGGCGAACTGGGCGACCAACGCGACGCCGGAGACCTGCTCGCGACCCTGATCGACCGCGCGATCACCCGCGAGCAGGGCGAGCTCGGTGCCGAGCCGGACGACGTCCGCCGGTGGCTGGCCGGCGTCGCCCTGGCCGGCGTCCTCGCCGGTCGCCGCACCCTCTCGGGCCGAGAGCTCGCGCTCTTCCCGCCGCCCGCGAGTTCGGGGGGCGGCGGCCCGGGCCTCGCCCGGGCGCTCGAGGACCGCCTCCTCCTCTCTGCGACGGGCGGCGGATATCGCTTCCACCATCGCCTCCTCGGCGAGCAGTTGGCGGCCGAGGCTCTCGTCGCCGCCGGGCCACGGGTGGAGCTGCTCGATTGCCTCGCCCCCCTTTTCGACAAGGGCCTCTCGGGGGTCCGCCCCGACGCGGTGATGCCGGTCGGCCTCGCATGCCTGCGCTCGCCCGATTGGCGCGCCGCGCTGGCGCGGCGCGACCCCGCCGCCGCGGCACGAGCGACCTCGCGCGACGCCCCGCCGGGCGAGCGCGAGGCGGCGCTAGCCTCGCTCTGGCGACGCGCGACCGACAAGCAGGTCTGGATCTGGGAACGCGGCAGCGGCCTGACCGACGACGCCGTGGCGATGAGCCGGCTGATGCGCGGCCTGCCGGACGGGGAGACCGCCGCGCTGATCAAGGCCGCCGTCGACGCCGGGACCCGCCAGGACCAGGGCAACGCGATCCGGATCTGGTCGCGGCTCGGCGGCGAGGACCTGCGCGAGCGGCTCCGCGCGGTGTTGGGTGACCCGGGCCGCGACGGCGTCGTCCTGCGCCAGGCCGCGATCGGCGCCGCCGAGGCCGGCTTCACCGACCTGATCGACGACATCGTCGACATGCTCCTCGGCCAGAGCGACAAGGTCATCCACCAGGACGGGATCATCGCCCTGCGGCGGTTGATGGGAGCAGAGCCCGACGGGGCGGCCCTCGAACGGCTGGTGAGCGGACCGGAGGCCGACTACGCGATGATCGTCTTCCTCGGCGAGCTCTCCCCGCCCGCCGCCGTCCGCCTGATGGCCGCCTATCTGGCCGCCGACAACGAATTCGAACGCTTCTGGGCCAAGGAGAAGATCGCCGCGACCCTCGCCGCCCTCCGACCCGAGGAGCTGGAAGGAGAGCTGCTGGAGGACGCGGTCGACGTCGCCGTCCGCTTCGGCCTCGAAGGAGACGTCCTCGCCGGCCTCGCCGCCGCCGATCCCCCCGCCGTGGCGCGTCGACTCGCGGAGCTGATCGAGACCCACGGGCTCGGCTGGTGGCATGTGCACGGGCTGGCGATCCAACTCGAACCGGGCGAGCTGGCGGCGGCGGGAATCCCGTCGCAACTCGTCGAGCGGGTCGCCCAGGGCCGGCGCCTGGTGGCCGAACGCGACGAGCTCCTCGCGAGCGGCCAGGCGCCGCAGCCGCCTCCACCGCCAGAGGACGAAGGACCGGGCCCGGGGGAGCCGCTGATGCTCGGTTCCCTGCTCGAAGACGATGACACCGATGTCACGATCCTGAACGCGCAGCAGCACCTGGCCGCCCAGATCGATGACCTGGGTCCGGCGCAACTGCGCGAGCTGCGCCGGCGCCTTCAGGACTGGTGGCCCGGGAAGCCCTTCCGCGAGACGATCACCCGCGAAGGACCGAACAGATGGAGTCAGGAGGCGGGCGCCGCGGCGTGGGTCTGGTTCGGCCCGGCGGCGCGGCCGGACCTGAGTCCGGCGCAATGGGGCCAGTTGGCCACGAGTGGGGTCCTCTACTCGACCCAGGCGGAGTGGCTGCGCGAGGTCTCGGTGCATCAGGGCCTCTATGAGGCGATCGCATCGATCGGCGACGACGGCGACCCAGATCGCTGGTGCCAGCTTTTCGAATGCGCCGGCGATCCGCTCCCTGGCGCCCTCCTCGACGCCTGCGCTCGCCACATCGACTCGAGCGCCGCCGCCAGCACGGCGACCGTGGAGTCCCGGCTGCGGCAGGTCGCCGAGCGCATGGTCGGCTCGGGCCGCCGTGACCTTGCGCGCCGCCTCGGCGCCCGCGACCCGCTCTTCGCCACGGTCCTGGACCCGGTCCTCGCCTCACACGGCGACGGCGAGGCCCAGGGCCGCCTCTTCACCGAGGTGATCTCAGGCCTCGAGGCCGGCGGGCTGCCCTCGGCGCGGACCTTCGGTTGGATCTCCGCCGTCGGCGAGGCCCATCTCCTTCCCCGCCTCTTCGACATCCTTCGCCTGACCTTCAAGACCTCCGACGGCCCGCTCCCCCGGGCCGCCGGCAATCACGACCTGATCGACCTGACCAGCCCGACGATCGAGGCGATCGCCCGGATCGGCGGCCGCGAGGCTCTCTCGGGGTACGACGGCCTGATCGACGAGCACGAGGACTTCCGCTGGCTCGGCGAACAGCGCGCCCGCATTGCCGCCAGCATCCTCGCCGCCGAGGGAGCCCGCTTCGCTCCCGCCGCGGCGGCGAGGATTGAACTACCGCCGCTCGCCCCCGATGAGCTGGCGGGAAGCGAGGCGAGGCCCGAGGGCTGAGGGGCGCGCGCCGGGGGGTGAGCGACGACGCACCATCTGAGGCGAGTCGCTGCGAGGCCGCGGTCGGCAACCCGGTGGTGACTTCGTAGCGGACTGGGGGCCGCCGTACCGTCCGGGAGACCTACCTCCGCTTCCGCCGGGTGGTCCTCAATTGGTCCTCAAAATCCTCGGAAAGCGACCGTAAAGGTCGGCAACGGACGAGGCCAAATTGCCGTAATACGCTGCACCAATTAGCCTGCCAACGGCAATTTCAACGCGACCAGCGGGCGACGGGGAGGCGGGCGATGTTGAGGCGAGCGGTGGCTGTGGCCATGGCAACGATCGTGGGGGTCGGGGCTTTTGCGTCGTATGCACAAGCCGAAGGAACCACGGTGAAGGTCGAACCCGGCCTCGACCAGACGACCTTTGAAATCCCAGTCAATGTCTGCGGCGAACTTTGCGGCGAAGAAGCGTCGGAAGCCTGCCCGGTCTATCACCCAATGGAACATGCCGAACTCCCGGGCGCGGTCGAAGACGTCCCTTGCCGATACAACCTCGAAGTCAAGAACAGGAAGCTCGGCACTGTCTTCAGCAAGGAAGGGCATGGCCAATTCGGTGAAGCCGTTATGTCCTGGTACAAACCTGGCGACTACGGGGACCCCTGCTGGCTGGACGGTAAGACGTTCACCTGGACGGTCGAACTCTCGTCGGTCGTGGAACCGAGTTGGGAGAAAAGCGAACGAGGGAGCTTCAAAGTCGAAGCTGGTCCAACCGCCGGGTGTGACTTCGTCCTGCCCCATCTTGAGAGCTTCAACACCTCCCGCGATGAAGCGCGTCAGGCCGTCGTGAACCGGCTCTACCCGATGTTCGTTTCACATCTGGTCTGCGAGCGTGCGGGCAAGGGCTTCAACTGCAAGACCGTCTACAACGACACGACCACCCAGTGCCGAGCAACTTTTCGCGCCGTCCGAATGGGTTGGGTCGGGGGATCGGAACCGAACAGCTACTACGTGAGTGTCGGGGTGGTCACTAAGCGCTGTCATTCCTTCTAGGCCCCGTGTGGGAGGGCGGGGCGCTTCGCTCCGACCATTCTCTACGGCATGACGTTCGGCGAGATCGACAGCTCTGGCTCATGGCGACGGCTGGTGCTTCGTGCTTCGATTACGGGAGCTTGTCCGCGCCGAAACTCTCAAAGAAGCCGCTCCTGGCGTTCATCAACTACTGCGCCTACGGCCTGACGTTCGGCGAGATCGACACTCTCTTCGCGAGCAACGATCTGACCTCGCTCAACGAGCACTTCGAGCCGAACGCGTGGGCACAGACCGGCGGCGTTCGCCGTGAGCGGGCGGCCGAATACCTCTCGGCGCTCGACATGGCTGACGAGGTCCAGCGTACGCGCTTACTGCTCGTCTTCGATGACCTGTTGAGCCGGGAGCCGGACGGCGAGTGGCAGGCGAAAGAGCTAGAGGAGATCCGCCGCCTGCTTAAGCGAGACGGCGTCAGGTTTGACGACGGCGAGATAGCGAGCGACCAGTTGAAGTTGCCGGACGTCGCAGAAGGTCGCCTCGTGACGGTGCTGCCCGACTTCTCGGCGATAACCGATGTCGACGTGCTGCGCGAGCACGCGGTCCGGATGCAGCGCGCTTCCGTGAACGCCGATGCTCCCGATGCCATCCTGTCCGCACGTGAGCTGCTGGAGTCCGTCTGCAAGCAGATCTGCCAGGCCTACGGGGTAGCGGTGCCGAAGAATCCGAACGCGAGCGCGCTCTACAAGCTCGCTGCCAAGCCGCTTGGCCTCGACGCGAAGGATATGCCGGACGGGGATCCGGCAACGGCCGCTTCGCAGAACGTGCTGACCGGCCTGGTGAGGGTGGCGGAAGGGCTGGGAGAACTCCGCACCCGAGTCGGTCGCGGCCACGGCAGGGCGGAGGCCAGTACGGCTCGAAATCGACACGCTGAGTTGGCCGTCGGCGCCGCCGCGACGCTCGTCGTCTTCCTGCTCGACACCTGGCAGGACCGAAAAGCCAAAGAGGTGATCGTGGAGTTCTGATGGTCCCGGTGGAGGGGCCTCAGCGCCGGATGGAACCCTGAAGAGACTGGTCCTCAATTGGTCCTCAAAATTCTCAGAATGCGACTGTAAGGGTCGGCAAAGGACGGGACCATCCGTGCCCAGTCGCGGCGTATCGGGGTGACCATCGCCCATTACGAATGAAGTGCTCTACCAACTGAGCTACGCCGGCGCGCCCGAGCATTCTAGGAAGAATGCGCCGCGCGGTTCCGTCGCGTCCGATCTCGATGATCTCGCCGTGGCCAGAGAGCGGACGCCGAAGAAGCGCGAGGAGAACGAGGTCGAGTTCGCGCGGATCGTCGCCTTCAGCGACGGCGTCTTCTCGATCGCGATCACGCTGCTGATCCTCAACGTCAGCGTCGAGACCCGGGACGTCGCCGACGGCGGCCTCTGGCAGGCACTCTGGGACCAGCGCGAAAATCTGCTCGCCTACGCGATCAGCTTCGCCGTGATCGGCCGCTTCTGGCTTGTCCACCATCGCTTCTTCGGCGAAGTCACCGCCTTCGACAACCGCTTGATCGGGCTCAACATGCTCTATCTCGGTTGGATCGTCCTGATCCCGTTCTCGAGCCAGTTGCTGGGTGACTACGGAGGTCAGACCCCGTCGGTGATCGTCTACGCCACCAACCTCGCGGTGGTCGTCCTGCTCGGGCTGTTGATGTCTAGCCGCGCCCGCCGGGCGGGGTTGACTTCAGGCGACATCGAAGACGACCGCGAGGCGAAGCTCCGCGCTGGCTTCATCGCCACCGTTTTCCTGCTCTCGATCCCGGTTGCCGTAGTCGCGCCGAACTACGCGCCGCTGCTGTGGCTGGCGCTCTTCCTGGACCCGACCGAGCGCCTGCTTCGCACTAACGTTTTGAAATGAACGCGAGCGAGCGCCCGGGACGGGCACAGCTCACCGACAGGCCGCGGTCGGTGCGGGTGGCGATGCAACGGTAGGAGCGGATGCTGCAGGCAACGTGGGAGATGCCCTGCGAGCCGACGCAGCCGTCGGAACGCTGCCAGGCGAGTATTACCCCCTTGGCGTCGCCGCAGGAGACGCCGGTCGCGCGCAGCGCTTCGACCCCCGCGACACGCACCTTGCAGCTTTGGGCCGAGGCTCCGGCTGGAGCGGTGGTGGCGCCCCCCTGCGGCGCCGCGGTCGAGTCACTCTGCGAGGACCCACCGCAGCCACCGAGCAGGGCGGCGCCGAGGGCCATGATCGCTATCGGGACGGCGAGCCTCATCGGTCGCGCAAAACCTACCCGCCGCTGGCCTCCTTCGAACTCGGGCGCTCCGCCGGCTGCATGTCACCGCAGACCGGGCAGTCGGGCTCGGGTACGACCGCTTCGCGCTCGACCTCCATCGTCCTCAGGTCGTAGATGTGGGCCATCCCGAGCGTCGAGGGCTTGCTCAGCCCGGTCAGGTGGTGCATCACCTCCATTCCCACCTGGCCGCCAATCAGGCCGCAGGCGGGCCCCAGCGTCGCCGCCGGGGTTGGCAGCGCCCGCCGCTGCTCGACGGCGACGTCGAAGAGCGGGTACTGGCGTCGGTAGGAGGTCTCCTGGCAGGCGAAGCAGCCGGTCAGGCCCGGAACGTAGAGCGGCCCGACCCTGGCGATCGGCGGGAAGTGGCTCATCGTGATGTACGGGATTTCGGCCTCGAAACAGGCCGAGTTGCACCAGCGCTCGATGTCGTGCGCGGGCCAGTCGGCGGCGTCGATGACAACATCGGACCCGTCGATGAAGTCGGCGATCTCGGCCTGGCTTTCGAGCCGACGAGCGGTTGCGGTCACTCGCATCGACGAGTTGAAGGCCCGCAGCCGGGCCGCCGCGACCTCGACCTTGAGCAGGCCGAGCTCGGCCTCGGTATAGAGGATCTGGCGGTTCAGGTTGCTGACTTCGATCCGGTCGCCGTCGATCAGCCACATCTCGCCGACACCACAGCACGACAGCGCCCACGCAGCCCAGCCGCCGAGGCCACCGACGCCGAGGACGGCGACTTTCGCCTCCCGCAGGCGTCGCTGGCACTCCGAGGGCGTCAGCCCCGGCTTGCCGACGTCGCTGAAGTAACGCAGTTGGCGGTCGAAGCGGGCCAGCTCCCCAGCGGCCAGCAAATCGTCGTCGGCGGCGTCCTCCACCACCTCCAACTCCTGCAGCTGGGAGATCAGGTCCTTGACCGCCTCCTCGCCGAACTCGGCCTGAAGCTGCTCCAGCGTGTGCTCGCCATCGAGCGCCCGCAGCAGCTTCAGATCCTGCTCGTCCGGGTGCTCGATCCGGATGTCCCCCTCAGCGCTCGGGCGCAGCAGGTAAACGTCGCCGTCGGGCGCATCGATCGGCTCCGTCGTCCGTTTGATTCTCGGTCGCCTCATCATTTCTTCTCATCCCCCTGGTGGTCTCATTATGGGCAGCGGACCCGTTGGGCAACCCGCCCCTGGCTATTGGTTGAGACCAGCAAACCGGTGCAGAGGTTTCCCTTTAGCAAGTTCACGCGGCGGGGATCCCCCTAACCCGCCAATTTGCGTGATCGGCTGAAGACAGAATCGAGCATCGGCACGGTTAACTTGCCGGTGAAGGTGTTCTGCTGGCTCGGGTGAAAGCAGCCGAGCAGGCGCCAGCGTCCGAGGTCGGTCTCGGCGCCGTGGCCGAACCGAGGCCGCGGTCGGGGGACGTCGGCCTCGAGGCCGCGTGCGGCGCGGAGGACACCGTCCCAAGCGAAGGCGCCGAGGGCGACGATCACCCGGCAGCGTTCGAGCAGCTCCAGCTCGCGCTCGAGGTATGGGAGGCAGTTGTCGCGCTCCGGTGGCGTCGGCTTGTTGGCAGGCGGCGCGCAGCGGACGACCGCGGTGACGTAAGCATCGTCGAGCCGGAGGCCGTCATCGCGGCGCTCGGACTCGGCCTGGTTGGCGTAGCCGGCCCGGTGCAACGCCGCATAGAGCCACTCGCCGGAGCGGTCGCCGGTGAATATGCGGCCGGTCCGGTTGGCGCCGTGGGCGGCAGGCGCGAGACCGACGATCGCGACCCGCGCTGCCGGGTCGCCGAAGCCGTCCAGTGGCTTCGCCCAGTAGTCCTGGCCGCGGTAGCGGCGGGGCGGATCGGCGGCGGACGCTTGGCGCCACTCGACCAGTCGCGGGCATCGACGGCAGGCGTGGATCTCGCCCGCCAGCGCCGCCAGCTCCTCGGCGCGGGTCGAGCTCATAGGCTTCGCCACCACTTGATGGCAGGGAGGCGAATCACGCGCTTCATCGCAGCGAACCGAATCACGCCCGGCGTCGCCGTGCGTCGTGGCCTTGCTCTGCTCGCCGTCACCCTGCTCCTGGCTGCCGCGCTCAGCGCCTGCGGCGAGGATGGCGGCGGCACCTCGACCGCCGCTACCGAACAGGAAGCCGATGCCGAGGTCCTGAACGAAATCCTGACTCGCCAGGAAGCCGCGATCCGCGCCCACGAGGTCAGCTTCCCGGCCCTGCACCAGCAGGGGAACCTGGCTGCAGCCCGCCTCTTTCGGGCCCAGGAACAAGAACACGTCGACGCGACGCTGAAGGCCCTGCGCGGGCTCGGCGCCGAAATGGAGCCGGAAGCGGAATCGATTCCTGCAGACGGCCTCGACACCGAAACCGAGTTCCTCGAATTCCTCTACGAACTCGAAAGCGCGACGATGGAGGCGGAGGTCGCCGCGATCGGGAAGCTGAGCGCGGCGGCGGCGCGGACGATGCTGGCGGCGACCGTCGCCAACCAGGCCCAGCACCTGGCCTACTTGCGCGGCGCGCTCGGGGCCGGCCCGCTGCAGGCGATCCCGTCGGCGTTTGAAAACGGCACGGTCGCCGCCCCGTAAGGGATACTTTTCCGGCTGATGACGGCCCCCCTCTACGCGATCGGCCGCTTCTGCTCTCGCCACCACTACCCCGTCATCGCGGTCTGGGTGGCGCTGGCGATCGCACTGGTTGCGATCTCCTCGGCTGCTGGCAGCAAGACCAGCGAAAACCTGACGCTGCCCGGTACGGGGTCGACGACCGCGACCGAACTGCTCGAAGAAAACCTGCCCGAACAGGCCTATGGCTCCAACCCGCTGGTCTTCGAAGCGCCCGCCGGCAAGAAGCTGACCGAACCGAAGTACGCCGCGGCGATCGAAGAATCGGCGCAGAAGCTGGAAGCGCTGCCGGACGTCAACTCGGCGAAAAGCCCGCTGGTCGAAGGCTCGAAAACGATCAGCAAAGACCAGCGGATCGCCTACATCCCGGTGGTCCTCGCGGTCGGCCCGGGCGAAATCAACGAAGAGGAATCGCAGGAGATCCTCGACGCCGCCAACCCGGCGAGCGCGGCCGGCATCAACACCTCGATTGGCGCTTACGTCGGGCAGCAGCTCTCGAAACCGGCGACCGAGTTCGCCGAGGTGGTGGGGCTGGTGGCGGCGGTGGTCATCCTCCTCTTCGCCTTCGGCACGGCGACGGCGATGATGCTGCCGATCGTCTCGGCCCTGATCGGCCTCGCCTGCGCGCTCTCGATCATCAAGCTGCTCGAGCACGTGCTCCAGGTCCCGGGGGTGGCCGCGACCCTGGCGACGATGATTGGCCTCGGGGTCGGCATCGACTACGCGCTGTTCATCGTCACCAGGCACAAACTGCAGCTGGGCGAAGGCATGGAGGTGCAGGAGTCGATCGCCCGCGCCGTCGCCACTGCGGGCGGCGCCGTCGTCTTCGCCGGCTTCACCGTGATCATCGCCCTCTGCTCGCTCGCCTTCGCCGGCATCCCGTTGGTCTCGACGCTCGGCTTCACCGCCGCGATCGCCGTCGTCGTCGCCGTCTGCGCCGCGGCGACGCTGCTGCCGGCGATGCTGGGAGCGCTCGGGCCGCACATCAACAGCCTCCGCGTCCACATCGGCAAGACCCATCCCGACGACAAGAAGCCGCACGGATGGCTGCGCTGGGCCGACGGGGTCGCCGATCGGCCCTGGACCGCCGCGGTCGCCTCGATGCTGATCCTGGTCGTCCTCGCCCTGCCGATCTTCCAGCTCGAGCTCGGGCAGAACGACATCAGCGCCCTGCCCAAGGACTCGACCTCACGCGAAGCGTTCGAAGGGATGAAGGAGGGCTTCGGTCCCGGTGCCTACGGGCCGCTCCTGGTCGCCTCCGAATTCGCTTCCCCGGAAGAAGCCAAACAGGTGCTGCCGGAGCTGAACAAGGCGATCGGTGCCACCGCGGACGTCGCCGCCGTCTCCGAACCTAGCCTCGATCAAGCCGGCACCGTCGCCGTTTTCACCGTGATCTCGAAATCGGAGCCGTGGAAGGACGAGACCGTGGACCTGGTCGAAAACCTCCGCGACGAAGTCATTCCCGCGACGCTTGAAGGAACGAAGGCGAGCTCCTACGTCGGTGGCCAGACCGCCGGCTACATCGACCTCGCGACCAAGATCGCCGAAAAGTTGCCGTTGATGATCGCGATCGTCGTCGGCCTCAGCTTTATCGTCCTCCTGATCGCCTTCCGTTCGCTGCTGGTTCCGATCAAGGCGGCGGCGATGAACCTGATCTCGGTCGCCGCCGCCTACGGGGTCGTCACCGCCGTCTTCCAGCTCGGCTGGGGCTCTTCGCTGATCGGGCTCGACCACGCAATCCCGATCGTCAGCTTCGTGCCGCTGCTGATGTTCGCGATCCTTTTCGGGCTCTCGATGGACTACGAGGTCTTCCTCCTGACGCAGATGAAGGAACACTTCAAGGAGTCAGGTGACGCCCGCGCCGCTGTCGTCCAGGGCCTCGCCAACACCGGTCGCGTGATCACCTCGGCGGCGGCGATCATGGTCTGCGTCTTCACCAGCTTCGTTCTCGTCGAAGACCCGGTCGTCAAGGAGTTCGGGATCGGCCTGGCGGTGGCGATCGCGATCGACTCGACCTTGGTCCGCTGCCTCTTGGTGCCGGCGGTGATGGTGCTGCTGGGCGAGAAAGCCTGGTGGCTGCCGCGCTGGCTCGACAAGATCGTGCCCCACGTCAGCATCGAGGGCGAGGAGTACTTCGCCCGCCTCGACGCCGAAAAGGCGTCCGCGGTCCCGGCTGCGTCAGACTGACGGGCCATGTTCCCGCTCAACCTGCCGAATGCGCTGACGATGCTGCGCATCCTGGCGGTGCCCGTGGTGGTCGTCGCCTTGCTCGGCGAGACGCCCAACGGCGACGTGATCGCCGCCGCGGTCTTCGCCCTGGCGGCGCTGACCGACGGCCTCGACGGCTACTTCGCCCGCTCCCGCGGCTCGATCACGACCTTCGGCAAGCTGATGGACCCGCTCGCCGACAAGCTCCTAATCATCGGCGCCCTCGTCTCGCTGGTCTCGCTCAACCGGCTCGAAGCTTGGGTGGCGATGGTGATCATCGCCCGCGAGGTCGCGGTCACGATCTTGCGCACGATCGCCGCCGAGCGCGGCATCGTGATCGCCGCGTCATGGCTCGGCAAGCTGAAGACGGTCCTCCAAATCGCCGCCGTGATCGCTCTGATCGTGGCGGATCCGGCGCCGCTGGGAGTTGACCTGCTGGTCTATGCGGCGTTGGTGGTGACCGTCGTGAGCGGTGCGGATTACTTCTTTGGGCTGCGGAAAAGGATTGAGGCGCAGCAGCGCGAGAGGGCGGCGAAAGGAGGGCGGTCGGTACCCCTCTGAAAACCCGCTCGCTGCGCTCGCTTTTGAGTGTTTTCAGAGGGGTACCGACCGCCCTCCCAACGGGACCTCCGCTGAGCTTCCGTCCCTTTCAAGCTCACAGAGCAGCCGGCCCGCAACGTCCCAGGCAAGCTTCTAGATCAGCGGGCAACTCCCGTCCCTCGGAAGCTCCAAGAGCCAGGGTGTACGTCTCCGGAACCTCATCGAGAGTGGGGCAGCTCCGGTCCCGCAGAAGCTCCACCCGAAGGGCCCGGCGACGTTCCTCTGCCAAAGCTTCTGCACCTCGAAGGTGCTCCCTATTTCGCTTCGTGGGAGGGGTGTCGGTAGGGGTTCCCAAAACACTCAACAGCCTCGCCATAGGCGAGCTGTGTTTTGGGAGCCCCTACCGACACCCCTCACGCCAAACCTAGTCCCGCGAAGCCCCCTCGAGCCACTCACGCATCGACAGGTGCCGCGCCACCCTCTGCCCGCTTGCGAGCTCCGCCCGCAGCTCCCCCAGCGTCCCGTACCGCTCTGCCACGACGTTGTGGCGGTGGATCGTCTCCAGGTTCTCCTGGCGGGCCATGACGAAGGCCTCGTCGGGGAGGTCGGGGTAGCCCTCGACGACCTGGCGCACCATCTCGCGCACGCAGTCCTCGACGAAACGGGGCTGTTCGTGGGCTTTGACGACGACGGCCATCTCGTCCGGGCGCTTCATCAGCTCGTAGATCTCTGAGCTCATCGAGCTCTCGACGATCCGCAGCAGCTCCGGCGCATCGATCCAGGCCGGGCCGCCCTCGGGGCAGCCGACGTGGAGGGTGCCGATCCCGCGCTGGTTGTGGGTCGCGATCGGGACCACGTCGATGACGCGCTCGACGTCGTCGGCCTCGAAGCCCTGCTCGGCCAGTCGTTCGCGAGCGAGCCCGGCGACCATCTCCTGGGCGCAGGGGCAAGCGGTCATCCCCTGCGCCTGGACCCCGGTCAGGGTACGGGTGTCGCGCTCGGAGTCGACCGCGGTGCCGTAGAGGACGTAGATCTCCTGGGTGCTCTTGCCGCTCTCCGGCGTCTGCACCGTCTCCGGATAGCGAGCGGTGACTGAGACCTCGGCCCGCAGGCCGCCCTGGCGCTCGCGCACCTTCTGGGCGACGTGGGCGGCCAGCACCTCGGCCTTGAAGGCCTCGCCGAGCACGACCTCGTCGATCGCCTCGCCGACGATCTCCTCGAAGCGCGACATGTGGACGCCGGCCTGCTGCGGGTTGAGGTCGACGAAGCACTCGAACTCCGCGTAGAAGAGGTTTTCGCCGTGGTCGGCCTTGACCCGGATCACCTTCTCGACTCCGGTGACGCCGACCCGCGAGAGGCTCACCTGCGTTGCCGGCAGGGAGGCCTGCACGTCGGGAGCGGCTGCAGTCGCGGTCGGCTCGGTCGCCATCGGTTGTCAAAGCCTAGGCGACCGGCGTCGCCGGCCGCCGCGAAGCCGGGCATTGCGGATTTACTTGCCTATACTTCGTCGCGGTTCGGAGCACCAGGGCCGACCAAATCCCGGGGAACGGGGAGAGGGATGCAGCGGAGGTAGTAACGATCGAACCGTTGGAGACGGTGACTGACGTGATCGAGCGCGAGCCCAGCGATGGCGCGATCATCCTCGAGATCGAGGAGTTGCGCGGCCTCGTCGCCCTTGGCCGCGAGCGTGGCTACCTGACTTTCGAGCAGATTTCGACCACCCTCGAGGAGGTGGAGATCACCAAGGAGCAGGTCTCTCAGCTCCACACCCACCTGGTCGAGCACGGTGTCGACGTGATCGCCGAGGACGGCGTCAGCGCTTACAAGGAGCAGCGTGGCGGTGGTGATTCCGGCGGCTCAGCGAAAAAAGAAGAGCTCGACCTCACTGTCGAGCCCAGCCTCGACTCGCTGCGCCTCTACCTGCGCTCGATCGGCCAGGTCGATCTGCTGACGGCGACCCAAGAGGTCGAACTGGCGAAACGGATCGAGCGCGGCGACATGCTTGCCAAGCGGCAGATGGTTGAGGCCAACCTGCGCCTCGTCGTTTCGATCGCGAAAGGCTATTTGGGCCGCGGTCTCAGCTTCCTCGACCTGATCCAGGAGGGCAGCCTCGGACTGATCCGCGCGGTCGAGAAGTTCGACTACCGCCGCGGCTACAAGTTCTCCACTTACGCGACCTGGTGGATCCGGCAGGCCGTCACCCGGGCGATCGCCGATAAGGCGCGGACGATCCGCATCCCGGTCCACATGGTCGAGAAATTGAACCGCGTCGCCCACGTCGAACGCCAGCTGGTGCAGAAGCTCGGCCGCGAGCCGGAGCCGGCGGAGATCGCCGAAGAGCTGCGTTGGCCGGTCTCCGACGTGCGGGACATCCTTCGCGTCGCCCAATTGCCGGTCTCGCTGGAGAAACCGGTTGGCGACGAGGACGAATCGGAGCTCGGGGATTTCGTCGCCGACGACGCCGTGCTGGAGCCGTTCGAGGAAGCGAGCGAGCACCTGCAGAAGGAGGGCGTCCGCAAAGCGTTGGATGCCCTGCCCGAGCGCGAGCGACAGGTGATCGAACTTCGCTACGGGCTCTCCGGCGCGGAGCCGCTCACCCTCGAGGAAGTCGGTCGCACCTTCGGCGTCACCCGCGAGCGGATCCGCCAGATCGAGAACAACACGCTGAAGAAGCTGAAGCGCCTGCCCGAGGCGCAGATGCTGCGCGAAGCTTCCTGACGGTCCGGGACGCCGTCAGGCGGCGTCATCGGTCGCTCACGTGCGGAGCACGCTTCGCTCCCTGCTTCCTTGCCTGACGGCGTCCCGGCCTCGTCAGGACCGCGGTTCTAGGACAATCACTTTCGGCTTGCGCTCCAGCTTCGCCTCGTAGTCGTCGAAGCCGGCGTACTGCTCGTTGTGCCGGCGCCAGAGGTCGGCGCGCTCATCGCCCTCGGCGACCCTTGCCGTGACCGGGATCTTCCGACGGCCGACCTCGACCTCTGCCTCGGGATTGGCCGCCAGATTCAGCGACCAGGCCGGGATCTTGCCGGTGCCGGCATTGGTGTTGATCACGACCATCCGCTCGCCGTCGGCGAGGTAGACGACCGGCGCGGTCCGCTGCTGCCCCGATTTGCGCCCGGTCGTGGTCAGCAGGAGCACGGGCGCCCTGTTGACCTTGCCCCCGAGCCGGCCACCGGTCGCCCGGTAGAGGGGGACGTTGAGCTTCCCCATCCAGCGCAGGCCGCGGGCACCGATCGTGTTGCTGAAACGGGCGACGGCGTGATCACTCGGCATAGCGCTTAGAGTAATCGGATATGGCCGAGCCACACCCCTTCCGTCGCGCCGCCGAAACCAAGGACCTCGATCTGATGCGGGAGACGCTGCGGGAGGACGTCGTCCTCCACAGCCCGATCCTGTTCCGCGGTTTCGAGGGCCGCGAGGTCGCTCTCGTCGTCCTCGGCCACGTGATCGAGGTTCTGGAAGACTTCCGCTACGTCGACGAGGCGAGCGAGGGAGACACCGTCTTCCTCCGTTTCAAGGCGATGGTCGGCGACCGTGAGCTGGAGGGCATCGACGTCCTCGAACTCGACGAGGACGGCCGGGTCGCGGACCTGACCGTCTTCATGCGCCCGCTTTCGGCGCTAACCAGCTTCAACGAGCGGATGGGCGAGCGCCTGACGGCCTCGCCGCCGGCCTCCTAGTCCGCTGTCGTTCCGATCCGCTCGAGGACGACGCGACCAGGACCATCGGCTTGGACTCGGAGTCTGTCGCCGGCACGCAATCCGGCCTCGTCGCAAGGACGCCTCGGAATCGTCGCCTGACGTTTCGGGCGAAACAGGATTTGGGCGGTGGCCGGTGGTGATGGGGGAGGCAGGATTCGAACCTGCGTAGGCATAGCCGTGTGATTTACAGTCACATCCATTTGACCGCTCTGGCACTCCCCCAGAGTGTCGGGAGCGGCGATTGTATTGGGCTCGCCATTCGAGTACACAGCTGCTTCGAAGGGAGTGCCAGTCTCGATCTCGAACTCGGAGTACTTCGCACCTCCTAGAGATACCTCGCCCGCCGCCTCCACAAATGGCGCGGGGATAAACCAGCGGCGACCGTCACCGACCAGCACGAACAGATAGTCAATTCTCGTCGGGTCGAACTTCTTCGTCAGGCCGGTCCAGCTGCGGTTCCCGCCTCTGGTCGCAATTGCGACTTTCCAGCGCCGGCCACCCTTCTTGGGCTGGGAGCGGAAGGTCGAAGTCTTTACCTGGATGCCGAGCGGTCTCGCGTCCCATTCCGCCATCAGATCGATATGGGGACTGTGGTTGAACGGTACCCAGACGGTCGCTCCCTTGTTGGTCAGCCACTCCACGGCCGATGCCTCTCCGATGTCTCCCTGAACGCGTCGGCTGACCGCCCTCTTTCGTTGAGCCCCCGCCCTTGCAGTCCTTGATTTCACGAACATATGTTCGCACAGCGAGCAGACAGAAAGATGCGCCGCGATTCGTCCGTGTGGGGTTTGCGAGAGGATGTGGTTGTGAGCCCCGATCCCCTCGATGGCCGCGTAATCGCAATTGCCGGAGTCGGCGGTGGCCTGGGGCCGCTGGTGGCGAAGGAGCTGGCCGGTGCTGGCGCGACCGTCGCCGGTACTGATCGCGATCAGGGTGCGCTACACACGCTCGCTGGCGAACTTGAACTGCCGGCCGAGCGTTGGGACGGCCGCGTCGTCGACCTCCTCGACGAGGGCGCCGTCCGCGGCTGGTGCGATGACCTGGTCGGCCGCTTCAGCCGCGTCGACGGCCTCGTCCACTTGGTCGGTGGCTGGCGCGGGGGGCAGCCCCTGCACGAGGAGCCACTTTCCGATTGGGACCTGCTCCACGACCTGCTGATCCGCACCGTCCAGCACACGACCCGCGCTTTCCACGACCAGCTGGCGGCCAGCGCTCACGGCCGCTTCGTCCTTGTCTCCGCCAAGCAGGCGCAGACTCCCTCGAACTCGAACGCGGCCTATGCGGCGGCGAAGGCGGCCGCCGAGGCTTGGACGCTCTCCTTTGCCGATGGCTTCGAGCCCGGTGGCGCCACCGCCAACATCGCCGTCGTCGACGCGATCTTGACGCCGAGGATGCGCGAGGAGAACCCTGGCAAGGAGTTCCCGACCTTCACTCCGGCCGAGCAGCTGGCGGAGACGATCGCCTTCGTCTGTTCCGACGCCGCGGCGACGATGAACGGCCAGCGACTGCGACTTACGATGGGCGCATGAGCACCGCGAAAGGCAAGAAGAAAGTCAAGGCCCCCGACGGCAAGATGACGATCGGGGAGCTGGCGCGGCAGACCGGGATGACGGTCCGCAACATCCGCGCCCATCAGACTCGCGGCCTCTTGCCGCCGCCCGAGGTCCACGGCCGTACCGGCTATTACGGCGAGGCCCACGTGGCGCGGATCAAGCTGACCCGCGACATGCAGGCCGAGGGTCTCAACCTGGAGGCGATTCGCC
Source organism: Solirubrobacterales bacterium (assembly GCA_035472275.1). Lineage (GTDB taxonomy): Bacteria > Actinomycetota > Thermoleophilia > Solirubrobacterales > 70-9 > VAYN01. Next base: position 71,908 of record DATIPH010000013.1, read on the forward strand.
GCTTCCTCGAGGGCACCGACGGCTCGCAGGAGATCGTCGATTTTGCCCGCGCGATCCGCGCCCCGTTCGAGGACGAGACGCCGGAAATCTTCGAGCCGGAGGAGATCGCCGCCGATTGGGGTATGACCAAGATCGACCCGAAGATGGTCCGCCACAGCGAAAAGCTCGGTGTTTTGCGCGAACTCCCGGACGGCAAGATCGAGGTGATCAGCCCGCGGCTGCACCAGGCGGCGACCGAGATGATCGGGTTCGGAGTCAGTGCCGAAGCGGGCCTCGGGCTCGCCGACCAGCTCCACAAGCACGCCGAGGGCGCCGCTCGCGCCTACGTCGACATCTTCACCAAGGCGATCTGGGAGCCCTTCGACAAGGCCGGCCGTCCCGAGGAAGACTGGCCGAAGGTGATCGAGGCCCTGGAACGGCTGCGCCCGCTCGCCTCTGGGGCGCTGCTGGCGATGTTCCAGATCACGATGGCGGACGAGACCGAAAAGGCGGCGGAGCGCACCCTGCGCAACGCCGGCAGCCCGCCGAAGCGCGGTCGCTCGAAGGCGAAGTCGACCCGGAAACGCCGACCCAAGAGCGGTCGCTGACGGAGGTTCCGTCAGCCGGCGATCGTGAACCGCTTTTTCACCGGCTTGGAGACGTTCTCCGCGGTGTCGGTGGCGTGCAGCACCGCTTCGTAGCTGCCCGGCTTCGCCCGGAAGTGCTTCCAGCGAGCGCCGAGCGCGACGTGGTTGATGCCAATGAAGGTGGACCAGGTCTTGTAGCCGTTGTAGACGCGCTTGCCCTTCGCGTTGAAGCGGTAGTACTCGGCATCGAGACTGCCGCGGTCGCTGATCTGGGCGCTGAGCTGAGTCCCGTTGGTTCCCTTGAAGGTGCGCTTGCGCAGCGCCACGCTGCCGAGCGTCGGCGGCTTCACGTCGACGTTCAACGGCGGCTGCGGCCCAGGGTCGGAGTTCGGGTCGCCGGGAACGTCGGAGACGATCACTTCGCCGCGGACGAACGAGTGCAGTTTGCACTGGAACAGGTAGTTGCCCGGTTGGTTGAACTGGAGCGTGAAGGAGTCCCCGGGCTGGTGGCTGGGGGCGTCGGTGCCGGGATCGGAGTCCCATTGCAGGTCGTTGGCCGAGATCCCGGTCACGGAGTGGGCGAGGTCGGGACCGAGCCTGTCCCAGGTCACCTTCTCACCGAGGTTTACCTGCACCGCCGGGTTCGACCAGCGGTAGTTGGCGATCGAGACCCGCGTGTTGGCCGCCCCCGCCGGCGTTGCCAAGACCAGGGCAAGCAGCACCGAGGTTGCAATTGCTCCCGCATAGCGGGATGAAAGGCAACCTCGGCGGGCTAGGAGACGAGGTACCAACCGTTCATTCCCTGATGCAGGTGCTGGAAGACGTGGCAGTGGTAAAACCAGCGGCCGGGGTTGTCCTCGGTGAATTCGAGGCGGAAGGAGTCGGCGGGGCCGAAGGTTTTGTTGTCGATGATCGTCCCGTCCGGATCGGTCCAGCGGTGGCCGTGGACGTGGAAGGTGTGGAAGAAGTTGTCAACGCCGTAGACGTGAAAGGCGACCCGCTCGCCGACGTGCGCTTCAAGGGTGGGCGTGTTGCCGGCGTAGGCCTTGCCGTTGATGCAATAAAAGATGTTCTTCAGACCCGTGATCGAGGGGTCCCAGGTGTGGAAGGCGAGGAAGAACTCGCGGTTCGGACGCGCTTCGCCCGGCTTGCGGATTACCAGCGGCCCATGCAGCCCTTTGAAGACCGGCAGCGGGTCCATCGGCCCGTGGTCGTGGTAGAGCCAGGTGCCCTCGGTCCCTTCTTTGCACTCCCAGACGTAGGTGAAGGTGCGGTCTTTCTGGACGAAGCCGCCGGGGTCAGTCCACTTGCCCTTGTAGGTGCCGTCCATCTCGTTGGCATAGAAGATTCCGTGCGGGTGCATCGTCACCGGCGCCTTCAGCTTGTTGCGAAAGTGGACGACGACGGTGTCGCCGACTTCGGCTTCGATCAGCGGCCCCGGCACCGTCGCCGGCGCGATCGGGTGGCCGAAGTCGGCGCTGTAGGGGCGGTAGCCGTAGGCCTGGAAGGTGCTCTTGCCCTTTACCGGCGCGGCCATCATCTGGTCGCGGTGGGTGGGGACGATGTTCCAGGGCCGCTCCTCGGCGGCGATCCAGTATTCGCGGGTGGGACCGGCGCTGACCACCGCGGCCAGGTCAGAAGTGACCGCCTGGCCGCTTTCGTCGTCAGCCGCTCGCACCCGCGGCGGCACCCCGACCCGATCGGCGAGCGAGTTGACGTCGATCTGCCCTTCGTCGGTCCGCACTTCCTGGCCGGCGAGCGTGCAGAGAAACGCCATCCCGCCCATGCCGAGGAAGCTGCGGCGATCGATCGGGTCGAAGCCCATCGGCTGCTCCCTACTTCTTGACGGTGACGGTCAGTTTCATTTCCGTCGGGTGGATCGTGCAGATGAACTTGTAGGTGCCGGGCGTTTCGAACTTCTTCTTGAATTCCGCTTCGGTCACCGCCGTCGTCTTGGTCGAATACGAGCTCTTCTTGGCCAGCCCCTTCGGCCCCTGCTTGAGGTGCACGTCATGGGGATAGCTGTTGAGTTCGGACCAGAGCCACTTGACCGTGCCGCCTTTGTTGATCGTCACCGCCGCCGGCCCGAAGTAGAAGTCGTTGACGGTCACGACCTTCGGCTTCGGCGTCGGCTTCGCCGGAGCCGCGGACGCCCCGAACAGGGCGACCGCAGCCACGCAGGCGGCGAGTGGGACCAGGATCCGGAGGAACTTCGCCCGTGCTATTTGCACGTCAGTTCTCCCGGCAGCGCGGCGATCTCGACCGGCTTGAACTTCTCGAACGGCGGGTGCGCGGCGACCCGTCGCACCCAGGTGCACTGTTGGTTCTGGGCCGGCGTTGCGCCGGCGTAGCCGAGGATGGTTTTCGGGTCGCTTTCGTCGCCGAGGTTGATCTGCAGGCCGGCGCTGATGTTGAGGCTCTTGGCCGACTTGGAAAGCACTTCCACCTGCGGGCAGGCGGGGTAGATCGTGCTCAGCGCCACCGACCCGTTGCCGGGGGCGAAGGTCGCCGCCGGGCTGTTGCCGCCCCAGCAATTGCCGCCGCCGGTCGCGTCGTTCCAGAAGTCGTATTCACCGTTGGGATCGGCTCCTTCGCGACCCATCGTGTTTTCGACGATCTGGTTGTTGATGTTCTTGGCGTTGTCACCCTCGTTGGCGACGAAGACTTCACCGGGTCCGGAGAAAGAGGCGACGCCCCACTTGTAGTTGCCGAACACGTTGTTGTCGCGGACGACGTTGTTGGCGCCGCCGTAGAGGACGATGCCGACCCCGGTCGGGTAGTTGACCGTCGCCCCGGCAAGCTGGCCGAGACCGCCCGACACCGTATGGAACTTGGAACCGGAGAGGAAATAGTTGTAGTTGTTCCAGAACACATCATTGCGTTCGAACACGTTCCAGCCGTTGGGCTCGAAGCCCTCGCTGTCGAGCGTGTTGGGGACGATCCCGGCACCGTTGTTGTAGAAGGCCGATTCGACGATCTTCACGTACTTGGAGTTGGTGCCCGAGTAGCCGAGGACGTTTTCGTAGCTGCTGTCGTTCTTCAGCAGCGTCCACTTCGGCTTGCGCTGGCAGGGCTTGACCGGTGGTACTTCCGGCTGGTTGGTCCAGGTCTTGCTGTCGCAGGGCGTTTCGCCGACGTAGAAGGCGGAGTCGCCATGGTGGTAGCCGGCGGAGTTGACCATCTTGCCGCCGAGGCAGCCCTTGGCGAAGAGGCCGTAGGAGCGGTTGTCGGAGGCCAGCAGATTGTCCATCGTGTAGCCGTCGCAGCGCTGGCCGCTCTTGACGTCGGCGTGGACGAAGAAGCCGTTGGACTGGTAGTTCCGCGCCCACATGTTCTTCATCACCAGGCCGTCGACGTTGATCGCCTCGATCCCGTTCTGGGCGGCGCCGAGTTCGCCCTTGGCGTTCTTGCCCTCGAGGATCGTCTTCTTGCGGTCCTTCTTCGTGCCTTCGATCGTCAGGTCGTCGAAGCTCTTCTTCTTCGCGGTCCCATCGACGACGACGCCCTCGACGTACTTGCCCGGCTTGACCGCGACGACCACCTTCGTCTTCGCGTTCGCCTTCTTGAACTTGAAGGAGCCGGCGGCGTTGACGGCCTTCTGGATCGTCCGGTACTTGCAGCCGTGCTTACAGACTTCGAAGACCTTTTCCTGGGGCTTCTTGCCGCCGCCCTTGGCGAGCGCCGGCGCAGTGAGGCCGGTGAGGGCAAGGCAAAGCCCGAGGGCGAGGGCAGGGACCGCGAACCAGTGCTTCATATCTCTCCTTGCAGCGTCGTATGTCGGCGACCCTGCCTCCCAAGGGGTACTGCGGCCGGGCCCTGCAGCTCCGGCGCGCCTGGTGCCAAAGACTAGCGGGAGCCTGGCTGATCAGCCAGGCAGGATCTTGTTCATCGCCTGTTCCAGTTCTGACACGCCGTAGGCGCCCTCGATGCGGTCACGCACTATCCCGTCGGCGTCGATCAGGAACGTCCAAGGCTCGGATTCGAGCCCGAAAGCCCGCAGTTGGGGCCGGATTCCCTTGCCCGGATCGTTGTCGTTGTAGACCTCCATGTGGATGAAGTCGGCCTCGCCCTTGTACTCATCGGCGACCTGTTGGGCGATGTCGACGACCGGGCCGCAGACGCGGCTCTGGCAGAGCGCCGGGGTGGCGAAGACGAGGACCACCGGGTTCTTGCCGGCGACGTCGGCGAAGTCGACCGCGTGCATCTGGTCGGGAGGCACCCTGGTGTCGATCTTCGCCAGGTCGCCGCCGACGTCGGCCGCGGTCGGCGTGTGGATCAACGGTGCCTTGTCGCCGACCTTCGGGATCCGCGGAAAGTGGCCGACGTCGGGGCTCGGCACGCGCGAGGCTTCGAGCCCGTTCGCCCCCTTCAGCATCGCGATCCCGATCCACGGGCCGGGCCGATCGAAGTCGACCTTGGGGACGACGTAGACGCTGGTCGCATCGCTGCTGGCGGCGGCGTGGTAGGCCGGCTTCGTCTCCAGCGAAGAGACTTCGGCCGGTAGCGGACCCTGCACCGGGCTGTCTTCGTCGCGGGCGAAGTAGAGGGCGACGTCGGCGTCGTCGATCTGTTCGCCACCGGTGCTGAAGACCCCGAACGGGTAGCGGTTAGGGCCGACGACGAAGCTCTGCGCGGCGGGTGCGACGACCAGCTTGGTCGGCTTCGCTCCCGACCCGTTGAGGAGCTCGGCGATCGTCTTTCCCTTCGCGGCGGGGAACTCGGTCGCCGCCGGGGCCGTCCGCGAGGGGTCCTCGGAGGAGCCGCCGCAGGCGGCGAGGGCGACCGCCGTGCCCAGGACTGCGAGAGCGCAGAGCAAAAGTCGGAACTTCATGCCGGGCTAGGGTATTGATTGATGATGGCCGCGCAAATGAAGCGAGTGATCCTGGCGGCGGCCCTGGCGCTGCTGGCGGCGCTCCTGCTGGTGCCGAGCGCTGATGCTGCAGCAGCTCCTGAACCTGAACTGCCGCCACCGACCTGCGCCGAAGGCCCCGAGCGCAGCGGCGATGTGATCGTCGGCACCCCCTGTGCCGACGTGATCCACGTTCCGGCGACCGTGCAGTTCGTAGCCGGGGGGGCCGGGGACGACAGGATCATCGCCGGGCCGATCACCCAGGCCATCACCGAATGCCCGTTCCCGGGCTGCCGCCTCGAACTCGGCAGCAGCGTCTTCGAAGGGGGTTCCGGCAACGACGTCGTCTGGGGCGATCGCGGCAACGACATCCTCCGCGGCAACGGCGGTAACGACTGGCTCTGGGGCGGGATCGGCGACGACGTCGTCGAAGGCGGCCCCGGCAACGACAAGCTCTCCGGCGGCTTCGGCGGCGACCACGTCGACGGCGGCGAAGGCAGCGACTTCGTCCGCGGCGACGCGACCCAGGACGAGATCACCGACAGCGGCGGCCCCGGCGACGTCGACACCCTCAGCTACGCAACCGGGGTGACCCCCGGCTTCGGCAACAACCCGGCCTTCCCGGGCAACCCCGCCTATCCGAACTTTTCTGGCGAACACGCCGGCTTCCCCGCGGGCGGCGCCGAACGCGGCGTCTACCTGACGCTCTCCGCCCGTACCGAGGAAAGCGGCAACAACGGCGGCGCCCCCAACGGCGGCGGCGTCGACGAAGTCGATGGGCCTGCCTTCGAGCGGATCATCGGCTCGCCGTTCTCCGACTACATCGTCGGCGGCAGCGCCACGCAGGCGATCTTCGGCGGCGGCGGCGCCGACGTCCTGATCGGCCAGGCCGGGGCCGGGACTGCGCTCGACGGCGGCGCCGATGGCGATGACTGTGTCAACGGTGGCAGCACGGTCAACTGCGAGTCGACGGCCGCCAACGGCGTGGTGACCCTGCGCGACGCGAGCAAAGTCAGCGTCGGCGCGATGGCTCCCGGCAGCAGCGAATACGCCCAGCTGTACCTGATCGGCAGTTCAGGAAAAGACGACGTCACGGTAAGCGCCAGCGGCCTGATGCTGGGTGGAGCGGGCGAATCGGTGACCTTCAAACTCGGTCCGGGCAGCAGCTTCGACGAAGCCGCGTCCGCGCAGTCCGGATGCGTACGCAAATCCGCCCAGGAAGCGGTTTGCGAACTGACGACGCCGCTCGATTCGGTCCTCGTCGCCGGCTTGGAGGAAGACGACACGCTCGCCGCCACGGCGCTGCCCTCGACCGTGTCCCTAACGCTGCTCGGAGGCAACAACGCCGACAAACTCACCGCCGGGGAAGTCAGCGACGACACCCTCGTCGACGGTCCCGGCGACGACGTCCTCAGCGGGCTCGCCGGCGACGACGGCCTCGTCAACAACCAGGGGAAAGACCAGATCCTCGCCGGCACCGGCAACGACTTGATCCTCTCGACCGTGATCTGCGAAGGCGACACGATCAACGGCGGTCCGGGTCGCGACAACGCCTCCTGGGCGAAGTTCGAAAAAACGGCCAGCGCCGGCATCGAGGCCCGTCTCGACCAGGGGCGGGCTGGGCGCCCGGGAGGCGGTGGCGAACCCGAATGCGGTGGCGCGGGCGAGTCGTTCGACTCGCTGGCGGAAATCGAGGACCTCGAGGGCTCCACTCTTCCCGACGTCCTGATCGGCGACGGCTTCGAAAACCAGCTGCTCGGCCACCTGGGCGCGGACTCCTTCTACAGCGAGGCTGCCAACGACGTGATCCTCGCCAACGCCGGCGACAACGACGTCGCGATCAACTGTGGCGCCGGGGTCGACACGGCGCTGATCGACATCCACCCCAAATACAACGACCCGGTCCCGGTCGAATGCGAGACCGTCCGGGAAGCCGAACCGAACGACTACCGGGTGCCGGCGACGCCGCTGAAACCGGTCGTGCCGCCACCTCCCCCCGACGTCAAACCGCCGCGGACCAAGGTCACCAAGCACCCCGGCAAGCTGCTGTTGACGGCGAAGCGCCACCGGCGCGTCGTTTTCCGCTTCAGCTCCAGCGAGCAGGGCTCGAGCTTCCGCTGCAAGCTCGACGGCAAGCCCTACAGGGCATGCTCATCGCCCCGCAACTACAACCTCGCCCTCGGCCGTCATGTGGTTCGGATCGAGGCGATCGACGCCGCCGGCAACGTCGATCCGACGCCCGCGGTCTTCCACTTTCGGATTCGCCAAGTCCGCCACCACTAGAGGAGAAGAGATGACCAAGGTCGTTTACACCGCTGAGGCAAACGTCACCGGCGCCCGCGCTAACGGCCACGGCCGGACCAGCGACGGGATGCTCGAGGTCGAGCTGCGGCTGCCGAAGGAGATGGGCGGCGAGGGCGACGGGACCAATCCAGAGCAGCTTTTCGCCGTCGGCTACGCGGCCTGCTTCGAGGGCGCGCTCGGGGTCGTCGGCCAGCGCCTGCGGGCCGAGGTCGGCGACGTCGCGATCGACTCCAAGGTCGCGCTGATCACCACCGAGGAGCGCGGCTACAACGTCGCCGTCACCCTCGACGTCAGCCTGCCCTCGGTCGCCGACGAGGCGACGGCGGTGGAGCTGGTCCGCGAGGCGCACAAGGTCTGCCCCTACTCCAACGCGACGCGCGGCAACGTCGAGGTGACGCTGACCGCCAACGGCGCCGCCGTCGAGTGAGCCTGCGCCTCAGCGTCCTCGACCAGACCCCGGTCTCGGAGGGGTCAACGGCTGCGCAGGCGCTGCAGAACTCGCTCGACCTCGCGAAGCTGGCCGACGACCTCGGCTACCACCGCTACTGGGTTGCCGAGCATCACGGCGGCGAGCTCGTCGGCGGGCCTTCGCCGGAGGTGCTGATCGGGCCGATCGCGGCGGCGACGAGCCGGATGCGGATCGGCAGCGGCGGCGTGATGTTGCCTCACTACAGCCCGCTCAAGGTCGCCGAGAACTTCGGCGTGCTGGCCGGTCTCTACCCGGGGCGGATCGACCTCGGGATCGGCCGCGCCGCCGGCACCGACCCGATGACGACCCACGCGCTCCAGCGCGACCGCTCGCACGCCATCCCCGATGACTTCCACGAGCAGCTAGCGGAGCTGCTCGGCTACTTCGAGCGCAGCTTCCCGGCCGGCCACCCGTTGGAGCGCCTCGCCGATTCGCTGGCCGGGGGTCCCGAGGTGCCGGAGCCGTGGCTGCTCGGTTCCTCCGAACAGAGCGCGCTGTGGGCGGGCGAACTCGGCCTTCCCTACGCCTTCGCTGACTTCATCAACCCACGCGGCGCGCCCTTCTCGGTCGTCTACCGCGAGGGCTTCGTCGCCGGCAAGCGGCTCCAGGTGCCGCGGATGGCGGTCGCCGTGCGGGCGGTCGTCGCCGCAACCGAGGAGGAGGCGGAGTTGCTCTCGACCAGCTGGCGGATGGCCTTCGACCTCCTCCGCCGCGGCCGGCCGATCGCGGTGCCGCCGCCCGAGAAGGCGGCGCGCTACCTGGAGCTGCACGGTGAGGAGCGGGAAGGCTTTGGCGGCAAGACGCGCCGGCTGACCGGCACGCCGGAGCAGGTCCGCGCCGAGATCGAGGAAATCGCTGCCACCTATAACGCCGAGGAGGTGATCGTGGTGACGATCACCCACGATCACCAGGCGCGCCGTCGCTCCTACGAGATGCTCGCCGCTGAGTTCGGGCTCGAGGCGGCGCCATCCGTGGCGGCCCCTACTGTGCCCGCATCCGCAGGTCCCACCTCCTCATAGCGCTGGCCCTCGTCGCCGTCTTCGTCCTCGGGGCGCTGCTGCCCGGCGCCTTCGGGCAGTCAAAGGTGGCACCTGAAGTCGTCCGCACCGCGCTGGCGCAGAGCAGCAGCGTTCGCGGCGCGCCGCAGCGGACGATGGTCCTCAGCAAGGTCGTCGTCAACCCGGGCGCGAAGCTGGCGCTCCATCACCACCTCGGCACCCAGATCTCCCGGGTCGTCGCCGGCACCCTGACCTACACGGTCGAAAGCGGCAAGGCCGTCCTCCGCGAAGGCGACGCCGAAAAGGAACCGCGCACGGTGCGGACGATCAGCGCCGGCCAGAGCGCCCGGATCAAACCGGGGCAGTGGCTGGTCGAGCAGCCGTCGGACATCCACCGCGCCGCCAACAACGGCTCGGTCCCGGTCGTGATTTACCTGGCGACGCTGCTGGAAGCCGGCGCCCCGCCCGCGACGCCGGTCACGCCCTGACGGCGTAGCGCTTCCGACATAGACCCCACTCAGGTGTGGTCGATGTCGGAGTCGTTGACCGCCCGCAGCGCCTGGCGCAGGTCGGTCGCGGACTGCGGCCCGCGCAGGGTCTCGACGATGCGGCCCTTCGAGTCGAGGACGACGGTGGTCGGGAGGCCGCCGAGGTGGTAACGGGCGCCGTAGATCCCGTCCGGGTCGTCGAGGATCGGGAAGCTCCAGCCGTATTCGTCCACGAAGTCACGGCCGGCCGCCTCGCGGTCGGTGTAGTCGACGCCGACCAGGCGGGCACCCTGCAGCGAACGTTGGAAGCGCTCCAGCTGTGGCGCCTCCTGGCGGCAGGGCTCACACCAGCTGGCCCAGAAGTTGATCAGCGCCGGCTCGCCGCGCAGGCTGGCCAGCGACTCCCGCGGCGGCTGCAGGACCGCCGACGGCAGCGGCGGCGCCGGCTTGCCCGCTTCTCCCGAGTCGGCGGAGAGCGCCTCGAAGGCGATCAGTCCGGCGACCAGAGCGACAGCGAGGGCGGGGACGACGAAGCGCCGCACCGTGGTCCTACTGCTGCTCCAGGAGGGGGACGTCGTGGACGATCTGGGAAGGGTCGAAGTTCGCCGGGTAGAGCGTCGTGATCTTGCCGTCGGCGGCGATCCCGTAGACCAGAGCCGAGTGCTCGACCAGGTCGCGGCCGGTCTTGGCGCGTTTGGCGACGATGTTCCAGTCGGTCCAAACCTTGCCCAGTTCGGCCGGTGACCCGATCAGGTACTTCATCCTGCCCGTCATCCCGTGGTCGTGGAGGAATTTGGCGACGGTTCGCGGGTTGTCCCCCGCAGGATCGGTCGAGACGGCGACGATCTGCAGATCCTTGGCTTCCGGCCCGAGCTCTGCCTGGGCCGTTTTCAGGTGGCTGACGATCAGCGGGCAGATGTCGGGGCAGTGGGTGTAGATGAAGGTGACGAGCACCGCCTTGCCCTTGTATTCGGCGAGGTCGACCGCTTCGCCGAGGTAGTTCTTCAGCTTCAGCGCCGGCGCCGCTTTCGGCGGCGTCGCTTCGCCGCCCGCGTAGGTGCCGCCTGCGGTCGCGGCCCCCGACTTGGCGGTGGCGGTGGTGTCGCTACCGCCGCAGCCGACGAGCAGCACGGCGACGAGCAGGACAGCCGAGGCGAGCAGAAGTGGGGTGGTTCTGAGGCGGGTCATCCGGTGGGTGCTGCGTGGACGAGACCCGAACTGCGTCGTCAAGCATACGGGGACGGTGGCGCCGGGGTTCAGCGATTGAGGGGCGGTGATTTAGATTGGTGGCCGATGAGCGAGCCGCTTGGAGCCGGGGTCGAGGTCCAGCCGCCAGGCGACCGAGCCCCGCGGCTGACGGAGGAGCAACGCGATCGTTTGCGGGCCCTCGGCACGGTCCGCGCGACCAGCCCCGGCGACGTCCTCTTCCGCGACGGCGAAGAGAGCTACGACTTCTTTATCGTCGAGTCGGGCGCGGTGACGATCGTGCAGGGCTTCGAGCGCGAGGACCGCGTGCTCGCCGTCTTCGGCCCACACCAATTCCTCGGCGAGCTTGGCCTGCTGACCGGCGCCCGTGTCTACCTCTCGGCGGTCGTCCGCGACGCCGGCGAGGTGATCCAGGTGCCGGCGGCGCGGATGCGGAAACTGCTCGGCGAAGACGAGGAACTGAGCAACGTCGTCCTCCCGGCTTTCCTCGCCCGCCGTGCCCGCCTGATCAACATCGGCGCCGGGGTCCATCTGATCGGCTCGCGTTTCAGCCCCGACAGCCGCCGGCTGCGTGACTTCCTCGGCCGCAACCGCGTGCCCTACCAGTGGACCGACCTCGAGGAGGACGACGAGGTCGACGCCCTGCTGCAGGCAATCGGCGTCGAGCCGGCGGAAACGCCGGTCCTGATCGGCACCGGCGACGTCCTCCGCAATCCCTCCAACGGCGGTACGGCGATCGCGCTCGGACTCGGCGCCGCCGGTGCGCCCCCGGCCCTCTGCGATCTGGTCATCGTCGGCGGCGGTCCGGCGGGGCTGGCGGCCGCCGTCTACGGCGCTTCTGAGGGGCTGGACACGCAGGCGATCGACTCGATCGCCTTCGGCGGCCAGGCCAGCACCTCCTCGCGGATCGAGAACTACCTCGGCTTCCCGACCGGGATCTCCGGCGGTGAGCTGGCGGCGCGAGCGCTCCTGCAGGCGAAGAAGTTCGGCGCCAGGATGGCGATGCCGGCGCAGGCGGTAAAGCTGGCCCGCGACGACGGTCACTACGCGGTTCACCTCGAGGACGGAACCGTCGTCAACGGTCGCACTCTGATCGTCGCCACCGGTGCCCAGTACCGCAAACTCGACGTCCCCGACCTCGAGCGCTTCGAGGGCCTCGGCGTCTTCTACGCGGCGACCCTGGTCGAGGCGCGGATGTGCACCGGCGACCCGGTGATGATCGTCGGCGGTGGCAACTCCGCCGGTCAGGCGGCGATCTACATGTCCAAGCACGCCGGCAGCTGCCGGCTGCTGATTCGCGGCGGCGACCTCGGCAAGTCGATGTCGCGCTATTTGGTCGACGAGATCGAGCGTCGCGAGGAGATTGAGGTGATGACCTACTCGGAGATCGTTGAGCTCGGTGGCGAGAGCTCGCTCGAATCCGCGGTCGTCGTCGACAACCGCAGCAGCGAGCGGACCGAGCTCCCGGTCACGGCCGCCTTCGTCTTCATCGGCGCCAGCCCCAACACCGGCTGGCTCGACGCCTGCGTGGCGACGGACGAGGACGGGTTCGTGCTGACCGGCGCCGCGCTTGGCGACGACCACCGCGAGGCCTTCGTCGACGGCGACTCCCCCTACTTCCTGGAGACCAGCCAGCGGGGAATCTTCGCGGTCGGTGACGTCCGCTCGGGCTCGGTCAAGCGGGTCGCCTCAGGCGCCGGCGAGGGTGCGATGGCGGTCCAGTTGGTCCATCATCGCCTCGCCGGTCGCTAGTCCCTCCTAGTAGATGCGCTCGACCTCACGCGCGATGATCGCGTCGAGCGCGTCCTCAACCTCGTCAGCGGGTTCGCCCGAGATCCGCGCGCCACCCGCGACCGCCCTCACGTTTTCGGCCGCCCGCAATGCGTGCCAGTGGGAGCCGTACGAGTCTCCGGAAGTGGCGATCGTCTTGCCGCTGCCCGCGACCAACCGCCAGCGCCACTTGCCGACCAAGTCTTCGTATGCGTCGAATTGAGGCATCTGCTCTCCGTTCTCCATGTTGGGAACGTATGTTCGCATTGGCGTCGGACGGGAAAATGTCGGGAGCCGCCTCAATCGTCCCAGCGAGCTAATGCTCCGACCTCTAAGATCGGTCGCTGAGCTGCCCGGATAGCTCAGCTGGTAGAGCACTTCCATGGTAAGGAAGGGGTCGTGGGTTCGAGTCCCATTCCGGGCTTAGTTCGTAGGAGCGACGTCCACGCTCAACCAACCATCCTCGGGTCCCCTCGGGGGTCACCCGCGGGGACTTCCGTCCCCTGCAGATCTGAACAGGGGAAACCTTGGCGCGGCTCTCTGCGCCAGACGGTGCCACAGTCTCTGGGTCTCGAATTCGGTGTGGAGATCGGTTGGCCCATCCTGACCGCTGAATAGGTCTGCGGTCTCGGGAAGGTAGAACTCGCCCCAGTGTCGCCATAGCTGGCGAACGGCAGGGCTCTGCTGGTGGTAGCTCTCGGTGAAAACTCGCCAGTTTTCGTAATCGCGGTCCGAGATCTGACCATGCCTTCGTAGGCAGGCCACCGAGTCGACGAAATCGATGACTATCTCCGCGACCGAAATGACTTCGGCGCGTCGCTTTGCGCTGTTCCACCAGCGCAACGGCCGATTTTCATAGAAGTACGGGCGAAGGGAAGGACGATCCAGGAAGACCCTGTCGAGCGAGATCGTGAGTTCCATCAGCTGCAGCTCGAGGTTGGCCCGCTGGAGCTCCACATTCCGCTGAGCTTCGTCGACCTGGAGCTGTGCCTGGTTGCTGATGGCATGGGTCTGCCGAGCCGTATAAGCCAGTGCGGCTACCACGCCGACGCTGCCGAGCACGGTGGCACCGGCCTCGAGGCCTTCGGCCCAGGTCACAGCTCCGATCATCATCTCCCCTCCCTTCCAGCAACGCGACCGCGCGCACCGAAGATGCCGTGCGCCGAAAGGCTACCCAGTCTTTGGCTGAGCAGCCAGCCAGCAGCGACCCCGATAGGCTGCCGCCGTGGACTTCTCCCTCAGCGACGAGCAGAAGGACTTCGTCGACGCGATTCGCAACTTCTGCGACCGAGAGTGCGGTACGCAGGACCAGCGCGAGCGCCTCACCAACGGCTACATCGAGCATCACAACTTCGACCTCTACCGGCAGATGGCGGAGCTCGGCTGGCTTGGGGTGACGATCCCCGAGCAGTACGGCGGCTCCGACGGCACGATGCTCGACGCCTGCCTGTTCATGGAGGAGACGACGCGCGGAATGGCCCCGATTGGTGGCTACGCGACGACGCTGATCGTCGCCGGCGCCACCCAGCGCTTCGGCAGCGAGCAACAGAAAGCGGAGATCCTCGGTGGGATCGCCGGCGGCGCCGTCGAGGCGATTGCGATGACCGAGCCCGAGGCAGGGTCAGACGTTGGCGCCCTTAGTTGCTCGGCGACGGCGGTCGACGGTGGCTTCGTCCTCAACGGCCAGAAGGTCTTTTGCTCCAACGCCCACATCTCCGATCACATCCTCGTCGTCGCCCGCAGCAGCCGCGGCGAGAACAAGCACGAGGGAATGTCGATGATCTGGGTGCCTCGGGACGCCGACGGGATGGAGGTCGTCCCGATCGAGACGATGGGTGGCCGCGAGACCAATCACCTCTACTTCACCGACTGCGCCGCGCCCGCCGACGCCGTCCTCGGCGCCGTCGACCAGGGCTGGATGCAGTTGATGGCCGGGCTCAACGTCGAGCGCCTAATCCTCGCCGCGACGATGCTGGGGATCGCCCAGCGTGCCTTCGATGACGTTCTCGCCTACGTCAAGGAGCGCAAGCAGTTCGGGCGCCCGATCGGCTCCTTCCAGGCCCTCCAGCACCGGCTCGCAGATCTCGCCACCGACCTCGAGGCAGCGCGCTTGATGACCTACTGGGTGGCGACTCTGACCGACGAGGATCCCGACAGGATGCTGCCCCAGCAGGCCTCGATGGTGAAGCTCTTCGTCACCGAGGTCGCGAAGCGCACGACCCTGGAGGGGATGCAGATGATGGGCGGCTACGGCTACTCCTCCGAGTACGACATGGAGCGGCTCGTCCGCACCTCCCTGGTCTCGACGATCTACGGCGGCACCTCCGAGATCCAGCGCAACATCATCGCCAAAACGCTGGGCCTTTAGGCCGCTCTCGGTCGCCTTTAGCGATCGTTAGCTCCGTGGACGAATCTCCGAGTGAGGTTCTCGTACAGATGTGGTCCCATGTGCGCCATGGAACGGCGGACCGGCAAGAGCTCGACGGGCACCCTGATGGCGCGCCTGGCCACCCTTGCCACCGCTGCCACGCTGCTCCTCGCCGTGGCCCTGCCGGCCGCGGCGTCGGCCGAATCGGCCACCGAATTCGTCAGCGGCCCGCGGATGACCCTCGTCTTCGCCGGCGATACCGCGCGCGAGACCGGCGCTGGTGCGGTCGTCTCGGTCAAATGCCAAGGGCCCCGCTCCGGGGCCTGCGCCGGCACCCTCTCCCTGGATCTCGGCGAAGGCATCCACAAGGTGCCGTTCTCGGTTATGGGCGGCCACCGCCAGAGCGTGGTTGTCCCGCTCGGCAGTGACGCCAGCGTCAGTTCCGAGTCCGCCCCCCGGCGCGCATTCGCGGTGGCCAGCACGATGCAGCCGCTCGGTCCCTGCGCGCAGAGCGAACACGTCCTCCGCATCAAGTAGTCGGGAGCGGCGGCGGCCCGCTATCCTTGCCTCAGCCTCGTGCCTTGGGCCCGAGGTTTTCTTCTGTAACGGCCGAGTAGGGAAGAGGAATCGAAGATGGCTCGCGGAGATGTCCGCATTGCGGTGACTTTGGCTTGCGAAGACTGCAAGCGACGGAATTACCAGACCAATAAGTCCAGGCGGAACACGCCGGACCGGATCGAGATGCGCAAGTTCTGCCGTTGGTGCGGGCACCACACGGCTCACAAGGAGACCCGGTAATCCGCGATGGCCAAAACCCGCGCACAGCGCAAGGCCGAGCGCCGGGCTCGGGAAGCTGAGGAGCGGAAACGCTCCGACGGCGGCGAGAGCACCGCTCGAGCCCAGCACGACACGCAGGTCCCGATCTCAGGCGACATCGCCGAGATCGAGGCGGTGGAGGCCGGGATCGCCGCTGGCGCCTCTGAAGCCGACCTCGAAACGCCCGACGCGCCGAAGTCGTCACGGTCCGAGCGCCGCGCCGAAGCGAAAGCCCAGAAGGAAGCCGAGCGGCGCCAGGTCGATGAGCGCAAGCGGCGCGAGGCCCAACAGCTAGAGAAAAAACAGAAGCAGGCGAAGGCAGAACGCGCCCAACGCGGCGGCGTGATTGGCTTCCTTCTCTCCTGCTGGGCGGAGCTGAAGAAAGTCCAGTGGCCGGATCGCGACACCCTGATCCAGGCGACCGCGGTGACGGTCCTCTTCGTTGCGGTAGCGGCCACTTACCTTGGCGCCCTCGACGCACTGTTCAACTTCCTGATCAAGCGGATCCTGTAGCGGGATCCCCGAACAAAAGGCTTTCGATTTGTATCGCTGGTACGTGATCAACACCTATTCCGGGCACGAGAACAAGGTCAAGCACAACCTCGAGCACCGGGTCGAGACGATGAGCCAGGTCCGCAACGTGCGGCAGGTCGTCGTCCCCACCGAGCAGGTCTCCGAGATGAAGGACGGCCAGAAAATCCAGACCGAGAAACGGACGATGCCCGGCTACGTCCTGATCAACATGGAGATGACGGACGACTCTTGGAACCTGGTCAAAAACACGCCTGGGGTGACTGGCTTCGTTGGCGCCGAACGCAACAAGCCGGTGCCGCTCTCCAAACCAGAGGTCGACCGCCTGCTGCACCGCGAGACCGCCGAGCGGCCGCGGACCCAGGCGCAGTTCTCGATCGGCGAATCGGTCAAAGTCATCTCCGGCCCGCTTTCTGACTTCTCCGGCGAGATCGCCGAGATCAACGAGGACGCGGCGAAACTCAAGGTCCTGGTCTCGATCTTCGGTCGTGAGACCCCGGTCGAGGTGGGCTACGACCAAGTCAAGAAGATCTAGCTGACGAGATAACCGGCGCGCTCCGGCGTCCTCGGTCGCTCGCGTGCGGAGCACGCCACGCTCCCTGCGTCCTTGGATCGCTTGGTTCTCTCGCCAGCTATGCTGCCCAACCCTCTTTATTTATGGCGAAAAAAGTCCTCACGATCATCAAGCTCCAGATCCAGGCCGGCAATGCCAACCCGGCGCCGCCGGTTGGTCCTGCGCTGGGCCAGCACGGGGTAAACATCATGGACTTCTGCAAAGCGTTCAACGCGCAGACCCAGAGTGAAGGCGGGACGATCATCCCGGTCGAAATCACCGTCTACGAGGATCGCTCCTTCACCTTCATCACGAAGACGCCGCCGGCCGCCGTCCTGATCAAGGAGGCAATCAGAATCCCGAAGGGCTCCGGCGAGCCCCACGTGAACAAAGTCGGGACGATCTCCCAGGACCAGATCCGGGCGATCGCCGAACGCAAGATGCCCGACCTCAACGCCAACGACATCGACGCCGCGTCGAAGATCATCGCCGGCACCGCGCGCTCGATGGGCGTCGACGTCAAATAGGAGACTTCAGGTGGCCCACGGCAAGCGATACCGCCAGCAGTACGACAAAGTCGACCGCGACCGCGCCTACCCGCCGGCCGAGGCGATCGCGCTGGTCAAGGAGACCGCCGCTGCCAAATTTGACGAGACCGTCGAGCTCCATCTTTTGCTCGGGGTCAACGTCCGCCACGCCGACGAGCAGCTGCGCGGGACCCTGCCCCTTCCCCACGGGCTCGGCAAAGACGTCAAGATCGCCGTCTTCGCCCAAGGCCAGCAGGCGCGCGACGCCGAGGCCGCCGGGGCGGACTTCGTCGGTGGCCAGGACCTGGTCGAGAAAGTCCAGGAGGGCTTCACCGACTTCGACGTCGCGATCTCGACCCCGGAGATGATGAAAACGGTCGGCCAGCTTGGCCGCGTGCTCGGGCCCCAGGGCAAGATGCCGAACCCGAAAGTCGGCACCGTCACCGAAGACGTCGAGAAAGCCGTCACTGACTCCAAGGCCGGCAAAGTCGAATACCGCACCGACCGCCAGGCGATCATCCACATGGCAATCGGCAAGGCCAGCTTCGACGAGGACAAGCTGCTCGACAACTACAGCGCCGTCGTCGACGAGATCGTCCGCGCCAAGCCTTCTTCCGCCAAGGGCAAATACATCGTCTCCTGCACGCTCTCGAGCACGATGGGTCCCGGCGTCCGCGTCGACACGGCGAAAGCCGCCGACCGCGAGCTGGTCGGCGTCGCCGCTGAGGAGCCGGCAACTGCCTAGAGCAGTCGCTACACTGCGTCGCCGCTAACCCGAGACCATCGGCTGGGTCAGGCCCACAAGACCGGTGCAGGTAAGACGATGAACCGCGAGGAAAAGTCCGCAACCATCCAAGAGATCGCCGCCCAGATCGAGGCATCTGAGGCGATCTTTGCTGTCGACTACCGCGGTATCTCCGTTCCCCAGGCCGCCGAGCTGCGCTCGAAACTGCGCGAAGCCGACGCCAGCTTCCGGATCGTCAAGAACCGGCTGACGAAACTCGCCGCCGACAAAGCGGGCGAGGAGCGACTGGCCGGGCTGCTGCAGGGCCCGACGGCGCTGACCTTCGTCCGTGGTGACACCGCCCAGGCGGCGAAGGCGATCACGACCTTCAACAAAGAGCACGACGTACTCACCTTCAAGGGTGGCTTCATGGAAGCCATCGTGCTCGACGATGCGGCGTTTGAATCGATCGCCAAGCTGCCTTCGCGCGACGTCCTCAACGGCCAGCTCGCCGGTGTCGTGGCCAGCCCGCTGACCGGCTTGGTCCGCGGGCTCGGCTCAATGATCCAAGGGCTTGCCTTGCAGCTGGGACAAATCGCCGAGAAAGGCCTCGTCTCCGGCGAGGCCCCCGCCGCGCCCACCACCGAGGCAGAGGCCCCGGCCGAGGAGGCCGCCGCCGAGGCAGAGGAGTCGCCGGAGGCCGAGGCGGAGACTGCAGACGAGGAGCCGGCCGCGGAGGAGCCTCCCGCCGGGGATGCCCCCGAGGCCGAGGCGGCAGACGACGACACTTCAAATGAAGATTCGAAAGAGGAAGAGGGGTAGTTAGCGATGGCAGCAACGAAAATTTCCACCGAGGACTGGATCGAGGAGCTGAAAGGCATCTCCGTCCTGGAGCTCTCCGAGCGGATCAAAGCGCTCGAGGAGGAGTTCGGCGTCTCGGCGACCGCAGTTGCGGCCGCGGCTCCGGCGGCAGCCGGTGGTGGCGGTGACGCTGGCGGCACCGAGGAAGAGTCCTCGACGGTCGACGTCGTGCTCACCGAGGTCGGCGGTCAGAAAGTGCCGGTCATCAAGGTCGTCCGTGGCGCCACCGGTCTTGGCCTGAAAGAGGCCAAGGCTCTGGTCGACGCGGCCCCGGGTCCGATTAAAGAGGGTGTCGAGCGCGACGAGGCCGACAAACTCAAATCGGAACTCGAGGAGGCCGGCGCGACCGTCGAGCTTAAATAGAAGCCGCGGGGGAGGCTCCCCGCAAATCCAGTCGGGGAGCCAAGCTTGAGGCCGGGCAACCGCATGTGTTATTTTCCGCGGTCGCGCGCCATTTGAGTACCCCTGCCCATATTTGCGCTTTATCTACGTCCCTCTGACCGCCCGAGGAGTCGCCGACTTTGGCACGTTCCAACGCTGCCCCCGTAACCCGTAGGAGCTTTTCCCGCCTAGAGAACCCCCTCGAAGTCCCCCATCTGATCGATATCCAGCGCCGCTCCTTCAAGGAGCTGACGGATACCGAGAGCGGTGGGCTGCGAGAGACGATCAACGACATCTCCCCGATTGAGGATTACACGGGGAATCTGCAGATCGTCTTTGGCGAGTTCAAGTTTGAGGATCCGCCGCATTCGATCGATGAGTGCCGTGAGAAGGACATGACCTACTCGCGGCCTCTGACCGCGACTGTCGCCTTCCAGAACAAGGAGACTGGCGAGATCCGCGAGCAGGCCGTCTTCATGGGCGACTTCCCGTGGATGACCGAGCGAGGCACCTTCATCATCAACGGCACCGAGCGCGTCGTCGTGACGCAGCTGGTGCGGTCGCCCGGTGCCTACGTGATGGCGCCGAAGGACCCCGAAAAGCAGGTCTTCATCGCCAACCTGATGCCGGCCCGTGGCTCCTGGTTGGAGCTCGAAGTCGACAAAAAAGGCAAAGTTTTCGTCCGCATCGACCGCAAGCGGAAACTGCCGGTGACGGTCCTGCTGCGGGCGATGGGCTACGTCGAGGACCAGCAGCTGCTGGACATGTTCGGCAACTCGATCTACCTCCGCCACACGATCGAGGCCGACACCGAAGCGACCCGGACCGAAGAGGGCGCACTGATCGAGCTCTTCAAAAAGCAGCGTCCGGGCGAGCCGCCCTCGGTTGACGCTGCCCGTGGACTGCTCGAGCAGCTCTTCTTCGACCCCAAGCGCTATGACTTGACGCGCGTCGGTCGCTACAAGCTCAACGCCCGTCTCGACCTCGACATTGATCTCGAGACCCGGGTCCTGACCCACGACGACATCATCGCTCTGGTCAAAGAGCTGGTGCTGCTGCCGAAACTGCTCGGGATCCCAGAGGAGATCGACGAGGAGAACCCGATCAAAGATTACGCCGCGGAGGCGATCACGTATCCGCGCGAGGCGGTCTATGAGCACCTCGACGAGTACGAGCACTTCGGCAACCGCCGCCTGCGCACGGTCGGGGAGCTGATCCAGGAGGCCTTCCGGATCGGCCTCTACCGGATGGAGCGTGTCGTCCGTGAGCGCCTCACGACTGAGGACTCCGATGCGATCACGCCGCAGACGATCATCAACATCCGCCCGGTCGTGGCGGCGATGAAGGAGTTCTTCGGCTCCTCGCAGCTGTCGCAGTTCATGGACCAGACCAATTCACTGGCGGGCCTGACGCACCGGCGTCGCCTCTCGGCGCTCGGCGCCGGCGGTCTGACTCGTGAGCGGGCGCCGATCGAGGTCCGCGACGTGCACCCGACCCATTACGGCCGGATGTGCCCGATCGAGACCCCGGAGGGACCGAACATCGGCCTGATCGGGTCGCTTGCCTCCTACGCGGAAATCTCCGAGCACGGCTTCGTCACGACCCCGTACCGGGTCGTCGAGGACGGTGTGGTCACCGACCAGATCGTCCACTTCGACGCGACCCAGGACGAGGACAAGGTGATCGCTCAGGCGAACTCCGAGTTCGACGCCAACACCGGCAAGCTGAAAGGCCCGCAGGTGCTGGTCCGTGCCGGCGAGCAGGAGTACGCGACCGCGTCTCCCAAAGAAGTCCACCTGATGGACGTCTCGCCGTCCCAGATCTGGTCGGTCGCGACCTCGCTGATTCCGTTCCTTGAGCACGACGACGCCAACCGGGCGCTGATGGGCTCGAACATGCAGCGCCAGGCGGTACCGCTGCTGAAACCGGACCCACCGCTGATCGGGACCGGGATGGAGCGCCGCGCCGCAACCGACACCGGCGACGTCGTCCTAGCCGAAAAGGCGGGCGAGGTCACCCACGTCGACGCTGAGCGGATCGTCGTCGCCAGCGACGGTTCAAGCGAGGAGTACCCGCTGCAGAAGTTCATGCGCTCGAACCAGGGCACGATCATCCACCAGCGGCCGATTGTCAATTCCGGCCAGAAAGTGAAAGAGGGCGACGTGCTCGCCGACGGATCTTCCACCGGCGGTGGTGAGATCGCGCTCGGCAAGAACTGCCTGGTCGCTTTCATGTCCTGGGAGGGCTACAACTTCGAGGACGCGATCATCCTCTCCGAGCGTCTGGTCAAGGACGACGAACTCACCTCGATCCACATCGAGGAGTACGAGATCGACGCCCGCACGACCAAGCTCGGAGACGAGGAGATCACCCGCGATATCCCCAACCGTTCCGAGGAGAGCCTGCGCAATCTGGACGAGCGCGGGATCGTGCGGGTCGGCGCCGAGGTCGACGCCGGCGATCTGCTGGTCGGCAAGGTGACGCCAAAGGGCGAGACCGAGTTGACGGCCGAGGAGAAGTTGATCCGCGCGATCTTCAAGGAGAAGGCGCGCGAGGTTCGCGACACCTCGCTGAAAGTTCCGCACGGCGCGGGCGGGGTCGTCATCGACGTCCTCACCTTCAGCCGCGATGACGGCGACGACCTTGCCCCGGGCGTCAACGACCTGGTCCGCGTCTACGTCGCGATCAAGCGCAAGATCGCCGAGGGCGACAAGCTCGCCGGCCGCCACGGGAACAAGGGTGTGATCTCGAAGATCGTGCCCGAGGAGGACATGCCCCATTTGGCCGACGGCACTCCCGTCGACGTAATCCTCAACCCGCTCGGCGTGCCGAGCCGGATGAACATCGGCCAGATCCTCGAGACCCACCTCGGGTGGGTCGCGGCGAACGGCTGGTACGACGACGGCTCCGAGTCCTACAAAGAGGCGCACTCCGACGAGGGCGACGGCCGCGTCTACGTCGCGACCCAGGTTTTCGACGGGGCGACCGTCGAGGACGTCGACGAGGCCCTGGTCAAGTGGTCCGACGAGAACGCCGAGCGCGGAATCGACCTCGGCGTCGACAAGAGCGCTCGCGAGGGTGCGCAGTGCTCGGGCACCGCGCAGCTCTACAACGGCCGCACCGGCGAGCCCTACGAGGGCAAGGTCACGGTCGGCTACATGTACATCCTGAAGCTGCTGCACCTGGTCGACGACAAGATCCACGCCCGTTCGACTGGCCCGTACTCGCTCGTCACCCAGCAGCCGCTGGGCGGCAAGGCGCAGTTCGGTGGCCAGCGCTTCGGCGAGATGGAGGTCTGGGCCCTGGAGGCCTACGGCGCTGCCTACACGCTGCAGGAGATGCTTACGGTCAAGTCCGACGACACGGTCGGGCGGGTCAAGGCCTACGAGGCAATCGTCAAGGGCGAGAACATCCCCGAGCCCTCGATCCCGGAGTCGTTCAAAGTCCTCTTGAAGGAGATCCAGAGCCTTTCGCTCGATGCGAACGTGGTCTCCGAGGGCTCCGACGTCGAAATTTCCGACGAGGAGGACGACCTGCTGAAAGCGGCCGAGGAGCTCGGCATGGACCTGACCGGCGTTCGCGCCGACTCCAGCAACGGAGCGGCAGACGAGCAAGAGGAGCAGGTTGTGGCCGAGGGCGAGGGCGGAACTGATGCAGAGACCGCCGACGAGGTCCCAGAGGCCACGCCGGCTGAGGTGGAGGACTGATGATCGACATCAACAATTTCGACGCGATCGAGATCGGGCTCGCGTCTTCGAAGAAGATCCGCTCCTGGAGCTGGGGCGAGGTCACGAAGCCCGAGACGATCAACTACCGGACGCTGAAGCCGGAGAAAGACGGCCTCTTCTGCGAGCGCATCTTCGGTCCGACCAAGGACTGGGAGTGCTACTGCGGCAAGTACAAGCGAGTCCGCTACAAGGGCATCGTCTGTGAGCGCTG
Organism: Solirubrobacterales bacterium; assembly: GCA_035472275.1. Taxonomy (GTDB): domain Bacteria; phylum Actinomycetota; class Thermoleophilia; order Solirubrobacterales; family 70-9; genus VAYN01. The sequence continues at coordinate 95,258 of DATIPH010000013.1, forward strand.
CGGCGTCGAGGTAACCCGCTCCAAGGTCCGCCGTGAGCGGATGGGGCACGTCGACCTCGCTTCGCCGGTCTCCCACATCTGGTTCTTCAAGGGCGTCCCGAGCCGGATCGGTTACCTGATCGACATGGCTCCGAAAGAGCTCGAGAAGGTCCTGTACTTCGCCGCCTCGATGATCACCTGGGTCGATGTGGAAGCGCGCGACAAAGACCTCGGGAAACTCGAGAAAGAGGTCAAAAAAGTCACCGACTCCTACGAGTCCGAAAGGCAGAAACGGACGCAGGAGCTGAGCGAGCAGCTCGAGCGCCGGATCAAGTACCTCGAGGACGGCTCGCAGGAGAAATTCGACGACGAAGACCACATCTGGGCCGACTCGCTGAAACTGACCACGGCGCAGCTGCGCAAGCTCAAAGACGACGACCGCACGAAAATGGTGAAAGAACTGCGCAAACAGTTCGACGCCGAGATCTCCGACACCGAGGCCTACCTCGAAGAGGCGGTCGAGCGGATGGGCGAAGTCTGGAAGATCTTCACCGAGATGAAGCCGAAGGACGTCGTCAACGATGAGACGGTCTTCCGTGAGCTCAAGGACCGCTTCGGTTCCCCCTTCGGTTGGGGCGAGTACTTCCGCGGCGGCATGGGCGCGGAAGCCGTGCGCGACCTGCTGGAACAGGTCGACCTCGCGGCTGACTGCGAGGAACTGGAGCAGATCATCAACAGCTCCAAAGGCCAAAAACAGGCCCGCGCGGTGAAGCGGCTGAAAGTCGCCTCCGCCTTCCTCAACTCCGAGAACCAGCCCGACTGGATGATCCTCGACGCGGTGCCGGTGATTCCGCCGGAGCTGCGCCCGATGGTCCAGCTCGACGGCGGTCGCTTCGCCACCTCGGACCTCAACGACCTCTACCGCCGCGTGATCAACCGCAACAACAGGTTGAAAAGGCTGCTCGACCTCGGCGCACCCGAGATCATCGTCAACAACGAGAAGCGGATGCTGCAAGAGGCGGTCGACGCGCTGTTCGACAACGGCCGTCGCGGGCGCCCGGTCACGGGGCCCGGCAACCGGCCGCTGAAGTCGCTCTCGGACATGCTCAAGGGCAAGCAGGGGCGCTTCCGCCAGAACTTGCTCGGCAAGCGCGTCGACTACTCCGGCCGCTCGGTGATCGTCTCCGGTCCGAGCTTGCGGCTGCAGCAGTGCGGCCTGCCGAAGCTGATGGCGCTGGAGCTTTTCAAGCCGTTCATCATGGCCCAGCTCGTCGAGCGCAAAGCCGTCCAGAACATCAAGGCGGCGAAGAAGATGGTCGAGTCGATGATCCCGGAGGTCTGGGACGTTCTGGAGGAAGTCATCCACGAACACCCCGTCCTGCTGAACCGGGCGCCAACCCTGCACCGTCTCGGCATCCAGGCCTTCGAACCGATTCTGGTCGAGGGCAAGGCAATCCAGGTTCACCCCCTGGTCTGTCACGCCTTCAACGCCGACTTCGACGGCGACCAGATGGCGGTCCACGTACCGCTCTCCTCCGAGGCTCAGGCCGAGGCGCGGATCCTGATGCTCTCGGCGAACAACATCCTCTCGCCCGCGCACGGGGCGCCGCTGGCAACCCCGACCCAGGACATGGTCCTCGGGATCTACTACCTGACCTACGGCCCTGATGCCGAGGAGCTGGCGAAGATCGACGGGGAGAGCAAGAGCGGCAACGGCGCCGGCACCGGGGTCAAGGTCTTCCGCTCTTCGCAGGAGGCCGAGCTCGTCTACGAGAACGGCGGCTGCAAGCTGCAGGACCGGGCCGAGTACCGGCGTGCCGGGCGTGGCCACTTCCTGACCACGGTCGGGCGGATCATCTTCAACGAGAAGATCGAGCGCGCCCTGGCCGAAGCACTCGGCGAGGAGTTCGACCCGGACGGGTTCGAGTTCGTCAACTTCTCGATGAAGAAGCGCAACGTCAACGAGATGATCTCCGGCCTGGTCGAGGCGTACGGCGCGCCGGCGGTCTCACAGGTGCTCGACGCCTTCAAGGACCTCGGCTTCCAGTATGCGAGCCGGGCCGGCATCACGGTCTCGAAGAACAACGTCGTCTCACCGCCGGAGAAGCCCGAAATCCTCGAGCGCTACGAGCAGGAGACGGCCGCGATCCAGGCCCAGTACGACGAAGGCTATATCACCGCCGAGGAGCGTCACGAGGCTGTGACCGCTCACTGGAATCGCGCCACCGACGAGGTCGCGCAGGCGATGGAGGACAACCTCGACGAGCTCAACCCCATCTTCATGATGGCCGACTCGGGAGCGCGCGGATCGTTCAAACAGATCCGTCAGCTGGCCGGGATGCGCGGTCTGATGGCCAACCCGAAAGGGGAGATCATCGAGCGGCCGATCAAGGCCAACTTCATGGAGGGGCTCTCGGTCCTGGAGTACTTCATCTCGACCCACGGTGCCCGAAAGGGCCTCGCCGACACGGCGTTGCGGACGGCTGACTCCGGTTACCTGACC
>DATIPH010000014.1:0-379106 GCA_035472275.1 Solirubrobacterales bacterium
CTCCCACACACTCACCGTCTGGGAGACCCCACCCCCGGGGCCGCTTTATGAAGGGTTGCTCTGCCCGAGTCGACTGACCCTGGCGGAGCTGGTGCTAATCAGCTGCCCGGGAAGTACTGGCGTCCCTGCTTTTTGACCCGACCCTCTTTCTCGAGGTCACCAAGCACCCGGTAGAGGTAGTTCGGCTTGATTTTCATCGTCTTCGCGACGTCGGAAGCGCTGATGCCCGGCTGGCTCTCGATCAGGCTGACGGCCTGGTCGGCGCGGGTACCGCCGCGGCGTTTGCGGCGTTTGCGGGGGCCGGAAGTTTTGGCGGCGGCGGGAGAGCTGCCACGCGGACGACCGGGGGAGCGGCGGGTGACTTTGCCACCGAGCTCGGCAAGGGCGCGCTCGAGGCGTTGGCGCTCCTCGTCGAGGTCGGCGAGCCGCTTCATCACCAGCTGCCGGGCCTCGTCGAGAACATTCGTAGTGCTGGGCATCGTTTCCTTTCCATCCAATTTTGTGTGGACGATTTGTGGAGAGTGTGCCAGACCACACTCTCACTGTGAGTGCGGTTTTGGTCAATGGGAATAGACGACCGTTGGGAACGGCTACTACTTCCCAACGGCCCAGGTGTGAAACCCGCCTATGAAACCGCAGGCGTTCCTAAACGGAGCGCTCGGTTTGGCGCTCGGGCGAGATCCGGACCACGTTGCGGGCCAACCCCAATTTCTCGAGAGTGACGATGATCAGCGCCGAGGGATCGGGCTCCCACCGTTTGAGGCCATGCATGGCGGAGCGCGGGAAGGCGTGATGGTTGTGGTGCCAGGACTCCCCTAGCGACGGCAACGCCAGCCAGAACACATTGGTTGAACGGTCATCCGTGTCGAAGCGGCGGCTGCCGAGGAAGTGACAGACGGAGTTAACGCTCCAGGTCACGTGGTGGACGAAGAAGACCCGCACCAGACCGCCCCAGAGCAGGCCGGTGACAGCGCCGAGCAGGGTGCCGGTGAGCAGGAAGCCGGCGAGGGCGGGAATCACCAGCGTCGCCAGCACCAGCCACGGAAAGTGACGACTGATGAACCTCATCCCCCGGTCCTCGTAGAGGTCCGGTGCGTATTTCTTCCAGTCGGCGCGCCCCTGGGTTGACATCAACCAACCGGAGTGGGCGTGCCAGAGGCCGGCGAAGACGTTACGGACACCACTGCCGTCCTCGCCGACGTGGGGACTGTGTGGGTCACCCTCTTCGTCGGTGTGGGCGTGGTGCTTGCGATGGTCCGCGACCCAGGCGATCACCGGTCCCTGCACCGCCATCGAGCCCAGTACCGCGAAGATGTATTCGAGCGGCTTGTTGGTCTGGAACGAGCGGTGGGTGAGGAGTCGGTGGAACCCAACCGTGATCCCGATCGCCGTCAGCAGGTACATGACCGCGGCGATCGCCAGGTCAGTGGCGCTGACCCCGCTGTTCCAGAGCAGGACTATGGCTACGAGGGTTGCGAGGAAGGGCACGACGACGGCACCGAGGTTGACCGCCTTCTCTGCCCGTGTCATTTCACCCATCGCGAAGCAAGATAAGCTGATCTGCTCGCTATGTATTAGGCATAAGGCAACGATCTTGCGACTAGAATTATCATCAGAATGAGTAAAACGCGAGATTCGGAGCCGTGGCGCGGCCTCAGCGACGAGGTCGCCGCCGTGATCGAGCCGGAGCTGGGGACGATCACCGAGGAGATCCTCGCCACGATCTCCCGCGAGGTTCCCGAGTACGCGCGGCCGTTGGAGGGCAACTTCGGCCGCGGGATCAAAACCGGCGTCGGCGAGGCGCTGCTCCAGTTCGTTGCCCTGATCCGCGATCCCGAGGCCGGCCGCGGCCCCGGACGTGAGGTCTACGTGCAACTCGGCCGGGGCGAGCAGCGCCAGGGCCGTACCCTCGATTCCTTGCTCGCCGCATACCGGGTCGGCGCCCGCGTCGCCTGGCGGCGGATCGCCGCCGCCGGCCGTCGCGCCGGCCTCGAGGCGGAGCCGCTGACGCTGTTGGCGGAGGCGATCTTCGCCTACATCGACGAGCTTTCAGCCGACTCTGTCGACGGCTTCGCCGCGGCTCAGGCGGAGGTCGAGGACGTGCGTCGCCGACGCCGGCGGGAGCTGGCACTCCTCTTGGTCCGGGAGCCAGCCGCCGAAGCGGCCGACCTCGCAGCCGCTGCCCGGGCGGCGGGCTGGACGCTGCCCGCCCGTCTCGCCGCCGCGGCCTGTGCCGAGCGCGATCTAGCACCGGTGACCCGCCGGCTGCCACCGGAGACGCTGGCGACGGTGCACGAAGGCACCGGCTTCCTGGTCGTGCCCGACCCCGACGGCCCCGGTCGCGCCGACGCCGCGGCCCGCGCCGCGGCCCGCTCACGCTTGACGCTCGGTCCCGCGGTCGAGCCGGTGGCTACGGCTGAGTCATGGACCCTTGCCCTGGCGTTGCTGCGGTTCGCCGAGAACGCCACCGGCGCACCCGCGGGCCTGCTCCGCGCCGACGACCATCTCGCCGACCTGCTGCTGTTCGAGGCCGAGCCGCTGACCGCGCGCATCGCCGCCCGTCGCCTCGCCGCCTTCGCCGATCTAACCCCAAAGGCCCGCGAGCGGATGCGCGAGACCGCTCTCGCCCACGTCCGCCACGGCGGCAACGCGGTGGAGATGGCCGCGGAGCTGCAGATCCACCCGCAAACGGCGCGTTACCGAATTGCACGCCTGCGAGAACTCCTTGGTGATCAGATGGACGACCCCGATGCAAGGTTCGAGTTGGAGATCGCCCTCCGGGCTGGCCGGACTTCTGATTAGGGATCAGGGTTTGGGGGAGGGTCGGGTGGCCCTCTACCTTCGCTGGGATTTTCGCCTTTAAGATCTCCGTCTCTCGCTGACGGACAAGGCGAAAATCAGGACGCCGCTCGTACGAGGGCCACCCGACCCTCCATCCGAAAGCCGGGTTCCGATTTAGAAGTGGGCGGGGCGGGGCCGACTGTGCCTCGAGGAGCTTCCGTCCCTCGGAAGCTAGGAGATGAGAAGGGTCCGCCGCACCCGTTGTGAGCTGCTACCGGTTGGGGATCTGGCTTCACGAAAGCTTCAAAGCTCCGGAAGCTTGGATCAGATTCGTTGGGAGGGGTCGGGTACCCCCTCCGAACGTATGAGCGGGAGGAGGGGAGCGCGTCGAGGCGCTAGCTACGGCGTCTGCATCGACGAGTTGCGAGTGAGGAGGGGGTACCCGACCCCTCCACGACCAACCTAGTCCCGCTGCTTCCGCTGTTTCGGCAGCGTCCTAAACGCCACATCCCAGATCGGCGTCGAGACCCCGTATCCGTAGCGGTGGTCCTGGAAGTGGTGGCGCATGTGGTGCTCGCGCAGGCGTTTGCCGAACGCGGTCTTGGGGACGAAGTGGTGGACGTAGTAGTGCGTGTAGTCGTAGGCGAGGTAGCCGCCGATGAAGCCGGCGAAGACCGGGAAGGCGGCGTCGCCGAGGATCAGCCAGAAGGCGAGGAAGAAGAGGGCCGAGAGCGGGATCGAGACCGACGGCGGCATCACCAGACGGAGCCGATCGTTGGGATGGTCGTGGTGGATGCCGTGGATGATGAAGTGCATGCGGCGGCCGAAGGCGTTGTCCGGCTCCCAGTGGAAGACGAGCCGGTGCAGCCAGTACTCGGTCATCGTCCAGACCGCGATCCCGGCCAGCGTCAACAGGACCAGCTCCCAGGCGGCGAAGCCGCGATCGATCCCCAGCCACTCCATCGCGACGACGACGGGGACGAAGATGACCGCCGGCACCGCCGGGTGCACGCGAGAGAAGAAATTGAGGAATTCGCTCTTGAAGAGGGGGGGAGAAGCGGAGAGCTTCTCGCTCCGGGTGTGAGCCTCCATCGCTGGGGATGTTAGCGACGGCACCCGCTCCGACCGCAAGACGCGGGGAAGATGTGACAAAGCCGTTTCAAAGAGGCCCGGGTTTTGCGAGTTCGTGCCCGGCGCCTGACTGGCCGGAGTGCTTGGATGGCCGAGCCCCCGATGCCCCGCAAGCCCAAAGCCCCCACCTGCGAGGACTGCTTCTTTCACAAGAACCTCCTCTGCGCGCTCGAGCTCGATGAGCCCTGCGCCACCTTCCGGCCCAATCGCCCGGAGGGACTCGTCCCGCCCCGGCAGCCGGTCTTGCTCATGCGAGCTCCGCGCTGGGCATCCCGGACGGCATAGCCGACGCTCCCCGGGACAGGACCCGCGCGCCGGCGCTCGATGGCTATGTTTTCTGCGATGCCGCAGCGCGATCTGTTCGCCGACTTCGCCCGCATGCGCCGGGAGATGGACCAGATGCTCGGCGACGCCTGGGGCCGCACCCGCTACGTGCACCGGCGCGCGACCGGGTTCTCGCCCAACGTCGACGTCTACTACTGCGGCGAGCCGCAGCGAGCGGTCGTCAAGGTCGACCTCTCCGGCGTCTCCCTGAGCCAGATCGGGATCGAGGTCTCGGGCCGCCACCTGGCGATCAGCGGCGAGCGCCCCCTGCAGGAGACCGAGGGCCGCGTCTACCAGCAGCTCGAGATCCCCTCGGGCCCGTTCCGGCGCGTCGTCGAGCTCCAGGTCGAGGTCGATGCCGAGCGGGCGAGCGCAACCTACGAGGACGGGGTGCTGAGGGTGGAGCTGCCGCTGCGCGATCCCGAGGAAACGACTCGCTCGGTGCCGATCGGTCGCAGTTGATGGAGAACTCGCCGGTCCTTGAGGTCGTCGACTCGCCGTTCGACGCGGAGGACGTGATTCGTGCCAACCAGCCGCTACCGGAGGCGTTGCCGGTGCTGCCGCTGCGGGACTCGGTCAGCTTCCCGGAGACGCTGAACCCGCTTGCGGTCGGCCAGGAGAGATCGATCCAGCTCGTCAACGACGTCCTCGGGACCAACCGGATGCTGGTGATGGTCGCCTCCCGCGACCCCGAGAAGGACGAGCCTGGCCCCGAGGATCTCTACGACGTCGGCGTCGTCGGCTTCGTCGCCCGGATGATCAAGATCCCCGACGGCACCCTGCGGATCCTGGTCCAGGGCACGCAGCGGGTGAAGCTCAGCGACTACCTGACCGAGCAGCCCTACCTGGTTGCGCAGATCAGCGAGCTGCCCGACAAATCGAAACCGAGCGCCGAGCTCGAGGCGCTGACCCGCAACGTCCAGCAGACTTTCACCGAGATCGTCGAGCAGATCCCCTACCTGCCGGAGGAGCTGCAGTTGGCGGTCGCCAACATCGACGACCCGGCGGCGCTCGGACACCTGATCGCCGGCTCGTTGCGGATCAGCACCGAGGAGAAGCAGGGGCTGCTGGAAGAGGTCGACGTCGCCAAGCGGCTGCGCCACCTCTCGCGGATCCTCGCCCGCGAGCTCGAAGTCGTCGCGCTCGGCACCCAGATCCAGTCCCAGGTCCAGTCCGAAGTCGACAAAGGCCAGCGCGAGTTTTTCCTTCGCCAGCAGCTGAAAGCGATCCAGGACGAGCTCGGCGAGGGCGACGAGCAGCAGGCCGAAGTCAGCGAACTGCGGGAGCGGATCGAAGCCGCGGAGTTGCCGACTCACGCCCTCAAAGCCGCCGACCGCGAGTTGGCGCGGCTGGAGAAACTGCCACCGGCCGCGGCCGAGCACGGCGTCATCCGCACCTACCTCGAGTGGCTGGTCGAGCTTCCCTGGTCGCGCCAGACCAGCGACAACCTCGACCTCAAACACGCCCGCAAAGTCCTCGACGCCGACCACTATGACCTCGAAAAGGTCAAGGACCGGATCCTCGAGTACCTGGCCGTGCGCAAACTCAACCCCGACAGCCCCGGCCCGATCCTCTGTTTCGTCGGCCCGCCCGGGGTCGGCAAGACCAGCCTTGGGCGTTCGATCGCGAAGGCGTTGGGCCGCGAATTCGAGCGGATCTCGGTCGGTGGCGTCCGCGACGAGGCGGAGATCCGTGGCCACCGCCGCACCTACATCGGCGCCTTGCCGGGGACGATCGTCCGTGCTCTGCGCGACGCCGGCTCCCGCAATCCCGTCTTCATGATCGACGAGATCGACAAGATGGGCGCCGACTTCCGTGGCGACCCCGCCTCAGCGATGCTCGAGGTGCTCGACCCGGCCCAGAACGACAGCTTCCGCGACCACTACCTCGACCTCGAGTTCGACCTCTCCGACGTCGTCTTCATCGCCACCGCCAACGTCCTCGACACGATCCCCGGGCCGCTGCTCGACCGGATGGAGACGATCGAACTCGCCGGCTACACGCTCGACGAGAAGAAGCACATCGCGCGGCGGTACCTGGTCGACCGCCAGATCGCTGCCAACGGCCTCAAGCCCTCCAAAATCGAGTTCTCCGACGCGGCATTGGCGGCGATCATCGAGGAGTACACGCGTGAGGCCGGCGTCCGCAACCTCGAGCGCCAGATCGGCACGATCTGCCGCAAAGTCGCCCGCCAGGTGGCCGAGGGCAAGAGCAAACGCAAGGTCATGATCTCGGCCAAAAAAGCGCGCGAGCTGCTCGGCCGCCGCCGCGTCTTCGCCGAGCAGCGGCGCCGCACCAAGGTGCCCGGCGTCGCCACTGGCCTCGCCTGGACCCCGACCGGCGGCGACGTCCTCTTCATCGAGGCGACGGCGATGCCCGGCAGCGGCGGGCTAACGATCACCGGCCAGCTCGGCGACGTCATGAAGGAGTCCGCCCAGGCGGCGCTCTCCTACGTCCGCGGACACTGGGCCGAGGTGGCGCCGGGACTGGGGGAGACGTGGTTTGCCGAGCACGACATCCACGTCCACGTTCCGGCCGGGGCGGTGCCGAAGGACGGGCCCTCGGCGGGGGTGGCGATGACGGTGGCGCTCTCCTCGCTGGTCAGCGGCCGGCCGGTTCGCAACGATGTGGCGATGACGGGCGAGGTGACCCTGACGGGGCAGGTGCTGCCGATCGGCGGTCTCAAGGAGAAGTCGCTTGCGGCCCAGAGAGCTGGAATCAAGCGAGTGATCGTTCCAGAGCGAAACGCGGGAGACGTCGCAGAGATACCCGAGCACGAGCTCGGCGGCCTGGAGTTCGTCTTCGTTGACGAAGTCTCTGAGGCACTCGACGTCGCCCTGAGGTAGGGATGGGAGTCTCCTAATGGAGGCGGCAAGCCTCCGCCGCGGGGGCGCCGGGACCTACACGCAATCGCTGGCCGAGGCGGTGCGGGCGCGCTCGCGCACCTTCTGGATCGTCGTCGGCCTGACCGTGCTGGCGGCGGGGCTGCGGTTTGCGACGCTCGGCCTGCAGAGCTACCACCACGACGAGGTCGTGACCGCCAGCCGCATTCTCCGCGGCAGCTTCGGACACGCGATGAACGCGGTCGGCTTCAGCGAGTCGGCGCCGCCGCTCTACTACGCATTGGCCTGGGCCTGGACGCAGGTGACGGGGACGGGGGAGTGGGGGCTGCGGGCGCTCTCGGCAGTCGCCGGGGTGGCGACGGTCCCGGTCCTCTACCTGATCGGGCTGGAGTTGCGCGGCCGCCGCGCCGGCCTGATGGCGGCGGCACTGGCGGCGGTCAATCCGATGCTGCTCTGGTACTCGCAGGAGGCCCGCGCCTACGCCCTGCTCGCCCTCTTCTCGGCGATCGCGCTGCTCTACTTCATCCGCGCCCACCGCCACGGCCGCCGTCGCGACCTCGTCCTCTGGGGCGTCTTCTCGGCCCTCGCCCTCGCCACCCACTACTTCGCCGTCTTCCCACTCGTCGCCGAGGTCTTCCTGCTGGCGCGCCGGCGCGGGCGCGAGACCCTGCGCGGGCTCTGGATCATCGTCGCTGCCTCCCTGCTGCTGGCGCCACTCGTGATCCACCAGATGTCCTACGGGCACGCCGAGTGGATCGGCACCTTCTCGCTCGGCCACCGGCTCTGGGAAACGGCGGCGACCTTCGTCACCGGCGAGACCGGCGACATCATCGGCCAGCCCGAGCGGCCGCCGGTCGCCTTCGCGCCGCTGGCGCTCTGCCTCGCCGCCTTCGCCCTGCTTACCTGGCGCGGCGACCGCGACGAGCGCCGCGCCGCTGCCCTGCCGCTGACAGTCGGGGTGATCGCGATCGGCATCCCGGTGGCGCTGGCGCTGGCCTCTTCGAGCAAGGACTACGTGCTGGCCCGCAACCTGCTGCCGGCGCTGGTGCCGCTGCTGGTCGTCGTCGCGATCGCGACGACGCTGCCGGCTGCGAGGCGGCTCGGCGCGGTCCTCGCCGCGGGCCTGCTCATCTATTCCTTCGGGTTCTCGATCGCCGTCAGCGTCCTGCCCCAGTTCCAGCGGCCCGACTGGGATGCGGTCGCCAGCCAGCTCGGCGCCCCGGAAGGGCCGCAGGGAGCGCCGACGCCGCGGGCGATGGTGACCTGGACGCTCGGCGAGGCGCCGCTGCGCTACTACCTCTCGACCGGCTCCTTCCAGGTTCGCGCCTCCGAACGGCTGCCGTGGCGGGTGCACGAAATCGACTTGATCTCGCAGGGGGACGCGCCCCGGCCCGGACGGGACGTGCTCGGCCCCGGCTTTCGTCTCAGCGGCAGCGAAGGCGCCGGCTCGCTGCTGATCCGCCACTACACCGTGCCCGGCCCCGGTCTGGCGCCGCTGCCGTTGCGGCGCCTACGCCAGGTCGACCTCAACTTTCGCACCACCGGCGTCCTCCTGGATGGCATCGGCCCGGACTAAACGCTTGATCCGGCTCAGTCGGGGTAGGTATATCCTGCAAACTCCTTACAGAGACGAGCGAGGGAGCGAAAGGGATGTCGAAGAGCAAGACCGCGGACCGGGCCGGAGATCTTTATTCAGTGGCGCGTGAGAACCCGTATGTGCAGCGCCTGATCGAGGACGAAGAGCTGCGTGAGAACCTGCGCGACGCCTTCGAATCGGCGAAGGGTGCCTACGGTCGCGCGACCGGCAACGGCAAGGGTGCCGTCAAAGCCGTGACCAGCGACAAGAAGGTCCAGAAGGATCTGCGCAAGGCTGCTGAGAACCTGCAGGAGGCATCGGAGCGACTGCGCAAGCCGGCCAAGCGCAAGAGCCGCCTCGGTCGCCTGATCCTGCTCGGCGTCGCCGCCGCGGTGCTGGCGTTGATCATCAGCGAGGACGCCCGCAAGACCGTACTCGACGCACTGTTCGGGGCCGAAGAGGAGTTCGAGTACACGAGCACGACGAGCATTAACGGCTCTTAGTGGAGGCAGCAACCAAAGAGCGCGAGCTCAGCGGCGACAAGGCGAAGCGCATCGTCGACGCGATGCGCACCAGCGTCGCCCAGCGCGGCGCGGCGGGCTCGACCTTCGAGCACGTCGCCCGTGAGGCCGGGGTCAGCCGCGGCCTCCTGCATTACTACTTCGGGACCAAGGAGCGGCTTCTGGTCGAGGTCGTTCGCCGCGACGCGGAGCTGCGGGTCGCCCGCCTCGACGAGATGCTGGCGAAGGCGAAGACGGCCGACGACGTCCTCGACGTCCTCGTCTCCAGCCTGATGGACATGATCGACAACGAACCCGGTTTCTTCCTCCTCCTCTATGAGCTGTTCAGCGCCGGTCGCCGCAACCCGGACATCCAGCGCGAGGTCGGCCAACTGTTCGAGCGCACCCGCACGCACGTCGCCGAGGTCCTGCAGGTGAAGCACAGCGAGGGCGTGATCAACCCTCGCTTCGAGGCTGAGGCGATCGTCTCCTACCTGTTCGCGCTCGGCGACGGCTTCGCCCTGCAGGCGCTCTCCGACCCCGCCCGCGACAACTCCGCGGCGATCGAGGTCGGCACCGCTTCGGCCCGTTACCTGCTCGTCTCCGAGTAGCGACGCCTTCTGAACAGCCGGGTTCTGAGTGACGCCGCTCACTCGGTGACGGCGCTCACAGACTCGCCCTGCCGTGATGGGGGAGGCTCGCGGTCGAGCTGATGCGCGACGTGATGACAAAGCTTGCGAGGTTCCTCGGCCGGCGCCGGCGTTGGGTCGTCGGGGCGTGGTTGCTGATCGTCGTCCTCGCCGCTCCGTTCGCGATGAAACAGACCGACCACCTGACCGGCGGTGGGTTCGACGTTCCCGGCAGCCAGTCGGAGGCCGTCTCTCAGTCATTGCAGAACGACTTCGGTTCCCAGGCGGACGGGATCTCTGTCCTGCTCAAGGCCGAAGACGGTTCCAGCGCTGCCGACCGGGCCGCCGCCGTCGACCGCGTTCGCCGTGAGGTCGCCAAGGTCGAAGACGTGACGCTGGCGCCCGCCGACGCGGCGCGGGCCCGGGCTGAACTGCGGCGCACCGGCACCGCGCTGTTGCCGCTGCGCAGCGACCAGTCCTCTGACGAGCTGATCGACTCCGCATCGGACCTGCGCGAAGATCTCGACCCGGGCACCGCCGAATCCGGAGTCACTCCCTACCTGATCGGCCAGCCGACGATCTGGGCCGGGATGCAGGAAATCTCAAAGGAAGACCTCTCGAAGGCCGAGTCGAGCGGCTTCCCGATCGTCGCGATCATCCTCCTCGTCGTCTTCGGTTCGCTCGCCGCCGCGGTGCTGCCGCTGACGCTCGGCTTCGTCAGCGTCTTTCTCACCGGCGCCCTGATCTACTTCATTTCACTGCAGATGACGATGTCGGTCTTCGTCACCAACATGGCTTCGATGATCGGGATCGGGGTCGCGATCGACTACTCGCTGTTCATCCTCGCCCGCTACCGGGAGGAGCGCGGAGCCGGGCTATCCAAGCGCGAGGCTCGAGCCAAGTCGCTCTCGACCTCGGGCCTCGCCGTGACCTTCTCCGGTCTCGCCGTGATCATCTCCCTCGCCGGTCTCTGGATGGTCGACAACCAGGCGTTGCGCTCGATGGCGCTGGGAGCGATGACCGTGGTCGCGGTCTCGATCCTGACTGCGACCACGCTGCTGCCGGCACTGATCGCGATGCTCGGCGACCGGGTCCTGCCGGGCGGGATCGTCGGCAAGGTCGAGCGCTTCTTCCAGCGCCGTTTCTACCGCCGCCACAAGCCGGAGCCGGCTCTGGAGACGCCCGGCGCGAGCCGTTTCTGGACCAAGTGGACGGAGCGGGTGATGGCCCGGCCGTGGACCGCAATTGTCGGCGTCTCCGCCGTCCTCCTCCTGCTTGCGAGTCCGCTGCTGTCGCTGAAGACGGGGACCGAGGCGATCGCCGAATTCCCCAAGGGCAGCGACGTCCGCGTCGGCACCGAACTCGCCTCGGATGCGCTCGGTGGCGGCACCGACCCGATCCAGGTCGTCGCCGAATTCGACGGCGCTCCCAACGCTGCGGACCGTGCCGCCGTCGCCGGCTTCGTTAACCAGGTGGAAGGCACCACCGGGGTCAGCGCTGTGGCCCCGCCCGCCTACGCCGGAGACGCCGCCCTGATCCAGGCAACGCCCAGCGCGGGCTCGGAGTCCGACGCCGCCACCGCCCTGGTCGAGCGCCTGCGCGACGCCGTGGTCCCGGCCAGCGCTCTGGGCCAGGTCGCGACCGTCGACGTCGGCGGCGAAACCGCCCGCAGCCGTGACGTCCGCGAACAGATCAGCGGCTCGATGTGGAAAATCATCCTCTTCGTCCTCGCCCTCAGCTTCATCGTCCTGATGGTGATGCTGCGCTCGCTGATCCTGCCGCTGAAGGCGGTGCTGATGAACCTGCTCTCGATCGGCGCGGCCTTCGGTGTCCTCGTCGCGATCTTCCAGTGGGGTTGGCTCGACAGCCTGTTCGGCTTCGAAAGCCAGGGAGCGCTCAGCACGATCAACGTGCCGCTGATCTTCGCCGTCGTCTTCGGCCTCTCGATGGACTACGAGGTCTTCCTGATGTCGCGGATCCGCGAGCGCTACCTGCGCCACGGCGACAACGAACGCGCCGTCGCCGAGGGCCTCTCCTCCAGCGCCCGCACGATCTCTTCGGCGGCGCTGATCATGACCGCGGTCTTCGCCGTCTTCGTCCTCACCGGCGTCCCCTCGATCAAGGAGCTCGGCCTCGGCTGCGCGGTGGCGATCGCCCTCGACGCGACTCTGGTGCGGCTGATCCTGGTCCCGGCGGCGATGAAGCTGATGGGCCGCTGGAACTGGTGGATGCCGGCCTGGCTCGACCGAGTGCTGCCGAACCTCAGCTTTGAGGGCTCGGCCGATCCAGAGCCCGGCCAGGCGTAGGGTCAGGTACCCCTCCCAAAACTCGCTCGCTGCGCTCGCTTTTGAGTGTTTTGGGAGGGGTACCTGACCCTACGTCCCCTAGCGCTTAGGATTGGCTCGATGGCCAGTACTGCTGTGAGGGAGGATCTTGCGTTTGTCGGGGCTGCCCGGCAGGCGGAGATGGTGCGGGCGGGGGAGGTCACTCCGACCGAGCTGGTGCAGATGTATCTGGAGCGGATTGAGCGGCTCGATCCGCAGCTGAACTCCTTCCGCAAGGTCTACGCCGAGCGGGCGCTGCTCGAAGCTGAGCAGGCGGAAGCACGGCTGAAAGGGGGCGAGGAGCGGCCGCTGCTCGGCGTCCCGATCGGGATCAAGGACGAAACCGAGATCGCCGGCGAGGTGATGACCCGCGGCACCGATGGCTTCACCGAGCCCTCGAAAGCCGACTCGGAGATGGTCCGCCGCCTGCGCGAGGCGGGCGCGATCATCATCGGCCTCACCCTGCTGCCGGAGCTGGCGATCTGCGGCTTCACCGAGTCCGCCACCTACGGCGTCACCCGGAACCCCTGGGACCTGCAGCGCAGCCCAGCCGGGTCCAGTGGTGGCTCGGCGGCGGCGGTCGCGGCTGGCCTGGTCCCGATCGCCTCAGCCGGCGATGGTGGCGGCTCGATCCGCCTGCCGGCCGCTTCCTGCGGCCTTTTCGGCTTGAAGCCCCAGCGTGGCCGCGTCTCCCTGGCGCCGGCGGAGGAGGGTTGGCACGGGTTGGCGGTGATGGGCTGTGTCAGCCGGAGCGTGATCGACACCGCGCTCTGGCTCGACGTCGTCTCCGGTGGCTCACGAGAGGCCGAAGCGCCGCCGCCCCCGGAGCGACCGTACGTCGAGTCGGCGCAGACCGCGCCCGGCAGGCTGCGCGTCGCCACTTCGACCCTGGCGCCGCGAGCGCTGGTGCCGCCGATCGTCTCCGACGTCGTCAAGCAGGCGGTCTCAGAAGCGGCGGAGATGCTGGCCGGGCTCGGCCACGAAGTCAACCAGCGCGACCCGGAGTGGGGGATGGTTGGCAACAACATCACCCCGCGCTTTCTGCGTGGCGTTTCCGACACCGTCAAGGAAGTCCCGCACCCCGAGCGCCTCGAACGCCGCACCCGCGGCTTCGGCAAGCTCGGCGGCCTGTTGCCGAACGGCCTCTACGAGAAGGCGATGCAGGGGCGCGAGGCGGACCTGCGGCGGATCAACGCGATCTTCGACCACTGCGACGTGCTGGTGACGCCGGTGATGGGCGGCACCGCGATCCCGATTCGCCGCTGGGAGGGCCGCAGCGCCCTGCACACGGTGCTGGGGATGAGCCGCTTCTATCCCTTCTGCATCCCCTGGAACCACCTCGGCAACCCCGCGATGTCGGTCCCCATGGGCATCGCCGCCGACGGCTTGCCGACCGCGGTTCAGATCATCGCCCCGCCCAACAGCGAGGGCATGCTGCTGTCGCTAGCGGCCCAGATTGAGGCCGAGCGGCCCTGGGCCGACAAGCGCCCGCCGATTTCCTAGTCCCGCAGGCCGCGCTCGAGAAGTTCGTCGAGACGACGGGTGACGACCGTGCGGAGCTTGGCGCTCCCGATCAGATCGATCCAGTTATGCAACTTGGCAACGTCAAATCCCTGCGGTAGCGAGAGCTCGGGAAAGTAGGCCAGGCTGCCGGCGGCCGCGCGCACGTAGATCGTGTCGAACACCGCCTTCTCGGCGCTCGCCACGTAGCCCTCGCGGTCTGAGCCTTCAAACCCTGCGAAGAGCTTGGGGGCGATGTGATGGATCTCGAACGTTCCAACCGCGGTGGGTACTTCTCGCGCACGGTCCAGCGAGGCGACCGAGACCCGGCGCGGGATCTGTTCGATCACTCCCCATTTGTACAAGGCCGACCAGAACGAGATATACGCGGGCAGCGGCGCGGTCAGGTAGGGCGCGACCACGAGCGGATCGATCTCGGGATCCAGCGCCCAAAGCCCCCGTCGGAGGTGGAGCACGAGGCCCCCTTCCCCCATCGCACGCAGGCGCTGTCCGGCGGCCCGCTGGGCGGTTCCCCAGCGAGCGGCAGCCTCGCGGGTGGTGACCACTGGTCGGTCGAGGCGGAGCAGGTCGCCGTACGCGCCGGCAACCGTCATCGTCCGGCCTCCAGGGTCTCGGCGACAAAGGTCTGCATGTCCTCCCAGGCTTGGGAGGAGCCGTACAGCTCGACCGTGTCGGGTTCGAGGAAGGGGAGGACCTGATCGCGGTAAGCGGCGTAGGGAAGGAGGAGGGCGAGCTCGGCCGCGCGCGCCAGGGTCTCGGTGTCAACCGAGCCTGGCAGCAGTTGCGCCTGCCGTAGAAGCAGGTCGAGGTCGAAGACGTCGCGGGCTTGGGTCTCGCTGCGGTCTGCGAGCGCCTTGACCTTTTGTTCGGTGGCGGCCTCGGCGGAATAGTGCTGGACGCTCGGCGGACGCAGCGCGTACAGGGCCACGATTTGACGCGGGATCTGCTCGAGTAGGTAGCGGTCGTCACCGTTGCGGCCGCTGAACTCGATCTTGGTTCGAATCAGGTCGGAGTGTCCGGGTGCCGCGATCGCGACCTTCCAGCGCCGCGTCGTCGTGGTCTGCTTCGGCTTCGAGAACTCAGCGATGGAGACATCCTTGACCCGGAGCAACGCGCTGATCGCTGGTGAGCCGAGGATGCCGTCGACCTTTTGCTCCAGGTTCATCGGCTGTTTGCCGTGCAGGTCGATATCGACGTCCTCGGAATAGCGGACGCTGCTGAAGAAATAGCGCAGGTTGGCGCCGCCCTTGAGGACGAAACGCGCGGGGTCCAGACGGGTAGAGAGCACGTCGAGAAAAGCGACGTGGAACAGCTCCGCGACCTGGGCTTTGCTCAGTTGGCCAGACATGAGAGTGCAAGTTAGCGCTTTATAGTGCGCTAGTTTGCACTCTCAATTGCAAGTCAGCCGCTGAATCAGACCCGGATTGGAGCTACCCGAAGACCTTCCGCATTCGGGCGATCTCGCGAACCGGGCCCCGGGGGCGCAGTCGCCGCGTGAGCAGCATCTTGAACTGGTTGGCATCGGGTTTGCCGGAAGCGACCCAGTCGGCCCAGCTGGTCTCGATCGTCACGGTTGGGTTCGGCGCCTGGCCGGGCTCGACTCGGGTCGAGCCGTTGTCGAGGACCAGGTGCCAGGGTTCGGCGTCGGTGAAGTTCCACTGGTAAACGAGCGGTGAGCCGTTGGCGGCGGCCGGGTCGGCGACGCGCTTGATGATGTCGAAGTACATCGCCATCACCTCCGGTGAGGCGTCGGGCTTCGGCGCGTCGGGTGGCCCGAGGACGCCGGCCATCATCAGCTTCACCTGGTTCGCAGCGATCTCCTCTGCACTCGCCTCGGGGTCGAAGGGGAAGGTTCCCGGCGGCATCTCCTCGGTCGGGAACCCGATCGTGCGCCAACGCTGGCGGATCAGTTTCAGCCCGAACGCAAAGATGTCCTCGAGCGAGAAGCCGTAGCACTCGGTGTAGGAGCGGTCGAGGTTGGGCGGGTAGAAGACCGCCGGCCCGTAGGGGAGGACCTCCTTCAGCAGCTCGACCACGGCGGCCCGGTTCTCTTCCCACCCGGGGTAGGGGTCGTTGAGGAGTTCGGCGAGGACTTTGACGCCGAAGCCAATGTGGCGCTGCTCGTCGCGGGAGACGTTGACCATGCCGGCACTGAAGCCGGGCATCGTCTCTTCGGAGGCGAAGAAGTCCTCGATGAAGTGCTGGCCGGGCTGGGCGAGGCTGCCCTCGACGATCAGGTGGTAGAGCGTGATCGCCTGCGCGTACTTCGCCACCGAGCGGTCCTTGCGCAGTTCCTCGGCCATCAGGTCGAGGCGGTCGAAGATGCCGCGGTAGCCCCAGTTGAGCTGGGGCAGGGTGGAGGAGAGGGTCTGCTGGACGGAGTCGCCGCCGACGCCGATCACCTCCTTGAAGAAGCGGTGGAAGAAGACCGAGTGGCGGACCTCGTCGACCTGCTGGGTGGCGAGGAAGTACTGCTGCTCCTCGGTTGGGGCGGCGGTGACGTAGGGCGCCAGCGTGTCGGCGACCCGGTCCTCGCCGTAATAGAACATCGAGTAGATCCACATCGCCGAGCGGCGCTGGATATCGCTGAGCCCATTCCAGCCGTCCTGGTCAGCGGAGAAGTCGAGGTCGTAGGCGCTCCAGTTGCCCTGCTCCCAGCGTTTGTAGAGGTCCTCGTAGGTGATGTTGTCCATCAGGCTCTGGGAGGCGACGCTCATCTTGACTTCTCCTTTTGGTGTAACGGTCCGCCGGCTCGGTGAGCGTACCGCGAAGCTGGCTAGCTAGCCAGTCCGAGGAAGCGCCGTAGGGAGCGGCGCGCGGCGGGCAGCCGCCGGCCTGCCTCCAGCTCGCGGATTGCGATCTCGGCCGTCATCGCCGCGATCAACTGCGCCGCCGCTGAGGCGTCGGGCCAGCCCATCGCCTTGAGACTTGGAATCGCGGTTGCCGCGAAGCCCTCGTGTCGCTTCGACATCGAGGCCGAAAGTGCGGGGTCCGACCGCGCCTCCAGCGCCAGTGCCTTCACGGCACGGTCGGTGAGGCAGACGTCGAGGTAGGCCTCGGCGCCGCGGCAGATGCGCTCGCCTCCCGGCGGAACGCCGTCCGTGGCCGCCGCCACGGCTTCGCGGACGCGGTCGTGGAAACGCTGGTGGAGAGCATCGACGAAGTCGTCACGATCCTCGAAGTGGACGTAGAAGGTCCCCTTCGCCACTCCCGCGGCGGCGACCACGCGGTTGACGCTGAGGCCGCTGAGCCCGTGCTCCTCGGCGACCGCGACGCCGGCGTCGAGCAGCGCCCCCCGGGTGCGGCGACCGATCTCGGTAGCGGGTTGAGGCGGCACCCTTCGAGCCTAGCTGACCGATCGGTCATGCAACATGACCGATCGGTCATATCTGTGTTAGGCTGCGCCCGTGTCGCTGCTCGAAACCAGCGCGGGGGTGATCGCCTACGACGAGCGCGGTGAGGGACAACCGCTGGTGATGCTGCCGAGCGGCGCCCACAGTCGCCATGACTTCGACCAGCTGCGCGAGCTGCTGGCGCCCCGGTTCCGCTCGATCGCCCTCGACTGGCCGGCGCACGGTGACTCACCGCCGGGCGCTGGCGCCGCCAGCGCGATGGCGTTCGCCGACGCCGCCGAGGCCTTGGTCGAGGCGGTTGCGCCCGACGGCGCCGTCGTCGTCGGCAACTCGGTCGGCGGCTTCGCGGCGGCTCGCCTGGCGCTGCGGCGGCCGGAGCTGGTGCGGGGGCTGGTCCTGGTCGACGCCGGCGGCTTCGCTCCCCACTCGCCGCTGGTGCGCGTCTTCTGTGCGTTGATGTCGCGGCCGGGGTTCCTGCGCCGCTTTTACCCAGCCTTCGCCCGCCGCTATATGCGGCCGCGGACCGAGGCGGACCGCCGTGCTCTCGATGCCGCCGTCGCCACGACCCGCGAGGACCCCGGGCTGCGGACCGTCAGCGAGCTCTGGGCGAGCTTCGTCGCGCCGGAGCACGACCTGCGCGCCGAAGCGGGCTCGATTGCGGCGCCGAGCCTCGTCGTCTGGGGTCGGCGCGACCCGGTGATCCCGTTGCGGATCGGAAAGAAGGTGGCGGCCTCGATTCCCGGAGCCGAGCTCGTGGTCCTCGATGCCGGCCACGTCCCCTACGCCACCGACCCGGAGGGATTCGCTTCGGCGCTTGTCCCGTTCGCCGACGCCGCTTTCGCGACCGTCGCCGGAGAGACGGTATGAGCGAGCCGCATCGCTGGCGTTCGCCGCTGCTCGGCGAACCGGTAGAGCTCGACCTGCCGCAGGGTCGGCTCGATGCCTTCCGCCGTGGTGAGGGGCCGCCGCTCGTCTTCGCCCACGGCTGGCTCGCCAACGCCAATCTCTGGCGCGGCGTCGTCGACCGGCTGGCCGATCGCTTCACCTGCGTCGCCCTCGAGCTGCCGCTTGGTGCCCACCGCACGCCGCTCGACCCTGGCGCCGACCTCAGCGCCGAGGGGTGTGGAGAGCTGATCGCCGACGCCCTCGACGCCCTGGCGCTCGACGGGGTGACGCTGGTCGGCAACGACTCCGGCGGCGCCTACTCGCAGATCGCGCTCAGCATGCGGCCACAGCGCGTCGCTCGCCTCGTGCTCACCTCCTGCGAGACGCCCTACGACGAGTTCCCGCCGGTTCCGTTCGACGGCTTGCCGGCGGCGGCGCGCGGTCCCAAGACGTTGGGGCAACTGCTCGGCGCGCTCGAGGACCCCGAGGTCCGCAAGCTTCCCGTCGCCTTCGGCCTGCTGGTCAAGCACCCGCTCGATCGGCAGGTCTCCGACGCCTACGCGCTGCCCTGCCTGCGCGACCCGGGCGTCCTCCGCGACACCGCCAAGGCGATGGCCGGGGCTTCGACCGCGGCGGTTCACCGTGCGGGCGCGACGCTGACGCGCGATTGGCAGCGGCCGACGCTGCTCGTCTGGTCGGCGGAGGACCCGGTCTTCCCGATCGAGCACGCGCGCCGCTATGCCGCGGCCCTGCCGGCAGCCGAGCTGGTCGAGATCGACGACAGCTACAGCTTCACGCCCGAGGACCAGCCGGCGGCCGTGGCCGCCGCAATCAGCTCGTGGGCGGCTCTATCTCGCGCTTGAGGATCTTTCCGGTCGGTCCCTTTGGCAGGTCGTCGAGGAACCACACCGCCCGCGGGTACTTGTAGGCGGCGATCCGCTCCTTGACGAATTCGCTGACCTCCTCGGGCGCGAGCTCCTCACCGTCGTGGAGAACGACTGCGGCGCCGACCTCCTCGCCGAGCTGTTCGTGGGGGATGCCGAGCACGGCCGCTTCGCGGATCTTCGGGTGCTCGTAGAGGATCTCCTCGACTTCGCGCGGGAAGACGTTGTAGCCGCCGCGAATGATCAGGTCCTTCTTGCGATCAACGATGAAGAAGTAGCCCTCCTCGTCGACCCGGGCCATGTCGCCGCTGTGGAACCAGCCACCGCGCATCGCCTCGGCGGTTGCTTCCGGCCGCTGCCAGTAGCCCTTCATGATGTTGTGGCCGCGGATCACGATCTCGCCGACCTCGCCTTGGGCCACCTCGTTGTCGTCCTCGTCGACGACCTTCATCTCGACTTCTTCCAGCGGCGTTCCGATCGACCCCGGCTTGCGCTCCATGTCCGGATGGTTGGAGCTGGCGACGGGCGAGGTCTCGGAGAGGCCGTAGCCCTCGCAGACGACGCAGCCGAACGCGTCCTCAAAGCCGCGCAGGACCTCGACCGGCATCGAGGCGCCGCCGGTGATGCAGGTGCGCAGGGCCGAGGTGTCGTGCTGCTCGCGGTCGGGGTGGTGGAGCAGCGCCCCGTACATCGTCGGCACCCCGTAGAAGTGGGTGACCCGGTCGCGCGCCATCGTCGCCAGCGCTTCCTCGGGGTCGAAGCGGGGGACGAGGGTCAGCGTCGCGCCGACCCGCATCGAGGCGTTCATGCTCACCGTCTGCCCGAAGGAGTGGAACAGCGGCAGGGTGCCGAGGACGATGTCGCCCTCGCTGATCACGCACGTCGTCCGCGAGGCGATGTCGGCGTTGCGGGAGAGGTTGAAGTGCGTCAGCTCCGCCCCCTTCGGTTTGCCGGTCGTCCCCGAGGTGTAGAGGATCACCGCCGTGTCCTGCTCGTCGCTGTCGGCCAGCGCCGTCGTCGGCTCGTGTTCGTCGAGCATCGCCGCAAACGATTCGGGCTCGACCTCGATTAGCTCCACGCCGGCCTCGGCAGCGCCGTCGCGCGCCTCGGCGGCGAAGCCGTGCCAGCCGAGCAGCAGGCTGGCACCGGAGTCCTCGAGGTAAAAGGCGATCTCGCGCCGCTTCAGCAGCACGTTCATCGGCACGACGACGCCCCCCGCGCGCAGCACCCCGTAGTAGGCGACCGGGAACTCGGGCACGTTCGGCAGCATCACCCCGACCCGGTCGCCGGCCTCGAGACCCCGCTCTCGCAGCAGCGCCGCCAGGCGAGCGCTGCGCTCGTCGAGCTCGGCGTAGGTCAAGCTGACGTCGCCAAGCCGCACGGCGAC
The DNA here is from genome assembly GCA_035472275.1 of Solirubrobacterales bacterium. Classification (GTDB taxonomy): domain Bacteria; phylum Actinomycetota; class Thermoleophilia; order Solirubrobacterales; family 70-9; genus VAYN01. Next base: position 20,139 of record DATIPH010000014.1, read on the forward strand.
CGCCTCGGGTGCGCGCGCCGCCGAGTCGACGACGATCGATGCCAAGTTCAGCCCCATCTTCCCCTCCGTTCCGGGTCCGGATCTCCCGCGCCGCAGTCTAGGAGGTCTCGGGAATTCCGCTGGTACGCGCTCCGCCGATGGCGGGCCGTGTCGGCTAGGCTGCGCCGGATGGAGGACTTGGGCGAGCCGACTTCCTACCTGGTCGTCGACAAAGGCGTGCCGGTGTTTTCGAGCGATGGCCAGAACCTGGGCCGCGTCGTCCGCGTCCTCTCCGAGGCGAAGGTCGACATGTTCGACGGCATCATCTTCGACACCACCACCGGCCCCGGTGGCCACCGCTTCGTCGATGCGCCCGAGGTCGGCGGGATCTACGAACGCGGCGTCATCCTCAAGATCGACGCCGCCGCTGCGGCAAATCTTCCGAAGCCGGCTTCCAACCCCGGCGCGCTTTCGGTCAACCCCGCCGACCTCGTCGGCGGGAACAAGCGTGGCTTCCTCGGCCGCACGTGGGACCGGCTCTCGGGTAAGGGCTGAGTGGCTACGCGCGGTTACGCGAGTCCGGTTAGGATCTTTCTCCTAATGCGGGGGGTTCTTCTGACCATTGTGCTCTGCCTGGCGCTGGCGCTTGCCGGCTGCGGGGGTAGCGACGATTCGTCGAGTGGCTCCGCCGAAACCTCGGCGGACGCCCCGGCGGAATCGATCAACAAGAAGCCCGTGGTCGAAGTGCCGACTGGGCCGCCGCCAAAGGAACTGGAAGAGATCGAACTGATCGAAGGGACCGGGCCCGAAGCGAAAGCCGGTGACAGCGTCACCGTCCAGTACGTGCTCGTCGACTACAAGAGCGGCAAGGAAATCGAATCGTCATGGGAACGAAACGAACCTCTCCCGTTCACGCTCGGCAGCAGCAGCGTGATCCCCGGCTGGGAACAAGGTGTCGAAGGGATGAAAGTCGGTGGGCGCCGTGAGCTGATCATTCCGCCCGAACTGGCCTACGGCGCCGAAGGGGCGCCGCCGTCGATCAAGCCCAACGCGACGCTGATCTTCGTCGTCGACATGGTCTCGATCGAATAGCCGGTCGTCGGCTAGCTAGCCAGGACTGCTTACTACATCTATAGTTTGCCCCCGGGATGCGCGGGCGAACGTTGCGGCGAGGCGAAGAGGGTTATGAGCAGGCGCGATGCGCCGCGGTCTGGAATGCGCTGACGCCGCAGCGCTTCCCGGACCTGATCGTCCAGGCCGAGGCCGAGGACGACCTCGTCGAGGCGGTGCGGCTGGCGCGGGCCGAGGGGATGAAGGTCGGCGTCCGCTCGGGCGGCCATAGCTGGGCGGGGAACCACCTGCGCGACGGTGGCATGCTGCTCGACGTCTCGCGCTTGGACTCGGTTGACATCGACGCCACGGCGCGGACCGCGGCCGTCGGCCCCGGTGCCCGCGGTAACGAGGTGCTGGCGGCATTGGCCGAGCGTGACCTCTTCTTCCCGGTCGGGCACTGCGAGGGAGTCGCCCTCGGTGGCTACCTGCTGCAGGGGGGGTTCGGCTGGAACGGGCGCGTCCACGGCCCCGCCTGTATGAGCGTCGAGGCGATTGACGTCGTCACCGCGGCGGGGGAGCTGGTCCGCGCCGACGAGAGCGAGCACCCCGATCTGTTCTGGGCGGCGCGTGGATCCGGTCCTGGCTTCTTCGGCGCCGTCGCCCGCTTCCACCTCCGCCTCTACCCAAAGCCGCGCCACGTCGCCAACGGGGTTCACCTCTATCCAATCGACGCCCTCGAGGACGTCTTCCGTTGGGCACACGAGGTCGGGCCGCGGGTGCCGCGGACGGTCGAGCTGATGGTGATCGTGCACCGCGACCTCGAGGGCGAGCCGGAGATTGCGGTGACGGCGCCGGCGCTGGTCGACAGCGCCGCCGAGGCGGCGGAGGCATTGGCAGTGCTCGAGACCTGCCCGGTCCGCGAGCGGGCGAAGATGGTCATCCCCAACGTCGAGGTCGGGCTCCCCGACCTCTTCGCCGCGGTTCACGAGTCCTACCCTGACGGCCACCGCTACGCCGTCGACAACATGTGGACCCACGCTCCGGTCGAGGAGCTGCTGCCCGGCCTGCGACGGATCGCCGCGACGCTGCCCGAAGCGCCCTCGCACATGCTGTGGATGAACTGGGGCCCGAGCCCGCCGCGGCCGGAGATGGCCTATAGCGTCGAGGACGAGACCTACCTTGCCCTCTACGGGGTCTGGAGCGAAGGCGCCGACGACGAGGCGAACATCGCCTGGGCGACCGAGCGGATGACCGAGATGGCCCCCCTCGCCGGCGGCATCCAGCTTGCCGACGAGAACCTCGGCCGCCGGCCCGCCCGCTTCGTCAGCGAGGACAACCTCACTCGGCTCGACCGGGTGCGGGGCGGGTACGACCCCGACGGCCTGTTCCATCCCTGGATGGGGAGACTCGGCTGAGCGGATGACCGCGGGCGCCAACCACGACCTCGAGGCCTACCTCTCGCGACCTCTGACGGCGCCCGAGCCGGAGGTGCTGGCGGCGATCGAGCAGGGCCCGGTCGAGGCCACCGCGGCGTTGCCGCTGGCCCGGATCGACCGCCTGCCCGATCCGGCGCCGCTGGCGGTGGAGAGCGGCTGGTGCTGGCTGCCCGACGGCGTCGGCTACGTCGCCGTCCGCACCGCGATGCCTGCGGTCAGCGCTGAGATGGTCGACTGGTGGTTCGACTGGCATCCGCGCGACCCGCTGCGCTACCGGATCTGGCACCCGCTCGCGCACAGCGACAACGCGGTCGAGCCGCCGCGCCAGCCGGGGGCCAAACCCCACTGGGGGGCCGTCCACCATCCGGTCGAGGACGTCGGCACCGGCACTGTCCACGCCCGCATCGCCTTCGTCGCCCCGTCGGCGCTCGGCTTCGACGGCGATGCCCTCGACGATCCGAACGTGGCGACCATCGTCTGCGCCGAAGTCGGTGACGACCGACGGCGGATGCGTCACACGGTGATGGCGCATGTCTTCCTCGCCGCCGGTAAGGGGGTCGTCCTCCGCAGCCACTTCTGGCTCGGCGCGGCGATTCGTCCCTACCTCCCCGCACCGCTCGCCGACCTCGGAACGCGGGCGCTCAACCGCCCCGCCGTGCGCCGCACGGCGCTTCCCAGGGCCCTGCCTGCCGCGCTCGCCCGTCACTGCGCCGAGGAGTACGCCAACCTGACGGCGCTGCTGCCGGAGCTTCACGAGCGCTACAGACAGTAAGTTTCTATCTCGTAGACATGGAACGCCGCGAATCACACGGAGCACCAGCCGGCGAGGATGGCGTCAGTCGGCTCGTCCGTGACATCCGCGATCTCCGGGTCGAGATGCGGGACGGGTTCGTCGAGGTCCGCCGCGAAATCGACGGGCTTCGCTCACTGATGCTGCGAATGAACGCCGGCATCATCGTCACTGTCGTTGGCGCCGCGCTCCTTCACGGCTTCTGACCTCGGATCCGCAGAGGCGGCATCATCGGCGGATGGGTGCACGCCAAGTACTCGCCGAACGGATCACCGCCCAGGGGCTGTCGGGAGAGCCGGCGCGCGACCCGGTTGCGGTCGCCGAGCGGCTCCTCGCTGTGCAGGGCCAGGACCCTCGCGGGGCGCGCCTCGCGGTCCGGTCCCGCAGCACCGGCCTGACCGCGGCCGACGTCGACCGAGCGCTGACCGAGAACCGCTCGCTGCTGATCACCTGGCTCAACCGCGGCACCCTGCACCTGGTCCGCAGCGAGGACTACCCGCTGCTGCAGGCGCTCACGACCCCGCCGCTCCTCACTTCCTGCCGGCGGCGCCTGGGACAGGAGGGGGTGAGCGAGGCGATGGCCGAGCGGGCGCTGGCGACGATCGAGCGGGCGCTTGCCGACGACGGTCCACAGACCCGGGAGCAGTTGCGCGATCGCCTCAATTCAGCCGGCCTGCGGACCGAGGGCCAGGCGCTGATCCACCTCTTCTTCCTCGCTGCGATCAAGGGTCTCCTCGTCCGTGGCCCGATGATCGGCAAGCAGCATGCCTACGTCCTCGTCCGCAAGTGGCTCGGGCCGCAGCCGGCGATCGATCGTGACGCCGCCCTGGCCGAGCTCGCCCGCCGCTACCTGGTCGGGCACGGGCCGGCGGACGACCGCGACCTCGCCCGCTGGGCTGGTCTGCCGCTGCGCGACTCCCGCGCCGGCCTCGACGCGATCGCCTCCGAGCTCGACCAGCGCGCCGACGGCCTCGTCGATCTTGTGGGCCGCCCACCGGCCGAGCCGCTGCCGCCGCCGCGCCTGCTCGGTGCCTTCGACCCGCTGCTGCTCGGCTGGACTTCTCGCGAGGAGATCATCGGCCCGCACAAGTACCTCGTCACCGACAACGGCATCTTCCGGCCATTCGCCCTCGTCGACGGCCGCGCCGTCGCAGTTTGGGGACTGGCCAAGGGCAAGGTCGAGATCAAACCGCTCGGCAAGGTGACGAAGAAAGCGGGCGCCGCGCTGGAGCGCGACGCCCGCGAAGTCGAGCGCTATATGGCGGCTGGTGCCTAGCCCTGCGAGGAGGGGGCGGGCGGCGGCATCTCACTGGAGACCGGCGGTGCCTCGTGGCCGGGAAGCGCTTCCGCCTCCTGCTCCCAGATGTGGTTGAGCGAGACCTGCAGGTAGGCCCACATCCCGGGCGCGAGCAGCAGGTAGAGCAGCAGCACGATCCAGCCGTTGACGGCCTCGCGGCCGGCGACTTTGGAGGCGCCCTGGACGCGCTTGGTGCCCCGCCAGTAGGTGATCAGGGCGGGGATGATGATGATGCCGCCCGGGAAGAGGGCGAGCACCGAGTTGGTCGGGTTCTGACCGAGGTCATACCCCTTGGCCTCGCCGTACTCCTTCAGCTCCTTGTTGACCTTGTACCACCAGACCAAGTGGTAGATCCCGAAGGTGATGAACGGCAACAGGGCGACGGCCCAGGGACTGCGGACCTTGACCTCGTTCTCGGTACCGCGGATTTTCATCTCGTAGGCCATCTGGCTCCCCAATTTGATGCTGGAACGGAAAGCCGACCCTAACCGAGATCGGGGACGCCGCTGGGGTCTTGGCCGGATAGCGCCCGCTCGATGTCGGCCAGCTCGAAGTCCGGTTCGCGGTCGAAGGACTGCGCCAGCTTCTTGCGGAACAGCCCGTAGCGGCGGTGCGCCTCGCTGTGGCGGCCGCGCCGCAGGCAGATCTCGACCAGCAGCCGCTGCGTGTCGGAGTCGAAGGGCTCCATCTCGGCCAGCCGCCGGGCGTAGTCGGCGGCCGGCTCGAGTCGTCCGAGCTCGACCGCGATCTGAGCCTGCCCGCGCAGCGCCCGGCAGGCGAGCTCGTGCAGCCGCTCGCGCTCCGCTATCGCCCAGTCGAGATAGGGGTCACCGGCGAGGAACTCGCCGCGGTAGAGACGCATCGCGCTCTCCAGGTGCAGGGCGGCCGCCTCGGCCAGCCCCTGTTCGCGAGCGGCGAGGCCGGCGAGCGCGTCGACCTCGAAGCGGTCGGCGTCGAGCCAGACGTTGCCGGTGTCGATTGCGTAGCCGCCGCGGCGGGCGACGACGAAGCGTGCCGGCGAGCGCCGCTCCCGCCCCGGCTCGAGCTTCTCGCGCAGGGCGTGGACGTTGTAGCGAAGGCGGTTGCCGCTCTCCGCCGGCCCCGCCTCTGGCCACAGCATCTCGCCGATCTGGTCGCTGGTGACGAGGCGGCGACGCTCACAGATCAGGAACTTGAGCAGTTGCCCCGGCCGCTGCGAGAGCCACTCGCCGTTGATCGGACCGGCGGCACCCTCGACCTGGAAGCGGCCGAGGGTCGAGATCTGCAGCTCGGGCCGTTGTGACTCGTCAGCCTGGCTCGCCCAACCCGGCGGCGTCCGACGACGGCGGTCGCCGGGTTGACCGGGGCGGAGGTGGAAGAGAACGCGGGACCCGTCCCAGGAGGCGGTGACCCAAGCTGAGGCCTCGAGGTTCTCGGCGCGGATGTCCATCCGGATCTCCGGCAGCGAGGCACCGGAGTCGACCACCCGTTCGGTCAGGCAGCCGCCGCCGAGGACCGGCTCCAGTCGGCTGCAGATCAGGTCGCAACAGTGCAGTCCGGCGGGAGCGTCGGCGCTGGCGGGGAGGAGCAGCTCACGCGCCTTGCGGTTGAGGTAGAGCAGGCGCCGGTCGCGGTCGGCGAGCGCGAGCCCGAAGACGAACTCCTCGAACAGCTCCGCGGGCGCGGTCAGCTGATCGGCGCTGAGCAGAGCGCCGGGGTCGGTTGAGGCGGATTTCTGGCTTGCGGGCATCGATCATTGGTTGACTAACGGAGAACTAACAAGATAGCTAATTGGTGCCAATCCGAAGCCGCCTAGCTTCGCTCTCCAAGCCAGATTGCAAGAGAGGAAACGAGGATGGAGTCGCTCCTGCGGGAGTCAATGGACGAGGCGCAGATCCCCCGCGGGGAGCAGCTGACCCGAGCTGGCTCGGCGCCGGCGACGCGAGCACCTCTAATCGCGGTCCTCGGGCTCGGCAGACGCGGTCTGCCGACGGCGCTGGCGCTGCGCCAGGCGGGAGCTGATGTGCTCGGGCTCGACACCTGCGAGCGGCGTCTGGCCGCGATCCGCGTCCACCGCGGCGACCTCACGCCGGCCGACCACGAGCGGCTACTGATCGCCCTCGAGGGGTCCCGCTTCGAGCTCGACGACGAGCTCTCGCGACTGAGCCAGGCCGACGCGATCGTCATCTGCGTTCCCGCCCCCGCCGGGGCCGAGTCGGAGTCCGCGCTCGCCGCCGCCTGCGAGACCGTCTGCCGCTACGCGCGGCGCGGCCAGACCATCGTCCTCACCGCCACCAGCCACGTCGGCGCCACCCGTGAGCTCCTGCTCGATCCTCTTGCCGAGGCCGAATTCGAGATCGGCCGGGACATCTGCGTCGCCTTCTCGCCGGAGCGCGACGACGCCGAGGCCCCACGCATCGTCGGCGCCGGCGTCGGGCTCTGCGCCGAGAAAGCGCGGGCGGTCCTGGGACCGCTCGCGCCCTCGCTCCACTTCGTCTCCTCGGTCGAGGCGGCGGAGATGGCGAAGCTCTACGAAGACGCCTTCCGGCTCCTCAACGCCTCGCTGGTCGACCGCCTCGCCGGCGAAGCAGCCGCGCACGGGCTCTCAAGCGCCGAGGTGCTCGACGCCGCCTCGCGGCCCGACGGCATGATGCACTTCCTGCCGAGCACCGACTAGCGTCAGCCGACGCGGGTCTGGCCGAGATCAAGAGGCGGCGCGGACCGGCGACGAGCTGGCCGTCGCCGAGGCCGATTTCGCCTGCCCTAGTCGAGGCCGTCACCGACCAAACTGGCCGCTTCGTCAGGTGCCCCGCGTTCTGACGAGTCGGCCCACCCGCTCGTCTTTTCGTACCGGCGTGTCGCACCAAGCGATCTCACCAATCAGTAGGTTCTCCGCCGGTGACCTGGCGGGAGGACATCTGGTCGACCGATGGCCCAGGCGGGGTGAACTCGCCGATGGTCCTGTTTGGGGTCGTGGTCTTCATAGCTGGGCTCGCTGTGCCGGGGAAGGAGACCGTCGTGGTTTCACTCCTGATTGCCCTCGGGGTCGGCACCGCTGCCGTCGGCCTAGTCATCAACCGGTCTAAGCGGATCGAGGTCGGCCCGCAGGGATTCAAGGTGAGCCGCGATGGCGGCACTGTCGTTCCCCAGCCATGGCTAGCGGCGGAAGGCGAGACGCTCAATCGGATCGCGGTTCGGGTGCTCGGGGATCAGGACATCGGGCGAGAAGCGGTGGAAAAGTCCCTAACCAGGATCCGACGACACCGTGGGGACATTCCAAAGAGTGAGCTGAACCTCGCAACGTTCAAAACCTTGATCTCGGAGTTGCATCGGAGAGACCGCAATATGAGCTGGCCGGGTGACTCGCCGCCGGTGAAGGCGACGGATGGGGTTCCGGCCGCTCTGCGCTCCCTGTCTTTCGGCGTGAGGCTGGCGTACGCCTTCAGCTACGAGTTCGAGAGTCGGTATGTCGCCGAGATTCTCGATCGATCCGAGGAGGAGATTGACGGCGAGATCCGTTCGGCCGCAGCGGTCATCGCCGCCGATTCCGCTGAGCCGGAGGGGGATGGCAATGGCTGAGCTGAGGGGCAGGAAGCAAGGCTCGGGGCCGGACGTTGAGACCTCCCCGATTCGCTGGGACAGGGTCGCCGCTCGCTCCAGGCGTAATCGGCTCCTTGTCGGGCTTGTGCTGGCCTTGGCGGGTCTCGCTGCGGTCATTGCGGCGATCGGCATTGCCTTCGCGGGCAAGGCCGCCATCGATCCGTCTTTCTCTCCGCCGATCCTCGCCAACACCTCGGCTGCGGTCGAAGTCGAAACGCCGGGAATGGGGTGGGCTCTAGTCCCGGACAATCGTTCGGGGGCTCGTGGCTACCTGGAGCGGGCCTCGGTTCAGCTGGAGGGCTTGAAGGGGGACCAGCTGGTCCCCCGCTGGTCGATTCGTGCCGCAGGGAGGGCATCGCGTGCGGGCGAGCCCGTCCCCGAGATCGCGTCTGAGCCCGTCACCCCGGACTCCAATGCCGACCATCTCACTCTCCGTCAATGGGTCCCCTCGCCGGTGCACGTGGGACGCTACGTCTCCAGGCTGCGGCTCACCACGCTCGACGGGAGGACGGTCGCGGCAGACATCGGTTCGCCCTTCTTCGTCCTTGGTCGAGATTGCTGTCGCCGCTACGAGACCCCGACCTTCATTTCGCGCCTGCCCAGGGGTTGGCATCTGCGCGAAGACTTCACCCCGAACGATGACGATCGTCATGTCACGCTCGCGATCGGCCCGTTCAACAACTCGATCGACATCGACACCTCGGTCATCGACGCCGAAAACCTGAACAAATCGGGCCTCTTCTTCCAGCACGTACAAGAGCGGGGTCTGGCGGAGGGTTACGCGGACTATTCGCGGATCGACAAGCGGGTTTGGCAGGGGCCTGACGGCGAGCCGATCGTCGAGTGGTCCTACAGGGTGGAAGGCGATGCCTTCACCAACATCCTCTTCTACCGAGGTCCGAGCGGATTTGCCGTCCTGGGACGCAGCGGCCCATCCCACTTTCGCGAAACTCGCGACCTCACCAGGCTGATCGCCAGGTCGCTCGTCGCGAAGCCGGTCGCAGGGTCGCCGAGAGCCGTACGCTAGCCCAGCTTGGGGCTGCGCCAGGGCTGCTCGAGCCTCGCCGCCAGCTCGTCGGCGAGGCCGGCGATCGGGACCCGGACCTGCTCGAGCGAGTCGCGATCGCGGAGGGTGACGCTGTCATCCTCCATCGACTCGTAGTCGACGGTGACGCCCCAGGGGGTGCCGATCTCATCCTGGCGGCGGTAGCGCTTGCCGATCGAGCCGCCCTCGTCGAACTCGGCGGGCAGCTTGCGTCGCAGCTCGGCGAAGACGTCGCGAGCTTTCTCCGCCAGCCCGTCCTTGGAGACCAGCGGCAGGACCGCGACCTTGACCGGGGCCAGCTTGGGATGGAGGCGGAGCACGGTGCGCTGGCGGCCCTCGATGTCCTCGACCTCGTAGGAGTCGACGAGGAAGGCGAGGGTCGCGCGGTCGGCGCCGGCGGCCGGCTCGATCACGTGTGGGACGTAGCGCTCTTTCGTCTGCTGATCGAAGTACTCGAGCTTCTCGCCGCTGAACTTGGCGTGCTGGGTGAGGTCGAAGTCGCCGCGGTTGGCGATCCCCTCCAGCTCCGACCAGCCGATCGGGAACAGGTACTCGACGTCGCTGGTCCCCGACGAGTAATGCGAGAGCTCGTCGGCGTCGTGGGGGCGGACGCGGAGGAATTCGGGCCGGATCCCGAGTTGGGTGTACCAGCTCTCGCGCAGCTTGATCCACTCCTGGTACCAGCGCTCGGCTTCGGGCGGCGGCACGAAGAACTCCATCTCCATCTGCTCGAACTCGCGAGTGCGGAAGATGAAGTTGCCGGGCGTGATCTCGTTGCGGAACGACTTGCCGATCTGGGCGATCCCGAACGGCGGCTTCTTGCGGGCGAAGCTGAGCACGTTCTTGAAGTTGATGAAGATCCCCTGCGCCGTCTCCGGCCGCAGGTAGACGGTCGAGCCCTGCTCGGCGACCGGGCCGACGTGAGTTTCGAACATCAAGTTGAACTGGCGCGGCTCGGAGAGCTCGCCGCCGCACTGCGGGCAGCGCAGTTCGGCGCTGGGGTCGCCGCCTTCGGCTTCGACCGCCTCGCGCAGATGGTCCTCGCGCCAGCGTTTCTTGCAGTCGCCGAGGCACTGGACCAGCGGGTCGGTGAAGCCCTCGAGGTGGCCGGAGGCTTCCCAGACTTTCGGGTTCTGGATGATCGCCGAGTCGAGGGCGACGATGTCGTCGCGGTCCTGCAGCATCGCCCGCCACCACTCGGCTTTGACGTTGCCCTTGAGCAGCACGCCGTAGTGGCCGTAGTCGTAGGTCGAGCCGACCCCACCGTAGATCTCTGATGAGGGAAAGACGAAGCCGCGTCGTTTGCAGAGCGCGACGATCTCCTCCATCGTGACGTCGGTCGCCGGGGTCCCCTGCTCGGTGCTTGCCATGCTGGAAACCTAGCGGCTGCGATAATTCGAGTCCCGTGCCGATTTACGAGTACAAGTGCGACAACGGCCACGTCTTCGACGTGATGCAGAAAATGGCCGATCAGCCGCTGATCGAGTGCGTCGAGTGCGGCGCCCCCGCCGTGCGTGTCCTGCACTCGCCCGCGGTCCACTTCAAGGGCAGCGGCTTCTACAACACCGACTACGGGAAAAAGAAGAAGGGCGGCGGCTCGTCGAGCGACAGCAACGGCTCCTCAGGCGAGAACTCGGGCGAGTCGAAGAGCTCGGACTCAGGCTCTTCGTCGAGCTCCCCCGATTCGAAGCCGGACAAGACGTCGGCGTCCTCGACCGCCGATTGATGAATTGACCCCGCTATAGGGGGTCCGATTCAGCAATCGCTAGCCCATCAGGCGCTTGACGGCGGCGCGGCGGGCCGAGTCCGGGACTTCGATCGAGCCTTCGGGGCCGTCGAGGCTGCAGCCGGCCTTCGGCGAGGCGCAGAGGACGTCGGTGCCCGATTCGCCCCCGATCGCGGCGGCGAGGATCAGCTGCGGCATCGTCAGGAATCCCATGTCGCTGACGAACGCTTTCGGCGCGTCCCAGCCGATGATCGGGCCGTGGATGAAGTTGTAGGGGACGCGGAGCGGGTCGGTGAGGCGGCTCTTGATCCCGTTGATCACCGCCTGCTGCGCCTTCGTTCGGTTGAAGTCGCTGTAGCCGAGGCTGAAGGCGCTCTTGCCGGGGCCGGGGCATTCGACCGGCTCGCGGACCCGCGAGTAGGCGAGGGCCTTTTCGCCGTCGAGCGTGTTGGTGCCCTTGTGCAAGCGCAGGGTGACGCCGCCCTGGCCGTGGCCGGCGCCGCCGGAGATGTCGGCGCAGATCTTGGCCGGGACCTCGACTTCGATCCCGCCGACGGCGTCGATCAGGGCTTCGAAGCCGGTGAAGTCGATGATCGCGACGTGGTCGATCTGGATCCCGAGGAACTGTTCGACCGTCTTGATCTGCAGCGCGGCGCCGCCGAAGGAGTAGGCGGCGTTGATTTTCGTCGGCGCCTGGCCGGGGATTTCGGCGTAGCTGTCGCGCGGGATCGAGAGTTTGTTGAAGGTGCCGCCCCCGGCCCGGATCAGCATCAGCGTGTCGGCCCGGTATTCGCCGGCTTCGCAGCCGTCGTGGGGGGCATCGCCGTGCGACTGCTGTTCGAAGCACTTCTTCGAGTTGGGGGCGCCGGGCTCCTGGGTGTCGGGCGGCCGCGCGTCGGTGCCGAGGACGAGGATCGTCTGCGCGCTGGGGAGGATGAAGGGGTTGCCGTGGAGGGCGTCCTTCGCTTCGCCGGAGAGCTTGAAGGTCTGCAGCTGGGCGGAGACGGCAAAGGCGAGGAAGCTGAGCACGATCCAGCCGAGGGCGGCGATCCCGACCCATTTCAGGACCCGCTTGACGTTGAACGGCGCCCGCGGCGAGCCGTCGCGGCCCCGGTCGCGGTCGCGCTTGGGCTTGCGGTCGCGCTTCCACGGCAGCTTCGGCTTCTTCAGGCTGCCGAGATCAGCCGAGCGCAGCCGCGAGAGCGACCCTTTGCGCGATCGGTAGACGTTGTACTCGGGCGGCTCCTGCGGCCGCTGCGATTCGTCGTCAGCCATTGAGGGTCTGGAACCGTAGCCGACAGGTCTTAGGGAAACAGGTGGCGGTCGGCGCTGGTCCGCGCGAACCGCGACGTTCACGATCCTGCTCTGAGCGACCGCGAGCGGGGCGCTGGGCTAGCCTCCCTGGCCATGTTTGGCCGCCCCACCTGTAGTTCGCTGCGCCCGTGAGCGAAACCGAGACGATCGGGGTCGATCTCGGCGGCACCAAGATGCTCGTCGGCGTCCTCGACGGGACCGAGACGCTGTGGGAGAGCCGCGAGGCCTCGACCGGCCAGAGCGAGGACGAGCTGGTTGAGCTGCTGGTCCGCGAGGTCAGCGAGGCTCGCGAAGCGCGACCCGATGCGAAGGCGGTCGGCCTCGGGATCCCGGCGACGATTGACCACGACCGCGGGATCGCCGTCTCCGCCGTCAACCTGCCGCTGGCCGACCTGCCGATCCGCGACCTGGTCGAAAAGCGGGTCGGCCTACCGGTGGTTGTCGACAACGACGCCAACGTCGCCGCCTTCGCCGAGTTCCTTTACGGCGCTGCCAAGGGGATGCCGGACATTGTGATGCTGACGATCGGGACCGGGATCGGCGGCGGCTTGATCCTCAACGGCGAGCTCTACCGGGGCTCGACCGGCGCCGGCGCCGAGCTCGGCCACGTCGTGATCCAGGCCGACGGCCCACCTTGCCAGGGCAACTGCCCCAACCACGGCTGCGTCGAGGCGCTCGCCTCCGGAACCGCGCTCGGACGCGAGGGCAAGGCGGCGGCGGAATCGGCGCCCGAGTCGGCGATCGGCAAGCTGCTCGCTGCCGGCGAGACCATTGACGGCAAGGTCGTGACCGAAGCGGCGTTGGCCGGCGATGAGACCTCGATCGCCGTCTTCGAGCTGATCGGCGGCCGGCTCGGGGTCGCATGCTCGAGTTTTGCCAACATCTTTCAGCCGAACGCGATCGTCGTCGGCGGTGGCGTGATCGCCGCCGGGGACCTCTTGCTCGACCCGGCTCGGCGCGAGATCCGCGAACGGGCACTGACCCCGATGAACCAGACCCCGATCCTCGAAGCGACCCTCGGCAACGACGCCGGCATGATCGGCGCCGCCGCGCTCGCTCGGGTCGAGCTCGAGCGGGGGACTGGCTGATGGCGGGCAGGCTTGTCGTCTGCCCCACCCCGATCGGAAACATCGACGACGTCACCGCGCGGATGCGCGAGGCGCTGGTCTCGGCCGACTTCATTGCCTGCGAGGACACGCGTAAGACCGGCGCTCTGCTTGACCGGCTGCGGATCCGGCCGCACCCGCGCCTGGTCTCCAACCACGAGGGCAATGAAACGGCACGGGCGACGGAGCTGGCTCAGCGGATCGAGCGTGGCGAAGTCGTCACCCTGGTCAGCGATGCCGGGATGCCGGCGATCTCCGACCCCGGCTACAAGCTGATCCGCCGCTGTATCGACCGCGCCCTCGAGGTGACGGTCCTGCCCGGACCCTCGGTTGTGCCGACCGCCCTCGTTGCCTCCGGGCTGCCGACCGACCGCTGGCGCTTCGAGGGCTTCCTGCCGCGGCGGGCGGGGGAGATGGAGCGGGTCCTGCGCTCGACCGAGACCGTCGTCGCCTTCGAGTCCCCGCGCCGGGTGGGGGAGAGCCTGGCGGCGCTGGCCTCGCTTGCCCCCGACCGCGATGCCGCCGTCTGCCGCGAGCTGACCAAGGTCCACGAGGAGGTCGCCCGTGGCTCGCTGGGGGAGTTGGCGCGGCGCTTCCGCGGCGATGTCAAAGGCGAGATCGTGCTTGTGATCTCTCCCGCGGCCGACTCCGAGCACGACAAAGACGTCGGCTTCGCCGTCGACGCCCTCCGCCACCTAGTCCAGTCCGGCGCCCGTCCCCGCGCCGCGGCCAGTGTCGTCGCCGCCCTGACCGGGACCCGCGCCAACGACCTCTACAAAGCGCTGACCGGACGCGAGGCGCGCCGCTAAGCGGGATCCGTCGAAGACCCAGGTTGGGCTTCGCTAGCTTGGGTTTGAAATGAAGGTCGCTCGCCGCAGTGCTTTCGCGCTGGTCTCACTCGTCGTCGCGCTCGGGGTCGCGGTCGTCGCCCTTGGCTCGTCCGGCCGCCAATTGACCGAGGCGCCGCGCTTCTCCGGCTCGACCGTCGGCGCCTTCCCGATGACCTACGCAGCCCCCGGCGCGATCACCGAAGTCCCGGACCCTCTCGGCGCCGCGCGCAACGTCCTCAAGATGACCGTCCACGACCGCGACGTCTATCCGATCACCCCGACCGACAACCCGCGCGCGGCACTGGTCTCCCCCAATCTCCTGCAGCACGGGATGGAAGTCTGGATGGCGACCGAATTCCTGGTGCCGAACAACTACCCCAGGGTTCCCGCCGGCGGTTGGGTCTCGCTGATGTCCTTCTACGGGCCGCCGTTCCACAACTCCAGCCCCTGGCAGCTCGAACTCTCCGGCAGGTACCTGCAGTGGCAGCGCAACTCGACCTACGACTTCGATCTGCCTTTCAAGCAGCCGCTGCGCCGCGGCCAGTGGATCTCGGTCCTCATGCACGAGCGCTTCGACCGCCACGGCTTCGTCGAACTGTGGATCGACGGCCAGCCGATCGAGTTCTTCGACGGCGACACCTATAACCCGCACCGGATCGCGCCGACGCGACGACTGAAGATGGCGACCCGCGACCAGAGCAACGACCGCGGTCCCAACTCGGCGCGGATCGCCCAGTACCGCAGGGCGGGGATGTTCAACGTCGGCACGCTCTACTTCGGTCCGCTCCGGGTCGGCCCGACGCGCGCCTCGGTCACCTCCTGAGCCAGGCGTCGGAACGCATCGACTAGCGTGGGGCACGCATGAGCTTCTACGTCACCACCGTGACGTTTCGATTTTCGTCAACTGACCCGACGGCTCTGCGCCGGGGATCAGGCCCGCGATAGTCCGCAGGCGTCGAGGAGCGGTTGCGGCGTCGAGGCGTATGCTCCGATCATGCAGGTGATCGATGTCCAAACCGTCGTGTTTCGCGAGAACGAGCATTTCGTCGCCCAGTGCCTGGACGTCGATGTCTCCAGCTTCGGATCGAGTGAGGACGAGGCGCTGGCCAACCTCCGCGAGGCGCTCGAACTCTATTTCGAGGACGCTCCCGCCGACGCCATCGCCAAGGTGGAAGGACCGGCGGTCCGCAGGCTGACGCTCCAGCGTGCCTAAGCTCTACTCCTCGCGTCAAGTCATCGCGGGGCTCGAGCGCGAAGGATTCGCATTCGTCGCCCAGCGGGGCAGCCACGCCAAGTATCGGAAGGCAGGATCATCGGTCAGAACCGTGATCGTGCCTGCCGGTCGCAAGCAGATTCCCAGAGGAACCTTTCGTTCGATCCTTCGGCAGTCGGGTCTCGATGAGAACGCGTTCGAGTGAGCGGATCAATCGCGATGATGCTCGCTCCTCGGAGCGCCCGGATTTGAACATGCAGAACTCCGTCAGCGGGCATGATCTCGCTGCAAGTTGGTGAGTTGACGCTACACGCGGGTTCTTTAATCCCGGCGGCAGGAGCTAGGACCTAAAGCTCCGGCGCCAGCTCGGTGACGAAGGGGTGCATGAGCGCGAACATCGCCTCCACAGAGCGCCGGTCATCATCACTCAGGTTGCCGACTGCCACGTCGGGTGATGTTCGTGGGATCGACTTCAGGTGGGTGAAGGCCTGGGTCGGCTGGTCGAACATCAAGAACCGGGGCACCGGACGTTGCGGCAGTTGAACCACCGATGCAGGCCGAGGCGAGAGATCAGGTGGTAACCGACTGAGTTGCTGGCGCTGCCCATCCGTTCGAGCGGGATCGAGCCTTCCTCGGTATCGACCCGGTGTCGTTGCTGATCATCCGTCCCAGGGTCGCTCGCCATGGTGGAGCGCGAGGAGGAGCTGCCAGTCTTCCAACTTCCGACAGTCGCGGATCGACCGCCGCGCTCGGCACCAGCTCCCTCAAGCGGGGCGTCGCCATTCTTGGCTTTCCTCCTGGAATCGGGTCCCTTCGCTGAGTCAGTAGCGTTCGAGAGAGGTATGACTGAAAAGAGCTGGTACGTCACCACGCCGATCTACTACGTCAACGCCGAGCCCCATCTCGGGCACGCGTACTCGACGATGGCGGCCGACGTCCTTGCCAGGCACATGCGCCAGCGCGGGGAGGACGTCTTCTTCCTCACCGGCACCGACGAGCACGGCGAGCCGATCGAGTTGGCGGCCGAGCGCGAGGGGATCACGCCGCAGGAGCTGGCCGATCGCAACGCGGCCAAGTTCGAGGCCCTGCTGCCGATCATCGACGCCTCCAACGACTTCTTCATCCGCACCTCCGACCCGCGGCACACCGCCAAGGTCGCGGAGATCATGCAGCGGGTCTACGACAACGGCTGGGTCGACAAGGGGGTCTACGAGGGTTGGTACTGCCCACGCTGCGCTGACTTCAAAACCGAGCGGGAGCTGGGGCCCGGCAACACCTGCCCGATCCACGAGATCCCACTCGAGAAGGTGCGTGAGGAGAACTGGTTCTTCCGCCTCTCCGCCTTCCAGGAGCAGTTGGAAGCCCTATATGAGGAGCGGCCGGACTTCGTCGTCCCCGAATTCCGCCGCAACGAGGCGGTCTCGTTCATCAAGCAGGGCCTGGAAGACGTCTCGCTCTCGCGCCCGAACCTGAAGTGGGGGCTGCCGCTGCCCTGGGATCCCGAGCAGCGGATGTATGTCTGGTTCGACGCTCTCCTCAACTACGTGACGGCGCTGACCTTCGCCCGTGAGGGGGAGGACCTGACCGACCGCTTTTGGCCGGCGAACCTGCACGTGCTGGCCAAGGACATCCTCAAGTTCCACGCCGTGATTTGGCCGGCGCTGTGCCTGGCGGCGGAGCTCGAGCCGCCGCGGCGGATGACGATCCACGGCTACCTGCTGATGGGCGAGAAAAAGATGTCGAAGAGCCTCGGCAACGTGCTCGATCCGTTCGAGGTGATCGACCGCTTCGGCGCCGACGCCCTGCGCTTCTACCTTTTCCGCGAGGTCAGCTTCGGCCAGGACGGCTCGATCTCGACCGCCGGCTTCGAGGCCCGCTACGAGACCGAGCTCGCCAACGACTACGGCAACCTCGCCAGCCGGGTGCTGGCGATGGTCGAGCGCTACCGCGACGGGACGGTCCCGGAGGCGGCGGTCGACGCGACTCTGGCCGAGGACTTCGAAGGCGCCGCCGCCCGCTTCTCCGAGCTGCTCGACCGGGCCGAGCTGACCCAGGCGCTGGAGCTGGCGTGGGTGCTGGTGCGGCGGCTGAACCGCTTCGTCGAGGAGACGAAGCCGTGGGAGCTGGCCAAGGACGAGGCCGATCCCGAGCGCCTCGACGAAGTCCTCTACAACCTGGTCGAGGGGGTGCGGGTGACGACGCTGCTGCTCGCTCCCTACCTGCCGCAGGCGAGCGAGACGCTGCTCGCCGCGCTCGCCGAAGACGGCCGCGCCCTGGCCGAGCTCGGCTCGCGCCCCGGCGGCCAGCGCGTCGAACGGATCCCGGCGCTTTTCCCGAAGATCGACGCCCCGACCTGATGCCGGTCCCGGCTCTCGCGATCGCCGGCTTGCGCAAGAACTACCGCCACCAGCAGGCGCTGGGCGGGGTTGACCTCGAGGTCAGGGCGGGGGAGGTCGTCGGGCTGCTCGGACCCAACGGCGCCGGCAAGTCGACGTTGACGAAGATCGCCTGCGGCCTGGTCCGGCCAAGCGCCGGCAGCGTCGAGGTACTCGGCCGGCCGGCAGGATCGCCGAGTGCGCGCGCGGCGCTCGGGTACCTGGCCGAGCTGTTCCGCTTCCCGGGTTGGTGCTCGGCAGAGGAGCTGCTGCGTCTGCACCAGCGCCTGGCCGGCTCCGATGGCGGCGCTGCCGAGCGGGCCGAGCTGCTCGACCTGGTCCAGCTCGGCGACGTCGCCGGCAAGCGGGTGGAGGCAATGTCGAAGGGGATGCAGCAGCGGCTGGGGATCGCCCAGGCGCTGGTCGGCTCGCCGCGGCTGCTGCTCCTCGACGAGCCCACCAGCGCGCTCGACCCGGTCGGCCGCCGCATCGTCCGCGGCCTGCTGGAAGAGCTGCGGCGGCGCGAAGTCGCGGTCCTGCTCAATTCGCACCTGCTGAGCGAGGTGGAGCTGGTCTGCGACCGTGTTGCGATCATCGCTCGCGGTTTCCTGGTCAAGGCCGGGACTCCGGAGGAGCTCTCCGGTCCCGTCCGGGTCGAGGTCGAGACCGGGTCCGGGGTCCGGGTCTTCGACGGCGCCGGGCGCGAGGAGACGCCGCGGATCGTCGCCGAGCTGGTCGCCGCCGGTGAGGAGATCTACCGGGTCGAGGTCCACCACAGCTCGCTCGAGGAGGTCTACCTCGAGGCGGTCGGCGGGCAGACCGGATGACCCCGACGGCGCTGCGCTCGGCCGCCACCGTGATCCGCCTCTCGGTCCAGGAGGGGCTGCGCCGGCGGGTCTTCCTCGCCGTCCTCGTTCTCACCGTCGCCTTCCTCGTGCTCTATGCCCTGGGCGCTCACTTCGCCTTCCAGAGCGCCCGTGAATTCGCCGGCGGCGAATCCCAGATCCTTGATCCCGAGGCCTTCACCGGGGCGACGATGTTCGGGCTGGCGATGTTCGCGACGCTGTTCCTCGGCGCCGTCCTCGCCGTCTTTCTCACCCTGGGGGTGGTTCGTGGCGACGCCGAGACCGGTCTCCTGCAGCCGGTCGTCGTCCGCCCGATCGGCCGCACGACGCTGCTGATGGCTCGGTTCGCCGGCGCGGCGTCGCTCTCGGGCGCCTACGTCATCGTCGTCTACCTGGCGGCGCTGGGGATCACCGACGCCGCCGGCGGCTGGTCCCCCGACCACATCGTCGGCCCGGCCCTCGCCCTCGCCCTCGGCGTCTCGATCATCGCTGCCCTCTCGCTGCTGGCCTCGACCCTGCTCACGGTCACGGCGCAGGGGATCGTCGTCTTCATGGTCTTCGGCGCCGGCCTCACCGCCGGCCTCCTGGCCCAGATCGGGAACGCGATCAACTCCGACTCGCTGCACTCGATCGGCCGCGTGGCGAGCTGGGCGCTGCCGTTCGAGGGCCTCTACGCGGCCGGCCTGCACGCCTTGATCTCGGAAACCTCGGGATTAACCGGAGTCGTCTTGCAGTTGGGCCCGTTCGGCGGCTCGGAGGCGGCGGGTCCCGAACTGGTCGCCTGGGCGTTCCTCTACCTGGTCGCCGTGCTTTCGATCGCGGCCCTGGTCTTCTCCCGCCGCGACCTCTAGTCCCTCCTAGTCGTCGGCGAGCAGCTCGGGGCCAATCTCGGCCGGGCTCGCGAGGCCGCAGAGGGCGATCGTCAGGTCGAGCTCGGCGAGGATCATCTTCAGGACCGTTTCGACGCCGGCCTGGCCCTCCAGCGCCAGTCCCCAGATGTAGGGGCGGCCGAGGCAGACGGCGTCGGCGCCCAGCGCTAGGGCCTTGAGGGCGTCGGCGCCGCTGCGGACGCCGCTGTCGAAGAGGACCGCGAGCTCGCGGCCGACCGCATCGGCGATCGCCGGCAGCGCGTCGAGTGAGCCGATTGCGCCGTCGACCTGGCGGCCGCCGTGATTGGAGACAACGATCCCGTCGACGCCGCGCCGCGCCGCCTCACGGGCGTCGTCGCGGTGTTGGATGCCCTTGACGACGATCGGTAGCGAGGTCTGCTCACGCAGCCAGGCGAGGTCGTCCCAGGCCAGTGCCGGGTTGGCTTGCAGGCCGAGGAAGTGGCCGGTGGCGGCGCCGACGTCCTCCTCCGGCGTCTTCTCCAGCGCCGCCCGGAAGACCGGGTCCTGGAAGTAGTTGCCCATCCCGATCCCTTCCAGGAACGGCAGCCAGGCCTGCTGTAGGTCGCGCGGCTTCCAGCCGGGGACGAAGGTGTCGACGGTGAGGACGATCGCGCCGTAGCCAGCCGCCTCTGCCCGCCCCAGGAAGCTCTTGACCAGCCCCCGGTCGTCGGCCCAGTAGAGCTGGAACCAGCGCGGCGCCTCCGGCCCGCCGGCCGCGGCAATCTCCTCCAGGCTGAAGTGGGAGGCGGTGCTGGCGATCATCGGCACCCCGACCGCCGCCGCGGCCCGCGCCGTCGCCAGCTCGCCGTCGGGGTGGACGATCTTCTGCACTCCGATCGGCGCTAGCAGCAGCGGCGCCGGCATCGCCGTCCCCAGCACGGTGGTCGAGAGATCGCGCTCGCTGACGTTACGCAGCATCCGGGGGACGATCCGGCGGCGGCGGAAGGCCTCGGCGTTGGCGTCGATCGTCCCCTCGGTGCCGGCCCCGGCGCAGACATAGCTCGCCGTCGGCGGCTCCATCGCCGCGACCGCGCGCTGCTCGAGCTCGGCGACAGCGACCGGGATCGTCGGCTGCTCGCCGCCCAGTCCCCGCAGGTAGATCTCGCGGTAGTAGTCGGCGAGCTCGGCCATTGCCCACGAGGCTAACTAGTCTGGGCGGGGTGATCGACTCCCACACGCACCTCTTCCTCTGTGAGAAGCCTGAGGACGAGCTGATTGCCGCCGCGACCGAGGCCGGGGTCGAGCGGATGCTCAACATCGGCCTCGGCGAGGAATCGAACCCCGGTGTGATCGCGACCGCCGAGCGCCACGCGGAGGCCTTCGCCGCGGTTGGCCGCCATCCCAACGACGCCACCGGCTTCGACGACGCCGCGGCGGCGGAGCTGCTGCGGCTCGGCGCCCACGAGAAGGTGCGGGCGATCGGGGAGACCGGGCTTGACTTCTACCGTGACACCGCCAACGCCGATGACCAGCGCCGCGCCTTCGCCGGCCAGATCGAGGTCGCCGGGGAGCTCGGGCTGCCGATCGTGATCCACGCCCGCGACCCGGAGGGGGAGAGCACGGCGATCGACGAGATCTTCGCCACCCTCGACGAGCGCGCCGCGGGGCAGACGGTGATCCTGCATTGCTTCTCGGCGCCCCAGCGGGTCGGCGATGCTGCCGAGCGTGGCTGGTACTGCTCGTTCGCCGGCAACGTCACCTACCCGAAGTCCGAGGCGCTGCGCGAGGCCGCTGCGCAGGTCCCGGCGGACAGGATCCTGGTCGAGACCGATGCCCCCTTCCTCTCGCCGCAGGTGGTGCGCGGCCAGCGCAACGAGCCCGCCAATGTCGTCGCCACGGCCGGGGTCGTCGCCGAGGTCCGCGGCGTCTCCTACGAGGAGCTCGAGCGGACCGTCGCCGCCAACGCCCAGGCCCTGTTCGGCTGGTAGCGCGGGAGACGCGACTTTGGTCCGGCTCGGCCAGAACTTCCTCGCCGACCCCAACCTGCTCGACGCGATCGTCCGCGACGCCGGGCTCGCGCCTGCCGACGTCGTGCTCGAGATCGGGGTGGGGGAGGGGGTGCTGACCGAGCGCCTCGCCGCCGTCGCAGCCCGGGTCCACGCGATCGAGATCGACCGTGGCCTGGAGCCGGGGCTGGGGACGGTGATCGCCCTAGACAACGTCGAGCTGCACTGGGGTGATGCGATGAAGGCGGACTTCGCCGCCCTCGACCCGGTGCCGACGGCGATGGTCGCCAACCTCCCCTACTCGGTGGCGACGCCGGTGATCCTGCGCACGATCGAGCAATTGCCCTCGCTGCAGACCTGGACGGTGATGGTCCAGCGGGAGATCGCCGATCGTCTGCGGGCGGCGCCGGGCAGCCGCACCTACGGATCTCCCAGCGTCGTCGCCCAGCTCGCTTGCGAGGTGGAGCTGGTGCGCACGGTCGACCCCGCGGTCTTCCGGCCGCGGCCGCGGGTCGAGTCGGCGATCCTGCGCCTGCGCCGCCACGGCGCTGGCGCCGACGCCGCGACCAGGGACCTGATCCGCGCCGCGTTCGCCCACCGCCGCAAGTCCCTCGCCCGCTCGCTCGAGCACCGCAGGCCCGGCTCACTGGCACCGGCGCGGGCGGCGCTGACCGAGCTCGGTCTGGCGGCCGACGCTCGGGCCGAGGCCCTCTCCCCGGCCGAGTTCGCCGCCTTGTCCGCGAAGCTTCAGGGCGACGTCTGAGCGGCCGATGCTCGTCCACGCACCAGCCAAGATCAACCTCTGCCTCTACCTCGGCGCTCGCCGCGAGGACGGTCTGCACGAGCTCTGCTCGCTGTTCGAGCCGCTGGCGCTGGCCGACCTGATCGAGGTCTCGCCGGCCGGCGCCGACGAGGTCGTCTGTCCCGAGGTCGAGGGCGAGAACCTCGCTGCGGCGGCGCTGGCGGCGCTGCGCGCGGCGGGTTGGGAGCACGAGCCGTTGCGGATCGAGATCGAGAAGCGGGTGCCGGTGGCGGCCGGGCTCGGCGGCGGCAGCGGTGACGCCGCCGCGGTGCTGCGCCTCGCCGCCGGCGAGGTATCGGAGCTGCCGCGAATCGCCGCTGCCCTTGGCGCCGACGTCCCCTCGCAGCTGCGGCCGGCGCTGGCGCTGGTCCGTGGCGCGGGCGAATTGGTCGAGGCGTTGCCGGCACCGCCCGCTCACGCCGCCGTCCTGCTCCCCGACGGCGGCGGCCTCAGCACCGCCGCGGTCTTCGCCGAGGCTGACCGGCTCGGCCTCGGCCGCGAGCAGGACAAGCTCGACCAGCTCGCCGCCCGGCTGCGCGAGGGGGCGGGCGCCGGCGCCTCGCCACTCGACTACTCGCAGATGTTGGTCAACGACCTTGAGCCGGCGGCGCGCTCGCTGCGGCCGGCGATCGCCAAGGCACTCGACGAACTGCGGGAGGCCGGCGCCCCCGTCGCCTTCCTCAGCGGCTCGGGTCCGACCACGGTTGGGCTCTTCGCCGACCTCGGCGCCGCTCGCGCTGCCGCCGACGAGCTCGGCCGCGAGGACGCGATCGTCTGCGAGGCAGGGCGGGCGCCGTGAAGATGCCGGGGGAGGGCACTGAGGGCCCGCTCGTCACCCGCAAGCGGCTGCTGATCGTGGCGGTGGCCGTCGCCGTCGGGGTCGGTTACTACTTGCTCAGCCAAAAGCTCGGGCACCTCGATCTGCAGGGCCTGCTGGAGGACGTCTCGACCACGCTCGGCGCCTGGACCTACCTGCTCGTTGGCGTCTTCGCCTTCGCCGAGACCGGAGCCTTCGTCGGCCTCGTCGTCCCCGGCGAGACCGTGATGCTGCTCGGCGGCGCAGTCGCCGGCCAGGGCGCGATCGACATCTACCTGCTGATCGCGATCGCCTGGTTCTCGGCCTGGCTCGGCGACACGACCAGCTTCTTCCTCGGTCGCCGCCTCGGCCGCGACTTCGTGCTCAGCCACGGCCCGAAAGTTGGGATCAGCAGGGAGCGGTTCGAGAAAGTCGAGGACTACTTCTCGCGTCACGGCGGCAAGACGATCTTCATCGGTCGCTTCATCAGCCTGATCCGCGCCTTCGCCCCGTTCGTCGCCGGCAGCTCGGGGATGAGCTACCGCGCCTTCGTCCCCTTCAGCATCCTCGGCACCGGGCTCTGGGCCAGCGCTCACATCATGGTCGGCTACCTGTTCTCGCGCAGCATCGAGACCGCTGGCGAGTACGCAGCCAAAGGCGCTTTCCTGCTCGGCCTGCTGATCGTCGTCGTCGTCGGCACCGTCTTCCTCACCCGCCACTTCCGCGTCGCCGCCAACCGGGCCGCGGCGGTGCGCTGGATGGAGGATCACGGCGCCAGCCGTTGGCTCGTCGTCCTCGCTCGCCGCTACCGGCCGCAGCTTCGCTTCCTTTGGGACCGGGTCACGCCCGGCGGCACCTTCGGCCTCGAATTCACCTCGTTAATGGCGACCCTTTCCGTCTCCCTCTTCGTCCTCGTCGCCTACATCGTCGTCGTCGGCCGCGAACCGGGGGCGACGCCCGGCGACGTGACCGCCTTCGAAGTCGTCGAATACCTCCACTCGAGCCTCCTCACCGACGTCTCGAAGCTGGTCACCTGGCTCGGCTCGGGTGCCTTCGTCTGGGGTCTGGCGGTGGTCTGCGCGGTGCTGCTTGCCGCCCGCCGCCGCTGGGCCGAGCTCTGCGTCCTGGTCGCCGGGATGACGATCGTCCAGCTCGGCATCTACGAGATCAAGGCCGCGGTCGACCGCCCGCGCCCGCCCGGCCCGGCCGAGATCTCCGCCTCCGGCTCCTCCTTCCCCAGCGGCCACGCCGCCCACTCGGTGATCTACGTCTGGCTGGCGCTGACGATCGTGCTGCGTTTGCGGCCGGGGATGGCGCGGGCGACCGCGGTCGTCGTCGCCGGCATCGTGTTGACGGCGCTGGTCGGCCTCTCGCGCGTCTACCTCAACGTCCATTACCTGAGCGACGTCAGCGGCGGCTGGGCGTTGGGGGCGGCGGCCTTCTCGTTTTGCGGTGCCGTCGCTCTTGTCATCTCCCAAGTGCGCCAGAATCCATCCCAGTGACTCCCTTCGCGCTGGCCGAAATCGGCCATCAGTATTTCCTCTGGGGCGCCGCCGGGCTGATCTGCCTGGTCACCTTCGTGGTCCTGATCCTGAGCCCGGCACTGAGCTCCTACGGCCGGATCTGGGAGAAGACCGCGGCTGGCTTCCTGGCCCTGTTCGTGCTGGCGGCGCTGCTGCTCGGCGGAATCGTGATCGGGTTGGGCGTCGTCTACTACTGGACGGACATCGTCAACTTCTTCGAAGGCAGGTAGGGATAATGCGGCGATGTCCGCCGCCTCGAAAAGCAGCGAAACCTCCGCCCAGCCGGGCGATCCGACCCTGCTCGATGCGCTCTCCGAAGCGGTCGAGTCGGGCGCCGGCCTGCCCGCGGTGGCACGGGCGGCGGCCCGGCTGCTGGGCGCCAGCGTTGCCCTGATCGACCGCTCCAGCGCGGTCCTCGCCGTCGCCGGCGCCTCGCCTGACCAGGAGCAGAGGCTGCTCAGCGGTGGCGAGGGCGTGACCGGGGTCGAACTCCGCGTTGCCGACGCGGCGGTCGGTGAGCTCCGCTACCGCGCCTCGAGCCCACCCGACCCGGCGATTACCCGCATGGTGACGACGCTGCTGGCGCTGGAGCTGGAGCGCTCGCGCTCACCGGAATGGGCGAGTGAGGAGGTGGCAAGCGCCTTCGTCTCCGCCGTGCTGAACCGCGAGGTGACCGATCGCGGAGACATCGTCGCCCGCGGCGCCGAGCTCGGTGCCGACCTCGACCGCGGCGCCGGGGTACTGATGCTGCGGGCCGTTCCCCGCGCCGCCCAGGACGGCGAGTGGCGTGAGCGCGTCCTCGTCCTCGCGATGCGGACCCTGCGCTCGTTGGCGCCGGGGTCGCTGGCGAGGACCGAAAACGGCGAGGATGCCGTCGCCAACATCGCCGTGATCGTCCCCGCCGAGGACGATGAACGCCTCGCTCGCGCTGCCGCCGGCCTCGCCCGCGAGCTCGAGGACAGCCTTCCCGGCTTCCACCTCACGACCGGCCGCAGCCGCCGCTGCGCCGACCCCGTCGACCTCTACCGGGCGGGCTCGGAGGCGAAGCTGGCGGTCAACGTCGGCGAGGCCGAGGGTCACGCGACCCTCGCCTTCGAGGACACCGGCGCCTACCGCCTGCTGCTGCCGGCAATGAGCGAGGACCCGGGCGAGCTCGAACGCTTCTACGCGGAGACGATCGAGCCGCTCTCCAGCTACGACGAGCAGTACGAGACGGAGCTAGTCGCCACCGTCGAGGCCTACCTCGACAACGACGGCAACGTCGCTGCTACCGCCAAACAGCTCTTCACCCACCGCCACACGGTCCGCTACCGGCTCGAGCGCGTGCGCGAGCTCTGCGGCCACGACGTCTCCGCCACCGAAGGCCGCGAGAAGCTCGGCCTCGGCCTCAAGGCGATGCGCGTGCTCGGCATCGCCTCGCCCAGGGGTCCGGCCCTGGAGCCCGGCTCCAAGGGCGGCAAAGTGGCACGTAGCGGAGACGAGTAAGCCAGTAAACCGAGCCGCGGCTTAAGCTTTGACTCCCCTTGGGGAGTGGTGTAATAGGCAACACTGACCACTTTGGATGGTCCATTCCCGGTTCGAGTCCGGGCTCCCCAGTAGCAACTTTCTGTCTGCAGCAACTGAGAAACTTGTCGTATGGCGGGCAGGCGACTGAGCTACACCGAGGAGCAGGCAAGAGAGGCCATTGCCTCCTCCTATTCCTGGGCCGAGAGTCTGCGTCGGCTCGGGCTTTGTCCCAGCGGCGGAGGTTGGCGCGTATTGAAGAAGCACGCTGCCGCCTGGGGCATCTCGACTATGCACTTCGATCCCATTCGCTCGCGGCAGGGCAACTTCGCCGAGAAACGCCCCCTGAGCGACATCATGGTCGCTGGCTCAAGTTACTCCCGGTACCACCTCAAGTGCCGGTTGTATGCCGAGGGCTTGAAGCAGCCGCGTTGCGAGCTTTGTGGCCAGGGGGACATCTGGCGAGGTAGCCCAATGTCGATGATCCTCGACCACATCAACGGGACGCGAGATGACCATCGCCTGGAGAACCTCCGCATCGTGTGCCCGAACTGCGCAGCGACTCTGGACACTCATTGCGGTCGCAAGAACCGGATCCAGCGTCCAATCCGGGCCTGCAAGCGCTGTGGGAAAGAGTTCGTCGAGCGGAGTCGACATCAGCGCTACTGCTCCCGTGCCTGCGGGGTGCGGTGGGACCGGTCAAGGCTGCGCGGCCGACCAAATCCCGGCATCCGCAAAGCAGAGCGGCCGCCGTACAGGAAGCTGCTGGCCGAGATCGAGACGACGAGCTATTGCGCCGTCGGTCGCAAGTACGGCGTCTCCGACAACGCCGTCCGCAAGTGGGTGAGGTTCTACGAGCGCCAGGCCGCGCGGGAGGTCGCCGACGCCGTCCGCGAGGCGACATAGGCTTTCCCCATGGAGCTTGGAGGAGCGTCGATGGACCCGACGGTTCGCGAAGGCCTGGCCCGCAGTTGGAAGGGGCTGATGGCCGTTGGCGTGATCGCGATCGTGATCGGCTGCATCGCGATCCTCGTTCCCGCCGTCGCTGCGGTCGGGACCGCGATCTTCATCGGCTGGATCCTTTTGATCGCCGGCGCCTTTCTCGTGGCCGCCGCCTTCTCGGCCCACTCGGTCGGCTCGCTGTTGCTGCGGTTGCTGTGGGCGGCGATCACGGTGATCGTCGGCATCTGGCTGATCGTCGAGCCCCACAACGGCACCCTGACCCTGACCTTCGTGCTCGGTGTCTACTTCCTCTTCATGGGCCTGACCCGGATCACCGTTGCCTTTCTCGGCCGCGGTCAGCCGAACGCCGGCTGGGTTGGGCTCAGCGGGGTCTGCGGCCTGTTGATCGGGATCCTCGTCCTCGCCAAGTTCCCGAGCTCCGCTGACTGGGCGATCGGCCTGCTCGTCGGCATCGACCTGATCTTCGCCGGCTGGACCCTGACCAGCGTCGCTCTGGTCGGTAAAGAACTTTCGCGCAGCAGTTCCTGAAGCGCGGGGCGCCGCTCGTCAATACGATTCCGGCGGTGAGTAGCTCTCCGCTGGTCCTCGTCATGGCGGCTGGGAAGGGCACGCGAATGCGTTCCTCCCTGCCGAAGATGCTGCATCCCGTCTGCGGGCGGCCGATGGTCGCCTGGCCGATCCTCGCTGCTCGCGAGGCCGGCGCCGGGCGGGTGGCGGCGATCGTCTCGCCGGGACAGGACATCTCCGCCGGCCTTCCCGGCGAGGTCGAGCTGGTCGAGCAGCCCGAGGCCGATGGGACCGGCGGCGCCGTGCGGGCCGCGCAGGCGCTGATCGAGGAGAGCGAGACCGTCCTCGTCCTCTCCGGCGACGTGCCGCTGATCTCGACCGAGACGATTGCCGAGCTGCTGGCGGCCCACGAGGCCACCGACGCGGCGGCGACGATGCTGACGATCGAGCTCGACGAGCCGGGGTCCTACGGCCGCGTCGTCCGCGGCGAGGGCGGTGCCGTCGAGCGCGTCGTCGAGGCCAAAGCCGACGGCGACGCCGACCCCGCCCAGCTCGCGATCCGCGAGATCAACGCCGGTACCTACGTCTTCGACGCCGCCCCGCTGGCCACGGCGCTGGCGACCCTCTCCAACGACAACGCCCAGGGCGAGTACTACCTGCCCGACGTCTTTCCAGCCCTGCGCAAGGCCGGCCACGCCGTCGCCGCCCACATCGCCGACGACCTCGCGGTGACGATGGGCGTCAACAACCGCGTCGACCTCGCCGCGGTCGAGGCTGAGGCCCGCCGCCGCCTGCTCGAGGGCCACATGCTGGCCGGGGTGACGATCGTCGATCCCGGCTCGACCTGGGTCGACGCCGGGGTCGAGATCGCCGCCGACGCCCGGATCGAGCCCGGCACCACCCTGCAGGGCGAGACCAGCGTCGGCGCCCACGCTGTGGTCGGCCCGCTGACGACGCTGATCGATAGCTCGGTCGGGGTCGAGTCGAGCGTGATCCAGTCCTACCTGGTCGAGTGCGAGGTCCGCGACGGCTGCTCGGTCGGGCCCTTCGCCTACCTGCGGCCGGGCGCGGTCCTCGACGCCGGCGCCAAGGCCGGAACCTTCGTCGAGATCAAGAACTCCCACGTCGGCAAGAGCGCCAAGGTCCCGCACCTGACGTACCTGGGCGATGCCGACGTCGGCGCCGGCAGCAACATTGGCGCCGGCACGATCACCGCCAACTACGACGGTTTCCGCAAGTCCCGGACGGTGATCGGGGTCGACGTCCGCATCGGCGTTGACACGATGCTGATTGCCCCGGTAGAAGTCGGGGACTCCGCCTACACTGGCGCTGGCGCGGTGATCAAGGACGACGTGCCCAACGGGGCATTGGCCGTCAGCGAGAACGCGCAACGGAATATCGACGGATACGCGGCCGAGAAGGCGGCGAAGATGCGAGAGGAAGAAAGCGAGTGAGCACGATCGAGGAGCACCCGCAGGTTCCCACCGCGATCTCCCACGACTACTCGAAGCGGATGATGGTCTTCGGTGGTCGCAGTTCGATGGACCTTGCCGCCAAAATCGCCGGCAAACTCGACCTCGACCTCGGCCAGGCGACCCTGAAGACCTTTGCCGATGGCGAGGTCTACTGCCGTTACGAGGAGTCGATCCGCGGCGCCGACGTCTTCATCATCCAGTCGACCTGCGCCAACGAGCAGAGCGAGATGACTCCGAACGACTCACTGGTCGAGCTGCTGACGATGATCGACGCCGCCCAGGGCGCTTCCGCCCACCGGATCATCGCCGTCATGCCCTGGTACGGGTACGCCCGCCAGGACAAGAAGTCGGCTCCGCGCGAGCCGATCTCGGCCCGGATCGTCGCCAAGTGCCTGGAGAGTGTCGGTACCGACCGGATCCTGACCATGGACCTCCACGCCGGCCAGGTCCAGGGGTTCTTCCACGTCCCGGTCGACCACATGACGGCGATGCCGATGCTGACCCAATGGTTCGCCGACCAGTATCCCGCCGAGGACCTGGTGGTCGTCTCCCCCGACGCCGGACGGGTAAAGACGGCGCGCAACTTCGCCCGCCGCCTCGGCACCACCTGGGCGGTGATGGAGAAGGAGCGACCCGCCCAGGCCGTGGCCGAGATCGGCTACGTGGTCGGCGACGTCAAGGGAAAGACCGCGGTCCTAGTCGACGACATGATCGCCACCGCCGGCACCCTCTGCGCCGCTGCCCAGGCGGTGCTCGACGCTGGCGCCGCGCGGGTGATCGCCTGCGCCACCCACGGCGTCTTCTCCGGTCCCGCCTACGAGCGCCTCGCCGACTCGGCGATTGAGCGGATCGTCGTCACCGACACGATGCCGCTGCGCCCCGGCGCCCCGGACAACATCAAGGTGCTCTCGACCGCCAGTACCTTCGCCGACTCGATCCGCCGCATCTTCACCGACGACTCGGTGAGCGAGATCTTCGCTGGCGAGAACCAGCTCTTCTAGGGCGCTGGTCACCGAGGCGGCCAAGAAGCTGCGCCTGGTCGGCCATAAGGGGGCCGACGCGATTGTCCCCGGCAACACGGTCGCGAGCTTCGAGAAGGCGGTTGAGATCGGGGTCGACACGATCGAGTTCGACGTCCTCTGGCTGCCGGACTCGCACCTGCCAATGGAGCAGCGGGCGCCGCTGGTCGTCGCCCACGACTGGGAGGACGCCGAGCGGCGGACGCCGCTGGCGCTGACCGAGGCACTCGACGCCTTCCTCGAGCCGCCGCTCGACCAGGTTGAGATCGACCTCGATGTGAAGCTGCCGGGCCGCGAGGAGGAGATGGTCGACGCCCTGCGCGAGCGCGGCCT
The DNA here is from genome assembly GCA_035472275.1 of Solirubrobacterales bacterium. GTDB lineage: Bacteria > Actinomycetota > Thermoleophilia > Solirubrobacterales > 70-9 > VAYN01. Next base: position 50,484 of record DATIPH010000014.1, read on the forward strand.
GATCGAGCGCTCGATGATCTCGACGATGGAGATGCACACGCTGAAACGGGTGCTGGAGCTGGAACCGGGGCTGCGCCGCGGTTGGACCTATCCCAAAGTGACCAAGGACTGGACCGCGAAGCGCTGGGCGAAGCCGGCGCTGGCCGCGGCCCTGGTCGGGATGAGGTACCGGCTGCCCGGTTGGGCGGCGGAGAAGCTGCCGCAGTTCGGGGTCGAGGCGATGTGGGTTTACCACCCGTTGATCAGCGTCCGCCTCGCCCGGATCTGCGAGCTCAGCGGGGTCGAGCTGATCGCCTGGACCGTCGACGACGAGGCGCGGATGAAGCGTCTCGTGGAGATCGGCGTCGCCGGCCTCTGCTCGAACGACCCGCGTTTGTTCGAGCGGATCTAGACGGTTCCAGGCGTAGCGCCGTGGGGCGCGTTGCGGTCCTTCTTCAGCTTCACCGCTGACTCCAGCTCCTCCTCGGTGAAGCCGCCGACGGCCTGGCCGTCGACCGCGTAGCGGTAAAGGGCGACGCCGAAGACGCCGCTCAGCGCCCGTCCGACCAGCATCGCGATGGCAACGATCAGAGCGCCGACCACGACCAGCAGGGCGCCGAGGAAGGAGGCGGAGGACCAGAGCGCGATTCCGGCGACGATCAGGACGGCCGCCGGCAGCACCCCGATCAGGAAGATGGCGGCACCGATCGCGATGTTGCCGGTGATCTGCGGGCCCCATTTCTGTTTGAAGATCGAGGCCGAGCGCTTCAGCGTCTCGAGCGGGCCGGTGCCCTCGATCGCGATCACCGGCACCGAGAGGAAGGTGATCAGCGACCAGGCCATGCCGATCAACCGCGCGGCGATGTTCCCGGCAAGGCCACCCTGGTTCTCGAGCACGCCCATCAGCACGCTGATCGCGGTCGAGAGGGCAGCCCAGCCGCAGATCTGGCTGAAGCGGCTGCGGGCGACAGCGAGGCCGTCGGAAACCGTCACATTGGTCTCGCCGTTGAAGATCTGGTTCGCCGCTGCAGCCAGGCCGACGCTGAAGTAGAAGCCGACGACGCTGAGGACGTAGACCCCGAGCACCAGCAGCGGGATCGCGCCGGCGAGGGTGTCCTTGTCGAGCAGGTAGAGGCCCGGGCCGAGGAAGACGATCGCCAGCGGGATAGTCGCCACGGCACCGTAGAGGGGGAAGCGAATCAGTTCCCGGTGCGAGCTGAGCAGCGCCCAGCTCTTCTTGGTCAGTGCCCAGCCGCGTTTGATCCTGCGCATGGTCGTCTCTCTCCGGTGATCGGGGGTTGGCTCAGCTGATTTCGGCCAAACCGGGCGTTCGCTTTACCCCGCGCTCCTCGAAATAGTCCCACTCCTGCTGGCCGAGCTCGGTCGCGGGCGGGTCTGCATAAACCCACTCACGGGCGATCCGGTGCCAGTTTCGCTTCGCCCGCAGCTGTCCGAGGACGGCGACGACCCCGATCTCCATCCGCCGTCCCATCAGCTCGTCGGCCGGGATCGACTCGCGACGCATCAGGTCGAAGTACTCCGAGCGGGGGTCGTTGGTCGACTCGATGATCTTCATCACCCGCCGCGCCGTGATTTCGATCTCGCGGTCTTCGACGTACCAGCCGCCGACCGCGCGCATGTGGTCCATCAGCCGCTCGGCGTCGAGCTTGGACGGCTTCTTGACGAAGCCGAGATCGTGCAGGGCCTGCCGGAACGCCTCCGGGTCGTTGCGCGAGGCGGCGTCGAAGGCGCGCTGCTCGAGCAGGATCTGCTCGCGGTCGAGCTTCTTCGTCATCCCGAAGTCGAGAAAGGCGACGCGACCGTCCTCCATCAGGATGTAGTTGCCGGGGTGGGGGTCGGCGTTGAAGTGCTGCAGGTGGTAGATCGAGCCGAAGCTGCCGCGGAAGACGATCTCGCCGAACCGGCTGCGCTCCTCGTGCGGCAACTGCTTGATTTCCTCGAAGTCCATTCCGGTGACCAGCTCGGTGACCAGCACCCGCCGCCGCGAGAGTCGGGTCACGACTTCGGGCACGTAGATGAACGGGTGTTCGCGGTAGGCGCGGGCGAAGGAGCGCTGGTTCTGTGCCTCGTACTCGTAGTCGAGCTCCTCCATCACTCGCTCACTCAGCTCCTCGGCGATCGCCTTGGCGTCGAGCCCGGGTGCGATCGCCCGCGCCAGCCGGACCAGGGTGCCGGCGTTGCGCAGGTCGGCCTCGAGCGCCTCGGCGATCCCCGGGTACTGGATCTTGACCGCGACCGCACGGCCGTCGAGCAGCTCCGCCCGGTGCACCTGCCCGATCGAAGCGGCGGCGAACGCCTCCTCCTCGATCTCGGCGAAGTACTCGGAGAGCGGCTCGCCGTCGTACTCCTCTTCCAGCACCTTGACGACCTTCTCCCACGGCATCGCCGGCGCATCGGTGCGCAGTTTCGCCAGTTGCTCCTGGTAGATCTCGCGGTACTCCTCGGGGATGAACTCGGTGTCGATGAAGGAGGCGAACTGGCCGAGCTTCATCGCCGCGCCCTTCATCTGGCCGAGGGCGCCGACCATTTTCATCGCCGTCTCCAGATGGCGCTGCTCGAGGTGCTCTTGCGCGCCCTCCTCTGAGCGGCCGACGTTGGCAGCTTTGGTGCCGGCATAGCGCGCTCCCTGCACGCCCACGATCGAGCCCAGCTTGGCGGAGCGGCGAATCCGCCCCTTGGGGATCTTCGAGTCGTCGGACATAAATTTCGCGCTTCGCTCCCTTGCGGAGAATCAGATATGCACGCGCGGTCGCTCCGCGCTCATGGCAAAAAGGGTGTCACAGGACGCCTTTGCGGCGGGGTTCTCTATCCTCTCCCGTCCGATGGCAGCTTCTCGCTCCACCCTCAAAGTCTCTCCGCGCTCCAATTTCGGCTCGCGCGCCTCGCGGCGCCTGCGCAGCGAGGGCCTCGTGCCCGGTGTCGTCTACACCGGCGGCGAGGACGCAACCGCATTCCAGGTCTCCGAACGCGAGGTGCGGTCGATCCTGCAGGAGGGCGCAGCGCTGTTCGACGTCGAGGTTGAGGGCGCGAAAGCGGTCCCAGTCGTGATCAAGGAGCAGCAGCTGCACCCGGTGCGCGGCACGATGCAGCACCTCGACCTGCAGCAGGTGAAGCTCGACGAGGCGATCCAGGCCGAGGTCGAAATCGAGCTCGAGGGGATCGAGGTTGCACCCGGCGTCAAAGCTGCCGGCGTGCTCGAGCACGTCACCCGCGAAATTACGGTTGAAGCGCTGCCGACCGAGATCCCGGACAAAATCGTCGTCGACGTCTCCGCGATGGAGATCAACGACACCCTTCAGCTCTCTACCGTGACGCCGCCGAGCGGCGTCACCTTCGTCGCCGAGGACCCCGAGGAGGTGACTCTCGTCACCCTCTCACCACCGCGCGTCGAAGAAGTCGCCGAGGTCGAGGTCGAGGAGGAGACCGAGGTCATCGGCGAGGGCGAGGCAGCCGAGGGCGAGGACGCCGCCGAGGGCGGCGACTCCGGCGACTCCGGCGCGGAGTAGCCGGACTCGATGTCGCTGTTCCGCCGCCGCGGCAGCAGCGGCGAGGGCGATCGCATCCTCCTCGTCGGCCTCGGCAACCCCGGCGCCGAGCACGCCGCGACCCGCCACAACGTCGGCTTCGACGTTGCCGAGGAGCTGGCCCGCCGCTGGGACCTCGGCAAGCCGCGCCGCAAGTTCAACGGCCTGCTCTACGAAGGCCGCACCGGCCCCGGCGGGCCCCGTGTCGCGGTCCTGCTGCCGCAGACCTACATGAACGGCTCCGGCGACTCGGCCGGCCCGGCCCGCGGTTCGCTCAAGCTCCCACTCGACCGCATCGTCGCCCTCCACGACGAGATCGACCTCCCATTCGGCGAGATCCAGGTTCGCCTCGGCGGCGGTCTCGCCGGCCACAACGGGCTGAAGAGCTTGAAAAAGGGCTTCGGCGACCCCGAGTTCTGGCGGGTGCGGATCGGGGTGGGGCGGCCGGACTCGACCGACCCCGAGATCGTCTCCGCCTACGTCCTCGGCCGCTTCCGCGAGCCGCGCCCCGAGGTCGAGGCGCTGGTCGGCGCTGCCGCCGACGAAGCCGAGCGCCTGGTCGACCGGATAGCTTCCGACCCTGATGATGGCTGATGAGGCACTCACCACCTACGCGGTCGACGAGCGCGGTGTGGCGCTGCTGCGGCTCGACCGTCCCAAGGCCCGTAACGCGATCAATACTCAGATGTTGGCCGAGCTGCTCGAGCATCTCGCCGTTGCCCGCGAGGACGAGGCGGTGCGGGTCCTCGTGATCAGCTCCAGCGACCAGCTCGGCCTCTCCGCCGGTGCCGACGTTCGCGAGCAGCTCCTCCCCGAGGCGCACGTCGCCCGGATGCAGCTATTCGCCGACCTCTACGACCAGGTCGTCGCCTTCCCGAAGCCGACGATCGCCGCCTGCCACGGCGACGTCGTCGGAGGCGGTGCCGAGGTTGCAATCGCCTGCGACATGCGGATCGGTGGCTCGAATCTGCGGATGCGCTTCCCCGGTGCCGCGCTGAGCATGCCCGTCGGCCCGGCCCGCCTTGTCACCCTCTGCGGCCTCGCCGCCGCCAAATACCTGCTCTTGAGTTCGCGGACCGTCAGCGCCGACGAGGCGCTGCGGCTGGGGCTGGTCAACCGCGTCGCCCCGGCGGCGGCGACTGAGCAGGCGGCGCTCGAGCTGGCCGCAGAGGTTGCCGCTCACCCGCCCGAGGCGGTGGCGCGGCTGAAGCGGATGCTGCACGAGTGGGACGACGTCGAGGGCCGTTCGACGGCCGAGGGCCGTGGCCAGGTCGAGTGGGTCAGCTCCGCCGGCTTCCCTGGCTGAAGGTCCGCTTCCCGAGCCTGATTCGCCGCGCTTTAACAAAACCGAGTGGTTTTGACTTTCCGAGCGGATGTCGGCAGTCTGCCGCGTCGATGCTGGCCGACATGCACTGTCACTACCCGATGCACGTCATCGCGCAGGAGCCGAAACGGCCGCTGCCGGGGGCGCCCAGTCTCACCGTCGACGCGATGACCGAGGTCTCGCAGCGCCCGGGGTGGGTGGAAAAGCTCCGCGCCCTGGCCCTCCGAACCGCCGCCAGCCGGCTCAACTACGGCGACGATCGCTGGCGGGTCAGCCTCGACGAGTTGAACGCCGGGGACGTGCGCGCGGTCTTCTCGGTCCTCTATGAGCCGTTTGCCGAGTTCGACCTCGACGAGCCGCCTGGAGCCCCGCCCGAGCGCGGCTACTTCGCCGACCTGATCGACCAGATCGAGCGGGTCGAGGCCGACCTGTTCGAGGTCGACCCCGGGCGGGTCGCGCACGAGGTGATCCGCAGTGGCGCCGACCTCGACCGGGTCAGCGGCGAAGGCAAGGCCGCCTTCATGCACTGCGTCGAGGGCGGTTTCCACCTCGGCGCCGCGATCGACGAGATCGACGCCAACGTCGCCGAGCTCTCTCGGCGCGGCGTCGTCTACGTCACCCTCGCCCATCTCTTCTACCGCGGGGTCGCCGGCAACGCGCCGGCGCTGCCGTTCATGAAGGACGGCACCTACCGGGCCTTCTTCCACCAGCCGCGCCGGGGTCTCTCGAAGCTCGGGGTCGCGGCGGTCGAAGCTATGTACCGTCACCGGGTGCTGATCGACGTTAGTCACATGAACCAGCGCGCCCTGTATGAGACCTTCGCCCTGTTGGAGGAGCTCGACCGCAAGAGCGGCCGCGAGCCGACCGAATACCCGGTGATCGCGACCCACGCCGGCTACCGCTTCGGCGAGCAGGAATACATGCTGAGCCCGCCGACGATCTGCAAGATCGCCGGCCGCGGCGGCGTCATCGGCCTGATCCTCGCCCGTCATCAGCTGAACGAGCGCGCCGGCGTCGCCGACCCCGACGACCCGAACGAAACGCCATTGGTGATCCGCCGCCACATCGACGCGATCCGGGCCGCGACGCCGTCCGGCACCAACGCCCACGTCGCGATCGGCTCCGACCTCGACGGCTTCATCAAGCCGACCCTGGCTGGGATCGAAACCGCCGGCGACCTCGCCAAGCTAGAGCGCCCGCTGCGCGCGGCTTACAAGGGCGACGCCGAAGCGATCCTCAGTGGCAACGCGATCCGGGTCGCGAAGGCGGCACTGGGCTAGGCGGGTCCAGCGAAACTGTCGGCAGACCCACCGCTTGCAGCATTGACCACGCCAGGGGGTCGTGAATGTTGCGAGCGTGAAAACCGTGCCCGACATGCGCGGGAGTTTCGCTAGTCCCTCCTGGGCGCCCACTTGGCTATTTTCCCGATTTTGGGCATTGGAATACCCCTGCGTTGTCAGTAGGGTCGCGGCCCGTGTTCGTGCGCCCGGCCACCCGCACCATTCTTCTCGCTCTGCTCGCCTGCCTGCTGGTCGTACTGGCAGATCCCGGCGTCGCGGCGGCCGCCCAATTCACGGTCGACAGCGTCGTCGACGAACGGGACGAAGACCTCAGCGACGGCATCTGCAAGGCCATGGTGTTCGAAGGAACCTGCACGCTGCGCGCCGCGATCGAAGAGGTGAACGAACAGGGAGACACCGCAAGCACGATCAAATTCGATCCGACGGTCTTCAACGGAGAAGAATCGGGCGTGATCTTCGTCGCGGCGTTGCTCGGGGCGCTGCCGGCGATCGAAGTCCCGACGAACATCGAAGCCGGGTCGAACTGCCCCGCCGACGGGGTCGAAGGCGCTCCGTGCGCCGGTCTGATCGGGCTCCCCGGCGAACCGGTCCTCGCCGTCAAGGCAAACGACACCAAGATCAGCGGGCTGTCGATCACCAGCGGCTCGGTGCTGATCGACGTCTATGAAGAAAGGACCGGCTTCGAAGCGACCGGGAACTGGATCGGGATCGGGCTGAACGGCTCCAACGCGCTCCCCGCCAGTGCTGCCGGGATCCTGCTCGAACACGGCTCCGACGAAGCCACTATCGGCGGCAGCGCCATCGAAGACCGCAACGTGATCGCCTTCAACGGCGTCGGCCTCGAAATCCAGGGTGCCTCCGAAACGACCGTCCGCGGGAACTTCTTCGGTGTGAAGGGCGACGGAAAAACCCCCGGTCCCCAGGAAGTGGATATCCGGATCACGAACTTCGAACCGACGCCGGGCACTGAAGTCAAGGCCGAAGACAACGAGATCGGCGCGGTCCTCAGCGAAAACGCCCAGAAAAGCGCCGAATGTGACGGCGGCTGCAACGTGATCTCAGGCGCCCAGGAAGGAGTCGTCCTCTACGGCGCCAACCCGCTCGACGTGCCGGCCAGCGGCCCGACCACGATTCACGGCAACTACATCGGCCTCGACTACGTCGGGAACGAAGCCGTGAACGTCGAAGGCCTCGGCGGGTTCGAAGGCAACCGATTCACTGGCATCAGCGCCGGCAGCGCCGACCAGGTGACGGTCGGCGGCGATCCCGAAAGCGAGGCCAACTACATAGTCGGCGGTTCGAACGGGGTCTCGACCGAAGACAGCGACGGCTTCGAAGCCCGCGGCAACGCGTTCGGATACACCCCTGGCGGGGCCGGTGCGGCGGCGCCCACGACCAGTGCCGTCTTCGCCTTCATGGCCGGCGCCGGATCCGCGGTGATCGCCGACAACCGGATCCGGATGGAGGCAGGCGGTACCGGGATCAAGCACTTCCACAACGGGGCGACGATCACTGGGAACACGATCAAGGGCGGCGAGGTCGGGATCAACTCGACGGAAACGGGCACGCCTGCCGGGAGCCTGATCGAAGACAACGTGATCGAAGACACGGACGACAACGGGATCTTCCTCGGCAACCCGGGTAACAAAGTGTTCGGCAACGAAATCGTCCGCGCCGGCGGCTCGGGGATCGAACTGGAAGCCGCAACCGACGCCGTCAAAGGCAACGTGATCGGCGGCGACTCGTCCCTCGCAGAAAACGCGATCTTCGATTCCGACGGCTGGGCGGTCCTCATTCGCGGGACCGAAGGGAGCCGCAACGAAATCCGCCGCAACCACGGCAGCGGCAACGAAGGCGATGGCCCCTTCATCGTCTTCCGCACGGTCGACGTAGTCCCGAACGAAAAAGATCCGAACGGGATCAAAAGACCGACCATCTCGATGGCGGGCAAGACCGCCGCGAGCGGCAAAGGTGTACCCGGGGCGCTGGTGCGCGTCTTCTTCAAGGCGAGCAAAGAAGAAGGTGAGCTCGGCGGCTTCCTCGGCGAAGGCGAAGTCGACGTCAACGGCGACTGGAAAGTCACCTACCCCGGGGTGCCTGGGGAAACGCTGGTGACCGCGACCCAGACCAAGACTGGCGGCACGTCCGAACTGGCCGAAACCGCGAAGACGCCGGTCGACCCGCCGCCGGCCACCTGCGCGACCGACCCTTCCCTCTGCCCCCCCGCGATCGGCGGGGCGGGTTCGACGCCGCCGGTCGTGTCCCCAACCCCGACCCCTAAGCCGAAGCCGCTCAAGTGCAAGAAGGGCTTCGTCAAGAAGAAGATCAAGGGCAAGCCCAAGTGCGTGAAGGTGAAGAAGAAGCACAAGGGCAAGGGGGGCACCGGCGGCAAGCGCCCTGCGGTGGCCGCCGATCTCTTCTCCTTCTGACTCGGACCGCTCGGCGCGGTCCCTAGAATCGAGCTGACGCCCCGGATCTGACGATCCGGGCGTTTTCGCTGCCCCATGAGCCTCCGTCCCCTGGTCGAGATCGCCGCCGAAAACGAGCGCCTGCACGCGCTCAGCGGCGATGTGCGCGCCGCTGCTGACGGCGGTCCGGCGCAGACGGTGCCTGCCTCGGCGACGTTGCGGCCGCTGCTGCTGGCGGCGCTGCTGGAAGACGACCGCGGCCTCGCCGACCGGCCGGCGCTGCTGGTCGCCGCCGACGACCGTTCGGCCCGCGACCTCGCGGCCGACCTGCGCGCCTACCTAGCGCCGCGCCGGGTTCGCTTCTATCCCTCACGCGGCACCGGCTACGCCTCCCATCTGACGCCGCCGCCGCACCTGGTTGGGCTGCGGATCGATGCCCTCGACGCGCTTGGGCGGGAAGCGGACGCGATCGTCGTCGCCAGCGCCACGGCGCTCGCCGAGGCCGTGCCCGACGCCTCGTTGCGGCCGGCCGGGTTCGCGATCGACAAGGGTGAGGAGATCGACCTCGGGGCGGTCGCCGACGACCTCACCGGCGCCGGCTACGAGCGGGTCGAGCAGGTCGAGGAGCGCGGTCAGTTCGCCGTCCGCGGCGGCATCCTCGACGTCTATCCGGCGACCGAGGAGCGGGCGGTGCGGGTTGAGCTGTTTGGCGACGAGGTCGAGTCGATGCGCTGGTTCTCGACCTTCACCCAGCGCTCGCTCGGCGAGGCGACCGTGGTCGAGCTCGCCCCCGCCGCCGAGCTCGACGCCGAGCACCGGGAGCTCGCCGAGCTGGCGGCCCTGGAGGCAGCCGAGGAGGGCGAGCAGGTGTCGAACCTCGCCGAGCTGCTGCCGCTCGAGCACTTCCGCGCCCCGCTCGACCTGGTCCCAGGCGACGCCGTCGTCGTCCTCGCCGCGGCGGAGGAGATCGAGCCGGCGCTGCACGACCACTGGGACGACGTGACGACGGCGATGCACGCCGACGACGCCAAGCATCTCTACGTCGACGTCGCCGAGCCGCTGGCCCAGCGCGCCGCTCTCTCTCTGACCGCCGCCGGTGAGGAGGACGACGCCTTCCGCGCCGCCCGCGCCGAGTCGCCCGCCCGCAGCATCAAGGAGGCTGAGGCGGAGCTGGAGAAACAGCTCCGCTCCGGTTACCGCACGGTCGTCGCCTTCGACAACCGCGGCGAGGCCGAGCGCGCCCGTTACGGTCTCGACCGGATCGACGCGCGCCTGCTCGACGGTGGCCGGCTCTCGTCGGACCCCGGCGTCTCCTTCGCCGAGGCGCGCCTGCGGGAGGGCTTCATCAGCCCGGAGCTGAAGCTCGCGGTCTATCCGTTCCGCCGCCTCGTCCACCGCCGCCGCACCGAGGAGCCGGCGCCGAGCGCCGGCCGCGGCCGGCTCGCCTTCAGCGAGCTGCGGGTCGGCGACTACGTCGTCCACGAGGACCACGGCGTCGCCCGCTTTGCCGGCTTTGAGACGCGCGAGGTCGGCGGCGTCACCCGCGACTACCTCTACCTCGAATACAAAGGCGAGGACCGCGTCTACGTCCCCACCGATCAGCTGGCGAAGCTGAGCCGCTTCGTCGGCGCCGGTGCCGATCCGTCGCTCTCGGCGCTGGGCGGCAAACGCTGGCAGAACATGAAGGCGCGGGCGCGCAAAGCGGCCGGCGCCCTCGCCGGCGAGCTGCTCAACCTCTACGCCGAGCGGCGCTCTCGCCGGGGCCATCCCTTCCCGCCCGACGGCGAGTGGCAGATCTCGCTCGAGACCGCCTTCCCCTATCGCGAGACGGCCGACCAACTGGAGGCGATCGAGGCGGTCAAGGGCGACATGGAATCGGAGCGGCCGATGGACCGGTTGGTCTGTGGCGACGTCGGCTTCGGCAAGACCGAGGTGGCGCTGCGGGCGGCGGTCAAGGCCGCCTCCGACGGTACGCAGGTGATGGTCCTGGTGCCGACCACGATCCTCGCCCAGCAGCACTTCGGCACCTTCCGCGAGCGCCTCGCCGACCTCCCCTTCCGGGTCGAGGGGATCTCACGGCTGCGCTCAGCGGCGGAGACGAAGGCGGTGCTCGCTGACTTTGAGGCTGGAAAGGTCGACGTCCTGATCGGCACCCACCGGCTGCTCTCGCGCGACGTTCGCGCCAAGGAGCTCGGCCTCGTCATCGTCGACGAGGAGCAGCGCTTCGGCGTCAAGCAGAAGGAGTTGCTGCGCCAGCTGAAGTTGAAAGTAGACGTCCTCGCGCTCTCGGCGACGCCGATCCCACGCACCCTGCAGATGAGCCTCGCCGGACTCCGCGACATCTCCGTGATCGAGACGCCGCCCGAGGGTCGGCGCCCGGTTCGCACCTACGTCGGGCCCTACGACGAGGACCTCGTCCGCAAAGCGATCGAGCGCGAGGTCGAGCGCGGCGGCCAGGCCTTCGTCCTCCACAACCGGATCGATTCGCTGCCGGAGACGACCGAGCGCCTGCGCGGCCTGATCCCGGGCGCGCGCTTCGCCGAAGCCCATGGGCAGATGGATGAGCACCAGCTCGAGGAGACGATGCTGACCTTCCTGCGCGGCGACGCCGACTGCCTGGTGACGACGACGATCATCGAGTCCGGGCTCGACATCCCGACCGCCAACACGCTGATCGTCGAGCGCGCCGACCAGCTCGGCCTCTCCCAGGCCTACCAGATCCGCGGCCGGGTCGGCCGCTCTCGCGAGCGCGCCTTCGCCTACCTGCTCTATCCCTCGGCCGAGGCCCTGACCGAGGACGCGGCGGCGCGGCTCTCGACCCTCGCCGATAACACCGAGCTGGGCTCCGGCTTCCGGATCGCGATGCGCGACCTCGACATCCGCGGCGCCGGCAACCTGCTCGGCGACGAGCAGTCCGGCCACGTCGCCGCGGTCGGCTTCGAGCTCTACTGCCAGATGATCGACGAGGCGGTGGCCGAGGCCGGGGAGGGGGACGGCAGCGGCGAGGAGGCCCCGGAGCCGGTTCGCCTCGACGTCCCGGTCGACGCTTATCTGCCGGCTGCCTACGTCCCCTTCGAGGCGGCGAAGATCGACGTCCACCGCCGCATCGTCGCCGCCCGCGAGACCGGCCAGCTGCGGGCGATAGCCGACGAGCTCTCGGACCGCTTCGGGCCCCTGCCGCCGCAGGCCGAGAACCTGCTGAAGCTGCAGCGGGCACGGATCGAGCTCGGCCTCGCCGGTGCCCGCAGCGTCGAGTTCCGCGGTGGCCGGCTCAGCGTCACCGGCGTCGATCTCGACTCTGAGGGGGCAGGGGTCCTGACCGAGCAAGTCGAGGGTGCCCTCTACGAATGGCGCGAGCAGACCGCGGCGCTGCGGGTCGATGGCGACCCCGAGGCACGGCTGAACGCGGTGCTGGCACTGGCGGCTGGACTGCGCGAGGCGCGGCGGTCGGGCGACAGCGCTCCGGCCCAGCTTTAGGAAACCGTTATCCAACGGCCGCGGCGAGCGTCCCGGCCGGGAGGTTTTGACTATGCTGCCCTCTTCGTGGGGGCGAAATCGGGGCGAAAAGCAACGAAAGCACAGGAGGCGGCTGCGAAGACGGCCGGCTTCAAGCGCTTTTCCCTGGTCGTCTTCGGCGCCCTGTTCATCGCCCTCTTCGTGATTTTCGCTGTGGCCCAGGGGATCGGCCAGCCGAGCGTTCCCAGCGGAGACGTCGCGCTGATCAAGGGCGTGCCCGACGGCAACGTCAGCGAAGCCGAATACAAACGCTCCCTTGCTCAAAAAGTCGCCCAGGCTTCGCTGAAAAAAACTCCGGCCGCGAACAGCAAAAAATTTGAAGAATTGAAGACCACGGCGCTGAACGAACTGCTGCAGCCGGTCTGGATCCGCGGCGAGGCTGAAGAACTCGGAATCGAAGTCACCGACAAACAGCTCGAATCCGAACTGGCCCTGATCAAAAAAGAAAACTTCCCGACGGAAAAGAAATTCGAAGAATTCCTCAAAACCTCGAAGTACACGAGAGAAGACGTCAACCACCTGGTCGAAGCGCGAGTGCTGGGCACCGAAATTCAGGAAAAAATCACCGCTGAAGCCGGTTCGGCCTCGAGCGACGAAGTCTCGAACTACTACGAGACCGAAAAGGACACCCAGTTCACGACCAAACCGTCGCGCGATGTTCGCCTGATCGTCAATCGCAACAAAGCGAAAGCCGAAGAAGCGAAAGAAGCGCTCGACGAAGACAACTCGGACGCCAACTGGAAAGTCGTCGCCAAAAAATTCTCGGTTGACCCGACGACCAAGAACAAAGGCGGCCTGCAGAAAGAAATCACCGAAGAATTCCTCCAGGGCGTGCTGAAAAAAGCGATCTTCGAAAGCGCTACGGACGAAGTCGTCGGGCCGGTCGGATTCCAGGGGAATTACTTCGTGGTCCAGGTCGAGAAACTGAATCCGAAGAAAGTCAAAAGCCTGGCCGAAGTCCGCTCCCAGATCAGTACTCAGCTGACCCAACAGACGCAGCAGGAATACCTCAACGAATGGATTCGGGGCTTCGAAGAGAAGTGGACTGCGCGGACCTACTGCGCTGCGGATTTCCTGATTCCGAGCTGCGCCAACTACAAGGGTTCGGGGCACCCCGCGACCGCGCCGGAATCTTGCTACGAAGCCAACCCGAAAGCGCCGCCGACCGAATGCCCGGCCCCGGTCGAACAGACCAAACCGGCGCTTCCCGGCTCCGTCACGGTGCTGAAACCGGCGGGCGAACAGTTGGTGCAGCGGCCGCGACCGCTGCAGACCAAAGCAGCGACTGAAGAAGCTGCCAAAAAAGCGGTAGAAGAAAAAATCGAAGGCGCCACCGGCGGCGAATAGGCGCTCCGGCGGCCGCTCCGGGCGGCAACGCCGCTCGCCTCATCAGTGAATAAACTGCCGCGTCCGTGAGCGCAATCGCCTCCATTCACGCGCGCCAGATCCTCGACTCGCGTGGCAATCCCACGGTCGAGGTGGAAGCGGTGTTGGAGTCCGGTGCCCGCGGTTTGGCGGCGGTTCCCTCGGGCGCTTCGACCGGTGAGTTCGAGGCGGTTGAGCTGCGCGACGGCGGCGAGGCCTGGGCCGGCAAGGGCGTGACCCGCGCCGTCGCCCACGTCAACGGCGAGATCGCCGCCGCCCTGACGGGAGCGCGTGCCGCCGAGCAGGGAGCCCTCGACCAGACGATGATCGAGCTCGACGGTACCCCGAACAAGGGCCGACTCGGCGCCAACGCGCTGCTCGGCGTCTCGCTGGCGGCGGCCAAGGCCGCCGCTGCCGATTCCCGCCAGCCGCTGTACCGCTACCTGGCGGAGCTCTACGGGGGCGGCGAGCCATCCGTCCTGCCGGTGCCGATGATGAACGTCCTCAACGGCGGTGCCCACGCCGACAACTCGGTCGACTTCCAGGAGTTCATGGTCGTCCCCGCCGGCGCCCCGACCTTCTCCGAGTGCATCCGGGTCGGCGCCGAGGTCTTCCACGCGCTGAAGAAGTCGCTCTCCTCGCAGGGACATTCGACGGCGGGTGGCGATGAGGGTGGCTTCGCTCCCAACCTGGAGTCCAACGAGGCGGCCCTGCAGGCGGTCATCGCCGGTATCGAGGCCGCTGGCTACAGGCCCGGCGAGGACGTCTTCATCGCTCTTGACCCGGCCACCAGTGAGGTCTACGAAGGCGGCAGCTACGTGCTCGAGCACGAGGGCCGCAGCCTCAGCTCCGAGGAGATGGCCGCCTACTGGGTGGAGGCCAGCTCGCGCTACCCGATCGTCTCGATCGAGGACGGGATGGACGAGGAGGACTGGGACGGCTGGAAGCTCCTGACCGAGAAGCTCGGCGACGGGGTGCAGCTGGTCGGCGACGACCTCTTCGTCACTAACCCGGAGCGACTGCGGCGCGGAATCGAGCTTGGCGTCGGCAACTCGATCCTCGTCAAGGTCAACCAGATCGGCACCCTGACCGAGACCCTGGAGGCGATCCGCACCGCCCGCGAAGCTGGCTACACGGCGGTTATCTCCCACCGCTCCGGCGAGACCGAGGACACGACGATCGCCGACCTCGCCGTCGCCACCGGTGCCGGCCAGATCAAGACCGGCGCCCCCTCGCGCTCGGACCGCGTCGCCAAGTACAACCGCTTGCTGCGGATCGAGGAGGAGCTCGGCTCCTCAGCGGAGTTCCCCGGCCTGAACGCGTTCGTCCAACGCCGGTCTTAATGAAGGAGCGCCGGGCCCGGCAGCGTAGCTGCGGGCATGGCCTCTCACGCCCGCACGGGGCGGACCACGAGCAAACGCCGCCCGGTGGCGAGTCAGCGCCGTCCCGCCGCCCGCCAACGGCGACCGGCAGCGAGGTCGGGGCCAAGCCGGATCAAGTGGGACCGGGTCGGGCGGATCGCGCTGGTCGTCGTCCTCGCCGCCGTCCTCTATTCGTACCTGAACCCGGCGATCGACTTCGTCAAGACCTACACGGCGACGACCGCGGCGAAAGAGAAGCTGCACGTCCTGCTGCACGAGAACCGACGCCTGCACGACCAGGTCCAGTCGGCCGACGATCCGATCGTGATCGACCGCAAGGCACGCGGCCAGGGAATGGTCCTCGAAGGGGAAACCCCGACCGTCCTGCGCGGCCTCGGCGGCTGAGGGGCCGCTCAGAGGCACGTCATGGTTAGCCTCGGCTCCTACCTGCTGGGAGCCGCGGAGCTCGCCGCAGTAGCGCTCTCAGTTGGTTTCAGCGCCTATAGGCTGCGGCGCCGGCTACTGCCGGCATGGGAGGGGGCGCCGGCACGGCTGGTGGAGGTCATCGCCGGCGTCGCGCTGATCATCTGGATCTCGGAGATCCTCGGCATCTTCGGACTGCTCTATGCGGGCGCCCTTGTGGCCTGCTGCGCTCTCGCTGCTCTCGTTGCGGCCCTTGTCCTCTCTCCGGGGGGTGACCCGCCGGTGGGGGCCCCCCGCGGCGCGGAGGGGCGTCCAGCCCCGAGCACCGTGGGGGTGACCGGTGGGGCAGGACCCGCCGGCGAGAGCGCCTGGTCCCTGCTCGTGATGGTCGCGGTGATCGCCGTGGTGGTGTTTCACTGGGCCGTGACGACGAAGCACGCGTTGGACCGGGGGATCTTCAACTTCGATTCGCTCTGGTACCACATGCCGTTCGCGGCGGACATGGCGCAGAGCCACTCGGTGACGGGGATGGTCCACGTCGAGACCGTGTTCACGAACTGGTTCTACCCGCAGAACTCAGAGCTCCTGCACGCCGTCGGGATTTTGCTGACGGGGCGGGACACGCTGAGTTTGTTTCTGAACTTCGGTTGGCTTGCGGTTGCGTTCCTGGCCGCGTGGTGCATCGGCAGGCCCTACGGACGCGGGGCCTTGGCTGTGGTCGCCGCGGCGATCCTGCTCGAGTGCCACACGCTGGTGGTGCGGGATCCGGGGGCCGCCAAGAACGACCTCGCCGCCGCCGCTCTGCTCCTTGCCGCTATCGCATTCCTAGTAACCGCCTGGAACGCTCGAAGCAAGGACAACGAGGCAGAGCTTTTCGACGGTATGCGAGGAAAAGCTCTGCCGCGCTTGGAGCCGGGGTGGGGGTTGGCGGTGGCGGGGCTCGCGGTGGGGTTGGCTGCTGGGACCAGGGTGACGGTGCTGGCGATGGCGGCGGCGCTCAGTGTCGCTGTTCTAGTTCTGGCGCCGAAGGGGCGGCGCTGGGCGGCCGCGGCGTGGTGGTTCGTGCCGGCGCTCCTTGGCGGCGGCTACTGGTACTTGCGCAACCTTGTCGTTGCCGGCAACCCGATCCCGGAGGTCGAGCGCCTGGGGCCGATCTCGCTGCCTCATCCCGAGCGCCTGCAGGAAGGCCGGCCGGACTTCTCAATCGTCCACTACGCGACCGACACCGGCGTCTGGCGCCACTACTTCTCTCCCGGCCTGCACGAGGCGTTCGGGGCCCTCTGGCCGCTGGTCGTCGGCGGGGCCGCGGTTGCCGCGCTGGTGGCGCTGGTCGCCGGCCGGGACCGGATCGTGCGCTGGATCGGCGGCGTCGCCCTTTTCGGCCTCCTCGCCTACCTGTTCACGCCGCTTAGCGCCGCCGGGGCGGAGGGGGAACCGGTCGGGTTTGGAATCAACATCCGCTATGTGATCCCGGCCCTTTTGGCCGGGATCGTGCTGCTGCCGCTGCCGCGCTTCTTCGACGACCGCCGTCGCCAGTGGGGTCTGATGGCGGTGCTGGTCGTCGTCTTCCTCGTCAGCGACCGACCGGATGACGCGCTTCACGACTCCGCTCGCGTCTTCGCTCTGCTCTTCGTCACCCTCGCCGTGCTGGTGCCGGCGGCGCTGTGGCTGTTGCGGGAGCGACGGCGTTCGCAGGCAGTCCTCCTCGGTGGCTTCGCCGCCTTGGCGCTCGCCATCGTCGCGATCGGGTACCCAGTGCAGCGCCACTACCTCGAGGGACGATTCGTCAACGACGGTCCCCACGACACCCAGATCCCCGGCATGGACCTCGACTCCACCTACCGCTGGGCTCGCGGCATTGAGGATGCCCGTATCGGCCTCGCCGGCACGACCGCTGGCTTCGCCGGCTACGGTCTCTTCGGCACCGACCTCTCGAACGAGGTTCGCTACCTCGGCGAAGACGGCCCGCACGGCGCCTTTAACGCGATCCCGACCTGCGGGAAGTTCCGCGCTGCGGTCAACGACGCTGACCTCGACTACCTCGTCACCTCGCCCTTCCTCAACTTCCTCCACCCGGGCAACCCGATCCCCTCGCCGGAGGCGCGCTGGCTGCGCGGGGAGGGCGCGGTCGAGCCGGTCCTCCGCAGCGGCGAAGTAACGGTCTGGAAGGTCACCGGAGAGCTCGACCCAGGCGCCTGCGGTGCCGCCAACGCACCGCTGCGCGAAGTCCCTGACACGCCGGGCACCTAGCGCCGGGCCAGTGGGCCCAGACGCCGGCCGCCGCCGCTCGCTATTTTCGGGCGCGTGAGTTATCCGCTCGAGAACGCGCTGTTCCAGTGGGAGGACGGGTACCGCGCCCTCCAGGCCCTCGGCGATCCCAAGCAACGTCGCCTCTCGGACCGCGTCGTCGATGCGGTCCGGGTCGAGCTACGGCGGCGGATCGGGCCGACCTTCAGCGCTTCGCAGTTGGCCGAGCTCTACGGCACCGGTACCGATTGGTGCCTGCAGGTCGCGATCGACGTTGCTCCCTCACTCGAGGGCGACGCCCAGTCTCTCGCCGACGCCGCCTTCTGGCTGTACCTGAGGGGCGCGACCGACTTCGCCGGCGGCCGCCAACTCGTCGTCGGAGTCGGAGTCCGACTCTTCGCCGGGCGCTGGACTGCCAGCGCGGCGGATCACGATCTGGTCGGCCTCGATACGGACGGTGACGTCGCTCTTGCCGGCCCAGTGCTCGGCGTAGACCGGGTTGTCTTTGACGCTGGCGTCGAGCCAGAGGCCGTAGCCGTCGGTTTCGCCGTGGTCGAAGGTCGCCTCGATCTCTTTGCGGCGGCCACGGCCTCCGCGGCGCCCACGCCGGCGGCGGCGTTTCGGGCGGGCGCTACCGGTGCCCTCGCCGTCCTCATCGCCGTCCTCGCTCTCGTCCTCGTCGTCGTCGCTTTCCGCGGCCTCCGCCTCCTCGGCCTGCTCCTGCTCGGCGGCGGCTGCCTCGATCTCCGCTTCGATCTCGTCGCGGAGGTCGATTTCGCTGGAGCCGGCGTTCTCGTCGTCAGATGAGAGGTCGTACTGCTTGCGGAACTCGCGCAGCTCGCTGGCGCTGATTTCGAGCTGGTGCGCGATCCAGGCATCGGTCCGCCCCTGGTGGACCCAGGCACGGATTTTGTTGAGCTCTGGCTTCAGTGAGCGACGGGGCATGCGGGCGCGAGTCTATTCAAGGTCGGCATTCGTTCGCGGCGCGCTCGGCCTCAGGCCATCAAGAAGGCCAGCGCCTCGAACATCGCAACGACTACGACCACCACGGTCACGGTTAGGCAGACGGCGAGGACGCTGAAGCGGACCTTGCTCTCCTGCTGATCCCGGTTGATGCGGCGGGCACGCGAGCGGTTGGCGGCGCGGCGGCGCAGCTGCTCGCGCCGGCGGCGCTCCAATGAGGTCTCCTGCTCGAAGGCGGTCTCGAACTGGGAGATGCTTTGACGCATTCGCATAGTCGTGGCCCCGAGGGGCCGGGGGGCACCGTAGCAAAGGATCTTGCAGGACTTACGCTTCGCTAACGGCAAGCTGACGTTCAGCAAACACCCCAGAGCCCTTTGCCATTCCGGGCCGCTTTCAGCTCAAGACCTCGGAATCGGCTTGCAAAGCGGGTGTTTGGGGCGATAGCGAGGGTCCTTGCCAGCCCCAGCCGGAGCAGCTCGGCGTTGACGAAGAGGGGGCCGAGGTGGACATAAGCAAGCAGCCTGCCGTAGATGTCGCGGCGCTCGACCCCGAACACGAGGTGCACCCGGCGCTGCTCAAGCAGCCGGTGCTCGAAGCGCGAGGCGCGCGGGCCGAAGCACTGCACCGGCGTCCCCGGCTTCACCGTCTCTGGGGTGTCGACCCCGATCATCCGCACGTCCTCGATCTGACCGTCGAAACGCGCTTCGATCGTGTCCCCATCGATCACTCTCACGACGTAGGCAGCGGCTGCCACCGGCCCGCTCCCGCCGTCCTTCTGCCCTGCCTCCCACGGCCTCAACAAGACCGCCGCCACCAGCACCAGCAGCGCGAAGCTGCCGAGCCGGTGACGGCGGTAGCGATCCACCCGCGGTCAAGCACCGGTGGGATGAAGCTCTCCCCGGGGCTTAGGGAGTGCGGCGCACGTTGCCGAGCAAGGTCTCCTTGATCTGGGCGATGATCTCGAGTGCCTCGTTCCACTCGCGCTGCCAGACGTTGCGGCCGAAGATGACGCCGGAGCCGCCTGCCTCCATCACCTCGCGGGTGTGGTTGAGGACGGTCTCGTCGTCGGTCTTGGAGCCGCCGGAGAGGACGACCAGGGCACGCCCAGCCGATTCGACGCAGTGGCGGATCGCCTCCGCCTGGTCGACCTCCATCTCGTTGTAGGGAGCCGGAGCGTCCTTGTCCTTGCCCGAGTCGATCTTCGGCATGTTGAGCTTGACGATGTCGGCGCCCATCTCCATCGCCATCCGGGCCGCGTAGTCGATCGCGTAGAAGGAGTTGGCACCGCCCTTGGCGTCGACGAATTCGCCGCGCGGGTAGGACCAGACGACCAGTGGCATTCCGAAGCGGTCGCATTCCTTACGCACCCGGCGCAGCTGGGCGAGGTCCTCGTCCTGGCGCGGGGAGCCGACGTAGAGCGTGTAGCCGATCGCGTCGGCGCCGAGGCGGACGCCGTCCTCGACGCTGGAGTTGCAGCTGGAGAAGGAGGCGCTCGACGGCGGGATGTCGGTCTTGCCGTTGACCTTGAGGATCAGCGGCACCCGGCCGGCGTAGTCGGGGTAGTACTTCTCGGCCATCCCGATCTGGCAGGCGAGTGCCGAGTAGCCGGCCTCGGCGGCGAGCCGGAACTGGTAGTCGGGATCCTTTGAAGCCGGGTTGGGGAAGAAGTCGCGGGGCCCGTGCTCGATTCCCTGGTCGATCGGCAGCAGCATCAGGGTTCCGTTGCCGGGACCGAACTCGAACAGAAGCCGGTGCAGGCGGGCGCGTTTGCCAGGTGGCAGCACCGAAAGCAGCGATTTCTGCTCGGCCAGACTCTTCAGCTCCACGTCAATTCCTCCTCGAAGATGGGTGTCTGGGGAGTATGCCATCGCCAACCGTGGCGAGCTCCGGCACGCGGGGGGTATCCTCGATGCCATGAGCGAGACTGAGCTCAGCGTCATCTGCAAGAACTGCGGCTCCGAGGTCAGTCCCTACGTAACCGAGTGCCCGTATTGCGGGACCCGGCTGCGTAAGCGGGCCCCGAAGCTCGAGCGCCGCGGCGACGCGCTCGAGGCGCAGCGCCCGCGCCGTCGCCGCCGGCTGTTGCCGCGACTCCGCCCGCCGCGCCTCTCGCGTGCCGGCATCGCCCGGCCCTACGCGACGATCACGGTGATCCTCTCCTCGGCGATCCTGCTCCTGATTCAGAAGGCGACCGGCTATGGCCTGATCTCCTTCGGCGGCGTCATCGTCCCGATCGAGAGCGACTGGTGGCGCTACCTGACCGCGCCCTTCGCCTATGCCGACGTCGGCTACCTGTTCGTGGTCGCGCTCGGCCTGGCGATCTTCGCGACCGGGGTCGAGCGCCGGCTCGGCACTGCCCCGACGGCGCTGCTGCTGCTCGCCTGCGGTGCGCTCGGCGTGCTTGCCGCCGCCGGTATCGCCGAAGCCCAGGGCGAATTGACGGTGATCGCCGGTGGCAACGGGATGGCGCTCGGCGCCGTTGCGGCCTGGTTCGCGATCCGCCGCTCCGAAACGCACGGCGCGATCGACGAGGAGTACGACATGGTCGGGGTCGCCGTTGCCGCGATCGTCCTGATCGCGCTGCCGATCTTCGCCCCGACCGCAGACTTCTTCGCCTGTCTGGTCGGCGGCGTCGTCGGCGGCCTCGCCGGCCTTGCCGCGTCGGCCCTGCACCACCCCGACCGTTAGTGCGCGCGACCGCGACCCTCTAGGCTGCCCCGCGTGCCGAACGAGAGCGAGTTCGAAGCGGCGATCGAGCGGCTGCGCGACCCGGAGCGGTTCGCAGCGGCCGAGCGGATGGTCGCCCGGGCGGCACCGCAGCTGCAGAAGGTGCTCGCCGCCGCGCTCGCCGAGGGCGGCTGGTTCGGCGAGCCGCATGAAGCCGAGTCGCTGCGAGTGGCCACCGTCCCCGATCCCGACGAGCGGATTACCGCGGTCCGCGCCCTGCTCGCCGAAGAGGCGCGGATGGGGATGATGGTTGGGGTTGCCGTCGGCTGGGCATTGAACGAAGAGATGAGCGATCAAACCGATCCCGAGGGAGGGAGCTGAAGATGGAGATCAAGTACCACGGGCATTCTTGTTTCGAGCTGAGCGATGGCAACGGCGCCGTCCTGCTCGTCGATCCCTTCCTGAAGCCGAACAATCCGGCCGCCGTCCACAGCGGCGAGGAAGTCGAGCCGACTCACATCGCGATCACTCACGGCCACGCCGACCACATCGCCGACGCGGTCCCGGTCGCAACCCGGACCGGCGCCCACTGCGTCGCGATCGTCGAGATCGCCGAATGGCTGAAGGCTCGCGGCGTCGAGGCGCTCAGCGATCCCAACCTCGGTGGCACCGTCAGCTTCGACTGGGGCTGGATCAAGCTCGTCCCCGCCTGGCACACGAGCACGATGCCGGGCTCCGAAGAGGCGCTGTTCAGCGCCGAGCAGGGGATCCCGGTGGGGACCGCAGCGGGACTGCTGATCAACATCGGCGGCGTCACCGTTTACCACGCCGGCGACACCTGCCTGTTCAGCGACATGAAGCTGATCGCGGAGCGGAATCCGATCGACATCGCCCTGCTGCCGATCGGCGGCCACTACACGATGGATCGCCATGACGGGGCCGTTGCGGCCGAGTTCGTCGCTGCGGAGACGGTGATCCCGATCCATTACGACACCTTCCCCCCGATCGAGACCGACGCCGAGGCGTTCAAGGCCGACGTCGAGGCCAAGACCTCCTCGCAGGTCGTGGTGCTGGCGCCGGGCGAGTCGCACACCGCCTGAGCGGACTCCCGAAAGCCTGGCTGGCCAGCCAGGACGGTGTTAGGCTCGACTGCGACCGAAGCGGAGGAGGCTCCGGCCCAAGGGTGCGGGGCGAGCGGACGAGGGGAGCTGTGATGGAGGCCAAAGCCAAGCCGGCTGGGACGCAGTCGCGGACCGAGCGCGCGGATTTCCAGGCGACCGCCGACCCGGCGCTAAACGAGGCGGCCGATCGCACCGCCGACATCAAGTTGCTCAGCTACGCCGAGCTCTACGGGCTCTGGGAGCGCCAGCAGTGGCAGACGCAGGAGCTCGACTTCAGCCGCGACCGCGAAGACTGGCACGAGCGGATCAGCGAGGAGGAGCGCTTCCAGCGCATGTATGGGCTCTCCTCCTTCTTCATCGGCGAGCAGAAGGTGGCGGAGGAGCTGGGGCCGATCATGCGGGCGGCGCCGACCGAGGACCAGAAAATCTTCCTCTGCACCCAGATCGCCGACGAGGCGCGCCACGTGCGCTTCTTCGAGCGCTTCTACCGCGAGGTCGGCGTGCTCGAGGCCGACGGCCTCAGCGAGATGCTGAGCGAGACCTCCGAGCACCTCAACGACAACTTCGGCCGCCTCTTCGACGAGATGCTGAAGCGGCGCACCGACCGTCTTTCGGCCGAACCGGAGGACACCGAGGCTCTGGTCGAGGCGGTGACGCTCTATCACATGGTGATCGAGGGGATGCTGGCGCTGACGGGCCAGCACTTCATCATGGACTTCAACGAACGCGAAGGGACGTTGCCGGCCTTCGTCGAGGGCTTCCAGAACGTCGCTCGCGACGAGCACCGCCATGTCGCCTTCGGCTCCGTCTTCTTGCGCGAGAAGGCGCGCGAGGACGACCGCTACAAGCAGGCGATCCAGCGCACGCTGGAGGAATCGCTGCCGGTCGCCGATGGCGTCCTCTCACCGCCCTGGGTCGAGGACCCGAACGACTTCGAGTTGTTCGGCTACTCGCTCGAGGAAACGAGGAAGTTCGCCGGCACCTGCCTGATGCGCAGGCTCAAAGTGATAGGTCTTCAGTAACCGGCGTTTCCGGTTCGACCGGGAGCGTCGGTTCTGCCGGCGCCGGCGCCGGTTCGGCCGGGGGCGCTGGTTCCGCGGCCGGCGGAGCGGCCGCAGGCGGTGAGCCGCCAACGATGACGACGACGGTGCTCGAGCCGCTGCCATGGGCGCCGCTGGTGGTGGGGGTGCCGCTGGAGGGCAGCGCCGCTTCCACGCCTTCGGACTCGGGAGTGCCGATGCCGCCGGTGGCGACGGTCGACTGACCGGCCTCTTTGGCTTCGGCGGTGGCGGGATCAGGTGCCGGCGCGGGCACTTCGGTGCTCGGAACCGGTTCTTCGGCGGCGGGCTCGATTACCGGCGCCGGTGCTGGCGCGATCTCGTGCTGCTTGAGCATCGTCGTGCTGGTGGCCTGCGCGGCGGCGGCGATCGCCGGTTCGACCGGCGGCGCGTAGTGTGGCTGCGCGATCTTGGCAGCGACGTTGCTCGGCGTCACCGGGGTCGAGTTGTTCTGCTTGACCTCGACCGCCCCGGCGGTGACGACGGCGGCGGCAACCACGCCGGCGACGGCCTTGGTGCCGATCGCTCCCCCGAGCGCGCCGAGCCCGCCGGCGGCTCCACCGCCGCCGAGGGCGGCGCTGACGCTGCCGACCGCTCCTGCGCCGGCGCCTGCGGCACCAGCACCGGCCGCCCCGCTCGCACTGGCGGCACCGCCGCCGAAGCCGAGCTTGGAGGCGATCAGGCCCTTGAGGGCGATCAGGGGGCCAACCGGGAACAGCGCAGCAAGCATCTTCTCGTTGGAGCGAACCTGGGAGCGGAAGTCGGAGCACTCGTCGCACTCGCGCACATGGCGGCGGACCGGGGCTGAGACCTTGCGCAGGCCCTCGGCCGCTTCGGAGAGCTCGACCCGGACCTCGGCGCAGGTCAGCAGGCGGGCCTGGCTGGCCTCGGCAAGCGAGATCCGCGCCCGCACCAGCAGCGACTTGACCGAGGGCACCGTCGTCTCCATCGCGGCGGCGATTTCCTCGTAGGAGAGCGCGTCCATCTCGCGCAGCAGCAGCGCCGAGCGCTGCGTCTCCGGAAGTTTGTTGACGTCGCTGAGGATCTGGCGGAACTCCTCGCGGTTGTGGACCCGCTCGGCGGTCGAGGAGGCTTCGACGGCGGGGACCATGTCCATCGATTCCTGCGCGTCGGCGGTTGGTTTGCGCAGGTGGTTGAGGCAGCGGTTGCGGGCGATCCGGTACAGCCAGGGGCGGAGGTTGATCTCCCGCTCATCGGCGAGCATCGCCCGGTAGGCGTTGACGAAGACCTCCTGCAGAACGTCTTCGGCATCCTCGGTCGAGCCCAGCATCTGGCGGCAAAAGCCGAGCAGGCGTCCCTGGTAACGGTCGACGATCGTCTCAAAGGCGCCGGTGTTGCCGGAGCGCGCCATCGCGATCAATTTCTCGTCGCCCTGCAGTTTCAGCAGGGGCGAGCGGCGGGCCAAAAGTCCGCGGCGACTGGCGTGGGTTAGTGCTGATGCCTCCAAGCTCTCCTCCAGGGAAGGCGTCGGTCTGGTACTTAGTGGACACCGTAACAAGGGCGAAGTTGCGCCTGGCGAAGATTTATTGCGGCTTTATTGCCCTGCATCGACGCCTGCGAAGGACGGATTTGGCTCTAGCAGGGGAGACGAGAGTGCCCGGGGCGGGACTCGAACCCGCGATCCTCCTGAGAGGAAGCGCCTTTTAAGGGCGCCGCGTTTACCTGTTTCGCCACCCGGGCCCCGCGATCGTACCCCGCCGCATATAGGCTCAGCCGATGGCTGAGCACGGGGGGCGCATCGTCGCGCGGACTTTGAAGTCGAGGGGGGTGGACACGTTGTTCACCCTTTCCGGTGGCCACCTCTTCTCCATCTATGACGGCTGCAAAGAGGAGGGGATCCGGATCCTCGACGTCCGCCACGAGCAGACCGCGGCCTTCGCCGCCGACGGGCTGGCGAAGGCAACGCGGACGGTCGGGGTGGCGGGGCTGACCGCCGGCCCCGGGGTCACTAACGGGCTCAGTGCGATCGCCGGTGCCCAGGCCAACGGCTCGCCGATCTGCGTCCTCGGTGGGCGGGCGCCGGAGCTCCGCTGGGGCTCGGGCTCGCTGCAGGAGATCGACCACTTGCCCTTCGTCTCGCCCCTGGTCAAATCGGCGGCGACGGTCAAGGACCCGGCCGAGATCGCGGCGATGACCGCGGCCGCGCTCGACCTCGCGGCGACGGCGCCGAGCGGACCGACCTTCCTCGACTACCCCCTCGACATCGTCTTCAGCGAGGCCGAGGTCGAGATCCCGGCGGCGCTCGAAGCGGGAGCGGCGCAGCCGGCCGCTGGCGTCGAGGAGGCGGCGGCCTTGCTCGCCGCCGCGGAGCGGCCGGCGATCATGGCCGGCTCCGGTCTCTACTGGGGGCGTGGGGAGGAGGAGATGCAGGCGCTGGCCGAGGCGCTCGGTATCCCGGTCTTCCTTAACGGCCTTGGCCGCGGCTGCTTGCCGGCCGACCACGAGCTTGCCTTCAGCCGCGCCCGTTCGACCGCCCTCGGCGATGCCGACGTCGCCCTCGTGCTCGGGGTGCCGATGGACTTCAGACTTGGCTTTGGCGGTGCCTTTGGCGGCGAGACGAAGATCATCCGCGTCGACGTCGCGCCCAACGCGCTGACCGCCAACCGGCTGCCCGACGTCGACTTGGTCGGCGACCTGCGGGCGACGCTGGCGGCGCTGCGCGAGGGGACCACGGCCGCGGAGCCGCGGACCCGTCCCTGGGTCGAGCAGCTGCGCAGCGTCGAGAACGAGAAGCGGGCGGCCGAGCAGGAAGAGCTGAACGACAAGCGCTCGCCGCTGCACCCGGTCCGGGTCTATAAGGAGCTCGGCGAGGTGCTCGACCGCGACGCGATCGTGGTCGGCGACGGCGGCGACTTCGTCTCCTACGCCGGCCGCTTCATCGACACCTACCAGCCCGGCTGCTGGATGGACCCGGGGCCGTTCGGTTGCCTCGGTGCCGGCCCCGGCCAGGCGATCGGCGCCAAGGTCGCCCACCCCGACCGCCAGGTCTGCCTGTTGCTCGGCGACGGCGCCTTCGGCTTCGCTGGGATGGAGTTCGACACGATGGCGCGCCACGGCCTCGGCGTCGTTGGGGTAATGGGGAACAACGGCATCTGGGCGCTCGAGCATCACCCGATGAAGTTCCTCTACGGCTACTCGGTCGCGGCCGAGCTGAGGCCGGAAACCCGTTATGACGAACTGGTCGAGACCCTCGGATGCGACGGCGTGCTCGTCCGCGAGCCCGGCGAGCTGCGCCCGGCGTTGGAGCGCGCCTTCGAGTCCGGGCGCCCGACGTTGGTCAACGTGATCACCGATCCTGAGGTGGTTTACCCGCGCAAATCAAACCTCGCCTGAGTCGGTAGGTCGACGCTCATAAGTGTCTAAACGAGAATCGGCCGCCATCGCTGGCGACCGATTCAAGCTGGTCCCTCAGGACGGGCAGGGGTACGTCTTCAGGGACCATGTGTATTCAGTGGGCTCAGACGGCGGGAGGCGCCATGATGCGGCAATCGCCTAAGCCCTGTCACTGGATGCAAGGTGAGGCGAACCCCGCCTCGTCCCCAGTCAGAGCAGTATCGCCCCGGCTGTCCGTTTCGTCTAGTCGGAGCGAACGTATCTACTGAAAAGTATGTAGATCTTTACTACCGATTTTTGGGGGTTCAGGCAGGCCTATAACCCATTTGGCCTACCCCAGATCTACAGCCTGTCCAGTTGGTACTTGGGGATTCTTTGAATGAATACCTAGGTTTTTTACAGGCCATCCGACCACTTTGGCCACGAGGCTGCGGTGAGTGCTACGAGGCGGCGGCGAGCGCAGCGCCGTAGAGGATGTCGTGCTCGGAGACGGCGATTCGATTGAGTCCGAAAGCTCGCATCGTCTCGACCAGCACGACGACGCCAGCGACGATCGTCGGCGCCCGATCGGGGTGCAGCCCGGGGATCTCGATCCGCTCGGCGAGGGGTGCGGAGGCGAGCTGCGAGAGCATCCGCTGGATCGCCGGCAGCGAGAGGACGTGGCCGTGAACCCGGGCCGGGTCATAGGGCACCAGCTTCATTTCCACCGCTGCCAGCGAGGTCGGGGTGCCGGCGACGGCGATCCCCTCGGCGGCGGCCGGGGCGCCGGCGATCGCCGCTTCGATCTGGGTGCGGACGTCGCCCGCCAAGGCTTCAAGCTCGATCGCAGTCGGCGGGTCGGAGGCAATATGGCGCTCGCTGTGGCGGACGACGCCGACCTGCAGTGAGGTGTGGAAGGCGATCTCGGTGCCGCTGCCGACGATCAGCTCGGTCGAGCCGCCGCCGATGTCGATGACCAGGGTCGGCTCGACGGGAACGTGCTCGGAGGTGGCGCCGAGGTAGGTCAGCCGCGCCTCCTCCTCGCCGTCGAGGACGCGGGCGGAGAGTGCGAAGCGCTCGCGCAGCTCGGCGATGAAGGCGCTGCCGTTCTCGGCGTCGCGCACGGCGCTGGTCGCGATCGCATCGACGCGCTCGACGCCGAGTTCTCGGATCAGCTCGACGTACTCGCCAATCGCCCCGCAAACGTCCTCGATCGCCTCGGCCGAGAGCCGCCCCGAGAGGTCGACGCCGCGGCCGAGCCGGGTCACCCGGCTGCGCCGCTCGATCGGCGTCACCCGGCCGGCGGCGACGTCGGCGACCAGCAGGCGCGAGGAGTTGGTGCCGACGTCGATCGCGGCGACCCTTGTCAGGCCATCGGGCATGCGGGGACTCTAGAGCGACCTCGTTGCTAACATCGTCGGTCCGCCGCGGGGTGGAGCAGCCAGGTAGCTCGTCGGGCTCATAACCCGAAGGTCGCAGGTTCGAATCCTGCCCCCGCTATACCGAAGTCCCGCGACCGTTTCAGTGGTTCATCGGTTCGTGGAGGTGCGGGAGTTGCCGTGAGATTCCGGCTAAAAGCGGCCCGTTTCCATCCTCTTTCGCATCTTGTACCGTCTCCGGCACATAAGTGGGGCCGCGCGCTGGAACGCCGGCCCCGCGGCGACCGGCTTAGTAAGACCAGGCCGGCCGCAGCGGGAACGGTAGCTGGCTACCGGCCCTAGAAAGCGGCCCCCGGCGGCGCTGTAACGCCAACCGGGGGCCTGACCACAAGGAGAACGTGCTCCTCATGGCTGATCGAAACCCTACGTCTGACGGTGGGGTCGTGCCCGGCGTCACCATCATCATCAACGAAGAGCAGCGCGACGGGCTCTACGAATTGGTTCGCAATCACCTCGGTTCTGCGGGCGACCTCTTCGACGCGCTGGAGCAAGAGAGGGACTTTGGCAAGGCCGAGCAGCTCGGACTGGAGCTGGCCGAAGACATTCGCCTGATGCAGGATCTGGGCTGGGACGAGGAGGAGGGACGCGAGGGTGTCGAGCTGACGATGCCGCCGCACGACCTGATGGAAGTGCTGCAGCGGCTACAAGGCGAAGCCGGCCTCGTTCTCGGCGATCGCGAACAGAGCGTCGGAGACAAAGAAACCAGGCTGCGATTCGAGCGCGGCTACCACACCTGCGGGAGCCTGCTGGCTTGGCTAGATCCGAAGGCAGGTGAGCGCGCGTGAGCGCTTCGCCTCTTGCCCCCGAGCTGATGCTCTTAGCGGCGATCGAGCGAGCCGAATGCCAGGTGGTGCTACCTGGAGAACGGAAGGGCGCTCGGCGCAGGGAAGTTGTCGAGCACCTCGGACTCGAATGGCATTCGGGCAACGCCCGCAGGCTCAAAGGGCAGCTCGAAGCGCTGGAGGCCGAAGGGTGCGTCGAAATCGAGCGAAAGATTCCCCACAGGTCGAACATCGCCCTCACCCTTCGCGGCCACGATCGGCTCCAGCTCGCGCGGCGCCAGAAAGTCCCCGAGGCGATGCCGGAGGCGCTACCCGAGTCCCCTCAGCACCGCGAATGGCGCGAGGCGCGTGCGGTTGCCGAGGAGGGGGAGGACGAAATCCGCTCGCTGGCGACCGCTGTTGTTCAGGAAGCCCAGACGGCCCTCCTGAAACCGGCGGCGGATAGCGCCGACGAGCTGATGGCCATCGGCGATCGCCTCCATCGCGTCTTCTGGCGCTTTGCCTCGGTCGTCTACGTCCGACAGGAATGGGTCGAGCCCGATGAGCGCAGCAGGGATGAGGACCCAGGCAAGGGCGATCCCTGGCTTCACTCCCCCCGCAGGGTCGACCTCTGGCCCGACGAGAAGCTCTTTGACAGGAGGGCTATCTGATGGCGGCGATGGTGTCGAGGGCGCCGGGACTCAGGTCGCCGGGACCCTCCGGCCTAACCTTTTGCGGGCGACCGCGCAGATCCGTTTGTGGTTGTTCGAGGGCCGGGGCGCAGGCCACAGGGAGGAAGGGTGCTTCCGCGCAAGTGTGCGGGAGCCGCTTCCTGCCCCGGCCCTCGGAGAACCACGGACGGCGGGGCGGGCGAAGGTTCCGCCCCACAGGCGCTCCCTGGCCGCGCCCCCTCTCGACCGGGCTGGGTCGCTGACGACACAGGCGCTGCCGTGGAAACGCCGCGATGCTCGGAATGCGGTCGCGAGCTTCCCTTCGCAGGCGATGGCCCGGCGCCTGAGCGATGCGAGGACTGCCGACCTAAAACGGGTCCCGAAAGCCCTTTCGTAGAACAGTTCGGGCGGAATCTCCGCCGCTTTCGCTCTCAGGCCGGAATCGAGCGCAAAGAGCTGGCGCGGCGGGCGCGGCTCAGCGCGACGGAGGTCACGAAGGCCGAGGGCGATCGCGCCCACGAAATCCGCACGACCACTCTCTTGCAGCTCTGTCATTCCCTCTACGCGAGCTTCGATCAGATCACCGAGGGCATCTATTGGAACCCCGCGGAGGTGAACCGCCAAGGTGGCGAGCCCGTCCGGCTGGAGGGCTTCTTCCTGGTCCCGCCTCCGAACGCCTCCGTCTTCGACCTCGGCCTGGCTGCGGTGCAGGTTGTGACGCGCCAGCAGGCGGCGCGCTTGTTCGGGCGCAACCTCGGCGCAGCTCGAAAACGACGCCACTTCACCCAGGCGCGGCTCGCAGACGCTGCAGGGCTGAGCCGGTCGGGCCTCTCGCTGGTCGAGCGCGGTGTCCGTGAGGCCACGCTCACCACGGTCCTCGCGCTGGCGCGAGCCCTACAGGTGCCGCCCGAGCTGCTGCTCGACGGGATCGAATACCGGCGCGAGTCCCAGCCCGATCTCCCGTCGAAGTACGGCGGCGCCCGCCGTCACGCAGCCCGCTCGCGCGATCGGGAGATCGTGAAGCTGTGGGGTGCGGGCCGCTCGGCGGCGGAGATCGCCGAGGCCATCGGCACCACGCCGGGAACTGTCTCCACGATGATCCACCGGTTGCGCGAGCGGGGTGAGCATTTGCCCTACCGTCGCCCGCCGCTCATCGGCGCCCAGCATGAGGCGAGGCTCCGACGCGACGGCCCGGAGCAGCCTCGTGAAGGCGCGGAGAAACCGATCGAGGACGGAGGTGAAGAGGGCGCTTCCCCCGCGGAGATTGCAGCTCGGGTCGGCGCCAACCTCGGACGCTACCGGCGTCGATCGGGCCTCAGCCTGCGGCGGCTCGCTGAAGCTACCCACCTCGACTACACCCGCATCTATCAACTCGAAAATGGGAAAGCTGTACCCGGACCGGCGGTACTCATCAAGCTCGCCGCCTCCCTCAACGTGCGAGGTGACGCACTCGTGGCCGGTGTCAGGTGGGACTCTGCAGCCGGCGTCTTCCGGCTCGATGACGTCGCGCCAGAGGAGGAGCCGCTCCAGCGCCTCGCGCAGAACGCGCTCGTCGTCCGGCGGCGCTCGGGCCTCTCCCAAGAGGCGATCGCCGCCACCGCCTCGGTCGGGCGCTATGACCTCTCAGACTTCGAGGCGGGGCGACGGGCGTTTCGAGTGTTCACGCTGGTCAGGGTGGCCGCGGCACTCGGAGAGGAGTTAGCGGACCTGTTCGCCAACGTGGCGGACTGGTACGTGCGCCCGCTGCCGCCGCCGGAATATGCGCCAGGTGATCTACCGCCGACCAGGGCGGAGCGGGCGGCCGAGGTCATCCGGCTCTGGCGGGCGGGGAGGCCGGAACGGGAGATCGCCGAACTCATCGAAATGCCGCCTACCGCGATCGGCCCTTTCATCAAGGAACTGCGCGATGCCGGCGAGGATATCCCCTACCGTCGCCGGCCCCGACCTCGCGAGCGATCTGAGCGCAATCGCCGAGTGGGTTCTCCTGTGCAAGGGGTAGGTGGTGAGCCCGAGAAGGCTGCGCCGCGGCTGCCGGCCCCGACGCTGGATACGGTCCGAGCCGCCGAGCTGGCGGCGATGCTGAAGGCCCTCGCCGACCCTCATCGCCTCCAGATCGTCAACATGCTCGCTGCGGCTGGAGAGCCGGGGTCGGCGCGGGTTCGTGACTTCGAGCGGCTCGGTATCGCCGAGCGCGCCGTCGCCCATCACCTAAAGAAGCTGGCAGAGGCCGGCGTGGTCGAACGCGAACCACTGGGGCGGTCTAACGGATTCAGCCTGGTTCCAGAGGCTCTCGCCTCAGCGAGAGAGACTCTTTCCACCGCGAGAAGCTAGGTCGGCCCGGTATCGCCGCTGACGATCTGTCCTTCGAGGTGCTTGCCTTGGCCGCCGCGGGCTGCCGGACGTTTGCGGAGCTAGGCGGATTCGAACCGTCGACCTCCTGGGTGCGATCCAAGTGCTCTGCCAACTGAGCTATAGCCCCGAAAGTGGCGATTTGCAGGGAATACCGCCCTCCTGCTATCCGCTCTAGCCCGGCCATTCTACAGCGGATATGCGCGGATATGCGGCGATGTAATCCGAGTCGGGAACTCCTGGCGAGAAGTTCCCGAAATCGCGGAGGCCGGTTCAAAAACTGCTGTCGGCCCCCCTCGGCTCACCGTCGCAAACGCTAAGCCAAAGAGCCCCCGGGGGCATCGTTCTCCACGATCGCCGCTCGGAGCAGCCTGGAGGCGTTGAGGCACATCGTCGCGGCCGCGTCCTCGCGGGAGAGCCCGGCGATGTCGGTCAGCCAGACGAACGCCTCGATCCCGAGGGTCGAGCCGATGCCGAGACTCAGCTCGCGCAGCGTTTTTTCGTCCATCTCGCCCTTGAGCGGGGCCAGGGCATCGACTATCCAGCCAATCCGCTGACCCCGATGCATCGGCAGCACCGAACGATCGGCCGGTTCGTCACCGAGCGACAAGCGTAGGACCGCGCGCATCTCCGGCTCGTAATCGAGGATCCTGCGAGTGTGATTCTCGGCAACGAGCCGTAGCCGGTCGGCGGGATCCTGAGGTGGTTCGTCGCCCAGCAGCGAGTCTTTCTCGGCGTGCGGGTAGGCGCTGACGAGGAGCGAGCGGACGTTAGGGAAATAGCGGTAGGCGGTGGTGCGGGAGATCGATGCCGCGGTTGCGGCGTCCTCCATGGTCGGGATCCGCCCTTCGGAGAGCAGTCCGCGCGTCGCGGCGATCAGCGCGTCGCGGGTACGCGCCTTCTGGTTGGCACGACCGGTGGATACATATGGTACGGTCATCCCATCATGGTACAGAGTGTCATATAAACTCGCGTCCGACGCCCAGGATGGAGGAAGACTCGTATGAGCGCTGCCGTTTCGTTTGTCCGCACCGAGGGGGAGGGAGAGCGTCGTCGCTTCTGGGGCGGCGGCATTCTGACCATGAAGGCGACGGCAGGGGAGACGGGTGGGGCCTTCCTCCTCTTCGAGGACGCGATGTCCGCGGGCAAGACGACCCCCCTTCACGTCCACGAACAGGAGGACGAGCTCCTCTACGTCCTCGAGGGCGAGATCATGGTTGCGATCGACGGAGAGGAGCACCAAGTTG
This sequence comes from Solirubrobacterales bacterium, assembly GCA_035472275.1. Taxonomy (GTDB): domain Bacteria; phylum Actinomycetota; class Thermoleophilia; order Solirubrobacterales; family 70-9; genus VAYN01. The sequence goes on from DATIPH010000014.1 coordinate 83,562, forward strand.
GAACCGGCGGCGTCGCCTTCGCGCCCCGCGGTGTTCCCCATGCCTTTCTTGTCGCCTCACCCACCGCGCGGGTCCTCACTCTCCTGACCCCGGGTAGTGCTGAGGGGTTCTACCGCGGAGCCAGCGAGCCGGCGGCAGCCGATGCCGACCCCTTGGGGCCGGTGGATTTCGCTCGCGTGCAGGAGGCGGCACAGCGCTCAGGTGGCATGCGGGTACTTGGCCCGCCTCCGTTCGGGGCGCCCTAAGTGCGATGCGCCCCCTTTTGGGGCCGCCGCGCGACTTGCTGACTGCGCTTTTGCTCAGCTTCGTTGGCGGAGCGATGGCGGTCGTCCCGTTCCTCCGTCTGCTGGCTTGAGGGGCATGAGTAGCAGCCAGAAACAGGCTTTCATGAATATCGCCGCTGACTTGCTCTACCGCGGGTTCGCGACTCGGAACCCGGTCTCCTCCGCCGTGAGAGGCGGCGGCTCATGGCTTCTCCTGCCAGCACTAGTCCGAAGAGAAGAAGGACAACAGTACTACCGACTCCGAGCGTCACGAAAACGCGCTCGATAGCTTCGGCTAGCGCGACTTCAGCGCCTGCCCCCATGCCCGTTATTGCGAGTGTGTTTGGCATGACACCAATGTCCCAGCAACCGGACCGCCGGAAAATGGGGTCAACCCCCCAATTCCTAGATGGTCATCTCTCCCCATGGTCTCGAGGCGAGCGGTCCGAGATCCTGTGAAGGGATCATTCGTCTATGAGAAACGGAGGCAATGGCCATGTTGTTGATGGAAAAGGCGCACCGTCCAAAGCGTGGAAGATTGCGGGCTGGGCCTTTACTGCGCGTGCGTGTATTGCTGAATCGACTTAGGCTTGATCGGGCGCTGGCAAGCGGCGCTGATGCCCTGGGAAGTCCCGAGCTGCAGCTGCGCTCCGAACAGCTTCAACGGCCGCGGACGCGCGAGCGACTGGCCAATGGAATGAACCGGCTGCTGGCAATAGCTTTCGGCGATCCTCGTCGACACGTTGGGCCGGCGCGGGTCCCATTTCGCCATCAGCGCGTGAGGCCGAACGCCGAGCGCTTCGAAGCCCTTGCAGAAGCACTCAAGAGCTCTGGGCCCCACGCAGTGAAGGGGCTCGCGATGGCTTCGAACTTGCTGGAAGACGGACGCGGAGAGCTCTACGCCAACGACACTCCCGGGGATCTCGGACGGGCTCTCGATGCAACCATCACTGCGTTGCAAGCTGACGGACCACCGAACGCACCAATGAGCCGTTCCAGCGTTGGCGAGTCGATGGAGCTCGCTGGTGCAGGATCGGTGCGCTGATTCGTCCGCACCGAACCGCCAGCCGCGCAATGTTTACATCGTCGATGGTCCGCTAGCGCTTGTGCCGCCTGAACTGAGTCCGGCTAGGCAGCTGCTGACCGGCGCCTTCGTCTTTGGGGTCCCGCGAGGAACCGACTGCGCCGGACGCAGGTGAGTCAGGGGACATGTCTCGGCTCATTCGCCCGGCGCAGGATCTCGTAGGATTCAAGGCATGGACGTCAGCGAGAACGGGTGAATTGGAAATGAACTCTGCTCGACTGCTGATCGTCACCGGGGGGGCCGCATCAGACATAGGTGAGATCCCGACCAGCGTCCGGCTGCTGATCGAAGCTGCGGACGAGATCCTGATTGTGGCTCCCACCCTGCCAACCCGGATTGCCTGGTTGGCCTCAGATACGGACAAGACCCGTGAAATCGCCGACCAGCGGCTTCAGACGGTTTTAAGTCAGATCAGTGATGCGGGGACGCCGGCGGAGGGCGTCGTCGGCGCCGATGATCCGCTGCTCGCCTTCGAGGACGCGGTCGCAGATTTCAACCCCGGTCACATCCTGATCGCCCTTCGCGGTCCCGAGGACTCCGGCTGGCAGGAGCAGGGCCTGCTCGAAAAGGTATTCGAGCGCTTCGGGCTGCCGTTGACCGTCTTCCGGGTCAGCGACTGAGAGACGTGCAGACGCCAGCGCGAGTCGCGCCTGCGGGGCCGCTGATCGTAGGGGTCGACGAGAGCGAGCGCTCCCGCGATGCGATTGCGCTTGGCCGGCAGCTGGCCTTGGGGTTGCCTGGCGAGCTGATGCCCGTCTACATCCACACTCTCGAAGAACTCGGTTCCCTCGTGACCGGGCATCGTTCCAGGGAGGTCGAAGAGCTGGTGGCCATTGACGCGGCCGCCGAGCACGCAAAGGTTCGAGCTCTCGCGGAAGAGATGGGTATCTCCGACGTGCAGCTACGGCAGGCTCCCTCGGCGCCCGCGGGACTTCATCATCAAGCCGTCGAGAGTAACGCGGCTCTGGTGGTGATTGGCTCCTCGAGCCGCTCGGGACTTGGACGGCTGCTTCCCGGCGGGACGGGGGAGAGGCTCCTGTCAGGTTCGCCCGTTCCCGTCGCTGTCGCTCCCGCGGGCTATGCCGACAGCCAAACAGGCTGCGCGCTGGTCGGAGTTGGTTTTGATGACTCGCCGGAGTCCCAGCAAGCCGTCAGGTGGGCGGCCGACCTCGCCCAGGGCAGCGGCGCCGCGCTCCAATTGATCGCAGTTCATGCTCCGCTGGCCATTGGAGGGGGAGTGGTGGTTGGGGCTCTCGGAACGGAATCGGTGAATGAGGTGCTGGGCAAAGAACTTCAGTCGCAGAGCGAAAAGCTCGCAAAGGCTCTGCCGTCAGGTCTATCGGTCGATTCGGAATTATTCAGAGGCGATCCGTCTACGGTGCTCGTCGAGCGTTCCCAGGGGCTTGATCTTCTTGTCCTCGGGTCGCGGCGATACGGGCCGCTGAAGAGCGTGTTGCTCGGCAGTGTCTCCTCGTACGTGATCCGCAACGCGCAATGCCCCGTCTTGGTCGTGCCCCGAGACAGCACAGCGAACTAGCCCGTAGCCCTTGCCTAGGCGCCCTTCTCGATCGGGACGCCGACGAGATTGCCCCATTCGGTCCAGGAGCCGTCGTAGTTCTTCACATCCCCGGCCCCCAGCAGCTCGTGCAGGACGAACCAAGTGTGGGCCGAGCGCTCGCCGATCCGGCAGTAGGCGATCACTGGGTGCTCGTCGGCGAGGACGCCGTGAACTTCTCCGCCTTGTAGGACGGCACGTCGGTACTCGTCTCGCGACCCTCCGCGACCTACTTTTCGCGCGGTCCGTCGACCAGATGGTTGACTTCCGATCCTGCATGACGACAAAGTTTCCGAGCCAGGCGGAACTGCCCTCATTGCAGGGAGACTACAAATGGAACTAGGCGGATTCGAACCGCCAACCCCCTGGCGTCAGTACTCGAGATCGGAGGTCGGTCAAGATGCCGACCTCCCGTATGCGATGTAGGATCGGCGTCCAGAAGCTGTTCGCTTGCAAGCGAGTGGAGGGTGATCCCGGTCTTCGCCATCGGATGTCCACGCACAGGAGCACTGGCAACGGCGGACCCGGGATGACTGACGGCCGGACCTGGAGCATCCCGGCTGAATTCTTCCGCAGCAGCCTGATCCCGTATCGCAGCCGCGCGCCTCGCCCAAGGACGACGGCGCTGCGTTCGCAGGCGGACTGAACGGCCATGGAACGCGACGCGAACCGCAACCTCCTGCTGGCGACGGTCGCCTTTGCGGCCTGCTTCTCGGCCTGGGGGATGCTTGCCCCCCTTGGTCCGAAGCTGCAGGACGACCTCGGCCTCTCCAACACTGAAACCTCGATCATGATCGCGGTCCCGGTGGTCCTCGGCTCGTTGCTGCGGATCCCGCTGGGGCTGCTCACGGACCGCGTCGGCGGCCGCCCCGTCTTCACCGCAATGCTGTTCTACTCGGCCGGCGCGGCGGCGCTGGTCGGCTTCGCCTCCAGCTACGCCGCTCTGCTCGGCGCCGGCTTCCTGCTCGGCGCGGCCGGCGCCTCCTTCGCGGTCGGCGTGCCGTTCGTCGCCGAGTGGTTCCCGAAGGAGCGGCAGGGGTTCGCGCTCGGTGTGTACGGCATGGGCAACATCGGCACCGCCGTCGCCGCTTTCTCGATCCCGGCCCTTCGCGACGCGACCAGCCAGGGGTTCGCCGGCATCGTCTTCGGCGTCGTCATCGCCGTCTACGCGGTGATCTGGCTGACCTTGGCGCGGGAGGCTCCCGGGGAGCGCCCGCGCACCGACTACGGCGAGGTCCTGCGCGCCGGCTGGCGGCTGTGGCGGCTCGCCCTCTTCTATTTCGTCACCTTCGGCGGCTTCGTCGCGATGGCGATCTTCCTGCCCAAGCTGCTCAAGGACTGGTTCGGCTACTCGCTGACCGACGCCGGCGTGCGGGCGGGAGGATTCACGGTCGTCGCCACGCTGGCGCGCCCGCTCGGCGGCTGGCTCTCGGATCGGATCGGGGCCAGCCGGGTGCTGGTGATCTCCTTCAGCGGGGTCGCGCTGGACGCCGGCGGACTCGCCTGGCAGGCGGCGGGCCCCTCGATCGTCCCGGTGACCTTCTTCTGCCTGACGATGGCTGGCTTTCTCGGCCTCGGCAGCGGTGCGGTATTCAAGATGGTCCCGGCCGAGTTCCCCGACGCGACCGGGGCGGCGACCGGGATCGTCGGCGCCGCCGGCGGTCTCGGTGGCTTCTTCCCGCCGCTGGTGATGGGCGTGGTCAAGGACGCGACCGGCGAGTTCGTGCTCGGCTTCGTCTTCCTCGTCGCCTTCGCCTGTATGTGCGCGGGCCTGGTTTTTCCCCTCTTGAAGCCGCACCCCCCGGCGGTCGCCAATGGAGGCTGACGCCCCGCTCCGGGACGGGCATGGGCGGCGGATCTCCGACCTGCGCGTCTCGATCACCGACCGCTGCAACTTTCGCTGCCAGTACTGCATGCCGGCTGAGGGCCTGCCCTGGTTCGACCGAGAGGACATCCTCAGCTTCGAGGAGATCGAGCGTCTGGTCGCGCTCCTGGTCCGGCTCGGGATCGAGGACGTCCGCCTCACCGGTGGCGAGCCGCTGGTGAGGCGCGAGTTCCCGAAGCTGGCGGCGAAGCTGGCGGCGCTCGACGGCATCCGCGACCTCTCGTTGACCACCAACGGCTTCCTGCTCGAGCGCCAGGCCGACGCCCTGGTCGCGGCTGGCATCCAGCGGGTCAACGTTTCGATCGACTCGCTGCAGCGCGACCGTTTCTTCCAGCTCACCCGCCGCGACGCCCTGCCGCAGGTTCTGCGCGGATTGGAGGCGATCGGCGCCTATCCGCAGGTCCGGCCGATTAAGGTCAATGCGGTGGCGTTGCGCGACTTCACCGAGCGGGAGGTCGGGGGCTTCTGCGACCTCGCCCGCTCGACCGCCTTCCAGGTCCGCTTCATCGAGTTCATGCCGCTCGACGCCGATCGGGCTTGGACCCCGGAGGCGGTCCTGCGCGGCGAGGAGCTGCGGGAGTTGATCGAAGCACTGCACCCGCTCGAGGAGCTGCCGCGCGAACCCTCGGCGACCGCGCGGGTCTTCCGCTTCGCTGACGGTCGCGGCGAGATCGGCTTCGTTAACCCGGTTTCCGAGCCGTTCTGCGCCGACTGCAACCGCCTGCGGCTGACCGCGGAGGGCCGCTTGCGGACCTGCCTCTTCTCGCTCGGCGAGACCGACCTGCGCGGCCCCATGCGCGGCGGTGCCGGCGACGAGGAGCTCGAGCGCCTGATCCGTGCGGCGGTCTGGCGGAAGGAGCTGAAGCACCGCGTCAACGAGCCGGGATTTCGTCAGCCGCCGCGCTCGATGAGCGCGATCGGTGGGTGAGGTGAACCGCGAGGAATGGCTGCGGGCGTTCTGCGAGCAGATCGGCGTCGAGCCTCCCACCGACGCGGAGGCCGCGGAACTGCTCGAACTGGCCGCGGTCGCCGCACATTCTTCCGAGCGCCCCGCGGCGCCGCTTGCCTGTTGGGCCGCAGGCCGCACTGGGCGTCCCGCGATCGAGTTCCTCGACATTGCCCGCGAGGTCAATCCACAGGACGGTCCCTCCTGAGCGCAGTCCTTTCTCGCTTGCTTATACAGTGCCTAGGCAATGCCAAAAGCGAAGAGCGTGGGGATCGGTGAGGCGGCGAAGCAGCTGGCGATCAGCGCCGACACCCTGCGCCGCTGGGACCGGGCCGGCCGCCTGAAGACGACGCGCGACGAGCGCAACCACCGCCGGGTTCCGGTGACCGAGATCGAGCGGCTGCGTGCCGCTCCGGCGCGGCACGCGACCGGCGATAGCTTTTCCGCCCGCAACCGTTTCCCCGGCCTCGTACGCTCGGTCGAGGCCGATGGGGTGATGGCGCTGGTCGAGATCGAGGTCGACGGTGGCCACCTAGTGACGGCGGCGATAACCCGCGACTCGGTCGAGGAGCTTGGCCTCGTCCCCGGCGCCCGCGCCACCGCCACCGTCAAGGCCACCTCGGTCATGGTCCAGCGCGGCGGCTGATGAAGTGGGGGCTGATTCTCGCCGGGCTCGCGGCAGCCCTGCTGGCCGGCTGCGGGAGTTCGGGGACCGACATGACGAACTCGGGCGCCGAAACGGACGCCTCGGGGAGTGGGTCGGTGCTCGTGCTCGGGGCCTCCTCGCTGACCGAAGCGGTCGGTGAATACGCGGAATCCTTCGCCGGCGCCGACGTCAGGACCTCATTCGCCGGCTCCGACCAGCTGGCGGCGCAGATCCGCCAGGGGGCCCCCGCCGACCTCTTCCTCTCCGCCGACACCGATTACCCCGCCGAACTGTTCAAGGCAGGGCTGCTCGAGAAGCCGCGCGTCTTCGCCGCCAACGAACTGGTGATCGCGGTCCCGGCCGACAGTGATCTCGCCTCGCTCTCCGACCTCTCCCGGCCGGGGACGAAGATCGTGATCGGCGACCCCAGCGTCCCGGTCGGCGCCTACACGCGCACCGTCCTCGAACGCCTGCCGGCGGCTCGGCGCGAAGCGATCCTCGCCAACGTCCGCTCCGAAGAGCCCGAGGTGAGCTCGGTGATCGCCAAGGTCGAGCAGGGTGCCGCCGACGCCGGTTTCGTCTACGCGACCGACGCGAAGAGCGCCGGCGACGCAGTGAAGTCGGTCGCGATCCCAACCGGGCTGCAGCCCGAGGTCGCCTACGCCGGCGCCGTCGTCGCCGACAGCGGCAACGCGGAAGCGGCCGGCGAATTCCTCGACGGGCTGATCACCGGCGGCGGCGCCGAAGACTTGCGCCGGGCGGGCTTCCTGCCGCCGCCGTGAACTGGCGCTCCCCCTTCTCCTTCACGGCGGTACTTGCGACCCTGCTGGTCCTCGCCTTCCTCCTCGCCCCTGTCGTCGCCGTCTTCTCCTACGCCGGCCCGGGCAGGCTGCTCGACGCGCTCGGCGAGGAGAGCGCCCGCGAAGCGCTGCTGCTGAGTTTGCGGACGACGATGATCGCGCTGGCGATCATCGTCCTCGTCGGCACCCCGGCCGCCTACCTGCTGGCCAGCCGCCAGTTCCGCGGCCGCTCGCTGGTCCTCACCGCGATCGAGCTGCCGCTAGTGATGCCGCCGGCGGTCGCCGGGATCGCCCTGCTCGCCGCCTTCGGCCCGCACGGGCTGCTCGGCGGCCTGGTCGACGATGCCGGGATCGAACTCGTCTTCCAGACCGCTGGCGTCGTCGTCGCCCTCGTCTTCGTCGCCGCCCCCTTCTTCCTGCGGGCGGCGATCGCCGCCTTCGCCGCGATCGACCCGCGCCTGCTGGACGCGGCGCGGACGCTCGGCGCCGGCCCGTTCCGCGCCTTCGCGACGGTGGCGCTGCCGAGCGCGCACACCGGCCTTTCCTCCGGCGTCGCCCTCGCCTGGGGACGGGCGCTGGGCGAGTTCGGCGCCACTCTGCTCTTCGCCGGCTCCCTGCAGGGGGTGACCCAGACGGCGCCGCTGGCGATCTTCTCCGACTTCAGCAAGCCCGGCGGGTTCGTCTCGGCCCTGGCGCTCTCGGCGGTCCTGATCCTGGTCTCGGCGGCGCTGCTGCTCGGTGTCAAGCTGATCGCCGGCGACCGCGCGCTCGACGGGGAGCAGGCGCCGTGAACGCGGGACCGGCGAGCGCCGGCAAGGCGGATTTCTCTCGCATAGCGAGACCAACTCGCCTTGCCATGTCGGCGGAGGTGCCGCTGCGCGGCTTCGACCTCGACCTCGCGCTGGATGCGCGGCCCGGGGCGCCGCTGGCGCTGGTCGGGCCCTCGGGCTCGGGCAAGTCGAGCGCGCTGCGGGTGATCGCCGGGCTGCTGTCGCCGCGGGTGGGGCGGGTCACGGTTGGCGAGGAGACCTGGCTCGACAGCGAGCGTGGCGTCGAGGTGCCCGCCGAGCGGCGCCGTTGCGGCCTTGTCTTCCAGGACTACGCTCTGTTCCCGCGGATGAGCGCCCTGCGCAACGTCGCCTACGGGATCGGCGGGCGGCGCCCCGCACGGCGGGCGGCGGCGCTGGCGATGCTCGAGCGCTTCGGCGTCGCCCATCTCGCCGACGCGTGCCCCGGCGCCCTCTCCGGCGGCGAGCGCCAGCGGATCGCACTGGCGCGGGCACTGGCGGCGAGGCCACGGGTGCTGCTGCTCGACGAGCCGCTCTCGGCGCTCGACACGACCACCCGCCACGGCGCCCTCGCCGAGTTGCGCTCGGTGCTGGCCGAGCTCGACGCGCCGACGGTCCTGGTCACCCACTCCTTCGACGAGGCGGCGCTGCTGAGCGAGTCGATGGCGATCCTCGACCGCGGCGCCGTCGTCCAGCGAGGAACCGCGGCCGAGATCTCCGCCCGGCCGGCGTCGCCCTTCGTCGCCGACTTCGCCGGCGCCGTCGTCCTCCGCGGCGAGGCGGCGGCCGAGCCCGGCGGGCTGACCCTGGTGAGGCTCGAGGGCGGCGGCGAGGTCCGCAGCATCGACGCCGGCCGGGGTCTCGTGGCGATTAGCGTGTTCCCTTGGGAGATTTCGCTGGAGTCGCCGGGTGGCTCCCCGCGGGACTCGGTCCTCAACCGTGTCGGCGGCGAGGTGGTCTCGGTAACGACAATCGGAAACCGTGCCCGAATCGGAGTCTCGATACCGCAGTCGATTAGCACCGAGATCACCGCTCGCTCGGCGGCGGCGATGGGCCTGCAGCCCGGGACGCGGGTCACCGCTGCCTGGAAGGCCTCGGCGACGCGATTGATCGCGCTGCGATGAGGGTCTCGGCACGACGCAGATCCTCGCAGTTGTTGAGGTTGAGCAGTATCCGCTCGGGATCACCGAAGCGCGAGAGCTCCTCACTCCCGAGCAGGCGGGGGCAAAGCGACTCGACAGTGCGGCGCAGCGGCTCTTTCCGCTCGAGCGCCGCTTCGAGCCGGGGCCCCAGCTCGGGGCCGTAGCGCGCCTGCAGCGGCTGCAAGCGGCCGTCAAGAGCGGGGGCGAGCAGCGGGTCGCTGGCGGCGGCGAGGTGGGCGAGCAGGCCGGGATTGACCAGCGGCATGTCGCAAGCGACCACAACGACCGCGCGGCCCCTCGCTGCCCGCAGTGCGGCGACGATGCCGCAGAGTGGGTGCTGCGGCAGCTCGGGCTCGCGGATCACCGCGCAGTCGAGCGGCGGCAGCTCCGAGCTGGGCTTGGCGACGACCATGGACTCCAGACCGGCCGCCTCGAGCGCGGCGAGCGGGTAGGCGATCAGCGGCCTGCCCGCCAGCTCGGTCGTCGCCTTGGCGCCACCGATGCGGCTGCCGCGGCCGCCGGCGAGAACGGCGCCGAGCGCGGCGCCGGTACCTGGCCCTATCTCGATCTCGTCGACCATCGCGCCCGGTGAGTCTGACAACTGCATCCTCTGGGATGCTGGAGCGCAATGACCGACGGCTCGATTGAACTCGACGACGCGCGCGGCGCGGTTATCGCCCGGGCGGCGCCGCTGGAAGCCGAGGAGGTGGCGCTGGGAGAGGCACTCGGCCGCCGGCTGGCCGAGGACGTTGCCGCCGACTCCCCGGTCCAGGGCTTCGACAACTCGGCGATGGACGGCTTCGCGGTGCGCGCGGCCGACATTGCCGCCGCGCGGCCGGGCGCTCCGGTCGCGCTCGAGCTCGCCGGCGAGTCGCGGGCGGGGCACCCGGCGAGCGTCGCGCTAGCGGCCGGGCAGGCGATCGCGATTTCGACCGGCGCGATGTTGCCCGCCGGCGCCGACGCGGTGGTTAGGGTCGAGGACAGCGAGCGCCGCGGCGAGGCCGTGCTGGTCGCGGCGGCGGTCGCGCCTGGGCTCGACGTTCGCCGCGCCGGCGAGGACATCGCCGCCGGCGAGGCCGTGCTCTCCCGCGGGGCGCGGATCGGCCCGGCGCAGCTCGGCGCCCTCGCTTCGATCGACCGCGTCCGGGTGCGCTGTCACCGGCGTCCGCGGGTCGCGGTCCTGACCAGCGGCGACGAGTTGAGGATGCCCGGCGAGCCGCTGGCCGCCGGCGAGGTGCGCAACTCGAACTCCTTCTCGGTCCCGGCCCTGGCGACCCTCGCCGGGGCCGAGGTCTGCTCGGTCGCTTGGACGCCGGACGAGCCCGAGGCGACGCGCGTCGCGGTCGAGGCCGGACTCGACGCCGACGTTACGCTGGTCTGCGGCGGCGTCTCGGTCGGCGAGCACGATCACGTCAAGGACGTCCTCGATCGGATCGGCGTCGAGCGCGTCTTCTGGCGGGTTGCGCTCAAACCCGGCGGCCCGACCTGGTTCGGGACCCGCGGCGAGACCCTCGTCTTTGGCCTGCCCGGCAACCCGGTCTCGTCGATGGTCACCTTCATCCTGCTCGCCCGTCCGGCGTTGGTCGCGCTCGGCGGCGGGCGTCCCGATCGGCAGCGGACCTTTGCGACGCTCGCCTCGGACTACGAGAAGCTGCCCGGCCGGGTCCACGCGCTGCGCTGCCGCCTCGAGCTGACAGAGGGCGGTTGGCGCGCGCACCCCGCCCCGCGTCAGGGTTCGCACATCCTCACCTCGATGCTCGGCGCCGACTGTCTGGCGCTGGTCCCTGCCCGGAGCGGGTACCTTCGGGCCGGCGAGCGGGTCGAGATCGAGCTGCTGGACGGAGCTAGCATGGCCTCATGATCGTCCGAATCCGCCTCTTCGCGATGCTGCGCGAGCGTGCCGGCAGCGACTCAGTCGAGGTCGAGCTGCCGCCGGGGGCAACGGTTGCCGACGCCTTGGGTGAGCTGGCGCTCGACCCGGCGCTGACTGAGACGCTGCTCCGGCTACCGGTGGGAATGGCGGTCAACCGCGAGTACGTCGGGGCCGAGACAGTGCTGTGCGCCGAGGACGAGCTGGCGCTGATCCCGCCGATCAGCGGCGGCGCCCCGGTGCACGCGCGGGTCAGCGAGGAGCCACTGTCCGCCGACGCGCTCTCGCGTCGGGTCGGCGACCCCGAAGCCGGGGCGATCGTCTGCTTCCAGGGCGTCACCCGCGAGGTCGCGCGCCTCGACTACGAGGCTTACCACGAGATGGCGGAGCTGCGGATCTCGCAGATTCTGGTCGACTGCGTCGAGCGCCACGGCCTGACCGCCGCCGCTGCCGAGCATCGGGTCGGCCCGGTCCCGCTCGGCGAGCCGGGCGTGGTCGTCGCCGTCTCCGCCCCCCACCGCGGGGAAGCTTTCGCCGGCGCTCGCGAGGCGATCGACAGAATCAAGGCGGAGGCGCCGCTCTGGAAGCGCGAGGTCTCCGGGAGCGGCGAGCCGCGGTGGGTCGAGGGGGAGCCTGCGCCGACGCCGCTGCCGGAGGATCCGCGGTGAGCGACCTCAGCCATCTCGGCGAGGACGGGCAGGCGCGGATGGTCGACGTCGGAGGGAAGGCACCCTCGAAGAGGCGGGCGCGGGCGCGGGCGCGCGTCCGCATGTCGCCTGAGACCGCGGCCGCCGTCGAGTCCGGCGACGGCCCGAAGGGCGAGGTGCTCGGCGTCGCCCGGCTGGCGGGAGTCCAGGCCGCCAAGCAGACCGGGGCCCTAATCCCGCTCGCCCATCCTCTGCCGCTCACCTTCGTCGACGTCGAGGCGCGGATCGACGTCGAGGCCGGCCTGGTCGAGCTGGTCGCGGAGGCCCGCACCGTCGGCCGCACCGGGGTCGAGATGGAGGCGATGACCGCCTGCGCCGTCGCCGCCCTGACCGTCTACGACATGGTCAAGGGGGTCGAGCGCGGGGTCGAGGTGGAGCAGATCGTGCTGCTCGAGAAGAGCGGCGGGCGCAGCGACTGGCGCCGCGACGGCGAGTCGGGCTGAGCCGTGCGGGCGGCGATCGTCACGGTCAGTACGTCGAAGTCCCGCGGCGAAGGTGAGGACGAGAGCGGCGCCAGGCTGGCCACGTTCGCCGAAGGTCTCGGCGCAGAGGTTGCCGGGCGCGACCTCATCCCCGACGAGCGCGAGCTGATCGAAGAGCGGCTTCGCCACTGGGCCGATGGCGAGCGCTGCGAGCTGGTGCTGACCACGGGCGGAACTGGCTTCGCCCCCTCCGACGTCACCCCGGAGGCGACCCGCGCGATGCTGGAGCGAGAGGCGCCCGGCCTGGCCGAAGCGATGCGGGAGGCCTCTCGGGGTCACACCCGCAACTGGATGCTCTCGCGGGCGGTGGCCGGCATCCGCGGCTTGACCCTGATCGTCAACTTCCCCGGCAGCCCGCGAAGCATCGCGCAGGCGGGTGAGGCGATCGCCGATGCGCTGCCGCACGCAGTGGCGCTAATCCGCGAGCGCTCGACCCAGCACGGATAAGTTGTGCGCCTCAGTGGCGGGCGATCACCTCGACCAACCCCCAGCTCGCTCGCGCCTGTTCCGCGCTGTGCTCCATGCGCTCCAGGACGGGCAGCGCGCGGGCGACGACCTCGTGGGAGGGGTCGGGGCGCAGGCGGGCGACGAAGCCCAGCCCGCATCCGTCGCGACCCGCGAGCGGGTCGAAGAGTCCCTGGGGAGTGGCCCTCACCCCTGTCGCTTGGCGGCGTGGCGGCGGGTGTAGAGCTTCTCGCGGATCTCCATCGCGCCGGGGTGCCCGTCGCCGGGCCAGGGGGTGAGAATGAGCAGCAGGCGGGCGTCGCTGCGCGCATCTACCCGGTGGCGTTCGCGCGGCTCGAACTCGACCAGCAGGCCGGCCCCACCGGCCGCACTGGTCCCGGCGCCGGTTCCCACCTCGACCTCCCCTGAGAGGACTACGAGGAAGGCGCGCTCATGTACCTCGTGCTCGTCGAGGCTCTCGCCGGCGCCGAGGTCGAGGACGATGGCTCGCGCGTCCTCGCTGGAGGAGATGATCTCCGGCAGCCTCGGCTTCAGCTCCAGGCCGCTCACGTTCCAACTCTTCACCGTCTCTCCTTCCGCTCGTCTGATGCCCGGAGGTCTCGACGGAGTCCCTCCTCCGCGGCCCGGCGCGCCCATCGTATCCGCCCGGCAGAAGATTGGCCCACATTCGATGTGTAAATTGGATCCGAGCCCGCCCCGCTGTGATAGGAATGGGCATCGCCTTGTCGGATCGCCCCAATCCCCTTCTCGAGGCTCACCGCTTTCTGCGTCGGGGACCTGTCTCGGAGGAGCATTGGAGCCAGCTGGTCGCCAAGGACCGAGACTGGGAGCGCTCCTATCGCGGGCGCTGGGCCCACGACAAGGTGGTGCGCTCGACCCACGGCGTCAACTGCACCGGCTCCTGCTCGTGGAACGTCTACGTCAAGGACGGTCTGATCACCTGGGAGTCCCAGGCAGTCGACTACCCCTCGACCGGGGCCGAGATGCCCGACTACGAGCCGCGCGGCTGCCCCCGCGGCGCCTCCTTCTCCTGGTACACGTACTCGCCGCTGCGGGTCAAGTACCCCTACGTACGCGGCAGCCTCTTGGCGATGTTCCGCGAGGCGCGCGAGCGGCTCGGCGATCCGGTCGATGCCTGGGCGGAGATCGTCGAAGACCCCGACAAATCCCGCCTCTACAAGCGCCAGCGCGGCAAAGGCGGCTTCGTGCGCGCCTCCTGGGATGAGGCGAGCGAGATGATCGCCGCCGCCCACGTGCACACGATCAAGACCGATGGCCCCGATCGCGTCGTCGGCTTCTCGCCGATCCCGGCGATGTCGATGGCCTCCTATGCCGCCGGCAGCCGCTTCCTCTCGCTGATCGGCGGCACGATCCTCTCCTTCTATGACTGGTACGCGGACCTGCCGCCGTCCTCGCCGCAGTCCTTCGGCGACCAGACCGACGTGCCGGAGTCGGGCGACTGGTGGAACGCCGGCTACCTCTTGATCTGGGGGACGAACCTGCCGACCACCCGCACCCCCGACGCCCACTTCATGACCGAGGCCCGCTACCGCGGCCAGAAGGTGGTCGTCGTCTCCCCCGACTACGCCGAGCACACCAAGTTCGCCGACCATTGGCTGGCGGCGGAGCCGGGCTCAGACGGGGCGATGGCGATGGCGATGGGCCACGTGATCCTCAAGGAGTTCTACGTTGAGCGCGAGACGCCCTACTTCCGCGACTACGCGCGGCGCTTCACCGACCTGCCGCTGCTGGTGACGCTGCGCGAGCGCGACGGCGCCTTCGTGCCCGACCGGCTGCTGCGCGCCTCCGACCTCGCAGGCAACGGTGGCGAGGAGGAGAATGTCGAGTGGAAGCCGGTGCTGCTCGATGAGCGCACGGGAGAGGTGGTGGTGCCCAAAGGGTCGGTCGGCCACCGTTACGGCGAGCCGGGGAAGTGGAACCTGAAGCTTGACGGCATCGAGCCGGCGTTGACCCTGATCGACCGGGCGGGAGAGCGCGTCGCCGTCGACCTGCCGCGCTTTGATCTCGGCGAGACCGAAGGCGGCGGCTCGGTGCGCCGCGGCGTGCCGGCAATCCGCGTCGGCGATCACCTGGTCACGACCGTGCTCGACCTCAGCCTCGCCCACTACGGCGTCGGGCGGGAGGGACTGCCGGGCGAGTGGCCGGCCGGCTACGACGACCCCCAGCCCTGCACCCCCGCCTGGCAGGAGCCGATCACCGGCGTCAAGGGCGAGCTGGTGGCCCGGGTGGCGCGCGAGTTCGCCCGCAACGCTGAGGTCACCGAGGGCCGCTCGATGATCGCGATGGGGGCCGGCACCAACCACTGGTTCCACTCCGATCAGGTCTACCGCACCTTCCTTGCGCTGGTCCAGCTCTGCGGCTGTGAGGGGGTCAACGGCGGCGGCTGGGCGCACTACGTCGGTCAGGAGAAGGTCCGCCCGCTGGCCGGCTGGCAGACGCTCGCCTTCGCCCTCGACTGGACGCGCCCGCCGCGCCACCAGTCGGGGACGCCGTTCTTCTACCTCGCCACCGACCAGTGGCGCTACGAGCGCCAGCGCCCCGAGGACCTCGCCTCGCCGCTGGGCCGGGGCCTGTTCGAGGGCCGCCACGTCGCTGACGTCAACGCGCTCGGCGCCCGCCTGGGCTGGCTGCCCTCCTATCCGAGCTTCGACCGCAACCCGCTAGAGATCATCGAGGAGGCCGAGCGAGCCGGCCTCGAGCCGGCCGAGTACGTGGTCCGCGAGCTACGGGAGGGGCGACTGCGCTTCGCCTGCGAGGACCCCGACGCGCCCGCCAACCAGCCCAAGGTGATGACCGTCTGGCGCGCCAACCTGCTCGGCTCCTCGGGCAAGGGCCACGAGTACTTCCTCAAGCACCTGCTGGGGACGACCGAGAACGCGGTTCGCGCCGAGGAGACGCCGCCGGAGCTGCGCCCGCGCGAGGTCCGTTGGCGCGAGGAGGCCCCCGAGGGCAAGCTCGACCTGCTGAGCACGATCGACTTCCGCATGACCAGCAACGCGCTCTTCTCCGACGTGGTGCTGCCGGCGGCGACCTGGTACGAGAAGGTCGACCTCTCAAGCACCGACCTGCACCCCTTCGTCCACACCTTCAACCAGGCGGTGCCGCCGCCCTGGGAGTCGAAGACCGACTGGGACGCCTTCCAGCGGATCGCCGAGCGCTTCTCCGAGCTGGCCGAGACGCACCTCGGCGTCCGCCGCGACCTGGTCGCGGCGCCGCTGTTGCACGACACGCCGGACGAGATCTCCCAGCCCCTGGGCGAGGTCCGCGACTGGCGCGCGGGGGAGTGCGAGCCTGAACCGGGCCGCACGATGCCGAAGCTGATCGTGATCGAGCGCGACTACCCGCGGGTGGCCGAGAAGTGGAAGGCCCTGGGGCCGCTCGTCGAGGAGCAGGGCACGGCGGTCAAGGGGGCGAGTTGGGTCGCCGACGAGGAGGTCGTCGAGCTCGGTGCCCGCAACGGCACCGTGCGCGGCGGCGTCGCCGACGGGCGCCCCTCGCTGGCGCGGGTCGAGCACGCCTGCGAGGCGATCCTCGCCCTCTCGGGGACGACCAACGGCCGCCTCGCGGTCGAGGGCTTCCGCTCGCTCGAGCAAACCACCGGGGTTGACCTCGTCGACCTCGCCGCCTCCCGCGCGGGCGACCGCATCGAGCTGGCCGACGCGCGGGTGCAGCCGCGCACCGTGATCACCTCGCCGGAGTGGTCGGGGATCGAGGCGCACGGGCGCCGCTACGCGCCGTTCACGATGAACGTCGAGCGCGAGAAGCCCTGGCACACGCTCTCGGGCCGGATGCACCTCTACCTCGACCACGCCTGGATGCTCGAGCTGGGCGAAGGGCTGCCGGTCTACCGGCCACCGCTTGCCCACCGGGCGATCTTTGGCGACCAGCGCGAGGGGGGAGGCTCGGAGCGGCGCGAGCTGACCCTGCGCTATTTGACCCCGCACTCGAAGTGGTCGATCCACTCCGAGTACCAGGACAACCTTCACATGCTGACCCTGTTTCGCGGCGGCGGGATGCTGTGGATCAGCCGGGAGGACGCCGAGGCGCTCGAGATCCACGACAACGACTGGGTCGAGGCCTATAACCGCAACGGCGTCGTCTCCTGTCGGGCAACGGTCTCCCACCGCATCCCCGAGGGGACCTGCCTGATGTACCACGCCAAGGACCGCCACCTGAACGTGCCGCTGACTGAGCTCGAAGGCAAGCGCGGCGGCACCGACAACTCGCTGACCCGGATCGTGATGAAGCCGACCCATTTCATCGGCGGCTACGCCCAGCTCAGCTTCGGCTTCAACTACTACGGCCCGACCGGCTCCCAGCGCGACGAGGTGACGGTGCTGCGAAAGCGCGAGGCGGAGGTGGTGTTCGAGTGAAGATCAAGGCGCAGGTCGGGATGGTGATGAACCTCGACAAGTGCATCGGCTGCCACACCTGCTCGGTCACCTGCAAGCAGGTCTGGACCAATCGCCCCGGCGCCGAGTACATGTGGTTCAACGACGTCGAGACCAAGCCCGGCATCGGCTACCCCAAGCGCTGGGAGGACCAGGAGAAATGGAAGGGCGGCTGGGAGCTCGACCGCAAGGGGCGGTTGAGGCTGAAGGCCGGCGGCAAAGTCAAGAAGCTGCTCTCGATCTTCTCCAACCCCGACATGCCCGAGATCGACGACTACTACGAGCCCTGGACCTACGATTACGAGAAGCTGATCACGGCGCCGCTCTCCGAGCACGACCCCGTCGCCCGCGCCCGCTCGCAGCTGACCGGCAAGCCGCTGGAGGAGATCGAGTGGGGGCCCAACTGGGACGACAACCTCGCAGGCGCGCCGGAGCGCATCCACATGGACCCGCTGACCGAGGGGATCCAGGAGCAGGTCAAGGCGACCTACGAGCAGGCCTTCATGTTCTACCTACCGCGGATCTGCGAGCACTGCCTGAATCCCTCCTGCGTCGCCTCCTGCCCCTCCGGCGCGATGTACAAGCGCGAGGAGGACGGGATCGTGCTCGTCGACCAAGAGAAGTGCCGCGGTTGGCGCTTCTGCGTCTCTGGCTGCCCCTACAAGAAGGTCTACTTCAATCACAAGACCGGCAAGGCCGAGAAGTGCACCCTCTGCTACCCCCGGATCGAGGCCGGCCTGCCGACGATCTGCTCGGAGACCTGCGTCGGGCGGATCCGCTACCTCGGCCTCGTCCTCTATGACGCCGATCGCGTCGAGGCGGCCGCCTCGGTCCCCGACGAGCATGACCTGCTCGACGCTCAGCGCGACGTCTTCCTCGACCCCGAGGACCCCGAGGTGCGCGAGCGAGCGGCCTTCGACGGGATCCCCGAGGACTGGGTCGAGGCGGCGCGGCGCTCGCCGGTCTACGCGCTCGCCCACCGCTACCGGGTGGCGCTGCCGCTTCACCCCGAGTACCGCACGCTGCCGATGGTTTGGTACGTGCCGCCGCTCTCACCGATGGTCAGCGCTCTGGAAGATGACGACTACGAGGCCGACCCCGACGCGGTCTTCCCGGCAATCGAGCAGATGCGGATCCCGGTCGACTATCTGGCGAACCTGCTCAGCGCCGGCGACAGCGAGGTGATCCGCGGCGTCCTGCGCCGCCTCGCCGCGATGCGCGGCCATATGCGAAAGCGCGAGGTGCTGGGCGTCCACGACGAGGCGATGCCAGCGGCGGTCGGGATGAGCGTCACCGACGTCGAGGACATGTACCGGCTGCTGGCAATCGCCAAGTACGACGACCGCTACGTGATCCCCCAGGCCCACACCGAGCTGGCCGAGCGGTTGATGGAACAGCAGGGGACCTGTGGCCTCGACTTCGAGGGCGGTCCCGGCAACTGCGGCGCGATCGCCCCCGACTCGGGAGCCGACGTCGAGGGATTCATGCTCGCCGGGGAGGAGCCGGTGGACCTGGACATCGTGAAGATGGCTGGCGGGCGGCGCCGCGAGGGGGAGAGCTGATGGGGCGCCAGGCCCGGCGCGAGAGCAGGGCGCTTCTCTACAAGCTCTGCTCGCTGGCACTGCAGTACCCCGACGAGGAGCTGCTGGGCGCCCGCGAGCGGTTCCACGAGGCCCTCGCCGAGCTGCCGCCCTCGCCCGCGGTCGCGGCGCTGGAGCGCTTCCTGGGATGGTGGTCGCGAGACGAGCCGGTGGCGATCGCCCAGCACTATGTCGAGACGATCGACCTGAACAAGCGCTCGGGCCTCTACCTGACCTTCTACTCCGACGGCGACAAGCGCGAGCGCGGAGCCGCGCTGGTGCGCCTGAAGCGCCTCTACCGCGCGGCTGGCCTGCCGCTGGAGGGGACCGAGCTTCCCGACTACCTGCCGGTGATGCTCGAGTTCGCCGCCGCGGCCCCGCGGGGCCGCGGCGAGCTGGTCCTGCGCGAGCACCGTGCGTCGCTGGAGCTGGTCCGGCTTAGCCTGCGCGATCTCGAAAGCCCGTATGCCGACGTGCTGGACGCAGTCTGCGAGACCCTCGGTGCCGTCTCAGCGGCCGAGCGGGCCCGGGTCGGCGTACTGGCCGCCGCCGGCCCACCCCAGGAGCTGGTCGGCCTCGAGCCCTTCGCGCCGCCAGAGGTGATGCCGGGCGCCGAGGCGAGACGATGAGCTCCGCCGGCGAGACCCTGCTCTGGGTGATCCTGCCCTACGTCGCGATCACGACTTTTGTGGTCGGCCACTGGTGGCGCTACCGCACCGACCAGTTCGCCTGGACCAGCCGCTCCACCCAACTGCTCGACCGCCGCGTTCTCGGCTGGGCCAGCCCGGCCTTCCACTACGGCGCGCTGGCCGCGATCGGGGGGCATGTAATCGGGCTCTGCATCCCGCCCTCGCTGACCGCCTCGATCGGGATCTCGGAGGACTTCTACCGCTGGTTCGCCGGGATCGCCGGGGGGATCGCCGGGCTGGTGACGTTGGTCGGGTTCCTCGGGCTCCTCTATCGCCGCACGACCAGTCCCCGGGTCCGCCGCGCCACGAGCCGCATGGACATGCTCACCTATCTGCTGCTCACGGCGCTGATCCTGCTCGGCTGTTGGATGACCTTCGGGCACACTCTCTTCACCGGCAACCCGTACAACTACCGCGACACGATCGGGAATTGGTGGCGCTCGCTGTTCTACCTTGACCCGGATGTCAACGCGGTGAAGGGGGCGCCCCTCGTCTACCAGCTGCACGCGATCATCGCCTGGGCGTTTTGGGCAGCGTTCCCCTTCAGCCGCCTGGTCCATGCGTGGAGTATTCCGTTCCAGTATCTCGGTAGGCCGTACATCCTTTACCGGCGCCGGTTCCAGTCCGCTTCCGTCATGGCAGACGAGACAAGCTCCGACGTGCGTTGAAGGTCGCTGCTGATTTTGGGGCTCTCGACCAGCGCCGTGGCAGCTCGGTTCCGTGCCGAGGTTGCCAGTAGCCGGCGGTCACGAGCCAGGCGTGCACGTAGCCGACCCACGTCAACCTCGCCAGCACGACGTGAATCCCAGACGAGCTCTGAAGGCACCACACCCTGCCCGGCAAGCAGCGGGGCAAACCACTGCTAGGGCCGAATTTGCAGGTTCAGGGCATTCATTCCCTTCGGCCACCCAGGGGGTCGTTGAAAAGTCAGGAACCGGGCAGCGCGATGGATCGGAGTTGGCGCAGCTCATTCAGGTGCGCCCGCGATAGTCGGCGGATCAGGTCATCTCCCATGGGGGTCAGATGCAGGCGGATGACGCGATGGTCATGCTGATCGCGGGTGCGCTCGACCAGTCCCGACTTCTCGGCTCGGTCAACGAGACCGACAGCGCTGTGATGGCGGAGCGCAAGGTACTCGGCGATCTCTCCGATCGTCGGCGCGTCCGGGCTGCGGTGGCCCTTGACAGCGAGCAGAAGCTGATGCTGGCCCGGCGTCAATCCCTCCGCCTTGGCCTGCTCCTCGCTCCAGCGCAGGAAGCGGCGGAGGTCCGAGCGAAACTCCAGCAGCTTCGCGTAGTCGTCGTGCGACATCGATGGCATGGTTAGCCGACAGCCTCCTCGGTGGCGCTGCCACGGCCGAAGCCGATCAGGTCGCGGGGCCGCAGGGCCCGTTCGCTGTGGCGCTCCTCGTGCAGATCGCGCAGGCGTCCCTGGAGGAGCTGCTCCAGCGTGACAGACCCGACCACCTTGCCGTGATCGTTGCGTTCGACCACCGGCAGGCGTGTCACGCCATGCTCGGCCATTGCGTAGGCGACATGGCGCAAGGTGTCATCTGGGTGGGCGACGATCTTCTCTGTCGAGCTGGCGACGGGTTTGACTGCGCTCATCACGTCGCCCACGAACAGCACCTCGAGCGGGTCGACGCTGTATTCCCGGGTGAGGTGCAGGCCTCGGCGGGCGATCTTCTCGGTCAGGACAGAGCGCCGGAGGACGAGGATCGAGACGGCGTAGGCGACGGTGGCGCCGATCAGCAGCGGCAGCAGGGCTTCGTAGCGGTGCGTCAGCTCGAGCGCAAAGACGACGCCCGTCAGCGGCGAGCGCATCACCCCGCCGAGCACGCCGGCCAATCCCACGAGCGGCCAGAACCCAGGGCCGACGTGTGGGAAGACGGTCGCCTCGAGACCGCCGAGGGCGCCGCCGATCATCAGCATTGGCGCGAGGACCCCGCCTGAGGTGCCCGAACCCAGCGACAGCGACCAGATCAGCGTCTTGACGACGAGGATGCCGACGATCAGATCGAGGGTGATCGTCCCGTTCAACTCGGATTCGATCACGTTGTAGCCGACGCCGAGCGCCTGCGGGACGATCAGGCCGCCGATTCCGACGATGACCCCGCCGATCGCCGGCCACCACATCCAGTGGATCGGCAGCCGCTGGAAGGTGTCCTCGGAGAAATAGACGAGCGTCGTTGCGAGCAGCGCCAACAGGCCAGCGAGGATGCCCGAAGCGATGCAGAGCCCGTAGACGCCGGCATCGAGATGCAGCGCCCCGGTGGGGGCAGGGAAGAGTGCGCCGCTGCCCAGCATCGGCACGCGCACGATCGTCGCGACCGCCACCGCGGCGACGACGGGGATGAAGCTGCGCGGCCGCCACTCGAAGAGGAGCAGCTCGACTGCCAGCAGCACCGAGGCAAGCGGTGCGTTGAAGGTCGCCGCCATACCCGCCGCGGCACCGGCGACCAAAAGCGTCTTTCGCTCATCGGCGGTCAGGTGCAGGAACTGCGCCCAGATCGAGCCCAGGGCGCCCCCGGTCATGATGATCGGGCCCTCGGCGCCGAAGGGCCCGCCGGTGCCGATTGCCACCGCGGAGGCGATCGGCTTCAGCAGCGCGACGCGCGGCTGAACCTTGCTGCCGGACACCAGAATCGACTCGATCGCCTCGGGGATGCCGTGGCCGCGGATCTTCTCCGAGCCGAAGCGCGCGATCAGACCGATGACCAAGCCGCCGCAGACCGGCGCGAGCAGGATCAGGGCGGGGGAGTGGTGACCTTCTCCCGGCGCCACCAGCGCGGTGCCGAAACGCTGGTAGAAGACGAGGTTGGTGATCAAGCCGATCAGTCGCAGCAGGCACCAGGCGACCCCGGCGCTGAGCACGCCGATCGGGATCGCGAGCGCTGCGATCGTGAGAACCCGGGGGCTCATCGCGAAATCGCCGAGATGACGCAGATCGCGAGCGCGGGCGGTCACCCGGGAAAAGTATCGCGTTACGATCTAACTGCGCGATGCAGTGCGCCAGCAGCTCCCGGTGCCGCGGAGGGCACTCGCGGTCTCCGCAACCCCTTCTCGTCCATCTTCTTGGCCCAGAAGGACTTCAGGGCGAACTTCAACTCTTGGTCGGGACGCGGGGAAGCCCCAGCACAGCGGCGCGTGCAATCGGATCTTTGATCCTTGGTTTGAGTTTCAGCGGTGCCGGTCGCCCTCGGCCGTCGATCGAGTGCAGGTCCGGTCAGACGATGTTTAGGTCGCGAGCGTCTCCGCCAGCGGCCTCGATGGCATTTCGGATCAAGCCCAAGGCCTCATCGCGGTCCGTGGCTTCGACCTCCAAGTGGTGCCGACGGCGGCTCGAGCCCACCTCCACCAGACCCCCGGTAAACCAGTAGAGCCCCTGCTCATCAAGTCGGGTGCTGACGCGATGACTGAAGTCCGCCCGGCAGATGGCCTTGTAGTGAGGCACCGTCGACCAGCCGCCGTGACTAGGCGCCCTTCTCGATCGGGGCGCCGACGAGATTGCCCCACTCGGTCCAGGAGCCGTCGTAGTTCTTGACATCCTCGGTCCCCAGCAGCTCATGCAGGACGAACCAGGTATGTGCGGAGCGCTCACCGATCCGGCAGTAGGCGATCACCGGGTGCCCCTCGGCGAGGACCCCCTCCTCGACGTAGAGCTCGCGCAGCTCCTGCGCCGATTTGAAGGTCCCGTCCTCGTTCACGGCCCTCGACCACGGGACCGAGGCGGCGCCGGGAATGTGGCCGCCGCGCTGGGCGCCCTCCTGCTCATAGCCGGGCGCCGTGATCAGCTCGCCCGAGAACTCCTGCGGGCTGCGCACGTCGACCAGGTTCGTGCCGTTCTTCAAGGTCGCCTGGACCTCATCGCGGTAGGCGCGGATCGAGTCGTCGCCGGCTTCGGCGCCGAAGGTCGCCACCGGGTGCGACGGGACCTCCGTGCTCGTCTCGCGGCCCTCGGCGACCCACTTTTCGCGCGGGCCGTCGACCAGTTTCACCTTGTCGTGGCCGTAGTAGACGAAGTACCAGTAGGTGTAGGCGGCGAACCAGTTGTTGCGGTCGCCGTAGAGGACGACGGTGTGGTCGTCGGAGATGCCGCGGCTTCCCATCAGCTCGCCGAAGGCCTCGGCGTCGAGGAAGTTCCGGCTGACTTGGTCCTGGAGGTCTGCCTGCCAATCAAAGCCGATCGCGCCGGGG
Source organism: Solirubrobacterales bacterium (assembly GCA_035472275.1). GTDB lineage: Bacteria > Actinomycetota > Thermoleophilia > Solirubrobacterales > 70-9 > VAYN01. The sequence continues at coordinate 107,072 of DATIPH010000014.1, forward strand.
ATATGGCCCTCGACGTAGAGGGCCGGGTTCTCGTCGACCTCGACGATCCGGACCGAGTCGCTGTCGAGGTGCTCGGCGACCCAATCGGTATCGACCAATACATCCTTTGCGTAGCTCATCGCAGCCTCCAGAAGTCTTATCGCCATTGCCTAGATTCCGATCGGAGTCTAGACCTTTCGCGTATTTTACCCAACCTTCGTGGGAAAAAGTTTGGCGAGGGGGAGGCGCCCGGAATCGGGTCACGTCAAGGTCGCTTACAGGGAGTCGCGGGCTGGGTTCAGTGCGTGCAGAGGGCAGACGAGTCCCCGATACCTGGCGCTGTAAAAAAGGATGACGCCTATCGCGCCGATCTGGATGCCACCGAGCACGATGAAGACCAGCGCGGGGAGCAGCACCGCGTGAACGGTCATCAGGACTGAGGCAAGAAGCCAAAGCAGGAACGCGCGTCTACTGATTCCGGCCGAGCACCGCTCCTGAATCAGGTGGCGGATCTGCGGCAGGTAGGCGTATCCAGCCAGCGAGGCTCCACTCAGGCCTATCAGCTCGCTCATGGCGTCCTTTCGAGTCTGGGCGTCGGCTCTCCCTGGGCCTTTCCATCGCCGAATTCTGGCTGTACTGGGGCGAGTGGAATAACCATCAGCGGGCATCGCGCTGCTCGAGCCAGATGCTTGGAGATGCGGTTGGGGACCACGCGCCCTTTGGGCCCTTCGATCGGGGACCCGAGCAGCAGCAGGTCCACTTCTTCTCCGAAGGTTCCGAGCTCCTCTCTCGCCAGCCCATAGGCCGCTCGCGAGGTCACGTGGTCCAGTTCGCCCAGCCGGTGCAGCATCTCGTTGAGCCGCGGATCGTCCCGCATGACGCTGTTCAACGGAGCGAGTCTGGAACCGTCGAAGCGAACTGCGGCAACGACGATCAGGACACGGATCTCGACACCTCCGCCGCCCGCAAGCTCGCGTGCCTTGGCAAGAGCGGCTTCGCTCTCGGCCGAGTCGTCATATCCCACGCCGATGATCTCGATCGGCGTTGAAACCTCGGCGTACCCCCGCGGTGCAATAGCTATCGCGCAGGGGGCACATTGAAGCGAAGCTCGCGTGTCGTCCCCCGCCAGAACTCGACCAACAACACCCCGGCGGCAGGTGCCGACGACCAGTAGGTCTGCTCCATGCTCCTCGGCGTAGCGGTGCAGCCCGACAGCTACCGAGGTCCCACCGATACTGGCCACCTCTGCTGCCCCACCGGCCGCCTCCCGTTCGCTTTCCAGTAGGTGTCTGGCCTCCTCTTGTGCCGCGGAATCGAATTCATGGACGATGACAGCGGTCGTTTCCAAATGGACGTGGACCAGGGTTAGTTCTCCTCGGGGATCCAGGAGACGATGAGCGAGGGCAGCGGCATCGCGGCCACCGCCCCTTCCGTCAACTCCGACGATCACGTTCTTGAACATGGTGGACCCCTTTCATCCTGCGGCGAGAAGGTGCGCCCTGCGGGCCGCACGCGGACTATTTCGAGGCGTTGGCGCCCACCTTTGGGCAGGTGAACCACGACGATCTCGCCTGCTTCGCGACCGATCAGGGCCTGGCCGATCGGTGACGCGGCCGAGGCGGTGTTGGCGCGTGGAGCTTCGTGGCCGCCAACCAGCTCATGCTCCATCAACTCACTGTTGTCGGAGTTCTTGACCTCGACAATCGTGCCCACCGCTGCCCTGCCGTCGAGCGATCCGCTGTCGATGACCTGGGCCCGCTCCAGCAGCTCATCGAGCCGGGCGGCTCGGACGGCCAGGATGATCTCTTCCTCCTGAATCTGCAGGTAGTCGTCATTCCCCACCGGAGCACCGAATGCGCGTGCCTCTCGCAGCCGGTCGGCCAGGTCGTCCTCAAGCTCGCGGCGCAGGCGCTTGAGCTCCGCGCGTAGAACCCGCTCGCCATCGCGGGTGATGATGGCGCTGGGCGGGGCTCCGAGGCTGCCATTTGTCGTGCTCGAATTGTCACGGACAAGGCCTGGGTCTCTGCGGTAGTAGTCATGCCGATGATCTTCGCCTCTTCCAGAGCCGTCGGCTATGGGCTCAAAGACCCATTTCGTGAGAGCGTCAAGCGAGTGCAGTCCGCCCCTTCGACAACGGCCCGTCCATCGTTGCAGTGGTAGTGGGAGACATCGACGACCAGGTCCGGGCAACCCCAGCGCTTGTAATCGTCGGCATCGACTAGGAAAGGGACACCCCCGACCTGGCCGAGCTGCAGGTCGTTGATCCCAGGCGGCAGCTTCGCCTCGGTTACCGGGCGCAGGATGCCGCAGCCGCAGCCGCCGCCTGACTCGCGAAAGGCGATCGCCCGATGCTCGACCCGAAGTCGCATGATCGCGTCGACGGCCGCCGGGGTCGCGATGACCGTGCCCATATTGGGCGGAAAGCGGCGACTGCGACGCGTCCGCCGAGCCGTTGCTCGAGCATCAATCGAGGGTTCGTTGAAACCCACGGCTCGAATCGATTCGGTGAGCTTCGGCGGCCGCCCGAAGCTTGTGGCGTGCGTCGTGCAGGGTCTTGTAGATCGCCCCGCGGCTTTTGCCCAGCCGGGTGGCCAGCACATCGATCGGGACATCATTGAGCGCGACAGCGACGAGAACCTCACGCTGATGGTCGCTTAGGCGGGTTGCCATCGCCGCTTTCAGAGTGGCGAAAAGCTCTTTCATCTCAAGGTCCTCTTGGGCCGTTGGACCGCAGCTGGCAAACCGGCCCCAGCTATCGGATTCAATCGGCATCTCGCGACCCTGCCAGGCGCGAGCGCGAACCGCCGCGGCAGCCTCAAACAGGGCGAACTTGTAGGCCCAGGTGGTAAAGCGACTATCGCCGCGGAAGTCATCGAGCTTGCGGAGCACGGCGAGGAGGGCGTCATCGGCGCTCTGCTGAGCGAGGTCGTCGTAATCATCGCCCCATAGGTGGGGAAGCATCGCGCGGCGACGGCTGACCTCAAACCGTGCCCCCCTGAGAAGCAGGGAATGCAGCTCCTCGATACCGGCCTCCAGGTCGGGACTGCCCGGCGTCAGCCGCTCGATCCATTCCTGCGAATCCGGATCCACATCGCGCCTGACCGCGCCTTTGCCCGACAGGAGGGCTGGGCGGTCCGAGGTTCCGATCATGTCAACAGCGTCACGGTTCGCCGAACCGCAAGCCATGGGCAGGAATGCCCATCTCGACACAAGGGCCAGCCGGGCTGGCCAAGTTCTTGCCTGCAAAGGTAAGACGGAGGTCCGATCACACGCTAAGCACGGAAGACCAAGATCCATACGAACTGTCGAAGCACGATCGGAAGGTGGCAAGCGCGATGAGCAAGAAGCAGACCTTCATCATCGTCGGCGCGAGTCTGGCCGGCGCAAAGGCCGCTGAGGAGCTGCGCGAGCGAGGGTTCGACGGGCGCGTGGTGCTGATCGGCTCGGAGCCCGAGCGGCCCTACGAAAGACCACCGCTGACGAAGGACTACCTGCGGGGTGAGTCAGACCGCGAGTCGACCTTTGTTCACGAGGACGGCTTCTATGCCCAGCACGAGATCTCGCTGATGACCGAGACGACCGTCTCGTCGATCGACCCCGCCCTCGCCGCCGTCACGCTGGCGGACGGCCGTGAGCTCGGCTACGACCGACTTCTTCTGGCCACCGGCGCGGAGCCGCGGCAGATTACGGTCCCCGGAGCTGAGCTCGACGGAATTCACTATCTGCGCACTCTCGCCGACTGCGACCTGCTGCAAGACCGGCTCGACCGCGACGCTCGCGTCGCGGTCGTGGGAGCGGGTTGGATCGGCAGCGAGTTCGCCGCTTCGGCTCGCCAGGCCGGCCACGAGGTCACTCTGATCGACCCGACCGCTCTGCCCAACGAGCGGATCTTCGGTACCGAGATCGGAGCTTTCTATCGCGACGTACATACCGAACACGGCATCGACATGGCGCTGGGGGAGGGGGTTGAGTCCTTCGAGGGGGACGGCGCACTCGAGCGGCTGCGCACCAGCAGCGGCCAGGTGATCGACTGCGACCTCGCTGTGGTCGGAATCGGCGTCATCCCGCGTCTGGAGCTTGCCAAGAACGCAGGCCTGTCGATCGAAAACGGCATCCTCGTCGACGAGGCGCTGCAGACCTCGGCGCCCGGGATATTCGCCGCCGGTGACGTGGCCGGCGCCTGGCACCCCTTCTACGGTGAACGGATCCGAGTCGAGCACTGGTCCAATGCACTCAACCAGGGACCAGCGGCCGCCCGGGCGATGCTCGGCGAAGCGGTCAGCTATGACCACATTCCCTACTTCTTCTCGGATCAGTACGAGGTGGGAATGGAGTACTCGGGGTACGCGCCACAGTGGGATGAGGTCGTCTTCCGCGGCGAGCGGGAGAGCGGCGAGTTCATCGCCTTCTGGCTGCGTGACGGGAGGGTGGCAGCCGGGATGAACGTCAACATTTGGGACGTCAACGACCAGATCCGCGCCCTGATTGGATCCCGTCAGGCGATTGACCCAAGGGCGCTGAGCGACCCTGACACGTCACTTGCTTCGTTGAGCTCCGAGCCCGCCAAGGGAGGTTGAACGGAATGCCTCCCAGCCCCAACCTCGCGCGCCTGCGCAACGCCGGCGTTTCGATCTGGCTCGACACGCTCTCACGTGAGCTGCTCGAAAGCGGTGAATTCGCCCACTTGATCCGCGACTGCAGCGTTACCGGTGCGACGTCGAACCCGACGATCTTCGCCAAGGCGATCACCGGCTCCGATCTCTATGACGAGCAGCTGCAGCGCCTGTCCGCCCAAGAGGGCACCGACCTTCAGGAGCTTTTTTTCACGCTGGCGCTGGATGACGTCCGTGCGGCCGCCCGCGAGCTGCGCCCCACCTATGACGCCAGCGATGGTCGCGACGGCTTCATCTCCTTCGAGTGCACGCCCGATCTCGCCGACGACACCAAGGCCACCATCGCCCAGGCGACGGATCTCTGGCAGCGCCTTGACCAGCCCAACGTGATGATCAAGGTCCCCGCCACCCGCGCGGGCCTGCCGGCGATAGAGGAGCTGACGCGCCGGGGGATCAATGTCAACGTGACGTTGCTCTTCGCAATCGATCGCTATGAGCAGGTAATCGACGCATATCTGCGCGGACTCAGTGCCCGAGCCCAAGCAGGCGAGCCGCTCTCCGGGATCGCATCGGCTGCATCGTTTTTCCTCTCACGCATCGACACCAAGGTCGACGCCCAGCTCGCCGAGGACTCACCGTTGCGCGGCAGGGCGGCGATCGCCAGCGCCCGGGTCGCCTACCAGCGCTACCTCACCAAGTTCTCCGGCCGCGAGTGGGAGCGCCTGGTGGGTCTTGGCGCCCGTCCCCAGCGGCCGTTGTGGGCGAGCACCGGGACCAAGAACTCCGCCTACTCCGATGTCCTCTACGTCGCCGAGCTGATCGGTCCTGGGGTAATCAACACGATGCCCGAGAAGACGCTGCGCGCCTTCGCCGATCACGGCGAGGTTGCCGACACTCTCGTTGTCAACCCAGCTGCCGCCGCGAATGTCCTCGTCGACGCCGCGACCGCCGGAATAGACCTCGCGGCGATCACTGCGGGCCTCGAGCGCGAGGGTGTGCAGTCGTTCTGTGACTCCTACCGTGAGTTGCTCACCTGCATCGAGAGCGAGCTCGGCGCGGTGAGGGCGCACGGCGGCTGACGGGCCCTCCCTACTCGTGATAGTCGCGAGCCTCAGGAGGCAAGCGAGATGAAGCCGCCGACGATCGTTCCGTAGGCGATGTGCGCGACGATCGTCACCAGCGGGGTCCGGCGGCCGTAGTTCAGCATCAGGAAACCCGGCGCCTCCAACAACGGTCGGTCAGGGGCGGCGCTGAACGGCGTGCCCATTCGGGGGTGAATGGCGGGGAGCACCACGGTTACCAGGGCCGTGCCGGCGAAGAGGCCGTGGACGAGGCCGAACAAGGCCCCCAGGGCCCAGCCGCTCTCGCCAATAGCGGCAAAGATTCCCAGGTAGACCATCCCGAAAAGCAGTCCCGTGGCGAAATGCATCGCGTAGCCCAAGGCCTTGGCACGGCCGCGATCGGAGGACACGATGGTCCCGAGCAGGAATGGCAGGTCCATCCGCGTCAGCCCGAAGCCGCTGGCGGCGCTGAGCGCGGTGGTCAGAACCAGGGTCCCGACGAATCCACCGGCGATGGCGCCCCAGATGCTCATCAGCGTTGCTTCATGCCAATCGAAACCGCAGCGTTGATCAACGCCAGGTGGACCAGGCCCTGGGGCATGTTTCCAAGGAATTCACCGCTCTGGTGATCGACCTCCTCCGAATAGAGGCCGACGTCGTTCGCCAATCCGATCAGCTGCTCCATCAACTCGGTGGCCTCGTCGATCCGGTCAGCGCGGGCGAGCGCATCGGCGAGCCAGAACGAACAGCAAAGGAAGGCTCCCTCGGTTCCCCCAAGCCCGTCCTCGCCGCTGTAGCGATTCAACAGAGGGCCGGATCCAAGCTCGCGCCTGAGGGCTGTGATCGTCGCGTTCAAATGGGGATCGCGTTCGCTCGGGTAGTCCATCAACGCGCCGAGCAGGAGGCTGGAATCGAGCTCCGTGCTGCCCGCCGATCGCACATAGCAGCCGGCCTCCTCTGACCAACACCGCTCGTCTACGAAGGCACGGATTGCCTCGGCCTCTCTCTGCCATTTGGTCGCATGAGCTCGCGGAATCAAATCTCGTTCGGCCAGGCGGAGGGCGCCGTCGAGAGCTACCCAGCACATGATCTTGGAGTGCGTGAAGTGCAGTGGCTCGCTGCGCACCTCCCAGATGCCGCAGTCCGGTCGCCGCCACAGCTCGCAGATGAGGTCGGCCATCTCCGCCAGTCGCCGGCCGGTGTCGGAGTCAAGATCGCCGCCCGAGGAGGCGTAGAGCCATGCGGTCTGCATCAGATCGCCGTAGATGTCGAGCTGCTCTTGGCCGACCGCGGCATTGCCGATTCGCACCGGCCTCGAGCCCTGATAGCCGCTCAGGGGGAGAGTCGACTCCGGGGCGCGATCGCTTCCGTTGAGGCGGTAGAGGACTCTGAGACGGGGATGAGTCAGCTGTGAGGCGTGCAGCAACCACCAGAAGAAGGACTCGCCCTCCTGCGGGCAGCCCAACCGCATCAGCGCATGCAGGGTGAGCGCCGAATCGCGAACCCAGCAGAAGCGATAGTCCCAGTTGCGATCGCCTCCGATCTCCTCGGGCAACGAGGCGGTTCCGGCCGCCGCGATCGCTCCAGACGGAGAGTGGATCAACAGCTTGAGAACCAGGGCGCTGCGGATAACCGCATCCCGCCAGGGCCCCTCGTAGGTTCGGCCGGCAGACCACCCGCGCCAGAAGGCAATCGTCGACATTAGACGCGACTCCACTTCGGTGCGAGAGGGGAAGACCAACGGCTCTTCATGAGCGGCGCTCAGGGCAAGCAGCGCGTCATCGCCCGCGCATGCCACATAGCTGGCGCTGATCGAGGTCTCATCGAGGACGGGGACGCCAGCGTCCCAGGAGGACACGGCGAGCGCGTCCTTCCCGCTCCTCGCAACCGGGGTTTCGCCACGGCGGCTGAGTTCCGGCCGCCGGCTTCCGTACATGAATCGAGGTTCGACTCGCCAGCGCATCGGCACGCGGCCCGAAAGACCCTCGACCCGTCGAGCGAGCTCTCGGGAGGGCACCAGCCCACTGCCCGGCAACAGCATCGCGTCGGTAACGCGCACTACGCCCACCTCCGTCTTAAAGATGGTCTGCAGCGCGTTGGTCTCCGGAAGATAGGCCCGTTCGACCGTGAATGGCGGTTCAGGGGCGAGGCTGAAACTGCCGCCGCTCTGGGTGTCGAGAATGGCCCCGAAGACGCTCGGCGAATCGAGGTCTGGCAGGCATAGCCAGTCGATCGATCCTTTGCTCGAAACCAGGGCCAACGTACGCCCATCGCCGATTGCTCCGTACTCACGCAGCGGCGAATAGCCTGCGTCGCGCATCAGAGTAGAGCTACCCGAGTCACTTGAGGGAAACTCGGGTAGCTGCGCGTCTCGCAAAGGCCTCAGGGACATTCAGGCGGAAACGAGGGCCCCCCTCCTCTGTCGTCGCCGACGTCAAATCGGCCGACGTCACGCTGATCGCTCCAGAGCGTGAAGATGACGGCCTGCCGAATCCACGCTGTTTCGGTGGATAACCAGGGTTGGACGACGGGCGTGGTGGACGACCGCGCTGGAGACGCTTCCGAGCAACATCGAGCGCAAGCCCGTCAGGCCTCGGGAGCCCATGACGACGATCGCGGCCTGCCGGCGCTCAGCGGTCTGGATGATCGTCTCCCAGATCGGCCCGTCGGCCTCGACCGCGAGCGGCTCGGCTTCCAGTCCCGACTCGCGCGCGAGGGTCACCCCTTCTTCCGCTCTGCCCTGACCATCCTCGGAGGCGAGGTGGTCGAGCTCGGTGAAGTTCGGCATTACCGTCGCCCCCGACCAGGTCACGCTGGCCAGACCGGAAATGGGCTGCCACACCGTCAAGACCAGTGCATGGCCACCTGGAAAGAGATCCCCGGCTTCGGCGATCATGTGTTTCGCGTCCTCGGAACCGTCATAACAGAGCATCAATTGGTCGGCGGACATGGCACGGGCCTCCTCGGAATTTGTTGGCGGGCGACGGTCGTGGTGCTTCGGTCCAATCTTCCTCATAGCCGGGCCCGCGCACCATGGGTCGGAATGCCCATTGACGCGGAACGTCAAAGTGCGACAGTGGTTTCGATGCAATCGTCGACAATGCAATCGTGACCAACGGCGTCGAGCCGTCCTCAGGGGCGGCGCTTTCGAACCTCGTTTCTCCTCGCCCCGGGCATGACAAGCGCCTTCCGCTGCTGTGGCGAGCCTTTTTCGCCAGCGCCCTAATCATGGTCGTCGCCGCGGTACTGCTCGTCGTCACCCCCGTCACGATCCACGCTCCGGTCACCTTCGGTCAGTTCGCGATCATCATCGGCGGGCTTGGCCTAATGCTGGCGGCCAATCTCTGGGTTCTCAGAAGGGTGCTGGCTCCGCTTCGAAAGCTGACGGCGCTGATGACGAGAATCGATCCGGACCAGCCCGGGGAACGAATTACGGAGCTCGGGTCTTATGGCCCTGACGTCGCCGCCCTTAGTGATGCCTTCAACCTGATGCTCGACCGCCTCGAGCGCGAGCGATACGAGAGCGCTCGCGTGGCGCTTGCCGCGCAGGAGAGCGAGCGCAAGCGCTTGGCTGGCGAGTTGCACGACGAGATCGGCCAGACCCTGACCGCGGCGGCAATCCAGATAGAGCACGCCGCCGATGTCGGCCGTGACTCTCCGGCGGACCTGCGCCGGATCGCCGATGCCGTTCGCGGGAGCCTCGATGAAGTCCGTCGGATCGCCCGCGAGTTGAGGCCGGAGGCGCTCGATGACCTCGGTTTGGTCAATGCACTCATTTCCCTCTGCTCACGCCTGGCCTCGCAGGGAGACCTGCGCATAGAGCGCCAATTGGAAAAGCTCCCCAATATTCCGCCCGACTTGGAGCTGGTTATCTACCGGGTGGCACAGGAGAGTCTGACCAACGTCGTCCGCCACGCTCAGGCATCGGAGGCGACGCTGAGGCTCGCGGCAAGCTCACACATGGCGACGCTTTCGATTACCGACAACGGTCGCGGCCTGCCGGCCGATCTTCCGGCCCGTACCGCCGGAATCAGCGGCATGCGCGAACGAGCGCGGCTGGTCCACGGAAAGCTGGAAATTGAATCGGGGCCGGGCGGCGGCACGACTGTTCGCCTCGAACTGCCGTGGGGAGAGCTCGATGCCGGTCCCGCTTAAGACGAAGATCCTGCTCGCCGACGACCACGTTGTCGTCCGCGACGGGCTGCGAATGGTGCTCGATGCGGCTCCCGATCTTGAAGTCGTCGCAGAGGCCGACGACGGTGCCGAGGCCGTCGACTTGGCAATCGCGGAAGAAGTCGATCTGGCGATTCTCGATGTCTCGATGCCGCGGATGACGGGCCTGCAGGCCGCCAGGGAGATCGCTCGCAGGAAGCCCGAGTTGCGAATCCTGATGCTCTCGATGCATGAAAATGAGCAGTACCTGTTCGAAGCGCTGAAAGCGGGGGCGTCGGGCTACGTGCTGAAGTCAGTTGCCAATCGCGACCTGATCGAGGCCTGCCGCGCGACGATGCGAGGTGAGCCCTTTCTGTACCCGGCCGCTGTGACCAGCTTGGTCCGCGACTATCTGGATGGTGCCCGACGGGGAGAGACTCTTCCCCAGGACCCGCTGACTCCCCGCGAACTCGAAGTGGTGAAGCTGATCGCCGAAGGGCATACCAGCGAGGAGATCGCCCAGATGTTGGTAATCAGCAAGAAGACGGTTGACCGTCACCGCGCCAACATGCTCGAGAAGCTGGGCATGCGAAATCGGGTCGAGCTGACTCGCTACGCGATCAGGCGGGGGCTTGTGGAGGCCTGAGCCACCCGGCGCAGTTCCTGTGGAGGAACTTGGGTCTAAACACCCATGGCCGTAGACGACGAACTGATCGATGCTTGACGTCGATGTCCCGCAAGGGATCCCAAAAACCACCAGAGTCGGGAGGTTCAGATGCATCAAGCCCCGCAGCAATCCAGGCCGGCCCGGTCAGGTCTCTCCGCCGCGACCACCCGAGCCCAGCACGCCCTACATTCGATGCGCGCTCAGTTCGGTCAGACTCGACTCGACGAGGAATTGGCGGCGGGAGTGTCGCCGGACGCCAGTCCCTTCCTTCGCGAGCGAGCGCGCTACCTCGTATCTCGAGATTCGAGGCTGAAAATGGCCGCGGGCTTGGGTCGGACCCTCAACCAGGGCAAGCGGCCCGCGCTACACACTGCCCAGGTACCCGTGCGCTCTCAGGCGGTGCGTGCCGCTGCCCCGACTTTAGAGACGCTGGCCCGCCGGCTTAGAGGCTCTCTGCCGATCGGTCCAAAGGGGGCGGCCAGGACGAACATCTTGCTGACCGACGGGCAGGGTCCGCTCTACAACCCGGGCAGTGGGCTCGACCTGAAGACGGCCGCGCGCCGGGCGTTGGCTGCACTCGATGCTGATGCGGGTAGCCGGCAACAAGTCGGTACTGCGCTTAGGGTCAGCCCGAGACGCGACCGCGTCGCGTGAGGCCCAGCGGGTACGAAGACAGTCAAGAGAGGACAAAATGAAGAAGATCGCAATCGCATTTGCTCTCGCCCTCGCATCGATCGCCCTGGTCGCCTGTGGCGGTGGCAGCTCCAGCAGCTCCGATTCCACCGGCAGCGAAGCCACCTCGCCAAGCAGCGGTGTTGGAGAAACCGAAGGCAAGTCAGCCGGCAGCGCGTCCACCCTCGACATCGCAGCCGCTTCCAGCGGCCTCGCCTACGCCAGCGATAGCGCGACGGCGTCGGCCGGCGAAGTGACCGTCGACCTCGACAACCCTCAGCCACTCGAACATGACGTCGCGATCGAAGACTCCAGCGGCAAGGTCGTGGGCCAGACGGAAGTGATCACGGAAAGCGAAACCTCCACGGTCGTCAACCTGAAACCGGGTACTTACACCTTCTTTTGCACCGTCCCAGGCCATCGGGAAGCTGGCATGGAAGGGACTCTCACGGTCAAATAGGACACCTCGTTTGATTCTCACAGGCAGCACCGTTCGTCAGATCCCGTGCTCATGGTGGGTGACTGCTCGAGCCGGGCTGACGGATGGGGCGCCATAGCCAATCGAAATGGATAAGGGCACCCATTGTCGCCCGCTAATGAATGGCAGAAGATCGATGCATGAGCCAAATCGCAGTCCGCTGCCATCCATTCGCCCCCGTCGCCTCCGAGGAGCTTCAGAAGTGGTTGACGGCGGAGACCAAACGCCTACGTGAAGATGCGCCCGATGCGGCGATACGCCTCCTGCGTCTCAGTCAACCTGGCCCCGAGGGTGAGATCGCAGTCGGATGGCAGATCGAGCTCGGCGTAACTCCGCCAGCGTCCCCGCTCGACGATGACAGCTTGGGCGAGCTCCTGAGGGACCTGCGCTTGCTTGGCCTCCAGCCCTCGGTGCTTCAGACCGAGAGTCCGGGAGGGCCCGCCCCCGCGATCGTCGATTAGCGCGGTTGCGTATCAAAACCCATGTTCAGCGGGTGCACTTCGTGAGACGATCGGCGAATGATCGAACCACCCTCGCCAGACACCCCGACCAAAAAAGAGGGGCAGGCACCCGAGGAACCGGCCGGGTTCGCGTCGGCGAACGCCGATGAGACGGGCGACGCATCCTTTCCCGCCAGCGACCCGCCCGCCGTTTGGACCTGGGAAGTCGACAGCACGCGGACGGGCTAGGGACCGGATGATGCCGCGCGGGTCGCCGCCGTGCTATTTTTCCCAATGTTCATAGGAAAAATGTAATGCGACTGGACGTTTGATGGCAGACTCCGCGCTCCAACGATCGGCACGGGCGGCAGGCCGCGCCACAGCCGATCCCCAGGCCCCCGATTTCGGTATTTCCGGAGACGAGCTTTTCCGCAAGTGGTCGCGTGGCATCGGCGGAGCGCTTGTCGGCGGCGCTATCGGCTTTGCCTTGGTCATCGGGCTGCGAGCGATATCGGGTTTGCCGATCTTCCAGACCGAACAGACCGGCTACCCACATGTAGTCGTCCCGGTGATCACCGGAGCATTTGGCTTCCTGGTCGGTTTCGGCACGCTCACCTACTGGGTTCGCTGGGCACTGGGAGAGCCGACCCGCCCCGAGGACCATGCGAGCCATGGCGCCGCCACCTGGCGCGACTACTTCACCTTCAACACCGATCACAAGGTGATCGGGATCCAGTACATCGTCACCACCTTCTTCTTCTTTTTCATCGGTGGCCTGCTGGCGATGCTGATCCGCGCTGAGCTCGCCCAGCCGGGGACGCAGATCGTCGACGCCGCGAGCTACAACTCGATCTTCTCCGCGCACGCGACGATCATGATCTTCCTCTTCGTGATCCCGGTCTTCGCCGGGATCGCCAACTACGTCCTGCCGCTGATGATCGGCGCCCCGGATATGGCTTTCCCGCGGCTGAACGCGCTCAGCTTCTGGCTGCTGGTCCTGGCGGGCGTCATCTTCATGTCGAGCTTCCTGGTCCCGGGCGGCGCCTTCGACGCCGGCTGGACCGGCTACGCGCCGCTCTCGACCGGGGCGCCGCTCGGGCAGTCTTTCTTCAACATCGGCGTCCAGTTCGCCGGCTTCTCCTCGATCCTCGCCGCGCTCAACTTCCTGGTCACGATCATCACCATGCGCGCCCCAGGGATGACCTTCTGGCGGATGCCACTGCTGGTCTGGGCCAACCTCGCGACTTCGCTGCTGGTGATCGCCGCGACGCCGTTCATCGCCGGAGTGCAGTTCATGGTCCTGTTCGACCGCATTCTGCACACCAACTTCTTCCAGTTCGCGGCCGGCGGCGACGTCGTCAGCTACCAGCACATCTTTTGGTTCTACTCCCACCCGGCGGTCTACATCATGATCATCCCTGGCTTCGGGATCATCAGCGAGGTCATCTCCACCCACTCGCGAAAGCCGATCTTCGGCTACCGGCTGATGTCGCTCTCGCTGATCGCGATCATCGTCCTCAGCTACTCGGTCTGGGCCCACCACATGTTCGTCGCCGGCATGTTCAGCTGGCTGCGGGTGCCGATGATGATGACTTCGGTCCTGATCGCGGTCCCGACCGGGATCAAGATCTTCTCCTGGCTGGGCACGCTCTACTTCGGCAAGATCAACCTGCGCTCGACCTCGATGCTCTTCGCGCTGGGATTCATCGGCAGCTTCATCCTCGGAGGTATCAGCGGCGTGATGATCGCGATGGTCCCGATTGACATCCACGTCACCGACACCTACTTCATCGTCGCCCACATCCACTTCGTCCTCTTCGCCGGCTCGGTGTTCACGATCTTCGCCGGCGTCTATTACTGGTTCCCGAAGATCACCGGGCGGATGTATGACGAGAAGCTGGGTCGGTTTCACTTCTGGCTGACGCTGATCGGCACCTGGGGAACCTTCATCCCGATGCACTGGATCGGGATGGACGGGATGCCGCGGCGGGTCGTCGACTACGCGACCCAGTTCGGCGAGTGGAACCTGTTGATCTCGGTCTTCGGCTTCATGCTCGGGGCCGCCCAGCTGGTTTTCCTCTACAACATGATCGTCAGCTGGCGCTTCGGCCCCCGCGCCCCGGCCAACCCTTGGCGGGCGAAGACGATCGAGTGGCAGGTCTCCTCGCCGCCGCCGCGCTTCAACTTCGAGCGGATTCCGCGCGTCGTCGGCGGGCCCTACGAATTTGGGATTCCCGGCGCCCGGCACGCCCTGATGAACGAGTCAGAAGTTGCTCCCGCCCAGGCTTCGACCACCGCCGTCGCGGTGTCTGCAGGTGAGTCGTCAAAGCAATGATTAGTTTGCACACATCGTCTGTGCAAAACTTGGATCATGGATCTACCGGCCTCGACAGATGACCCGCTGACGCAGCCCACCCGGGCGCGTATCTTCACCCTGCTGGCGGAGCTGAAGGAAGCGGTGGGAACCGACGATCTGGCCGCTCGCCTCGGCCTGCACCCCAACGGCGTGCGGGTCCACCTCGAGCGGCTGCAGGAGGCCGGCCTGGTCGAGCGCCGGCAGGAGCGAGCGGGGAGGGGGCGCCCCGGAGACCGCTGGACCGTGGCCCCCGGCGCGCAGCCCTCCGGTCAGCCGCCCTCTGCCTACGCCAGCCTCGCCGTCTGGCTGGCCCGCGCGATCCCCGCCGGCCCGACCCGGCTGCGTGAAGTCGAGCGGACCGGCCGGGAGATCGGCCGGGAGCTCGCGCCGAAGGAGAACGGCGATCCTGCGGAGGGACTGCGTCAGACCCTCGCCGCGCTCGGCTTTCAACCTTCGATGAAGGTGAAAGCCGACGGCAGCCTGACCTGCCGTCTCGATAACTGCCCCTATCGCGATTCGGTGCGCGAGAACGCCGATGTCGTCTGCACCCTGCACCGAGGGATCACGGCCGGCGTCCTGGAGAAGCTTGATCCGAAGGCCAAGCTGACTGGCTTCGAGCCTCACGACCCGGATCGGGCGGGCTGCCTGATCGAGGTCTCCAGGTGAGCAGCTACGCCGCTCGCCGCTGTCGCCAAAAGCCCCGTCCGCGCCGCGAAGGCGACTTGCGCCCGACCGATGTCGTCGGCGCCTTCTTCATCTGCGGGCTCGCCTTTCTGCTCGCGGCGGCAGCGGTCGGTGTCGCCCAATGGCTCGCCCCGTGGCCGTGGGGCCACTGGCTTGCTCTGCATCTGGCTTTCGTCGGTGGCGTCTCGCAGCTGGTCCTCGGCGCCACCCAGTTCTTCGCCGGCGCCTTCCTCGCCACCGACCCTCCTCCGCGAGCTCTTGTCCGCGCCCAGATCCTCTACTGGAATGCCGGGACGATCTTGCTCGCGATTGCCGTTCCCGAGCATGCCGAGACGCTGATCTGGCTCGCGGTCGGCCTGTTGGTTGGTGGTCTGGCGGCCTGGGCGGCGGCGATTGCCGCGATGCGGCGATCCTCGCTGCGACGCTCCCCGTGGGCAACCCGGTGGTACGTCAGCGGGGCCTGCTTTCTCGGACTGGGGATGGTGGCGGGGTCGCTGCTGGCTCGCGGCGTGCCCTGGAGCCATGGCGATCTCCTCGGCGCCCATATGTCGTTGAACTTGGCGGGCTGGTTCGGCGCGGCGATTGTCGGCACCTTGCACACCTTCTTCCCATCGCTGACCCAAACCCAGCTTCGTTTTCCCCGCCTGCAGGGGGTCGCTTTCCTCGCCTGGACCGGAGGCGTGGCGGCGCTCGCCATCGGCTACGGCTGGGCACTCGAACCGCTCGCCCTCGTCGGTTGGCTCGGACTCTGCGTGGGTGCGATCGCGCTTCTCGTCAACCTCGCCGCCTGCCTCCGCCATGCGACCCGGCCGCTTTCTCTCCCGGCGCGAATCGTCGCGGCGGCCCAGCCCTTCCTTCTCTCCGGGCTTCTGGTCGCCACGGTGGCGGCGATCGCAGACGGCCCCTCGAATGCCCTGGCCGGCTCGACCCGAACCACCCTCGGCACGCTTCTGGTCAGCGGCTGGATCGGCCTCACCGTGCTCGGTTCGCTGACCCACCTGCTTGCCGTGGTCGTGAGAGTCCGCGGCGGCTTCGCGGCACGGATGCCGGCGGCGCGACCACGGCTTGACGGCTTCATCGCCGCCCTGGCAATGGCTGGAATCGCAGCGCTGGCGCTCTCCCAGTCGTTTGGCGTCGACGGACTGCGAGGTCCCGCGGTCGCGGCACTGCTCCTGGCCTACGCCATGCTCGCCGGCCGCGTCTCAATCCTTGCCGCGCGGGTCCTCCTCCGAGCTCGCCCGAGCCTCTGATGAAACGGGCAGAGGCGCTGCAGCCGCTCTCGCGCGATCATCTGAAGTCGCTGCTGGCCGCGAAGCGGCTGCGCGAGGCGACCGACGCCGACGCCGCCGGCCAGGACTTCCTTGCCTTCTGGGAGTCCGAGGGGCGACACCACTTCCGTGTCGAGGAGGAGGTGCTGCTGCCGGGTTGGGCCTTGCATTGCCCCGTGGACCGCGTCGCGGTGGCGCGGATGCTGGAGGAGCACCTGGCGATCCGGCGCGCGGCCCTGCGTGCGGCGGAGGCGGAAGCCTCACTCGCAGAGCTGCGAGACCTGGGCCGGCTCCTGGACGACCACGTGCGCTTCGAGGAGCGTGAGCTCTTCCCGATGGTCGAACGGGCCCTTGAGCCAGACGACCTCGCACGCCTCGCGATCGCGATCGAGCGGGCGGAGGAAAACCCGTGAGCAAGGGCGCGATGGAGATCCGCCTGAAGCGTGCCTACGAGCCCGCCGAGCCTTCTGACGGCTATCGAATCCTGGTCGACCGACTCTGGCCACGCGGCCTGTCCAAAGAGCGAGCAGAGCTCGATGAGTGGGACCGGGAACTGGCACCGAGCACCGAGCTGAGGCAGTGGTTCAGCCACGAGCCGAGCCGCTTTCCGGAGTTCCGACGACGCTTTTGCGAGGAGCTCGGGGAGCACCGCTCGGCACTGGCGGGGCTGCGCCGGCGGGCCCGCGAAGGCACTCTCACTCTCATCTACGCCGCCAAAGACACCGATTACAACGACGCCGTCGTCCTCGCAGAGGTACTGAGGCGCGGATTGCCACGCGGGGGACGGCGCTGACTGGCGGCGAGCGGAGCCCGGAGCTTTCGCGGGAGCGCCGTTTCTCGATCGAGCCATCGCCGCCGTTTCGGCTCGACCTGACGGCATGGGCGTTGCGGCGGCGACCTCACAACGAGGTCGACCGCTGGGATGGACACGTCTTCCGCCGCGCGCTGTCATTCGGCGAGGGTGCCATGGCTCTCGCGGTGACCCGGGTCGGCTCGCCGGACACTCCGAGGCTGGAGGTGGTGCTCAGGGGCGACACGATCGATCGCGGCGCCGAAGACCAGGCACGGCAGACGCTGGAGAGGCTCCTCGGACTCGGGACCGACCTATCTGGATTCACGAGGATGGCCGCATCGGAACCCTCCCTCGAGGGCCTGGTCGCGCGGATGCGCGGACTGAAGCCGCCGCGGTTCGCGACCCTCTTCGAGGGACTGATCAACGGCATTGCCTGCCAGCAGCTCTCGCTCGACGTCGGAGTGCATCTACTCAATCGGCTCAGCGCGGCTCATGGTCGATCGGTCGGCGCTGGAGAGGATCGGCTTCACACGTTTCCCGGCCCGGCGGAGCTCGCGACAGTGGATCCGGCTGATCTCAAGCGTCTCGGGTTCAGCATGGCGAAGGCGCGGACGATCGTCAGCAGCGCGGGGGGGATCGTCGATGGCGATCTGGATCTCCAAGCCTTGGAGGATGCCGGAGATGCCGAGGTGCTCGAGCGGCTGACGGGCCTGCACGGCGTCGGCCGCTGGACCGCGCAATACGTGATGCTGCGTGGACTCGGCCGCCTACACGTCTTCCCTGGCGACGACGTCGGGGCTCGTAACAAACTGAAGGCCTTTCTCGGGCTTGACGGGCAGCTCGACTATGAGCGGGTCGAGCAGGTCGTTTCCCGCTGGGCGCCGTACGGCGGTCTTGTCTACTTCCACCTGCTGCTCGACTCGCTTTCGCGGGCCGGCTTGGTGGCCTAGCTGGACTCCGAGCGCTTCGCGGCTCGGCGGCGGGCGTAGAGCTTGTCCTGAATCGTCATCGAGCCCGGATGATTCTCGCCGGGCCAGGGTGCCAACAGCAGGAACAAGCGTGCCTTGGAAATGGCAAGGACCTCATGTCGTTCGCCCGGAGCGAATTCGCTCAGAAGCCCGACACCGCCACTTACGCTCTCCCCCCGAAGCGGTGCTGACCTCGATTTCACCGTCGATGACCAGGAGCCATGCGCGCTCGTGCACAACATGTTCGGCAAGGCCCTCACCGGCATCCAGATCGAGGACGATGACCCGGGCGGCGTCGTGGGTCGAGAGGATCTCGGGCAAGCGAGGCTTGAGATCCAGCGACCTGAGCTTCCAGCTATTCATTCGTCTCCCTCTTGAGTTGACTTTAAGCGGCCGCGGTGGCAGGGAGGTCGAGGCTGGCTCTCACCGCGCCGCGCATGAGGTCGAGGCCGGCCAGGTCGATCTCGGTCGAGCTATCGAGCACCGCCTTGGAAGGCTCCAGACTCTCACCAGCAAGGGAAGCGAGCAAGGGGGCCAGGTATCTCCCCGCGACCTTCCCCCGCGGGAACCAGAGTGCGTGGTCGGTCACCGCTGAGGTTTCGCCCTGGCCACCCTCCAGCTCGTTCCGCAGATATCTGGGCCGCTTGCCGGTCAGCAGGAGGCCGCGCAGGGTTGGGTGAAAAGGCTCTGGCTCGACCTCCCCGTTGAGCTGCGCGGCGATCGTGGCAGCAACCGCGTCTGACTGCTGGGCGGCAAGGCCACCCTGCTTGACCGGGAAGTCGGTCGCGTCCCCAGCGGCAAATACATCGGGTAGGCCGCGCACGCGGCCGTGCTCGTCGACCGGAATGAATCCCCGCTGATCGCGCGGTATGCCGTCGATCTGACGCCCTTCGTAGCTGGGCATGCTTACTACGCGATCCGCGGGGATCGAATCGCCGGGGGTCACGGACAGCTTGCCCCCCTCGAATCGAGTCGGGTAACTATCGGTCTTGATCTCTATCCCTCGATCGGCGAGGAGCGCAGCGACCTGATTGCTGGCGTTCGGTCCGAATAGCTGCAGCGGTACGTCCTCCGGGGTGACGATGACCAGCTCGGCGTTCTCGACTCCCAGTTCGGCGAGATGCGCCGAGGTCATCAGGGCAAGCTCGTAGATCGGAAGCGGCCAGCCGAAGCCGGCCGGCATCGTGAACAGCACTCTCCGTACCGCGCCTTCCTCCAGCTCCTTGAGGAGGCGGTCGAATCCCTCATGACCGGCCGGTCCCCAGAAGGTGATCGCGCCGGGGACCGACCAGTGCATCTTGGCTCCGCAGGCGATCAAGAGCTTGTCGTAGCCGATGCGGCGGCGGCGCCGCATCGTGGCTCGATGGAGTTCTGGCTCCACGGATTCGAGTCCTTCGGCCCGGAAGAGCGCCCCGTGGCGTTGTGCGATCTCGGCAAGGTCGAATCGCAGCGCCTGACCGATCCCAAACGGCTCGGCCACCGCCAATGGCCGGTAGACGAACTGGCGGCTCGGAGCATGGATCTCGATCGTGACCCGATCGCCCAGCAGTGCGCGCAGGGCCAGCAGCGCCTCGAGTGCCGCTACGCCCCCTCCCGCGATCAGTACGTGCGTCTTGGCGTCCTCGGTCATCGCTTGGCCTCGAGTCGATTGTGGGTTTTCGGGGTGGCCATCTATTTTACACATTGATATTGTGTAAAACAAGCAGCCACCTTGGCTGCTGACCGAAAGGAGCAGCAATGGCCATTGCAACTCGCGCCGCCAAGACCACCTGGTCAGCCGACCTCGCCAGCGGACACGGTGTGGTCCAAGCCGACAGCGGAGGCTTTGACGATCTCGACGTAACCTGGGCCTCCCGCACGGAGGCTCCCGGCGGCAAGACCAGCCCGGAGGAGCTCTGCGCGGCGGCGCACTCGTCGTGCTTCTCGATGGCGCTCGCGCTGAAGCTGGGGGAGTCGAAGAAGACGCCGCAGGAGTTGCAGGTGAAGGCGACCGTGACCCTTGCCGAGGTGGACGGCCTGCCGACGATCGTCTCCTCGGTGCTCGATGTGGGCGGACGGGTCGAGGGGCTCGATGCGGCGGGGTTCGAGGCGGTCGTTGCCGAGGCCGCGGCCCTCTGTCCGGTTTCCCGCCTTTTCAGCGGGGCAGAGGTCACTTTCGCCAGCCATCTCCTGGGCGAATGAATGGCTCTATGATTTATACATCTAGCCTGTGTAAAATGATCTAAGGAGGGGCCTGTGGCCTATGTGATCAACGAGCCCTGCATTGGCACCAAGGACAACTCATGCGTGGAGGTCTGCCCGGTCGACTGCATTCATCCCACGCCCGAGGAGCCTGACTACGACTCGGCGGAGATGCTCTACATCGACCCCGATGAGTGCATCGACTGCGACGCCTGCGTCGAGGCCTGCCCGGTGGACGCGATCACGCCAGAGGACATGGTGCCGCCGGAGTGGCAGAAGTACATCGAGATCAACGCCGCCTATTACCGCAAGGACAAGAATTGATCGCCGCCTCAGCACCCCTGATCGCGGTACACGCCCTTGCTGCTTCGATCTGGGTGGGCGGTCTGGTGGCGATCTTCATCGTCGCTCGGGCAGCTTCAAGCACCCTCCAACCCGCTCAGCGAGTCGAGTTCTTCCGCGCCCTTGGCCGCTCCTATGGGATCGTCGGCACCCTCGCGCTCCTGGTCGCGCTCGCGACTGGCGCGATTCTGCTCGACGGCCATCCCTGGGACGGTCTCATGGTCGCGGCCGTCGTCGTCGCCGGCGCCCTCCTGCTCGCCACCGCCGCCGGGATGGCCCAGGCCAGAGCGATGACGCGGTTGCGCCGTCGGGCGGTGGCTCAGGTCGGCGGTGAGCCGCTCGACCCACTGGTCCGCCGGGGCGCGATCGTCGCCGCGATCCTGCGCGCCTGCATCGGCGTCCTCACCCTGGCTCTCGTCGTGCTCGGCGCGGCGTTGGTGAACTAGCCGAACGATGGACCGGCTGCCTTCATCGGATAGGGCTCAGCCGGTCGGGGAGCCTCTCCTGGCAGCCTGGACGCTGCCGCTGATCGTGGCGGCGATCGCCGTCGTGATCGTCGGCGGCTTCTACCTCGGCGGGCCGGGCCTCGGCATGGCGGCAGGGGCACT
The DNA here is from genome assembly GCA_035472275.1 of Solirubrobacterales bacterium. Taxonomy (GTDB): domain Bacteria; phylum Actinomycetota; class Thermoleophilia; order Solirubrobacterales; family 70-9; genus VAYN01. Next base: position 128,334 of record DATIPH010000014.1, read on the forward strand.
CGCCGCTACCTCGATAGTGGTGATGGCGGTTCGCCACCCGCCGCGAGGACCGATCGTGCCCGCTTCCCTGCGAGATTTTCGCCACCACCTGCTGGTCGTCGTCAGCGCCGCCCTCGAGGACGAGCGGGCGATTGAGCAGATCGTCGAGGTGGCCGGAATCGGGGACGTCGACCAAGCCGAGGCGGAGGTTGTGGTCCTGGTGGCCGCTCGGCATCGGTTCCTCGACCGCTGGGCCTCCGATTCAGACCCCGCGCACGATCAGGCTCAGCGCTGTCTTGTGCTGAGTGCCGCCTCGCTGGCCAAGGCGGGCGTCGCGACGGCCGCGCGGGTGGGTGACGAGGACATGGTCCAGGCCGTGGAGGATGAGCTACGCACCTTTCCCGCCACGGAGGTGGTCCTGGTGACCGGAGCTCCCGATTGCGACGTCGCCGGCAACGCCGCGGCATCGGAACTGGATTCTCGGCTTCAAGCGGACTTTCATCACCTGATCCTCGATTCACCTCGGCCCCCCGTGGGCGGACCGGAATCGACCATCCGGTGAACGACACCGTTTGCCAGCGGGTCGATGGCTACGCCTGGGCGTTCACGGCCGCGGCAGGGGCGATGATCGTCGTCGGCGGCCTGGTGGCGGCCGTCAACAGTGCGGCGCCGTTTGCCCATGGTTCGTGGCTGGCCGCATACCTGGTGCTGGTCGGCGGGGTGGCTCAGCTGCTCCTGGGCGTGGGGTGTCTGGGACTGCCGGCGCCCAGGCTCTCGGCTCGGCTAAGACGCACCCAGCTGGGACTGTGGAACGTGGGCAACGCCGCCGTCGCCGGCGGTGTGCTCGGCGACGTGGTCAGCCTGGTCGTCGCCGGGAGCCTGGTGCTGCTGGCTGCCTTAGTCGGATTTGCGGTCGGCGCCGGCCGCGCTTCTTCAAACGCGCGCAGCCGCCTGATTCTCTATCGCGTAGCGATCCTCGGTCTGGCCGGCAGCGTTGTCATCGGCAGCGTGCTCGCCAACTCATCGCCCGGGAACTGAGCTGAGCGTGGCGTCGCGCCGCGGATCATTCGCGCTCGACCCGTTCTAATTCGGATTCGAGCAGGGCCTTCAAACTGCGGAAGTCCTCCGCGCAGGCCGGGCAGCCCTCGAGGTGGGCCCGCATCCCCGGCACGTGCCCGTCTGGGTCCCAACCGGCGAGGTTCAGCTCGACATAGCGGTCCAGCTCGGCGAAGCACTCCTCACAACCGAGCTCGGGTCCAACGGACCCGAGGAGGCGGGCCAGCACCGCCTCGCGTTCCGGCGCTCCGCTCTTCTCGCGGTCGTTCATGACGCCTCCTCTCGGGTTCCTTCGATCCCAAAGCCACGCTCGGCGAGCGCAGTTCGCAGCTTGCGCCGAGCGTCGTGCAGGGTCTTGTAGAGTGCACCGCGAGTGGTCTCCAGTCGCTCGGCGAGGACGTCGATCGGAACGTCGTTCAGCGTCACAGCGACGAGTACCTCACGCTGGTGTTCGGAAAGGGCACCCTCGATCTCCTCGCGCAGCGCCCCGAACAGCTCGGTGTCCTCGACATGGGCGCCCGTGGAGCTGGCGGTGTCGGCCAGCACCGCCCAGGCATCTTCGGTGATCGGGATCTCGCGTCCCTGCCAGGCGCGGCGCCGAACCTTCACCGACGCCTCGAGCAGGGCGAACTTGTAGGCCCAGGTCGTGAAGCGGGCTTCGCCGCGAAAGTCCCCAAGCTTCGCCAGCACTGCCAACAGGGCATCGTCGGCGCTCTGCTGTGCGAGGTCCTCCTGATCGTCGCCGCGCAGGTGCGGAAGGGAAGCCCGGCGGCGATCGATCTCAAAGCGCGCCGCCTTCAACAGCAGCGCGTGCAGCTCGATAACGGCAGCGTCTCGCCTCGGTCCGCTCGCGCCGAGCCGCTCCAGCCAGAGCCGCGAGTTGTCCTCGCCCGGCGCGGCAGAATCTCCGGCAGGAGTTTCGATCGGCATCGTCATCGTCGCTGGCGCCACGCATTGTTAGCGACCGACGCCGTTCGATCCTTACCTCCTCCTCGCGCTGAGGGACTGAAAGCGCGATTTGTCGCCGCGACCGTAAGACTCGGTGACCGGGAGACGCCAAGACAGGGACAGCCAATCATCACCAACGTTTGGAGGCCCACATGTCCAGCACCGCGACTCTCGACCCGCGCGAGGTCGGCCTGACTTCAACGACGTTCGGCGAACGCCTCAAGGGCGACCCTGCCTACCAGGCCTTTCTGCTCTTGCGGATCGCCTTCACCGTCGCGCCGATCCTCTTCGGCCTCGACAAGTTTTTCAACATCATGGTCGACTGGGAGTCTTACCTGGCGCCCTGGATTAACGACATCATTCCCGGCAGCGCCTCAACCGCGATGCACCTGGTGGGCGTGATCGAGATCATCGCCGGCATCGCCGTCGCCCTGAAGCCCCGCTACGGCGCCTACATCGTCGCGGCCTGGCTCGCCGGGATCGTCATCAACCTGCTGACCTATTCCGGCTACTACGACATCGCCCTGCGCGACTTCGGCTTGATGCTGGCTGCGCTGACCCTCGCCCGGCTGGCGAGCAAATACGACCCGCCTGGGTTCCAGGTCCGCCTCTGAGGCTGCGAACCTAGACTGAGGCCATGTCGCTGCTCGAGCGTCTCGGCCTCGAAGTGCCCGTCGTCCAAGCGGGAATGGGCGGCGGGCTCTCTCGCCACGAGCTGGCGGCGGCGGTGTCCGAGGCCGGCGGGCTGGGGACGATCGCCGTCAACGGCGCCGCGTCGATCAACCGCGAGCTGGCGGCGGCGCGGATGTTGACCGGCCGGCCCCTCGCAGTCAACCTCCTGCTGCCGTTCGCGCGGCGCGACTGGTTCGCCGCGGCAGCCAAGGCCGACGTCGTCGTGACGTTCTGGGGTAGGCCGCGGCGAAGGACCGCCGGGGTCTGGCTTCACCAGTGTGGCTCGGTTGCAGAGGCGCGAGCCGCGCAAGCGGCCGGCGCCGACGCCGTGATCGTCCAGGGCCTCGAGGCCGGCGGTCATGTGCGCGGCACGCTGCCGGCGCTTGAGTTGCTCGAGCGAGTCAAGACCGCATTGCCGGCCGGCTACCCGGTGTTGGTCGCGGGCGGCATCGCCGAGCGTGAGGATGTGGTCCAGGCGCTCGAGGCGGGAGCGAGCGCCGCGGTGGCGGGCACCCGTTTTCTGCTCTCCGCCGAGAGCCGTGCCCACCCGGGGTACCGGCAGCGATTGCTCGAGGCCCAGGACACGATCCTCACCGAGCTCTTCGGCGCCGGCTGGCCGGCGCCGCACCGGGTCGTGGCCAACGCAGCGACGGAGCGCTGGCTGGATGGCGACCGGCACGCGCCATTGCTGAATCGGGCCCTAAATCGCCTCCTGGCGCCGGGGGCGCGCTACATGCCGTCGGGCCTACAGGCTCGAATGATCAAAGCCCAGCGCCCGAGTGGGCGGGTCCTGACGCCGGCGCCACCCACCGATGACGGTCCTCCCAACTTGCTCGACGCCGGGGCGCTCTACGCGGGGGAGACGGTGGCGCGGATGACCGAGGTCAAGCCGGCGGGAGATCTTCTCCGGGCGCTGGTGCCATGAGCGGCTCGCAGTCAGAGCTCGGGCGTTTGGCGAGGTAGGCCAGCAACTCGGGATCTCGCGAGCGCAGCTGGTCGATGAGCTCACCGTGGCAGGCACACAGGTCGATTACCGCCTCGCCGTCCGCGATCGACCTGGTCTGCCAGATCGCGCCATATTCCTCCCAGCGGCGCAGTGTGAGGAGCGGGGGCTCGGGCATGGACCGACGATACGCCCAGGCATCCAGGGCCACCGAGAAGGATCCCCAATGCCCTTGGAGCCCGCTGTACGTAAGTCGGCGTTTTCGGGCGGTGGGGCGGACGGTTCGCCCGGCTCAGGCCAGAAGAAAGCTGGCGGCGGGCTCCGGCTGGGGCGCTACTTGCTCGCCCGGGAGGACGGGGATTTCGGTGGCGATCCAGCGCCCGCTTCGGTGCAGCTGATAGCGGTGGCTCGCGACCAGCGTTCGCATCGAGGCGCCGACCTGCTGCCCGGCGTAGGCGCCGATCGCCGCCGCGATCAAAGTCAGGAGCGGGTTCCGGGTGGTCGCGCCGGTGGCGGTGCCGGCGCCGCCGAAGCCGACGAGGGCGCCGTGCACGGCGTGGTCGACGAACTCTTCGACCTCGGCTTCCACCAGCGCGTAGCCGATCTGGATCGCCGCGGCGCCGATCTCGGCGAGCAGTTCCTCGTCAGAGGGCCGCGAGAGGTGCAGCCATAGGTGATCGCCGCCGGCAGCGGCCGGCTGCCACTGGCTGATGAACACGTTCTCGATCGCGCCCGCGAGGGCCTCCGGAAGGCTGGCGCCGCCGAGCAAGGAGCCGTAGCGCAGCTCCGGGCGGACGTGGACTTTCACTGAGTAGTGCTTCATCGGTCTTCCGAAAAGGTAGCAACGGCGGCAGGGCCGTCTACGCGGTAGCTGGCCGCTGCTCATCCGGCCAGCTCGGCCCCGAGCTCCTCGTCGTCGAGGCGGGTGAACTCCGAGAGCGCGCCGAGGTGGGCTGTGCCCTCCGCGCCGAGGGCCCCGAACACCCACATCCGGCCGAGCGCCCGGGCCAGGCGGGTCAGGGACGCGCGCACCTCGAAGGTCGCAGGAGGGAGGAGGTCCATCGACTCGGCGATCTCCTCTGAGTCAGGTCGCGCCCAGACCAGCTCCTGCTCGATCTCTTCCCAGCGGCGGCTCGGTTCGCCGTCGGCTCCGACGCGGTCGTCCTTCACAAGGTCGTCGAGGCGGGCGTAGCGACCGTAGGCGCCGAAGTGGGAGAGGACTTCGATGAGAGCGCGCATGCTCTTGTCCTCGCGCATGAAGTTCAGGTCTTCGACAACGATCGGCCTGCTCGCGTAGCCGTCAGCCTGCGCGACCGCCTCGAAGAGGGCGTCGAGCAGGCCGAGGAGATCGTGGCTGTGTGCCTTCAGGGCTTTCCACTCGGGCCTGGCACCCTGAAGATGAGCCTGGGCGAGGATGTAGGTGAGCTTGAGAAAGCGCTCGTAACCGGGAGCGAGTTGCTGCATCGCGGCGTCGAGGTTGCGCGGGCGAGCGCCGAGCGCAGCCAGCCCTGTGTGGATCATCGCCAAGGCCACGTCGAGCTCCGCGATGATCGTGGTGCCGTCCTCCATTTGTCGTCTGTGCTCGGCTGAGATTTCCGCCATCGCTATGAGTATCTGACGGGCGGCGGCGGTTGGAGTCGATGGTTACCGTCAGGCTGGTGGCCAACCTCATCGAAAGACTCGAAAAACGAATTCGCCGGCACATCTCCGAATCGATGCCGGCGGATCAGAGCTATTTCGAAGAACAGACCCTGGTCAACCTGATGATCGACTACCGCGTCTGGCGGGGGCGCTTCGTTCAGCCAGTCCCGCGAACGGTCCGTCTCTCAGCCGAGCTCAAAAAGAGCCCGAAGCGGCAAGTGCACGCCGCAGCCCTGGCGGCGATCGAAGCGAAGATTGCGGCTGGGGAAGATCTCAGCGCCCATCTCAGCACTCGCGTTTCGCATCCCGCCGGGGGCAACCCAACCGATCCGCCGTCAAAGCGCGCCGACCGCGACCTGCTGCTGGCCGAGTGGGGGGTCCATCATCTCCACCTCTCAACCGAGATGAGGAAGGACGGGTTCACGAAGCGGACGGGGGACGTGCTCTTCGTTGTCTTCCGTGAGGCCGATGCTTACCTACTCGGCGTCTTCGATCACCCCCAACACGAGAACTGGGCAGCCGAGGAAATTTTCGCGGTGATGGTGAGGAACTGGCCCGATAGGGGCCTCGTCCTCAAGTCGGATTTCGTCGTTGGGCTCTCTCAGGAATATTCGGATGAGGATCGACTAGAGCTGCGAAAGGCCGGGATGAACTCGGCCCTCCAGATCGATGGAAAGGTCTACTCGCCGGGTGGTAGTGGAATGGCGCTCGACGGGACGCCATTGATCGAGGTGCAGGCCGCCCAGCAGGTGATGTGGGAGCTAAGCCGGTGGGAAAAGGACATGGCGAGGCGCTTGGGCGAAGTCGTTGGGGTGCCTCGCTTCGCATACTGGCTGCCGGCAGTCCGTACCCCGGTGCCGGGCTTCGAGGAGTACGCCGGTCTGGCGAGTGGATCTGCGTTCGTCTCGGTTGGGCGGCTCCGCTGATCAGGGAGAGACGGACGTCCAGCCACCGAGCGCTGTCGGGACGGCTGATCGCCATCTCCTAATCTGATGGCATGGCCCAAGGCCGCAACGACCCTTGTCACTGCGGCAGCGGCCGCAAGTATAAGAAGTGTTGCCTCGATTCCGATCGGGCGCCGGCCCTCCGCACCGAGCGCGACGATCGCGGGCTGCTGGTCGGCCGGTCGCCCATCGACACGATGTGGGAGGCCCAGGGAAAACGGGTCCGGGCGGTCGGCAGCACCGTCGCCTTCCGCCCACCCCACGAGACCGACCACGAGTTCTACGTCGACCTGTTGTGTTCGCAGACGCTCGGGGCCGAGTGGCACCGAGCTCAACTCGAGCGCCCCGCCGCCGAGCGCCACGTAGTCGAGCACTGGACCGACGCCTACGCCCGAGCCCGCAGCGGCGAATCGGAGAAGGCACCACTGACCAAGCACGCCGAGCACAGCTTCAGCTCGCCCGCCACCGGCGAACTGAAGTCGTTGCTCTGCCTCGCCTACGACAACTACACCCTGCTCCACGCGCAGGCGCTACCCGACTCGCTGGTGAAGCGGTTGCGTCAGTACGGCCAGTTCCAGGGCGCCCGATATGAGATGGCTGTCGCCGCCGTCTTTGTTCGCGCCGGCTACGAGATCAGATGGCTGACCGAGACCGACCGCAAGCTGCCAGAGTTCATCGCCAGCCACCCTTCGTCGAAGGTCGAGATCGCCGTCGAGGCCAAGAGCCGCCACCGCCCAGGCGTCCTCGGTCGCGATGGCGATCTCCCCGATGTTGACGATCTGCGAGTCGATGTCGACGGGCTGATGAAGCGGGCGCTGGAAAAGGAGACCGACGGTCTTCCCTACATCGTCTGCCTCGACCTCAACCTGCCGCCCGAGCAGGGCGACGACACCGAGACGTGGTCGGCGGAGCTGCATCGCAAGGTGTTGGCGCCGTTCGGCCGCGAGGCCACCGGCGAGCCCGACCGCTTCTCCGCCGTCTTCTTCACGAACTACTCCTGGCATTGGGACGGCGAGGAGCCCGCCGGCAACCCGATGAGCTTCGTGATCCGCGGTCTCGACGCCGCCGTCCCTCTGCTGGGCAACGAAGCCGAGCTTCTGACCGAGGCGATCCTGCAGTACGGCAACGTCCCGAGCGGCGGTGTCGTGGCCGCCGCCTGAAGCGCGACCGGAGCAGCCGTGAGCTCGAGAAGTCGGGATCGGCCGGATGCCGACCGCCTGATGCATTGGTGACACGCCGGAGCCGAGCGGCCAGTTGCCTTCGCTATCTCGGAGTCGCTCCTGATTCGTACTCAAGGGCGTGCGTCAGCTCTTCAGCGCGGTCGCATTCCTCGATCAGGATCCAGATGACGACCTCCTCGACGGTTTCACCCATGCGCGCCGCCATTTTGGCGAGGCGGCCCTCGAGCTCTGCCCTCTCGATCTCAATTGTCACGCAGACAAGACATTACATCGGCTGAAGAGCTGGGAGGACCGGGGGAGGTGGATGGTTCCCCCAGCTCGCCATCAACGCAGGCAGGCTGAGCAGTGCGCTGCTCCGGTCCGGATTAGAGCGGTTGAGAGTGGGTAGGAATTCTGAGTAGTCGGAGCCCCACGCTCGAAACCGGCTCCGGATTGTCCTGGGAGGTCTGGGTGACCGAGGTGCCGCAAACGAATGTGGGGTCCACTTCTCCTCCTCGCTGCTCTGTAGTGGTGATGGACCCTTCTCGTTCCACCGCCACCGTTCTCGAAGGCCCCGAGGCGCTCTTCAAGAGCTTTGTTCAGGGGGAGCGGGGCGGCAAGCTGCGCTCGCAGCTCGCCAAGCTCCATCCTCATGCCTCGGGCGAGGAGATCGAGGACGCGATCCAGGCCGCCTGCGACCGCTTCGTCGACAAGGCGGAGGGGATCACCGAGCCGGGCCAGGTCTACGCCTGGCTCCGCACGACCGCCCACCGGATCCTCAATCGAGAGGACGACTACCACGAACGAGAGCTCGCCGTCGATCCCACCACCGAGACGGGCTTGCAGCAGCTCGCGGGCGAGCAGCCCGGCCCCGAGGAGGAGACGATCGAACATGAGGACGAAGCCGAACTCGTAGCTCTCGTTCGGGAGGTCTCCGAGTCTCTGCCCGAACAAAAGCGTGAAGTCCTCACCCTCTACAGCTCCGGCTTGAAGCGCCCGGAGATCGCCAGCCGCCTCGGCATGAGCGACCGCGCCGTTAAGCGCGACCTGCTTGAGATCATGGACGAGGCCCGGACGGCGATCGCGCGCAAGGCCGGTGGCGGTTGCCTCCAGGGCGAACCGCTGGTGCTGCGCTTCGCCTACGGGCTCGCCAGCGCCGCGGAGGCCGAGCAGGCGCACCTTCACATGAAGGGCTGCCGGCGCTGCGAGGTGCTCGCCGAGCGACTTGATGCCTGGCGCGAGAAGGCGGCGGCGATACTGCCGCTGCCCGCCGTCGAACAGGCGAGCCCTGGTCTTCTCGGGCGCGTCGCCCACCGCGCTGCCGATGGCTTCACCACCGCCAAGCAGCAGATTCTCGGCGGCGCCTCCCAGGCAAAACAGCAGGCCGCTGCCGGCTACTCGCGTGCTGTCGACCCGACTCCCCTTGCCGGTGCGCGGCCGGGCACCTTGGCGGCGGTGATCCTCAGCTGCGCGACGATCGGCGGAGGGGCGGCGACCTACTGCGCCCAGAACAACGTCGACCCCCTGAGCGCCGCGACCGGGCTGATCGGCGGTGAAGAGGAACCCAACTCGGAACCGACCCCGCAGGCCGAAGAAACGCCGGAAGCGACCACCGTCGTCCCGCCGCCGGCCGAAGAAGCGCCGGTAGCCGAAGAACCCGTGGCCGCCGAACCCTCGCCAGCCGCCGAACCCGAACCGAAGCCTGAACCAGAACCCGCGCCGCCCCCGCCCGAACAGAGCTTTGAACCGGCCTCGCCTGACTACCCGGCCGCCGAAGCCGGCGCCGAATACGAAGCAACCGAATCCGCACTCACTGAAAGCACGCGGCCCGCCCCGGTCTCCGGCGGCGGCGCTCCGCAGTTCGGAGGTCCCTGATGCAGCACGCCCTCTCCTTCTCGACTCGAGCTCCGCGGCATCGGCTTCTTGCCCTCGCGGTGGCGGTGGTACTCGCTGGGCTGGCGATGGTCTCCCCGCGGCCGGCCGCGGCGGGCGAATTCACGATCACCGCCTGTCAGGCCGACGCCGGGGAATTCGCCAGCGACGCCTTCGAAAACCTCGCCACCCGCGGCATGCGCTGGCGGCGGGCCTGCAACCCGCTCGGGCCTGGCCTGCGGGGGCTTGTCACCGCGAACGTCGTCACCACCGCCCACGTCGCCCACGGCGCGCAGTCGGCCTTCGTCCTCAACGCCCCGCCCGGGACCGTGATCTCGCGGTTTCGCTGGTCCGGTCACGCGGAGCGACGCGACTGCCGCTACGCGCTGCAGATGTATGGGGTGAGGACCGACGGCACGGACGCCACGATCAAGAACGTGCGGGCCAACAAAGCCTGTCCGGGCTCCGGCGGGGCGCAGGCGTCGAGCTGGCCGCGGCCGCGAGCATTCGACCTCGGCGGGGCGACCAAGGTCGTTCAGCGTGTCGTCTGCGTGGGTGCGCCGTCGGCGCAGTACTGCTCGGGGCGCGGGCTCAACTACATGCAGACCTTCACCGCCGAAGCGACGGTGGTCGACAACACGGGGCCGTCGGTTGCGATCCTCGGCGACGGGCCGCTTGCCCGAGGCGAATGGGTCAGGGGCGTACAGAACCTTGACTATGAAGCCTCCGACAACGTTGGGGTCAAGAGCGCGTCGGTGAATTTGCCCGGGAAAGCCGATACCGGTCGTGTCTGTGACTACTCCCAGAGGATTCCCTGTCCTAACGGTGCCGGTCACATCGAAGTCGAAGCCCAGCGAGCGCCTGAAGGAACGCAGACTTTTCAGGTCGAAGCACAGGATGCTGCCGGCAACACGGCCCAATCGGCGACGGCGGTGGCCAGGATTGACAACACCGCACCTGGCACGACCCAAGTCGGCGTCGAAGGCGGTGAAGGCTGGCGAAACATCAACAACTTCGCCGCGGCGTGGGCGAATGCCCCCGAACCTGACCGGGCACCGATCACTGCGGCGCACTACCGCGTCTGCCGCGCCGGCACGGGCGAATGCACGAACGACACCCGCGGTGGCTCTTCGATCTCGCGCCTCGATGGCTTGACGGTGCCGGCCCCGGGGGAATGGGAACTGCGGCTCTGGCGCGAAGACGCCGCCGGCAACCAGCAGCCCGACAATGCCTCGCTTCCAGTCAAGCTGCGCTTCGACCCCGAACCTCCAAAGCTCGGTTTCGAAGGCACCTCCTCGAGCGACCCGACCCGGGTGTCGGTGCAGGTCACCGATCCGATCTCGGGGCTGGGTGGAGGCGAAATCGAGATCAGCCGTGTCGGCTCTGGGATCTGGCAGGCGCTCCCCACCACCCAGGAAAACAGCCACCTCGTAACCCGGGTCGACGACGCGGCGTTGCCAAGTGGGGAATACGAACTGCGCGCCACCGCCCATGACCAAGCCGGCAACTTGGCGAGTACGAGCCAGCGGCTGGACGGGCAACCGATGAAGGTCAAGCTGCCGCTTCGCATTGCTTCCTCGGTTCGTGCCGGCGTGATCGAAAAGAAGCGCGTGCGGCGGAAGGCCCAAGGCAAAGACCATCACGGGTCCCGGAAGGTCACGGTGCTGGCGCCGAAGGCCAAGGTCGGATTCGGCAGCCATGTCCGTTTCGCCGGCACCGTGGTCGATCCCGCCGGTAACCCCGTGGCCGGCGCGCCGGTCCAGGTCTACTCACGCCAGCCCGAAGGCGAGGAAGTCCTCGTCGACACGCTGACCACTGGCGACAACGGCCACTTTGCCTATGCCGTCGACGCCCACGCCTCGCAGAACTTGCGCTTCGCCTATCCGGGTACCGCAACCCGATTGCCCGCCGAAGACAAGGTGTCGCTGTTGGTCTCCGGGCGTTCCACCTTCGAGGTCAACCGGTCGCACGTTCTGAACGGCCAATCCGTCGTTTTCGAGGGTCGCGTCCAGGGCAGGCCACTACCGTCGGCGGGGAAGCTGATCGAGCTGCAGGTGCGTCTCTCCGAAGAATGGTCGACGTTCCGCACGATCCGCAGCAAACCAGACGGGACCTGGCGCATCTCCTATCCCTTCAAGCGGACCTGTGGCGTGCAGCATTTCCGCTTTCGCGCTCGGCTTCCCGGCGAGGCCACCTATCCGCTCGAGCCGGGGCACAGCCCCGTACTTGCGGTGACCGTGAAAGGACAGCCATGCTTCACGGGATAGCCAAGGTCAGTGAGCTCAAGGAGGAATCGGCATGTTGAAAGTCCCGCGACCCCGCTTCACCTACGCCAACGTCGTCGCCACGCTGGCGCTCTTCGTCGCCCTCGGCGGCAGCTCCTACGCGGCTCTGAAGATCTCCGGCCGGGATATCCAGAAACACACGATCACCGGCAAGAACATCAAGCGGAATTCGCTCGGGCGCCTGCAGATCAAGGAGTCGAGCTTGAGCGCGGTGCCGCGTGCGCTGAACGCGGCACGCCTCGGCGGCCAGCCTGCCGAACGTTTCCTGGTTCGCTGTCCACAGGGAACGATCCCGGCAGCGGGCGTCTGCATCGAGACCACGGCTCGGTCACCGGCGGCCTACGGTGCTGCCGTTTATGCGTGCGGCAGGACCGACAGTGAAACTGCGGCGGGGAGGCGGCTTCCCACTCACGACGAGCTGATGGAGGCTCTGGAGCATCAGGGGATCCAGCTTGCTGCGGGGGGGGAGCTGACGAGCGAAGTGTCGGCGTCTACCAGCGAACCGGGCCGGGTCAACGACCTCTTCATCACCGAAAGCAATGGAGCCGTCGGCCTCACCCCTGACATCGGCTCCGGAGCGAAGTCCTACCGCTGTGTGGCGCCGCCACTGAATTGAGATCCATGAACAAAAGGTGAGGAGGAGTGCAATGCCTTGGCTACATGAGTTCCTGAAGTTCGTATCCCGCTCAAACCGCCGCCCGCGGGCGACCCTAGGGATCCGGGTGCTGGCCACGGTTCTCAGCGCTGTCCTCGTCTTCGGCAGCCTCGCGCCGGGCATCGCCTTCGCGGGCGAAGCCGACAGCGAACAGGAAGGAGCGGCCCCGCCCGGGGCCCTGCCGGGCCTCGAAGGAGGGCCCGAACTCGAACCGGGCGGAGAAGAATCGGTGTTGGAAGAGCTACCGGGCTCGCTGCCCTCCGGAGGTGAAGGCGAAGAAGAAGCGCCGCTAGAAACCGAACCCGCGCAGGAACCCGAACCACCGCCTCCTCCAGCATCGGCGCCTCCCGCCGCGACCGAAGCCGCGCCGCCTGCCGAACCACCTCCGGGCCCGGAATACGGCCCCAGCTACGAAGCCGCTGCCGCGCCGAGCTCTGAACCCGTCGAAGGCGACACGCTGGTGGCGCCTCCGTCGAGCCCGCCTTCAGTGCCGCCAGTGGAGAAGGCCGGAGGCGCAGCTCAGCTCGCGGCCGAAGCACCGGCGCCGGCACCGCCGGCCGAAGAAGCCCCGGCGCCGGAAGCTCCGCCACCGGCGAGCGTGCCGAAGCAGTCCGGCGAAGTGCCCGGGGGCCTCTCCGGGCGCGCCATCCACACGGTCCGAAGCGGCGAGTGCCTGTGGTCGATCGCCGCGGCGCTGCTTCCGGCCGGAGCTGACAACGCCGAAATCGCGGCCGAGGTCCAGCGCCTCTGGAAGCTGAACGCCGGGCGGATCGGAACCGGCGACCCAAGCCTGATTTACGCGGGCACCGAGCTCCGGCTCCGTTAGTCAGTCTTTCCATCCTCCTCGTCCCCGCGTTGCGAGGGCGAGGAGGGCTCCTCCGGCGAGTCGGATACCGGGCCCATGAGAGTGAGGCGGCAGGCGGCCTGGATCAGCAGGGCTGCCTGAACGCCTCCGACCCGCTCAAGGAGACCGTGGGCGATGTCGTTCCTGAGATTGATCGCCAGCGGGTCGCACAGCAGGGCCTCGAGATAGTCGAACCAGGGTTCGGGGTCGTAGAGCTCGCGGAGCTTCGAGAGGACCGCATTGAGCGAGACGACTCCGCCGAAGCGGCCCTCTTGGGCGCGCTTGACGATGAGGATTCCGTTGAGTCGGGCTATGTCGCGCAGGATGCTCTCCAGGCGCGGCACGATCAGATGCGCCGACTCGTCGTATTCCTCATCCCAGAACAGCTCGACGGCTCGCGCGATCCGCTCGCCTCGAACCTCGCCGATCAGCTCAGTCGAGAAGTGCCTGGCGAGATCCTCGTGGGTGGGGCGGCCGTGTCTGTCGATCGCCTCGTCGATCATCGGCGCGTACAGAAACCGGCCGTAAAACTCGACGTGAATGCCGCGCTGGCGCCCACGGTTCATCAGCCGCTTGTTCTCCTCGTCGCTGGCGAGGTAGGTGGGTGCCGAGGTCTCCTGGCCGAAGTAGCTGTGCGGGAAGAGGAATGCCATCGGGCTTTCTTCTTCCTGGGCTTCGACCTCGCGATCCATGTCCGCGTTGGCGCCGCCTGGAGGTCCGAAGATGCCTAGACGCACGAGGGCCTCGAAGATGTCCTTGGCCCCCGAGCCGACGATGTGATCGACCTGCTTGCGGATTGGCTCAGTCGGGACGTCGACGCTGACCTCCATTGACTCGAAGCCCAGGTCCTCCTTCGGAATGTCCTGCTGCTCCTTGAGCAGCGCCTCCATCTCCCGCGTGAAACCGAAACGCGAGGCCAGGTCGATGGCCCTCTGCAGAAAAGTCACCTTCGCGAGGCCCTCTGCTGCAGTTGCCTCATCGATGCGCAGTTGGAGTTGTCGGCGGCGGAGTTCCTTCTGGCGCTTGGGGTCGCCGCTTGCTTCGGCCGCTAGTTCGAGCGCACTCTCTCCAGCGTGGCCGGCAGGGAAACGCTCGATTGCTTTGGTGAGCAAGTCCTCCAGGCCATCGGGACGGAGATCCTTCTTTAGCCCGACCAATGAGCCCAGGACGCTCAGCGGTGGGCCGGGATGTTTTTGGTCGAGCAGGCTGGTCGCGACATCTTTGGCTATTTCGAGGGTGCCCGCCAGCCCTTGGCGGTCGTTCAGCTCGACGAAAATCTCGATCGATCGCGCCGCACATACCGCTCGACTGAGTGGTTCCCGCTCCGGTTCCCCAGCAAGCGCGGCAAGTTCTCTCGCCCCTCGTCGGCCATCGGCATGGGCCGACTTTCCCCCAGCCACGTAGAGGAGATCGGAGACGCGGGCGCCCACGATCGGATCCTCGACCCGCTCGCGGGCAGAGCGCCAGATGGAGCGCACCTCCTCAACCACTTCGGCGGGGCGCGGCGGGTAGATGCCCTCCTTCGACTCGAACATCGAGGCGTAAGGTCCCCCGACGGCATCTCGGCGACCGTCCTGGCTCGGGGGAACGAGGTCGTAGACAAAGGCGAGGCTGAGCATTCGCATCGCCTCGCCGTCCGTTGATTTCCCTGCCTCCTCGAGCGCATGGGCGAGCTCAAGCCACTCGGGCCGTCCGGTGAGGGCCTCCTGTACGACCCGGGTCTCCTCGTCTGAAAGCTGCGTCGATAGATCCACGCGCCCATCGTGGCCGACGAGCGGGACGGATGCCGCGCAGCATCTTTTGAGTCGCATGAGTTGGGGGTCCACTTTCTTACCTAGCTGCTCTGTAGGGCAGAGAGCAATGAGTAACACCGTTACCCCAGAGATAAAGAGTGTGCGGCGGGATCGGACCGCGGCTCCAGCCCACCGGCTCGGCGACGACACTGTCGAGTCCGTAGCGGCGATGTTGAGGGTCCTCGCCGACCCGACCAGAATCCGCTTGATCGAGATTCTCAACGACCGAGGCTGCGCCACGGTCAGCGCTCTCACGACTGTGCTGCCGGTCTCCCAGCAGAGCGTCTCCAAGCAGCTCGCGGTCCTTCATCAGGCAGGGATCGTGCGTCGGCGCCGCGAGGGCGTCTGGGTCTACTACGAGCTGACCGACTTCACCGGCTGGTGGCTGATCGAGCAGCTTGCCGGCGTCCTCCTCGAGGACTAGGGCGGCTCGGTTCACAGTCAAAGCGGCGCTCTCCGGGCGCCGCTTTTTCGCACGCAGTAACAACACACAACCACTGGCTTGTGTGGTTGTGACCACTTCTCCACCTCGCCCCTCCGTAGTGGTGAGCCAGCCATTCGGGCTGGCCGCCAAAGCTAAGACGGAGGTGGTCTCGAAGTGTCAGGTGGAGTCGGTACTCGTCTCGGAAGAGGTCAGGGTGAGAGCCGAACGGCGCGCGCCGCTGTGCGCAGCGCGGGCCGGGTCGCCCTCTGGGTCGTGCTCGCCCTGCTGTTCCTGCGAGGCATCGGGTCGGCGCTTTCCGACCCGGCCTCCAGCTCCACCACCGCCCGGGCTCAGGGCGGGGTCGTAGAGCCTGCGACCGGCTCCTTCGCGGTTCGCTTCGCACGCGCGTACCTCGGTGGCTCCTCGCCGCAGGAGCTGGCGCCCTTCTTCGCTCCCGGCGCTCCGAAGCCGGGGGCGGGACCTGCCGGGATCACCGTCGATCAGGCCGAGGTCGCCGGCATCGAAGACCGCGGCGGCGGTCAGGCGATCGTCACCGTCGCCTGCGAGCTCGGCGACGCGCGCACCCTCTACTTGGCCGTCCCGATCGTCCGCGCGAGCGCGGGCGAGGTGGCGGCTTCGGGCGCGCCCGCGGTGGTCGCCGGGCCGGCAGGAGTTGGGGAAGACGTCGAAGCTCCTCAGCCACTCGCCGGCCCGGACGCCAGCGCCATCGGCGACCTCGTCAGGCGTTTTCTGCCCGCCTACTTCTCGGCTTCGAGCCCTGAAGACCTCAGCTATCTGGTGGCGCCGGGATCGGGGGTCGTGCCCCCGGGCTACGGCCTGAAGGCCCTCGGCGCCCCGGTCGTCAAGCAGCTCGGCAGTGGGGAAGGTCCCCGGCGGGTCGTCCTCGCGACGGTCGGGGTGCGCGACCCGCTGAGCGGCGCCAGCCTCCGACTCGCCTACCGCCTCGAGGTGGTGCGGCAGGGCCGCTGGTATGTGAGCGGCGTCGAGGGGGCGCTGTCGTGAGCCGGCGCCTGGTCCTTACCCTCGCGATGCTGGGCTGTGCTGCCTCGGCACTCTGGCTTGCGCCCGATGCGCTCGCCGCCGCCGGTGGCAACGACGTCGGCCACAACATCGGCTCGACCCTTCGCCACTACGCCGGGGAGATCTACGGCGGCGTCCTGGCGATCGTCGGACTGGTCTTCCTGCTGAATCGCCGCTTCACCGACCTGGCGGTCTTCTTCGTCGCCGCGGTGCTGGTCGGCTGGCTGGTCTTCAGCCCCGATCAGGTCGCGAATCTGGCGAGGACCGTTGGCGAACGGATCCTGCCGTGAGCGGGAGCTATGAGCCGATCCGCTCCTATCAGCGGATCTTCCGGCCAGAGCGGCGGATCTACCAGATCGAGGGACGGACGCTGCCGGTTCCCGGCGGGGTGCCGTTGCGCTGGCTGGCCTACGCGACGGCGACGCTCCTCTTCGTCATCGCGGTCGGCTCGGGCTCCGCCGCGGTGGCGGTGGCGGCAGCAGCGGTTGCCGCCGCCACCGGGCTCAACGTCGGCGGGAGGGCGGCTGCCGGGCTCGCCGCCCTCGGCGCGGTTGGGGTCACGGTGATCGGAGGCTGGGCCCTCGGCTTCCTCGACTGGCCCCTGCGGTTGATCGTTATCCCCGCCACCGTGGCGACGCTCGCCACCCAGGCGACGCCCGATGGCCGCCGGGCCGATCGCTTCGCGCTCTCCTGGCTCTCGCTGCGGCTGGCCCCGATGCGCCGCTCGCTGGGACGGTCCCTGCCGCTTCTCGGGGTCGGCCAGCGCCTCGACGGTGAGCTCTGGGTCAAGCCCGACGAGCGCCAGCCGCTCCTGCGGCGAGCCAAGGTCAGTGGCCCGGCAGTCGTCTTCTTCGCGGTCGCGGTCGTGGTGCGGCGCGCGGGTCTGCGCAGACGTCGGCTGCAGGTGGTGCCAGCGGGCCGGGCTCGCCGGACCGAGGAGGTCGCGAGTGTCCGGCTGGTGCTCGCCGACGGCGAGACGCTCGAGGTGCGGCCGTGAGTCGCCTGCCGCTGCGCTACGCCCGGCGCAACATCCTGATCGGACCTGGCGGTGAGGCGGCTGCCCTCTACCGGGCCGAGACGACCGCCTATCCCTTCTTGCCTACCGCGCAGAAGTGGGGGCTGCTGAGCCGCCTCGAGCGCTTCGCCCACCTCGCTGCGGCTGACTTCGCGATCTGGCGGGTGCAGCGCGCCTACCCAGCCGAGCGCTACGGCGCCGAACTGGACCAGCTGGTCGACTCTCGCCACGCCGACGGCGATGGCTGGGCTCGCTTCCTCGAGGGCCACGAGGCCCGCCTGCGCGGGCTCGGCTCCCATGTGCCGGAGGTCTACGTCGCGGTCTCGCTCGCCGAGGCCGACGGCGGCCCCGGCATCGTGCGCTCCTTCGGGCGGGCGCGTCGGCGCTTGGAGGAGCTGGCCGGCGTCGGGGCTCCGGCGCCGATCGCCGGGGCCGAGCTGGAGGCTCTGGCGGCGATCGAGCAGCGCACCTTCGACCGCCTGAGCGGCGCGATCGCCCTCTCGCGCGCCTCGACCTGCGAGCTTCACTGGCTGCTCAGCCGCGCCGCCTCACGCGGTGTCGCCGAGCCGGTCCTCGACCGCCATTGGGAGCCCGACGCGACGGTGCTGGTGGCGGGCGACGGCGGCGCGGCATATGAGCCGCTCGGGCACGACCTCTGGCGCTGCGCGAACGCGCCCGCCACGGAGGAGCCCGGCGAGCCGCCCTCGCTCGTCGTCGAGGCCGAAGAGGGAACGTCCTTCCAGGCATTCCTCTGCGCCGGATCGCTCGCCGAAGAGGCCGAGTTCCCCGGCGCCTCTGAGCTTCTATTCGGGCCGCCCGAAGGGGTCGGCTTCCCGGTCGACTCCGTCCTCTACGCACAATGGGTCGGCAACCGCGAGGCCCTCGGCCAGGTCCGCAAGCGCATCCTCGACGTCGAGCACGCCTACCGCGAGCAGCTCGAGGGGACCAGCGGCCCGGGCGTGCTGGCCGAGGAGGACCGCGAGCTCGCCCGCGAGTACGAGGCGGTCCTGCAGTCCTCGGCGCACCCGCCGATGCTGCGGGCATCGGTCTCCTTCGCGATCGGCGCCGCCGACCGCGAGGAGCTCGAGCGGCGGGTGGGGGCGCTTCGCGAGCGCTTCGGCGACGTCGCCCTGCACCGCCCGCGCGGCCTCCAGCACTCGCTCTTCGTCGATCACCTTCCCCAGCCCGGCGGCGGCGCGGTGCCCGACTACCGCCAGCAGATGACCGTCGAGCAGTTCGGGGCGATGGTCCCGACGGCGAGCGCGGAGGTCGGATCGCCGGCCGGTATTTACATTGGCTTCGCCCCGGCGGTCGCCGGTCGACCGGTGCGTTTCGACCCGACCGAGGCTCCGCGCACCGCCCGTCCCTCGGGGGTCCTGCTCGCCGGCACGCTCGGCTCCGGCAAGACCCTGGCCGGCGAGGCGATCGCCTACGGCGCCCAGCGCCGTGGCTCTCTCGTCGTCACCTTCGATCCCAAGCCCGACCACAACCTGGAGGGCGTCCCCGAGCTCGCCGGACAGGTCGAGGTGCTGGAGCTCTCCGGCGACCCACGGCATCGGGGCAAGCTCGATCCGCTAGCGATCGGCCTGCCGGAGCTGCGTGAGGAGCTGGCCTCCAGCTACCTGCTCGAGCTGCTGCGCGATCCGCCGCCGGCCTGGGAGAACGCGATCGATCGCGCGGTCCGCGACGCGGTGCGGGCAGGGGAGGAAAACCTCGGCTGCGTCGTTTCCCGCCTTCGCGAAAGCGACGCCGACGCCGGCCGCGACGCGGCCGAGGCGCTCGACGTCCTCTCTGACTTCGGCCTTGCGCGCCTGGGCTTTTCGGAGGGAGAGGCTGCCGGCAGCGACCCCGAGGTGCCCTCGGCCTCGGTGATCACGATCCGCACGCCGGGCCTCTCGCTGCCGGACCCCGGCGCCTCCCGCGAGACCTACACCCGCGCCGAGCGCGTCTCCGTGGCGACGCTCTCCCTGGTCGCGGCAAAAGCTCTGCGCCTCGTCAGCCACGACCGATCTCGACACAAGATCGTGCTGCTGGACGAGGCGTGGTTTCTGCTGGCCTCCACCCAGGGCCGGCTGCTGCTGAACCGCCTGGTGCGGCTCGGCCGCTCGATGAACACGACGATCCTGCTGGCCACCCAGCGGCTCGCCGACCTCGGGGATCTGTCCGAGCTGGTCGGGGTCTACTTCCTCTTCGGCCAGGACTCGATCCCCGAGGCTGAGCGGGCGCTGCGCATGGTCGACCTCGACCCCGAGGACGCGGCGCTGCGCTCGCGGCTGACCGAATACCGCCAGGGCCTCTGCCTGATGCGAGACCTCGACGGCCGGGTCGGCGAGGTCCAGTTCGACCTCGTCTTCGAAGAGCTGCTGGCGGCGCTCGACAACACCCCCGGGGCAGTGGCGACATGAGGCGGCGCGCTCGCCAGCTCGCCGCGGTTCTCGGCATGGCCGGGCTGATCGTCCTGGGCGCCCACCCGCTTGCCTCGGCGGCTAGCGACGTCTGGGGCAACGTGGCGCCGGCCTCGCCGCTGGGCTCGGGCGGCCTTTTCGGGCGCTACCCGCTCGACAACTACACCCTCGATCAGCACTTCGACGCGGTCAGCGCCTCGCTGACCGGCGGCGTCGACGTCAGCGGCGTGCCGCCGATGATCGCCTACTTCCTCGCCTCGATCCTCTGGGTGCTGACGAGCTTTCTGGCGAACGCGCTGATCTCGCTCTTCAGCTTCGCCTTTAGCCTGGACCTCGTCAACGGCTCGGAGGCGACGGGGGGCGCCGGGGCCCTGGCGCCGGTCTCCCAGGCGATCCACTCGATCTACGCCAACGTCTTCGGGGCGCCGTGGCTGGTGCTGGCGATCTCCGTCGTCGGCATCTGGGCGATGTGGAAGGCGCTGGTCCAGCGCCGCTACTCGGAGACCGCCGGGGCGCTGGCGCTCTCCCTGATCTATGTCGTCCTCGCCCTCTTCTTCGTCGCCCAGCCCGGCACGACGATCGGCGCCGCCTCGAAGTGGACGAACCAGATGTCGGAGGCGTTCCTCTCGATCTCCGATCACGGCGACCCCTCCGGCGGCGCCAAGGCCAAGGACGACGCCGCCAACCAGCTCTTCGAACTGCTCGTCTACAAGCCCTGGGTCGTCCTCAACTTCGGCGGCCTAGAACACTGCGCCCTCGCCGGCACCGGCGACGAGGGCTCCGATCCCGAGTCGGTCGCGGTGCGGCCGCTCTCGGAAAACGCCAGCCGCGACGCCCAGCTGGCCCGCCGGCTGCAGAGCGGGACCGAGGTCACCGCCGACGGCAAGGTCTGCGTCAACAACGCCAACAAGTACGCCTCGCACTTCCTCCGCTTCGGGCTCGGCACCGACGAACGCGACGACGAGTACGACGCGCTCGACCACGGCGACTCCTCCAAGCTGCCCGACGCCGACTCCGAGAAGGCCGGCTACCGCCTCGGCCTCGCCGACAAGCCGGCGACCGACGCGATGGAGGAGGGCGGCCAGTACCAGCGACTGCTGATCGCGATCGTCGTCTTCGGAGGCGAGCTCGGCGCCTTCCTGCTGCTCGGCTCGCTCTCGGTCGGGATCATCCTCGCCCAGGTCTTGCTGCTCCTGCTGCTGGCCTTCGCGCCGGTGGCCCTGGTCGCGGCGGCGATCCCAGGCCGCGGCCACGCCTTCTTCAAAGGCTGGCTGGAGAAGCTCGCCGGCTACCTGCTCCGCAAGGCGGCCTACTCGCTGATCCTGGCGACCCTGTTGGCGGTCAACGGCGCCCTCGCCAGCGCCACGGCCCAGCTCGGCTGGCTGATGTCCTTCGGGCTGCAGGCCTTCTTCTTCTGGGCCGTCTTCCTCCAGCGCAAGACCCTCACCGACAGCCTGATCGGGATCGCGACCGGGCCGGGGACGCCGGGCCGCGACGGCAGCCTGCGCGTACTCGCTCTCTACGCGGGGGCCCGCACCGTGGGCCGCCCGCTACGCAGCCTGCGGCGCTCCAGCCGCTCGGCCTCGAGCCGACTGGCCGGTGCGGTCGGAGGACGCTTCGGCGGTGGCGGCAAGGCGCCGATGGGCCCCGGCGCTCCGGCGCCGCGGTTCGGGACCAGCTACAGCGTTCCCGTCGGAAAAGGCGCCCTCAGCATGGACGCCCCCGGCCCCGCCGAGCGTCCGTTGCCCTCGCCCGGTGAGTCTGCCCGCAAACCGCAGGAATCACCGCGCCCGGGTCGGGGCTCGGCGGAGGTGGAGGCGAAGGCGCCGACTCGCCGACCGGTGTCGACGCCCCAAGGCGGTCAGGCCCCAACCGGCGATGAGACCCGGGAGCCGCGCTCGCCGAGGCGCAAAAAGAAGGCACGAGGGGCCGCGTCGGCGCCAGAGCCAAAGCGGCCGCCGCGAGAGGACAAAGGCGAGCGGTCGTCCTCGAGCGGGAAGGCCACTCCGCGTCCGGAGCCCGTACGTCCCGCGCCCGGGCCGCGGCCCGGCCAGCGCCCGGCGCCCGAGCCCGAGGGCGGCCTCGGTGCCGAGCTGAAGCGCGACAGCGAGCGGGGCCAGGCGCGAGCGGGCTCGAATCGACCTGACGGCGAGCCCGAGCCACCGGCCAAACGCAAGCGGCGCAAACGAGGCAAGCGATGACTTCGACTTCGGCAACTCGACGCTCGCCGTGGACGCTGCTCTGCCTCGGAGTGGGGGTCGCCGCAGCCGTTGTCGTGGTCGCGATCGCGGGGACAATCATGGCGATCCTCGGCGGCGAACTCGCCTGCATCGGCGGCAGCGGCTCCGCGCTCGCCAGCCCACCCACCCGCGCTGCTGTTAAGGGGATCCCCGCCGGGCGCCTGCGCCTCTACCAGCAGGCCGGCCAGCGCTTCGACGTCGAGTGGACCTTCCTCGCCTCGATCGGCTACCAGGAGTGCGGCCACGGGGCCTGCGCCCACGTCTACCCCTCGGGGTGCGGGGGTCCGATGCAGATCGCGATCGTTCGCGAAAGCGCCTGTAGCCCCGGCTCGGGCCCGACGATCTGGGAGCGCTACCGCGTCGACGCCGACGGCGGCGGCGCCGATCCGTTCGATCCAGCCGACGCGATCTTCACCGCCGCCCGGATGATGCGCCCCGTTTTCGGCCTGGCCGGCGACACCTACGCCGCCTATCGTCAGGCTGCCTGCAACTACTACGGCGCCTGCGGCGACAGCGTCGCCGACTATGCCAGCGAAGTGATGGCCAGGGCCGTCGAATACGGCTTTGCCGCCAAAGGCTCGCCGGCGCCTCGGAATGGGGCCGGCGCTGAACCCGCTCCAGAAGGTGGGGGTTCGGGTTGCGTAGCGAACACGAGCGGGGCCAGCGGCAACGAAATCGTCCGCATCGCCGAGAGTCAGCTCGGTCGGGCCGAGAGTCCGATCGGCTCCAACTGCAACCCCTACGGGCCCTGCGTCGAATGGTGCTCGCTCTTCGTAGCCTGGGTCTGGGAGAGAGCCGGGGTGCCGCTGAAGGGCGGGACCGCTCCCTTTGCCTACTCGGGAACGATCTACGAATGGGCTAGAGACCACGAAGAAGGAGCTCTCCCCGGGCCGGCGGCTCCCGGCGATCCGCCCTTCCTCTCACCCCAACCGAACGGCGCCCGGGTGCTGCCGCCGACGGCGACGCCCGCGCCCGGCGACGCTGTCCTCTACGGCAGTGGGCCGACCGAAAGTGACCACGTCGGCATCGTCGAGCGCGTCTTCCCCGACGGAGAGATAACGACGATCGACGGCAACTTCGGCAACCGGGTCGCGAGGTCTGGGCCGTTTTTGCCTTCCGAAGCCGTGCAGTGGGGGATGCCGGCGCCGATCTTCGGCTACGCGCATCCGTCGATCAGCGAAGGCGGAGATGGCGAAGATGGTTGACCGACTTCGCTCACTTCTCGACCGCCCGCTGGATCCGCGGGTGGGCAGGGCGATCGTGGTGGTGGCCACCGCGATCTCCCTCGGCTTTGCCTCCGTCGTCGTCCTCGCCGGCAGCGGCGAGCAGGGCGCCAGATCGGCTTCTGGGATCGACCACGGTGAGGTTCGGACTGCCTCGGATTCGCCGCCAGGAGAGTTGCCGGCTGAAGCGCCAACCTTGGTCCGTCATCGACAGGATCCCCAAGACGATCGGGAAAGTGCTGCTGGTCGGCGTGCCAAGAATGCGCTCCGAACTCACCGGGCCCTCCAGCACGTCCCGTATCACCGCGGCAGGGTGACGATCGCTCTGAAGGGCGCGCGTCACGGCCGAGCTGTTCTCCTTGTTCGGGCACCGACTCTCGCGGCGGCGCGGCAGGGATGGCGCAGCTTTCTCCAGCGCTTCAGCGACTCGGGCGACGCCTACCTCCCTGATTTCAAGGGTGGGAGGGCACAGCGATGAGCGCATCGCGGAGCTTCGGTGCCGAGGCCGACCATCAGGCCACCCCGGAGGCCGGTCAGCAGGCCACCCTCCGGGGCGGTCTGCAGGCCGGGTCGCCGTCCGCGAAGAGAGCCGCAATGGCGCATCGTAGGCGGGATTGCGCAGGTTCGGTTTCGCAGAGATCTCCGCTCCACATCGAGGTCTGCTCGTGAACCCGAAGGCGCGTCGCTCTGATCCGACCCTGATGCTCGCGATCTTCGCTGGCGCTCTCCTGCTCGCCGCGTGGAGGTCTCTCTCGAATATCGACCCTGATCGTCTTCGCGACCTCGCCCCCTCGGTGGCTCCGATCGCTCTCCTCGCGACTCTGATCGCCTCGGCGCTGGCGACCCATCGGCTCGTCGCTACCCGCAAAACCCTTCGCTCTCGATCGGCTCTGGCCGTCGTCCCCGCCGATGAATTCAGGGTCACTCCCGACGCCGTCCTCCGCCTCGCCGGTCAGCTGACCCGAGCCGACCGGACTGTCGCCGGATGGGTCGACCGCCGGGCCTGCGCGATCCGCATCCGCCTGACCGCCGACGCCGAGGGTCGCCTCGCCTACATCGTCTCCGGGCCGTCGCGGACCCGCGAGCTCCTCCGCAGCGCCCTGCACGGCTACCACGGCGTCGAGCTGCGCGACGCCGAGGAGGTGCTGGCGGGGGCGGGCGCCTCCGGGCCTGAGGAGGCCGTCCTTCGAACCGAGCTGGTCCTCGCCCACCCGAGCATCGAGCCGCTAACCCGATTGGGCCTCGAGCCGGATCCTCTCCAGCCCTTCGCCTCGGCGATCTCCTCGCTTCGCGTCGACCGGGGCGAGCGCGCCGACGTCTGCGTCGACCTGCTGCCCGCGATCGGCTGGCGGCACTCGCGGCTGCGGCGGAGACTGCGCCGACAGGCCCGCCGCCACTACCGCGAGCGCCCCGCCATGCCCCGCATCCTTGGCGGCGCGGGGGAGGGCGGCAAGGCCCGCGAGCCGATCGACCTGGCCGAGCGCCGCGACGTCGCCTCGGCGCTCGACGCGAAACTGCGCGACGCCGGCCCGCTCTTTGAGACGCAGGTCCTGATCCGGGTCCAGGCGCAGACGCCCCCGGCAGCGAAGGCGACGATGCGGAGCCTGCTCGGTTCCTTCGGGCCGCTCGCCGCCCGCAACTGGTTCCGAGCCTCCGGGCTGCCGATCCCCGGCATCGCCTTTCTCGGCAGCGACCTTCCTCCGCGTAGGGCGCGGTTTGATCGCCGCCTTGCCTCGGGCCGATTCGCTCCGGCGAGGCGCTCCATCCTCACCGCCCGCGAGCTGGCCGGCTTCCTGAAGCCGCCGACCGTCGACTGCCTGGCGGAGAACGTCCTGCGCTCTGGAGCCCTACTCGCGCCGGCACCGGCGCTGCCCACCTTCAAGCCCGACAAGCGTGAGCTGATCCCCCTGGGCCGGGTCGCCGACGAGAGCGGTGAGCGCCTGGTCGGCGTCAGGGTCGCCGACAGCTTCTTCTCCTACATCGCCGGCCGCAGCCGCTATGGCAAGACCGAGCTGGCAATTGCTCAGTTCGTCCACCTCGCCCGCCGCGGTCACGGCGGCCTCTTCCTCGACCCTCACGGCGACGCCCTCGAGCGGATCAAGCCCTACCTGACCGATCCCGCGCTGGCGAGGCGGGTCGTGCAGATCGACCTCGGGCCGGCGGCCAACGCCGCCTCCCAGCCCGGCTGGAACCTCTTTGAGCTGAAGGGCAAGAGCACCGCGGAGACCGAGGGCCGGGTCGAAGCGGTGGTCGACGCCTTCTCCTCGGCCCTGGAGTGGGGCGAGCGCAATACCCGCGCGATCAACCTCACCACCCAGGCCGCGATTGCCCTGGCCTCGATCGCGCGGGTGCTGCCGGAGAGGGTGGCGCCGACGATCTTTCAGATCCCGACGCTGCTCACTGACGAGGAGTGGCGGGAGGCCGCGCTGCCGTTCCTGCCGCGAGCCTCCCAGCGCTTCTGGCGCGATCGCTTCGGCCGCCTTGCTGAGGAGGCGATCACCCCGCTCACCAACATGGTTGACCGGCTGCGCTCCTCCTCGGCGGCATCGACCCTGCTCGGCCAGAGCGAGAGCAGCTACCGGGCTCGAGACGCGATGGACAAGGGCCTGATCGTGCTCGCCTGCCCCGGCTCCGGCGGGACCCGCGACCGACTGCTCGCCAACCTGCTCGTCTTCGATCTCTTCCACGCCGCCAAGGGCCGCGGCAGTCTCCCGCCCGATCAGCGCCGGCTCTTCTTCGCCTGCCTCGATGAGATCCAGTCCTTCGACGGCGGCTCCTCCTCGAACCTGGCGGCCCTGGTGGAGCAGACCGCGAAGTTCGGGCTGCGGGGCATCTTCTTGAACCAGAACCCCGAGCGGCTGAGCGCGCCGACCCTGAACGCGCTGACGACGAACCGCTCGCATCTGATCTCGACGGCGCTGAACTCCCACGCCGCGACGCTTCTGACCAGAGAGTGGGGCGGGGAGCCGAGCCCGCTGGCGCTGAGCAGGCTGCCCCGCTACCGCTTCATCGCCCAGGTCACCCACGAGGGCGATCTGAGCAAGCCCTTCTCGCTCGGCGGCGTCCGGGTCGAGGAGGTGATCGGCGAGGACGGCAAGCCCGATCGACTCGGCTCGCTCGAGCAGGTCAGCGGCGAAGCGACGGTTCGGCGCTCGCCGTCCGAAGCGCTCGCCCATCTAGAAGGGCTCGACGACGAAATCCTCAGCGAGCTGAAGAAACGTCGCCGCCGCGGCGAGGTCGACGAGGACCCGATCGAGGCGAGGAGCCGCGAAGACGCCGAAGCCGACACCGGCTACGAGCCGGTGAGCGTTCCCCGGGGGCGCTCGTGAACGCCGCCGCGCCGCGCCGCCGCGGTCTCCCAGCTCAGGCGATCGAGATCGTCGCCTCGGTCGCCCAGCACCGCGCCCTCTCGGCCGAGCAGATCCGCAAGATCCACATGCCGGGGGTTCGCGAACGATGGGCCCAGAGGGTGCTGGCCCGGATCGGCCGCGCGGGACTTCTCGCTCATGCGCAGACGACCAGCGTCCCTCAGCGTCTGTGGTTTGTGACCGAGCTCGGGTTGCGGGCCGCGAAGGAACAAGAAGCCCTCGAGGGCAAGCCGCGACTCTTCTCCGCTGACGAAGTCGTCGGTCCGCTGCAGGCTCACACGGTCGCCGTCAACGAGGCGGGCATCTGTTTCCTGAAGACCGCCCGCGAGCGCGGCGATGAGTTCGGACCACTTTCCTGGCGCCACGAGGTTCCCCACCCGCTAGGCCCCGGCGACCGGCATCGCCGCCGCACCCTTTTCGCCGACGCCGTTCTCACCTACCTTCGGCTCACCGACGAGCAGGTCTTCGTCGAGCAGCGCTTCCTCGAGCTCGACCGGGCGACGATGTCGGTCGACAGTCTGGCGGCTGAGCTCGGTCGCTACGCCCTGCTCTACCGGGCGGCCGGGGCGGACGGGACGCCGCGCTGGAAGTCGAGGTACCCATCCTTCCCGCCGGTGCTCTGTGTCCTCACCGGGGCCGGCCGCGACGTCCTCGAGCGCCGCCGCGCCACCGCGATCGCGCTGATGCGAAGCAACCCGGATCTCTCCCGGGCGCCGAAGCTCTCGATCCGGATCTGCCTCGCCGACGAACTGGTCGAGCGGGGTCCGTTCGAGCCGATCTTCACCGACTACCGCGATCCCGAGCTGCTGACCGATTGGCTAGTCGAGGAGCCGAGGGCATGACGCCGGAGCAGCGAGAGACCGCCAGGAAGCGTGAGGGGGGAGCGACGGTTAGCGACCGCCAACGATGCGACCGCCCGCACCTCACGTTGGTACCGATCTCGCTGAAGGTCGCCAACGCCTACGTTGCCGAACACCATCGCCACAACCGCCCGGTTGCCGCTGGGGTATGTGTCGTCGGCGTCCGCGAAGAGGAGAGGCTGTGCGGTGTGGCGATCATCGGCCGGCCGGTCGCGCGAATGCTCGATGACGGCTATACGGCCGAGGTCCGCCGCGTCTGCACCGACGGCACCTACAACGCTTGCTCGATGTTGCTGCGGGCTGCCTGGCGAGCCGTCAAGGCCCTCGGCTACAGCAAACTCATCACCTACACGCTGCCCGAGGAGGGCGGCGCCTCGTTGCGCGCTGCAGGGTTCAAGTTGGTCAAGACCGATGCCGGTGGTGGACGGTGGAACCAACCCGGTCGACCAGCCGCCGATACTCACCCACTCGGCCACAAGTACCGCTGGGAGCTACCGACCTGACCGGCGAAGCGAAAACCTGTCACGACCGTGGGCCGCCCGACGCACTCGTGGTCGAGGTCAAGGTCGTGCCGCTCGCGGACGGCGACACCGAGTGCCGCGACCGGCAATCGCGAGCGATTGTCGGCCTGCTCCGGGGGGTGCTTGCCCGGCGCAGGGAATTCGAGTTGACATCCCGGTCGGCATCTCATCTCATCTCAGACGATGATCGCCGCTAGTTCCACTCCAGCCTCGACCGTCGGGCTCGCCGAGCCGCTCACGACTCGGTTCGCGTTCTTCGGGCGCGTCTCGACCGACGACGTGCAAGATCCTTCCCTGTCAATCCCGCGTCAGCTCGGGGCTACTGAGGACGCGATCCGCCCGGCCGGCGGCGAGATCACTTCCTACTACTGGGATATCGAGTCCGGCCGCAAGGATCTCTCAGAGCGCGGCCACGGCGCCGACCCCGCTGACTTCAACGTGGCGGTCCCGCGTGACGGTGGCCTCGCGGACCTCTTGGCTGCCGCGGCTGCTGGCAGCGACCGTCCATTCGATGCCGTGATCGTGGAGTCGATCGACCGGGTCTCGCGGATGACGCGCTACGGGACGCAAATTGAGGGCGACCTTGAGCTTCTCGACGTTCCCCTCTTTGCCGCCGATGAGGGGATGGTTACGGGGGCAACCGCCATTCTCACCCGGCGGGTCAAGCAGGGCGTCGCCGAGTGGTACGTCCGCGACCTGATCGAGAAGAGCCGCCGCGGCATGGAGGAGTCGGTGCGCCAGGGCTGGCATACCGGCGGCCCCGCCCCCTACGGCTACGCGCTCGAGGCGCATCCCCATCCAAACCCGCATAAGGCCCGCGAAGGCAAGCACAAGCACAAGCTCGTCATCGACTCGGTTCGTGCCCCGATCGTCCTGACGATCTTCTCCTGGTATTGCGTGCGCCACCTCGGGCTTGGGGAGATCTGCGACAAGCTCAATCGCGACCTCGACCGCTACCCGCCCCCGAAGTGCAACCGCAAGGACGAGATGCCGCTACGGCAGACCTGGAGCCGGTCACAAATTCGCTCGATGCTGCGCAATCCCAAGTACACCGGCTACAACGTTTGGAACCGCCACGACAAACGCAAAGGCCGCCCGCTGATCCGTCCGCGATCGGAATGGGTTTGGAGTCCAACCCCGACCCATGAGGCGATCGTCCCACGGGAGTTGTTCGATCAGGTTGAGGAGCGCGCCCATTGCAACAAGATCGCCGCGAAGACGCCGACGACCCCCCGCCCCTACCACGGTGCCCCGGTTCGCAAGGGGCGAACCTACGTGCTGCGCGGTCGGGTCCGCTGCGGCATGTGCGGGCGCCGAATGGAGGGCAGCCACCAAAAGCACAAGAACTGGTATCGCTGTCAGTACGTCACCCGCCGGGGTCCTATTGCCGCTGATGTAGCGGGGCACCCTCGTGTCTTGGGGATCAAGGAGGAGACGATCCTCGACGCCATGCTCGACTTCCTTGGCCGGCGCATCTTCGGCCCCGATCGCCTTCGGCTTTTGCGCGCTGAGTTGGCCCAGGCGACCACCGATTCATGGAAAGGCCACGACGCCGAGCTTGACCGTCTGCAACGCGAGCAGAGCGAGGTGCAGCGCAGCCTCCATCGGCAGACCCTCCGACTGGAGGAGCACGACAGTCCCGATCATCCGGTCGTCGCGCTCGCCACCCGCCGCATCGAAGAGCTGGCTGCCAGTCAGGAATCAATAAAAGGCGCGATCACCGCCCTGCGTGCGAAACGACCCGAGGGCGCCCGGCCGGACGAGATCGTCGCCATGCTCGACGCGATCCCCGACATGCGCGATGCGCTCAATGAGGCCGACGAGAGCGAGCTGATCGAGCTGTTCGACGCATTCGACGTCTGCGCCACTTATGACAAGTCCACCCGCCGACTGGAGCTTGCCGCCAGCGTGACGCCGGAACTGGTCGCAAGCCAGGTTCGGTCGCAGGAAGGTGTCCAAAACCCGCCCCCGCTATTCCCTCATTAGTGACCAAAACTTAGGTGGATGACTCCAGGAAGGCGCTCAACAGGAGCGTCTTTCGTCTTAAAAGGCGGCGTGAGCGCCGACCGTAGTCGTCGCTACGATCGCTATAAGCACGATTTCACGCTCGGAGGACTCCGATCAAGAACGCCACGAAACAGAAAGCCCGTCTAGGAGCAGATGATCCGAGGATCGCCCGCGCCATCTTCACGCTGCGCGAGACGGCTGGCTACCTTGACGTGCCTAAGTCGAATATCCAGCGTTGGGCTCGGCCACTGGATGCCAAGCATCCGCTGATCACCTGCTTTCCGCCGCAGGGTCGTGAGGCGACTGTGCCATTCATCGGCTTCGCCGAGGCCTTCGTGCTGTCGAGCTTCAGACTAGCCGGGGTGCCGCTTCAACGGATTCGCCCCGCGGTCGAGGTGTTGGAAAAGGAGATCGGCGTGGATCATGCCCTGGCCTCCAAGCGCCTCTACACCGACGGAGCCGAGGTGCTCTTCGATTATGCGGAAAAACACGGCGAGCGCGAGCTAAGAGATCTCGTCATCGTTCGCACCCAGCAGCGTCAGTTCTCCGCAGTCGTCAAGGGCTATCTGAAGCGCATCGAGTACGGGGGTGACGGCTGGGCCGACTCTGTACAGCTGCTCACTTACGGCAATGCCAAGGTCGTCGTCGATCCCAAGGTCGCGTTTGGCCTGCCTTTGGTGGTCCATGGAGGTGCTCGCGTCGAGGATCTGGTCGACCGCTTCCAGGCTGGCGACTCCGTTGCGGACATTGCAGCCGACTTCAGTGTCCCCTCCGATGAGGTCGAGGACGTGATCCGGCTTGCAACCCGGACGGCAGCCTGATCGCGTGAGACAGGGACGCCGCGTCAGATAGCTCGCGGCGATGCCCCGCCCCAAAGAGCAGAGCCCGGAGTTCTTTGTCGATCGCAGTCTCGGCAAGAGCATCGTGAAAGGCTTGCGCGCTGCCGGCCTCTCCGCTCACTCAATGGCCGAGGTCTATGGCGAGAAGCGCTCCCAGCTCCTTGCCGACGAGGTTTGGCTGCGGGACGCTGGCGAAAACGACTGGATCGTCCTCACCAAGGACGACGCGATCCGACGACGACCGGCTGAGCGCGATGCCTTGACCGAGGCTGCCGTCCGGGTCTTCTGCCTAACCAATCGCCACATGCGCGGCGCAGAGCAGACAGAGCGGTTCGTCTCAAACCGCCACCGAATCATCCGTCAGGCTCGTAAGCCTGGCCCATATATCTACGGCGTGTACGAAAAGAGCTTGAAGCGTCTGTGGCCGTAGCTGGGTACTTTCCAGGTCTTCATCTAGTATGCCGCGGATGCATGCTGATCACGAAGTGTTCATTTCTGGGATTGAAGACCGTCAGAAGGTCGTTTTGGCCTTCATCAGTAAAGAGGACGGGGGCCAGCGTTTGGTCCGCTCCTGCGCGCCAATGGATTTTGGCCCGAGTCGACGAGCTAAAAACAAGTCAGATCGCTACCACTTCTGGGACTATGACAGTGATAGCCCAGGAGGCCGCCACACCCTTAGTTTGCTGCCCGAGCAGATTGCCGCGATGGACAAGTCCGATGAGTCTTTTGATCCTGCGGAGTTTGTGACATGGGACCCGCCCTACGAATGGTTCCATCCACGTGACTGGGGTGGGCTTAGCTAGAGCTGATCTAGCACCCATCAAGAATGAGGATCTCGTCCGCCCGCATCCAGGGCTATCGCTGCGTTGCCGATATTAATGTTTCTTTTGAGGGCCTGACGGCATTTGTCGGTAGCGGGGGCGTAGGGAAGTCCACGATTCTGAATGCGCTTGATTGGTTCTTCCACGGCGGTGGCATAGCCGAGCGGGATTTGCATCGCCCTGCGGATGCTGAGGAGCCAGTTGCCAGTGTCGCGGTGGCGGTTACTTTTTCCGATCTCAGCGATGGGGATCGCACTGCACTTGGTCGGTACGTTGATGGCGACACCACGACTCTCACCCGCACGTGGAGTGAAGCCGACGGAGAGAAGTTGTCGGGTAACGCGCTTGTTTTTTCGGACTTCGAGCACGTTCGCGAAGCAGATGGCGCCATGGAGCTGCGCCGTCGCTACCGAGAGCTGCATGAGCAGCGTGGTGAGGAGCTTGGCCTGCCTGTGCCCGCAGGTAACCGCGAGCAGGTCGAACGCGACATGGAAATGTGGGAGCGCGCTCATCCAGGAGATTGCGACCTTCGACCCCAGGATGCCCGCCATCTTGGTGGTTTCACCGGCACTCCGCTGCTCGCTACGCGGATTAACTATGTACTCGTGGGCGCCGCGGCTGGTGCGCCAGAAGCCCTAGGCGGCGGTCGCGGCTCGGTGCTTGATCGTCTCCTCTCGGCGGTAGAGGAGCTCAACGCAGACGTGCGCGGAGCTATTACCCGGTTGCAGGAGGAAGCGCAGGGCGAGATCGAGACGGTCGTTGCAGACGCGCGGGGAGAGGTGCTGGTCTCGATTGGCGCTGGAATCACGAAACGTATGGAGACTTACTTCCCTGGGGCGGCCATCAAGCTTGAAGACGAGGTTGCACCGCCACGTCCGCCGCAAATCTCGGTTCGCGCCCTTGTTAGCGATCGAGGGGGGCATCCGATTGAGCCGGACCTGCAGGGCCACGGGCTGCAGCGAGCCTTGGTCATCGCACTCCTGCATGAGCTTGCCGAGACTGCGCCTTTGGCTGACGCCGCAGCCGAGGCAGATACCCGCGCGCTCGTTTTGGCTATAGAGGAGCCGGAGCTATACCAGCATCCCTTGCAGGCTCGAACGCTTGCCGCGTCGCTGGAGAAGCTAGCCCTGGACGAAACCGAGAGATCTATACAGGTGGCCTACAGCACCCATTCGCCCTACTTCACGCGGCCGGCTCTCTTTCGCGATTTGCGGCTTTGTCGCCGGGACGCCACGGGGGGGACTAGCTGTGTCGCGGCTGACGCAGATGCCATAGCCGAGGCTATCGCCACGGCTGGCTTCACGGGCGAGATCGCGAATCGCGTGGAGGCAGCCTTGGCGACCAACCTTCGTGAGGCGATCTTTGCCTCGGTCGTCTTGCTATGCGAGGGACCTACGGACGCCTCTCTTTTGGAGGGGGTTGCGGCACCACAGGGTGGACTGGACCGCGATGGGATAGGCCTTGCTCCTTGCGGGTCAAAGTCCTCTGTCGGCATCGCGATTAGCATCCTCAAGCAACTGCGGATTCCATACTTTGCCCTCTTTGATGCTGATGCTGCGAATCAGAACCCTCAAGAGGCGGAGCTAAATCGGCGTTTGCTTGAGCTTTGTGACGAGCAACCCGAAGATTGGCCTAAACGAGCAGCACGAACCACGTCTGCCAACTTCGAGGACACGATGGAGTCTGATCTGGCGCAGCTATGGCCGCAGCTAGGGGAGGAGCGGAAAAGAGTCGCGGATGAGTTGGGTATCAAGGGGGACAAGAAGGCTCGCGTCTATCGAGAGGCAGCAACTCGGGCAGGCGAGCCACCTGAATTCCTTGTCGACGTTCTTGATGCGGCGAGGAAATTGCTTTAGTGGGCCAGCGCTCAGTCGTTGCCCGACGATGAGCCTTCTTAAGACGAATGTCAGCTCAATAGCGGGCCGTCGTATCGAATCCGTAGGGAGATGCCGAGATTCGGATGGTCTGGACCTCGACCGATGAACGCCATGCAGATTGGTGGTTCTCCGGCCTCGACCATCTTCTGAACCTTTGGCCCAAATCGCCGCGCGTTGTGTCGAGACAGGTAGCCGACGCACTCTCCATCGACCTGCACCATCACGGCTTTCGGATCATGGGGATTGTCAGGCTCCAGCATGAGGAGAGCCGTGCAGTCGTGGCGATGCTCCCCGTTGACAGGCGCTCCGCTGACTCGCATAAGTGCCTCTTGGTAGTTGGACTCGCCGACAACGGAGAGCTTTCGGGTGCCGTCATATTTCGCCCAGTAGTCCTCTCCCTCAACTGGAGTCGAGCTGTTGTTGAGTCCGAGAACTCGTCTGAGTAGTCCCATGGAGGCGAGCCTAACTCAGCCGTCGCCGCCTTGCTGGCAGAGCCAAATCTGCGGCCCATTCGATGGGTACGATCAGGTCGCTATTGGGACCGAATCGTTCCCCCGCTATAGGACGGAAACCCGCTTATCAAGCGGGTTTTCGCGTTCTTGGGAGACCTCAAAATCGGCCAAAAAACGCCCTGGGGCAACACCTGGGGCAACATGACGTCTGAGAGAGGTCGATTCCAGCCCTTGCGCAGGGCTTCCGGTCCACCTACGTTCGCCCGCGAGAAACGCCAAAACCAAGTGGCCCGGCGACGTTAGTACGGTCCGGTAAACGCGCGTCGCGCATCAAGGGAGAGCACGAGATGAGACCACTTCGATACTCGATCAACGTCACGCTCGACGGCTGCTGCCATCATGAGGCAGGGCTCCCCCCGGACGAGGAGTCGATGCGCTACTGGACCGGGGAGATGGAACGAGCAGATGCCCTGCTATTCGGCCGGGTGACCTACGAGATGATGGAGTCGGCGTGGCGGCAGCCGGCCACGGGCACGTGGCCTGACCGGATGGATGAGTGGGAGATCCCGTTCGCCGAGACCATCGACCAGGCGAAGAAGTACGTCGTGTCGAGCACGCTGAGCGGGGTCGATTGGAATGCCGAGCTGGTGCGAGGCGACTTGGGGCAAGCGGTTCAGCAGCTCAAGCAGGAGCCAGGCGAGAGCCTGTTCGTGGGTGGCGTGACGCTCCCCCTGGCGTTGGCCGATCTGGGACTGATCGACGAGTACGAGTTCCTTGTGCAGCCGGTCCTTGCCGGACACGGGCCGACGTTGCTCGCCGGTCTGCGCGAGCGCATCCAGCTCGAGCTCGTGGATCGCCATGAGTTCCGGTCGGGGGCGGTCGCCCTGCGATACCGGCCCACGCGTATCCCATGCCCTCGACTTCCGTCATCCGATCCGGTTACGTCAGCATGACGGAGCGCTCAGATTCGTCCTCCGATCGTTAGCGCCTGGCACCTTGCGGTTCTCGTCCCTCAGACTCGAATGACTTCCACTGCCTCGAAGGAGGAGAAATCAGCGTCCTGGGTCACCACTCCAGCGCCGTGCCGCAGCGCGGTCGCGGCGATCCAGGTGTCGTGGCGGCGGAGGCGTCGGCCGCGAGACCGCTCGGCCGACGCGATGCGCGCAAAGCAGCTCGCGGTCTCTGCGTCAATTGGAAGCAGGGGATACGTGGCCTGGACGCGCGAGAGGGTGGAGAGCCGAGTGGCTCGGGCATCTGGGTCGGTGGCGCGCAACACGCCCAGCTCCAGCTCGGCGGCGGTGATCACTGAGACTGCGATTTGCTCGGGAAGCTCGCCGAGCTCTCGACCGGTCTCTTGGGCGATGAAGATCGAGGTGTCGGCGATTGCTCGGCTCAATCGTCGAGCTCGGCGCCGCGGACGTCAGCGAGGTCGTCCAGCAGGCCGGCGTCAGCCGGCGCCTCGGTCACGATGCGGCGTAGCTCGCTGGCGGGGACCCAAGGATCGCGATCCTCGACGTGGGGAAGGATGTCGGCGACCGGACGGCGGTTGACCGTCAGCGTCAGTCGTTCGCCCGCTTCCAGCTCGGAGACAACGGCTGAGGTGGAATTCCTTAGTTCCCGGATCGAAACGTCGCGCGCCATGTGCACGACCGTAGCACTCTCTGCTACTCATAACCCGAAGGTCGCAGGTTCGAATACTGCCCCCATAGGACTGAAACCCGCTTATTAAGCGGGTTTCGTCATCTCTGGGGACCGCGAAAATCACCCGAAAATGGCCTTGGGGAACATGAGGTCCAATGGGCATCCGGGTCCCGAGCCGCTATTGCCGGGGAGGATGACGTCGGGCGCGAAAGCTCAGCTCCTCCATCGTCCCGGGTCGAAACCGCCCGGTATGACACGTTTCGTTACCGACCTTGGCGGGTTGGGTCCAACTCACCGCGATACTGCCCGCGATCCTCCGTGGCGTGATCTGGCCGGTCAGCCTTACGGTTTCGTCTTCCCAGGTCGATATCTCATTTACATCTACCCGGAAGCCACCTCGCTTGTCCACGGCGATCGGCCGGCGCGGAGAAGCGCTGTCACTCACATAGAGATAGCGATGGCGCCGACCTCCTCCGACACAGACCAGGTTGACGGAGACGCTCGCCTCGATCAGCTTGTGTCCCTTGAGTCGGAACTCGACTTTCTTGACCCCCTTGCCACGGCCGGTGTAGAGGATCGAGCCGCGATAGGGATCCGGTGGAGGTGGGGGCGGGCCGGGCTTGGTGCGGACGCTGAATTCGACGCGGTCCTCGGTTTCATTAGCAGCGAGATCGCGAGCGACCACCACAAGTTCGTAGGTTCCTTCGGGCAGCGGACGCGGCGGCGTGAAGGACGCCGGCCCATCGCAGGAAGGAACGGTGACCCTGACGTTTTTGCCGATGACGCTGCATCGGAAGCTGTCCGCTCCGGCGACCTGCAGCGTGAACGTGGGCCTCTGCCGGTGGGTGAAACCTGTCGGTCCGGAGATGATCGTGGCGGTGGGCGGGTGGGTGTCGACCGTGATCACCGCCTGGGCCGGGGTCGGATCGGCCTCGCCGTCCGGACCCACCGCGCGGACTTCGATCGTGTGGTTGCCCTCGGAGAGCTTCGCCCCGCGGTGTCCTTCGAGGACTTCGTAGGTCGCCGGGCCGCAGGGTTCGAAGGGTCCGGAGTCGAGCCTGCATTCGAACCATGCCTCAGGGTTGTCGGATTGGTACCCGAATACCGGCCTCGTTAGGTTGGTCCAACCTTCGGGACCGAAGGTGATGGTGGTGTCGGGCGGGAGCGGGCCGGTGACGGTCCCCTGGGCACCCGCTGCGCCGCCTGGTGCCATCAGGGCGAGGCAGAGGAGTGACGCGGCGAAGGCCGCTGCCGTGTGCATCGACCAAATTCTCACTAGCCGAGCATATGAGCGCCGGCTGTCCCCGATCGGGCCAACGTTGGCCCGATCCTGCGTCCGTCTGACGTTCACCGCCTTTCGCGCCGTTGCTGCTAACTTACAACCAGATGGTTGTAAGTAAGACCTCCAGCCGCGACGACGAGAAAGCCGCCGACCTACTGTTTGGGGCGCTGGCCGATCCGACCCGCCGCGACCTCTTTCGCCGCGCCCATGAAGGCCGGTTCTCGGTCTCGGCCCTGGCCCGCGAGTACCCGATCAGCGTGGCGGCGGTGCAGAAGCACGTCGCCGTGCTGGAGCGGGCCGAACTGGTGAGCAAGCGCCGGGTCGGTCGCGAGTCGATCGTCCGCGCCGAGACCGACGCCCTCGCGCGCGCCCACGCTGCGCTCGACCGCCTGGAGGCGGTCTGGCGCGACCGGGTCGAGCGGATGGACCAGATCCTCGAAACCGACAAAGGAGACAACTGATGCCCGTCACCGCAGTGAATAGAGACCTCGACGCCCTGACCATGACGATCACCGCCGAGCTCGACGCCAGCGCCGACCGCGTCTGGGAGCTGTGGTCGGACCCGCGGCAGCTGGAGCGCTGGTGGGGGCCGCCGTCCCATCCGGCGACCTTCGTCGACCACGACCTCTCGCCCGGCGGGCGCACCACCTACTTCATGACCGGGCCAGATGGCGAGAAGTTCCACGGCCGCTGGCGGGTAGAGGACGTCGAGCCACCCAACCAGCTGCGCTTCGCCGACGACGACACCGACGACGAGGGAACGCCGAACGACGGCGGTCCGGCGGAGATGACTGTGACGATCGCCGAGGTCGACGGCACCACGACGATGTCAATCGAGTCTCGCTTCCCCGATCGCGAGGCGTTGGAGCGGGCGATCGAGATGCAGATGGAGGAGGGCATGACCGAAGCGCTCGGCCAGATCGACGGGCTCCTTGTGGGCGCCAGCGGGTGAGCGCTCGAGAAAATGGCCTGCTTCGAGAATCCTTCCCCCCGCCATAGGCTAAGGCCCCGGAAATGGGGCCTTAGCCTTGTCTGGGACCCGACTTTGATCTGGAGTCGGATCCTAAGTTCGGCGGCTGACGCACCCAAGCCTCGCGGTCTCGGGCGCGGCTAGCTAGCGTGATCGGGCTTCGCGTACGTCGTGTGCCCTTGCGTGTACCCTAGGGCCATGGCTGAGCGGAACCGGCGGATCAATGTCACTCTTGAGCCGGACTATGCGCGGAAGCTGACGAGCCTGGCGGAGCGCACGCATGTTCAGGAGGGGACGTTGGCTCGCTCGCTCCTTTCTAGTGCGCTCGACGAAGCCGATCCGGATGCTTCGCGGATCACTGAAATCCTCGACGGGATTCCCGGCGCCTGGGAGCGGGCGCAGGAGTCGATCGAGCAGGCTCGTCGGGGCGAGACCGTGCCGCTCTCCGAGCTGTAAGCGATGTCGACAATCGAGGTCACGCGCCAGGCACGTGATGAGCTCCGCCGACTGATCCAGACCCGCCAGCTTCCGGCTGATACGCGGGAACGCATCTCGCGCTCGTTGCTCACCTTGGAAGAGTTTCCGCGGGCCGGCAAACAGCTCTCCGGTGCTTGGCGGGATTGTCGAGCCCTGATCGGTCCATGGGGCTGGCTGATCGTCGTCTATATGTACATCGAGGCCGAGGATCGAATCATCGCCATTGCCTTCCACGACGCTAGGACGTCCGATGCCGCGATTACCAGTGCTTGAACGCGGCTCGGCATTCGCGTTGGCGACCAAAGTGGGTACTTCTTGGTCGTCCTGTTCGGCGCTAGTCAATCCACCAGTCGCGCTGGCCCTCGACGTCTTCGCGCGGACACTCGCCGAGGTTGGGCGCGCCGATGACGAGGATCTCGAGGCCCTCCGGCCCGGCCTCGTAGCCTCGCCACGTACCGGGCGAGACGCGCACCGCGTCCCATTCCTCGAGCTCGACGATCTCGTCGTCGAGCTTCATCCGCCCGCTCCCGCGCAGGACCACGTACACCTCCTCCTGCGTCTTGTGCGTGTGGCCGTACGGAAAGCGATAGCCGGGCGGGACGCGTTGGTAGCCCAGGCCTGACTTCTCGAGCTTGAGCACCTCGGTCGCCAAGCGGAACTCCAGGTCTGGCGCCCCGTCGAAGTTGGACCCGACGTCCTCCGCATCCTGCTTCAGGTTCTTGAGCGTGAACGGCACGGCGCAATCCTATGGCTGAACCCGCGCGCGATTAGCGCGGGTTCGAGCTCGAGCGAGCCTCTTCGAGGCTGTCGACGACGAAGCTCGGCTCCAGCAAGCCGCTGATCGTCAGGACCTCGCGGACCTGGCCGACCGGTTCGCAGAGGAGAAGTCGCCCGTTCCTGTCTGCCAATTTCTGGCGGGCGCGGACGAGCAGCGCGATTCCGGTCGAGTCGATGAACTCGCACTCGCGGAGGACGACGAGCAGCTCCACTCCGTCGTCGATCGCGTCGTCGAGGGCAGCCTGCATCTGGTCGGCGACCGCGAGGTCGACCTCGCCGCTGATCTCGATCTCCCGCACACCCAAACCGTCCTCTCGGCTGGTGATCGCGAGCGGCTTCATTGTGCCGCGAGGAGTCGTCGGCAGGTCCCAAGCATCGTCGAAATTCTACGCCTTGATGACGCCGGCCGCCACCGGACTGGACTCCATGGGCACGTGGATTTCAAGCTCGGTTCCGACCCCGCGTTCGCTGGAGAGCACGAAACGACTCGAGAGCGCCCCGATCAATGGCAAGCCCATGTGGAGACTCGGCAAGTCGGATTCGACCTTGGGCGCAATACCGCAGCCTCGATCACGAACGAGCACCCTGAGACCCTGCTCGTCCGAGTTCAGCTCGACCTCCAGGGGGCCGGGTTCCTCGTCGTAGGCGTAGCGGACGACGTTCGTACATGCCTCCGAGACCACCGTCTTCAGGTCGTAGAGGCTTTTCTCGGAGATGCCGAACTCCAGCGCCCGCGCTTCGACTGCTTGGCGCACTTCGGGGATTGCCTCTGGGGTTGCGGGGAGTTGCATCGAAAGGCCCTGTGGTGAATTCAAGTTCAGTTGCTCCTGCCGTCTCGCTCTTGGCTACCGGTACCCCGTGCGGCTCAGATCGAAAACGAGTCAACCGTTTACAGCCGTGTGGTCCGAGGGTAGATCCCCCCATCGCCAGCCTGGGCCGACACTCGCTCACCACCGTCCTCGACATCGACGGAGAAGGCGGATAGCGACGGGAAAGCGGTGATGATCGGCGACTCGACCTGGGACGTGAAGGCGGCGAAGGCCGGTGGCTAGTGCGAAGGCGGCGCCGCGCGGTCGGCTGCGCCGCTCGGATTGCCGCGGCGAGGGGATCGGCCGGCGCCGCGCCGGCAAGGGTTTCGGCTATCGCGACGCCGACGGCAAGCGGGTCGCCGACGAGGAGACGCTGGCCCGGATCCGGGAGCTGGCGATCCCACCCGCCTGGGAGGAAGTCTGGATCTGCCCCGACCCTCTCGGCCACCTGCAGGCGACCGGAATCGACGAAGCGGGGCGTAAGCAGTACCTCTACCACGAGCGTTGGCAGCAGCGGCGGGCTGAGCGCAAGTTCGAGACGGTGCGCGAGTTCGCCGCCGCCCTGCCGCGTCTGCGCCGAGCCGTCACCGCCGACCTGCGCCGCCAAGGGATGCCGCGCGAGCGAGCGTTTGCCTGCGCGGTGCGTCTGCTCGATCTCGGCTTCTTCCGGGTCGGCGGCGAGGTCTACGCGGAGGAGAACGAGAGCTTCGGCCTCGCCACCATCCGCCGT
Source organism: Solirubrobacterales bacterium (assembly GCA_035472275.1). Lineage (GTDB taxonomy): Bacteria > Actinomycetota > Thermoleophilia > Solirubrobacterales > 70-9 > VAYN01. Next base: position 168,905 of record DATIPH010000014.1, read on the forward strand.
GAGCACGTCTCGGTCAGCAAGGGCGAGGTCGTCTTCGACTTTCCGGCGAAGAGCGGGCAGCGACGGGTGCAGTCGATCCGCGACCCGGCGGCGGTGCGGGCGATCAAGACGATGCGCCGGCGCCGCAGTGGCCCGGAGGACCTCCTCGCCTGGCGCGACGGCCGCGAGTGGCGCGACGTCCGCTCGGACGACGTCAACGCCTACATCCAGGAAAACAGCGGCGAGGAGTACTCGGCCAAGGACTTCCGCACCTGGCACGGAACCGTGCTCGCTGCGGTCGAGCTTGCCGGCGAGCCAGAGCCGGACTCCGCAGCGGCGGCCAAGCGCTCGGTGAAGGCGGCGATCGAGCGGGTCGCCGAGGCGCTGGGCAACACGCCCGCCGTCTGCCGCCGCTCCTACGTCGACCCGCGTGTGATCGAGCGTTTCCGCGACGGCGAGACGATCAGCCCGAAGGCTTCAGCCAACGGTCGTATGAGCGCCAGGGCCCGAACCAAGATCGACCGCGAAGTCCGAGCCCTGATCTCGTAGTCGCCCCTTAACTGGCACCAGCGACCGCGTGCTGGAGCTCAGACTTGCTCATCTTCGAGCGGCCCTCGATGCCGAGCTTCTTGGCGTCGTTGTAGAGCTGATCGCGGGTTCGGCCCCCCGGCCCTTTGCCTGACTGCTTGCCGCCGCGACTGGAGGCCGAGCGGCCACCGGTCGAGCTGCGGGAGGAGGTTTTCGATTCGCCCGAGCGCGCTTTTTCCTTGTTGACGGCGCGGGCAGCGATCTCCTCCGCCCGCTTAGTCGAGCGGCCGGCTTTCTTCTCGCTGGATTTGATGTGTTTGTACTGGCGCTCGCGCTTGCTGCCTTTTCTCACTCCGCGCGGTGGCATCAGTGCCTCCCCTCTACGAACTCCTCGATCACCTTCGCGCTGAAGGCCGGGATGTCGTCTGGTTTGCGGCTGGTGACCAGGCCTTGGTCGACGTGGACTTCCTCGTCGACCCAGTCCGCGCCGGCATTCCGCAGATCGGTCTCAAGGCTCGGCCAGGAGGTCAGCGTGCGGCCCTCGATGACGCCGGCCTCGATCAGGGTCCAGGGTGCGTGGCAGATTGCTCCGACCGGGGTGCCTTCAGCGAAGAAGGAGCGCACGAAGTTGATCGCGCTCTCCTCGGTACGCAGGTTGTCGGGGTTGGCGACACCGCCCGGGAGGACGAGCCCGTCGTAGTCGCCGGCGCTGACGTCTTTGACCGCCTTGTCGGCGGTGAAGACCTGACTCTTGTCGAGGTGGTTGAAGGCCTGTATCTCGCCGCCTTCCGGAGCCAACAGATCGACTTCCGCTCCCGCCTCTTTGACTGCCTTCATCGGCTCGGTCAACTCGACTTCCTCGACCCCCTCGTTGGCGACAAGAAAGGCGATTCGTTTCCCTTGTAATGGCTCCGCCATATGAACTCTCCTTCCGATCGATGCCTTGCTTGTGGCTGGCTATCTCTTCCAGGTTTCTACCCGGGCAACTGGCGTAGAAACGAGCTGCGCCGCCAGCAACCCGCGGTTACTGGGGGGTCGAACTGGGTATCTGCCGGCTGCCGAAAAAGAAGCATCAGCTGGAGGAAAGCGCGATGGAGGGTGAGCGATGGCAGTCATTCGCACTATGGACAGGAAGAAGATCGAGATCGAGATCAGCGGCGCAAAACTCGAAGAGGAGATCACGCACGTCGCCGGTCGCGAGGTGCCAATCGTGAAGCTGAAGCGGGCGGGCGAGGACAAATACATCTGGATCAATGCGACTCAGATCGTCTCCTATTCCGACGAGGACGTTCCGGTGAGAGCGATCGAGCCGGGGAACTAGGGGGCCTGACGCAATGGCGAAACAGACCAAAGCCAAGCGCAGCGCAGCTGCCAAGAAAGCGGCCGCAACGCGTCGCGAGAACGAAGCCAAACGATCCGCCGAGAAGACGACCAAGGATCTCAAGGACTCGGCCAAAACGGCGGGAGGCGCCCTCGGCGACGCGGCAAAAGCAGTCGCCGACACCGCCCAGAAAGGCGCTCGCGCCGTTGTCGAGCGGGCCCACGCTGAGGTCGAGGCCCGCCGCGGCAAGGGGAGCTCAGGCCGGTAGGTAGGTGAGGAGGACCACTCCGGAGTCGAACCGCTTGACGTCGTCGAGCGCCATCCGGACGGTCCCCCTGTCGCCGAGCACGTGGACGTTCCCCCCGCCCCAGACGAGCGGGTTGAGGTAGACCTCGAACTCGTCGATCAGGCCCTGCTCGGCGAGGGCGTACGCGAACTCGCCGCTCCCGTGCATGAACAGGTCGCCGTCGATCTCGTCCTTCAACCTCGGGATCGAGTTCCCGAGATCCGCCTCGAGCAGGGTCGCGTTCCACTCGAGATCGCCGGACAAGGATTTCGACCCGACGTACTTCGGCAGCTCGTTGACCATGTCTGCCCACTTGCCCGATCGGCTTGGCCAATATCCCGCCAGCCCCTCGTAGGTCTTGCGGCCCAGCACCAGCCCGCTGGATCTCGCCTGACGCTCGAACGAGTAGTCGCCGTGATCTCCGTCCGGCTGCACCCACTCGCCGACCGGGTCGATGACGCCGTCGACGGTGGCCTGGGTCGTCGCGATCAGCTTTCCCATCTCGATCCTCCTTCGGTCACGTGCCCGCTACCCCGCAGAGGGTGGTCCGAACCAGGTGGTGAGGGCGTTGGGCAGGCTTGGGTCGCCTGGATCCCCGGCCCAGGCCACATACCCGTCGGGGCGAACCAACACGGCGGCGGGAGCGGTGACCGGGCCGAGCACCGGGAGCTCCCACTCTCCGCCGTAGCTCGCGTCGATCAGCTGGACCCGGTCGGCCCATGGAGCGATGTCGGCGGCGCCGGGCTGATCGAAGTTCAGCAGCACCGGCTTGGCGGCGTGCAGCAGCTCGAAGACTCGGAGCGGGCCATCGGCGGTCACGAGGTCCAGATCGGGCATCCGCCGTCCGAGCAGTGGATGGCCCTCGCCGAGGTCGTAATGGATGTCCAGCCCGGAGATAACCCCGGCGACTCGTTTGCGGGGCTCGTCCATGCTCGCCAGCTCCGAGACCAGGTCGACCAGGGCCGTCATGCGCTCGTCCCGGCGCTGGAGCGCGGCTTGGACCAGCGTGTGCTGGAGCGCGCGGGCAGCCACCGGGTGGCGCTCGTCCTGATAGGTATCGAGGAGGCTCTCCGGGGAGGTCTCGTTGACCACCTGAGCCAGCTTCCATCCCAGATTCACGGCATCCTGCAGACCGAGGCTGAGGCCCTGTCCACCCGCCGGGTAGTGCACGTGCGCCGAGTCGCCGGCGAGCAGGGCTCGTCCCGCTCGGTAGGCCGCCGCCTGACGGGTCATGTCGGTGAACCTGGAGATCCAGGTGGGGTTGTGGACACCGAAGTCGGTGCCGTACACGGTGATCAGGGCCTCACTGAGATCGCGCAGGGTGGGCTCGCTGCCGGGCCCGAGCTGCCGCTCGGTGACGATGACCCGCACCGTTTTCCCGTCCTCCAACCGCTGCAGACCGTGGATGCCCGTGGCGTCGTGGCGAGTCCCCTGCGGCGGCTCCTCGGTCGTCTCGACTTCGGCGATCAGGTTGCTCCGAGTCGGATCCCATCCGGGGAACTCGATGCCGGCCGCTTTGCGGACGATGCTGCGGCCTCCATCGCAGCCGACGAGATACCCCGCCCGCAGCGACCGCTCGTCGGACAGCTCGACGTCGACGCCGATGTCGTCTTGCGCGAAGCCCGTTACCTCGCATCCGTAATAGATCTGCACCGGCAGCTCGGCGATCCAGGCAGCCATGATCCGCTCGATCTGGTTCTGCCAGATCCCGAGCGAATACGGATGGCGCGTCGGGAAGTCGCTCATGTCCAAGACGGTCGTCGCGAGCATCGCGGCTTGAGCCACCTGCCCCTCCGCCAGGAACCGATCGGCGACTCCCCGCTGATCCAGCACCTCGATCGTGCGCGAGTGAAAACCGCCGGCCCGGGAGCCGACGAGCACGTGATCGGGACGCCGCTCGACGACTGCGACGTCGACTCTTGCCAAGGCTAGCTCGGCCGCCAGCATCATCCCCGCTGGACCTCCTCCGGCGATCACCACCGCATGCTCGGTCATGCTCATCTCGTTACCCCCATCTCCGCTGTTTCTCGCTTGCGGCCGGCGATTATGGGGCATGACCCGGGGCTTGTTTCAAGCCCCTTCTGCGCTATAAATTGGTGGTGGAAAGGGGTGTGGCAGCGATCGCAGTGCTTCGGTTTCGGCTTCGGTTCGGTGGATCGTTTGGCTGGCCGCTGGTCGGCGCGACGCTCGTACTGGCAATTGCGATGCTGATGCCGGCGAGGGCGGATGCCTTTGGCAGCTTCAGCAACGGTGTGCTCACGATCGACGGCGGCGAGGGAAAAATCGTCCCCCGTTGCGCGAGCGACGGTGAGATCACCGTCAGCGGCGCTTTCGTCGACAACGGTCCTGTCTACTGCCGCGACCTGAGGCGAATCGAGGCTTCTTCGTCGGTGTCCACCCTCTACGACTTCTCGCAGCTGCCCGACAACCTTGGTGGCGGCCAGGGGCCGATCGAAATCCACGCCATCTCCACGGTCAGCGACCCGACCGAATACTCCGACGACAAGTTCATCGGGGCTCCAGGCCACGTCAACGTTTTCGAGGGTGGGCTCGGCTTCGACTCCATCACCGGCGGCAACCTCAACGACCGCCTCAGTGGCGGTGCGGACAGCGACAAGATCGACGGCGGGCGCGGGGACGACTTTCTCCGCGGCGGTGCTGCGGCGGACAAGCTGCTTGGCGGGCCCGGCCGCGACACCTTGAAGGGCGGCGGCGGGAGCGACAAGCTGGTCGGCGGCCCCGGCAAGGACACCGAAACCCAGTAGCGGGCGCGCGGGTATGCGGTTCGCACGTGCGGAGCTGGAGGCCTTCCGTGGCCGCGAGGTCGACGATCTCGTCGGGCCGGGGCTGAGGCTCCTGTTCGTCGGCATCAACCCGGGGCTGTGGACTGCCGCGGTCCGAACGCACTTTGCGCATCCCACCAACCGCTTCTATCCGGCGCTGGCCACGGCCGGGATCACCGACTACGAGGTCGATCGGGTCGCCGGGATGACCGCTGCCGATCGCGCCCATCTCGTCGCCCGCGGGGTCGGGATCACCAACCTCGTGCGGCGCGCCACCGCGCGCGCCTCCGAGCTCTCGCCCGAGGAGCTGCGCGAGGGCGGCGAGCGGTTGCTGCGGTTCGTCGCCGATCATCGGCCCACGGTCGTCGCGATCGCCGGGATCACCGCTTACCGCGACGCGTTCGGCGAGCGCGGCGCGGCGTTGGGCCGGCAGCCGGAGACGCTCGAAACCGCGAGCCGCTGGTCCGGGGCGGCACTCTGGGTGGTCCCCAATCCGAGCGGGCTCAACGCCCACGAGACGGCTGCGACGCTCGCCGCCGCCTACGCCGCGCCGGCCGCCGAGGCCGGCGTGCGGCGCCTGAAGATCCGGTGAAACTGCTTGCGGCAAGCAAATAGTACAACTGTGCTATAAGTTTCGGGATGAATGGCTCGACGGCAGCGGAGGGCGGAGATGGGCGTCTGCTGCGCGGAAAGCGCACGCATCGCGAAATCCTCGCCAGTGCCGTCGATCTCGGCTCGAGCGAGGGTCTGGAAGCGCTGACGATTGGGCGCCTTGCGACGGCGACGGGCGTCAGCAGGAGCGGGCTGTTCGCGCATTTCGGCAGCAAGCAGGCGCTGCAGCTCGCCACGATCGAGGCGGCGCGGGAGATCTTCATCGAGGAGGTGCTCGGCTCCGGGCAGGGGACTGCCGAGGGCTTGCCCCGATTGCGCGCGACGCTCGCTGCCTGGATCGACTACTTCCGCCGTGACGTCTTCCCCGGGGGCTGCTTCTTCCAGGCCGCCTCGCTTGAGTTCGACGGCCGGCCGGGCCCGGTCCGAGATCGCGTGATCGAGGTGATGAAACAGTGGCTCGCCTTGCTGACCGAGCTTGCTCGTCAGGCGACGCTGCCGGAGGGACTGGACCCGGCGCAACTCGCCTTTGAGCTGAACGCGATCGGGCTGGCCACCAACTGGCAGCACCAGCTGCTCGGCGACGAGCAGGCCCTTGAACGCGCGGAAATGGCTTTTGATCGGGTGCTTGCATGAAGGTCGGAACCTGGGCCTGGGCGGAGGCGACCGACGGACGGCTGCGGCGGCGCGACCGGATCGAGCTGCTGCGCCAGGCTGTCCTCGCCCGCCTCGGCGCGCTGATCGCGGCCCGCCGGACCGCGCCTGCCGGCCTCTCGATCGAGCTGCCTGATCCACCCGACAGCGCCCTCGCGCGCGCGGCGGAGGAGTGCGTGCGGGAGCTGTCGACGCCGGAGCTCTACGGGCATTGCCTGCGGACCTGGGCGTTCGCGGCGATGTTCGCCGCCGGCGCGAAGACCCGGCACGATCCGGAGCTGCTCTACCTGGCCTGCGTCCTGCACGACCTCGGGCTGACTCCGGCCCATGACGGAGTCGATCCGAACGCGCAGTGCTTCGCGGTCGAGGGGGCACGCGCGGCACGCGAGCGGATCTGCGGCTGGGGTGGCGGCGAGGACCGGGCGGTGCGGGTGGCGGAGGCGATCACCTTGCACCTGAACGTCACCCTCCCGCCGCGCCTGGGCATCGAGGCAAGCCTGCTGAGCAAGGGGGTCTCTCTCGACACGATCGGGCGTCGCCTCCACAAGCTGCCGCCGAGCTCGCTGCGCGAGGTGGACGGCCAGTGGCCTCGCGAGGGCTTCGCCGAGCAGCTCGTGGCGATGGCGACCCGGCAGGCCGAGATCAGGCCCCGGTCGCGCTCGGAGCTCTTCGACGGGCTTGGATTCCCGGATCTCCTGCTTGCCAATCCGCTGCGCGAGCAGAGCCCGTCGCTACCCTCGCAGGGTGACGCCGGAAGATCTTGAGAACCTCACGCATCTGCGCCGCGCCCGCGATCTGATCGATCGCGAGTACGCGCGACCGCTCGACGTCGACGCGATCGCCCGGGCTGCGTTGATGTCGACGGCGCACTTCTCGCGTCGCTTCCGTGCCGCCTACGGGGAGACGCCGTACAGCTACCTGATGACGCGCCGGATCGAGAAGGCGAAGGCGCTGCTGCGGCGCGGAGACCTGTCGATCACCGAGGTCTGCATGGAGGTCGGGTGCACCTCGCTCGGCTCGTTCAGCGCCCGCTTTACCGAGCTGGTCGGCGAGACGCCGACGACCTACCGGGCCCGCGACCACGGTCGGCTCGCGGCGCTGCCGAGCTGCGTCGCCAAGGACATCACCCGCCCGACCCGCGAGTCGAGCAGGAATGGAGAAACGAAGGCAGCGCTGGCGCCCTAGCCTTGGCGGCATGAACCTCACTCTCTCCACCTGCTTCATCCAAGTCCATGACCCCGACAGCGCCTTGGCCTTCTACCGCGACCAGCTCGGCCTCGAGGTCCGCAACGACGTCGGCAAAGGCGACTTCCGCTGGATCACCGTCGGCGGCGCCACCCAGCCCGACGTGGCGATCGTCCTCACCAACTACGTGAACGGCGGCCCAAACGACGGCGAGGCGGTCGCGGCGCTGCTCGCCAAGGGCGCGATGAACGGCGTCCACTTTCACAGCGATGACCTCGACGGCACCTTCGCGAAGCTGCTTGCGGCTGGGGTCGAGATCGTGGAAGAGCCGCAGGAGCAGCCGTGGGGCACGCGGGACTTTGCCGTGCGTGACCCGTCCGGCAACCTGGTGCGCGTCGATCAGCCGCCCGCGTAGGCGATGATGGGCTCGTGAGCGGCAACGGCCAGAGAGTGCCCGGCGGGGTCGTGCACGAGCTGCCCGCGGACCTCCGGCAGGCGCTGACGGCCAACGCCGTGGCTCTGGATGCCTGGAAGGACATCACGCCGCTTGCCCGCAACGAGTTCATCTGCTGGGTCGAGGACGCCAAGCAGCAGACCACCCGGGAGCGCCGCATCCGCCGCACCCGGGAAGAGCTGGAGGAAGGCCAGCGCCGGCCTTGCTGCTGGCCAGGTTGCAAGCACCGCGGGCCGCGCTAGGCGATGTAAATGGGCCCCTCTTGCACTTCGATAAGCGAGACGTTGCTGACGAGCGATCCCCAGATTTTGAACTTTTCGCTGGTCGTGACATCGGGGAGGAGGCCGCCGCTGCTGTTGGTCAGCGTCGACCTGATGTTGACCCGGGCGAGCACGCCGAGCAGGTAGTTACGCCCCGACTGGACGACGAAATTGGTGGCGAGCTGATCGTCTTTGAATCGCTGGGTCGCGGTCGTGACCGCGCTGTGCCCGCTGCCCGACTGCACGTAACCGTCCTGGACGAGATAGTTATGCGAATCGATCAGGTCCCAGCCGGTGGGGATTTCCTGCCACATCGCCACCAGGATCTGGGTCCAGGTGTGGGTCGTGCCCGCGACCAGCTGATCCAGCTCCTGCCACCAGCGGGTTTGGCTCGTGCAGGCGACCCTGGGGCGCACGCTGATCTGCCCGTATGAGAACGACGGCGAGTAGAGCACCCCGACGCCGGCTGATGACGACACCAGCCGGTCGCGTGGCCAAAGCTGGCCGAACGCGAACAGGTCGCCGGTCGCCGCCGATGCCTGGTTCGGTTCGCTGGTCTTCCACTCATATCCGTAGCGCCGGCCGGGTGGCGGTTCGAAGTACGGCCAGTACGTTTTGTAGTCCGCGGCGGCAGGGATGTACCAGGAGTTCGGCCAGAGCACCAGCTCGATGGGGATGAGCATTCTTTGGGAGTCGAGGTGTTCTCGCACTGCGTCGCGGTGCGAGGTGAAGACGGATTGCGCCTCCTGGTCGAGCTCGCCGGCGCCGATGCGGCGGGAGTCGAGCATCCGGTCGACGCGCATGGCGCTCTCGTCGAGCGAGGCGTCGAACTCGGCGGGCAGCTCCAGGCCCGCTGCCGAAAGGTCGACCGTCGGTTGCTGCTCCTGCTGATCGTCCATCTGTCTCCCCCTTGCCGCCTTTTTGGTTTCCGCCGGCGAGTGTGACAGCGAACCTGACCGTAGGGGAAACCCTAGGCCTCGCCTTTGCGGGCGCTCGCCCAGAGGTCGACTTCGCCGCCGCCGCTGACGGTGAAGCGGTCGATCTCGGCCAGCTCCTCGGCGGAGAGCTCGAGGTTGTCGAGGGTGGCGATGTTCTGGTCCAGCTGCTCGACCGAGGAGGCGCCGATCACCAGGGAGGTCACCCGCTCGTCGCGCAGCGCCCAGGCGAGGGCCAGCTGGGCGATGGTCTGGCCGCGGCGACCGGCGATCTCGTCCAGGGCACGGAGGCCCTCCAGCGTCTCCTCGTTCAGCCACTCGCGCTCGAAAGTTTCGCCTTTCGCCGCCCGCGAGCCCTCCGGCACGCCGTCGAGGTAGCGGTTGCTGAGCAGCCCTTGGGCGAGGGCGGTGAAGCCGATCACGCCGACGCCGAGTTCGGCGGTCGCCTCGAGCAGGCCCTCTGTCTCGATCCAACGGTTCAGCATCGAGTAGGAGGGCTGGTGGATCAGCAGCGGCGTGCCGAGGCGACGGAGAATCGTCGCTGCCTCGCGGGTGCGGTCGGCGTCGTAGGAGGAGACGCCGACGTAGAGGGCCTTGCCTTGGCGTACGGCGGCGTCGAGCGCCCCCATCGTCTCCTCCAGCGGCGTCGAGCTGTCGAGCCGGTGGGAGTAGAAGATGTCGACGTAATCGAGGCCCATCCGCGCCAGGGACTGATCGAGGGAGGCGAGCAGGTACTTGCGCGAGCCGCCGCCCTGACCGTAAGGGCCCGGCCACATATCCCAGCCTGCCTTGGTCGAGATCACCAGCTCGTCGCGGTAGGGGCGGAAGTCCTCCTTCATCAGGCGGCCGAAGTTGATCTCCGCCGAGCCGTAGGGCGGGCCGTAGTTGTTGGCGAGGTCGTGGTGGGTGATGCCGAGGTCGAAGGCGCGGCGAGCGATCGCTCGCTGGACGTCGAAGTCGCGGTCATCGCCGAAGTTGTGCCAGTAGCCGAGCGAGAGCAGCGGCAGGTCGAGGCCGGAGCGGCCGGTCCGCCGGTAGCGCATCGTGCCCTCGTAGCGGTTGGGGTCCGCGAGGTAGCTCATCTCTTACTCAGGCCAGACCGCCTCGACGACTTCACCGTCGCCGCCCTCGGGCTTCGGCCCTCCGATCGCGAGCAGCTCCAAGCCCTCGTCGCCGGCCTCGAAGGCGCGGGTCACGGCGGGAGCCACCCGCAGCGCGTCGCCCTCGCGAAGCTCGACCGTCTCGTCCCCAAGCAGCGCGCGACCGGACCCGGAGAGGACCACGTAGACCTCCTCCTGCTCACGGTGATGGTGAGCCTTCGGCGAGCGTACGCCGGGCCCGTAGCGCCAGCGGCTAACACCGAGATCACGGGAGCCGAGGTGCTTGCGCCCGAAGCGCCCTTCGAAGCCATCGGCATTCGGGGAGGGGTCGATCTCGTCGAAGTTGATCTTGGCGTAGTCGGTCATCTATAGGTGACCATAGAAGACGCTGGATCCCGATCTCTGGCCATCCGGCCAAGGGCGGTCGCCAGAGGCCCATTTATACTTTAGAGTCTCTGAGCAAAGACCAGGTGGGGGCACCCGGTCACTTTTGGGAGGAGATTCAAATGAAGTGGAGTCGTATTGCTGTAGTCCTCTGCGTGGTGGCCGCATTCGCCGCCTTCGCCGCGCCCGCCTGGGCGACGAAGTACGTCGCGCTAGGTGATTCGTACTCGTCGGGAGTTGGAACTCGGACGTTCTACGAAGAAAGTTGCAAGCGGTCTGTTTCTGCGTACCCCTACCTGTTGCACAACGCACACCCTGAATGGACCTTCGTCAACGCCACCTGCTCCGGGGCGACGACGAGCAGCCTGATTAGCTCGCAGGTCTCAAGCGTCACCGCTGACACCAACTGGGTGACTTACACGATTGGTGGCAACGACGCCGGCTTCTCCAGCGTGATCACCGAATGCGCCTTGCCTTCGTGGGCATCTGATTGCAACGGCGCGATCAACACCGCGCAGGCGTTCATCAAAAACACCCTGCCGGGCCGGCTCGACTCGGTCAACAACGCGATCAAGACGCGCGCCCCGAGCGCGAAAGTGGTCGTGCTCGACTACCCGCGGCTGTTCAACGGTGAAGACTGCAACGCGCTCACCTTCTTCAGCCCGAGCGAGGAGACGCGGCTAAACGAAACGGCCGACCAGATGAAGACCCAGATCAGCGCGGCGGCGACGCGGGCGGGGGCGAACTTCGTCTTCCGCGACGTCATCCCCTCGTTCATCGGCCACGCCGTCTGCGACGGTGGCGGTGGCTCCTCGAAAGAGTGGATCAACGGCCTCTCCAACCCGACGAGCGAAAGCTACCACCCGAAGGTGACCGGTCACGCTAGTGGCTACTACCCGGTGGTCAAAGGAGTTACCGGCTGAATTCTCGGCCACGGCGACGCCGGGCGAGCGCCCGGCGTCGCCGTGGCTCCATAGGCTCTCCCCCTGTGACGCGAGAGCCGGGCCGCCATCCGCAACCGCTGCTGCGCCGCGCCGAGCTGGCGGCCGACCCAATCGAGCAGTTCGGCCGCTGGTACGAGCTCGCCGAGCAGGAGGTGCCGTTGCCGGAAGCGATGAGCCTGGCGACTGTCGGAGCGGACGGGGCCCCCGACGCGCGGATGGTCCTGCTCAAGGGCCACGGGCCCGACGGCTTCCGTTTCTTCACCAACTTCGAAAGTGCCAAGGGAGCGCAGATCGCCGCCGACCCGCGGGCGGCGCTGGTGATCTACTGGCGCGAGCAGGATCGCCAGGTGCGGGTCCGCGGCCAGCTCGAGCAGCTGCCCGCGACAGAGTCCGACGCGTACTTCGCAACCAGACTGCGCGAGAGCCGGCTCGGCGCCTGGGCCTCGCCGCAGAGCCAGGCACTGCCCGATCGCGATGCCCTCGAAGCGAGCCTGCGCGAGGCCGAGGTTCGGTGGGAGGGGGAGGAGGACATCCCTCGCCCTGACCACTGGGGCGGCTTCCTTTTGCGGCCGGCGACGATCGAGTTCTGGCAGGGACAGCGTGCCCGCCTCCACGACCGCTTCCGTTACGCCCGCGAGCCGGGCGGGATGTGGCGGATCGAGCGGCTCGCGCCGTAATCACTTGCGCGTTCTTGCGCGTGCGCGATATTGCACAAGAACACTTGACTATATACCGGGACGGTGTGAAGATCGTTCCGATGACCGGGGTTAGGAAGAGGCTGTTGGCTGTCGGTGTCGCCGTCGTGCTGGCGACGACTGCCACCGCCGCGACCGCGACCGCGGCGCCCACAGGCGAATTCGCCCAGTTCGCCCAATGTGAGTACGAAAACATCGAAGTTGAAACCTGTATCGACTGGACCTGGAACGCGGGCACATTCAAGATCGGCTCGAAGACGATCCCGATCAAAAACCCGATCACACTGCAGGCCTCTTACCTGGCTGAAATGCAGCTCCGCGGTGCCACAAACGGCAGCACGCTCTCGAAAACGCCGCAGCCGGTTCCAGGTGGCCTGTCCGGGGTGACGGCCCCGACCTCATGGCCCGCATGGCTGCAGGAATACTTCAACGAAGCGATCGAAGAAGGCTTCACCGGGGTCAACGCGACGATCGAACTGGCCGGCCCGACTAAAGGTCTGACCAACGCCACATTGAGCACAGAAAACCTCTTCCTCGAAGAAGGAACGACGCTCGGCCTGCCGGTGAAAATCCACCTCGAAAACGCGATCCTCGGCAGCGAATGCTATTTCGGCTCGAACGCGCAGCCGATCCAACTGCATCTCACGACCGGGGTCAGTGGAGCCCTGACCGGCAGTGTCGGCGAACTGATGTTCAACGGAGCGTTCACGCTGCTCGATCTGACAAAAAACCGCCTGGTCGACGAAACGTTCGCCGTGCCGGGTGCGAGCGGGTGCGGAGGCATGTTCTCCGCCTACTTCGATCCGCTCGTCGACTCAATCTTCGGCACGCCCTCCGCCGTCGGGAAAAACCACGCGGTCTTGGAAGGCACACTTACAGAGGCCGAACGCGAAGCGGTGTTCCTGAGCGGTCCTTAAGGGCTCGCGACGGTTGCCGCGCGGGCGGCGAGTACTCGCTCGAAGGCGGTCACGACCTCGGGATCGAACTGGGTGCCAGCACCTCGCTCGAGCTCTTCGATCGCCCGCACGGGCAGCATCGCGACGCTGTAGGGACGCTCGGAAACCATTGCCTGGTAGGCGTCGCAGACGGCGACAACGCGGGACCCGAGCGGAATCTGCTCGCCCTCGAGCTTGTCGGGGTAGCCGCTGCCGTCCCAACGCTCGTGGCTGGAACGGACCAAGCGGGCGACTGGCACCAGGGCCGGCGCCGAGGAGATGATCCGCTCGCCGATCAGGGTGTGGTTGCGGATGAACTCCAGCTCCTGCTCATCGAGCGGGCCCGGCTTGTTGAGGATCGCGTCGGGGATCGCCATCTTGCCGATGTCGTGGAGCTCGGCGGCGCGGAGGATCTCGTCGCGCTGCTCGGCGGTGACCCCGAGCTCCTCGGCGAGGAGGCGGGCGAGCGCGGCGACGTCGACGAGGTGGGCGTGGAGCATGGGCTCGCGTTCGCGTAGGGCAGCTAGAAGGACGTCGCGCGACTGCGAGCCGGCCGAGGCGCGCTCGCGGCTCTTGTTCGCGTACATCCGGCGGTCGGCCAACTGCAGCGCGGTCTCGCGTGAGCGCGCCTCGCTGGGCAGAAGGACGCTGCCCTGGGAGGCGGTGACGAGGAAGCCGTCGCCGCGCTCAGACAGCGCGGCGGTGCCGCCGGCGACAAGACCGTCGACCGCGGCCGCGGTGCACTCGACCAGCAGACAGAACTCGTCTCCGCCGAGCCGGTAGGTGGAGCCGTGCGGTCTCCCGAACTCCTGCAGTCGGTGGCCAAGCCGGGTCAGGAGGGCGTCGCCGGCGGGATGGCCGTAGCTGTCGTTGTAGGCCTTGAAGCCGTCGAGATCGAACATCACCAGCAGCCGCAGGTTGCCGGGCGCGGGTGCCTCCTCGGCGGCAACGCCGAGGTCCTCCATCAGCTTGCGCCGGTTGGGCAGTCCGGTCAGCGGGTCGGTCAGCGCCTCGCGCACGCTCGACTCGAGGGTCGCCTGGGTGTCGCGGAAGGAGATCGCCATCCGCACCACGACGGCGAGCAGGGTCAGCAGCGAGAGCCCGGCGGCGATGCTCGGGACCCCGGTGTAGCGTTCGGCCGACTGCACGCCGATCGCGATCAGCGCTGCCGCTGCGGGGACGAAGGCGACGCGCAGCCCCCTTGCCTGCACCACTCGCTTGCGGGCGGGGGAGGGGATCCAAGCGGCGGTCGCCAGTAGCAGCGCCCCCAGTGGCCAGGCGGCGTCGAGGACGCCGCCTTCGACGTAGGTCCCCTGCGCCGACTGCAACAGGTAGAGGCCGTCGGAGACGCCGAGCACGATCAGGCCGCTGCCGAGGGTTAGCCAGCCGAGGCCCGGTCGCCAGCCCGTGAACGAGGCTGCGGTCACGACCAGGGTGAGCAGGGTCAGGTCGGCGATCGGATAGGCGAGGTTGGTGATGACCGCGGCCGTGCTGCCGTCGCTGCTGGCGTCGACGATCGGGCCGAGGGCGAGCGCCGCGGCGAGCGCGGCGACGGCGGAGCCGACGATCAGCCCGTCGAGCCAGCGGGTCGCCGGGAAGGATCCGATCCGGTTACGCATGAGTGCGATCAGGGCGGCGTAGGCGAGCGGGTAGAAAGCCAGGTAGCCGGCGTCGGCGGGCGAGGGGATCGGCACCGACCCCGCTCCCACGAGCACCGCCGAGTAATAGATTTCGCCCGCGGTCCAGGCGGCGAGGCCGGCTCCGAGCAGAGCCCAGGCGAGCCGCTCGCGGCGGACGATCGCCGCTCGCGCCAGGCACGAGGCGGCGGCGCCCAGCATCAGCCCGTCGTAGATCCAGGTCCCGAACAGGGTGTCGGCCGTCGAGCCGCCGAAACCGAGCGCTGCGTGCAGGGTGAAGGCGATCCAGCCGAGCACCAGCGCGGCACCAGCGCAGCGCAAGAGGAGACGTCCGCGGGGGCTGAGCTTGGCCATTCCCACCCATCGGGTGAATGGAGCGGGAACTTGATCCCTTTGGGGTCAGAACTTGCTTGCAGCGGGACTCAGCCCGCCGTACTCGCGGTCTCCTGGAGCGTCAGTAGGGTTCCTTATAGAGCTTGTCGCCGGCCGGTTCGGTGATCCAGGCGAAGCCACCGGCGACCGCGAAATCGCTGCCCTCTTCGTTGACTTTTCCGGGCTCGAAGCCCTTGATTCGCTGCGGTTTCGGTTCCTGGTTCTTGCCCCAGGCCGGGATTGGGGTGAGGAAGCCTCCGGACGGGTCCCAGACCAGGACCTGTTCGTCGGCGTAGACGAG
This sequence comes from Solirubrobacterales bacterium, assembly GCA_035472275.1. GTDB lineage: Bacteria > Actinomycetota > Thermoleophilia > Solirubrobacterales > 70-9 > VAYN01. The sequence goes on from DATIPH010000014.1 coordinate 184,267, forward strand.
GTCCGCGGTGCTGATGCCGCTCCTGACCTTGGCGACCTTGACGAACTTGCCGTTTTCCGCAAAGAAGTTCGAGACGGTGTTGTGCCCGTCTTCGGAGTCAGCCACCCAGAGCGTCGATCCGTCGGTGGTGATCGCGTTGAGGAAGACGCCGGTGCCGGCAGGGGTCGGATCCGCTTCGCCGGAGACCGGATCGACGCTGATCACGAACGAGCTTCCGCCTTCGCCGTTCTCGTTGCCGAGGGCCCAAATGATGCCCTTCCCCTTTTCCTCGATCGCGAAGACCCCTTCGAAGCCGCTGCCGGGCCGGTACGGGTCCTTCCCGACCGGCTTGCCGGTGTTCACGTCGAAGCTCCGCAGCGCTCCCGGTTCCCCGACCCAGAGCCGACCGGACGCGATCAGCAGCTCGCTGGGGGCGCAGTCGGCGCAACCGTCGGTGGTGAGATCGATCGTCGCGCTTGCGTCAACTGAGAGCGCTTCGGGTTCGATCCGCTCCAGCCGTTTGCCATCTTCGACGCTGACCCAGGCCGTGCCTTCGCCGACGGCAAGCTTGCCGGGGTGATCGCTGACGTCGACCACCTGGGCCGTCTGCGAGCTTGAGTCGATCTTGACCACATCGCCTTCGTCGTAGCGCGAGACCCAGGTGAAGTCGCCGTCGACGGCGACGCCGCGTGGCGAGCCGGGGACGGCGATCGTGCCCTGCTGGGAGGCGGCGGGGATCACGCCGACCGCATCCGGTTCGTCGCCGTCGCCGTCGCTGCCCGCGAGGACGGCGGCGGCTGCCGCCGCGAGCGCGACGAGGAGCGCGGCCAGAGCCGCGATCGTCAGGCGTCGCCGCGGGCGGGGCGGTGGTCCGTCCCCCGGTCGCGACTCTGCGGGCACAGGTGGTTGCGGCGGCGAAGGTGGTTTCGCTGGCCCCTTCTCGGCCGGCCCCTCGCTCGCCGGGGTCTCCGCCGCCGCGGGATCGGCCTCGAGGGCGGCCCGGGCTGCTGCGGCGACGGCGGCGACGTCCTCGGCGGCGATCCGCTCGAGCATGGCGCGGGCGGTCAGGGCGCGGCCGGGGTCGCTTCCCGTCAGCAGCTCCGCCAGCTCGCGGACGCCGCTTTCGCGCACCCGCGGCCGGGCGCTCTCCAGCAGCATCACCAAGTCCTCGGGCAACGGCACCGGTTTGACGATCGCGCCGCGTGGGCTCTGGGCGACCGCCAGGTCGCCCTCGGCGCCGTAGGTCCAGAGCGTCGGCGTCTGCCGCGCCTCCTGCTCTCGGACTGCGTCGTAGGCATAGTCGTAGAGCTCACTGACCGAGACGACACCGTCACCGTCGCGGTCGGCGTCGCCGCTGCGCAGGCCCGCGACGAGGGCGCCGGTGAAGACCGACGAGGTGCTCTCGCCGACGACCTGGTCGTGCTCGAACGAGTACTCCGTCCCCCGCGAGCCGGTCAGGACGACGCGTCCACGCCCCTCGAAGCGTTGGCCCAGCGCCAGCTCACTCTCGCCCTTGGCGCCTTTGGCGAAGGCGCCGCTGTGGCAGCAGTCGAGGACCAGGATTTGGCGACGGCCGCGGCAGTCCTCGAGCTGCTCGTTGAGCCAGGCCGACGGGACCGCAGTGGCGGAGAGGAGGGCCCGGTCGGTGTCGGCGGTGGCGTAGTAGAGGCGGCCGCGATCGTCGAGCACTCCGTGGCAGGACAGGTAGACGAGCGCCAGATCCCCAGGTGCGACCTGGGCGCAGAACTGAGCGATTCGTCGTCGCAGCGATTCGGCTGGAGCGTCGAGGACTGCTTCCACCTCGAAGCCGCCGATTGCAGCATTTTCGAGAACGTCGGCGAGGTCGGAGGCGTCCTGTCCGGGCGCCCGCAGACCCGCCAGGGCGGGGTCGGCGTAGGTCCCGGTCGCGATCACCAGGGCGAGCCGGCGCCCCGTTGGCCGCTCAGTCGTCGTCGGCATGGCGGGCGATCCACTGGTCGACGAGCCGGCCCTGCTGATCGGAAGAGACACCGGTTGGCTCCAGCGTGTCGCCGTCGAGCGTCAGCTTCACGCTTCGAGCCTGCTGGCGCCCGAGCCAGGCCGTGGTCGTGTCAACCACCGACCGCAGGACCGCCGAGTTGAGCACGAACTTGATCGCCAGGCCGCCGATCGCCAGCAGCTCAGGGCCCTTCGATCCGTCCGGGGCCTCGCCGGCGGAGGCCAGCTCGACCGTGTCGACGTCGAGCTCGAGCAGTTCGCCGCGCAGGCCCTGCGTCAGCTCGAAGGTCTCCTCGGCGTCGTAGTCGGGTCCGGCGTCGACCACTGCCCCCAGTTCACCAGCCATGCCACACACCTCTCTCCCCACCCGTCAGGTATTCCTCATTAATACCGACTCAGTACCGAAACGGCGTGTCGGCGAACAGCCGCCGGCCGCCCAGTTGTTAATGACCTGTCAACCCGGCGGGTAGATTGGACGCTTGAGCACGTCCGAATTCGCCCACCTCGGAGGCCGCGAAGAGGCGCCGGTCCTCCACTTCGAGCACTGGCCGCTGGTGCGGAAGATCGCGCTCGGCCTCTACTTCGTCGCGTTCGTGCTCTGGAGCGCCCGATATGGGATCCCGGTCCAGCGGGAGCTGGTGATCGCCTGGACCTGCGGTGCCCTCGTCTGCGTCTCGCTCGGCCGCCATCCGCGTCAGATCTTGCGGCTGCTGCGCGACTGGCTGCCGATCGTCGCCGTGCTCTGGGTCTACGACCTCACCCGCGGTGCCGCCGACACCTTTGGGATCGGAATCCACCTGCACCCGATGATCGACTTCGACAAAGCCGTCTTCTTTGGCCAGGTGCCGACCGAATGGCTGCAGGCGCACTTCTACGACCCGCGGGTGCTGAGCGGCTGGAACGTCGCCTTCACCCTCATCTACACCTCCTACTTCATCGTCCCCTACGCCCTCGCCGGCTACCTCTGGGCGCGTGACCACGCCGCCTTCCTGCGCTTCAGCAAGCGAGTGGTGACGCTCTCCCTCGCCGGCCTCGCCACCTACATCGCCTTCCCCGCGGCGCCGCCCTGGCTGGCGAGCGAAATGGGGCTGATCGGCCACGTCGAGCGCACCACCTCGAAAGGCTGGGAGATCCTTGGCGTCGGCACCGCCGGCTGGTTCTCGAAGGGGCAGCAGACGGTCAACCTGGTCGCCGCCGTGCCCTCGCTCCACTCCGCCTTCTGCATGTTGGTGGCGCTCTTCCTCTGGCCTCGGGTCAGCCGCCGTTGGCTGCGGCCGCTGCTCTTGCTCTATCCGCTGGCGATGGGGCTGACCCTGATGGCGACCGCCGAGCACTACTTCTTCGACGTTGTCCTCGGCTGGATCTACGCCGGTGGGGTGATGGTGGCCTGGACCTGGTGGGAACGGCGGCGCGCCGGTTACCCGGCGGCCGCGTCGGCAAATGCCGTACCCAAGGGGAACTTGGGCGCCCTACAGGACCCGGCAGCGAGGTAGCGTGCCGGGCTCCCGTGAGCGCCTCCCCGATCGACTCCTACCTGCAACGCCTGCACGAGCGTTGGCAGGCTGATGCCTCGGGCGCCGTCGCCGATTACATCCCGCCGCTGGCACTGGCCGACCCGGAGTGGTTCGGGATCGCGATCGCGACCACCGAAGGGCACTGCTACGAGGTCGGCGAGAGCCGCCGCGATTTCACGATCCAGTCGATCTCGAAGCCGTTCACCTATGGGCTCGCCCTGCAAGACCTTGGCTTCGCGGCGGTTGACGCGAAGGTCGGGGTCGAGCCGACCGGCGATGCCTTCAACTCGATTAGCCTGGCGCCGGATTCCGGTCGGCCGCTGAACCCGATGATCAACGCTGGCGCGATCACCGCCACCTCGCTCCTCGGCGGCGACTCGGCGGCCGAGCGCGAGGCGCGGATCGTCGAGGCCTACGGCCGCTTCGCCGCTCGCGCGGTCGAGGTCGACGCCGAGGTCTATGAGTCCGAGCGCGCGACCGGGCACCGCAACCGTGCGATCGGGCACATGCTGCGCGGCTTCGGGATCCTCGAGCAGGACCCCGAGATCGCGCTCGACCTCTACTTCCGCCAGTGCTCGGTCGCGGTCGACTGCCGCGACCTGGCGCTGATGGCGGCGACGCTGGCCAACGGCGGCGTCAATCCGCGCAGCGGCGAGCGGGCGCTCGACCGTGCCGTCGTCGACCGGGTGCTGAGCGTGATGACGACCTGCGGGATGTACGACTCGGCCGGCGAGTGGGTCGTCGACGTCGGGATGCCGGCGAAGAGCGGCGTCGCCGGCGGGATCTTGGCAGTGCTGCCGGGGCAGCTCGGGATCGCCGTCTTCTCGCCGCCGCTCGATCCCCACGGCAACAGCGTCCGCGGCATCGAGGTCTGCCGCCAGGTCTCCGAGGACCTCAGCCTCCACCTCCTCCACGTCGCCCGCACCTCGCGCTCGGCCGTGCGCCGCACCTACACCGTCGCCGACGTGCCGTCGCGCCGCCGCCGCCCCGAGGGCCAGTGCTCGATTCTCGACCGGGTCGGGTCGCGCTGCATCGTGCATGTCCTCCACGGCGACCTCGTCTTCGCCGCGATGGAGAGCGTCGTCCACGGCATCGTCGACGAGCGCGAGGAGATCGAGATCGCGGTCGTCGACCTCACCGAGGTGACCGAGATCGACGCCGCCGCGGCGCGAATGCTGGCGGCATTGGGCGCCTGGATGGGGGAGGGGGGCGGCACTCTCGTCGTCGTTTCCCCGCCCGAGCGCGACCTGCTCGTCGACCTGCCTCCCGAGGGGGTCGAGCGGTTCCCCGACCTCGACGCGGCGACCGAGTGGTGCGAGGAGCGCCTGCTCGTCGAGCACGGCGCCCGTCCAGAGCCGGCGGCGCGGATCGCGCTCGAGGAGCACCGCCTCGCCCGCGGCCTCGACGAGGAGATGCTGGGCCGGTTGGCAGCGGCGCTCGAGTCGCGGCCGTTCGCCGCGGGCGAGACCATCTTCGCCGCCGGCGACCCGGCCGACGCTGTCTACCTGCTCGTCGCCGGTGAGGTCACGGTCGAGATCGAGCTCGGGGACGGCAAGCGCCGGCGTCTCTCGACGCTGACGCCGGGGCTCGCCTTCGGTGAGCTGGCACTGGCCGAGGTCCCCGCCCGCCCGGTCGACGTCCGCGGTGATAGCGATGGCGAGTGCCTGGTCCTCCCGGTCGCTGAGTTCGACCGTCTTGGTGGGGTCGACCCAGCGCTGCAGGCGGCTCTTCTGCGCAATCTGCTCGTCAGCTTCTCGGAGACGATCGGGAGGATGACCCGCGAGGTCGGCTCGCTGGTCGCGGGGCGCTAGCCACCTGCAATCCCGTGGTTCTTTTTCCGCCTCTCAGGCGGGAAAAGAACCACGCCCTTAAAGGACTTGAGTGTCTGCGCCGATTTGAAGTGCGTGAACGTTCGTCGCGACGAAAGACTGCTCGCCATCATCCGCACCCAGACGGAGATTGCCGCCTCCGATCTGAACCTGCTGGCGACGATGCAGTTGATTGCCGAACGCAGCCAGGAATTGACCCGGGCCAGCGCCGCCGTGGTCGAGATCGCCGAGGGCGACGAGATGGTCTACGAGGTGACGACCGGCGACGCCACCCCATATCTAGGGATGCGGCTGAAGCAGGACGCGAGCCTCTCCGGCCTCTGTGTCTCCGAGGGAAGGCTGCTGCGCAGCGACGACACCTGCGAGGACTCGCGGGTGGACACCGAGGCCTGCCGCCGGGTCAACGCCGCCTCGATGATCTGCGTGCCCTTGATTCACCGCCGGGAGGTGGTCGGCGTGCTCAAGGTCTACTCCGCCGTCGCCCACAACTTCAGCGACGACGATGTCGAGGCGCTTGAGCTGTTGACCGACCTGATCGCCGCCCACATCTCCCACGCCAGTCACTTCGAGATGGAAGCGCACGACAGCCGCCACGACTCGCTCACCGGCCTCGCCAACCGCCGCGCCTACCAGGAGCGGCTTGCGGTCGAGATCTCGCGCGCGAACCGCTTTGGCCACCCGCTCTCGCTCTGCCTGCTCGACCTCGACGGCTTCAAGGAGGTCAACGACCGCCTCGGCCACCCGGCCGGTGACGAAGTGCTGCGCAACGTAGCCCGCCAGATCGACCAGTCGCGGGTCGCCGACGACGCTTTCCGGATCGGCGGCGACGAGTTCGCGATCCTGATGCCGCAGACGACTCCCGCCGAGGCCCAGATCGCGGCCGAGCGGTTGGCCGAGGAGATCGTCGAGGTCAACCTCGGCGAGGCCGCGGTCGGGGTCTCCTACGGGATCGCGCTGGGCTTCGGCGACCCCGAACGCGCTCACGCCGCCGCTGATGCCCAGTTGCTCGCCGCCAAGGACCGCCTCTACGGGCGGCCGCCGTCCGGCGAATAGCGGGCTCAGGCCAGCCGGCGCTCGAAGCTGCGCTCAAGCGAGTGCTGTTCGTGCTCGCCGGGGACCGTTTTGTCGAGCGCCAGGGTCGCCTCGCGGCCGTCGAGCCTTAGCAGCGCCACCTGGTTGTCGAAGAATGGTCCGTCGAGGGTGCGCCAGCGGATGCCGGGGGCGGGGGCGCCGGCCAGCCGTGCGAGCGCGGCGGCAGCCCAAGCGAACGGGCGCGAGAAGCCGGCGCGGACGACGCGCCGCTCTTTGGCGTCGAGTGGGTTGCGATAGGGGGAGCAGACCGCTTGGTAGACGGGGGCGCTGTCGCCGCCACCCGGGAAGGAAACCCGACTCAGGTAGGCGTGGTGGACGTCCCCGGAGAGGACGACGACGGAAGCCGGGCGGCCGCCGCGCTCGCCCCTCGCGACCTCGCCCAGGAGGTCGCGGAGGAGGCGGAACGAATCGCCGAACGAAGCCCAGTGGTCGAAGTCGACCGCCCGCCGCAGCTTCTCGCTGGCGCGCGCGAAGCGGCCGCCGAGGGCGCCGTCGCACATCTGCTCGTTCCAGGCCTCGAGTCGGTCGAAGCCGGGGGAGAGGAGGAGGGGGACGGTGGTCGCGATCAGCAGGTGGTCGAAGTCGCCGCTCGCGTGGCGCACGATCCAGTCCCACTCCTCTTCGTCGACCATCGAGCGGCGCCCCTCCTCTAATACCCGCCCCGCCCGCGAGTCGACGAAGATCGCCCGGGTGCGGCCGAGGTCGCGGCAGAAGCTCCAGCGGGTGCCCGACTCCTGGGCGTCAATCCGCTGCGCCCATTCGAACAGCTCCTCCCCGGCATGCTGGTTGCCGCGAACGCGGGCGTAGAGATCGTCTTCGTCGAGTAAGCGCGGCGAGAGGTTGCCGAGGTGCTGGTAGATCCAGTAGCTGGCGATGCACCCGATCGCCCGCCGGTGCCACCAGGAGCGTTGCCCCATCTCCGCCAGCCAGGAGCGCGAGATGTTCCAGTCGTCGCTCATGTCGTGGTCGTCCCACAGCATCGAGACGGAGACGGTCGAGAACAGCCAACGGATCAGCGGCTCGCGCCAGCTCTCGGCGTAGAGCCAGGTGTACTCCTCGAAGTCGGTGACCTCCTCGCCCGGTGGCGTCTCGGTGCCACGGCGGCGGCGGATCCGCTCCCGGGTCTGCGGCGAGCCCTCGTCGACGTAGACCTGGTCACCGAGGAGGAAGAGCTGGTCGGGCCAGGTCCGCCGCTCACCCCGTGCCATCTCGCCGGCGAGGACCCAGAGCGCGTCGACCTCGAACCCGTCTTCGCTCTCGTCCTTGCTCAGCGTGTAGGGCGGCTCGTGGGGGACGGCGACCCGGCAGGAGCCGAAGCGGACGTCGAGCGATCCTTTGCCGCCGAGGGTGCGAATCGTGCTCGGCGGCAGCTCCGATCCCGGCTCGGGCCAGCGCCGCTCGCCGTCGAGCCCGACCTCGTACTCGTAGGCGCTCTCGGGCTCGAGGCCATCGAGGCGGACGAGCGCGTAGTGGTGCCCCTCGACCCGGAAGGTCTGCTCGCGGCGGCCGAGGATCTCGACCTCGCAGGCGACGTCGGTCTCGACGAAGACCGTGGCCTCGGTCTCGGAGACATAGCGCAGGAGCGGTCCGACGACGAGGTCAGTCAACGGTAGGTCTGGCCCGGAGGTGGGTCGCGACGGCTGGCGTCGACGCTGGCGATGGTCAAAGTTTCTGTTGCTCCTCTCGTCGACCCTGTTCCCGGGGCCCTCGCAACTGAAACGGGCTGTGGCTGCGGGCGTCCCAGGCACTACCGCTTCGGGCTATCTTCTTGCCGCAGCAGGCATCGGCCGTCTCTCCCCTAGCCCGATCGGAGCATCGGATGCCATACCAGCGCGCTTTGCCATACGTTGACCCTGAAGCACGCCAGAGCCCGCCGCGCCGAGCGGCGCTCCGGTTGATGAGCGTGCCCGCGGCGGTGGTGCTTGAGGGCACGCTCCCGTTTCGGCTCATCGTCTGGAGGCTCACGCCGATCTTGATGTGGTTGACCGGCGGCCGCTTCGCCCACCTGCTCCCGATGCCCACCGGTGTCATCGAGACGCGCGACGCGCGCAATGGCAATCGGCACCGCCGCTGTGCCCTTTACTTCCACGACGGTGAGCGGGTAATCGTCATTCCCACCAAGGGGGGTCTTCCCAGCGACCCGTTTTGGTATGGGAATGCCCTGGCGGATCCGAACGTGCGCTTCGAATCGCAGTCATTCCGGGCCCTGCCAGTCGAGGACGAGGCGGAGCTGCTGCGCCTTTGGGCAATCGCCGATCGCTTCTTCCCTCCAAGCGTGACTTATCGCCAGCGCGCCGCTCGAACGGGCCGAACGATCCCGATCCTCCAGCTCTTTCCAGCTTGATGTCCAGCGACTGACCCCGCGCGGCCTCCCGCCGAAAGCCGCGCTGATTACGCCGGTTGCGACGGTTACGTGGCCCCCGGTCTAAGAGATTTGTCCACGGTGGGGTGATGGCTGGGCCGAAACCGGGTTCTGGTCGAAGAGATGACCATGCTTCCGGTTGAAACCAGGCCCTGGGGTGCCGCTGCCGTGCGTGTAGCGCTCGCCTTCCTTGTCTTCGCGGCGCCTAGCCTCGGTCTCGCGGCAGCCAAGGCCGGCGCTGATGGCGCTAGCTGTAACGGCAAGCCGGCGACGATCACCTCGAACGCCGCCAAGATCGTCGGCACCAAGGCGCCGGACGTGATCGTCGCCGGCTCCGGAGACAACACGATCTACGGCGAAGGCGGCAACGACCTGATCTGTGCCGGCGACGGCAACGACACGATCTTCGGCGATCGTGGCAACGACACCGTCTTCGGCGAAGAAGGCAACGACACGATCCACGGCGAACGCGGTTCCGACGAGCTCGACGGCGGCGGTGGCCAAGACCGCGTCCTCGGCGAAAGCGGCAACGACCAGGTCGGTGGCGGCGCCGGCGACCAGGACCAGATCACCGGCGGACCCGGCGACGACTCGCTGAACGGCGGACCTGGCGACTTCGACGTGCTAACCGGCGGTCCCGGCAACGACGCCATCGACGGCGGCCCCGGTGCCCACGACATCGCCTCCTACGCCGGCACCGGGGGCCCGGTGACGGTCGACCTCGGAGTCGGCACCGTCAGCGGCGCTGAGGGCGAGCACCTGAGCGGGATCGAGGACGCGATCGGTGGCTCCGGCAACGACACGCTGATCGGCGACCCCGAAGCCAACCGTCTCGACGGCGGCCCCGGCGATGACGAACTCACAGGCGTCGGTTCCGGCGACGAAGCGTTCGGCGGCCCCGGCAGCGATCAGTGTGGCGGCGGTTTCGACGCCACGTCCTCGTGCGGTCCCGAAGGTGGCGGCGCGACGGCGGAACTGTACGACTCGATTGACGGCTCCGACAGCCTGATCATCAGCGGCAGCAGCGGCTCCGACACCGCATCGGTCAGCTACGCGGGCGGCTCGTTCACGGTCGAGGTCAACGGCTCGACGCAGACGCTCTGGGGCAGCGCCGACTCGATCATCGCCTCGATGGGGGCCGGCGACGACTCGGTCACGATCGGCGATTCCGTCCCCGCCGGCATCAGCGCCAACCTCGAAGGTGGCAAGGGCTCCGACACCCTGCGCGGCGGCCCCGGTGACGATGTCCTTTACGCCGGCGAAGATCATGACCCCGACACGCTCGAAGGCGGCGGTGGCGACGACGTCGAGTACGGCGTCAACATCTTCCACCCGCGCAAAGACTCAGGTGCGGCGACGATGATCGGCGGCCCCGGCGACGACCTGATGATCGGCGGCCAGCCCTGCGACGGCGACAGCTTCGACGGCGGCCCCGGTGACGACGACTCCGCCTCCTTCGCCCGCGTCCGCAACGACGGCATCGCCGTCGACGCGACGATCGGTGGCACTGTCACCGATCCCGGCACCGGCGGCTGCAACGTCGGCCACATCGATGCCAGCGTCGAGAAGATCGAGGGCTCGCCAGGTCCCGACGTCCTCACCGGCGACGGCAGCGCCAACAAGCTGCTCGGCCGCGGTGGCAACGACCAGCTCGACGGCGGCGGTGGTGGCGACGAGTGCATCGGCGGCACCGGCGACGACTCGGCCGTCGCCTGCGCCAAAGTCGCCTCCGTCCCCTAGACATCAACGCCAGCCGTGGGGCCCGAAGCCAACGTGGCTGAGATTCCAGTCGCATAGCGACCGAAATGTCAGCCACGTTGAGATCCCAGCCAGCCTCTGAAGCCCGGCCGGCACCGCCCTGCCCGCTCCTGAATAGGAATCCCGACCCTCCCCCAAACCCCTGATCCCTAGTTAGTCAGCTAGACAACCCAGGTGTCGCCGGAGCGCAGCAGCTCGTCGACGTCGCTGAGGGTCGCCGCCGCATGCGCGGCCTCGAGGTCACTCTGCCGCTCGGAGCCGTAGACCGTCCGCTTGACGTCGCGGAAGACGCCGATCGGGGTCGGGCCGGTGGGGCTGTCGGCGAGGCGGGCGAGGGCGGTCGCGTGGCTCGGGTCCTCGACGTGGGCGTCGTGGACGACGAGGCCGCGCTCACCGGCGTCGGCGACGTCGACCACTTCGAGGCCGCCGGCGTCGGAGCGGACGACGCCTTTCTCGAGGTCTTCGCCGAAGCGGATCGGCTGGCCGTGTTCGAGCCGGATCTGGTTGTGGGCGCCGCCCTTGCCGCGGACGGCGTCGAAGGCGCCGTCGTTGAAGACGTTGCAGTTCTGGTAGATCTCGACGAAGGCCGAGCCGGGGTGCTCGGCGGCGGCGCGCAGGGTGTCGCGTACGTGCTGCTTCTCGATGTCGATCGTGCGGGCGACGAAGGAGGCGTCGGCCCCGAGCGCGAGCGCCAGCGGGTTGAAGGGATGGTCCTCGGACCCGAACGGCGTCGACTTGGTGATCTTGCCGGTCTCCGAGGTCGGCGAGTACTGGCCCTTGGTTAGCCCGTAGATCTGGTTGTTGAAGAGCAGCAGCTTGATCGGGACGTTGCGGCGCAGGGCGTGGATCAGGTGGTTGCCGCCGATCGAGAGCGAGTCGCCATCGCCGGAGACGACCCAGACCGAGAGGTCCTCGCGCGAGGTCGCGATCCCGGTCGCCAGCGCCGGCGCCCGGCCGTGGATGCCGTGCATCCCGTAGGTGTCCATGTAGTAAACGAAGCGCCCGGCGCACCCGATCCCGGTGATGAAGACCGTTTTCTCGGGCGGGACGCCAAGTTCTGGCATCAGCGTCTGCACCGAGTTGAGGATCGCGTAGTCGCCGCAGCCCGGGCACCAGCGGGTTTCCTGTCCGGACTGGAAGTCGGCCTTGGTCAGCGTCGCGGTGGCGCCGTTGCCCTCGTGATCGTGGCTGTTCTCACTCATCGCTTCCCCCATCGCCCATGACCTCCAGTATGGCCTGCTCCAACTCTTCGGCCAGGATCGGCAGGCCCTCGACTTTGTTGTGGCCGATCGCGTCGACCAGGTACTTGTCGCGCACCAGGCTCAGCAGCTGACCGGTGTTGAGCTCCGGCACTAGCACCTTGTCGAAGGACTTGACGACCTCTCCGGTGTTGGCGGGCATCGGTTCCAGCTGGCGCAGGTGGGCGGTGGCAATCGGTAGGCCGCGGTTGCGGATCCGGCGGCGGGCAGCGCCGATCACGCCCGAGGTCGAGCCCCAGCCGAGGACCAGCAGCTTCGCGCCCTCGTCGGCGTCGACCTCCAGCGGCGGCAGCTCCTCGGCCAGCTTCTCGAGCTTCTCCGCCCGCAGCTTCGTCATCAGCGCGTGGTTGGCGGGGTCGTAGCTGACCTTGCCCGAGCCGTGCTCCTTCTCCAGCCCGCCGAGTCGGTGCTGGAGGCCGGGGGTGCCGGGGATCGCCCAGGGGCGGGCGCCGCGCTCGTCGCGCAAGTAGGGGAGGAACTCATCGCCTGCATTTGGGCCCTCGGCGAAGTCGGGGTCGATCTCCGGCAGCTGCTCGACGTCCGGCAGGCGCCAGGGCTCGGAGGAGTTGGTGAGGAAGGTGTCGGCGAGGAGGACGACCGGGGTCCGGTAGCGAATCGCGATCCGCGCCGCTTCGACCGCGGAGTCGAAGCAGTCGGCCGGGGTCGCCGGCGCGATCACCGGTAGCGGCGACTCGCCGTGGCGGCCGTGGATCGCCATCAGCAGGTCCGACTGTTCGGTTTTGGTCGGCAGCCCGGTCGAGGGACCGGCGCGCTGGACGTCGATGATCACCAGCGGCAGCTCGGTCGCGACCGCGAGCGCGATCGTCTCTGACTTCAGGTCCATCCCCGGGCCGCTGGTCGCGGTGACGCCGAGCTTGCCGCCGAAGGAGGCGCCGAGCGCCATGTTGGCGGCGGCGATCTCGTCCTCGGCCTGGACGGTGCGGACCCCGAAGCGGTTGTGGCGAGCGAGGTGGTGCAGGAGTTCGGAGGCCGGGGTGATCGGATAGGTGGCGAAGAACAGCTGCAAGCCGCTGCGGACGGAGGCGGCGATCAGCCCCATCGCCAGCGCGTTGGCGCCGTTGATGTTGCGGTATTCGCCCGCGTCCAGCGGCGCCGGCGCGACCTCGATCTGGGTGACCGCGATCTCGGTCGTATCGCCGAAGTTGTAGCCGGCTTTGAAGGCGGCGATGTTGCCGGCCAGGATCGCCGGCCGTTTGGCGAACTTCGTTTCCAGCCAGGCGATCGTCTCCTTGCCGGGCCGTCCGTACATCCACGAGATCAGGCCGAGGGCGAAGAGGTTCTTGGTCCGCTGCGCCTCCGCCGGTTTCAGCCCTTCGACCTCCTCGGTCGCGCGCGTAGTCAGCGTCGTCATCGGCACCTTGAAGGTCTGGTAGTCCTCGACCGTGCCGTCCTCGAGCGGGTTCGCCTCGTAGCCGGCCTTGCGCAGGTTGGCGTCCGTGAAGGCGTCCTCGTTGACGACCAGCGTGCCGCCCGCCTCGAGCGCAGCCAGGTGGGCTTTCAGCGCCGCCGGGTTCATTGCCACGAGCGTGTTCGGGTGGTCGCCCGGGGTGAGGATGTCGCGCGAGGCGAAATGGATCTGGAAGGCGGAGACGCCGCCCGGAGTCCCGGCCGGAGCGCGGATCTCCGCCGGGAAGTCCGGCAGGGTCGAGAGGTCGTTGCCGACGTGCGCGGTGGCGGCGGTGAAGCGGTCGCCGACCAGCTGCATGCCGTCGCCGGAGTCGCCCGCAAAGCGGATGATTACGGTCTCTGGCTTCTTCGACGTCGTCGTCACTGTCTCGGCTCAGCCCCTCCCGCCGGGCCGGTTGTATGCAAGGTAGCGATTGGCGACGACGGGGATCGCCGTACGCTCACCCCCTTTGGTGAGTTCAACAGGCGAAGTCGATGACGCTGCGGATCCCATCCTGAGCCTCCATCAGCTCGAAGCCGCGGTTGACTTCGTCGAGTTTGAGCCGGTGCGAGATGAACGGGGCGACGTCGATCTCGCCGGCGAGGTAGCGGTCGACCAGCTCCGGGACCTGGTCGCGTCCCTTCACGCCTCCAAAAGACGAGCCGGCAATGCGGCGGCCGGTGATCAGGAAGCGGGGGACGACATCGAGGGTCTCGCCCTTGCCGGCGACGCCGGCGACGGTACACAGGCCCCAGGCCATCCGCGCCGCTTCGACCGCCTGGCGCATCACGGCGACCAGGCCGGTTGCCTCGAAGGTGTAGTCGGCGCCGAAGCCGCCGGTCATCTCGAGGATCTGCTCGACGGCATCCTCGCCGCCGATCATCACCTCGGTCGCGCCCTGGCCCTTGGCGAGCTCCAAGCGCTCCGGCGAGATATCGACGCAGACGATCCGCTCCGCACCCTGCAGGCGGCAGCCGGCGACGGCGCCGAGGCCGACCATGCCGGCGCCGAAGACGACGCAGGTGCTGCCGGCCTCCACCTTGGCGGTGTTGAGCGCGGCGCCGAGACCGGTTGAGAGCCCGCAGGCGAAGAGGCAGATGTGCTCGAACGGCGCCTCCGGGTTGACCTTGGCGAGCGCGATCTCCGGCATCACCGTGTACTCGGCGAAGGTCGAGCAGCCCATGAAGTGGCGGATCTCCTCGTCGCCGCGCCGCAGGCGGGTTGAGCCGTCGGGCAAGTGCCCGAGGTTCTGCTCGGCGCGAATCGCCATGCAGAGGTTGGTCCGCGGGTCGACGCAGTGGACGCACTCGCGGCACTGCGGTGAGAAGAGGGTGACGACGTGGTCGCCGACAGCCAGCGAGCCGACGCCCTCGCCGACCTTCTCAACGACGCCGGCGCCCTCGTGGCCGAGCACCGCCGGCGCGTAGCCGGAGGGGTCGGCCCCTGAGGCCGTGTAGAGGTCGGTGTGGCAGACGCCGCAGGCGACCAGACGGACCAGCACCTCACCGGCCCGCGGCTCTTCCAGCTCCACCTCCTGGACCGCGAGCGGTGCCCCGAACTCCTCCAATACGGCGGCCCGCATCTGCATTTGTCCAAGGTACCGGGTTCAGGCAGCAATACTTGACCGACCGTCCACCCAATTCACAGGAGGTCGAAATGGCTATCACCGGGATCGACTTCGTCGGTATTCCCACGCAGGACGCAGAGCGCTCGCGCACCTTCTACATCGAGACCCTCGGTCTGCGCCCCGACGAGCACGGGCGCTTCGAGTGCTGGGCCGGCGATACCTGCTTCGGGATCTGGGAACCGGAGAAACAGGGCATGCAGTTCGCGCCCCAGAAGAACGCCCATCCGGCGCTGCACGTCGACGACGTCGCCGCCGCTCGGGCCGAGCTGGAGGCGAAGGGGGTCGAGTTCAACGGCGACACTTTCGACACCGGGGTCTGCCACATGGCCCTCTTCAGCGACCCTGACGGCAACGACCTGATGTTGCATAACCGCTACGCGCCCTACGACGGCTGAGCCGGGCGTGAGCTTCACCCCCGCCCACCACGGCGGCTCCGGCTCGCCGCTCGTTCTGCTGCACGGGTTCACCGACACCTGGCGCACCTGGGAGCTGGTGCTGCCGACGCTGGAGCGACACCACGAGGTGCTGGCGCCGACCCTGGCCGGGCACGCCGGCGGGCCGCCGCTGGTGGGCGAGGTCACCGACGCCCTGCTCGCCGACGGCGTCGAGCGAGCGATGGACGCAGCGGGGCTCGAGACCGCCCACGTTGTCGGCAACTCGCTCGGCGGCTACGTCGCCCTGCAGCTGGCCGAGCGCGGTCGGGCGCGCTCGGTCCAGGCCTTCGCTCCGGCCGGCGGCTGGGCGCTGGACGATCCGGCGATGGGCGAGACCCTCGACTACTTCGTCGCGATGCAGCGTGGCGTCAAGGTCCTCGCCGGCCAGGTCGACTCGCTGGTCGCCAGCGCCGAGGGGCGGCGCAACGTGACCCGCTTCATCGTCAACAACTACGAGCACATCCCCGCTGAGCTGATCGCCCACATGATGCTCGGGGTCGCCCGCAGCGAAGTCGCGCCGCTGGTCGAGTACGCGCGGGCGGCTGGCTACGGTCTCGACCCCGAGCGGATCACCTGCCCGGTGCGGATCGTCTGGGGCACTGGTGACCTATTGCTTGGCTGGCCCACGGCCGCCGCCCGCTACCGCGAGGAGTGGGTGCCGGGCGCTGAGTGGGTGGAGCTCGACGGAGTCGGCCACTGTCCGCAGCTCGACGTTCCGCTGGAGGCGGCGCAGCTGATCCTCGATTTTTCAACAAGCCCTTGACTTCTGGGGGGGTCATTGGTGGAGAATCGTCCAGCAAATGCTGCGCGCGCGGATGGATCCACAGCTGGTCGAAGGCCTCGACGCGTTTATTGCTGCGACCGGCCCCGGTGGCCTCGCTGCGATTGACGATCCAGTTCAGCGCCGCGCCGTCTTCCTCGAGTTGATGGAGGCTGGCGCCGCCGCGCCGGACGCCAGCGTCGCCACCGAGGACCACCTCGTGCCCGGTCCGCCCGGAGCTCCCGAGCTGCGGCTGCGCAGCTACCGGCCGCGCGACGCCGAGGACGCGCTTCCGGCCGTCTATTACATCCACGGCGGTGGGATGGTGATCGGCGCGATCGAGACCGAGGACGCGATCACCCGCTGGCTCTGCGGCGCCGTCGGCTGTGCCGCGGTCTCGGTCGAATACCGGCTGGCTCCGGAGAACCCGCACCCTGCTCCGGTCGAGGACTGCTACGCGGGGCTAGTCTGGACCGCCGCCAACGCCGAGCGGCTCGGGATCGACCCGGATCGGATCGCCGTCTACGGCGGCAGCGCCGGCGGTGGCTTGGCGGCGGCGACCGCGATCGTCGCCCGCGACCGCGGCGGTCCGCCGCTCGCCTTCCAGATGCTGCTCTACCCGATGCTCGACGACCGCTCCTGCACACCGTCGTGCCGCGAGATCGACGACATCGGCATCTTCGATGGTTGGGCCAGCGAGGAAGGCTGGCGTGCCCTGCTCGGCGAGCGCTGGGCGACCGACGCGGTCGACCCCGCGGCGGCGCCGGCCCGCAGCACCGACCTCTCGAGCTTGCCGCCGACCTGGATCGACGTCGGCGAGCTCGACTCGCTGCGCGACGAGAGCGTCGAATACGGGCTGCGGCTGATGCAGGCCGGGGTCGCGACCGACCTCCGCGTCTACCCGGGTGTTTTCCACGCCTGGGAGTTCTTCGTTCCCTACGCCGACGCCTCCGCCCGCGTGAAAGCAGAACGGGTTGCCGCCCTGCGGCGCGCGTTCGAGCTGGAGCTCTCCTCCGCCAGGTAATCGTGGACGACCCGCCCTTGCGGCAGGGTCCAGTCGAAGCTGCCGTAGAGGCCGCCGATCATCTCGACCGGGGCCAGATCCTGGAGCGGGTCGGTCGCCGAGGGCGAGTCGATGCTGACCTGGCAGCGTCCGCTCCAGATGTCCGGGCTGCCGTCGGCGGAAAGGCAGGGGACCGTTTCCGGCTCGGTCCGGATCAGCTCGCAGACGCTCGGCGGCGAGCCCGCCTCGGCGCCGGGGATGTAGCGCAGCGTCAGGTGCGGGGTGGCGCCGACGTCCTCCATCGTCGCCGGCCGTTCCGGGTCCATCGTCACCGTCAGCAGCCGCTTGCCGGTCGGGCGCTCGGTCGTGAACGAGATCCCCTCGCGGAAACCGGGACCGGGCCCGCCGATGTCGAACCTGCAGTCGGCCAGCTTCTTCGGCCAGCCCCAGAGCTCGCGGCCAGCGGCCATCGGGGCGTCGGCGTCGAGGTAGATAAAGGGGCAGTAGAGGTAGGTCTCACCCTTGAACTCGGCCTGGACGATCATGATCGCCTCGTTGTAGGTGCCGAATGCCGAGGATCACTTTCGCGCCTCGGTCGTAGTAAGGCGGGTCCGGGTACAGCGGGGCGGTCACCGGCTGGTCGAAGCCGGCAAAGAAGTCGTCCATCGCGCTCTCCTTCGCAGTCGATACCCGCTTCCCGGCGGGGACGCGGTCCGAAAAAACAGCGTAGTTCGCGGCCTTCCCTCCGACCCGAGGCCGCGGGCTGCCCTTGTGGGTTCCTCCATCGCTCCTAGAGCGCTGGCAGCGAGAACTGGAAGCAGGCGCCGCCGAGCTCGCTCTCGCGCGCCTCGATCTGACCCGAGTGGGCTTCGACGATCGAGCGCGAGATCGCCAGGCCGAGCCCGGCGCCGGAGATCTGGCGGTCTTTGACGTCGGCGCCGCGGTAGAGGCGTTCGAACAGGTGGGGCAGCTCCTCGGCGTCGAAGCCGGGGCCGTTGTCCTCGACCCGGACGAGCGCCGAGCGCCGGGCGACCTCGAGCGCGACCTTGATCTGGCCGCCGGCCGGGGTGAACTTGATCGAGTTCGAAACCAGGTTGGCGACCACCTGGGTGAGGCGGTCGGCGTCGCCCATCACCGCCACCGGGCCGCCGACCTCGACGTCCAATTGCAGACCGGCGGCGGTCGCGTCCGGTTGCAGCGCTTCGACCTCGTCCCGGATCAGCTGCGCAAGGTCGAGCGGCTGGCGGCGCAGCTCGAACTCACCGGCCGAGATGCGGGCGATGTTGAGCAGGTCTTCGACCAGCCGCAGCTGCCTGGTGGCGTTGCGCTCGATCACCTCGATGTGGTCGAACTGCGGACCGGGGGGACCGCCGGCGTCGGCCCGCAGCAGCGTCGCGTAGCCGAGGATCGAGGTCAGTGGCGTCCGCAGCTCATGCGAGATCGAGCCGAGGAACTCGCTTTTCGCCCGCTCCAGTTCGGCCGCGGCGAGGCGCGCCTGGCGCTCCTCGGTCACGTCCTGCTGGATCCCGACCCAGACCTTGCCGTAGTGGGGGTGGTCGAAGGTCGTCGCGGTGGTCCGCACCCAGATCTCCGTTCCGTCCTTGCGCAGCCGCCGCGCTTCGTAGTTCATCTCGCCGCCCTCGTGCAGGCCGGCGACAGCAGCGTCGCGGAGCTCCCTCTCTTCCTCCGAGAGGTCGGCCGGGCGCATCACCTCGACCATGTCACGCCCGTTCAGCTCTTCCGGCCCATAGCCGAGCATCCGCTCCAGGCTCGGGTTGGCGTAGACGATGCGGCCGTCCTCGCTGGTCACCAGGCAGACGCCCTCGGCCATGTTCGCGATCACCTCGCCGCGCAGCTCGAACGCGGTCTCCATCGCCACCCGGTCGTCGATCTCGCGCACCGAGCAGAAGAAGTGGCCGTCACCGTCGCTGCCCGGGACCGACCACAGCAGCCAGGTCCAGTGACCGTCGCGGGTCCGCCAGCGGTTACGGAACCGAGCCGGCTCGCCGTGGCCATGGACGCGGGCGAGCTCGACCAGCGTCCCGGCGCGGTCGTCGGGATGGACGAACTCGATCAGGGGCCGCGAGAGCAGCTCCTCCTCGCTCCAGCCGAGCACCTCGCTCCAGCGGCCGTCGAGCCGTTCGAGCCGGGCGTCGGGCCCGACCGTGCAGATCAGGTCGCGGTCGAGCTCGCTGCCGGTCGTGGCATGGGCGATGTCCGCTTCCATCCGTTTGCGCAGCGAGATGTCATGGGCGTGGACGATGTAGTGCGTCGCGTCGCCGTCCTCGTCGCGATCGAGCGTGACCGAGAGCAGGACCCAGACCGACTCGCCGTCCTTGCGCAGGTAGCGCTTCTCGAGCTGGTAGTCGTCGGCTTCGCCTTTGAGCAGGCGCTCGTCTCCCTCGAGGTTGGCTTCGAGGTCGTCGGGGTGGGTGATCTCGGCGAAGGTGAGCCCGCGCAGCTCGCGCTCGCTGTATCCGGTCAGTCCGCAGAAGGCGGAGTTGGCGCGGATCCAGTGGCCCTCGAGGTCGCAGATCGCCATCCCGATCGCGGTCTTCGAGAAGGCGGCCTCGAACTGGCGCTCGGCCTCACGCTGGCGCCGCTCCAGCCGCCGCTGCTCGGTCAGGTCGGTGAACCAGCAGATCCGGTAGAGCATCTTGCCGCTCTCGTCGCGAGCGGCCATCACCTCGGCGCCGACGCGAAAGGTCGAGCCGTCGCGGCGGACGTGGTCGGCCTCGAGCGAGAGGAAGCCGGTTTCGTCGAGGCGGGCGGCGAGTTTGGGCAGCTGCGCCGCGTTTTCGGGTAGCAGCGAGTCGTCGATCGGTTTGCCGACAAACTCCGCCATCTTGCCGCCGTGCATATCTGCGAAGGCGGGATTGACCGCGACGACGTTGCGGGTCGCAACCTCGATGATCACAATCCCCCGCGTCGTGCGCTCGTAGCTGAGTGCCCAGAGCGACTGCAAGTCGGAGGGCTCGACACCTGGTGCGTATTCGAAGGGAGTCATCGCTGGTCAAGAGGGCGTGTGGTATCCATCACGCGTGCCCAATTCGACGGTACTGGTGGTCGAGGACGATCCGGACATTCGCGGTCTCGTCGTCTCCCTGGTGCAGCGCGCCGGAATGACAGGTTTGGCTGCGGCTGATGGGAGGGCTGGGATCCGCGCCTTCTTCGAGCATCGCCCGGACCTTACGGTGCTCGACCTCGGCCTCCCCGGGCTCGACGGCTGGCAGGTGCTGGAGAGGGTGCGCGAGGTCAGCGATGCGCCGGTGATGATGTTGACGGCGGCCGGCGAGAACCCGGAGAAGATTCGCGGCCTCGAGGGTGGTGCCGATGATTACGTCACCAAGCCGTTCGACCCCGACGTCCTGGTTGCCAGGATCAGGGCGCTGCTGCGGCGCGGTGGTCGCGGCGGTGAGGACTTCGAGATTCTCAGCGACGACGTCGTCAGCGTCGATGAGGCAAAGCGGCGGGTCGAGGTCTCCGGCACCGAAGTGCACCTGACGCCGACCGAGTTCCGGCTGCTGGTGACGTTGATGCGCAACCGCGATCGGGTCGTCACCCAGGAGCAGTTGCTGGAGGACGTCTGGGGCAACGCCGGGGGCGACCCGCGGCAGGTCCGGCTCTACGTCAGCTACGTGCGCCGCAAGCTGCAGGAAGCCGGCGCCGAGGAGCCGATCGAGACCGTGCGCGGCTTCGGTTATCGCTTCCGCCCTGCAAGTTAGCGCCCAGTCCTAGGTCATATGACCTAGGACAAACGGCCATTTAAAGGCCCTTCCGCTAACTCAAACGCTTTTCATACAAACCTCGTGCAGCGCCGCTGCGCTCCGCACCGACTCCTTGGGCACGGCCACTACGGCCGTAGGAACGAGCGAACACTCCACCAAGGAGGAGAGAAGTGAACATCCGGACCAAAGTCCTTTT
The DNA here is from genome assembly GCA_035472275.1 of Solirubrobacterales bacterium. Lineage (GTDB taxonomy): Bacteria > Actinomycetota > Thermoleophilia > Solirubrobacterales > 70-9 > VAYN01. Next base: position 205,193 of record DATIPH010000014.1, read on the forward strand.
GACCGTGCTCTGCGTCGCTGCCCTCGGCAGTCTTGCCGCGATGGGTGTCTTCGGCGCCTTCAGCGCAACCACCACCAACGCCGGCAACACGATCACCGCCGGCTCGGTGACGATCGGCGACAACGACGCCGGTGCGGCGATGTACAGCCTGACCAACGCCAAGCCCGGCGAAAGCGTGAGCAAATGCATCAAGGTCACCTACACCGGCAGCATCGACTCCGACGTGAAACTCTTCACGACGAGCTCGATCGGGACGCTGGGCCCCTACATCGAATTGACGATCACGCCCGGCACCCAGACGACCTCGACGTTCCCCAGCTGCACCGGCTTCACCGCCTCGGGCGGCGCGATCTATTCGGGGACGCTGGCCGCCTTCGGTACCGGCAAAAACAGCTACGCCAACGGCATCACCACGAACCCGGCTTCGGCCTCGAAATGGACGACCAACGACGCGGTCGTCTACCAGTTCACGGCGACCCTGCAGAGCAGCGCCCCGGAAGCGGCGCAGGGCCTGACCACCAACGCACACACGTTCACCTGGGAAGCCCGCAACCAGTAAGGACCTAGGTGGAGCGACGCTCGTGATCCAAGGAGAGACCGCCCGATGCCGGGCGGTCTCTCCGGGGGTCCAGGAGCACGCATGACCGTCTCGCAACTGAACGACAGACTTACCCGCCTCGTTGCGGCCGCTCTCGGCGTCGCCCTTGTCGTCGCTTTGATCGTCGTCGCCCGCCCGGCCTCCAGCCACGGTGGCGTCCTGCCGGCGTCGCTGAGCTTCACGCCAAGCGGGGACGGCGCGGTGGAAGCCTCGCCGGTCGCACCCCGGACCGTGCTGGCGGACGCCCACATGCGTCCCGGCAGCCACGCCGACGGCTACCTGCGGTTGCGCAACCAGACCGGTGCGCGGCTCGCCGTTCGCCTCCGCGCGCTGCCGTCCTCGACGGCGCTCGACGGCCTCGCCCAGGTGCGGGTCAGCGCCGGCGGCCACCAGATCTTCGACTCGACCCTGCAGCTGCTGCGCCAGGGCACCGCCGCGATCGGGCTCGCGCCGGGCACGGTGGTCAAGGTCCACATCGTCGCCTCGATCCCGGCCGAGACCGAGACCGGCTACGAGGGACGCCGGGTCGAGGTGCAGCTGGCGCCAGTGGAGGGGATCGCGCGATGACCTTCGCCCTCGAACACCCCTACCTGCGCCGTGCCGGCCTGTTCGTCCTCTGGCTCGGCCTCGGCCTGCTCTTCGCCGCCCTGATCGCCGCCGCCGGCCCGCTGGCGATAGGCGACCGCTCGTTCACGGTGCGCTCCGGCTCGATGACGCCGGCGATCGAAACCGGCGACGTCGTCGTCACCGAACCGATCTCGCCGCTCTCCGCGCACGTCGGCGACATCGTCACCTTCCGCGACCCCGAAGGGAGCGGCAAACTCTTCTCCCACCGGGTGCAGTCGGTCCAGCCGGGCGGCGAAGACGTTCACTTCATCACCCGCGGTGATGCCAACACCTCGACCGAGCACTGGAACGTGCCCGACGACGGCAGCGTCGGCCGCGTGGTCTACCGGATCCCGAAGATCGGCTACGCGCTGATGTGGACCGGGACCGTGCCGGCGCGGGTGGCGTTGATCGTGATCCCCGCACTGCTGCTCTGCTGGACCGGCCTGACCCGGATCTGGCGCACGCCTGAGCCCGAGCCGGAGGCCGGAGTGGGGGTGGGCGGCAGTGAGTAGCAAGTGGGCGGCGGGCGCCGCGACCCTGGTGCTGGTGGTGGCGCTGACCTCGGTGCTGGCCAACAGCGCCGTCTTCGGCTGGGTCTCGAAAACCCCGGCGACCAGCATCAACAACAAAATCACCGCCGCCACCGACTTCATCGCGCCGACGATCACCGAAACCGTGATCGGCAAGACGACCGGGGGCATCGCCGGGACGATCCGCAAAGGCGGGACCTACTACGTCTACGCCAACGCCGCCGACACCGGCAACCCCGCGACCGGGGTCTCGACGGTCAAAGCCAACGTCAGCACGATCACCTCGGGACAGACCGCCGCGACGCTCAGCGCCGGCACCTTCACCGTCGAAGGCGAAACCTTCACCCGCCGCAGCGCCTCGCTGACGGCGAGCTCGACCCTCGCCGCCGGCAGCGCCTCCTACTCGCTGACCGCGACCGACGCCAACGCCAACGCGCGGACCGAAAGCGGCTTCACGGTCGCCGTCGACAACACTGCCCTGACCGGCACCGACATCCAGATCGCGAACGGCGGCGCGATCGCCGGCCGCGCCGACATCGGCGACAAAATCACCTTCACCTTCAGCAAGGAACTCGACCCGAACTCGGTGCTCGCCAGTTGGAACGGCGCCGCAACCTCGGTCGTCGTCCGCCTCAACCAGGCGACCAAAGACACGGTCACCATCTACAACGCGACCAACGCGACGCTGCTGCCGCTCGGCACGATCAGCCTCAACGCCACCGATTACACCACCGCCAGCCTCACCTTCGGCGCCACCGGCACCGCCTCGACGATGGAAATGAGCGGCAACCAGATCTTCGTCGTGCTCGGCACCCAGTCGGCGGCGGCGACCACCGCGGCGGCGACCGGGACGATGATCTGGACCCCGGCGGCGGGTGCCACCGACGCATCAGGCAACCCGACCTCGACCACCGCGGTGAACGAGTCCGGCACCGCGGACAAGGAGTTCTGATGGGGCCGCGCGGGATCAGGATCGCCGGCGGCTGGGCCTTGCTTGCGATCGGGGTGGTCGCCCTGGCGCTGGCCTTCTCCGGGCTCGATCGCGCCGATGCGCGGTCGATGAAGACGCGTGCGACCGGGGCGATGCGGATCGCCGGATCCGCCGCCAACGAAGCGATCTTCGGCGCCGCCAACTTGGCGCCGGGCGGGGCGGTGCGGGGGACGGCCGAAATCCGCAACCTCGGGCGCGAGCCGGCGGCGCTGACGCTGGCGGCACTGGACTTGAGCGACACTCCCGGGCCGGGCGGCGGCCGGCTCTCGTCGAGCCTGCAGCTGACGGTCCGCGACATCACCGCCGGCTCCAGCGGGATCGTCTACTCCGGCCCGTTCGGCGGCCTGCGCTCGCTGCGGGTTGGGGCGCTGGCCAAGGGCGAGAAGCGGCGCTATCTGTTTGAAGCGAGACTGCCCAACAGCCCGTCTCCGGCTCTCGACGACCCCCTCGCCGGTGCCAGCACCGATGTCGACTACCGCTGGTCCCTGACCGGGGCGGCGGCGAAGAAATGCGCAACCCGGCTCTACGGCGACGGCGGCTCCAATCGTGTGGTCGGGACGGTCGGCGGCGACCGGATCAGCGGCGGCGCCGGTCGCGACCGCCTCTTGGGCGGGGCCGGTGAGGACTGCCTCGACGGCGGCCCCGGTCGGGACCTGCTCAGCGGCGGGCCGGGGGACGACACGATCCGCTCCCGCGACGGCAGCACCGACGTCGTCGATTGCGGCGACGGTGAGGACCTCGTGATCGCCGACGCGAAGGACACCCTGCGCTCCTGCGAGCACGAAAAACGCTAGATCAGCCGCGCCAGGCTCGCCAGTAGGCGTGCAGCCGGCGCGCGAAGTGCTTTGGCTTCTCGGCGTAGAGGCGGTCGGCGAGCTCCAGCGCGACGTCGAGCAGCGTTCCCTGGCGGCTCTCGATCAGCGCCTCGAACGCTGGTCGCGAGTGGTCCAGCCCGCTGCGTTCTCCGAGGTCTTCGGCGAGCACGGCGAGGTCGTGGTGGTCACCGAGCAGGTCGGTGAGCTGGTGGGCCTGCTCGGCGGTCGGCTCGAGCAGGCCGGGCCAGGAGCCCTCGAGCAGCCGCAGTTGGTACCAGAGGTCCTTGGCGCGTTTGCGCAGCTCGTGCACGTTCTCGGCGTTGCCGTCTTCGTGGACCTGGGCCAACGCCTCGCGGCCTTCGCGGTAGCCGCGCTTGATTCCCGGTCCGAGCAGCCGCCAGGAATCGCTGCCGATCGGCCAGTGCGAGATCCCGGCGCCGGCCGCCTCGACCATCGCCCGCGCCCGCTCGACCCGGGCCGCGCCCTCGCCGCGGGCGGCGGCGACCCGGTCACGGTCGGCTTCGAGCGCTTTTTCCCAGGCCATTGCCCCCGAGTGGGGAAAGCTTTGCTCGCCCTTGTCCCGCAGCGCCCGCAGCGTCTCCAGCTTGACCTCGGCGTCGCGGCTCTCGGCCAGCAGGCGGGCGGCGTCGCGAAAGCGCTGGTCCTCGGCCTTGAACCGCTTCTGGCCGAGCTCCTCGCGGAGTAGCCGCAGCACCGCCCGCACCTTCTTCAGGTCCTTGCGGGCGCCGTGGATCGCCTCCGCTAGCTCCTCGTCGCTGGGGTCGCGCAGCCGCTCGGTGGCCTTTTTGACTCGGCCGCGGGCGATTCGGCGCAGCCCGTCGGCCGCTCCCTCCTTGCGCTTCAAGCGGTACGCCTGGCTGGGTCCCTTGGAGCTCATGGTCCGCTTCGTTCCGTCGCCGTCTCCATCGTCACCCGGCAGGCCGTGCGCCGCCAGGCTCTGGTTAGCGTAGGCGGGATCGCCCGTCAGCTCCGCCCCGAACCAGTCCGGCGGCTCGAACATCCGGCCTTCCTCGGCTGAGGCGAACTCGACCTCGACCGTCGCCAGCCCTCTCAGCTCGCCTCCGTAGACGTCGAGCTCAGCGACCAGCTCGCCGTTGCCGAGGCTGACCAGGTGTCGCCTCTTGATCAGCCGGCGTTCAGCGGTCAGCGGCCACATGGCCTCGAACTGCTCCTTGTAAAGGGCGATCTCGTGCTCGGCGCGGGTTTCGCCCGCTCCACGCTTGGCGGTCAGCGTCATCCGCCCGCCGGCGCGGCGCAGGCGCACCTCGGTCCGCTCGCCGATCGCCACGTAGCCCTGCTCGGTCTTCGTCCCCGCCTGCGTCGTGGCGACGGCAGGAAGCGCCGCGACCAGGAACTTGCGCTCGATCTCTGCGGGCACGGCGAAAGCGTAGCCCGCCGCCGAGGCTGCGAGACTGCGCGGGCATGCAGCGTCAACTCAGCGTCGGCGACACCCTAAACCGGGTCTTCGCGATCTACGGGTCGCAGGCGGGCGTGCTGCTGCCGGTGGCCTTCTGGCTCTTCCTCGTCGTCGCCATCGTCGACGGACTGGTTGGTGCCAACCTGGCGCTGTTCCCGGTAGTGGTCATCGTCAGCATGGTTGCCGCCACCCTCTACCAGGGGATGGTCGTCGGGCTCGTCCGCGACGTCCAGGAAGGCCGCACCGATTCCTCGTTCAGCGAGCTGCTCGGCTACGCGACGCCGGTGTTGCTGCCACTGATCGGTGCCGGCCTACTCTCCGGCCTCGGGATCGGAATTGGGATGGTCCTGCTGATCGCCCCTGGCCTCTTCCTGCTGACGATCTGGGCGGTGATCGCGCCGGTAATCGTGATCGAGCGCAGCGGCGTCATCGACGCCTTCAAGCGCTCACGGGAGCTGGTCCGCGGCAACGGCTGGCCAGTCTTCTGGGTCGTGATCGTCGCCTTCCTGATCGCGTTCGCCGGCTCCCTGATCTTCGGTGCGATCGCCAACAGCGTCTCCGACGGGCCGTTGGTGCGGATCGTCTTCAGCGCCCTCGCCTCGACGATCACCGCCCCGATTACCGCCCTCGTCGCCGGCGTCCTCTACTACCTGCTGCTGGGGTTCCAGGCTCCGAGCCCGACCGCCGCCGCCGACCCGCCGCCGGTCGACCCGCCGCCGCCGCCCGTCGCTTAGGACGAGCCGAAGCTGAGGCGGCCATCGGCGACTTGGTCAGACGTCGAGTTCGGCGGCGATGCCGATCGGCAGCCAGCGGAAACGGGAGCTGACCTCGTCCGGCGCGGAGGCGAGCTCGCGCTCGACCGCCTCGCGGCCCTCGCGGAAGTGGCGCCAGCCCTCGTAGTGGATCGGGATCGCTGTGTGCGGGCGGATCTGCTGGCAGAGCTCAATCGCCTCGGCGCCGGTCATCGTGTAGCGGAGCGGGCCGGAGACGGGGAAGCGGACGCCGCCGAGGTGGATCAGCGCGGTGCCGACGTCGACCCGATCGGCGACTTCGCGGACGCCGCTGTAGAGGACGGTGTCGCCCGAGATCCAGAGGGCACCATGCGCCTGCCCCTCCCAGGTGAGTGCGAAGCCGACCACCTCGCCGACGATCGGGTGGGTCAGCGGCGGCCCGTGGCGACAGGGGGTCGCGACGATCTCGATCGTCGGCTTGCCCGGCGCTTCCAGCCGCGTCCGCTCCCAGGCGGCGAGGCCGCGGGTGGCGCCGCCGAGGCGCTGCGCGCCCGGCACCGTGGTCACGACCGTCCCGACCGAGGGCAGCAACGCCCGGCCGGCGGCGTCGAGGTTGTCCTCGTGGTGGTCGTGGCTGAGGAGGACGGCGTCGATCGGCCCGATCGAATCCGCGCTCAGCGCCGGCTCGGCGAGTTTCTTGGAGCCGGTGCCCCAGCCGAAGCGGTAGCTGCCCCCGGCGGGGTCGAAGGTGGGGTCGGTGAGCAACCGCCAGCCGCCGACCTCGATCAGGACGGTGGGCCCGCCGACATGGGTGAACTGGGCTATCAAGTCGTGCCTCCCATTGGATCGGATGTCCAATCCAACCGGGACCCTACCCCGAGGTTGCCTTTTGCGTCGCATGGCGACGGTCAAACGCAACCTCGGGCGGGCTCAGGGCGATTGCAGGAGGCCGGCGACGGCGCGGGCGAGCTGCTTGCCGCGGGCGGTCAGCGCGTACTCGGTGTGGGGGGGACGGCCTGGGATCAACTGGCGCTCGACGACCCCCGCTTCCTCCAATTGCTCGAGTCGCTCCGAGAGCGTCGTCGGCGAGACGCCGGGCAGCGACTGGCGGAACTCGTTGAAGCGGGTGGCGCCGCTGGAGCAGGCGTAGATCGTCGCCATCGTCCAGCGGCGCTCGAGCAGGCCGGCCGCCGCCCGGAGCTCGGGCGGGACCGGCTGACAGTTGCGACATCGCGGCGACATCGAGGGCCCTAGGCCGCCGCCGCGAGGTCCGCTCCGCTCTCGGCCGGCTCCAGCGCCAGGCCGAGGACCTCGTCGATGCTCATCACCGGGTGGAAGGCCATCTGCTCGCGCACCTCCTCCGGGACCTCGTCGAGGTCGCCGCGGTTGCGCTCGGGCAGGATCACCTCGGTCAGGCCGGCCGCGTGGGCGGCCAGCACCTTCTGCTTGAGGCCACCGATCGGCAGCACCCGGCCCTGCAGCGTCACCTCTCCGGTCATCCCGACAGTGTGCTTCACGGGTCGGCCGCTGAGCAGCGAGACCAATGCCGTCGTCATCGCCGTACCGGCGCTGGGGCCGTCCTTGGGGATCGCCCCGGCGGGGACGTGGAGATGGAACTCGCGCTGGAAGCGCTCGGCGTCGATGCCGAGCTCCTCGCGGTGGGCGCGCACGTAGGAGAGGGCGATTCGCGCCGACTCCTTCATCACGTCGCCCAACTGGCCGGTCAGGACCAGGCCCTTGTCACCGTCCATCGCCGTCGCCTCGATGAAGAGGATGTCGCCGCCGGTGCCGGTCACCGCCAGCCCGGTGGAGACGCCGGGTATCGCCGTGCGCTCGACCGACTCCTGGAAGAAGCGCTGACGGCCGAGGGCCTCGCGCACCGCCTCGGTGTCGAGGACGATCGGCGTGGCTTCCTCACCGGCAGCGATCTTCGTCGCCGCTCCGCGCAGCAGCTTGCCCAGTTCACGCTCGAGCTGGCGGACGCCGGCCTCGCGCGTGTACTCGGAGATGACGCTGCGCAGGACCTCGTCGGCGACCGAGACCTCCTCGGGCTCGAGGCCGTTGCGTTTCAACTGCCGCGGCAGCAGGTAGCCCTTGGCGATCGCCAGCTTCTCCTCGGTCGTGTAGCCGTCGAAGGCGATCAGCTCCATGCGGTCGAGCAGCGGCGCCGGGATCGTGTCGGTGAGGTTGGCGGTGGCGATGAAGGCGACCTCTGAGAGATCGATCTCGACGTCGAGGTAGTGGTCGCGGAACGAGTGGTTCTGCGCCGGGTCGAGCACCTCCAGCAGCGCCGCCGAGGGGTCGCCGCGCCAGTCGGCGCCGACCTTGTCGACCTCGTCGAGGAGGATCACCGGGTTCATCGTCTCGGCGTCGCGCAGGGCACGGACGATCCGTCCCGGCAGGGCGCCGATGTAGGTGCGGCGGTGGCCGCGGATCTCGGCCTCGTCGTGGAGGCCGCCCAAGCTGATGCGGACGAACTCGCGCCCGAGGCTGCGGGCGATCGACTCGCCGATCGAGGTCTTGCCGGTGCCGGGAGGGCCGACCAGGGTCAGGATCGTGCCGTTGGCGCGGCTGTCGTCGTCGGCCCCGCGCTCCTCGCGCAGCTTGCGTACGGCGACGAACTCGGTAATCCGTTTCTTGACGTCGTCGAGGCCAGCGTGGTCAGCGTCCAGCACCTCGCGGGTGTGGACGGGGTCGAGCCGCTCCTCGGAGCGCTTCGACCACGGCACCGCGATCAACCAGTCGAGGTAGCTGCGGATCATCGAGGACTCGGGCGACTGCTCGCCCTGGCGCTCGAGCCGGCGCAGCTCCTTCTCGGCCTGCTCGCCGACTGCCTCCGGCATCCCGGCCTCGGCGATCTTCGTCTCGTACTCGGCGATCAGGTCGGTCTCGTCCTCGCCCAGCTCTTTGCGGATCGACTCCATCTGTTTGCGCAGGAAGTACTCGCGCTGTTGTTTCTGGGCGCCGGACTCGACGTCGTCGCGGATCTTCGAGCGGACCTGGAGCTCGGCCAGGCGCTCGCGCTGCAGCTCGACGGCGAGCTCGAGGCGGGCGCTGACGTCGATCGTCTCCAGCAGCCGCAGCTTCGCGTCGTTGGAGATGTCGGGGGAGAGGCCGGAGGTGTCGGCCAGGTGGCCGGGCTCCTCGACCGAGCGCAGGAAGGCGGCGATGCGGCCGTCGTCGCCGCGCAGCTCGAGGATCTCCTCGACCACGGCGCGGTACTCGCGAGCCAGCTCACGCGTGTGCTCGTCGTCGGGGTGGCCGTCGCGGACGTCCTGGACCTCGACGCGGAGGACTTCGGAGTCGGTCTCGTCGGCCTGGGCGGCGCCGGCCAGGCCACGGTGCAGCCCGACCACGGTCGCGACCGGGTGGCCGCGGCGCGAGTGGCCGTGCTCGACGACCTCGGCGACGACGCCGACCCGGCCGAACTCGCCGTCGCGGCGCGGGATCAGGAAGACGCGCTCCTCGTCGCCGACCTCGATCGGCAGGGTCGCGGTGACGGTGGGGAAGACAATCGCATCGTCGAGAGGGATCAGCCGATAAGTCATAACCAAGTCCACTTTCTGTAGTTAGTCCTAAGCAAGGATAGCGCGATTGTTTTCCGTGTCAACCACCCCCGTAACCACCGCCATCGCGCGGTTCCTTGTGGTCGCCATGGGTCCATAGGGAACCGCGCGATGGGGACCCGATACGGTTCCGCCATGGATCAAGCACGCGCGAAAGAGCTGCTGGCGACCGAGCGGGAGCAGGTCGAAAAAGAGATCGAGGCCGCTCAGCGCGGTGGCCCGGAGGAGGGCGACGAGCGTCGCGAGCCCGGCGACCTCAACTCCGAGGACCTCTACCAGGATGAGTTCGACGCCGGCCGCGTCGACGGCCTGAAACGGCGCCTCGAGGCTGTCGAGCGGGCCGAGGAGCGCCTCGCCGCCGGCACCTACGGGCTCTCGGTTCGCAGCAGTGAGCCGATCCCGGACGCGCGGCTGGAGGCGAACCCGACCGCCGAGCTGACGGTCGAGGAGGCCGAGCACGGCGGCTGAGGCCGCGTGGGTAGAGCGATGAGCAAGGTCAAGGCCCAGATCTCGATCTCCCTCGACGGCTTCATCGCCGGTCCCGACCAGGGTGAGGAAGACCCGCTCGGGATCGGCGGGATGGACCTGCACGAGTGGGTCTTCAAGCTCGCCTCCTGGCAGGAGGCGCACGGCCGCGATGGGGGAGAGAAGGACAACCCCAGCGACGCGGTGATTCAAGAGGCGCAGGAAGGAACCGGCGCTGTGGTCATGGGCCGCAACATGTTCGGGCCGATCCGCGGGCCCTGGACCGAGCCGGCCTGGAATGGCTGGTGGGGGGACGAACCGCCCTTCCACACCCCCGTCTTCGTTCTCACCCACCACGAGCGCGAGCCGCTCGAGATGGAGGGCGACACGACCTTCTACTTCGTCACCGAGGGGATCGAGAGCGCGATCGTCCAGGCCAAGGAAGCCGCCGGCGAGAAGGACGTCTCGATCGGCGGCGGCGCCGCGACGATCCAACAGGCGATCGCCGCCGGCCTGCTCGACGAGCTGCTGCTGAACCAGGTCCCGATCGTGCTCGGCGACGGCAGCCGGCTGCTGGAGAACCTCGGCCAGCCGCTGCCGAAGTTCGAGCTCGAGCGCGTAGTCGCCGGTCCCGAAGCGACCCACCTCTACTACCGCGTCGGCTAGTCCCGCGCGCGGGTTGCGGCTCCCGGCCCGTGTCTAGGCCAGCAGCTTGGCCTTCTGCGCCGCGAACTCCTCCTCGGTGAGGATTCCCTGCTCTTTCAGCTCGCCGAGCTGCTTCAGCTGATCGATCATCGAGGTCTCGCCGGCGGGCGCGGGCGCAGACTGCGGGGGCGGGGGCGGGGCCTGCTGCGGTTCTTCCTGCTCGGCCCAGCGCGACTCCTGGCGGTGGCGGACGCGGCCGCCGACCGCCGACGCGGTGCCGGCGATTACGGCGGTGCGGGCGACTCCTCGAAGTAGTCCTGGCATTTCTGACTCCTCTCTAAGCGGTGGCCTCGGCCGCGTCGAGCGCGGCGAGGAGGTCTTCGACTGGGATGCGGCCGCTGGCAACCAGCTCGCCGCCGGAGCGGCGGATGGCGGCGGCGAACGGCCCCGCCCAGGCGTTCTCGTAGACGAGCAGGGCGGCCGAGGTGCCCGGCTCGAGGACGTCGGCGGCAGCGGCGACGTCCTCGTCGTGGATCAGGCCGGAGGAGGCGCCCTCGAAGATCGCCAGCTCGGCGACATCGCCGCCGAGGTCGGCGATCTCCAGGCCGGCGACGGTCCCGTCCTCGTCCTTGGTGATGAAGGTGAGGTCGATGATCCGGATCAGGCCGCGGTCGACCAGATCAACCAGGTGCGGCATCGCCTCGCCGTTGGGTTGGCGGCCCGGCCACTCGACCAGGATGTAGTCGACCGGCCCCATCTCCTGCGCGTCCCCGTTCACGGCGATCCTTTCGTCTTTGGGCAAATTCCCTGATCCGTCCAGTTCCCCGCCACTCTATCGGCGGCGCGAACTAGGCTGGCGACATGAATAAAGACTCCAGCTCCAATGACGACCCGATGCTCTATGGCAACCGCTGGCTGACCGAAGACGCCCCGGACGGGCCCTTCCCCGAAACCGGGATGTCGGCGCTCGACGCGATGCGCCTGGTCGACGAGGAACTGGTGCTGGAGGGGGATCCCTGGCGCAACCTCGCGACCTTCGTCACCACCTGGATGGAGCCCGAGGCCCAGCGGCTGATCGCCGAGAACCTCTACCGCAACTTCATCGACCACGCCGAGTACCCGATCTCGGCCGAGATCGAGCAGCGCTGCATCCGCATGCTCGCCGACCTCTACCACGCGCCCGGTGAGACGACCGGCTGCCGCACCCAGGGGTCCTCGGAGGCGATCATGCTCGGCGCCCTCTCGCTGAAGTGGAAGTGGAAGGAACGGCGCGAAGCGGAGGGCAAGCCGGTCGACAAGCCGAACCTTGTCTTCGGCGGCGACGTCCACGTCGTCTGGGAAAAGTTCTGCCGCTACTTCGACGTCGAACCGCGGATCGTCCGCTTGCAGAAAGACAAGTACGTGATCGGGCCCGATGACGTCGAGCCCCACGTCGACGAGAACACGATCGGGGTCGCCGCGGTTCTCGGCACCACGTTCACCGGCCATGCCGACGACATCGTCGGCATCAACAAGCTGCTGCTCGAGCTCAAGGGGAAGGGGCTGGACGTGCCGATGCACGTTGACGCCGCCTCCGGCGGCTTCGTCTGGCCCTTCCTCTACCCCGACTCCGAGTGGGACTTCCGGCTCGAGCAGGTGCGCTCGATCAACGTCTCCGGTCACAAGTTCGGGCTCGTCTACCCAGGGATCGGTTGGCTCGTCTTCCGCGAGAAGGAGGACCTGGCCGAGGACCTCGTCTTCTACGAGAACTACCTCGGCAAAACCGATGCCACCTTTACCCTCAACTTCTCGACCGGCGCCTCGATGGTGCTGGCCCAGTACTACAACTTTGTCCGGCTCGGGCACGAGGGCTACGCCCACGTAATGGGGGCGATGGCAGAGAACGCAAAGGCGCTGGCGGAGAACCTCGCGGCGATGGGTAATTTCGAGTTGATCGGCGCCGACGAGGAGCAACTGCCACTGGTCGCCTTCAAGCTCGTCGAGGGCAAGAACTACGACGAGTTCGACGTCTCCTGGCAGCTTTCGGCCGAGCGCGGCTGGATGCTTCCCGCTTACACGATGCCGCCCGATGCCGAAGAGGTGAAGGTGATGCGGGCGCTGGTCAAGGAGACGCTGAGCCGCGCCCAGGTCGACCGCCTCTCCGCCGACATCGTCGAGGCCTGCGCGACGCTGGAGAAGAAGGGCGGCGCTCACCCCTCCGAGCGCAAGAAGATGAAGAGCACTCCCGGCTACTGAGGCGGGGCGCTTGCGGCGGGGTTTGAGGCGGCGGCGCTCGACGGCCACCAGGTGCGCTCGCCGAGCCGGTGGGTGATCGCTGGGATCAGCAGGGCGCGGACGACGAAGGTGTCGAGGAGGACGCCGATCGCGACCGTGGCGCCGATCTGAACCAGCTCCTCCAACGGCAGCAGGGTCAGGGTGGCGAAGGTGCCGGCGAGGATCAGGCCGGCGCCGGTGACGACGCCGCCAGTGTGGACGAGGGCGCGGAGGACCCCCTCGCTGGTGTTGTCGCGGGCGGCCTCCTCGCGCGCCCGGGTCATCAGGAAGATGTTGTAGTCGACCCCGAGCGCGACGAGGAAGATAAACGCCATCAGGGTCAGGTTGAAGGCGGTGCCTTCGCTGCTGAGCAGGGAGAAGACAGCGGTGCAGAGGCCGAGGGTGGCGGCGAAGGAGAGGACGACGGTGGCGATCAGGTAGGCGGGCGCGACCAGCGCCCGCAGTACCGCCGCCAGGATCAGGGCGACGACGAGCAGGACCAGCGGCAGCACCAGCTTGGTGTCGCGGGCGTTGGTCTGCTCGATGTCGTAGTTCTCGGCCGGGATCCCGCCGAGCAGGCCGTCGGGCGCGATTTCGTGCAGGCGGTCGCGGATCGCAGCGACGTCCTCTGCCGCCTTGCCCGAGTAGGGGTCGCCGCGGAGCACGATCACGACGACGGACTTGTCCGCACCGCTGACGCCGGCCGGGACCGGCAGGACCAGCTTTACCTCCTTCAGCCCTTCCATCCCTCGCGCCACCTTCTCGACCTCGGCGTCGGCGACGACCGCCGCCAGCGGTGAGCTGATCCCGGGCGGGAAGTGTTCTTCGATCACCTTGGTGCCGCGGCTGGAGTCGGTCGGCTCGGTCTCTCCCTGGCCGAAGCCGATCGTGCCGTGGTGGGCGAAGTTGCCGAGGGTGAGGACGAGGAGGCCGGCGGTGACGGCGAGGATGATCAGCCGCGAGCGGCGCCGCACCAGGGCAGCAGCGCGCTCCCACATCCCGACCCGCTCTTCGTCGCGTGGTTCCTTGTGGTCCCCTGGGGACCGAAAAGAACCACGCGATTCGGAAGCGGGGCGCTTTGGCCAGAAGGCGCGGGGGCCGAGGATCGCCAGCAGCGCTGGCAGCAGGGTGAAGGCGGCGGCGAGCATCGTTGCGATTCCGATCGCCAGGATCGGGCCGAGCCAGTGCGTCGACTCGAGGTTGGCGACCAGCAGGACCAGCATCGCTGCGATCACGGTGCCGGCCGAGGCGGCGATCGCCGGCCCGCTCCCGGTCAGCGCCGCCCGCAGCGCCTCCGTCTGCCCTTTGCCCGCGTCGAGCTCCTCGCGATATCGGTGCACGAGCAGCAGCGAGTAGTCGGTGCCGGCGCCGAAGATCAGCACCAACAGCAGCATCGTCCCCTCTGAGTTGACGGTGATCCAGCCAGCCTCGATCAGCAGGTAGGCGATGCTGGTTGCCACCAGGTAAGCGGCGCCAACTACCAGCAGCGGCATCAACGCCAGCAGCGGCGCCCGGTAGACGAGCAGCAGCAGAATCAAGACCAGGCTCAAGGTCGCGACCAGCAGCGTTTCGCTCGCTTCGTTGGCGACCCGCTCGAGGTCGGCGGCTATCCCAGCCGGGCCGGTGACGTAGGAGCTGACGCCGGGGATCGCGTGGGCGGCGAGGTACTGGCGGAGGCGGTCGACACCGCGGGTCAGCGCCCCGCGGTCGCCGGCGTCGAGGGCGAGGACGACGAGCGCCGCCTTGCCGTCGCGGGAGATCGGTCCGATCCCGTCGGCGAACTTCGCGACGTCGCCGAACGAGGCGGTCGAGTCAGCGGAGAAGGGGTCGACGATCGGCGTCGCGCCGGTGATCTCGAGCTCGTTCATCCCGTCGCCGACCCGCCCGATTGCCGTCCGGTCGGCCTCGGTCAACCCGCCTTCGCGGTCGAAGACGATCACCGCCGGCACCTCTTCGCCGACGCTGCCGTCGCCGCTCTTATTGCCACCGCCGGTGTCGAGCGCCTCGATCGCCCGCGTCGATTCCGAGTTGGCCGGCAGGAAGCTCGCCTGCCCGGCGGCGGTCACCTCACCGATCTTCGAGTGCCCGACCCAGCCGGCGACCCCGAGCGCCAGCCACACCGCGATCGTCACCCAGCGTCCGCGCGGCCCGATCACCGCGGCGGCGATGCGACCGATCACGGTTGGGAGCGTTCGGCTGGGCGCACGACGGCAAGCCTAGCCCCGGCAGGCGCTACCTTCCTGACCATGGTCGACGAGTCGACGATTGCCGAGGCCGGGCGCAGGATCCATGCCGCGGCGCCGGATGCGCGGGTGATCCTGTTCGGTTCGTGCGCACGGAGAACGGAAGTCGATCGCCTCAGTGACGTCGACCTTTTGGTGATCGAGCCCGAGGTGAGAGATCCCACCGAGGAGTCCGTTCGGCTCCGTCGCACGCTGCGGGGCCTCGGTGTGCCCGTCGACGTCATTGTCGTCGACGAGGAGAGGGCCCGCCGTCGTGCGGCTGTCCCCGGAACGCTGGTCGAGCGGGCATTGCGCGAGGGCCGCGTCCTTGTCGGGGCCTGAGCATCACGAGGTAGCGGGGCTGCTACTGCAAAAGGCGCGTGAGGACTTCAGCGCGGCGCAGGTTCTCGCCGCGACCGAGAATCAAGCCGACCACGTGATCGGCTTCCATCTCCAGCAGGCTGTCGAGAAGGCGCTGAAGGCTGTGCTCGCCATGCGGAAGATCGAGATTCCGCGCAGCCACGACCTCGGGTATCTGGTCGAGCGACTCGAAGATGGAGAGGACGAGTTGCCTCCGGCTGGACAGGGACCGCGCGCTCGAAGCAGCCACGGGGTCGATCGGTTTCGCCGAGCGGATCATCGGTAGCTGAGGCCCGTGCCCACGTGGATCGCAAGCAAGGCTGTGCCCGCCATCTGGAAGCGGATCCCTTGGCGCACCGTCTGGGCGATCTCGGTCTGGTTGGCGAAAAAAGGGCGCGACCGGCTTCAGCAAAACCTGAGCGAGAAGGAGCAGGGCGAATTCTGGAACCTGGTCAAAAAGTCGAAGGGCCGCCCGAGCAACCTCGCCCAGCGTGACCGCACGCGGATGAAGAACATCGTCGGCAAGGCGATCAGGGGGAGCTAGTCCGCCGTTCGCGGCTTACCGCGGCGGGGTCCAGTTGCGGGGATCAGCCCGCGGTTCGAACCGCTCTTCGAGCCGTTCGGTGATGCCGAGGGCGGGGAAGACCGCATCGAGGAGGCCGGCAACGGCGAAGAGGGCGCCTTCGAAGATCACCGGCTTGCTTGCCGCTTCGTTGCCGACGGCGACTCGAACTGGATGATCGCGACTTTGGTGGTTTTGGTCTCGGCCGCTTCGCGATCGGCGACCCGCTCCTGGATCGCCAGTAGTCGCTCGAGGGCGTCGTCGAGCAACTCCGTGACTTCGTCCCAGCCCTCCTCGTCGACTACGAGCGGGGTGCGGCTGAGGTGGTTGTCGTCGTGTTCATAAAAGGTGCCAGCAGTCATCGCCATCGCGATGTCGTCGGAGATGTGGCGCATGATCCCGACGATCACGTTCAGTTTGTCTGCGTCGCTCAGCTCTCCGAGATCTGACTCAGTCCAATAGGGCCGCTCCGTCCCCCGGTAGACGTGCTCGGCAACGCGCCCGCCTTGCGTCTGGTTGACGCGCACGAGCTCGATGCAGCCAAGCCGTTTGAGGACCTTGACGTGGTAGGCGACGTTGTTGAGCGGCTCGCCGATCTCCTCGGCGACTTCCCGTGGGGTCGCTTCACGCTCGGTGAGGATCATCAGCGTCCGCAGTCGCGTCGGGTGCGCCGACGCGCTGGCGAGCACCTGGCTGACCAGGGCTGGGGTCTCCCTAGCGGGCATCTAATCCTCCACAAAAACTGAGTTCACAGGCGGATCACTTTAGTCGAATATCCGGCTGCTCCGTGCCTGCTTCTCAATCAAGGCATCGATTGAAAGAGCCATTTTTAGTAAATCTTGACTGGCGGGGCTGCGCAGACAAAAGGAACGAGCTGGAAGGGGGTGGGGAGATGACTCTGAGCCAGATCAATGCTGTGGTTCCAAGCAGGACCATCCGAAAGGGAACCTGAGCTGGGTGGAGCAACCCCCGGGGAGTCGAGAGGGACGGATCCCCGGGGGGCTTGCACATGCACCAATGCTCAAGCTGATTACTTCATTCGACAGCTTCTCTCCCACAGGTGTAGTCCTCTGCGCAAAGATCGCCGAATAGTGACCGAGCGGCGTCCCGATCAGATCGATTCGAGCCTCGTCAGGGCGCTCGCGCATCCGCTCCGGGTGGAAATCCTCCAGGTGCTGAATGAGCGCGAAGCGAGCCCCAACGAGCTGATGGACCTGCTCGAGCAGCCGCTTGGGAACGTCGCCTACCACGCACGGGTTCTGGAGAAATGCGGTTGCATTGAGGAGATCCGCACGGCGCAGCGGCGGGGGGCGGTGGAGCACTACTTCCGCGCGGTGCCGCGCTCCTACATCGGCCATCAGGACTGGCGCAAGGTGCCGCGCTCGGTCCGCTCGGGGATCACCGGGGCTTCGGTCGACAGCTTCATCAACCGCGTCGCCGAGGCGATGGAGGCGGGGACGATCGACGACCGCGAGGACACGAAGCTGAGCTGGATGTCGATGGCCGTCGACGAGCTTGGCTGGACGCAGGCGACCGAAGTCCTCGACGAAGCGCTGGCGCGGCTGCAGACGCTTCACGAGCAGAGCCGGCAGCGGTTGGAGATGACCGACGAGGAGCAGACCTCGATCATCATCGGCCTTGCCGCTTTCGAGGCGGCGACACCTCGTCGCGATCAGCCAGAAACAGCCTGACGCGCTCAGGATCTAGGATCGGGCAATGAAGCCCGTTGCTGTCTCCGTCAACGTCGCCAGGCCCCGCGAGGAGGTCTTCGACTTCATCGACGTGCTCGCCAACCACGAGTCCTACATGGACCACATGTTCGCCAACTGGAACTTCTCCGGGCCGGCGGCCGGGGTCGGGGCGAAGGCGCGGGCGCGGGTCCAGGCGCCGGGCTCGCGCGAAATGGCTGAGTTCGAGGTGGTCGAGTCCGAGCGTCCCTCGCGCACCGTCGAGAAGGGCGTCAGCTCCCACGGCAAGCGCCAGACCCGCGGCACCTACACGCTCACCGAGCGCCCCGACGGCGGCACCGAGATCAGCTTCGAGATGGCCTGGGAGCAGGTCCCGCGCTCCGAACGGATCTTGCCGCCGCTGAGCCGGGTTTTCATCAGGCGCGCTCTCGGCAAAGGCATGAGGCGCCTCGCCAAGCAGCTCGAAAAGGCTTGACCCCGGCCACGTCCCGACCCTCTATGTTGGGCCGATGAACGACGACTGGAGAGTTCAGATCAGCGCGTCCGACCCCGGCCAGGCGCTGCTGCTGGTCGAAGCGATCGGCGGCGGCAAGCCGGGCGAGGGTCTGGGTACCGCCTTCCACGACCGGGTGATCGTCTCGCGCGAAGAGAACCTGGTCTTCCTCTACGCGGAGAGCCGCAAGCAGGCCGAGGCGGCTCGCGACACCGCGCGGGCGATGGCGACCGACAACGGCTGGGAGATGGACTTCAGCTTCAGCCACTGGCATCCGGAGGCGGCACAGTGGGAGGACCCCGACAAGCCGCTGCCCGAGAGCGACGCCGCCCGCGCTGCCGAGCACCAGCAGCTGGTTGCCGCCGAGCGCAAGGAAGTCGAGGAAGGGGCGACGCCGCAGTGGGAGGTTCGCGTCGATCTACCTTCGTTCGGTGACGCCGGCCGCTTCGAGGACAAGCTGCGCGGCGAGGGCATCCCGTCGGTGCGGCGCTGGAAGTACCTGGTCGTCGGCGCCGCCGACGAAGACACCGCCACTGAACTGGCGTCGCGCCTGCGGGAAGAGGCGCCGCAGGGCAGCACGGTCACGATCGAGGGCAGCGCCAGCGCTGTGTACGAGGAGCGCCCGCCGAACCCGTTCGCGATCTTCGGCGGCCTCGGCGGCTGAGCCGCCGCTCCCCGATGCCCGAGGGCGACGCCCCGCGCGAGGACCTGTCTGAGCTGCTCGCGCGCCGGGCGCTGACCGAAGACGAGGCCCGCATCGAAGCGGTCGAGCGCCGCCACGCCGCCGGGGCGCGGACGGCACGAGAGAACGTCGCCGACCTAGTCGACCCCGGCAGCTTCGTCGAGTACGGGCGCTTCGCGATCGCCGCCCAGCGCGGGCGTCGGGAGCTGCAGGACCTGATCGAGCGCACGCCCGCCGACGGGTTGATCGCCGGGACCGCCCGGGTCAACGGCGACCTCTTCGGCTCCGAGCGCGCCGCCTGCGCCGTGCTCTCCTACGACTACACCGTTCTGGCTGGCACCCAGGGCGCGCTCGGCCACAAGAAGAAGGACCGCCTCTTCGACCTGATCGAGCGGATGAAGCTGCCGACCGTGTTCTTCGCCGAGGGCGGGGGTGGTCGCCCGGGAGACACCGACCTGCCGGTCGTCTCGGCGCTCGAGACGCGCGCTTTCGCGCTCTGGGCCGCGCTCTCGGGCGTGGTGCCGAGGATTGCGGTCGTCGCCGGTCGCTGCTTCGCCGGCAACGCGGTGATCGCCGGTTGTTCGGACCTGATCGTCGCCGTCGAGGGCTCCTCGCTGGGGATGGGCGGGCCGGCGATGATCGAGGGCGGCGGCCTTGGCCGCGTCGACCCCGACGACGTCGGCCCGGTCGAGGTTCAGGCCCGCAACGGGGTGATCGACTACGTCGCCGCCGACGAAGCGGAGGCGACGGTGGTGGCGAAGCGCCTCCTCTCCTACTTCCAGGGCACGACCGAGCCCGGGCCGGCGCCCGATCAGACCGGTCTGCGCGAGGTGATCCCCGAGCGCGCGCGCCGCGCCTACGCGGTGGCGCCGATCGTCGAGACGCTCGCCGACGAGGGTTCGGTCACCTTCCTGCGCGAGCGCTTCGCACCGGAGATGGTGACCGCGCTGGCGCGGATCGAGGGCCGGCCGCTGGGGATCATCGCCAACGACAGCCGCTACATGGCCGGGGCGATCACCGCTGCCGCCGCCGAGAAGGCGGCCCGCCTGCTGCAGCTCTGCGATGCCTTTGGGCTGCCGGTGCTCTCGCTGGTCGACACGCCGGGATACATGGTCGGGCCGGAGGCGGAGGCGACCGGCCTGGTCCGCCGCGCCTGCCGGCTGCTGGTCGCCGGCGGTGCCCTGCGGGTGCCGCTGATCGCGGTGATCTTGCGCCGCAGTTACGGCCTCGGCGCCCAGGCGATGACCGGCGGCAGCCTGCACGAGCCGCTCCTCACCGTCGCCTGGCCCGGCGCCCACCTCGGTCCGATGGGGCTGGAAGGGGCGGTGCGACTGGCGCTGCGCAAGGAGCTCGAGGCGATTGCCGACGAGGCCGAGCGCGAGCAGCGCGTCCGCGACCTCACCACCGCAGCCGAAGCCAACGCGAAGGCATTGAACTCGGCAGCGCTGTTCGAGATCGACGACGTGATCGACCCCGCCGAGACGCGGGCGCTGATCGCCGCCACGCTCGCCGCGGCTCCCCCGACCGAGCCGGTCCCGAGCGGGCGTTTCGTCGACTCCTGGTAGGGCAGTGGTCCGGTCGCGTCGGGATCGGTTGCGCCGATCTCACGTTTGTCGTCCCCCGGGCGTTTGAATGGGCATGGAACGGGAGGACCTCGTGTTCACGGTCGGCGGCGATCCCTGCGCGGCGTGGCTCTACAGGCCCCGGTACGCGGCAAGCGGCGCTGTGCCGGTTGTGGTCATGGCGCACGGTCTCTCCGGTACCCGCCGCGACCGGCTCGGCCCGTTCGCCGAGCGCTTCGCCGGGGCCGGCGTCGCGGCATTGGTCTTCGACCACCGCGGCTTCGGCGACAGCGGCGGCGAGCCGGACCGCTTCAAGCCCGCGCGCCAGCTCGAGGATTGGGCGGCGGCGATCTCCCACGCGCGCTCGCTGGCCGGCCTCGACCCCGACTGCGTCGCGACGTTCGGCTCCTCGATGGGCGGTGGCAACGCGCTCGCCGCGGCGGCGGGCGACCGGCGGGTGGCGGCGGCGATCAGCCAGGTCCCCTTCCTCGACGTCGTCACCCAGGCGCATCGCTCCTCACCCCGGGTGACGGCGCGGATGATGCTGGCGGCGGCCCGCGGCGAGCACCTGCCCGCGGTTGGACAGCCGCACGAGCCCGCCCTGATCAACGCCCCGGGGGCGGAGGCCGGCTGGCGCCGGGTCGTCGCCCTCGGCGAGGACTCGCGCTGGCGCGACCGGGTCTCCTCGCGCTGGCTGCTCGGTCGCCCCTTCCGGCCGGTCCGCTACGCGGCACGGCTGCATTGCCCGTGGCTGGTCTGCGTCGGCGAGGCCGACCGCGTGGCACGGCCGGGGCCGGCGATTGCGGCGGCGCGGCGGGCGCCGCTCGGCGAGCTCCGCACTTATCCCGGCGTCGACCACTTCGACATCTACGACGGCCCCGAGCACGAGGCGCTGGTCGCCGACCAGATCGCGTTCCTGCGGCGCCACCTGCTCGCCGCCCCGCGGTGATCCAGGCAACGGCAGGTGACTTCACCGTTTCGTAAGGAGCAGCGTGAGAGGATCGCCGCACCTTGGGCTCGCCACTCTCACCCTTGCCGCACGGCTTCGGACTAGCCGTCGCCTCCCTGCACCGGGTCGCCGAGCAGATCGTCGCCCCGGCCCAAAAGCCCGACAACGAGATTGCCCTGCGGGCATCCCCCGGCGGCTTCGGCACGCCCAAGTTCGAGTTCGAGGGCGGGCGGCGCCAGGTCCGGGTCGAGGGAGTCGAGCTGGTCGCGGCTGTGGACGGGGAGGAGCGGCGGGCGCCGCTCACCAGCCTCGCCGAGGCGGCGACGGTCGTCGCCGAGTTGCTGCCGGCGGCTGACCTCGACCCCGAGCCGCTCGACGTCGACCCGGCGGCTGCCGCGACCCTCGCCGCTTGGTT
The DNA here is from genome assembly GCA_035472275.1 of Solirubrobacterales bacterium. GTDB lineage: Bacteria > Actinomycetota > Thermoleophilia > Solirubrobacterales > 70-9 > VAYN01. Next base: position 226,767 of record DATIPH010000014.1, read on the forward strand.
CGCGTTCGCCGAGGCGGCGTTGAACGGATTGGCCGCGACGGCGAGCGTCGCCGACGGCGCAACCGCGCCGATCCTCTGGCCCGAGCATTTCGACCTCGCGATCGAGCTCGGCGAGGAAGCGGCGGGAGAGCGCGCCACCTACGGCTTCTCGCCCGGTGACGAGAACCATCCCGAGCCCTACGCCTACGTCGGTCCCTGGAGGCAGGGCGTCGAGGGCGAGCTCTGGAACGCGGTCGGGTTCGACGGCGCCGAGCTCGGCTACGGCGAGTTGCTCGCCGCGTCCGACCCCGCCGCGACGGCTTCTGAATTCTTTGAAACTCGACGAAGAGGACTACGAAATTGACCGAGCTGACCCCGATGCAGGCCGAGCTGTGCGAGAAGAGCGAGACCGACTACTCGGACCTCAGCGCGCTCTTCATCAACTGCACCCTGAAGCGCAGCCCCGAGGTCTCCAACACCCAAGGGCTGATCGACATCTCGGAAGAGATCATGCGCCGCAACGGCGTCACGGTCGAGAACATCCGCGCCGTCGACCACCAGATCGCGACCGGCGTCTGGCCGGACATGACCGAACACGGCTGGGAGGCCGATGAGTGGCCGGCGATCTTTGAGAAGGTGATGGCGGCCGACATCCTCGTCCTCGGGATGTCGATCTGGCTCGGCGAGAAGTCATCGGTCGCGACCCAGGTCGTCGAGCGCCTCTACGGCAACTCGCACCTGCTCAACGACGAGGGCCAGTACGCCTATTACGGCCGCGTCGGTGGCTGCCTGGTGACCGGCAACGAGGACGGCGTCAAGCACTGCGCGATGAACGTCCTCTACTCGCTGCAGCACCTCGGTTACGTGATCCCACCGCAGGCGGACTCCGGCTGGATCGGCGAGGCCGGCCCCGGCCCGTCTTATCTCGACGAGGGCTCGGGCGGTCCCGAGAACGACTTCACCAACCGCAACACCACCTTCGCCGCCTGGAACATGCTGCACCTGGCGCGGATCCTCAAGGACGCCGGCGGCATCCCCGCCCACGGCAACCAGCGCACCGCCTGGGACGCCGGCTGCCGCTTCGACTTCCCCAACCCCGAGTACCGGGCCTGATCCCGGAACCGTGGTTGAGCTTGGTGGCGGATAGCGCCACGAAGCTCAACCACGTTCGGGATCAGCTGCCGCCACCCCCGCAGCCCCCTCCGCCGCAGCCACCACCTCCGCAACCGGAGCCGCCACCTTCGGCACCAGCTCCGGCTCCGCAGCCACCTCCTCCGCCGTGGTGATGGTTGCCACCGCCGCCACCGCCATCGCCGCCCCAGAAACCGCCAGGGCTGTAGGCCCAGGCGCTGGGAGTCGGGTACGGGGAGCGCGTGCGGGCGGCGATCAACTCGACCTCGGTGAGACCGAAGGGCTGCTCGATTCCGAGCCGCCGGTCAAGGTCCCAGAGCACCGATTCGCCGTCGCGGCCCATCTCCGAGCGGTCCCAGGCGCGGATCGTCTCGCCGAGCAGGTCCGGCATCGGCACCGGACTCGACATCGCCTCGTCGGGCGTGTGATGGAGGTACTCAGCAAACGCCTCTTCGCAGAACCGGGAGTAGCTGACCGAGTCGAGGATGAACTCGTGCCAGGCCTCGTCGACCGGGCGCGAGGGCATCCCGAGGATGGTGCGGCCACGCCAGGCGCAGCAGACGAACCACTCGCGCAGCCCCCGCTCGACCAGGGACCAGCCGGCGTCGTCGAGCTGCGGCAGCTTGCGCCGCACGCGTCGCTCGATGTGCGGGGGGAAGGTGTATCCGAAGATGAAGTCCTCGCCCCTGCGTGCGGCGCGGCTCCGTTTGGCGACCAGAATTCTGCCTCTCATCAGCAGCCTCCCTCAGTCATGCCCGCCGGATGGCGGCCGGAAATAGTCCTCCTCCCGGCCCGAAAGGTCAAGCCCCTCAAAACAACTCACCGAGGTTGCGTTTTCCGCCTCTATACGTCGGTGAAAGGCAACCTCGGCGGAGCGGGTCACCAGACGGCGTCGTGTTCCTCCATCACGCCAAGGCCGGCGGCGAGCGGGGTGCCGTCGAGGGCGCCGGTGAAGGTGCCGAAGTTGTGGCGGTAGCGGGAGCGGATCAGGAGGTAGTTGTCGTCACGGGCGTGGGCCGACTCTGGGCTGAACTCGAGCCGCTCGCCGCCGGCGAATCCGATCGCGGCGGTGCCGTCGAAAGCGACCGGCGCCGGCTCGTGGGGCTCGCCGGCAATCCAAATCGCGCGCTCGCTGCTCACCGACGGGTCGTTGACTCCCTCGACCAGGTTCCAGGCAACGGAGCGACCGTCGACGGCCTCGCCGACCCCGGCTGACCAGCGCCAACTGGTGTGCCGCTGGTGGTAGCCGGCCGACTCGTCATCGACGCCACGGCCCTCCAGCTCGATCCGTCTGCCCTCGATCTCGACTGAGCCGGTGACCGGCATCCCGGCCCGCTTGCGGGTCCAACCCCAGGCCTTGCCGCTGGGGCAGATCGATTCGATCGGCGTCGAGTCTCCGAAGTGCAGGGTGGCGCGGAGGCCGCGCGCCTCGATCTCGACTTGCGCCCCGTCCATCCGCACCTCGCGGCTGCCGGGGCGCAGGGCAGTGTGGGCGGCCGGCCGCCGCTCGCGACGGTCCCAGAGGACCCAGAAGGATTGGCTCAGCGGCCCGATCTGGGCTCGCGCGGCGCACAGCATCAGCTCCTCGGCGAAGACGCCGACATAGCGCCAGCGCTTGCGCAGCTGCCCGGCCGAGCGCAGCGGCATCGGGCCGGGGGGGAGGGGCAGGTCGGGCCGGTCGCCGCCCGGCCCGCGCCATGGGATCGTGGCCGACGGCACGGATCAACCGTAACCGAGACCTGCTTTCTCCATGGCGTTGATGAAGAAGGGGGTCTCGTGGCTAAGGTCGGGGGATGGACCAGGTGATCCAGATCGTCGGCGCGCTGCTAATTCTCGCCGCCTTCACCGCGGTGCAGCTGGAACGGATGCGGCCGGACTCGCGGTTGTACCTCGCCCTCAACCTGGTCGGCTCGGCGATCCTCGCCGTCCTCGCGCTCTCCGCTTCGCAGTGGGGCTTCGTCCTGCTCGAGGGAGTCTGGTCGGTCGTCTCGGCTTGGGGGCTGGTCACGGCGCTGCGAACCTCCCGGGCGTAGTAGAGGCGCTTTTGTTCACCCACTCCGAACAAGAGCGCCTTGATCCCTAACCCGCGGACGCTTCGAGCCGCTCGGCCAGGCGGTTCATGCCGCGCTCGCGGGCGGCGGCCGCCGCTCCCGCCCAGTCCGTCTCCCGATCCGGTGGAGGGTCGACGCCGGCGTCGCGCAGCGTCGCGATGTCCTTGAAGACGAGCAGGTCCTCGCGCCCTTCGATCAGCGCCGCCCGCAGTTTCGGCCGCTGCTCGCGGATCGCGTTGTCGAGGATCGCCTCCAGCGAGCCGTGCTTTCGCAACAACTCCGCCGCCGTTTTCGGCCCGACCCCCTTGGCGCCTGGCAGGCCGTCGGAGGGATCGCCGCGCAGGGCGATGAAATCGGGGACCAGCTCCGGGCCGATTCCGTAGCGCTCCCGCACCTCCTCCGGCCCGACCTCTTCGGCGCCTTTGCCACCGGTGCGGACGTAGAGGACGGTGACTCCGTCGCCGGCGCACTGGTACATGTCGCGGTCGCCGGTCAGCAGCAGCGCGTGGCCGCCCGCCGCCGCCTCGCGCTGGGCGAGGGTCCCGAGCAGGTCATCGGCCTCGAGGTCGCCGCCGCTGGCGACGGTCCAGCCGAAAGCCTCGAAGAACTCCCGCGAGGCGGCGAACTGGTGCGGCAGCTCGTCGGGCATTTCCTCCTCGCGGCTCTCGTGGTAACTCGGATAGAGCTCGACCCGGTAGGCGGCGGCGTCGGGCCCGAAGCAGAGGACGATCGCGCGCGGTCGGTGGGTTTCGACCTCGCGAAGGATCAGATTGGCCGCGCCGAGCAGCGCGTTGACCGGTTTGCCGTCGCTGCCGGTGATCGTCTTCGGCAGCGCGTAGAAGGCGCGGAACAGCATCGAGGGCGCGTCGACGGCGAGCAGGGGAGATGGCATCGGGTCACTTATATCGCCGAGCGTCGGCTACGGTCTCGCCATGGAGGCAGGGAGGCCGCCGCGGATAGCTCCAGGGAACCGCCGCCAGATCGGCGTCGTCAACTCGGCGATCGCCTGGATCCTCGGCCGCGCGACCGGCGGCGCGCCGCCGAACATCTTCACCACGCTGGCCCGCCATCGTGGCCTCTTCCGGCGCTGGCTCTGGTTCGCCGGCGCCCTGATGCCCGGCGGCAAGCTGCCGCGCCGCGACACCGAGCTGGTCATCCTCCGCGTCGCCCACAACACCGGCTGCGCCTACGAGTGGGGGCATCACGAGCGCCTCGGTAAGCGCGCCGGACTCAGTGCCGAGGAGATCGCTCGGGTGCGTGAGGGAGCGGCGGCGCCGGGCTGGGGCGAGCGGGAGAAGCTGCTGATCGCGGCTGCCGACGCGATGCATGCCGAGGGCGAGATCGGCGACGAGCTCTGGACGCAGCTCGCCAACCGGCTCGACGAGCGCGGGCTGATCGAGCTCTGCATGCTGATCGGCCACTACGAGATGCTGGCGATGACGCTCAACACCCTGCGGGTCCAGCCCGAGCAGGCGGGCAGGGAGACGGGATAGCGATGGCGCTCGCGAGCTTCGCCGGCCGCCGTTGCCTGGTCACCGGCGCGGCCAGCGGCATCGGCCGGGCCACCGCGGCCGCGGTGGCCGCGCGCGGCGCCGAGCTCTACCTGACCGATGTCGACGCCGCCGGCCTCGAGCGAGCCGCTGCCGAGATCACCGGCGCCGGTGGCCACGTCGCTTTCTCGCGAGCGCTCGACATCCGTGACCACGAGGCGGTGGTGGCGATGGCGGCCGACGTCCACGCGGCCCACGGCAGCATGGACGTGGTCATGAACGTCGCCGGCGTCTCCACCTGGGGCACGATCGACCGTCTCGAGCACGAGGACTGGCGGCAGATGATCGACGTCAACCTGGTCGGCCCGATCAGCGTCCTCGAGTCCTTCGTGCCGCCGATGATCGAGGCCGGCCGCGGCGGCCACATCGTCAACGTCTCCTCCGCTGCCGGCCTCTTTGGCCTCCCCTGGCACGCCGCCTACAGCGCCAGCAAGTTCGGCCTGCGCGGCGTCTCCGAGGTCCTCCGCTTCGACCTGCGTCGCCACCGGATCGGCGTTAGCTTGGTCTGTCCCGGCGGTGTGCGAACGCCGCTGGTCGAGAGCGTCAAGATCGTCGGCGTCGACCGCCAAAATCCGAAGATCAAGAAACTGATCGCCCGTTTCGAGAAGCACGCCGTCAGCCCCGAGCACGTCGCGGCAAAGATCATCGAGGGGGTCGAAAAGAACCGCTACATGGTCTTCACGTCCGCCGACATACGCGTCGGCTACTGGGTGCAGCGCAAGTTCGCGCCGCCGTATGAGTTTGCGATGAGGCTCATGAACGATCGCCTCAGCCGCGCTGCAGAGCGAAGCTGACCGGCGGTTTAGACTGGCGCGCAGATGCTGAAGAGGGCTTTTTCAATTGTGATCGTCGCTGGGCTGCTGGCGTTGGTTGCCGCGGCGCCAGCTGCCGCTGTGCCCGCAGTCACTGGCGAATTCGACGTCCCCGGCCTCGGCAACAACAACAAGCTGGTTCAAGGGCCCGACGGCAATATGTGGGTGACGCTCGATGGCAATGCCCGAGACGTGGCCCGCATCACCCCCGCCGGCCAGGTCAAAGAATTCGACCTAGGAGCGGCCACCTTGCCCTCGGGAATCACTGTCGGCCCGGAAGGAAAGCTCTGGATTACTGTCGATGCTGGCGTGATCAGCTTCGAAGTCGGCGACCCGGAAAAAAGCAAAAAACTCTTTGAAATCGCCGACATCGGCACCCAGCACTCGATCGTCCTCGGGCCTGACAAAAACCTTTGGGTCGCGACCAACGACAAAGTGCTGAGGATCCCGCCCGCCGACCCGACCAAATTCACCAAATTCGAATTCCCCGGCTTGGCGCCGAAAGACATCGACGTCGCCGGCTCGCGGCTGGTGATCGCTGACTCCAAACGGATCCTCGAAGTCAGCACCGCCGGCATCGCGATTGGCGAACACAAAATCCTCAACCAGTCGCAGGGAGTCGCAGGCAACCCGAACGGGCAGTACGCCTACTCGCAGCCGACCGAAGAGCCGCGGGAATTCGGCGTCATCACGCCAGGCCTGGCACCGGTTGTCACCACCGTTACCGGCAAAGACCCATTCGGCGTCGCGCTTGGCTCCGACGGCGCCTATTGGGCGCCGGAGTTCAACTCCGACGGCCTGCTTCGGATCACCCCCGCCGGCGTCGTCACCGGCCTTACCGGCTTCGCCAAAAACTCCGCTCCGCGGCAGATTGCCGCCGGTCCCAACAACACCCTCTGGGTGACTCTCGAGATGACGAAAAAAGTCGGCCGCGTCTCCGGGCTCGAACCGCCCAAAGTCGTGTCTCCGCCACCCCCGCCAGCCGTCAAGCCGGAGACGAAGATCGAAAGAGGGCCGAAGGGCAAGAAGGGCACGACTCGCAAACTCGGCAAGGCCAAGTTCAAATTCTCCTCGACCGATCCCACTGCCGGCTTCGAATGCCGGCTCCTGAAGCTGACGAAACCGGGCCGGAAAGCTCAGGGCTCGGCAACGCCGAAACAGAAGCCGAGGGCGACGCCGTTCAAACCGTGCAAGTCGCCGAAGGCGTACTGGCTGCCGGTCGGTCGCTATCGCTTCGAAGTCCGTGCGGTCAACGTCGCTGGGGCGGACCCGACGCCGGCCAAGCGCAGCTTCCACGTCGTTCGGATCTTGCCCAAGCGAACGTCTCACTAGGGTTGGCGGCCGTGAGTGACCCGGCCCTCAAACTAGTCGACCTAGCCAAGACCTACCCGACCGGTGTGGAAGCGCTGGGCGGTGTCTCGCTCGAGATTCCAACCGGCGAGCTGTTTGGCCTGCTCGGCCCCAACGGCGCCGGCAAGTCGACGCTGATCCACTGCACGACCGGCCTCGCGCAGCCCACCGGCGGCACGATCGAGATCTTCGGCCACGACGCGATCAACGACTACGCCGACGCCCGCCAGGCGGTCGGGCTGGCGCCGCAGGAGCCGAACCTCGACTGGTTCCTCACCGTCGAGGAGACGCTCGACTACCACGCCGGTTACTTCGGGATGCCCAAGCGCGAACGGCGCGAGCGGACCAAGGAGCTGCTGGAGACCTTCTCGCTGACCGAGAAGCGCGACGAACGCACCCGCACCCTCTCCGGCGGGATGAAACGACGGCTGATTCTGGCCCGGGCGGTGATGCACCGGCCGCGGCTGCTGATCCTCGACGAGCCGACCGCCGGCGTCGACGTCGAGCTGCGGCTCGAGCTCTGGCACTACGTCCAGAAAATCAACGAGGAGGGGACGACGATCCTGCTCACCACCCACTACCTCGAGGAGGCGGAGCAGCTCTGCAGCCGGATCGCCTTCATCACCGGCGGTCAGATCGTCGCCGAGGGCAACAGCCGCGATGTCGCCGAGAGCTTCGGCGTCGCCAGCCTCGAGGACGCCTACCTGGCGCTGGTCGGCCGCAAAGAGCTCTCGCGTTCCCATCTCGAGCTCGAGGCCGAGGTCGAGGCGTGAGCACCGCCCAGATCCGCTTCGCGACGCTCTGGCGCCGCGAGGTCAACCGCTTCATGAAGATCAAGAAACAAACCCTCGGCGGGCCGCTGCTCGAAACCTTCCTCTACATCACCGTCTTCGGCGCCGCCCTTGGCTCGCGGATCAAGCAGCTGCACGGGATCGAATACATCCTCTTCGTCATCCCCGGCTTGATCATGATGGCGCTGGCGACCAACGCCTTCACCAACAACTCCTCCTCGATCCTTCAGCAGAAGTTCCAGGGGGCGATCCAGGACCAGCTCTCCTCGCCCGCCTCACCGACCGAGCTGCTGTTGGCGCTTTCGCTCGGCGGCTTCGTCCGCGGCCTGATGGTGGCGACGATCACCTTCGTCGTCTCGGTGATCCTCGTCGGCCTCCCCGTCGACCACGTCCTCGTCCTAGTCCCGGCCCTGTTCCTGGTCGGTTTCTTCTTCTCCCAGCTGGGGGTGCTGATCGGCGTTCGCGCTGAGCAGTTCGACGACGTCGCCTTCGCCCAGACCTTCGTCCTGCAGCCGCTGATCTTCCTCGGCGGCGTCTTCTACTCGGCCTCGCTGCTGCCGCAGCCGTTCGAGACGCTGACCCGCTTCAACCCGATCTTCTACATGATCTCCCTGGTCAGATACGGGTTCGTCGGCTATTCCGAAATCAGCATCCCGCTGGCGCTGCTGGCCCTTGCCGCCGCCACCGCGGCCCTCTTCGCGGTCAACGTGCGGCTCTTCTCCCAGGGCTACAAGCTGCGCGCGTAGGCCGAGTGTTGAGTTAGCCCGGTTATGGGCGGGCTAACTCAACACTCGACGTTGTCGTCGATCCAGGTGAGGTAGCCGCGGGCGCCGGCGACGATCGGGGTGGCGATGATCTCGGGCTCCTCGTAGGAGTGCATCGAGCGGATCGCGGCCTCGACCCGGGGATAGGCGGCGGTCGTCGTCTTCACGAGGCACTGCCACTCGCTCGCCTCCTCGATCGCACCCTGCCAGCGGTAGCGGCTGCGGATCGGACCGCCGATCTGGACGCAGGCGGCGAGCTTGGCCTCGACCAGGGAGCTGGCGATCAGCTCGGCCTCCTGCTCGGAGCCGACGGTCGTCATCACCTGGACGTGTTCGATCATCGCCATCGCTCCGCCTCCAGTCGTTCCGTCTGCTCAGGCTGGGTTTGCCACCGCGCGCTCGGTCGCGCCGTCGTCATCGGGCATGACGAGGATCGCGCCCTCGCCGGTCACGTAGGCCTCCTCGCCGTGCTGGACGACGTCCATGCCCGTCGCCTCCTCGTGCTCACTGGCACGCAGTGCCGTCACCGCTCCCATCACCCGCAGCAGTACGTAGGTGACGCCGAAGGCGTAGAGCGGCGCCGCCAGTGCCGCCAGCGCCTGGTCCCCAAGCTGGGCGGCGTTGCCGTAGAGGAGGCCGTCGGAGGTGCCGTTCCAGGCGAGCTCGGCGAAGAAGCCGATGAACAGAATCCCGAAGAAGCCCGCGGTGCCGTGGGCAGCGAGGACGTCGAGCGTCTCGTCGACGCCGGTCCTGGTCCGCCAGACGATGATCGCGTAGCTCGGCAGTGCCGCCAGGGCGCCGAGCAGCATCGCCCAGCCGGGGCTGATGTAGCCGCCGGCGGGCGTGATTGCGACACAGCCGACGACGATCGCCGTTGCCGCTCCGATTGCCGTCACCTTGCGCCCCCGCAGCAGATCGAGCGCGAACCAGACAACCAGCGTGCAAGCGGGGCAGAGCAGCGTGTTGGTGAAGGCGAGCACGCTCGGGTCGCCGGTCGAGAAGCCGCTACCGCCGTTGAAGCCGAACCAGCCGAACCAGAGCAGACCGGCGCCGAGCAGGACGTAGACGGCGTTGTGGGGGAGGAGCGCTTGGCGGCCGTAGTCCTTGCGGGCGCCGACGACCAGCGCCGCTGCCAGGGCCGAGAACCCGGAGCCCATCTCGACCGGCACGCCGCCTGCAAAGTCGAGGGTGCCGCCGGCCTGCAGCCAGCCGCCGCCGAAGGCCCAGTGGGCAAGGACGGCGTAGACCAGCACCGACCACAGTGCGGCAAAGACGAGGAAGGGACCGAACCGCATCCGCTCGACCACCGCGCCCGAGACGAGGGCGACGGTGATGATGCAGAAGGTCGCCTGGAAGGCAAAGAAGACGAGCTCCGGGATTGCCGTCCCTTCGCGGGGGGCGAAGTCGACCCCGCTGAGGAAGGCGTTGCCGAGGCCGCCGACGATGCTGCCGTCGCCGTCGAAGGCAAGCGAGTAGCCGACCGCCGCCCAGGTGACGGTCGCGACCGCGATCGCGGCGATGCACATCATGAAGGTGTTGAGCGTGTTCTTCGACCGCACCAGCCCGGCGTAGAAGAGGCCCAGCGCCGGGGTCATCATCAGCACCAGCGCCGTCGCCACCAGCATCCAGGCGGTGTCACCGGTATCGATCCCGGCGACCGCCGCCGGTAGCTCGAGGCCGCTCACTTGTCCACCGGCGTGACAGCGTCGACGTCGCCGTCCCCGGTGCGGATCCGCACCGCCTGCTCGAGCGGCAGGACGAAGATCTTGCCGTCACCGACCTCGCCGGTGCGGGCGCCCTCGCAGAGCGCGTCGACGGTGGTCTGCACGAACGAGTCCGAGACCGCGACCTCGAAGCGCACCTTCTCCGATAGGCCCATCTTCACGGTCGTGCCGCGGTAGGTCTCGACCCGGTCGAGCTCACCCCCGTGGCCTTGGACGCGGCTGATCGAGAAGCCGCGGACCTCGGCCCGGTAGAGCGCCTCCAGCACCTCGTTGGACTGCTCGGGCCGGACGATGCCGATCACGAGTTTCACTTTTCTCCCCTCTCCCTAAACGACCCCTACGCCCGGCGAGCCTAGAAAGTGGCTCGGACCCGAGCCCGGGAGGCGTCCAAAACCGGCTCGGCAAGCAGGCTTGCGCCGTGCCTGAGCGACGCCGGCCGGGGGCCGGTGCTCTCTACAATCGCCTGCGAATGGCCTCTCGTATTCGCAGGCGGCATCGCCGCGCCCACCATCGCGTCTGGCCGAAGATCGCGATTCCGCTCGGCCTGCTGGCGCTCGTCGGCCTGGTCGTGGGCGGGATCGCCGCGGCCTGGGGGCTGAACATCTACAACTCGGCGCCGCCGCTCTCGAGCCTGAAGCCGGTCCAGAAGGGGCGCTCCTCGGCGATCTACGCCGCCGACGGCAGCCTGATCGGCTTCATCCGCTCCGACAACGTGCGCCAGCCGATCCCCGCCGCCTCGTTGCCGGACGCCCTCAAGAACGCGACGATCGCGATCGAGGACAAGGACTTCTACAGCCACGGCGCCCTCGACTTCGAAGGAATTGGCCGCGCCGTGATCGAGGACATCAGCGCCGGCTTCAAACCGGTCCAGGGAGCCTCGACGATCACCCAACAGCTGGTCAGAAACCTCTACATCCACAACCCCGAAGACACCCTGCACCGCAAGATCATCGAAGCCCATCTGGCCGAAGACCTGTTCGAGAAGCACGACCGCAAGTGGATCCTGACCCAGTATCTGAACACGGCGCCCTACGGGACGGTTGAAGGGCAGACCGCGGTTGGCGCCGAGGCCGCCTCCCAGACCTACTTCTCGAAGCCGGCGAAAGAACTGAACCTGACCGAGGCGGCGCTGCTCGCCGGGCTGCCGCAGGCGCCCTCCGAATACAACCCCTTCCTCGACCCGAAGGCGGCGCTGAAGCGACGCAACGAGGTGCTGCACGCGATGTGGGAACAGGGCTACATCACCGGCATCGAATACAAGGACGCGCGTACCCACGGGCTCGGCCTCAACCCCGGCAGCAAGTACAAGGTGATCAAGGACCCGTTCCTCTTCGACCTGGTCCAGAACGAACTGATCGAACGCTACGGGATCAACACCGTCCGCAACGGCGGTCTGAAGGCGTACACGACGATCAACCCGGACCTGCAGGCGAAGGCCGAAGCGGCGATCGAAGGCTCCTGTTACGTCTGCTACGAAGGCGGTCCCGCCGCTGGCCTCGCCTCGGTCGATCCGGAAACCGGGGCGATCGTCGCCCTTGCCTCCAGCCCCGGGGCCGAAGGCGAAGAAGAATTCAACTACGCCTGGCAGGCGCAGCGCCAGCCTGGCTCGTCGTTCAAGACCTACGTGCTGACGACCGCGATCAAGGAGGGGATCGATCCGGCCAGCACCTACTACAACGGCACCTCGCCGATCACCCTGGACATCCCCGGTGGTGGCGTCTGGAACGTGCACAACGCCGAGGAAGGCGGCGGCGTGATGTCGCTCGAAGAAGCGACCTGGGAGTCGGTCAACGTCGTCTTCGCCCAGCTCGACCTCGACGTCGGCCCCGAATCAGTGACCGAAACCGCCGAAGAAATGGGGATCGAATCGCCGCTGCAGTCGGTCCCGGCGGAGGCGATTGGCGGTCTCGCCTACGGCGTCAGCCCGCTGGAAATGGCCGACGGCTACGCGACCCTCGCCAACGGTGGCGTCCACCACGACCCGACCGCGGTCAGCCGGGTCGAATTCCCCAACGGCAAGGTCGACGAGATTGAAAGCGACCAGGGCGAACGCGTCCTCACCCCAGGCCAGGCCTGGGAAGTGACGCGGATTCTCGAGGGCGTGATCACCCAAGGAACCGGCGCCGGCTACACCTACATGGGCTGCGGCTCGGAGGCCGGCAAGACCGGTACCTCCGAGGAAGAGTCCGACGCCTGGTTCGTCGGCTACACGCCGCTGTTCTCGACCGCGGTCTGGGTCGGCCACCCGACTTCACGTGAATACACCGGCTTCGGTGGTCCCACCGCTGGCCCGATCTGGCAGTCCTACATGTCGGCGGCCCAGGAAGGCAACTGCCCGGAATTCGAACAGCCGAGCAGCCTGCCCGAACTCGAATCCTTCAGCAGCGAACACACGCGCTCCTCCTCCGAAGCAAGCAGCGGCGAAGAATTCGAAGAAACCGAAGAATCGGAATCAGACGAACAGAAGCAGGGGGAAAAGGAAGACAAGACGGAAGCGGACGAAGGCGGCGAAGCGGAAGCGCCGGAACAGGCTGCGCCGCCGGAATCGAACCCCGCCTCCCCGCCCGCCGTCGGCGGCGGCATCAGCCCCGGCTAGTCCGCGATGGCCAAAGGCCGGATCGAAGCCGTCGTCTTCGACTGGGACGGGACCCTGGTCGACTCGAAGACGGCGCTCGTCGCCAGCTTCCAGTTGACCACCGAGGAGGTGCTCGGGAAGCCGTTTCCGACCTCGCACGAGGACGTCGAGCGGATCGTCCAGGTCCGCGGCCAGGAGGCGTTTGCGGAGATCGCCGCTGGCGATGGCGAGATCTACGAGCGGATCGAGACCGTCTTCCACCGCGTCTACGTCGAGCAGATGGAGGCGATCCAGCCGTTCCCCGGCGTCTTGGAGACGATCGCCACCCTGCGGGACGCCGGCCACCAGATCGGCGTCGCCACCTCGAAGTCCCGCGCCCGCCTCGACCTCGAAGCCGACCGCACGGGAATCGGCGCCCTGCTCGACGTCAGCATCAGCGGCGACGAGGTGGAGCTGGCCAAGCCCGACCCGGAGTCGGTGGCGGAGGCGATCCGCCGGCTCGGCGTCGACCCCGCCGCCACCCTCTACGTCGGCGACGGCCCCAACGACATCCGCGCCGGCCGCGACGCCGGCGCAGTGACGGTCGCCGTCAGCTTCGGCTTCCACCCCGATGAGGCTCGGGCCGAGGCCCCCGACCACGTAATCGACGAGTTCCCGCAGCTGCTCGCTCTCGCCGGTGTGGCTGCCATTCCAGACGCATAGCGACTGGAATCTCAGCCACGCTTTGGCGGAACAGGAATCTGCATCCCGTTCGGGTATCGCTCGCGCCAGAATTGCGCGAAGACGTGACGGGCCGCCGCGGTTCGCATCTGCCTGGCGAGGACCTCCTCGGCTTTGGCGATCTTCACGAGGAGGGGGACTGGCCGGTACCACTCGGCGCTGCTCCTCTCGGGTCTGTCGTCACGCCAGGTTCGGCAATCGGCGAAGAGGTTGTGGAGCATCGCCTCTTGCAGCGACCCACCGACGACAGTCCTGGTCAGGACCGACGCCGAACTGAGCCGTCGCTGGGGGCTCCCTGAGAAGCCGACCTTGATCAACCCTTCACGGACAGCAAAGTAGACCTGGTCGGCGGGACCATCGGCTCCGCCGGGGTCAGTGTCCAGTTCGTCCGTCTCCAGGGCCCAGATGAAGATTGAGCTGGGTGGGGCAAGAACAGCTCGCGCAGGCGCGATCTTCGTCCAATCGGTCCAGGCCTCGCGCCAAGTCCCGTATTCCTGCTTGAGTACTGCGAGGACCTCCTCGTGGCGCGAGAGGGAGGTGCTCAGCTCGGGCTGCTCTGGCCCGAGAGCGCTGTCGTCAGCCACCCAGCTCGATCAGCTCGACCCGGTAGCCGTCGGGGTCGCGGACGAAGCAGATCCGCGAGCCCTCGGTGCGCCCGCCCGGGCGATACGGGGGCTTTTCCGGCTCTATCCCCTCGGCGGCGAGGTGCTCGAGGGTGCCGTCGAGGTCCTCGACCCCGATTGCGATGTGGTTGTAGCCGGTGCCGTGGTCGTAGGAGTCGACGCCGAAGTTGTGGGTCAGCTCCAGACGCGGTTCGTCGCCGGGCATGCCCATAAAGACATTGATCGCCTCGTCGCCGATCGGCATTCGCCCGACCTCTTCGAAGCCGAGCTTCTCGTAGAAGGCGACCGAGCGCTCGATCTCGCCGATCCGGTAGCAGGTGTGCAAGTAGGTAGTGGCCACCGAAGCCAAGGCTACCGTTATTCAAGTCCTCCACAAAATGAGGTATTGCACTGTCAAGAGGTCGTCAATAGTTTGCAACAGCTCGCTAGATCTGAACTCACTTAACGCTCAGAAAGGGCATCCCCTTGCACAAATTCGTCAATCGCTCGGTCCTCCGGGCTCTGGCTCTCTCGCTCCCGGTGGCTGCCATCGGTCTTGCGCTCTTCGCCTCCTCGTTGGCAAGCGCGACGACGCTGACCGGTGTCACCGACCAGATCTCGATCCAGGCAACCGGCGGCAAGCTCAAATTCGTCTTCCCGTCGACGGTCACCCAGGGCGATCAGCTCGAAATCGTCAACGAAACGAACCCGAAACAGGTTGGCCCGCACACCTTCTCGCTGGTGACCAAGGGCTCGGTTCCGCAGACGAAGGATGCGCGGAAGAACTGCTTCACGCCGAACCACATCTGCCTCTCGATCGCGAAATGGCACGGGTTCAATCCGAAAACGGAAAAAATCAGCATCGACCCGGCGAAAGCGGGTCCGGAAGGCTGGAGCACGGCCGGGTCGACCTCGAAGAAGGGCGACTCCTGGTTCACCGAAAAGAAGGGCGAGACCCTGAGCCAGGAAGTGACCGCGCAACCGGGCACGCTCTATTTCATCTGCGCCGTTCACCCCTGGATGCACGGCAAAGTTACGGTCCTGGCCGGTAGCTAGCAGCACGTCCGACCAGTCCGCATCTTCGCCACGCCTGGGGCGCCGAGCCTTCCTCGGCGCCCTCGGCGGCGGCGCGCTCGCCGTCCTGCTGCCGCTGAGGGAGCGGGGCGGCGGCCTGCTGCCGCTCTCAAGCGAGCCGCCGGCGGCCGCTGCGGCGGTCCCGTTCCGGGAGCCGCTGCCGATCCCGCCGCAGTTGACCGAGGCCGAGATCCGGATCCCGATCCGCGCGGCCGAACAGCAGATCCTGCCCGGCCCGAAGACGAAGCTCTGGACCTACGGCGGCAGCTTCCCGGGTCCGACGGTGCGCCGCTGGGCCGGGCAGCGGACCAAGGTCACCTTCGAACATGAGCTGCCGGAGGCGGCGGGTGAGCTTTCGGTCCACCTCCACGGCGGCCACAACCGGACCCAGTTCGACGGCCAGCCGGGTGGGCTGACCAAGTCCCAGCCGGCTTCCTGGTACTGCCAGATCCCGCGCGGGCTCTCGGCCCGCCAGTCGGGCAACGACCTGCTCCTGCACCCGGGTCAGAGCAAGACCTACGTCTACGACCTGCGCGAGGACGGGCGCCCCGAACGGGCCGCTTTCCAGTGGTACCACGACCACCGCCTTGACCGCACCGCCCCGCACACTTGGAAGGGGCTGGCCGGGATGTGGATCGTCGACGACGAGTTCGACGCCTCGCTGCCGCTGCCGCGCGGCGAGCGCGACCTGGCGCTGATGATCGGCGACCGCAGCTTCGACCGCGACAACCAGTTGACCGACCCCTTTCGCCACCAGCTGCGCCCTCCTGCCGATGGGATCGTCGGCGAACGCATCCTCGTCAACGGCGCCTTCATGCCGTATCACCGGGTCAGCGCCCGCCGCTACCGCTTGCGGATCCTCAACGTTTCCCAGTTCCTCAGCTACAACCTGCACCTCGCCAACGGCGCGCCGATGATCCAGATCGCGACCGACAGCGGCTTGATGCCGAAGCCGGTCCGCCGCACGGAGATCCTGCTCGGTCCGGCCGAGCGAGCCGAGGTGATCGTCGACTTCGCCCCCTTCCGTGGCGAGACGGTGGAGCTGCGGAGCGCCAAGCGCCACCCCGGCCGCAACAGCGACGGATCGCACAGCTACGGCGGCGCGCTGATGCAGTTCCGGGTCGGCGCCGAGCGCCTGCCCGACCGCACCCGGGTGCCGCGCAAGCTGCGACCGCTGCCGGAGTGGACGCGCAAGGTCTCGCGCAAGCCCGACCACAAGTGGGAGATCACGGTCGGCGGCCTGTTTAAGACCACCTGGCTGATCAACGGCCGCAGCTTCAACCCGGCCTACGCCGACGCCTTCCCGAAGCTGGGCTCGACGGTGACGTGGGAGGTCCACAACCGGACCAGCGTCGCTCACGTCATGCACCTGCACCACACCGACTGGTACCTGCTCGAGCGCGACGGCCGCGAGCCGCCGCCCTGGGAAAATTGCCTCAAGGACACCTTTTTCGTCTACCCCAACGAAAAAATTCTCCTTGCCGGTCACTTCTCCGACTACGCCGGCAAATTCGTCGTCCACTGCCACATGCTGGACCACGAGGACCACGGTCTGATGAGCCAATTTCAAGTCACCAAGGGCTAAAGTTCGACCTGCTGGTCATGATGCGGCGATGGGCGACGAGCTCATCCACCGCTTCCGCCGGGCCCGCCGCCAGCGCGACGTCGTAGTTGTCGAGGGCTTTCACGCCCTCAAGCACGCGCTGCGCTTCGGCGCCGAACTGGTCGAGGCCTACGCGCTCGACCCGGCCGGGCTGGACGAGTTGGCGGCGGAGCTGGCACCGGACCTGGTTGGGGAGCTGGCCGGGCGGGCGCAGCCGATCGACGCCGAGACGCTGGCGCGGATGGTGCCGCTGGTGCCGCGGACCGGCGTCGTCGCAATCGCCCGCCGGCCCGCTGTCGATCTGGCGGCGACGCTGGCCGACCCGCGGCCGGCGCCGATCGTCCTGCTCGAGGACCCGCGCAACATGGGCAACATCGGCGCCTGCGTCAGGGTCGCGGCCGCGGCTGATGCGGGGGCGATGCTGACCACCGGCGAGAACGACCCTTGGTACCCGGACGCGGTCCGCGGTGGGGCGGGCCTGCACTTCGCGCTGCCGGTGACGGCGATCGAGGCGCTGCCCGAGAGCGACCGGCCCCTGCTTGCGATCGACCCCGAGGGGGAGGATCTGAGCGCCGGCTCGCTGCCGCCACGAGCCGTCCTCGCCTTCGGCACCGAGCGCCACGGTCTCACCGGTGGCCTACTCGAGCGGGCCGACGCCCGGGTCGCGATTCCGATGCGGGAGGGGGTCTCCAGCCTCAACCTCGCGACCTCGGTCGCGGTTGTCCTGTTTGCGATGCGGCTCGGGGATGGGTAGCGTCTCGGTCAACCGCGGCGTCCGCCGCTGAACCTGTCGTCGTTGAAAGGAAGTGGCCTTGCCGCTCGCAGACATCAGCTTTGGGGAACTGCTCCTCATCGCACTCGAGATCTTCTTCTTCGTGATCTGGATCTGGATCCTGATCACGATCCTCTCCGACCTCTTCCGCGATCACGAGCTGTCCGGCTGGTGGAAGGCGGTATGGGTCCTGTTCTTGGTCTTCATCCCATTCCTGACGGCGTTGATCTATCTGATCGCCCGCGGTCAGGGGATGCGCGACCGAACGATCAAGGCCCAGGCCGAGGCCAAACAGCACTTCGATTCCTACGTCCGCGAGCAGGCGCACGCCTCGAGCCCGGCGGACGAACTGCACAAACTCAACGACCTCAAGGAAAAGGGCGCCCTCTCGGCGGACGAGTTCGAGAAGGCAAAGGCGAAACTGCTCGCCTAGCCCTCGCCGAACGATCCGGTTTCCCACTGATATGGCGGGAAACCGGGTCGTCAACGGCCCCTTTGGAAGTCCTTCTCGGCCCCTGAAAAGGGGCCGATTTGCAAGGTAAGTTGCAAGTTATTAGCAACTCCTAACAATCTTCAGGCGACTCCGCTAGCCTGCGCGACCCACTGCCGGACCCGCCTTTGGATCGGCAGTGAGACGATGCGGGCTCACTTCTACGACACCCATCCAGGCGCCCTCAAGCGCCGCGCGCTGCTCTTTGCAGCCTTGCTTTTGGCGGCGCTAAGCGTGCTCGCGGTCTCGCTTGCGGGCACCGCCCCGGCGGATACCCCGCAGGAAAAGCTGGAATCGACGCGCGACAAGCTGGAAGGGGTGCAGGCCAACTCGGCGGAATTGGCGGAAACGATCGCCGAGCAGAACGCCGAAATCGACTCGATGATCGGCGAAGTCTCGGCGTTGCGCCAGAAGCGCGCCGCGGTCGAGGCCGAACTGGCCGAAAAACAGGCCCAGCTGGAAGCGGCGACGGCTGCGCTCGAAAAGGAAGAAGCGCATCTGGAACGGGTGCGGGAGCAGCTCGGTCGTGCTCTCGGCCTATTGCGCGAACGGTTGGTCGCGATCTACGAGTCGGGCTCGCCCGACGTGGTCAACGCGATCCTCGAATCGCAGGACTGGAACGAGATGGCCGCGCAAACCGAATACCTCAGTCGTATCCAGAGCTACGACGATTCGGTGGTCGAACGGGTGAAGACGCTGCGCGACGAGGTGACCTCGGCGGTCAACCGTCTCAGCGACCACCGCGACGAAGTCGAAGAAGCACGCGACTCGATTGCCGCGCTCGAGCAGGAAGTCGCCGCCGCAACCGAGGAAGCCGAATCGCGTTTCGTCGAACTGCAGGCAGCTCAGCACCAGCGCCGGGCAGCGATGGAAACGCTCGAAAGCCGCGAAGAAGCGCTGAGCAGCAACCTCGCCTCGATCTCCAACCAGATCGCTTCCGAAGGCGGTACCACCGGGGTGCCCACCGCGCAGGTGCCGCCCCCGCTGAACCCCGGCGAAGAAGCGCAGGTGCTGAACGAAAGCCAGGCCAGCGCTCCCGCCTCGGCGCCGCAGGCGGTCGTGGACGCGATCTCGGCCGGCAACGCGATCGCGATGACCCCCTACATCTGGGGCGGCGGTCACGGCTCCTTCGAATCTTCTGGTTACGACTGCTCGGGCGCGGTCAGCTACGCGCTGCACGGCGCTGGCCTGCTCGAAAGCCCGCTCGACTCGACCGGGCTCGAGACCTGGGGCGAAGCGGGTGCCGGTCAGTGGATCACGGTCTACGCCAACGCCGAACATGCCTGGATGGTGATCGCCGGCATCGCCTTCGACACCGTCGGCGGCCCCGGCCCGCGTTGGCACAACCCCTGGGTCGACTCGCCCGAAGGCTTCGTCGCCAGGCACCCGGCTGGGCTCTAGTCGCGCTCTCAGGGCGTCTTTAGAAACTGAAAATAGGGTCGGTTTTTGGAACCCATCTCTTACTTCCAGGCAATCGTCCTCGGCGCCCTGCAGGGGATCGCGGAGCCGTTTCCGATCTCCAGTCTCGGCCACGCGGTAATCGCGCCCTCGCTGTTCGGCTGGAACATCCACCAGAACGACGAATTCTTCCTCGCCTTCCTGGTCGCCACCCACTGCGCGACGGCGCTGGTCCTCTTCTTTTTCTTCCTCGAGGACTGGAAGCGGGTCTTCCACGGCCTCGGCCGCTCGCTGCGCGGCCGCGCTGGGCCCGGCGACGCCGACGCCCGCCTCGGCTGGGTGATCGTGTTCGGGACGATCCCGGCCGGGATCCTCGGCCTCGCGCTCGAGCACAAGCTGCGTGACCTCTTCGCCTCGCCGACCTCGGCGGCGATCTTCCTCACCGTCAACGGTCTGCTTCTGATCGCGTTTGAGAGCCTGCGGCGGCGCCAGCCACGCCCCGGCGACTACGAAGGCGACGGCGACGCTCGGATCGCCAGGATGAGCTTCAAGCAGGCGCTGACGATTGGAGCCGCGCAGGCGGCGGCGCTGATCCCCGGGATCTCGCGCTCGGGGATCACGATGGGGGGCGGGCTGATGACCGGGCTCTCGAACGAGGACGCCGCCCGCTACTCGTTCCTGCTGGCGACCCCGATCATCGCCGCCGCCGGCTTCCTGAAGCTGCCCGACCTGCTCGGTTCGGCCGGCGACGGAGTCCGCGGCCAGGCCCTCGTCGCCGCCCTCGTCGCCGCAGGGACGACCTGGATCGCGGTCAAGTTCCTGCTCCGCTTCTTCGAGACCAACCGGCTGACCCCGTTCGGGATCTACTGCATCGTCGCCGGGCTCGTCTCGCTCGCGATCTTCGCCTTCTAACGCGGCGATTGCGACATTGACCACACCAGGGCGGGGTCAATGTCGCAAGCGTGACTCGGACTTCTTCTGAGTACGATCGTCGTCTAGCTGTCGGGATCGAGAGGAGACGGGTGGATGGCCACTGAGGAGAAAGCGTCGAGTCTCGAGCGCGAGCTCGAGGCGATGCTCGAGATCGAGAAGTTCGATCCGCCGGCCGAGTTCCGCGAGCAGGCGCTCTGGAGCGATCCCAAGGTTTACGAGGAGGCGGCCGCCGATCCCGAGGCCTGGTGGCTCGAGAAGGCGAAGGAGGTGCTCGACTGGGAGACCGAGCCGAGCGCTGGCCTCGACGACTCGAATCCGCCCTTTTACAAGTGGTTTGAGGACGGGCGCCTCAACGCCTCGGCCAACTGCCTCGACCGTCACGTCGAGGCCGGCCGCGGCGAGCGGGTCGCCTACCACTGGCGCGGCGAGGAGGGGGAGACGCGCGACGTCACCTACGCCGAGCTGCACGCCGACGTCCAGCGCTTCGCCAATGCCCTTAAGGACCAGGGCGTCGAGAAGGGCGACGTGGTCGGGATCTACCTGCCGATGATTCCCGAGGTCGTGGTTGCAATGCTGGCCTGTGCCCGGATCGGCGCTCCCCACAACGTCGTCTTCGGGGGCTTCTCGGCGGAGTCGGTGCGGGAGCGGATGGAGTTCAGTCAGGCGAAGGCGCTGGTCACCGTCGACGGTGCCCGCCGCAAGGGCAAGACGGCGCCGATCAAGCCCGCGGTCGACGAGCAGATGGGCGACCTCGCGAGCCTGGAGACGATCGTCGTCGTCCGCCACACCGGGATCGAGTGCCCGATGACCGACGGCCGCGACGTCTTCTACGACGAGGTGATGGCGGCGGCCGATGCCGAGTGCCCGGCCGAGCCGATGGAGGCCGAGCACCCGCTCTTCATCCTCTACACCTCGGGCTCGACGGCGAAGCCGAAGGGGATCCTGCACACGACCGGCGGCTACCTGACCGGCGTCGCCACCACCCACCGCTACGTCTTCGACCTGAAGCCGGAGGAGGACGTCTACTGGTGCGCGGCCGACGTCGGCTGGGTCACCGGCCACTCCTACATCGTCTACGGGCCGCTCGCCAACGGCGCCACCAGCGTGATGTGGGAGGGGGCGCCGGACTACCCCCACCAGGGGATCTGGTGGGAGCTGATCCAGGACTACAAGGCGACGATCCTCTACGCGGCGCCGACGGCGATTCGCACCTTCATCAAATGGGGGGCGGAGATCCCGGACAAGTTCGACCTCTCCTCGCTGCGCCTGCTGGGCTCGGTCGGCGAGCCGATCAACCCCAAGGCCTGGCTCTGGTACCACAAGGTGGTCGGCGGCGAGCGCTGCCCGATCGTCGACACCTGGTGGCAGACGGAGACGGGCGGGATCATGATTACGCCGCTGCCAGGGATCACGGCGACCAAGCCGGGCTCGGCGACGACGCCGTTCCCCGGGGTCAGCGCCGAGGTGGTCGACGAGCGCGAGGGCGCGCCGCTCCCCGAGGGTCAGGGCCTACTGATGCTCGAACGTCCCTGGCCGAGCATGCTCCGCGGCCTCTACAAGGAGGACGACCGCTTCGTCGAGACCTACTTCTCGAAATTCGGCAAGGAGCGCTACTTGGTCGGCGACGCGGCCCGCCGCGACCCCGACGGCTACTTTTGGGTGATCGGGCGGATCGACGACGTGGTCAACGTCTCCGGCCACAGGCTCTCGACCGCCGAGGTCGAGTCGGCGATCGTCGCCCACGAGAAAGTCGCGGAGGCGGCGGTGATCGGCCAGTCCGACGAGGACACCGGCCAGGCGATCTGCGCCTTCGTCACCCTTAGCGGCAGCACCGAGCCGAGTGAGGATCTGGAAGTTGGCATCCGCGAGGAGGTCGCCAAGCGGATCGGCAAATTCGCCCGCCCGAAGCGGATCATCTGGGCCGATGACCTGCCGAAGACGCGCTCGGGCAAGATCATGCGCCGCCTCTTGCGCGACATCGCCGAGGGCCGGGCGCTGGGGGACGTGACGACCCTGCGCGATCCCGGCGTGATGGCGGAACTCGAGACGAAGATCGCCTCCGAGCAGGCGAACGAGGACTAGTCCGTCTCGGGGGCTTCCCGAGGACCGCGCGAAGGCGGTCGCTTGCCGCCACCGCGAGGCGAAAGCTCGCGGCCGAGGGCCCAGCCACTCGGCAGCCGCGCAGTGGAGGCCGGTGACGGTAGCCAGTCCAGCAAGCTCGAGGCGGTGTTCGGGCTAGCTGAAGCCGGCACCGCAGACGAAGCTGGCGCCGATTTGGGGGGTTGTGCCGTGGGGCGAAACAGGGACATTTGAGTCCTCCGTGACGTCTCACTGGCGACCGAGCTATCTCTTGGGGAGACCTCTGGCTTTGCGTCCCCGCCTCACGACGGGTTTGCCTTTTTCAGTGCTTTTGCAGGGATGCTGAGTGCGTAGGAACTATCGGCCGCGGCTTGTGGCAAAGGCAAGCGATTGGACGTTTATATGTGGGATGGAGCGGACGGATGTTGGGATCAGGCCCCGGGTCAGGTGCCGCGCTGGCTGACCATCCGTTCGACCGCGACCTCGAGCGCCTGCAGCTGCTCCTGGACCGAGCGTAGCTCGCGCAGCGCCAGCGCCTCGGCGCTCATCTCCTCTTCGGCCAGCTCTTCCTCGAGCGAGACGATTTCAGGGGCGAGGAAGCGCTGGGCGAAAGCGCCGGTGAGCAGGGCGACGAAGCCGATGCCGACCAGCAGGGTGACGGTGGAGACGACCTGGCCGCCGGTCGTCGTCGGGTAGATGTTGGAGCCGAGCGTGGTCATCGTCGTGATCGACCAGTAGAGGCAGTCGCCGAAGTCGAGGTGCTGGCTGTGCCTCTCGAAGGCCTGGAAGAGGGCGCCGCCGCCGACGACGGTGAGCAAGGCGAGCAGCATCGCGTAGCGCAGCCCCTCGAGTGAGAAGACCTCGCGCGAGAGCTGGGCCAGCCGCAGTAGCCGCAGCAGCCGGAGTAGCCGCAGCACCCGCAGGCTCTGCAGCCCGGCTGGCAGGATCGGGGGCGTCAGGACGACGATGACGACGTCGAGCGGGTGGCGCTTGATCCAGGTCCAGCGATCGGGGACGACCGCGAGCATCACGACCAGCTCGACCAGGAAGGCGGTCCAGGTGATCCAGTTGAGGCTGATCGCGACCGTCTCCAGGAGGCCGCCCGGGCTCGACTCGGAGATCGCCACGGTCGGCAGCGTCAGCGCCGCCGCGATCAGCATCGGCGTGTTGAGGAGTTCCGCCACCCGCGTGCTGCGGGCGTCCATCCCCGGCGGGTAGTGGACCGGCTGCTCTGGGGGAGCGGAGCTCACGGCGACTGCTTCGACGCCACCCCGGCGCTGCCCTTCGCATGCGATCGAGGTCGCAAAGAAGCCTGAGCGCCATGATTCCAGCCGATGAGTCAATCCCCAGCAGAGGGCCCGCCGACCCGGATCGCGGTGATCGGCGGCGGTGCCGCCGGAACCGTCGCCGCCGTGCACCTGTTGCGCGAGGCTCGGCTCGGCTCGGCGGAGGTCCTCCTGATCGATCGCGACGGCGAGTACGGACCGGGGGTGCCCTACCGGACCGAGGATCCCCAGCACGTGCTCAACGTGCCGGCCTGCCGGATGGGTGCGGTCGCGGGCGACCCGGAGCATTTTCATCGTTGGCTGCTCGCCGGCGGCGAGGAAGTCGGACCCGAGGCGTTCCTGCCACGCGGTGTCTTCGGCGCCTACCTGCGGGATCTCCTTGACCGCTCTGAGCGGGAGAGCGCCGGCCGCGTCTCCTTGAGGCGGGTGACGGGAGAGGTCGTCTCGATCGCCGCCGGGAGCTCGTTGGACGTGCGACTTGCCAACGGCGACTCGCTCGAGGTCGATCGCGCGATCCTCGCCGTCGGCCCGCTGCCGAGCGCCGACCCGGTCACCGTCCCCGCGCAGCTGCGGGACGGGCGCTACCTGGCCGATCCCTGGGCGCCGGGGGCACTGGAGGCGGCGCGGCGCGACCGCTCGGTGCTGATTATCGGTACCGGCCTCAGCATGGTCGACGTCGCTCTCAGTCTCAGCGAGGGAGATGGCGGCCCGGCGATCCGGGCCGTGTCCCGGCATGGGCTGCTGCCGCGCCGCCACCGCCCTGACCTGACCCGAGTGCAGCCGTTTGAGGTGCCATTGGAGAGCGGCGATCTTGCGCCCGTCGTCGCCGCGGTCTTCGAACGGATCGGCCTGGTGACGCAGGAGGGCGGCGACTGGCGCGACGTCCTCGACTCGCTGCGCCCCCAGACCGCAAATGTCTGGCGCAGCCTGCGGGTTGAGGAGAAGCGCCGCTTCTTCACCGAGATGCAGCGCTTCTGGGATGTCCACCGGTTCCGGATGGCGCCCGCGGTCGCGGATCGCTTCGACGCCCTTCTGGAGCGAGGAGCGGTGCGAGCGGATGCCCGCTCGATCGTCTCTCTGGAGGAGACGCCGGGAGGGGTTCGGGTCTTATTGCGCGCCGGCGGTCAGGACGAGCTGGAGATGCTCGAGGTCGACCGGGTGATCAAATGCGCCGGCGCCGGCTACGAGATCGACAAACAGGCGCCGCCGTTGATCGCGGACCTGCTCCAGCGCGGTCTCGCCCGGCCCGATGACCTCTCGCTCGGCCTCGACGTCGACCCCGTCGGCGCGGCGCTGATCGACGCCGAGGGTAGGAGCTCGGATCGCATCCACGTCGTCGGCGCTCTGCGCAAGGGCGTCGAATGGGAGGCGATCGGCATCACCGAGATTCGCGATCACTCGGCAGCGGCCACCGAAGCGGCGGTGGCGGCAGCGCTCAGCCGTGCCGCGCGGCCTTGACCAGGCCCTGGCCTGGCTTAACCACTTCGGTCGGGACGAAGCTGTTGCGGGCTTCGGAGACCGTGATCGGGGCGATGCTGGGATCGCCGCTGGGGAGGATGCTGAAGCTGCCGATGATGCCGTTGCTGACCTTGGTCGCCCGCACGCCGTCGAGCACGCCGCCGCGTTCGCCGCTCTTGGCGATCGCGCCGAGCAGCACCTCGGCCGCCTGGCCGGCGTAGGGGGCGAACAGTTCGACCGGGCCGCTGACCTTCTTCTTCAGCTGCGACACCAGTTGCTTGCCGGGGCCGGTCAGGTCCTGGGGCACGAGGCCGGGGACGCTGACGAACATGCCCTTCGAGGCGGGGCCGGCGAGGTCGATCGTCGACTGTTGGGCGAAGCCGTCCGGCGCCAGCAGCTTGATCGGGCCGGCGTTGGGGCCGAGCACGGAGACCTTGTCCTTGATCAGGCGGGCACCGTTCTCTTCGGTCAGGCCGGCGAGCAGAATCGCGTCGGCGCCGGTCATCCCGACCGTGTTCATTAGCCCCTTGTAGCTGGAGGCGTTTTGGTTCCAGGGGCGGAAGCCGGCGATCTTGATGCCGAGCTTGCGGGCGGCGCCGCGGAAGGTCTTCGCCTGGCCGAGGCTGGTCGGGTCGCTGCCGGCGTAGAGGACGTAGGCGCGGCTGACTTCCTGCTGCTGCGCGAACAGCGCCAGCCCGGCACCTTGGTAGGCGTCGTTGGGAACCACGCGGGCGTAGTTGCGCCGGGCGGGGTAGAGACTCTTCGGCTCGCCCTTGCCACAGCTGGGGCTGGTTTGGGTCAGGCAGATCAGGGTGTTGCCGGGCGAGACCATCGCGACGCCGCCACCCGGCGCATTGCCGAGGATCGGGATCATCGCCTCGGCGCAGCCGGAGTTGTAGGTGCCGATCACGCCGAGGACGCTGGCGTCGGCGCCGTAGGCGCGAGCGTTGGCCTGGCACTGGGCCTTGCTCCAGAGGCCGGTGTCGGCGAGCGAGTCATCGCAGGCCTGGAAGGCGACGGTGCGGCCGCCGGCTCGCCAGTTGTCCCCTTCGAGCACGAGCTGGATCGCCGTGTTCATCTGCAGCGAGCGCTGCCGCGAGTCACCCTGCAACGGCAGGTCGGAGACGATCAGCGCCTGCGCCTGCCCTGAGCCGCCGTACTGAACCGGCCCGCAAGCAGAGGAGTCGACCGGGGTCACGCCGGTCGTCGCGGCATGGCCCTGCGTGCTGAGCGCGAGCACGGCGAGGCCGAGCAGGAGCGGAGCGAGGAGGGCAACGATCGGGCGGCGGAGCGTCACAGCGGGCGCCAGCCTAACCGATCGCCGGAAAACCAAGTTTGGGCCGGAAACGACAAGACCCGCCGGAGCGGGTCGAGTCTGGCGTGATGCGGGGAACCACCCCGCGCGTAGCTGACACCCACCGTGAGCCTAACACGGTTGAACCGGACGTCGTAGGTGTCATCTACACGGAGCACGCCTGTCTCCTTCAACCCTCCTGCGGTCAGGCTATGGGCGGATTTCCCACTTCGACCCAGGCGTGTGCAAGTTGGCACACACAATTTTCAGTTCCGTGACTTTCCCCGCGTGAGTCGCGCTACTAGTCGGCTTCGGCCGCCAGTTGCTGGTCGAGTTCGACGTGGGCGCGGCTGTCGCTGCTGCGGATCAGGACCAGGGTCGCGACAAAGCCGAGGGCGGCGAAGACGGCGCCGACCATGAAGGCGGACTGGAAGCCTTCGACCAGCTTGGCCGGGTCGTGGGAGGTGCCGATGATGCCGTTGGCGACAGCGGCGAGGATCGCCAGGCCGAGGGCGCCGCCGACCTGCTGGGAGGTGTTGATCAGGCCGCTGGCGAGGCCCTGCTCGCGATCCTCGACCCCGGAGACGGCGGCGATCGTGACCGGAACGAAGGAGAAGCCGAGGCCGACCGCGGCCAGCAGCGAGGGGCCGAGGATGTCGCTGAGGAAGGTGCCGTCGACGGAGATCTGGGAGAACCAGACGAGGCCGGCGGCGATCAGCGCCATGCCGGCGGCGAGGATCGGCTTGAAGCCGACCTTGGTCACCAACTGCGAGGCGATGCCGGCCGAGAGGATGATCGAGACCGCCAGCGGCAGGTAGGAGAGGCCGGCCTTGATCGGGCTGTAGCCGAGCACCTGCTGCATGTAGAGCGAGATGAAGAAGAACATCGAGAACAGCGAGGCGCCGACCAGGGTCCCGACCACGTTGGCGCCGGTGATGGTGCGGATGCGGAAGATCGAGAAGGGCACGAGCGGCGCCCGCGAGCGGCGCTCGACGACGATGAAGGCGGCAAGCAGGACGACCGAGCCGACCAGGGTGAGGATCGTCTGGGTCGAGCCCCAGCCGGCGCTTTCGGCATCGAGCAGGCCAAAGACGAGGGCCGAGAGGCTGAGCGTGATCGTCGTCGCCCCGGCGACGTCGAAGTGGCGGACCTCGCCCTCAGCGCGGGTTTCGGCGATCAAGCTCGGCGCGATCGCCGCCGCCGCGATCCCGATCGGGACGTTGACCCAGAGCACCCATTCCCAGCCCAGCGTTTCGGTCAGGACGCCGCCGAGGAGGACGCCGGCGGCACCGCCGGAGCCGGCGACCGCGCCCCAGATCCCGAGCGCTTTGTTGCGCTCGGCGCCGTCGCGGAAGGTGGTGGCGACGATCGAGAGCGCGGCGGGGGAGAGGATCGCGGCGCCAAGCCCCTGCACGGCGCGGGCCGCGATCAGCTGCCCGGAGTTGGTGGCGAGGCCGCCTGCCAGCGAGGCGAGCGCGAAGAGGACGAGCCCGAACATGAAGATGCGCCGCCGCCCGAGCAGGTCGGCGAGCCGGCCGCCGAGCAGGAGGAAGCCGCCGAAGGTCAGCACGTAGGCGTTGACGACCCAGGGCAAGTTGCTCTCCGAGAAGTCGAGCGCTTCGCCGATCGTCGGCAGGGCGACGTTGACGATCGAGGCGTCGAGGACGACGACGAACTGGGCGACGCAGAGCAGGATCAGGGCGATCCAGCGTTTGTCCCGAGCGGTGACGGCGTCGGTCACCCTCTACAGATTACGGACGCGGTACTACCGGCCGAGGAACTCGACCAACAGTCGTTCGACCGTCTCCGGCGCATCGGCGAACGGCCAGTGGCCACTGGCCGGCAGCACGTGGACGTCGGCCGAGGGGAAGGCGTCGCGCTGGCGCTCGGCGAACGCAGCCGGCAGATAAGCGTCGTGTTCACCCCAGACGACCAGAGCCGGAATGTCGCGCGGCGCCATCAGCGCCGAGAACTCCTTTGCGGGGGCGCCGGGGTCGTCGGTCGCCCGGTAGAGCTTCAGCACCGCCCGTTTGGTGCGGCGGTCGTATTGGTCGTACATCTTTTCGATGAACGGTCGCGGCAGCCCGCGCGGCTCGCCGCGGTTGACGAGGGTGCGGAAGGCGCCGCGGGTCGCGGTCGCTTGGAACAGCTCGCCGAGGCCCCGCGTGCGCCAGATCCGCGCCAGGCTGTGCCACTTGTAGCCGGGCAGGATCCCGGTGTCGATCAGGGTCACGCTCGCCAGCGCGTCGGCGTTCATCGCCGCCCAGACCAGTCCGATCGGGCCGCCGAAGTCATGGAGGACGAGGTGGGTGCGCTCAACGCCGAGCGCCCGTAGCGTCTCACCGAGGAAGACCGCGTAGCCAAAGGGGTTGTACTCGAACCCGGGCGCGGCGACGGTCTCGCCGAAGTCAGGCAGGTCGGTGGCAAGCGCGCGCTTGCCAGTGCTGGCGGCGGCCGCGATCAGCCCCTCCCAGTCGTCGGCCGAGCCGGGATTGCCGTGGACGAAGACGACCGCCTCGCTGGCGTCGGCCGGTCCGGCTTGCAGCAGTCGCGTCGCGGTGCCGGCGACGGTGACACGGGAGCGCTCGACGGGGGCACTCATGCGGCGAGCGAGCGACGGGTGTTGGCGGCGACAACGCGGGGAAGGATGCGCACCATTTCCCCGATTGGCTTGGTCCGGCGCGTTCCCACCCGATCGAAGGCGCTGGCGACCTGGGGGTCGCGAATTGCCGCCTGGAACAGCAGCTTTTCCGGCGGGGAGAACTTTCGCCCGGTTGCGTAGTCGTGGAGCATGTAGGCATGCCCGCGCAGTTCGCGCGTGTGGCGTCGCCGGTAGCGGTTGAGTCCACGGGCCAACGGCTCGGCTCCGTGCAGCGCCGGCGCGATCGCATCCGCCAGCCATTCGCCCGACTGCAGCGCCCAGCCGCAGCCGACGCCGAACAGCGGATCGATCGCCAGCGCCGCGTCGCCGACCAGAGCGAGTCCGGGCGCGGTTTGCCGCCGCGCCCGGTTCAGCATGTCGATCTTGCCGACGACCGGTTCGACCAGGCGGCCATCGCGAATCGGCGGTGCCTCGGGCACGTCGGAGACGATCTTGACGAGTGCCTCCTCCGGATTGCGCTTGAAGTCCGGCAGGCGGTCCTTGGTCACCATTGCGGCGTAGAAGGTGAGGTCGTTGTCGGTGGGAAAGGCTGCGCACCACTGCGGGTCGAGCATCCACATCGCCGTGTCGGGGGCGAGCGGCGGCGCCGCTCCTTCGAAGTAGCCACCGTAGGCGATGCGGCCGTGGGGCCGGGTCTTGACCGGGACCCCGGAGAGCTCGGCGACCCGCGAGTCGCGCCCGTCGGCGCCGACGGTGAGCGGCGCCCGCAGCTTGGTTTCGTGACCGTCGCGGTCGCGAACGACCACTCCGGCAATCGTTTCGCCGTTCCAGAGCAGGCGCTCGGCGCTCTGGCCGATGATCAGCTCGACCCCGGGCTCCGAGCCTGCCGCTTCTCGCATCAGCGGGTCGAGCACCTGGCGGCGCAGGTTGAGGCAGAGGCCAGCCTGCTCCGGCGGCGCCTCGATCCAGCCCCACTGGGTCCAGGCGTGGAAGCGCGTGC
Organism: Solirubrobacterales bacterium; assembly: GCA_035472275.1. GTDB lineage: Bacteria > Actinomycetota > Thermoleophilia > Solirubrobacterales > 70-9 > VAYN01. Next base: position 256,805 of record DATIPH010000014.1, read on the forward strand.
GGACGCCGCCCGCCGCCATGATCGGCTCTAACAGACCCAGCCGCTCGAAGACGGGGACGCCCGAGGCCTGGACGAAGTGCGAGCACATCTTCTTGTAGGCGGCCGGGTCGGGGGACTTCTCGACCAGGGCCACGCGTGCTCCCGCACGCGCCAAGAGCATCGCGGTCGTGCAGCCGGCGAGGCTGGCGCCGACGACGACGGCATCGTGATCCGCTCGATCGGAGAGGATTCCGCTGCTGGAATCGATGGTTGCCATTTTGCCCTCTCGCTTGATGTTCACCGTTCGTCCCGTACTATACGACTCGCATCATGAAAAGCAACCCGATCCGGCTCACCGGCACCTCCTACGCGGTCCTCGCCCTATTCGACCAGTGTGGCGGCGAGGCGACCTCCTACGACCTCAAGCAGGCGCTCGACGTCTCGATCCAGAACTTCTGGCCGGTTCCACACACGACTGCCTACGAGGAGCCGGCGCGACTGGCCAAGGCGGGCTATCTGACCGCGCGCCAGGAGGAGGGAGGCCGGCGCAAACGCGTCTACGCGCTGACCGAGGTCGGCCGCGAAGCGCTGCGCGAGTGGGCGGCTGAGCCGACCGCGACCGACCCTCAGTTCCGCGACGAAGCCGTGCTGAAGGCATTCGCCGGGGGCGAGCCGGGGCCGCTGTACGAGCTGCGGACCGGGTGGCACCGGGCCAAACTGGAGGAGATGCGCGGTTTGTTCCACAACCTCGAAGGGGTCGAGGGCGTGGAGCGTTCGCGGCGGACCCTGGCGATGGGGATCGGCTACCACGAGAAGATGCTCGAGCTACTCGAGGAAATGGCGGACTGGACTCCCGCGCAAGCGCTCCCGAGCCGGGGCTAAGATCGACCGATGTGCAGAAACATCAGAACCCTCCACAATTTCGACCCACCCGCGAATGAGGACGAGATCCAAGCCTCAGCCCTGCAGTACGTCCGCAAGATCAGCGGCTCGACCAAGCCCTCGCAGGCCAACGCCGAGGCCTTCGATGAGGCGGTAGACGCAATCGCTGAAGTGACCCGGACGTTGCTCGATCGGCTCGTCACCAACGCCCCGCCGAAGAACCGCGAGGAAGAGGCGGCGAAGGCGAAGGCCCGCTCCGAAAAGCGCTTCGCGGCCGCCTAGGCGTTAGCCGCCTGCGGCTCCCACTTGAAGCGCTTGCTGGCGATTCGGATCCCGACCGCGGCCCAGATCAGCAGGACGAGGACGTTGTCGAGTTCGAGCCCGCTGCCGCTCGCGCCGGGTGACAGCGTCGTCTGCAGGCCGAGGGCGAGGTGGTAGAGCGGGAAGATCTTGCCGACCGTTTCCAGCCAGGTGGGTAGCTGGTCGACCGGGATCCAGACGCCGGAGAAGAAGGCCAGCATCACAACCGTGAAGGGCGCGATCGTCGAGGCGGCGTCGGGAGTTGGGGTGAAGGCGCTGAGCGCGATGCCGAGCGAGCACATCGTCGCCGTCCCCAGCACCACGTAGGCGACGAAGGCGGGGAAGGTCGAGCCCGGGATCGGCACCCCATAGGCAACCGCCCCGACCGCCAGCAGCACCGCGGTCATCACCAGCGCCTGCGTGGTCGCCCGTACGATCTGGGCGGCGATGAAGGTCCAGGGGGGCATCGGCGTGCCGCGGTAGCGCTTCAGCTGGCCGTTCTCGCGCTGGGTGGTGAGCGAGACGGCGAGGGTGGTGAAGGTGGAGAGGGCGACCGCGTAGGCGACGATCCCGGCGGTGAAGTAGGCCTGGGCGCTGACTCTGACGTCGTTGGGAAGCGTCGTGTGGTCGTTGCCCTTGAGGAAGATCGAGTTGAAGAGGATGAGCAGGACGATCGGGAAGGCGACGGTGAAGATGATCGCCCGCGGGGTGCGCAGGGCGACCGTGATCGCCATCCGCGCCTGGGTCAGGACGATGCCGCGGTCGCTCATCTGGGCGGCTCCTCGCGGGTGAGGTCGAGGAAGATGTCCTCGAGGTTGGGGCGGCGGACCTCGAGGTCCTCGAGCTTGGCTCCGCGCCGCTTGGCGAGGTCGAGCAGGCGGTAGAGGTCGGCCTGCGGCTCGGCGGTCTCGATCTCGACCCCGTTGCCGTTGACCGCGACACTGGCCGCGACGGCGGCGCGGATGTCCTCGACGGTGAGCCCGGTGCCCAGCGCGAAGCCGATCACGGTGCGGCGGCCGAGGCTCTCGCCGAGCTCCTCGGTGCGACCCTGGGCGACGATCCGGCCTTCGCGCAGGATCGCCACCCGGTCGGCGAGGTGCTGGGCCTCATCCATGTAGTGGGTGGTGAGGAAGACGGTCTTGCCGAGTTCCTTCAGCCCCTCGATCATGTTCCAGGCGTCGCGGCGGGCGCTGGGGTCGAAGCCGGTGGTCGGCTCGTCGAGGAAGATCAGGTCGGGGTCGCCGATGATCCCGATCGCGACGTCGGCGCGCCGTTTCTGGCCGCCGGAGAGGGTGGCGACGCGGGCGTCGCGCTTGTCGCCGAGCCCGACCAGGTCGATCGTCTCCGCCACCGGGCGCGGCTTCTCGTAGAAGCGGGCGAAGAGCGAGATCGCCTCTTCCACGGTCCAGAGCGGGTCGAGCTCGCACTCCTGGAGGACGAGGCCGACGCGGTTGCGCCAGGCCCGGGTCGGGGTGCTGGGGTCGACGCCGAGGACCGAGACCTCGCCGCCGCTGCGCTCGCGGTAGCCCTCGAGGATCTCAATCGTCGTCGTCTTGCCGGCCCCGTTCGGGCCGAGGAAGCCGAAGACCTCGCCGGCGGCGACTTCGAACTCGATCCTGCGCACCGCCTCGTGCTCGCCGTAGGCCTTGCGCAGGCCGGTGACGGTGATCGCCGCTTCGCTCACCGGCGCCACGCTACCTAAAAATGTCTAAAGAGAAGCTAAGGCTTGGCTTGCCAAATGAAACTAGTTTGCTAAACTAATTATCAACGCTAATCAATGACTTCGAAGACCGATAACACCACTGAGGGCGCCGCGCTCCTCGACTCCGCCGCGAAGCTGCGGATGGCATTGGTGCGGACCGCGCGCCGGCTGCGGCAGGAGGCTGCGGGCGAGTCCAGCGGCCTCACCCCGACCTCGGTCGCGGCGCTGGCGACGGTCGAGCGCCACGGCCCGCTGACGCCCAGCGAGCTGGCGGCGATCGAGCGCGTGCAGCGGCCGACGATGACCCGCACGCTCGGCTGCCTGGAGCGGGAGGGACTGGTCGACCGCACTCCGGACCCGACTGACGGGCGCAGCTCCCTGGTCGCGATCAACGCCGCCGGCCGTGAGCGCCTGCGGCGCCTGCGCGGTCGCAAGAACGCTTACCTGGCGCGGCGCATGCGCGAGCTCTCGGCCGACGAGGTCGAGACGCTGGAGCGCGCCGCGGAGATCCTCGACCGGATGAGGGAGGGTGAGCCGCGGTCCGGGCGCGAGCAGCGCCCATGAGGTACCACCTGCGCCGATCCTTCAACTCACTCGAGGTACCCAACTACCGGCGCTACTTCGCCGGCCAGCTGATCTCCCTTTCCGGCACCTGGATGCAGACGGTGGCGGCGATCTGGCTGATTCTCAGCCTCACCGACTCCGGCGTCGCGGTTGGTCTCACCACCGCCCTGCAGTTCCTGCCGATGCTGCTGATCGGCGCCTGGGGCGGGGTCCTCGCCGACCGCTTCCCGAAACGCAAGCTGTTGATCACGACGCAGGCGCTGATGGCGATCCCCGCGGTCGGCCTTTTCGCCGTCACCGCGACCGGCGTCGTCGAGCCTTGGATGGTCTACCTCGGCGTCTTCGCGATGGGGTCGGTCAACGCGGTCGACAACCCGGCCCGGCAGAGCTTCGTGATGGAGATGGTCGGCCCCGACCGGGTCGTCAACGCGGTCAGCCTCAACAGCGTCATCGTCCAGGCAGCGCGGATCGTCGGGCCCGCCTTCGCCGGGATCCTGATCGCCGCCTTCGGCGTCGTTCCCTGCTTCGGGCTCAACGCGCTCACCTTCCTGGCGATGATCTTCGCCCTCCGGGGGATGGACGTCGAGCGCTTGCACAGCGAGCCCGTCGCGCCGCGCGGCCCGGGCGCGATCCGGGCCGGCCTGCGCTACGTCGCCCACAGCCCGGAGCTGGCGGTGCCGCTGGCGCTGATGGCGCTGGTCGGGACCCTCGGCTTCAACTTTCAAGTGGTGCTGCCGCTGCTGGCCAAGTTCAGCTTCGGTGGCGGCGCCCTCACCTACGCGGCGATGGTTTCGGCGATGGCGGTCGGCTCAATCGCCGGGGCGCTGATCAACGGCCACCACGGGCAGACCGGACCGACCCTGATCGCCGGCGGCGCCCTCGCCTTCGGCGTCGCGGCGCTGCTCTCGGCGGCGATGCCGGCCCTCGCCTTTGAGATCGTCACCCTCGCCGTGCTCGGCGGCGCCGCGGTCACCTTCGCGGCGACGATCAACTCGACCCTGCAGCTGGCGGTGGCGCCGGAGATGCGAGGCCGGGTAATGGCGCTCTACTCGGTCGTCTTCCTCGGCTCGACCCCGATCGGAGGCCCGCTGACCGGCTGGCTGGCGCAGGCCTACGACCCCCGCGTCGCCCTGCTGCTGGCGGGGGTCTCCGGGCTCTCAGCAGCGTGGGCTGCCCGCGTCTGCTTCTCGCGCATCGCCGCCCGCACCGCGAATCCCCGCGCCAGAGCCACCGCTTAGCCCGGTGGGGAGGTCCGGCGAGAGGGGTTCGCCGGACACTCCCCGCTGTTCGTCCGCCGAACCCCTCTCGCCGGACCTCCGTGGCCTAGCTAGCCGGTGTACCCCGCCGATTCGAGATACGCCGCGGCTGCCGCCTTCGGCGTTTCTTTTTCGAGTTCGACCCGAGCGTCGAGCTCCTGCATCACTTCCAGGGTCAGGCCTTCCTGAACCTGGAGGATCGTCGCTTCGTAGTCAGGCCCGGCTTCTTCGACGACCTTGGGCGTGGTCACGAAGATGATGTTGCCGGCCGGGAAGACGTGCTTGTCGTCTTTGAGGATCACGAACTTGTCGCTTTCCGCCGAGAGCTGCGGGTCGGTGGTGAAGAGGATCGAGAGATCCGCCTGGCCCTTTTCCAACACCGTGTAGCGGAGGCTGATGTCGACCGGGTGGAAGGACTTGAACTTCAGCCCGTACAGTTTTTCCAGACCCGCCAAGCAGTCGATCCGCTCGCGGCACTCAGGCGAGCCGTAGAGCGAGAGCTTTTCGGAGACGCCTTCGAGGTCGGAGACGTCTTCGAGTCCGTACTTTTCGGCCGTCTTTTTCAGGGTCCCGACCGCGTTGGCGCTTTCGAACGGCGTCGGTTCGAAGGCGACCAGGCCTTCCTTTTCGAATTCTTCGTTCGCTTTTTCCCACGCTTCGGTGGCGTCGGTGGGGACTTCTTCGGGTTCGAGGCCGAAGAACGAGGTGAGAGCGGTGGAGGCGTACTCCGGGTAGCCGGAGATCGCACCGGACTTGACCGCCTTGTGGGCGACCGTTTCCGAGCCAAGGTTGAGATCGCTCTTGACCTTGTAGCCGGCCGCTGCCAACGCCTGAGCGTAGATTTCACCGAGGATTTCCTGTTCGGGGAAGTTCTTCGAGCCGATCTTCAGGCTCACTTTCCCGTTGTCCGAATTGGCGACGATCGCGCTGCCGGCGCCTTCTCCGGTGGTTTCGGCGCTGGTGGCTTCGGAGCTGCTGCTGTCGTCGCTGCTGCCGCAGGCCGCGATGCCCAGCGCCAGTGCCAACGCCGCCAGTGCCGCCAATGCGACTCGCAGCTTCCTATGGTCGATCCTCACTATTGCCTCCTTGATGTGGGTTTCGAAACGGTCACGTTCAAGTCGTTTGCAGCCGCAAGCCTTTCGAAGTGAGAAGACGTTGCAGTCCGGCGAGGGAGAACTCGATCGCGAGGGCGAGCACGGCGACTACGATCGCGCCTGCCAGCACCCCGTTGGAGCCGTAGACGTTTTCCCCGAGGATGAATTCGCCGAGCGTGGCGACGCCGGCCAGCGGCGCGATCGTCGCCGTCGCGACGATCCCGATCGCGGCCGTGCGGATGCCGGTGAAGACGCTGGTCACCGCCATCGGCAGCTCGACCTTGCGGGCGATCTCGAGCTCGCTCATTCCCATCCCGCGGGCGGCCGCCACCGTCGCCTGGTCGACCTCGCGGACGCCGACGAAGGTGTTGGTGAGGATCGGCGGGATCCCGAGGATCGCCAGCGCGATCGTCAGGTTGAAGAGGCCGACGCCGATCACCGCCGCCATCAGCGCGATCAGACCCAGCTCGGGGATCGCGCGGCCGGCGTTGCCGAGCCCGATCGCGATGATTTCCCCCTTTCCGCGGTGGCCGAAGAAGAGGCCGACCGGCAGGGCGATGACGATCGCCAGGGCCAGCGCCAAGACCGTGACTTCGAGCTGGTTGATGGTCAGTTCGATCACCTGGTCGATGCCGCCGACGGTCTTGCCGCCGGTCACGTTCGAGGTCTGCGGGGTGAAGATGAATTCGATCGCGCCGCCGAAGGAGGCGAACAGGGGGTGGACGAGAGTCACGAAACCCTCGCTCTTCGCCAGGGCGTGGACAGGTACTGGATCGTCAGCAGGATGGCGTCGAAGATGAACGCCAGCACGACCACGATCGCGATCACGATGACGATCGCGGTCGGGAATCGCAGGTGCCCTTCACCAAGAATCTGAGTGCCGAGCCCTCCGGCCCCGGCGAAGACGGCAAGCGTGGCGATCGCGATCGTGCTGACCGTGGCGATCCGCAGGCCACCGATGATCTCCGGCAGTGCCAGCGGCAGCTCGACCCGCCAGAGGATCTGCCGCTGGGTCATGCCCATGCCGCGGGCGGAGTCCGTCGCCGAGGCGGGGACGTTGTCGAGCCCGACGGCGACGTTGCGGTAGATGATCTGCAGCGTGTAGGCACTGAGGGCGATGATCGCCGTCAGACGGCTGCGCCCGGTGATCGGCAGCAGCAGGAGGAAGAACGAGATGCTCGGGATCGCGTAGAGGATCCCGGTTCCGGCGAGCAACGGCGGCCGCAGCCAGCGGCGGCGGTGGGCGACCAGGGCCAGGGTGAAAGCGACCGCGAAACCGAGCACGACCGAGATCGCCACGAGTTCGAACTGCTGCATCGTCGGGGTCCCGAAGCGGTCGATGTTTTCCCGCGCCCAGTCCCAGCAGAAGAGGTGGCTCGGCTTGGCCTGGCAGGGGGCCGTTTCGTGGTTGCGGAAGAAGTCTTCGCCGACTTCCCCGGCCGCCGCAAGCGGCAAGCCCGCGAGGCTAGTCATGCGGTCGCTCCACGGCGCTGTGCTCCTCCTTCTTCGCGTCTGGCGAAGCGAGGAACTCAGAGATGATCTCGACCGAGAGGACGCCGTAGATGCGGCCTTGGTGGTCGACGACCGCGGCGTACTGGGCCTCGCCCTGGAGCAGGTCGGCGAGCGCGTCGCGCATCACGTCATCGCGGTCGAGTAGCGGCCCCAGCGGCGAGTCCGCTTTCGCGGGCACCGTCTCGGCGGCGAGGTCGCGCTCGGAGAGCCAGCCGAGTGGCCGTCGCTCGCCGTCGACCAGCAGGGGATAGGGGACCTCGACGTCGGGCGCCGCCAGCTTCGCCCGCACCTCGGCGGTCGGCTGACCGACGTAGGCGAGCGGCGCCTCCCAGAGGTCGATGTCGGAGACCCGCATCAGCGCCAGCCGCTTCAGCGCCCGGTCGGCGCCGACGAAGTCCTCGACGAACTCATTTGCCGGCGACATCAGGATCTCGGCCGGCGTCGCGTACTGCTCGAGCTTGCCGCCCTCGCGCAGGATCGCGATCCGGTCGCCCATCTTGATCGCCTCGTCGATGTCGTGGGTGACGAAGAGGACGGTCTTCTGGATCTCCGCCTGCAGGCGGAGGAACTCGTTCTGCAGGCGCTCGCGGTTGATCGGGTCGATCGCGCCGAAGGGCTCGTCCATCAGCATCACCAGCGGGTCGGCGGCGAGGGCGCGGGCGACCCCGACCCGTTGCTGCTGGCCGCCTGAGAGCTGCGCCGGGTAGCGCTCGCCGAGCTCGGGGTCGAGCCCGATCAGCTCCAGGAGCTCAGCCGTACGGGCGTGGGCGCGGTCCTTCTTCCAGCCCAACAGCTGTGGCACCGCAGCGATGTTCTCGGCGATCGTGCGGTGCGGAAAGAGGCCGGTCTCCTGGATCACATAGCCGATCTCGCGCCGCAGGCGCGCCGGCTCGCGATCGCGGACCGACTCACCGCCGATCAGGACGTCGCCCTCAGTGATCTCGACCATCCGGTTGACCATCCGCATCGCCGTCGTCTTGCCGCACCCGGAGGGGCCGACCAGAACGCAGATCTCGCCGGCCGGGACCTCCAGAGTCAGGTGGTCGACAGCGATCGAGGCGGCGTTGCCGTAGTGCTTCGTCGCGCCCTCGTAGCTGACCGAGGAGGCTCCGGAGCTGGACTGTATGTCGGCGGCGGCCGCGCGGGACTGCACTGCCGCAACTCTATCCATGTCGGTCCTTTTTTGACCAAATCACTCAACTTTCGACAGGATCACGCGGCTTGCCCTGACGCGCCGTGGTGCTCGCAGTGAGCGGAGCCGGAGCGGCCGCGGCTGACCCAGAGCAGGGCCCCGAAGAGCACCGTGGCGACGACGTTCAGCACCAGCTTGTAGTCGAGCTCGATCGTGCCGAAGATGTCGGTGCGGGTCGGGCGCGGACCCTCCGGGATCAGGCCGAGGACGCCGAAGAGGCCGTCGACGACGAGCGCCGCGATCACGATCGTGACGAACATCAGGGCCGTGATCCGCAGCGCGAAGGCGGTGCCGTAGTACTTGCGATAGGCGAGCACGATCGGGATCACGATCAGGTCGGCGAAGATGAAGGCGACGACGCCGGCGAAGCTGATCCCGCCGGACCACAGCACCGCCGCCAGCGGCACGTTGCCGACCGAGCAGACGAAGCTGAGGATCGCGATCAGCGGCCCGACGAGGACGTTCTCGATCGTCTGCACCAGCGGCGGCGCGTCGGTGATGAAGAGGACGTTGAAGAAATCGTCGCCGAGCAGGCCGATGAAGCCGGCCAACAGGAAGCCAAGCGTGATCTCCTTCCAGAGCATCCCCCAGTCGCCGCGGAAGTTGCCTCCGACTTCGCCCCAGGCGTCGGCGGAGGTGAGCTTCTCGCGCCAGGAGCGGTCCTCGCCGCCGCTGCCGCGGTCGTGTTCATGGCCGGCTCCCGCTTCTTGGGCATGTGCCCGCGCCTGCTCCTCCAGCCGCGGCGAGACGAAGCGGCGCAGGAGCAGCGCCATCAGCGCGATCATGATGATCCCGCCGACGTACTCGGCGAGCGCGAACTGCCACCCGATCAGGACCCAGAGGACGAGGCCGAGCTCCCAGACCAGGTTGGTCGAGGCGAACTGGAAAGCAAGCGCGGTGACGCCGGAGGCGCCCTTCTGGAACAGCGACTTGGCGATCGCGATCGCCGCGTAGGAGCAGGAGGAGGAGGCGGCGCCGAGCCCGGTCGCCTTCGCGACCGGCACGAAGCCGTGGCCGGAGAGGGCGCCTTCGATCCGCTCGCGCGGGACCCAGGCCTGGACGACGCCGGAGATCGCGAAGCCAAGGACCAGCGCCCACCAGACCTCGTAGGCCATCAGGAAGGACTGTTCGAATCCCTCCCAGATCTTGTCGAGCACGCCGCTCACTTTCTCGTTCCGGGTGCACTCATCGTTTGACGAAGCGGCCCAGCGCGGCCATCAGCTCGTCGACTTTCTCGACCCGCTCGCCGCCCTCGGTCTCGACCACGCAATGGCGGGTGTGGTCGTCGATTAGTTCTAGGGCGACCTTGTCGAGTGCGGCCTCGATCGCGCTGATCTGGGTCAGCACGTCGATGCAGTAGCGCTCTTCCTCGACCATCCGCGAGACGCCGCGGACCTGACCCTCAATCCGCGAGAGGCGCTTCGCCAGCTTGCTCTTGTCCTGCTCGTATCCGACCATGGGACGACGGTAGCAGATACCCCTGGGGGGTATATAGCAGAGGCGACGCTCAGAGCCCGAGGCGGCGGGCGCGCTCGGCGGCGCGGGCGACGATCTCCTCCTCGTCGGGGAGGACGCCTCTGCGCATCAGTACCTGGCCGGCGACGACGGTGGTGTCGACCACCGACCCGGAGGCGGCGTAAACGAGGCCGGCGATGAGGTCGCCGACGCCAAGCGCGGGGGAGTCTCCGTACAGGAGCAGGAAGTCGGCCGGCTCCCCGGGCTCAAGCGTGCTGGCGCCGAGCAGCGGCGCCCTGGCCCCGGTCGCGACCGCCCAGGCCTCGGCGGCGTCGATCGCGGTCGGGTCGCCGGCGGCGTGCTTCTGGGCGAGGGCGAAGGACTTCAGGTCCGACACCAAGTCGAGCGAGTCGTTGGAGCCGGCGCCGTCAGTGCCGAGCCCGACCGCGACCCCAGCCGCCTTCGCCGCCGGGTGCGGAAAGACGCCACCGACCGCGAGCTTCATGTTCGCCACCGGGTTGGTGACGACGGTGGCGCCGCGCTCGGCGATCAGCGCCAGCTCCTCGGGGTCGAGCCAGACACCGTGCGCGAGCACCGTGCGCTCGCTCAGCATCCCGAGCCCGTCGAGGTAGGAGGCGGGGCGGACGCCGTGGGCGGCGATGCAGTCTTCGACCTCCTGCGCGGTCTCCGAGAGGTGGATCTGGATCGGCAGCTCGCGCTCGGCGCCGAGCGCGGCGATCCAGCGCAGCGACTCTTCGCTGACGGTGTAGATCGCGTGCGGGGCGAGGGCGGGGGAGATGCGGCTGTCCTGCTCGGCCAGCATCGCCAGGCTCTCTCCGGCGGAGCGCCGCAGCCGCTGGGCGTCGCCGTCGGCGTCGAACAGCGGTGCCCCGATCGTCGCTCGCATGCCGCTGTCGGCGACCGCCCGCGCCGTCGCCTCCGGATGCCAGTACATGTCCCAGAAGCGGCTGGTGCCGGTGCGGATCATCTCCGCGCAGGCGAGTCGCGTGCCCCAGTAGACGTCATCGTCCTCGAGCTTCGCCTCGATCGGCCAGATCAGGTCTTCGAGCCAGGGCATCAGCGGCAGGTCGCCGCCGGAGCCGCGGAACAGGGTCATCGCCGCGTGCGTGTGGCCGTTGATCAGCGGCGGCACCAGCGGCGCACCGGTGGCGTCGATCGTCTCGTCGCCGTCCTTTGGCGCGACGTCAGGCCCGATCGCCTCGATCAGTCCGTCGTCGCAGCGCAGGCCGACGGTCTCGCCGTCGAGCACGGCGTTGATGACCGTCAACCCCATCGCGTGGTTCCTTTCGGACCTATAGGGCGAAAAAGGAACCACGCGATCACGGGCCGACCGCTCCCAGCTGCGGCAGCACCGCCGCGAGCCCGTCGCGCAAGGCGACGGCGTTCTCGGCCCGGTCGGCTGCGAGCTCGGCGACGCTGAGTTGGCCGCCGCCGAGGCCGTTGGCGAGGTTGTCGACCATGCAGAGCGCCGCGTACTGGAGCCCGAGCTCGGCGGCGAGGATGCACTCGGAGGCGACCGTCATCCCAACCACGTCGGCGTGGGGTGCGATCAGCCGGATCTCGGCCTGGGTCTCGAACCGCGGCCCGAGCGTCTGCCAGTAGACGCCGCCGTCGCGCGGCGCCTCGCCGCCGGCACCCCAAGCGGCGATCACTTCCCGGCGCCAGGCGGCGTCGAAGGCGGGCGCGGTGTGGGCGCGGGCGTCCGTATGGATGGAGAGGCCGACGTGGAGGGCGATGAAGTCGTCGGGGCAGACGAGCGTGCCGACCGGGAGCTCGGCCTTCAGCGAGCCGACCGAGGAGAGCGCCAGCACTCGGTCGCAGCCCTGCTCGACCAGGGCCCGCAGGTTGGCGGTGTGGTCGATCTCATGAGGGAGGACGTAGGGGTCGCCGGAGTGCCGCTGGACGATCGCCGCCCCGTGCTCCGCCGCCGCGGTCGCGATCTCAGCCCCGCCCGGCCCCAGAGCATTACTCCCAAGGATTACGGCGAGCCGTCCCATCAATCGATCCTACGCCGAGTCCGTCCAGAACCGCCATATGCGCGGACCTGGACGGACTCAGCGTTCGCGGCGGGCTCGGAACTCGGCGGCGGCCTCGTCGTGGTCGACGATCGGCTCCGGGTAGTCGAGGCGGCTGAAGCCGTCCATCAGCCAGGGGCGGATGATCGCCTTGCCGCGCACCGACTCCAGCTCCGGCAGGTGGCGGCGCACGTAGACGCCGTCGGGGTCGAAACGCTCAGCCTGCCGGATCGGATTGAGGACACGATTGGGCCGGGTGTCGTTGCCGGTCCCTGCGACCCACTGCCAGTTGCCGGCGTTGTTGGCGACGTCGCCATCGCAAAGTAGGTCCCAGAAGTGCCAGGCGCCCGCGCGCCAGTCGAGGTAGAGGTCCTTGGTGAGAAAGGAGGCGACTGCCATCCGCGCCCGGTTGTGCATGAAACCCTCGGCGGCGAGCTGGCGCATCGCGGCATCGATCAGCGGGTAGCCGGTGCGCCCCTCGCGCCAGGCCTCGAGCGCCCGCTGCGAGCGGGACCAGCGGTCGCCGCGGTGGCGGTAGTCGCGCCGCGGCAGCGACGGGTTGGCGGCGAGCACCTGGTGGTGGAAGTCGCGCCAGCAGAGCTGGCGCACGTAGGGACCGCCGCCGCGCCGCTCCCGCGCCTCGCTCGCCAGCTCCAGCGGCGAGACGGTGCCGAAGCGCAGGTGGGCGCTGAGCCGCGAGGTGGCGTCGCCGGGGAGGTCGTCGTGATGGTCGTCGTAGGTGGCGAGGTCGTCGCGGAGGAAGCGCCGCATCAGCCGCCGGCCCTCGCGCTCGCCACCGGGAGCGCGGTTGGGCGAGGGGCGGCCGCTCGTCAGCTTCGACAGCGCCGGCAGCCGGCCGGCATTGAGCCGGGACGGCACGGCGAGCTTGCGGGGGGCGCCGCCGACCCGCCGCCACGGCGCCGCGCTCCAGGCCCGGTGGTAGGGAGAGAAGACCTTGAAGTGGTCGCCGCCGGTCGGGGTGACAGCGCCGGGCGGGACGATCGTCACTCCGGGATGGGCCCCGAACTCGATCCGCTCCTCCTCGCAGGCGGCCGCCAGCCGCCGCTCCCGCGCCCGCGCGTAGGCGCTCCAGTCGGCGCAGACGTGCAGCTCGCTCGCCCCGCACTCGCGCGCCACCGCCAGCGCCTCTCGCACCGGGTCCCCCTCGCGGACGAAGAGGCGGCCGCCACGCTCCTTCAGCGCCTCGTCGAGTTCGGCCAGCGCCTCGCGCATGAAGGCGACTCGGTTCGGGGCGGCGAAGCGCGAGCCGAGCAGGTGGCGGTCGAGGACGAACAGCGGCACCGTTCGCTCGGCTGCCGCGGCGGCGGCGAGGGCCGGGTTGTCATGGACCCGCAGGTCGCGGTTGAAGAGGACTAGGGCCGTCTTCATTCGGGCATAAGGTGACTGGATGAACGAACGTCCGTCAGGGAGAGACGAGACCGAGGAGGAACGCCTCGACCGCAACCTCGGCGAGCTCCTGCAGGAGCTGCGCGTGGCGTTGCCGGGCGTTCAGGTCTTGTTTGCATTTCTGTTGGCGGTTCCGTTCCAGCAGAACTTCACGAGAATCTCCGAATTCGAGAAGAAGGTCTACTTCGCGACGCTGCTGCTGACCGCGCTCTCGGCGGCGTTATTGATTGCGCCGTCCGCCTATCACCGGATCACTTTCCGCTATCAGCAGAAGCACCGCCTCGTCTTCATCGCCAACCGGCTTGCGATCGCCGGCCTCGCCACGCTGGCGCTGGCGATGACCTGCGCGATCATGCTGATCACTGACGTTCTCTTCGGCACGGTGACGACGATCATCACCGTCGCGGTGGCGCTGACGGTGTTCGTCCTGCTCTGGGCGGTGCTGCCGCTGAAGCGGCGGCTCAAGTACCGCGACGAGGGGCTGCCGCTGTTAGATCGGCCCGCAGCAGACTGAGCTCGCGTCTGAGCTCGGCGAGGAACGACAGCTCGTCCGCCTCCGCTTCGAGCAGCACCCGGTCGGCATCCCAGACGTCGAGCTTCAGCTCCAGCGGCACCTTGAACTCCTCGCGCACCCGCTCGCCTTCCTCAGCGTAGGCCCGGCGCAGGGTGAGCACGTTGGTCAGCTTGTCGGCCCCGTAGATCGCGAAGGCATCGCCGTCGACGTCGCGGATCCGCCCGCGATGCTCGGCCTTGCGGTCACGGTAGTCGGTGATCGATTCGTCGTCGCTGAGCGCGGCGACGAGGCCGGCGACCGGTTCCCCGAACCGCCGTTCGAGGTCGGCGACCGTGGTCTCGCTGTCCTCGACGACGTCGTGCAGCAGCGCTGCTGCAAGGACGTCGTCGCCGAATCCGTGTTCGGCAAGCAGGGTCGCGACGGCTTTCGGATGCTCGATGTAGGGCATGCCGCCGCTGCCGTTGCGGACTTGTCCCACGTGAGCTTCGCGTGCCTGCTCGAGGGCGTCGGCGACGAGCGCCGAGCGGGCGACGGCGGCGGCGAGTGGAGGGGAGGCGATCCCCGTCACTTGCGGGGGAAAGACGTAGCCGTTTTTGACACCGCCGGGAGCGTAGCGCTCAGGCGGTGGCGGCAGGGCTCGGTGCGGGCGCCGGTACTGGAGTTGCCACCGGGCTCGGAGCGCGGGTCGGCAGCTCGTACTCGTTCCCCTCGCCGCCGAGCGTAATCGCGTCGCCGACGCCGCCGAGCGCGGCCCAGCCCTGCTGCGCTTCGGCCTCGAGCCCGTCGAGGAAGGTGTCGGAGTGGAGCGGGGCGTGGTGGAAGAGGACGGTGCGCTCGGCCGCCGTGCGGCGGGCGAAGGAGAGGGCATGGCTGGTGGCGGAGTGGCCCCAGCCGAGGTGGTCGGGGTACTCGGCGTCGGAGTACTGGCCGTCGTGGATCAGAAGCGAGGTGTCGCGCGCCAGCTCGAAGCCGGAGATCCAGTCCTCGTCGAGCTCGTCGAGGTCGGCGCCGAGCGCCGGCTCATGGTCGGGGATGTAGGTGAGGGAGGAGTCGCCGTCGTCGATCCGGTAGCCGAGGGTCGGGCCGCGGTGGGCGACCGAAGCGGCACGGA
Source organism: Solirubrobacterales bacterium (assembly GCA_035472275.1). Taxonomy (GTDB): domain Bacteria; phylum Actinomycetota; class Thermoleophilia; order Solirubrobacterales; family 70-9; genus VAYN01. The sequence continues at coordinate 271,809 of DATIPH010000014.1, forward strand.
TCCGCGCCGGGCCGATCTCCCACTCGGTCTCCGGGCAGTGGCGGAAGGAGACGTCGCAGGGCAGCTCGCGGACCTCGACCGGCGAGAGCGGGGCCGAGATGTAGCGGGCGATCCGATCCCGCAGTGAGGCCTCGGGAGAGGCCGGCCCCCAGATCACCAGCTCGGTCTGCGGCCGGAAGGCGGGGGCGAAGAAGACGAGGCCTTGGATGTGGTCGAGGTGCAGGTGGGTGAGGAGGATGTGCAGCCGCGCCGGCTCGTCGCCGAGCGCGAGACCGAGGTTGCGGATGCCGCTGCCGGCGTCGAGTGCCAGCAGTGAACCGTCGGAGAGGGTGACGCCGACGCAGGAGGTGTTGCCGCCGTAACGGATCGTTTCCGGGCCGGGGGCCGGGATCGAGCCGCGGGTTCCCCAGAGCTTCGCCTTCACGCCGGGCCCGCTCCGTTGCCGTTGACGCCGTTCATCGTCGCGGTCGGCCAGAAGATCGCGATCGCGCCCTGGGAGCCGTGTGCGGTGAGGATCGGGAAGGCCGAGGCCTCGACCGTGTGGTGGAGGCCGTCGGTCGAGCGGATGTCGAAGTTGGCGTGGGCCGGGTGGCCGTCGCGGACCGCGGTGACCAGCGGCAGCTCGTCGTAAGGGATCGGCTCGCCGGCTGCGTCGAAGGGGCCGAACATCGAGCCCCACTCGGCCGGCCCAACCGTGCCCAGCTCCTCGAAGCGTTTGCCGAGCAGGATTCCCGCCGCCTCGTTGTAGAAGACAAGGAGGCCTCCCTCGTCGACCAGGAAGGCCGGCGTCGAGAGCGCCGACATCAGGTTGCGGGCGAGGATCAGCTCAAGTGGCTTTTGCGACATAGTCTTCTTACTTTAGTTCCGAAGCGGCGCGCTGGCGCCGAAAACAGCCGGGTTTGCCCTGCAGAGGCGGAAGGCGCCAGCCTCCTGCCCTGGCCTACCCGGGGGAGTGAGATTCATCACTTAGAAATACTGGTGCGGAAATGCTCGCTCTAGTGATTCAAATCAGTGACCTCCATCTCGGCGCGTCCTGGCCGACCGGCGACCCGGCGCGGGCGCTCGCCCGGGCGGTCGACGCCGTCAACGCCTTCCCGGCCACGCCCGCGGCGATCCTCGTCACCGGTGACCTCACCGACGTCGCCACGGCGGCGAACTACGAGCGGGCGCGGGAGGAGCTGTCGCGGCTGCAGGCGCCGATCCTCGCCCTGCCCGGCAACCACGATGGCCGCGAACCGATGCGGCGCTGCTTCGATCTGCCAGGGGAGGGAGATGAGTCGATCCAGTACGCCGTCGACCTCGACCCCTTCCGCGTCCTCGCCCTCGACACCGTCGACCCCGGCAGCGACGCCGGCTCCCTCGACGGTGGCCGCCTGTCCTGGCTCGCAGCCGAGCTGGCCCGCGCCCCCGAGCGCCCGACCTTGATCGCAATGCACCATCCGCCGCTGCTGACCACGGTTCGCGTCTGGGACGAGATCGCCCTCGCCGCTGCCGACCGCGAAGCCCTGGAGCGCATCGTCGCCGCCAACCCGCAGGTGCTCGGTCTCGTCGCCGGCCACCTCCACCGCACCGTCTTCAGTGACCTGGCCGGCCGCCCCGTGCTCGCGATTCCCAGCGTCTACGAGCAGGCCAAGCTCGACTTCGCCCTAACCGACTTCGAGATGTCCAGCGACCCCCCGGCCTTCGCCGTCCACACGCTGGTCGACGGCCGGCTCGTGTCGCACATCCAGCCGTTCTGAGCGCTTGCAACATTGACCACACCAGGGCGGGGTCAATGTTGCAAGCGCGTTTAGCCGGCGGCTTCGGCGCGGCGCAAGCCGCCCCGCGCCCACCACGCAAACAGCACCGGGAGGATCGCCCCGATCGCGAAGGCGAGGGCGACGACTGCCGGGTCGCCGGAGATGAAGCCGCGGCCGGACTCCAACAGCGCCGTCACCGGGTTGACGGAGGCGACGGTGTGGATCCAGCCGCTGAGCAGGCTGAGCGGTACGTAGACGGGGGCGAGGAAGAGGATCAGGAAGACCGGGAATTGCATCAGCGGGCCGCCCTGGATCGAGCGCACTCGCATCGCCACCCCGGCCGCCCACATCGTCGCCGTCAGGTTGACGAGGATCGCGAGGGCGTAGAGGCCGAAGATGTCGACGCCGCTGCCGTCGATGTTCATCCCGGCGACGATGGCGACGATGGTGAGCACGGTCCAGGTGATCAGGGCGCGGACGAAGGCGGCGATCGCGTAGCCGCCGATGATGCCGCCGCGGTTGCTGGCGGCGAGCAGGTAGCGGCGGGCGAACCCGATCTCGAAGTCGCGGGCGATCCCGAAGCCGGTGAAGACGCCGCCGAAGGCGGCCGACTGCAGCAGCACGAAGACAAACTGGAAGGCGGTGTAGCCGGTCGGGAAGTCGAACCCCGGCACGTTGCTGATCGCGGAGAGGCCGCCGGCGAAGGAGATGAAGAAGAACAGCGGGAAGACCAGTGACGGCACCAGGAAGGCCGGGTTCGAGAGGTAGTTGTGGATGCTGCGCCAGGCGACCGCGCGGGCGACGGTCAGGATGCCGGCGGTGCGGGGCGAGCTCACGTCCGCACCAGCCTCGTCTTCAGCGCCGCCGATGCGGCCCACATCCCGATCGCCAGCAGTGCCAGCGCGATCCCGAAGCCGAGCGCAAGCTCACCAAGGTCCCAGCCTTCGATCAGCAGCGAGCGCAGCGCCTGCAGCAGGTAGGAGATCGGGTTGGCCGTGGCGATCGCCTTGAACCAGTCGGCCTGGATCAATTCCAGCGGCAACGCCATCGAGGAGAGGAAGAGGAAGACGAAGAAGACCGGGAAGAGGCTCTGGACCGCCTCGCCGGAGCCGCCGCGGAGGGCGGCGAAGAGGCCGATGCTGCCGAAGGCGACGGTGATCGAGACCGAGAGGGCGACGAGCACCGGGATGCCACCGACGCCGGCGGCGAGTTCGGCGCCGGCAATCAGCCCGACGGCGAGGTAGACAATCGCTTGGACGACGCCGAGGACGACGGCGCCGGCGAGCAGGCCGCTGAGCAGCGCCAGGCCACGCAGCGGCGTCAGCGCCAGGCGGTTGAGAAAGCCGGTCTCGATGTCGCGGGCGAGGTCGGTGCCGGCGTTCATCACCGAGAACAGAGCGCCCTGCATGAAGGGGACGGCGAGGGCGAAGGTTAGGTAGGAGTCGGTCGGGAAGCCCGGCAGGTTGGTCGCGTCTTTGAGCCCGCCGGAGTTGACCGCCAGCAGCAGCAGCGGGAAGACCAGCGCCGGCACCACCTGCGCCGGCTGGCGCAGCGTCCGCAGCATCGAGCGGCGGGCGAGCTGGCCGACCTGAGTGCGGACGCCGGAGCTCACGCGACCCCGGCCTCCTCCTCGGCGGCGGCGTCCTCTGCCTCTGCCTCGGCCTCCTCAGCGCCCTCGAGCGAGCGGCCGGTCTTGGTCAGGAAGACGTCGTCGAGCGAGGGGGCGTGCAGCTGCAGGTGCTCGATTGCGATCCCGTCGGCGTCGAGCGCCCGGACCACCTCGGCCAGCTGCGACTCGCCGCCCTCGAGGCGGACGGCGGCGCCTTTCGGCGAGGCACCGGCCAGCTCGCCAAAGCGGCCGAGGACGGCGACCATGCGGTCGTGATCGCCGGGCTCGCGGGGGACGGCTTCGACCGTCGGCCGCCCGATTTCCGCCTTCAGCGCCGCCGGCGTGCCCTCGGCGACGATCTTGCCGTGGTCGATGATTCCGACCCGGTTGGCGAGCGCGTCGGCCTCCTCCAGGTACTGGGTGGTGAGGAAGACGGTGACCCCGTCCTCGGCGGCGAGGCGGGCGACCTCCTCCCAGAGCGCGGTCCGGCTCTGGATGTCGAGCCCGGTCGTCGGCTCGTCGAGGAACAGGATCCGGGGCTGGTGGGCGAGGGCGAGGGCCAGATCGAGGCGCCGTTTCATCCCGCCCGAGTAGCCGCCGACTTTGCGATCGGCGGCTTTCGAGAGGCCGACCCGGGCCAGTAGCTCGTCGCTGCGCGTCTGGCGCTCGTCCTTGGCGATGCCGTGCAGCGCCGTCTGCAGCCGCATGTGCTCGCGGCCGCTGAGCAGCGGGTCGAGGGCCGCCTCCTGCAGGGCAGCGCCGATCGCCGAGCGCACCTGCGGTCCTTGCGAGACGATGTCGAACCCCGCCACCCGGGCGGTGCCGGCGGTAGGGGGGAGCAGCGTCGTCAGCATCAGCACCGTCGTCGACTTGCCGGCGCCGTTGGGCCCGAGGAAGCCGTAGATCTCGCCGGGCTCGACTCGCAGGTCGATGCCGTCGACCGCCCGCGGTCCCTTCTTGAACTCGCGCACCAGAGCTTCGACTTCGATGCCGTTGCCTTGTGCGGTGTCTGACGTGGCTGCCATCGCTTCCTCCAAGTTGCCTATCTAACTCAATATTTGAGGCTATCAAAGATTGAGGTATAGTAGTTCTGTGCCCCCGAAAGAGATCCCGAAGACCGCGCCGCGTGACGAGACCGCCCGCGAGGCCTGGAAGCTGCTGGTCGGCCTCGTCTACCCGCCGCGCTTCCTCGAGATCGCCCGCAAGCTGGGGCTGACCCCGCCCGGCCTCGGCGCGGTCCGCCTGCTCGACCAGCCGCGGACGATGGGGGAGGTTGCCGTCTTTCTCCACTGCGACCCCTCGAACGTGACCGGGATCGTCGACGGCTTGGAAGAGAAGAGCTTGGCCGAGCGCCGGCCCGCCGAGCATGATCGCCGCGTCAAGCTAATCGCCCTCACCGCCGCGGGTCAGCGGATGCGGACCCGCCTGGTTCGGGAGATCGAGAAGCCCCCGGATTGGATCGGTCGCCTCTCGGCGTCCGACCAGCGGGCGCTGCGCGACCTGCTGCGCCGGGCCGCCGACCTGTAGCCCCGACCTGTAGCCCATACCTGTAGAAATCACCTCTCGATGCGCGAGCGCACCCGCACCTACCGAGTCGCGATGGCCCTCAGCCGCCCGGTGGCGCTGTGGGGACGGCTGCAGGTGGAGGGGCTCGAGTCGCTGCCGGCCGAGGGGCCGCTGCTGGTGATCGGCAACCACGACAGTCACTGGGACCCGTTGATGGTCGGTGTCAGTGCGGTCAAGCACCGTCAGATCCGCGCCCTCGCCAAATCCGACCTTTGGAAGATCAAGCCGCTGGCACCGATCCTCAACGGCATGGGCCAGGTCCCGATCGTGCGGGGGTCGGGCGACAAAGAGGCGTTGGCAAAGGCGATCGAGATCCTCCGCGCTGGCGCCTGCATCGGGGTCTTCCCGGAAGGGACCCGCTCGCGTGGCAAGGTGCTGCGGGCTCGCAGCGGCGTCGGCCGCCTGGCGCTGGAAGTGCCGGAGGCCCACATCAGTCTGGTCGCGATCGAAGGCACCTCGGACCTCACCGGCTTCCCACGCCGGCCGCGGCTGCACGTGCGCTTCTTCGACCCCGCCGGCGGCCAGCCCCGCCCCGACGAGGAGCCGGCCGAGCTCTCGGCCCGGCTCCTGGCCGAGGTCCGAGAGCTCGTCTCTCCCTCGATCTCCTACCGCAAGCGCGGCGGGGGTTCGCCTTCGGGCTCCGATCCCGTTTAAGGCGACCCTTCGAGGGCGTCGTCGATCCTCGCCACGACCTCATCGACTTCGCCGTGGATCTGGTCCCAGCTTGCGCGGGCGACGCGGTAGCCGGCGGCGAGGAGCAACTGGTCCCGCCGCCGGTCCCGCTGGAAGGCGACTGGCGTCTCGTGCGTCTGCCTGCCGTCGGTTTCGACCACCAGCCGCTGCGCCGGCCAGAGGAAGTCGACCATCAGCCGCTCGTCGCCGAGGTCGAGCGTCTCGTTGCAGCGTGGCCGTGGCAGCCCCCTGGCAAGGAGGCGGGGAAGGACCAGCGCCTCGAAATCGCTGCGAACGTCCGGCACCGCACCATCCTCGGTTCGCCACTCGTCGGCGATTCGCGCCAGGGCTTTCACGCCACGCCGGCCACTCGCTTCGTGCAGCGTCGCGTCGAGCGCGGCCAGGTCGAGCTTCTTCACGACCGCCGCCCGCTCGACCAGGCGGCGCAGGGAGGGGGTGCCGAGCAGCCCCGCCATGTCGACCAGGGTGCGCGCCGGCGTCGTGCAGGCGACCCCGTCGGCAACCGTGACTTCTTCCGGACCGGGATATCGGCAGCGTCGGCAGCGGACCCCGTCGATCTTCCGGCCCCGCTGGTTCGGCACGGTGACGTCGATCAGCGCCGGCCACTTGTCCTGCAGCCCCCAGAACGCCGCCGCCGTTCCGTGCGAGACGACCGCCGCCTCGCCGCAGGCAAGCACTGCCGCCCGCAGCGCGCCCGCGCGGGTGATCGATCGGTGCCCAACCGTGTAGACGCCGCGGTGCACGCGGTGCAGGGAACCGCGGCGCGCCCGGCGCGACGCGGTCCGCTTACTTACGCCAACGTGCTCAAGTTGACGGACCGAAACCGGTCCACCCTGCCGCGTCGCCACCTCGGCCAGAGCCTCATCCTTTCCCGGCTGTCGTATCCCGCGGTTCCTTTTGGACGCCATGCGACTACAAGGAACCGCGGGAGCTGATTCTCCCCCGGCCCACGGATCGCGCGGTTCTTTATGGACCTCCTGCGACCACAAGGAACCGCGCGATGGGGGGCAACGCCTGGGTCAGTCCTCGGGCTCTTCTCCGTTGCCCTTCAGCGCGTACCACTCGGCGCCGAAGGCGCTGATGTCGTTGCCATTGGCTTCACCCGGTTTTTTGTCACCGGCGAAGGTGTAGAGCGGGTGGCCGTTGTAGGTGACCTGGGTCGTCCCGTCTTTGCGTTCCGTCGTTCCCAGCATGCCGGCGTTGGCGCCGTTGCTCGGCTTCGGTTCCCCTTCGGTCAGCAGTGGCGGCCAGCCCTGTTCGCAGGCGCCATAACAGGCTGAGGTCGTGCCCTTGTCCTTATGGAAGTCGTAGAGCACGAAGCCCTTCGAGTCGACCAGGACCATCCCCAGCTTCGGCGCGCTGGCGAGCGCGACGTAGGCGTTGCCGCTTTCTTCGGCTTCGCCGTTTGCCGGCGCCGAGTACGAGTAGGAACCGCCGCCCGAGCCGCCTTCTTCACTGCTGGCGGAGGTCGATTCGCCGCCACTCGGAGCACCGGCCTTGCTGCCGTAGGCACCGCCTCCGGAGCCGCTGCTGTCGCTGCTGCCGCAGCCGGCGATCACGAGCGCTGCGGCGACGGCCAGCAGCGCGAACGCGTAGGTGTGCTTGCTCACGTTGCATCCTCCTCGGGCTCGAACTCCACTGCCGCCGCCGATCGGTCGACCGGGGCGATGAAGGTCTTGCTGCCGGCGTGGACGCCGATCGCCGCCGCCCGCGAGAGATCGAGCGCGGAGCTGAGAATCGCGTCGGAATCGTCGCCCCAGCGGTAGCGGAAGCTGCCGGCCGGATAGCGGGTGCCGTCGGCGGCGCGCAGGAAAACGCGGCAGAGGGTGCCGGAGCGGACGCCGCTGACGTACATGTGGATCTCGGTCCCGTAAGCGTGCGGCTCCAGCATCGCGCCGATCTCGACTCCGGCCGGCAGCGAGGTGAACTTGACGTGCTGCTCGGGCTCGCTCCCGGCACCACCGGTGAAGATCACCAGCGCCAGGATGGTGACGGCCAGTGCCGCGGCGGCGCCCCCGAAGGCGAAACCGAAGCGCAGGCGTCGCTGCTGGCGCCGCTTCTCGCGGCGCTCACCGTCGAGCGTGGCGAGGATCCGTTTGCCAAGGTCTTTCGGCGGCTGCGGCGCCGGCCCAAAGCGCTCGGGGTCGGCGTGGGGGAGGAGCGTCACCACGCCCTGCAGCGACTCGACCTCGGCCCGGCACTCGGGGCATCCCTCGAGATGCGCCTCGAGCCCGGCGTGCTCGTCGGCCGGCAGATGCCCCAGCATGTAGGCGCCGAGCGACTCGCGCCATTCGCGGCAGCTCTCAGTCTTCATAGCCCATCTCCTCCAGCACGACCCGCAGCGCCCGTAGGCCGTAGTAGACGCGGCTCTTCACCGTTCCCTCCGGCACCCCAAGTTCCGCCGCCACCTCGGCATAGGGGCGCCCCCGGTAATAGGTCTCGACCAGGACGCGGCGATGGTCCTCGCCGATCCGCCGCATCGCCTCCTCGACCTGCCAGGAAAGGAGTGCCTCCTCCAGCGGCTCGACCGAAGGCTCGATTCCGCCCTCGGCGACCCGCGGCCGCACCGACCGCGCCCGGCCGAGGTCGATGACGACGTTGCGCAGGATCGCGAACAGCCAGGTCCGCAGCGAGCCGATCTCGGGGTCGAAGCGTTCGCCGGCGCGCCAGGCGCGGACGAAGGTCTCCTGCACCGCCTCTTCAGCGAGGCCGGCATCGTCGAGCGAGCGCACGGCGAAGCCGTAGAGCTCGCCCGCGTGGGCGGCGTAGGCGTCGCGGACGTCGCGCTCGCGGCTGAGTGCCCCGGCGGCCATCAGAACGATCTTGAAGCAGAGCTGGTCACGGCGTCCGGATCTACGTATCGAGGCGGCTTCGAGTTCAGCCGCCGGCTAAGGGAGGACGACGCCGCCCGGCGCCGACTGGTGCCGGCACCGGGAGGCGGCAGCTTCAGGGACCGGCCTAGAGTTTTCCGATCTTGAAGATTTTCGTCCCGCAATCGGGGCAGGTGCCCTGAATCGCCGGGCGACCGTTCTTCATGGTCACCTGTTTGGCGTCCTTGATCTCGACCTTCTTACGCTCTTTGACGCAGTAGCCCTCAGGCATGAAGGGCCCTCCTTTCGCTGCCGCATCCGCGGCAAGACTCGCGCTAGGCGCGAGGTGGATTGAGGCGAATGTAACGCAGCCTGGGGACGAGAACGGGCAAGATAGTGCGAATCCGCACGATACCCCCGGATAGCGCGTTCACTACGCTCCCGCTCGAACTGCAGTCATCCACCTAGTCCCAAGGAGAAACCGCAATGCCCGAAGCAGTCATCGTCGACACCCTTCGCACGCCGATCGGCCGTGCCTTCAAGGGCTCGCTCGCCCAGCTGCGCCCGGATCAGATGGGTGCCTTCGTCGTCGACCAGCTGCTCGAGCGCAATCCCGAGGTCGACCCGGCGCTGATCGAGGACGTCTTCTGCGGTGTGGGCATGCCGCAGGGGCTGCAGGCCTTCAACCTCGGCCGCATCATCTCGCTGCTCTCGGAGAAGCTGCCGCAGGAGGTCAACGGGGTCACCGTCTCCCGCTACTGCTCCTCCAGCCTCGACGCGATCCGCCACGCCGGCAACGCGATCAAGGCCGGCGAGGGCGACGCCTACCTCGCCGTCGGCGTCGAGTGGGTGAGCCGCTACAACGAGCGCACCGAGGCCGCCGGGGCCGCCGACCAGAACGACAACCTCAAAGGCAACAACGGCCAGCCCAACGCCTACATCGAGATGGGCGTGACCGCGGTCAACGTGGCGAAGAAGTACGAGGTCAGTCGCGCCGACATGGACAAGTTCGCGCAGCGCTCGCAGGAACTGGCGGTGCGCTCGCAGGAGGACGGCTTCTTCGACCGCGAGATCGTCCCGGTCAAGCTCGAGGACGGGACCGAGATAACCAAAGACGACGGGCCCCGCGCCTCCTCGACGCTCGAGAAGCTCTCCGAACTGCCGGAGGCCTTCGGCGGCGGTGGCGTCACTGCCGGCAACTCCTGCCCGCTTAACGACGGCGCCGCCGCGGTCCTGATCATGAGCGACACCAAGGCGAAGGAGCTGGGCCTGACCCCGCGCGCCCGGATCATCACCGCCGCCACCTACGGCAACGAGCCGGAGCTGATGGGCGTCGCCCCGATTGGCGCGATCAAGAAGGCACTCGACCGGGCCGGGATGACGATCGAGGACGTCGATGCGGTTGAGCTCAACGAGGCCTTCGCCGCCCAGGTGATCCCGATCATGGCCGAATGCGGGATCGCGGAAGACAAGCTCAACACCCACGGCGGCGCGATCGCCCTCGGCCACCCGTTCGGGATGACCGGTGCCCGGATCATGGGCACGCTGCTGAATGTGATGGAGACCGACGACCACCAGGTCGGCCTGGAGACGATGTGCGTAGCGGGTGGACAGGGCAAGGCAATGCTGGTCGAGCGTGTCTGAGGTCATTTGACCGGCGCATTTCGGCGTCCTCGGTCGCTCACGTGCAAAAGCACGCTTCGCTCCCTGCGTCCTTGAACTGCTTGGTCAACTGACCTCAGACAGGGCTAGGTTTTGCACATGGAAACGCTGATTTATGAGGTTGATGGGCCGGTCGCGCGGATCACGCTCGACCGGCCCGAGCGGGGTAACGGGATCACCCAGCGGATGCCGGTCGAGCTCGCCGCCTGCGTCGAGCGCGCCAACCTCGATCCCGCCGTGCACGCGATCGCGCTCGCCGGCAACGGCAGCGGCTTCTGTGGCGGCTATGACCTGGTCGCCTCGGCCGAGGGCGACATGAGCGAGCTCGGTGAGGTCGAGGCGCCGCCCGGCTCGCCGCTCGACCCGGCGACGATCGCCGCCAACCACGCTCCCGAGACCAACTGGGACCCGGTCACGGACTACCAGTTCATGTCGCGCAACGTGCGCGGCTTCATGAGCCTCTTCCACTCCGAGAAGCCCGTGCTCTGCAAGGTCCACGGCTACTGCGTCGCGGGCGGCACCGACATGGCGCTCTGCTCGGACCTGCTGGTGATCGACGAGGACGCCAAGATCGGCTACCCCCCGGCGCGGGTCTGGGGCTCGCCGACGACGGCGATGTGGGCGAGCCGGCTGGGGCCGATGCGGGCCAAGCGCCTGCTGCTGACCGGCGACTCGCTGACCGGGGCCGAGGCGGCGGAGTGGGGGCTGGCGACCGAGTCGGCGCCGGCCGCGGAGCTCGACGCCCGCTTTGAGCGACTGCTGGAGCGGGTGGCGCGGATGCCGATCAACCAACTGGTGATGATGAAGCTGCTTGTCAACCAGACCGTCCACGCCCAGGGTCTGGCCCAGACTCAGGTGCTCGGCACCTTCTTCGACGGCATTACCCGCCACACCGAGGAGGGCCACGATTTCGTCCGCCGCGCCGGGGAAGCGGGCTTCAAGCAGGCGGTGCGTGATCGTGACGAGCCATACGGGGATTTCGGGCTCGAGGGTTTCGGGCTCGATCCCGACGCCTGAAACGAAGCGCCCAGGTCGCAGGGGCGCCGTATTCGGCTTTGGAATGCGACCTTGAGCGTTTGGACGGAGGTATGAGAGCGGTTCTCGAACACCCGTGCCATAGTCGCCGCCAGATGACGGCGACGGGACTGAACAAGCGGGCGGTGGCGAAGCTGATGGCGATCGCCATCGCTGCGCTCGCGCTCGTTCCGGCCACCGCCTCTGCCGCGGGCCTCGAAGCCACCGGCTCGCTTCTGACCGAGCGCTACAAGGCGGCAGCGGCCTCACTTCCGGGCGGCAATGCCCTCGTCGTCGGCGGCCTTCACTCCGTCGCCTTCGGCACCGAACTCGAGAGCCTCGCCTCGGCCGAGGTCTACGACGGAGCGACCGGCAGCTTCGAAGCAACTGGCTCAATGGCCGTCTCGCGGATGGATCCGACTGCGGCCCCGCTCCCCGACGGCCGCGTTCTCGTCGTCGGTGGCCAGGTCTGGGGCGGCGGCGGAACGCCGCTCGCCAGCGCCGAAATCTACGACCCCGAAAGTGGCGAATTCAGCCCAACCGGCTCGATGGCGGTGACCCGCTTCGGCGCGATGTCGGCGCCGCTCCCCGACGGTCGCATCCTCGTCGCCGGCGGCTACGGCGCCGGCAGTCTTTCCAGCGCCGAAATCTACGACCCCGAAACCGGCGAATTCAGCCCGACCGGCTCGATGGCAAGCCCGCATGGGTTGGGGATGGCTGCGACCCTGCCCGACGGAAGCGTCCTGATCGCCTCGCGCGGCAGTGGCGAAAACGCGCTCCGCTCCGAGATCTACAACCCGGTCGCCGAAACCTTCAGCTTCGGTCCCGAAATGTCGCGGCCCTACACCGGCCAGGGCGGGACTTTGGACGACGGCACGATCCTGATGTTCGCCGAATTCACCCGCCGGGAAACCTCGTCGCTGAAGGTGACCCAGGAATACGACCCGGTCGGCGGATCCTTCTCCGAAACCGGCCTCGATCTCGAAGTCGAACGCCCCGCGGTGGCACCGCTGCCCGGCGGCCGGATGCTGGTCGTCGGCGGTAGCAGCGACAACCCGAAAGCTTTCGAAAGCCAGAGCATCGTCCCCTTCGCCGAGATCTACGACCCCAACGCGTCGCCCCAGCAGGCCGCGCCGACGAGCACGAGCGGTTCCAGCGGCACCGCCTCCGAAGCCGCCGCCGGGGTCGAAAGCAGCGCCGAAGAAGCGGGCTGGGAAGCGGCCAGCGCTTCGCACGGCCATCCTTCCGCGACTACGTCGCGGGCAGCCGTCACGCCGAAGGCGAAGCCGAGCTGTCGTCGCGGCAAGGCAGCGGGTAAGCGCCACAAGAGCAAGGCCCACAGCTGCGCGAAGTCCGCTCAGCACCGCGCTCGCTGACCGCAACCGCGCCGTCCGCCACGCCTCCTGATTTCATTACGGCCCATGGCCGACCTCTCGCAGGTAACCCCGGAGCTGATCCGCAAGTTCGCCGAGGACAGCTTCCCGGGTGACCTCGGCATCGAGCCGCTGGAGATCGAGCGGGATCGCTCCCGCGGCCGGATCGTCGTCGACAAACGGCACCTGCACCCGGGCGGCTACGTCCACGGTGGCGTCTGGACCGCGCTCGGCGACACCGTCGCCGCCTGGGTCACCTTCCGCAACATCCCGCCGCACCACGACTTCACGACGATCGAGCTGAAGCTGAACGCGTTCGCCTCCGGTCTCGAGGGCGATGAGATCGTCGCCGAAGCGGTGCCGCTGCACGTCGGGCGCAGCACGGTTGTGGCCGAGGTGCGGATGCACCGGACCAGGGCGGGCGAGACGAAGCTCGCCGGCAATCTGATCGTCACCCAGTTCGTAATACCTCCGCGCGATTAGCGCGCGGCCCGCTCAGCCGCGGACGAGGAAGTCGTCCGCGAGGACAGAAACGACGCGAGGGAGGGAGCCGACCTGGCGTGAGAGGTCGAGCTGGCGCTGGGCGCCGGTGCGGGCGCCGAGGGCGGTGACCTTGTCGAGCTCCACGCGGCAGTCGAGTGCGTCAGCGTGGGGCTCGCAGACCGCGACCAGGTCGTCCAGCAGCTCGCGGGCGGGGACGCGGCGGCCGAGTTCGGGCTCGATCAGGTCCGCATCCATCCCGTCGCGGGCGGCGAGGAAGCGGTTCTCGGCGAGGACCTCCTGCGGCATCGGCCGTTCCAGGTGGTCCTCCCCCTCGACCTCGGCACGGACGATGCACTGGACCAGGGCGGCGATCGCGGCGGTGTCCGGCAGCGTCGTCTGCGCGTCCATGATCCGCACCTCGACGGTGCCAAAGCGCGGCTGCGGGCGCACGTCCCACCAGAGGAAGGTCGGCTCGGGCACGGCGTCGCAGCGGATCAGGACGTCGACCGACTCGACGTACTCGGCGTAGTCGGCGAAGGGGCGGGGGATGCCGACCCGGGGGAAAGCCTGGAACAGCGGCGTCCGCGCCGAGGCGAGGCCGGTATCGCGGCCCTGCCAGAAGGGCGAGTTGACCGAGAGGGCCAGCAGCAGCGGGATGTGGGTGCGGAGCCGGTTGGCGGCGTGGATCGCCTCTTCGGCGTCCGGCACGCCGACGTGGACGTGGAGGCCGAAGGTCGGCTCGCGGCGGGCGAGCTCCCGCATCGAGCCGTAGACGAACTGGTAGCGCTCGCCGGCGGAGATGACGATCTCCTGCCAGACGGCGAAGGGGTGGGTGCCGGCGGAGGCGGCGCGCATCGAGAGCGGCCGCAGGGTCGTGTCGAGCTCGGTCCGCAGCGCGGCCAGCTCCTCGATCGCGTCCGGGATGCGGACGTGGACGCCGGTCTGGATCTCCAGCGCCGAGCCGTGCGTCTCGGCGGTGAAGCTGGCGGTGCGGCCGTGGGGGAGGCGGGGAAGGACGGAGTCGATCCGATGGGCCAGCGCCCAGGTCAGCTGGTCGAGCAGCATCACCTCCTCCTCAATCCCGACCGTGTAGGGGCCGAGCTGGTGCGGATCGGCCCAGGTTGCCCAGGCCGGGAGGGTGTCGGGCGCCGACACGGTCACGCGACCTCGCGCTGGCGGCTGCGCAGCTCGGGCTCCTCGCCGCGGCAGGCGTCGACGAAGCGGCGGAACAGGGCCGCCTCGTAGGGACGGTGGACGAGCGTCTCGGCGTGCCACTGGACGCCGATCAGGAACGGCCGGGTCGGATCCTCGACCGCCTCGATCGTCCCGTCCGGGGCGCGGGCGCTGACGGTCAGGCCCTGGCCGAGCCGGTCGATCGCCTGGTGGTGGAAGGAGTTGACCTCGAACCCGCTCCCGGGCTCGAGCGCGGCTGCCAGTTTGCTGCCGGGGTCGACCTCAACCGCGTGGCTGGGCAGGTCGCCGGGGGTCTGCTGGCGGTGGGGGATCTCCTCGGAGAGATCCGGCAGGTGCTGGTGCAGGACCCCGCCGCGGACGATGTTGAGCGCCTGGGTGCCACGGCAGATCGCCAGGATCGGCATCCCGCGGGCGTCGGCACGGCGGGCGATGGCGAGCTCGAAGCGGTCGAGATCGGGCTCGGTCGGTCCCAGTTCGGGATGGGGCTCGGCGTCGTAGGTGTTGGGGTCAAGGTCGGGGCCACCGGAGAGGCAGATGCCGTCGAGCCGGTCGAGCAGGGGCTCGATTGCGTCCTCCTCCATCGGTGGCATCACCACCGGCAGGCCGCCCGCCGCCTCGAGACCCTTCAGGTAGGGGAGGCCGAGCGCCATCTCGCGCCCGCGGGGCTCCCCCTCCGGCAACGGAGTCACCCGCTCGGCGGCGCGCACCTCGGAGGTGGTGACGCCGATCAGCGGCCGGCGCTGCTGGCGCGAGGCCAGCGAGCGCCGCGTCATCGCCGGGCTCCAAGCAGCCAGGTGTCCTTGCAGCCGCCGCCGCGGGAGCTGTTGACGACCATCTCGCCGGCCCCGCGCGCGTAGCGGGTGAGCCCCCCGGCCATCGCCTCTACCTGGCCGGGACCGCTGACGACGAACGGCCGCAGGTCGACGCGGCGCGGGCGGAGGCGGCCGCCGCAGACGGTCGGGTGGCTGGAGAGCGGAACCGTGTCCTGGGCGACGAAGCCCTCCGGGCGGCGCCGCAGCAGGCCGATCGCGCGCCGGCGCTGGGCCACCGTCGCCCGCTGGATGATCGTCACCCCGTGGCCGCCGAAGCCGTCGCGCGGCTTCAGCACGACGTCGTCGATCCGCTCCAGGACCTGCTCGCGGATGGTCTCGTCGGCGAGGTCGAAGCTCGGCACCGAATTGAGCAGCGGCTCCTGGCCGAGGTAGAAGCGGACCATCTCCTCGACGTAGGCGTGGGTGAGCTTGTCGTCGCCGACGCCGGTGCCGAAAGCGTTGACGCAGCGCAGGCGGCCCGACTGCAGCGGTCCCAGCAGCAGCTCTCCGAGCGCGGTCAGGCCGCCGTCGGCGGCGCTCAGGCGGTCCTCGTCGAGGCGCCGGTAGAGGACGTCGAGCTGAGTCCGGTCGCGGCCGCGCCGGTAGTAGAGGCGGCCTTTGTGTTGCTCGAGCTGCCGGGGGACGACGACGGGCAGGCCGAGTTCGCGGCCGAGGCGCCGGTGCTCGTACCAGGCGCCGGAGGCCGGGCCGTCGGAGACGATCGCCGCCGAGGGGTCGGAGCCGCCGTCGGGGGCGGCGGCGCGGATCGCGGCGCCGAGCAAGGGGACGTAGTCGTCGAGGGGCGCGGGCTCGACGGCGACGTCGAGCTCCGGAGCCACGGCTTCGCGCACGGCGAGCGAGTAAGTGGCGCCCGAGGGCATGCGCAGATTGTCCTCCAGGACCTGCAGTTGGCCGTCGCCGTCGCGGACGAGGTCGAGGCCGGCGACCGTCGCCGCCGGTAGCTCGGGGTCGAGTAGCCCCCGCATCAAGGGCTCATAGCCGACCGAAGTCTCGAGCAGACGGCGGGGGACGATGCCGGCGTCGAAGATCCGCTGCTCGTCGTAGACGTCGGCGAGGAAAGCGTTCAGCGCTCTCGCCCGCTGCGCCAACCCCGCTTCCAGGGGCTGCCATTCGACGGCCTCGATCAGCCGCGGCACGGGGTCGACGGCGATCGGCTGGCCGGGGCCGAAGCCGAGCCCCAGCGCCGCCGCATTCGACCGGACGCGCTCGCGCAGCACCACCAGATCTTGCCGCGCGAGCGCGTCGAGCACGTCCACGTAGGGAGGGCGCGGAGCGCCGGTCTGGGCAAACGCCTCGTCGCAGTGACCCGCATCCAGCGGGTACTTTCCGGCGCCGGGAAAGGGGCGGGCCGGATTCAGGGTCGTCGCCATGAGATCACGCTAGGCGTGGTACCCGGCCCGGCACATGGCCCAACGTCGAAAAAACCCGCTCCAGGACTAGACAGCGGGAGAGTCGGGCGCTTCGGTCTCGAATCCGTGCGGCGGCACCTCCGCCGGTGCTTCCCAGGCTTCGACCTGGGGCAACCGCCAGAGGACGCTAGCGATCGTCAACCCCACCGCCGCTGCCAGCATCGCCAGGAACCACTGGACCGAGGTGAGCAGCGCCATTTCGAAGAAGTCACGGACCGGGCCGATCGCGAGAATCAGCGCGTAGAGGGCGCCGAGGCCGGCGATCAGGGCCAGCATGTAGCTCTGGATCGCGATGTGCTCGCGCCCCGGCCCCCGCTCGAGCAGCAGCACGAAGGCGAGGCCGAGGACGATCAGCGTCGTCGTTGCCGCCGTGCGGCCGGCGTTGAGGCTGGCGCCGGCGACGGTGTCGACGAGGAAGAAGGAGAGGATCGAGCCGAGCGCCGTCGCCACTCCGGCCGGGACGGCGAAGGCGGCCAGCGCCCGCAGCAACCGGCCGCGGTAAAGCGGCCCGTCGGAGGGCGCCAGGGCGAGGACGAAGGAGGGCATCCCGATCGTCAGAAAGGCGGCCATCGTCAGGTGGCGGGGGAGGAAGGGGAAGGCGAAGCCGGGCAGCGAGACGATCACGATCAGGGTCGCTGCGTAGACGCTCTTGGTCAGGTACAGGCGGCCGAGGCGGTGGATGTTGCGGGCGATCCGCCGTCCCTCGCCGACCGCCTCGGGCAGGCGCGAGAACTGATCTTTGAGCAGGACCACGTCGGCAACCCCCTTCGTCACCTGGGCCCCTGAGCCCATCGCCACCGCCATCCGTGCCTGCTTCAGCGCCGGCACGTCGTTGACCCCGTCGCCGATCATCGCCACGTAACGGCCGGCGCTGACCAGCGCCGCGACCAGCGCCTTCTTCTGCTCCGGCTTGATTCGGCAGAAGATCGTGTTGGCCAACACCACCTCCTGCAGTTGGTCGGGGTCCTCCGGCAGGTCGGGCCCCTCGACGACGCCGGCATCGTCGGGAACGCCGACCGCGTAGGCGACGGCGGTGACGGTGGCGGCCGCATCGCCGGAGATCAGCTTCAGGTCGACTTCCTGCTCCCGCATGTAGGCGATC
Source organism: Solirubrobacterales bacterium (assembly GCA_035472275.1). Lineage (GTDB taxonomy): Bacteria > Actinomycetota > Thermoleophilia > Solirubrobacterales > 70-9 > VAYN01. Next base: position 289,296 of record DATIPH010000014.1, read on the forward strand.
GTCTCGGCGGCGTCGGGGCGCAGCGTCTCCTCCAGCACGACCAGCGCCAGCGGCGCCAGTCGGGGTGCGGTTTCGCTGCTCGGGTCGCGCGGCAGCGCTGCGCCGGTCTCGCCGAAGGCGACGACCCGGCGACCGGCCGCGGTCTCCGCTTCGAGTTTGGCGGCGAGCCCCGGCGGCAGGGTCAGGGCGCCGGTCTCGGCGAGGACGTCCGGCGCCCCGAGCACGTAGGTGCCACCGCTCTCACCGTCGGCCAGTGCCAGCCCGCTCCACTTCCACTCCGAGGAGAAGGGGACCTCAGAGCGCACCGGTGCGGCCTCGCCGGGATAACGCTCGGCGATCACCTCCAGGGTCTTGTTGCGGTCGCCGGCGCTGGCGGCGAAGCGGGCCAGGGTTGCGGCGCCGAGCGCCGGGTCGACCCCTTCGGCGAACTCGACCCCGGCCAGGGTCAGCTCCCCCGCGGTCAGGGTCCCGGTCTTGTCGACGCAGATCGTGTCGACCGCGGCGAGGCTCTCGGTCGCGCTCATCTGCTGGACCAGGGTCTCGCGGCGGGCGAGCCGCACCGCGGCGACCGCGAAGGTGACGCTCATCAGCAGGACCAGGCCCTCGGGGATCAGCGTCACCAGGCCGGCGGTCGCCGTCTGCGCCGCCTCGTCGAGGCTGGTGTTGCGGAGCTTCAGCGTCACCAGCAGCAGGACCGCGAGCGGCAGCATCGCGTAGGTGCAGACCAGGATCACCCGGTTGACCTCTTCCTGCAGTGGCGAGAGTGGGTGGCGGAACGCTTTCGCCTCGCCGGCGACGCGGCCGGCGTAGCTCTGCTCGCGGACCGCGTCGACCTCGTAGTGGCCGGAGCCGGAGACGCAGAAGGAGCCGGAGAGGACGCGGTCGCCGCGGTTCTTCTGGATCCCGTCAGCCTCGCCGGTCAACATCGACTCGTCGAGGGTCATGCCGCGGGTCGCGATCACCTCGCCGTCGGCGACGAGCTGGTCGCCAGGGCCGACCGCGACGACGTCGCCGGGCACCACTTCGGTCGCCAGCAGCTCGACGACCGCGCCTTCGCGGACGACCCGGGCATGGGGCGCGACCAGCACCGCCAGCTCGTCGAGGGTCGCCTTCGCCTTCAGCTCCTGGCGGATCCCGATGTAGGAGTTGATCACCGCGATCAGGCCGAAGATCGAGTCGGCGTAGAGCCCGAGGCCGAGGTCGAGGACGAAGAAGACGCCGATGATCGCGTTGAAGAGGGTGAAGACGTTGCTGGCGACGATGCTCGAGACCGAGCGCGAGGACGTTTCCGGCGGTGGCCCCAGCTTGCGCAGCCGCGCCCCCGCCTCCTTGTTCGTCAGTCCTTGGTCGACAGCAGGCAGTCCCGTTTCCACTGCTCCTATTCAATAGGGTGAGGGTCGGATGGCGCTGAAGCTTGGACTCAACTTGGGCTACTGGGGCATCGGCCCCGCCGGCGAGGACGCGCTCGAGGTCGTCAAGGCGGCGGAGGGGCACGGCTACGAGTCGGTCTGGGCGGCCGAGTCCTACGGCTCCGACGTGGTCAGCGTGCTGGCCTGGCTGGCGGCGCAGACGGAGACGATCAACCTTGGCGCCGCGATCCTGCAGGTGCCGGCGCGGCCGCCGGCCGCGGCGGCGATGGCGGGAGCGACGATCGACAAACTCTCCGGCGGGCGCTTTCTGTTCGGCTTCGGCCCCTCCGGCCCGCAGGTCTCCGAGGGCTGGTACGGCGTCCCCTACTCGAAGCCCTGGGGCCGGACCCGCGAGTACATCGAAGTCGTGCGCGAGATCATCGCCCGCGAAGGGCCGGTCAATCACCAGGGCGAGCACTACACGCTGCCCCTGCCCGACGGCGAGGGCAAGCCGCTGAAGCTCAACTTCCACCCGCTGCGCAACGAGATTCCAGTCTTCGTCGGCGCGATCGGGCGCAAATCGGTCGAGATGGCGGCCGAGGTCTGCGACGGCTGGATCCCGATCTTCTTCAGCGTCGACGCCTTCGAGGCGACCTGGGGCGAGCACCTCGAGGCCGGCTTCGCCAAGGGCGGCCGCCAGCGCTCTGACCTCGAGGTCAGCCCCTCGCTGTCGGTGGCGATCGACGGCGACCTGGAGGCGGCCAAGAGCGTCGTCAAGGCCGGCCTCGTCCTCTACTTCGGCGGGATGGGCAGCCGTAAAACCAACTTCTACGTCGACCTCGCCCACCGCTTCGGCTTCGGCGAGGTCGCTGATGAGGTTCAGCAACGCTTCCAGGACGGCGACCGGGCTGGCGCCTTCGAGGCGATGCCGGACGAGATCGTCGAGGCCACCTCTCTGGTCGGGACCGAGGCCGAGGTCGCGGAGCGGGTCGAGCGCTTCCGTGGCGCCGGCATCGACCGCCTGATCGTGTCACCGGTCCATGTAGAGCGAAATCAGCAGCTCCACACCCTGGAGCGCCTTGCCGCGATGGCAGGGGCAGGCGCCCCCGCCTAGCCCTTTCGCATAACCTACCGCGCCGCACGGGTATGAGGATCGGAGTTCCGAAAGAGACCGTCGATGGGGAGCGCCGCGTCGCGCTGGTCCCTGACGTGGTCAAATCGCTGGTGAAAAACGAGCACGTCGACGTGCTCGTCGAGGCCGGTGCCGGCGACGCCGCCGGCCATCCCGACTCCCAGTACACCGACGCCGGGGCCGAGATCGCCGCCGCCGATGCGATCTGGGGCGCGGACGTCGTCCTCCGGGTCGCCATCCCCTCAACCGAGGAGATCGGGAAGCTGAAGTCGGGTCAGATCTACATCGGTCACCTCAACCCCTGGGTCGCAGCCGAGACCAACAAAGGGCTGGCCGCGGCTGGTGTCACCAGCTTCGCGATGGAGGCGATCCCACGCACCACCCGGGCCCAGGCGATGGACGCGCTCTCCTCACAGGCCGCCGCCGCGGGCTACGCGGCGATGCTGATCGCCGCCCGCGAGTCGGGCCGCTTCTTCGGGATGATGACCACCGCCGCCGGCACCGTGCCGCCGGCCAAGGTCCTCGTCCTCGGCGCTGGCGTCGCCGGCCTGCAGGCGGTTGCCACCGGCAAGCGCCTGGGCGCGATCGTCACCGGCTTCGACATCCGCCGCGCCGCCTGGGAGCAGATCGCCTCGCTCGGCGGCCGCCCGCTGGAACTGGACTTCATCCCCGACGCCGAGGGCGAGGGGGGCTACGCGCGGCCGCTGACCGACGAGGAGAACGCGCAGGTGCGCGACGCCCTCACCGACAACGCCGCCAAACAGGACATCATCGTCACCACCGCTGCGATCCCCGGCCGCCCGGCGCCGCTGCTCATCACCGCTGACGCCGTCCGCGGGATGTCGCCCGGCTCGGTGATCGTCGACCTCGCCGCCGAGACCGGCGGCAACTGCGAGCTGACCGAGGTCGGCCAGACGGTGGTCGAGAACGGGGTCAAAGTGATCGGCCCCCGCAACCTCGCCTCGGAGATGCCGGCGCCCGCCTCCCAGCTCTACGCCAAGAACCTCGAGAACCTGCTCGGTCTGATGGTCACCGAGGAGGGCAATCTCAACGTCGACTTCGAGGACGACATCATCGCCGCCGCCTGCATCACCCAGGCCGGCGAGATCAAGAACGAGAGGGCAGCGAAATGAGCTTGATGACCGAGATCGCGATCCTCGTCCTGGCCGCCTTCGTCGGCTTCGAGGTGATCTCCAAGGTCCCGACGACCCTGCACACGCCGCTGATGTCGCAGACCAACGCGATCCACGGGATCGTCATGCTCGGCGGTCTGATCGTGCTCGGCTACGCCGATGACGGCCTCGAGTACGTGATCGGCACGATCGCCGTCGCCTTCGGTGCGATCAACATCGTCGGCGGCTTCATGGTCACCGACCGGATGCTCGGCATGTTCTCGAAAAAGCCGAAACCCAAGGCTGAGGACAAATGACCTTGCTCGCAGTTCTGAAGCCGGGCGGCGACGCCGCCACGGCGCTCTACATCGTCGCCTTCAGCCTCTTCATCGTCGGGCTCAAAAAAGGCACCCACCCGACCACTGCCAAGCAGGGCAACATGGTCGCCGCCGCCGGTATGGCGGTTGCCGTGGTGACGACGCTGCTGCTCGACGGGATGGGCAACTGGGGCCTGATCATCATCGGCCTCGGCACCGGCTCGGCGATTGGCTTCGTCGCCTCGGTCCGCGTGCAGATGACCGAGATGCCGCAGATGGTCGCCCTCTACAACGGCGTCGGCGGCGGCGCCGTCGCCCTGATTGCCTGGTCGGAGCTTCGCCACGGGATCTCGCTCGGTGGCGATATCCCATTGGAAGAGCTGATCCCGACGCTGCTGGCGGCCGTGATCGGCTCGGTCTCCTTCTGGGGCTCGAACATCGCCTTCGCCAAGCTCCAGGACCTGATCCCGACGCGGCCGCTGGCGGTGCCCGGCCAGCAGGTGATCAACGTGGTGCTCCTGATCGGCATCGTCGCCGCCTGCGTCAACATCGCGGTCAACAACGGCGATCCCTCCCAGGCGCTCTTCATCGGCATCCTGATCGCCGCGGCGATCCTCGGCAACATGGTCGTGCTGCCGATCGGCGGCGCCGACATGCCGGTCGTGATCTCGCTGCTGAACGCCTTCACCGGTCTTTCCGCCGCCGCCGCTGGTTTCGCGCTCGACAACGTCGCGCTGATCGTCGCCGGCACCATCGTCGGCTCCTCGGGAACGATCCTGACGATGGAGATGGCGACCGCGATGAACCGCTCGGTTGCCAACGTCCTCTTTGCCGGCTTCGGCGGCGCTCCGGCCGGTGGTGCCGCTGGCAGCACCGAGGAGCGCCCGCACGTCTCGATCGGCGCCCAGGACGCGGCGATCAAGCTCGCCTACGCCGACACCGTCGTTTTCGTTCCCGGTTACGGCCTCGCCGTCGCCCAGGCCCAGCACGCGGTCAAGGAGGTGGCCGACCAGCTCGAGAAGCGCGGGGTCACCGTCGGCTACGCGATCCATCCGGTCGCCGGCCGCATGCCCGGCCATATGAACGTCCTCCTCGCCGAGGCCGACGTGCCCTACGAGCAGCTGCGCGAGATGGAGGAGATCAACCCGGAGCTGCCCCGCACCGACGTTGCGGTCGTGATCGGCGCCAACGACGTCACCAACCCGGCGGCGAAGAACGATCCCGACTCGCCGATCGCGGGGATGCCGATCATCGAAGTCTCCGAGGCCAACGAGGTAATCGTGATCAAGCGCTCCCTCAGCCCCGGCTTCGCCGGCATCGACAACGACCTCTTCTACGAAGCGAACACCTCGATGCTGTTCGACGACGCGAAGAAGGCGGCCGCCGAGATCGCGGCCGAGATCGAGCAACTCTAGGAGCAGGGGGAGGAAGGACGGGGGAGAGTGTTCGCTGCGGTGATCTTTTGCTCCGATGGGGTCGGAGCGGGGGCAGGGGACGGTCGAGTGGATTGGGACGTTGCTGTGCGTCTCGATGTTGTTCGCCGGACTGGTCGCAATCGGGGTGCGGGTTCCAGGTGCGGACTTAGCTAAAGGGTTGGCTTCGCGGATTCTTTGTGCGGCTTCGCTGGCGGACGGGTGTGGGGATGAGCCGGGGTTGATCGCGGCTTATGGGACGGAGGTCGGGAAGTTGGTGCGGCGGCACATGCCTTCGATCGTCTTCGAGCGGGGGTCGCGGGCGTTGCCGGTTGACTTCCGGCGATGCCGGTTCACGGGATGCGGCGACGGGCCGGAGGAGAGGCTCGTTCACCGGACGGACGAGCGCTTGCCGGTGACGGCCTTCGTCCATGTTGTCGACTGCAGGGCGGGGGAGGAGACCGAGGGGTCGGACTGTTCGGGATCGCGGGCCGGCAACCTCTACCTGCAGTACTGGACCTACTACGCGAACTCGGCGACGAACCGGGGGATGCCGGTCGCCGGGCCCGCCGGATTTCACCCTGACGACTGGGAGGGCGTGCAGATCCGGATCGGCCCCGATGGCCACGTTGCCGAGCGCGCCTCATCGCACAACGGCTACAACCACAGCCGCAGCGTCGGCAACTGGGCCTCCGATGCCGGCATCGAACCGCTGCGCGACCTCGAGGAAGAGGTCGGGATCCGCGAGGCAGGGGGCTGGGGTCCGGAGACCGGCCTGTTGTTCGTCTCCGGCGGCAGCCACGCCGGCAACGCAATCGCGGTCGACGAGATCGAGCGCTACATCCCCGGTCGCCGCGTCCACCTGATCCCACTCGAGCCGATCGCCGCTACCGACCGCTCCACCTTCGCCATCACCCCGCCCTGGCAGAAGCACGTCTGGCGCGACCCCGAGGCCGACGGCACGGACTAATGGCGAATATCGCTCCGCTCGCCAAGGGGAAGATCCTCGAGATCCGAGGGCAGCGCGTCATGCTCGATTCGGATCTGGCTGCTCTCTACGAAGTCGAGACCAAGGCACTGCTTCAGCAGGTCAGGCGCAACGGGAAGCGATTTCCGGATGACTTCATGTTCCGTCTTTCATCTGAGGAGTGGAAAATCTTGAGGTCACAGACTGTGACCTCAAGTTCTGGCTGGGGTGGCCGGCGCTCACTGCCGTTTGCGCTCACCGAGCTTGGTGTGGCGATGCTCTCGAGCGTCCTGCGCAGCGAGCGCGCAATTGCCATCAACATCGAGATCATGCGCGCCTTCGTAGCGCTGCGGCAAGGGGCTCAGGCCCTCGACGAGATCACGAAGAGGCTCGACGAGCTCGAGCGACTGACTGGATCGAAGCTGACGGCCCACGAGCGGCAGCTCGCAGAGATCCTGAGCGCGCTACGGCAGCTCGCAGCCGCTCCGCCCAAGTTGCGTCACCCGATTGGGTTTCGGGTCCGCGATTCGGACTGATCGATCGAGGACGTTCAGCCGAGCTTGTAGGTGACGAGCCCGGTCGCGACAAGGCGGCCGTCGGCGGCGCCGTGGACCTTGACCTCGCAGAAGCAGAGGCTGGTCCCGCGCCGCAGGACCGCCGCCTCGGCGTTCAGTTCCTGGGCGCGGGCGGCGGCGAGGAAGTCGACGGTGAGACCGACGGTGGTGCCTTTCGGCGGTTCGCCGTCGAACTCGACCGCTGACCAGGCGGCGGCCATCGCCGCGGTGTCGATTAGGGCCGAGATGGCGCCGCCGTGGACAACGTCGCCGATCGTCACCACGTTCTCGTGGAAGGGCAACGAGAGCACCGCGCGGTCGTCCTCGATCTCGCGCAGCTCCATCCCGAGGTAGACGACCAACGGCGAGTGCTTCAAGAACTCGGCGATCAGCTCGGAGCCGCGCATCGCTCCAGTTTGACGGCCGAGTTACTTCGGCGGCATTCGCAGGGCGCCGTCGAGACGGATCGTCTCCCCGTTCAGCATCGGATTGGCGACGATCTGGGCGACGGTCAGCGCGTACTCCTCGGGCCGCCCGAGCCGCGGGGGAAAGGGGACGCCGGCGCCGAGCGCTTCCCGCGCCGCCTCCGGCAATGCCGCCAGCAGCGGCGTGTCGAAGAGGCCGGGGGCGATCGTCATCACCCGCACTCCCTTCGATGCCATGTCACGAGCTGCGGGCAAGGTAAGCCCGACGATCCCGCCCTTGGATGCGGAGTAGGCGACTTGCCCGATCTGGCCGTCGAAGGCGGCGATCGAGGCGGTGTTGACGCAGACTCCGCGCTCGCCGTCCTGGTTCGGCTCGTTGGCAATCATCGCGGCGGCGGCGAGCCGGAGGACGTTGAAGGTGCCGATCAGGTTGACCTTGACGACGTTGGAGAAGTATTCGAGCTCGTGCGGCCCGCGGCTGCGCGCCAGCCGCTCGGCCCAGCCGATTCCGGCGCAGCAGACCGAGACGCGGAGACCGCCGGGGGCACTCGTCGCCTGTTCCACCGCCGCCTGAAACGCCTCGGGATCGGTGACGTCGGCGGCGACGAAGCTGCCGCCGATCTCGCTCGCCAGCTCCTCGCCACGGGCGGCGTTGAGGTCGGCGATCGTCACCTCGGCGCCGCCGGCGGCGAGGATCCGCGCCGTCGCCGCCCCCAGTCCGGAGGCGCCGCCGGCTACCAGTGCTCCTGCTCCCTCGATCTCCACGCCCGCAGCGTACTGGCACGTTCACCTGCCGGTAGTAACCGCGCTGTAGGGTTTTCCCATCGCGACCGAGGTGACGGCAAACTCCAAGGCGGCGATCGCGGAGCGGCTCTCCGAGGTGCGTCAGCGCACCCTCGAGCTGGTCGAGCCCCTCGACGACGAGCAGCTCAACCGCGTCTACTCGCCGATCCTCAGTCCGCTGGCCTGGGACCTCGGCCACATCGCCAACTTCGAGGAGCTCTGGCTGGTGCAGACGATCGGCGATCGCGAGCCGATGGTCGGCGACCTCGGCCGCTTTTACGACGCGATCGAGAACCCGCGCAAAAGCCGCGGCGAGCTGCCGATCCTGCGCGACGACGATCTGCGCGCCTACATGGCGGACGTCCGTTCCCGCACGCTCGACGTACTCGAGTCTGTGGAAATCGACGCCGACGCTGAGGACCCGCTGCTGCGGGAAGGGTTCGTCTACGAGATGCTGCTCGCCCACGAGCATCAGCACAACGAGACGATGTTGCAGCTGCTGCAGATGGTCGACGGCTACGAGCCGCTGCGCCCGGTCGGGACCAGCCCCGTCGACGGCGATGGTCCGAGGACGATTGCCGTCGCCGCTGGTGAGTACGAGATCGGCGCCCCTGAACGTGGCTTTGTCTATGACAACGAGCGCGCCCGCCACACGGTCGAGCTCGACGGATTCGAGATCGATCGAACCCCGGTCACCAACGCTGCGTACACCGAGTTCATGCAGGCGACCGGGGCAGAGCCGCCGACTTACTGGGAGCGCGACGGCGAGGGCTGGGTCAGCACGGCAATGGGCCGCCGAGCGCCGATTGAGCCCGACCATCCCGTCATCCACGTCTCCTGGGATCAGGCCGACGCCTTCACCCGTTGGGTCGGCAAGCGGCTGCCGACTGAGCAAGAGTGGGAGGCCGCCCACGATCACCTCGACTCCGCCGGTCAGGCCTGGGAATGGACCTCGTCGGATTTCATCGCCTACCCAGGCTTCGAGGCTTTTCCCTACAGCGACTACTCCGAGGTCTTCTTCGGCGACACTTACAAGGTCTTGCGCGGCAGCTCTTGGGCGACCCACTCAAGTGTTGCCCGGCCGAGCTTTCGCAACTGGGATCTGCCGCAGCGCAGCCAGATCTTCTCCGGCCTGCGCTGCGCGAGGTCGGCATGATCAGCGTTGATGTCCACCTCGACGCCGACGCCGCCGCGGAGATGGCGCGCGATGTCGGTGAGGGCCTGACCGCCTCGCCGAAGGAGCTCTCGCCGAAGTACTTCTACGATGAGCGCGGCTCGCAGCTGTTCGAGCAGATCACCGAGCTGCCGGAGTACTACCCGACCCGAGCCGAGCGTGAGATCCTCGGCGAGCGCTCGAGCGAGATCCTCGCCGCCGCCGGTACCCCCGGCACCCTGGTGGAGCTCGGCTCCGGATCGGCCTCGAAGACCCGCCACCTGCTCGACGTGATGCGCGACGCCGGCAGCCTGCGGACCTACGTCCCGGTGGACATCTCCGAGGAGATCACCCACGAAACGGCGCAGATCCTCGTTGAGGAGTATCCGGGTCTGGACGTTCGCGGCCTGGTCTGTGACTTCGAGAGCCACCTCGAGCGGATCCACGACGACGGCGGTCCGCGGCTGATCGCCTTCCTCGGCGGCACGATCGGCAACCTCTATCCCGGCGAGCGGCGCGAGTTCCTGACCCGGATCGCGGGCCTTTTCGGGCCCGGCGATCACATTCTGCTCGGCACCGACCTGGTCAAGGAGACGAAGCGACTGGAGGCGGCCTACGACGACTCAGCAGGGGTCACCGCCGAGTTCAACAAGAACGTCCTCCACGTTCTCAACCGCGAGCTCGGTGCCGACTTCGACCTCGACGCCTTCGAGCACGTCGCCCGCTACGACACCCGCGAGGAGCGGATGGACATCCGCCTGCGCTCGCTGGCCGAGCAGACCGTCAGCCTTGTCGACCTCGATCTCACGATCGGTTTCGCCGCCGGCGAGGAGATGCGGACCGAGATCTCAGCCAAGTTCACCCGCGAGCGACTCGAATGCGTCTACGCCGAATCCGGGCTGGAGATGTGCGGCTGGTTCACCGACGCCGCCGGCGATTACGCACTGACGCTGGCCCGCGCCGCTCGCTGACCTGACGAACCCTGCGCTGGATTGGCGTGCCGATGCGCGCGGTGACGGTTTCGCGCGTCCACGCATCGGCCGATTGACGGTGCTGGCATTCGGGGGGATCTTGTCTGCGTCCGGCGGAGACGGGGCCTGGTCGGGCGATCACTCAAACCGACCAGAGGAGCAGTGAGATGACTGGACGTAGAACGATCGTCGCCTTGGCCTTGATCTCGGCCGCTTTGATCAGCCTCATAGCTGCGCAGGGCGCCGCGGCCATAAAGGGCACAGCAGTGTTCACATGCGCGAAAGTGGGCGAAGGTGGCGCCTTCACCAAAGCTCATTGCACGATCGCGGACGCAGGAGCAGGCGAATACGGCCACGTGCCTGTCGCTGAATTCACAGAGACACACGTATCAGGCATCAACCTCACCACAGCCGGAACGCTCAGCGGGGCCTGGAAATTCAAATCCACTTTCGCCGGTGTCCCCATCGCAATCGAAGCCAAAGAAGCGGCGCTCACAGGCACGATCCTCAACACCCACAACGAAGTCACCGGCGAACACACAGCGATCGGCACTGCGACGATCGCCTTCCACCAGGTGACGGTGACGAGCCCCGCAAAAGAAGGCTGCGTCGTCAACTACGACAAACTCCCCGGGGTCGGAGCGGAAGAAATGTTCGAAACCAGGGAACTGGCGTATGGCAGCCCTGGCCAAGGGGACAGGCTGAAATTTGAACCCAACGGGGGCACGGTGCTGGCGAGCTTCTACATCCAGGGCTGTGCGAACGCGAAACTGAACAGGACATACAACCTCACCGGGACCGTCAAGACCTCGAGTCTCGACGGCGCGACAATGGGCTTCACCGAAGCCGAGACGAAAACCCAGAATTCGCTGAAAATCGAAGGTCAGCTCGCCACCATCGACGGCGGTATGACACTCGAAGGCAAGGACCTGAAAATCGAAGGCGACCCGTTCAAGCCGCTGAGCTTCACAACAGTGGAAACACCGTAGTCGCGAGGCGCTGCCGGGGCTGTCTCAGCTCGGCGGCGCCAGCGCCTCGATCAGCTCGCCGGCGTTCTCCGGCATCGTGATCATCGTCAGGATCGGCAGCGTGATGCCGCCGGCGACGTAGGCGGCAAGGCGCTCCTTCATCTGCTCCGGGCTGCCGATCACGAAGGTGTCCTCGATCACCTCCCAAGGCGCCGCCGCGGCCGCCGCTTGACGGTCCCCCGCCTTCCAGGCCTCGACCATCGGGTCGATCTGCTCGCCGTAGCCGAGCCAGCGGAAGAACTTTTCGTAGACCGGGACGGTCGCGTAGGAGGAAAACATGAAGCGGGCGAACGGCTCCGCCTGCTCGCGCTCGCCGGGGATGCAGAAGAAGCGACAGAGGAGCTCGAACCCATCCGGGGCGCCGTCGATCTGCGCGGTGACTTTGGGCAGTCCGGCGAGCGGCAGGAAGTTGGTGAAGGCGCCGTCGGCGCGCTCCATCGCCAACTCCAGCATTTTGCCGCGCAGGGCGGCAAGGATGATCGGGATCCGCTGTGCGGGCGCGGTCTCCAGCTTGAAGCCGGTCGAGGTGCGCTCGCCGGTAAGCGCGTCGTGGAGAAACTCGACGGTTTCGCGGACCTTGCTCAGCGGCTTCTCGAAGGGGATCCCGTTCCAGCCTTCGATGATCCGGTCCGAGGAGGAGCCGATCCCGAGCGCGAACCGCCCGCGCGAGGCATCGGCGAGCGCCGCCGCCTCCTGGGCGAGCAGCGCCGGGCCGCGCTGGAAGACGCCGACGACGCCGGTCCCGAGGCGCACGTTCTCGGTCCAAGCAGCGCTCAGGGCCAGCGGCGTGAAGCCGTCAGGGCCGTTGGTCTCACCGGTCCAGAGGTCGGTGTAGCCCGCTGCCTCGGCGCGCTTGACCAGCGCCTCGTGGTCGGCCAATGGCAGACCCGACAACGGCAAGGTCAATCCCCAGCGCCCCTCCACGCCACGACCTTATAGCCTGCGCGCCGATGGCCGACCCCTCGCAAGCGAAGCCCGACCGCAACCTCGCGCTGGAGCTGGTGCGGGTGACCGAGGCAGCGTCACTCGCCTCCGCCCGCTGGGTCGGCCGCGGCGACAAGCTCGCCGCCGACGGCGCCGCCGTCGACGCGATGCGTTTCGTCCTCGACTCGGTCTCGATGGACGGCACCGTCGTCATCGGCGAGGGCGAGAAGGACGAAGCGCCGATGCTCTACAACGGCGAGCAGATCGGAGACGGCACGCCGCCGGTAGTCGACATCGCCGTTGACCCGCTGGAGGGGACGCGTCTCTGCGCCCTGGGGATGCCGAGTGCGATCTCGGTCATCGCCCTCGCCGAGCGCGGCACGATGTTCGACCCCGGCCCGTGCGTCTACATGGAAAAGTTGGCCGGCGGTGAAGAGATCGCCGACCTGCTGGACCTCGACCGGCCGCTGCCGGAGACGATCAAGCTGATCGCCGAGCGCAAGGGCGGCACCGTCGGCGACGTGATCGTCGTCATGCTCGACCGCCCCCGCCACGAGGACGCGATGCGCGAAGTGCGCGAGGCCGGTGCTCGCATCCGCCTGATCACCGACGGTGACGTCTCGGCAGCGCTGCTGGCGGTCTCCGAACGCTCGCCGGTCGACCTGCTTTGGGGGATCGGCGGCACGCCGGAGGGCGTGATCTCCGCCGCCGCTCTGAAGTCGATGGGGGGGCAGCTGCTGGGACGGCTGTGGCCGCGCAACGACGAGGAGCGCTCGGCCGCCGTCGACGCCGGCTATGACCTCGACCGCGTCCTCACCGCCGACGATCTCTGCTCCGGCGACGACGTCTTCTTCTCCGCTACCGGCGTCACCGACGGCGACGTCCTCCAAGGCGTCCGCTACCGCGGCGCCGGCGTCACCACTGAATCGCTGGTGATGCGCTCGCGCTCGGGCACCGTGCGGCGCGTCCACGCCCGCCACGATCGCGCCAAGCTGCGCGCGATCCTCGGCGCCGGCGCGCAGCGCTACGGCTGATTTCAACAGCCGCCAGACCAGGTGCCAAGCCACCTTTCCCCGCAGTTGCGAACCGCTGCGTTGACAGATACTACTTTGTTTATATAAACAAAAGTGTTCTACTAAAGAAAATCTAGGTATTCTGCGCTGCGAGGAGGGGAGAGGGATTTGACTCAGGTACGGGATGTCTCATTTGCTCACGCCGTCGTCCCGGCTGAACGGCCAGTCAACCATCTCATTGCGAGAACGGAGCAGTTTCGCGCGGGCGAACGCGCCTTGACGATCCTGGCAACGCCGCTCAACTGCATCATTCTCCGGGCAGTGGGCGAAGGCCCAATGCGATTGGCCGAGCTGCGGCGAGCGACCGGGCTGCCGGCCCAGACGACCCTGCGAGGGCACCTGGCAAGTCTTGGTGAGCTCGGCGCCGTCCGCAAGCAGCCAACCGAGCGTGCACCGCACGCCGTTGAGATCTCGCTGACGTCGATGGGGCACGAGCTGCTCGATCTCGCGGCGGGGCTCGAGCTCTGGCTCGGCCAGGCCCCGGATGGTCCCGTTGCGCTCGAGAGCGGAGCCGGCAAGGGGATCGTTAAGGCCCTGATCGACGGTTGGGGGTCGACGATCCTGCGCGAGTTGGCAGCGATGCCGATGTCGCTGACCGAGCTCGATCGCTCGATCCATGACCTCAGTTACCCGGCGCTCGAGCGCCGCCTCTCCAGCATGCGGATGGCGGGCTTGATCGAAGCCCGCGAGAGCTCCGGCGCCGGCACTCCCTACGCGGTGACCGATTGGGCTCGCCACGGCGTCGCGGCTCTGGCCGCCGCGGGAAAGTGCGAACAAACCCATATGCACGACGGTGCCGCGCCAATCACCCAGGCGGACATTGAGGCCGCGTTCCTGCTGGTGACTCCCTTGGTCAAATTGCCGATCAACACCAACGGCACCTGTCAGCTCGAGGTCGAGGCGGACCACGCCGACGAGCGCCGGCAGGCGGGGATCTCGGTCACCGTCGAAGCGGGCAGGGTGGTGGCGTGCGGCTCGCACCTCGGCCCGACCCCTGGCGACTTCGCGGTGGGCTCGATGACGGGCTGGTTCCGCGCGATCAAGGACGGCACAGCAAGTCTGCTGCGCTTCGGCGGCAATCGCCGCGTCGCCGAAGGCGTCGTCGTCGCCCTGCACGCCGCGATCATCACCCAGTAGCGGCGACGCGGCGCTGCTGAGCCTGGGCGGCCTCTTCGCCGACGAACGGGACCAGAACCTCGAAGGTGAGTTCCGGCAGCAGGCTGGGAAGATCTGCTGTTCGGCCCTGGACCACCTCTTCGTAAACGCGGGCGACGGTGCCGCTGACCGCGAGGCTGGGAGCCTGCGGCAGATCCGGGCGGGGCGCGTCATCGCCGCGTCCCTCCTCGATCAGCTTGACGAAGCGGTTGAACTCGGCTTGGAAGCGATCGAGCGAGGCCGGACCGACGGCGCTCAGCTCGATCAGCGTGAAGCGGCCGACGTCAGGGCTGGAGGCAAACCAGGCCAGCGTCACCGCGAGGCCATCGCGGATGCGGTCCTCCCAGGGGCCGGGTGCCGTATAGGCGGCCCGGACCCGGCCTTCGAGATCGTCGACCAGGAGGGCATGGGCGGTCAGCACGCACTGGCGTTTGTCGTCGAAAAGTTCGTAGAAGCTCTCGCGCCCGACCCCGGCCTCTTTGAGGATGTCGGCGACGGTGGTCACCTCATATCCGTTGGCGGCGATCACCCGTACGACCGCCGCCAGCAGGCGCTCCCGCTGCGAGCGTGTGACGATCTCTCGCGGCAGACCGTGTCGGCCCCGCGGCAGTCGCCACTTGCGCAGGTCCTCAGCGTCGGAGGTCAAGGCCCGGGAACGGCCTCGGGAGGGCTGTCGGCGTAGGCCGGGCGCGCCTGGCGCACAGCCTCTTCGTGGCCGGCGAATGGAGCGAGGGCGAGGTAGACGATCTCGGGCTGTAGATCGGGAAGATGGTCGGTACGGCCGGCGGCGACCTGGCTGAAGACGAGCAGCTGCACGCGGCCAAAGGCGAGCCCCGGGCTCATCTTCCCCTGGCCGCCGTCGCCATTCCACAGACCTTCGATGACGGGGAGCAGCAGTGCCCTGTAGCGAGCGCTGACGGCCGGGTCGACGGCCACGGCCTCGGTGGCAAGCAGACGTGCCAGCTCTGGTCGTTTGGCCAGGAGCTCGAGCACCGCGGCGGCGGCTTTGCGAACCGCCTCAGCCGGCGAATCGTCGCTTGACCTGGTGCTGGCGGCAGCGGCTGTGGCCAGCTCGATGCCGTGGTCGAGCGCAGCGTCGAAGCAGGTGCGCTTGTCGGGAAACCGTTTGTAGAAGGTGGTTCGGGAGATGCTGGCGCTGCGCACGACGTCGCTGATCGTGGTTCCGGCATAGGTTTTCTCGGCGCAGCAGACGATCATCGCGTCGATGATTCGCTGCCGCTGCGACTGGACGCCGATGTCAGCGGGAACCGTTGGGTTCAGAATGTTGGGAAGGCTTTCAGAACTCGACTGTTTTTGCATCAATTTGATTGTTTCATTCCCGGCGGAGTTTCGCTCTGGGAATCGTCAATCACCGCAGTCGCCGCACGGGGAAACCTTTCTATAAGGCAGCTCGCCGGTGTCGTGGACCTCGTAGCGCAGCGAGTTGATGACCGCCCCGACCATCAGCGCCAGGCTGAGGACGTAGAACCAGAGCAGGGCGATGAGGATGAACCCCAGCG
This sequence comes from Solirubrobacterales bacterium, assembly GCA_035472275.1. Taxonomy (GTDB): domain Bacteria; phylum Actinomycetota; class Thermoleophilia; order Solirubrobacterales; family 70-9; genus VAYN01. The sequence continues at coordinate 305,171 of DATIPH010000014.1, forward strand.
TCGACCCGAAGCGGGAAAGACTGGACACGTTGGCCAGGTAAATCGGGAACAGCCAGTTGGCGAGGCCCGCGGCCACGCTGACGAACAGAGCACCAGGCCAGACCGCGCGCCAGGGCATATGTCCTTTCGGCACCGCCCAGAAGATGACTGCGCAGATCAGGAAGGTGATCAGCAGCGCGGCCGCGAGCAGCAGCACGGTGTCGATCGCCTTGATGTCGGCGAGCCCGAACGGCAGGCGGTCGGTGCTGGTGACGACGCCGCTCTCGAGCGCCGGGACGAAGATGCTGGCGGCGATGAAGAGGAGGACGACGCCGAGCATCGCGAAGGAAAAGCGCTTCTGCTCGACCCAGCCGCGGCACTCGACGTGGTAGATGCGGCAGAAGGCGGTGTCCATCGCCCCCCAGAAGGAGGCGCCGATCCAGAGCGAGCCGATCGCGGCAGCGATCCCGATCGTCGTCGAGTTGTCCTGGATCCGGTTGAGGACGTCGGTCAGCGTCTGCTGCTCGACGCTGGGGAAGAGCCGCTGCAGGTCGTTGATGACCCCTTCCTCGACGCCGCCGATTTTCAGCACCTGGCCGAAGATGAAGAGGACGAGGAGGGCGAACGGGAAGACCGCCAACATTAGGTTGTAGGCGACCATTGCCGAGAGGCCGGTGACGTTCTCGCGGTACGCGCGCTCCCAGAAGGCGCGCAGCCAGGAACGCGTTTTTCGCTGGACGGTGGGCATTGACTTTACAAACTGAAGCGACTACTATGCGAACAGGCGTTTGAGCAAGTTTGACGCCCGCCCAATGGGGCAAAATGATTCAAGGCCTTAATTCGCGGACCGCGGCACTGGTCCGCTTTTTCATCGCCCGGCGCGACTTTGTGCCCGTAACGGCATTTAATCGCCCAGGACTAAACAGCAAGCACGAGGGAAACGAGTAGACACGGATGCTGGTAGCAGAGCTTCAGGAGCTGGAGGAGGTTAAAAACCTCATCAATCGTGGTCAGCAGCTTGGCGTGCTGACCTTTGGCGACATCGCCTCGGCAGTTTCCGAGGTCGATCTTGACGAGTCTGACGTCGAGGACCTTTACGGGCACCTCGAGAAGTCGGGGATCGAGCTCGTCGAGGACATGGACCCCGCCCAGAAAGCGGCGGCGGATGCGATGCCCGCGGACACCGGGAAAAAAGGACGTCGGCGCCAGAAACAGGCGCTCGACCTGAAACCGGACATGACCACGGACTCGTTGCAGCTGTTCCTCAAGGACATCGGCAAAGTCCGCCTGCTGACCGCTCAGGAGGAGGTCGAACTCGCCAAACGGATCGAGCGCGGCGATCTCGACGCGAAGCAGAAAATGGTCGAGTCGAACCTGCGCCTGGTCGTCTCGATCGCGAAAAATTATCGAAATCAGGGCCTTCCCTTCCTCGATTTGATCCAGGAGGGAACGCTGGGCCTGGTCCGCGCGGCGGAGAAGTTCGACTACCGCAAGGGATTCAAGTTCTCCACCTATGCGACCTGGTGGATCCGGCAGGCGATTGCCCGTGCCCTGGCCGACAAGGCCCGCACGATCCGGATTCCCGTCCACGTCGTCGAGAAGCTGAACAAGATCGGTCGCGCCGAGCGCAAGCTGGTCACCGAGCTCGGCCGTGAGCCGACCCCGGAGGAGATCGCCGAGGTCACCGGCATCGATCCGGAGGAGGTCGACTCGATCAAGCGCTCCGCCCAGGCCCCGGTCTCGCTCGAGAAGCCGGTCGGCGACGAGGAGGAGTCGGAGTTCGGCCAGTTCATCGCCGACGAGAAGGCTGAGTCCCCGTTTGACCGGGCGGCTGACCTGCTGACCAAAGAGGCGCTGAAGGAAGCGCTGGAGAACCTCTCCTACCGCGAGCGCCGCGTGCTCGAGCTCCGTTACGGGCTCGGCGGCGAGCACCCGCGGACCCTGGACGAGGTCGGGCGTACGTTCAACGTCACCCGCGAGCGGATCCGCCAGATCGAGAATCAGAGCTTGAAAAAGCTGCAAAGTCTCGGCGAGGCGCAGAAATTGCGAGAGGTCGCGTAAGCGACCTCTCTGCTGGCGAATCGGGCCGGCCCGCACACCTCCGAGGGCAGGTAGGTGTGCGAGCCGGCCCGTCGATCAGCGTTTGCGATATTGACCCCCCTCAGGGGTGGTGAATGTTGCAAGCGCGACGTTAGACCCTGCAACCCGCTTGGCATCAGGGTTTAAGCCCTGGTTCATCCTGACCGATACAGGTCGGGATGTTCGATATCGCTTCAGCGCTTAAGACTCTCGTAGAGCGGGAGGGATCTGACCTGCACATCAAGGTCGATTCGCCGCCGATCGCCCGCATGCACGGCGAACTGATCCCGCTCGAGGGTTTCGGCGAGCTCAGCGCCGAGGACACCGAGCAGGGATTTAGGGACATGGCTGAGCCCCGCTCCGTGGCTGAATTCGAGGAGGACGGGGAGGCCGACTTCGCCTACGCGCTGCCCGGCGTCTCCCGTTTCCGCGTCAACGTCTTCAAGCAGCGCGGCTCGATCTCGATCGTCTGCCGCGCAATCCCGTTCAAGATCCGCTCGATCGACGACCTCGGGCTGCCCGACGTCGTCCGCAGTCTGGCCGAGGAGGCGCGCGGGATCGTCCTCGTCACCGGCACCACCGGCTCCGGCAAGAGCGCGACGCTGGCGGCGATGATCGACCACATCAACCAGACCCGGGCGCGCCACGTGATCACGCTCGAGGACCCGATCGAGTACCTGCACCCCGATAAACGCTCGATCATCAACCAGCGCGAAGTCGGCTCCGACACGAAGGGCTTCGGGCGGGCGATGCGGCGGGTCCTGCGCCAGGACCCCGACGTGATCCTGGTCGGCGAGATGCGCGACGAGGAGACCGTGCGCACGGCGCTCTCGGCTGCGGAGACCGGCCACCTCGTGCTCTCAACGGTCCACACGCTCGACGCGACGGAGACGATCAACCGGATCATCGACTTCTTCCCGCCCCACCTGCAGCAGCAGGCGCGGGTGATGCTGGCCGCGACCCTGAGAGGGGCGATCGCCCAGCGTCTCGTCCCCGACATCACCGGCGAGGGTCGGGTACCGGCCTCCGAGATCCTGGTCGTCACCGGGCGCGTCCAGGACCTGATCCTCAACCCCGAAGAGACGGGCCGGATTACCGAGGTCATCTCCGAAGGCGAGTACTACGGGATGCGGACCTTCGACCAGTCGCTGCTCGGCTACACGATGGAGGGCCGGATCAGCGAGGCGGTGGCGCTGGAGTACGCCTCCAACCCGCATGACTTCAAACTGATGCTGGCGGCCGGCGGCCAGCGAGCGAGCGGGATCGAGCAGGTCGGAGCCCGTCAGGAGCCCGTGGCGCCGTGAGGGAGAAGCTGAACGACAACCCAATGGCCCAGTTGGCGCTGATCGGCCTGCTGCTCGTCGCCGGGGTCTTCATCCTGCTCAAACCTGGCGGCGGCGGGGAAGAATCAGAAGAAGCGTCCTCGTCGGGTGAAGTGACGGCAACCGCCGGCGTCGAAGAACCCACGGCCGCTGTCGGCGCGGGCAGCGGCGAAGTGCCGACCTCGATCCCGGTCGCACCGCCGCCGCAGCGCTTCACCGCGGCCTACGACTCCGGCAAGACCGTCGTCCTCCTCGTCGTCAATGACGGCGGCATCGATGACGCCTACACCGCTCGCGCTTCACTCGCCCTGACCGGTCTCTCCGAGACCGCGTTGATCGTTGTACCCGTGGCGCAGATCGCGCGCTATGCGGCGGTCACCGTCGGCCTCGACCTCAGCCAGGTGCCAGCTCTCGTCATCGTGCGTCCCAAGCACCTCAGCCACGGGGTCCAGCAGGCCACGGTCACGTACGGCTACCAGACTCGAGCAAGCGTCGTACAGGCGGTTCGCGACGCCTCCTACAAGGGGCCCGAAGCCACCTACCACCCCAACTGAGCACGATGAGCTCCAACGACAGAACCCAGTATCCGGGGCACCTGCAACCGGTCCCCGACTCGGGTGGCTCGGCCGCGCCGGCGCTGCCAGGGAATGAGGCCGGCGCTCCCGGACTGACCCCACCGCGCCAGCGCGGCCACTCGCGCGGCTTTGTCACCGACGTCTTGGTTGAGCTCGGCTACGCATCTCCGGAACTGGTTCAAGGTGCCGTCGAGGCGGCGAGGACCGCAGGCCGAGCGCCGGAGAGGCTGCTGCTTGAGCAGGGTGTGATCAACGAAGACCAGCTCTCGCGGGCGACCGCCGAGCGCTACGGGCTTCACCACGTCGACCTCGCCCTCTACAACGTCGACGTCGCCGCCGCGGCCCTGTTCCCGGTGACGATGGCGCGCCGCTACCAGGCGGTTCCCGTCGGCTACGTCGACCCGCACACGCTGCTGGTCGCCGCGGCCGATCCCGCCAATGTGCTTGCGGTCGATGACATTCAGATCGCGACTGGCCTCGACTGTCAGATCGCAGTTGCTGCGCAGGCTGACGTCGAGGGTCTGCTGACTCGCCTTGCCACCCTGCAGAGCGCAGCCGCCGAGGCCGTCATTACCGAGGATCCGGTCGAGGAGGAAGAGGACGCCCTCGCCAGCGTCAGCGAGATGCAGGCGAGTGCCGAGGACGCTCCGGTGATCAAGCTCGTTTACAGCATCCTTGCCCAGGCGGTGGGGGAGGGGGCCTCGGACGTCCACCTCGAGCCCGCCGAGGGTGAGCTGCGGATCCGTTTCCGGGTCGACGGTGTGCTGAAGCAATCGGCACATGTGCCGAAGCGGATGATCGGTGCGGTGATCTCGCGCCTGAAGATCATGAGTGAGCTCGACATCGCCGAGAAGCGGATCCCCCAGGACGGCCGGGTCAGCGTCGTCGTCGACGATCGCCGAATCGACCTCCGCGTCACCACCTTGCCGACCCAGCGCGGCGAGGGAGCGACGATCAGGATCCTCGACGAAAGCAACGCCCAGCGCTCGCTCGACGACCTGGGCATGGACGGCTCCGCCCGGGCCCGCTTCGAGACCTCCTTCCGCCAGGCTTACGGCGCCGTCCTCGTCACCGGCCCGACCGGCTCGGGTAAGTCGACGACCCTCTACGCGGCGCTCTCCGACCTCAACGAGGTCGAGAAGAAGATCATCACGATCGAGGACCCGGTCGAGTACCGGATCGACGGTGTCAACCAGATCAACGTCAACCGCAAGGCCGGCCTCGACTTCGCCACCGGGTTGCGCTCGATCCTGCGTGCCGACCCCGACATCGTCATGGTCGGCGAGATCCGCGATGCGGAGACGGCGCGGATCGCGATCGAGGCGGCGTTGACCGGCCACATGATGCTAACGACGCTGCACACCAACGATGCTCCGGGCGCGATCGCGCGCCTGACCGAGATGGGGATCGAGACCTTCCTCACCGCCTCTGCGGTCGACTGCGTTGTCGCCCAGCGGCTGGCACGCAAGCTCTGCTCGACCTGCAAGAACCGCAAAGTGATTTCGCCGGCGGCGCTGGCCGAGGCGGGGGTCAGGGTCGGGGCCGAGGTCGAGGCGTACGAGCCGGTCGGCTGCGCCCGCTGCAACCAAACCGGGTACCAGGGCCGGGTCGGGATCTACTCGGTGATGAGCCTCAGCGACCGGCTCAAAGAGATGACGATCGCCCGCGCCGCCGAGCCCGAGATCGCTGCTGTCGCTCGCGAGGAGGGGATGCTTACCCTGCGCGAGGATGGCGTCTCCAAGGTCCGTGCTGGGTTCACCAGCCTCGAGGAGGTACTCCGTGTCACCGCCTGACTTCGACTTCTCCGACGTTCTGCGCAGGATGGTGGAGACCCGTGCTTCCGACGTCCATCTCAGCCCCGGCTTCCCGCCGGCGATGCGCGACAAGGGCAAGATCTGCCCGATGGAGGGCTTCCCGGTCCTCAACGGGCAGCAGACCCGCGAGATCGTCTACGGGATCCTCAACGACGACCAGCGCAAGCGCTTCGAGAACAACAAACAGCTCGACTTCGCCTATGCGATCCCCGGCGTCGCCCGCTTCCGCGTCAACTGCTTCTTCCAGCGCGGCACCGTCAGCGCCGCCTTCCGCCTGGTCCCGCAGGAGATTCCCTCGCTGGACTCGCTCTCGGTGCCGGCGGTGTTGCGCGAGCTGACCGAGAAACCGCGCGGCTTTGTCCTCGTCACCGGTCCGACCGGCTCGGGAAAGAGCACGACGCTGGCGGCGATGATCGACGTCATCAACGCCGGTCGGCAGGACCACATCCTCACGATCGAGGACCCGATCGAGTTCCTCCACACCCACAAAAGCTCGATCGTCAACCAGCGCGAGGTCGGTTCCGATGCTCCCGACTTTGCGCTCGGGCTGCGGGCGGCCTTGCGAGAGGACCCGGACGTGATCCTGGTCGGCGAGATGCGCGACCTGGAGACGGTCTCGACCGCGCTGACCGCGGCCGAGACCGGTCACCTCGTCTTCGCCACCTTGCACACCCAGTCGACCGCGCAGACCGTCGACCGGATCATCGACGTCTTCCCCTCCGAGCAGCAGGGCCAGGTGCGGACCCAGCTCTCGATTGCACTGCAGGGCATCGTCACCCAGCAGCTGCTGCCGACCCTGGATGGCAAGGGCCGGGTAGTCGCCTGTGAGGTGTTGATTCCGACGCCGGCGATCCGCAACCTGATCCGCGAGGGCAAAACGCACCAGATTTACGGCGCTTTGCAGACCTCGGGCGCGGTCGGGATGCAAACGATGGACGCCGACCTGGCCCGGCTGGTTCGCGGCGGCAAGATCGCCCGCGCCCTGGCCGAACAGCGCGCGTCGGTCCCGGAGGAGCTGAGCCGGCTGCTCGGCGGACCGCCGCCCGGGCAGAGCGGTGCGCCCGTCGACGGAACCGCGGTCCCGGCCTACGCCCAGGGGGCCTAGCGGGAATGGCCGGCGCGACCACCTTCCAGTTCAGGGTGATGGACCTGGCCGGCTCGACCTCGGCCGGTGAGCTCGAGGCCGAATCGAAGGCCGCGGTCGGCGAGCAGCTGCGCCAGCGCGGGCTGATCGTCCTCGACGTCAGCGAGAAGTCGACCCCGTTCAACCTTGAGGATCCGCTCAAGCGCTGGCAAGCGGTCGACATGCGCGAGCTGGCGGTGTTCTCGCGGCAGTTCGCGACCCTGGTCGCCTCGGGGATGCCGATGCTGCGCACGCTGCAGACGCTGGAAGAGCAGACCCAGGACGACAAGATCCGAGAAGCGGTCGCTGGCATCAGCTCCGACGTCGAGGCCGGCAGCTCGCTGGAGAAAGCAATGGAGCGCTACCCGAAGGTCTTCGACCGGCTGTTCCGGGCGATGGTCCGCTCCGGCGAGCAGTCCGGTCGGCTCGACGAAGTGCTCGACCGGATCGCCTTCCAGGTCGAGAAAACCGACGCCCTGCGCCGCGAGGTGAAATCGGCGCTGATGTACCCGGCACTGGTCTTCGGATTCGCCACCGTCGTCCTGGTCGCGATCGTCGCCTTCGTGATCCCGGTCTTCGTCAACATCTTCGAAGAACTGGCGAAGGAACACCCCGAAGAAAAGGCCGAACTGCCGGTGCCGACCAAGATCTGCGTCGGCGTGTCGAACGCGATTACCGGCTCCTGGTACATCCTGATCCCGGTCCTGGTCATTCTCTTCGTCGCCTTCTTCAAATGGAAGAAGACGGACAAGGGCAACGACGCCTGGGACCGGATCAAACTCAGGTTTCCGTTCAAGGTCGGCGACGTGATCCAGAAGGTGGCGCTGGCGCGCTGGTCGCGCACCTTCGCCGGCTCGGTTTCCGCCGGTGTGCCGATGCTGCAGGCGATCAAACTGACGGGCGAAACCGCCGGAAACACGGTGATCGAGCGCTCGATGGAGGACGTCTACGCCTCGGTCAAGCGCGGCGGCACGCTTTCAGGCCCGATCGAGGAGAACGCGATCTTCCCGCCGATGGTCGGCCACATGGTCGCCGTCGGCGAGGAGACTGGGCAGCTGCAGCCGATGCTGGCCAAGGTCGCCGACTTCTACGAGGCCGAGGTCGACGCCAAGGTGAAGGCGCTGACGGCGCTGATCGAGCCGATCATGATCGTTTTCGTCGGCGGCATCGTCGGCTTCATCGTGATCTCGATGTATTTGCCGATGTTCTCGATCTACGAACACATCCGGTAGCTAGACGTTCGTCCGGTTTGGCCGGGCAATAACCGGTAAGCGCGCCGTTGGATAGGTACTTTTTTCCGGCCGATTACCTCATTTTTTCTCTCAGGTGAGACAAAAAGTTGGGGACTGGCGAATTGCCCAATCCAACTCTAAAGGTGGCTTCGAAGTGGCCGATGAGGACTGTGCAAATAGATGCCAGTGCCTCGGCCGCCAGTCGGCGACTCCCCGGGCTCTGGCGCACGATAGGTCCAATAGGAGGTACCTATGTTGCTCCAGAATCTCCGGGCGAAAGTTGGAGCCCGGTTTAACGGCGACAAAGAGGCCGGCTTCACGCTGATCGAGCTTCTCGTCGTCATGCTGATCCTCGGCATCCTCGCCGCGATCGCCCTGCCCGCCTTCTTCAACCAGAAGGAAAAGGCCGGCGACTCGAAGTCGAAGGAGAACGTCCACACCGCCCAGGTGGCGATGGAGACCTGTGCCACCGAAAAAGGCAACAAATACACGTCGTGTGACCAGACCGCCTTGCACACGATCGAGCCCGTGATTCCGGCCACGGACGTAAAAGGCTACGCGATCGACGGAGCACCGGCGGCGGGTGGCTACGTGATCTCCTACCAGACGAGCGGCGGTGAAGAAACCACCTTTACGCTGACGCGGGACGCCACTGGCAACCTCGCCTACAGCTGCGACAAACCCGGCAAGGGCGGCTGCCCGAGCAACAGCAACTGGGGCGAATAGCACCAGCCCGATCGCTTGAGCATGGCTTTGCCAAGCGAAAGCACCGCGAAGGGGCGGGCCGTTACGGCCCGCCCCTTCGTCTTGCTCGGATTCGTCATCGCGATCGTGCTGGCGGTGCCGTCGCTGGCCCAGGCGACGCTGCTGCCACCACTGCTGACCGAATCGAACCCGGTATCCCCCGGCGCCCTGACGGCGCCGCGGATCAAGGGCCAGGTCGAAGAAGAGGTGATCAAAGCGGCCCCGTTCGGAGCGACCGCGTTCGAAGAGCCGATCACCAACTCCTCCGAACCGAACAACACCGTCACCCTCTACACCGATCCGAGCTGCACCGGCTCCGTCGCCGCAACCGGCACGGTGGAACAACTTGAAGAGCCAGGAATCCAAGTCACCGTCGGCGCCGAATCGACTACGACCTTCTACGGGATCCAGAACAACGCAACGGAAACCTCGGGCTGTTCGCCGCAGGGGTTCAGCTACCGGCAGGTCTCGAGCGCGCCCTCCGCTCCGGCCTTCAGCTCCGTCAGCCCGGCGTCGCCGGCGAACTACAACTTTCCATACTTGATCGGCAGTGCGGATCCTGAAGCCACGGTCTCGATCTACGCCGGCGTGGGCTGCAGCGGTAGCCCGGTCGCGAGCGGCAGCGGTGCTGCCTTCGCCGCTCCCGGAATCCAGGTCGCGGTCGCCGACAACTCGGAAACCAGCTTCTACGCGAGGGCGGCAATTGCCGGTTTCACCTCCGTCTGTTCGGCAACGCCGATCGTGTACCGCGAGGTGACGCCGCCGCCGACCGAAGTGAGTGGGGGAGGTGGCAGCCCGGGCGGCGGTGGGGTCGCGGCGCCACCGGCGACTCCGCCACCGGCACCGCACCTGCGCACCGTGCCCGGTGGCACCGGCAACGACACCACGCCGACGCTCACCGGCAGTGCCCCAGGTGCCGCGGCGGTGAAGCTCTTCGCCGGTGCGGCCTGCTCCGGCGCCTTTCTCGCCAAGGTCCCTGTCAGTTCCTTCGCCGTGGGTGTCGAACTGCAGGTTGCCGAGAACGCCGCTGCAGCCTTCTCCGCGATCTCGGTTTCGATCAGCGGTCGCGAATCGGGCTGCTCGGACCCTGTCACCTACCTCGAGGACTCGACCGCTCCCCACACGCGGATCACGATGGGGCCGGCGGCCAAGACCGCCAAGCGCAAGGCGACCTTCCGCTTCATCGACACCACCGGCGACGCCGCCGGCACCGTCTTCCTCTGCAAGGTCGACGCCGCCAAGTGGAAGCGGTGCAGCTCACCGCTGAGCTTGCGTCATCTGCACCCGCGGCGCCACGTCGTCCGGGTCAAGGCGGTCGACCCGGCGGGCAACGCGGAGCCGGCCGGCGCGAAGCGGCAGTTCAAGGTGATCCGCCACCCCTAGTAGAACTCCCGCTCGATGGTCGGGATCGCCCTCTTCGCCTTCGTGCTCGGCTTGGTCGCCGGGAGCTTCGTCACCGCTGTCGCCCATCGCCTGCCGCGCGGGATCTCGATTCTGGGCGCACGCTCTGAGTGCCCCCACTGCGGCGCCCAGGTGGCGGCGTACGACAACGTGCCGGCGGTGTCCTGGTTGCTCCTGCGGGGCAGGGCGCGGTGCTGCGGTGAGCAGATCTCCCCGCGCTACCCCCTGACCGAGCTCGCCGTCGGGGTGCTGTTCGCCGTCACCGTCCTGGTCAAGCGCCACGACTCCGTCGCCGAAGTCGCAATCGACCTCGTCTTCGTGACGATGCTGGCGGCGATCACCCTCACCGACCTCGAGCGGCGGATCATCCCCAACAAGATCCTCCTCGCCAGCGCCATCCTCTGTGTCGCGATCGCTGCTCCGACCGATCCTGGCGGTCTGCCCGAGCGGGCGATCGCGGCGATCGCGGCCGGCGGCGTTCTCTTCCTCGTCGCCCTCGCCTACCCGCAGGGCATGGGCTTAGGCGACGTCAAGCTCTGCGCGACGATGGGTCTTTTCCTCGGCCGCGCCGTCGCCCCGGCGATCCTCTTCGCACTGCTGGCCGGCAGCGTCGTTGGCCTGGCGTTGATCGCCCGTCACGGCACCGAGGCCCGCAAGATGGCGATTCCCTTCGGACCCTTCCTGGCACTCGGAGGTGTGTTCGCGATGCTGGCCGGCGACCATCTGATTGATCTTTACCTAAGCTGATGCGTATCCAGATCAACGGTCCGATGTAATGACGTTCGAGGAATGGCTGAAGGGTGGATTGCGCTACCGCGGGGTGAAGAAGAATCTCCATGCTCTACGGGAGACCGAGGGGGTGGCCGTATTCTTCATTGGAGTGCACGGCAAATTCGGAACGCTAAACGCCTTTAATCCATTTGCCATGCTCAGGCATGAGTACGTCGTTGCCTTGACGGCGAGCGATGTCGTGACTCTCAAGCTACGACGGCCCGGTGTCTTTGGCTCAAAGATTGTTGGGGTGGAGAATCGGACGCCCAAGGTGTCGGTGCGCTGGACTGGTACGACTCTCTCGGCTGGTGGTCTGGAGTATGGACCGCTTCCCTTTCATCGAAAGGATGCCCGAGCACTGGCCGAACTGGCCGCTGGCCCGAGTGAAGGGGCGAACTAGTGTGGCGCCGAGGGTCCCTACCGCGCCTCTGTAAGCGACTGGGCCAGCTGCACACGCCCGCTCGATTGCTTCTTCTTCGACGGTTCCCCCAGCGGGGCGCTCGAGGGGCTGCTGCTTTCGACCAGATGGATCTTCAGTAGTTCAATTTTGTAGGTCTTGCCGCTACCGCCGTAGACGAAGGTCTCGGGAAGGCCGGGTTCCAGCGCCAGCATCTGGCAGGTTTCGGAGCCAAGCACGCACTGGGCGTCGCCGAAGACCGAATCGACGTCGGAGGAAACGACCACCAGAGCCTTTTTACCGTCCCGGGTCGAGCCCATATAGACGATTGCCGGCTGCTCGCGGCTGGGCAACATCGTCAACTCGGGCAGGTTGTGACGCACGGTCGGTTTGCCGTCCACGCTCGGCGATTCGCTTTCCTCGGAGCCGCCGGAGGAGACCTTGACATCAATCGCGTAGGAGTAGTACTTGGTCTTGCCCGGTGCCGGATTCGACCCCTCGGTTTCCGTGCCCGAGGAGGATTCGGTCGGCGTCGTGAAGGAGCCTTCGGACGACGAGGGTTCGGTGTAGACGCCTTCTTCCGCGCTTGCGGTCGAGCTGGACGCTTCCGTCGACACCGCGCTTTCTTCCGAGCCTCCGCCCGCGTACTGCTGGATGAAGGGGTCTTTGGCGCGCAGGTGCTTGAGGCGCCGGCGATAGTCACGCAGGCCGGGTGCGGCTTTGGCGACCAGTTCGCCGGCTTCGGCATCGTTCTGCCCCGCGCTCGAGGTACCCGCACCGGCCGCGATCGGTTCTTCGCCTTCGGAGCCGGACTGGCTGAGCGCGATTGGGACGGCGACGAGCGCGACCAGGAGGAGCGCCGCGATCGGCAGCAGGTGGCGGTCCTTGAGGTCGTAGTAGACGTCCTGGATGAACCCTGGGACCTTGATCTCGGAGAGCTTCAGCTCTGGTCCCTTCTTCAAGAAGTTCATTGGGCGGCGCTCGTTTCCGAGCTTTCGGTCGGTTCTTCGGCGGTTTCGGTGGCTGGGGCCGGTTCGATCGGCGACGCTCCGGCGGTCAGTTCTCCGGGCGGGATCAGATAGGTGGTGACGGAGAAGGAGGCGCTGAGGTCGGGGAAGCCTTCCGCGGATTCGGAACTGAGAGAGAAGCCGTTGAGGGTGACCAGGCGGCCGTCGACCCCAACCCCGGAGCTGTGGGTGTCGACCAACGAGTCGATCCCTTTGATGAAGTCGGCGACGTTAAAGAAGCTGCCGGTGAAGGTGAGCGTGTACGGCATCACAGCGAGCCCGGCGGTGCCTACCGTGGCCCCCAGCGGCAGTATCGAGGCGGCCGCCTCGGTCGGGGGGATCGCCGCGGCGGCCGGGACCGCGCCCGAGGATTCGGTCGTGCTGGGTTCGGCTGGGGCCACCGGCGCGGGTGCGGGAGCGACACTGCCTTCGCCCGATCCCGCAAGTTGGATGCTTTCGAACCGCAGCTTCGATTTGGTGGCGATCTGCTGGAGTTCGACCAGCAGCGAGGAGGTTTCGTCGCTCGCCGGCACCGCCTGCCCGAGTACGACCAGTTGCCGGTAGTCGCTCGGGAACTTCTGTTTGGCGGCGAGCGCTTCAGATTCCCGGCTCTGGGCTTCGGCGAGGGAGACGTTGAGGGTTTCGATCTGGCCGCTGAGTTCGTCAGCCTTTTGACGCTTAGGCGAAAGGAGAACAACCCAGAACCCGACCGCGAGGACGGCGATCACGAGCATCGCGATGATTAGCCGGTTGGGGGACTTCATCTCAGCCTTCCCCTTCGGGCGTCGTCGCGGCCGGTTCGGCGGCCGGCGCCGGAGCGACTTCGGCGGCACCCGCTTCGCTCGCCACCGGCGCAGCGTCGAAGGCGACCACCATCTGGAACTGGGCGATGAAGCTTTTCGTCTGGCAACTGGTGGTGGATCCACCACCGGAGGTGGCGCCCGTCGCACCGCCGAGCGAGGAGCCCTGGAACCCGACGCGGGTCACCCCGTCGATCTCTTTCAGTGCCTGGACGAAGCCGGCCACCGCCTGCTGACTGCGGGCGCATCCGCTCAGGGACAGCGCCGGCCCCGCGATCCCTGCGCGCAATGGCACTTCGGTGCCGCCTGGGGGAACCGCGCCCGGCACGGCGCTGGCGGTGAGGCTGGTGAGCCAGACGTCACCGGGCAGAATTAGTGCCAGTTCCCGCATCACCCGTTCCCAGTCGAAGCGACTGTCAGCGAGGCCGGCCACGGTCGCCACCCGCTGTTCCCGCACGCTATGGAACTGGGTGTAGGCGCTCAGCGACTGCGCCCGCGCTTCCGCCGCCGCCACATCACCCTGGATCCGGGTGATCTCGGCTTCGCGGTCGGAGATCTGGTTTTCGGTCAGGACCAGAGCGGTGACGCCGAACAGGGCGGCGACCAAGGCGCCGACCACGATGTAGGCGATCGGCCCGCCGCGCAGCGGCCGGCGGACACCGGGTTGCTCCTCCCTCGGGATCAGGTTGACGGGACGCATCTCTAGCTGTCTAGCGCCAGTCCGTAGGGCAGGGTCAGGCGGGCGGCCGTGGCGGCGTCGAGGTCGGTGAGCGCCTGCGGCGTCCCGATCTCGATCGGCATCCCAAGGCCCGGCTCCATCAGCTCGGCGAGACCGGGGATCGCGCTGCCCGGTCCGCAGAGAACGATCCGGTCGACCGGCAGCGCGGCCTCCTGGGCGGCGTAGAAGTCGAGCGACAGCCGCACCTCGTCGAGCAGCGAGGTCGCCCCGGTCTCGAGCGCGGCCCGGGCTTTGGCGAGGATCTCGGGATCGCCCTCGATTTGCTCCAGAGGTCGAGAGAGACCGACGTGCTGGAGCCACATCCGGGCGTGTTCGGGGCTCAGCTGGGTGGTGCTGGCGAGGCTCTCGGCCATGTCGCCGAGGCCGATCGGCGCGACCCTGGTGAAGAGGCAGGAGCGGTCCCTCGCCACGGCCAGGTTGCTGACGTCGCCGACGTTGCAGTAGAGGGCGGCGGTCCGCGCCGGCGCGTCCGCTGCGTCCGCCGAGGACGGCGTCGCCCCGGCCAGGGCGCGGATCATCGCGAAGGCCGAGAGATCGACGCCGACGGGTTCGAGGCCGGCGTCGCGCAGCGGCTTCAGGGAGGCGGCGATCATGTCGCGGCGGGCGGCGACGACGATCACGTCGATCTGCGGCGGTGCGCCCTCGGTGGCCGGGGCGCCGCCGACCACACGATGGTCGATCACCGCCTGATCGAGCGGCATCGCGATCTGCTCCTGGGCGGTGAAGCGCACCGCCGAGTCGAGCTCGTCCGGGTCCTCGATCGCCGGCAGTCGCAGGGTGCGGACGACGACCCTCTGGTTGGCGATCCCAAGCCGCACCCGGCGCGAGAGCTTGTTGGCGGCGAACAGCGAGCGCAGTGCATCCGCGAGCGCGTCGGGATCGGTCACCTCGCCGTCGTGGAAGGCCCCGGGTGGGATCGGGGTCGAGGCGGTCGCGGTGAGCCGCGCCACGCCGTTGGCGCTGACTTCGGCCGCGCCGATGCTGCCGGTCTCGATCTCGAGGCCGACGAGCGAGGAGTCGTTGTTTCGCTTTTTCAGGATCGAAGCCATAGGGGAGTGGCGCCCGGCGCCCGGCGCCAGACGCTGCAACCTCTGAATCGACAGAAATCGGGCGAAACCTGAGCCCCGGCGGCTCACGCGAAAGGTTCTCTGCAGGTCATTCGATCGTCTCGCGGCCGATCACCCAGTCCGACTGTTTCGGCTCGATGAAGCTCGGCGGCTCGATGAACTGCAGTCGGTCGTCGTAGTTGTAGTTCTTGATGTAGCCGCTCCCACCGGAGGTGCCCACCGCGCCACGATATTTCTGCGCGATCGCGCCGTTGACGGTGAGCGTGCCGAGGGCGGCACCGCAGTCGTAGTGGTCGACGATGAAGGAGTGATTGATCGCCAATATCGCTGCGTCGATCTGCACGTTTTTGATCGACGTCGCCCCGTTGGATCCGGAGTTGCAAACGTTGTGGCCGGTCTGGGCAGAGGTCGTGTCGCTTGAGAAGGGGTGGTAGATGCGGACGAAGTTGTTGGCGACAAGTCCGAGCACCCCTTCGCTGCTGTGCACCAGACTGCCGTCGATGATGATGTCGTTCTCGGTGGCGAGGGTCAGCTGGCCGGTGTAGTTGCCGTGGATGTAGGCATTGCCGCAGCCGGAGGTGGCGGGGTAGGTCGCGGTGAACGGCGAGTAGATCGTTTCGCAGACCCCGTTTTCGACGTAGACGACACCGTTGGACGGCAGCGGCCCCGAGTAGAGGACGGTTTCGGTGCAGGATTTGCCGGCCCCGACCGACATCGTGTTGCCGCTGAGGCAAATCCGGACTTGGCCTTTGAATTTGAGCCCGGCGATGTTCTTCAGTTCGCTGTTGGTCGGTGGCGGGGTGATGACCGGCGCGTTGGCGGTGAAAGTGCCTTTGAAGTTCGAGCTGGAGCCCGTGCAGCTCGAGCCCGAGTGGGAGATTTCGTTGGTCGAGTACCAGCCTTTCGGCGGCGAGCTGACCTCGACCGGGTCGGCCGAGCCGCGGCCGAGCGTCGGGTTCTTACAGATCACGAAGGCGTCGTTGGTGTGCATCGGCCCCTTGATGCTGTCCCCTTCGACGAAGGAGATCGTGTCGCAGTATTCGCTGGTCGTCGGGATCGGCGCCGAGTAGCGTCCTTCTTTGATCGTTTTCCCGCATTGGGAGTAGGCGCCGTTGAGCGCGGCCGATGGATTCGGGAACCCGTAGGTGACCGGGTCCGAGGTCTCCCGCTGCGTGAAGTAGACGTAGTCGAGGAAGGTCGCCGGCTTGAAGGTCGCGACGATTGAGACTTTGCTGTCCGCGGAGAACCCGGTCGAGCGGATCCGGAACGTGCCCTTCAGCAACCCGGTTGGCTCGAGCATGCTTGCGCCCGGGCTCGTCGTGCTGCATTCGGTGTACTGCGTTTGCCCGGAGGCCGGCAGCAATTCGATCGCGTATTTGCCCCCCGTGTTGCCCGGGACCGCCCGCCGTTTGGCGGTTGAGCCGACCTGGTTGACGGCGCTCGGTTCGGAGACGTTGGCGCAGTGCGTCCAGTAGTCGGTGTCCTTGTGCAGGTGGTAGACGTAGTCGTTGACCCCGGCGCGGGCTGCCTCGAACGCGCGCCGGTGGTCGAGGTCGTTGCGGCTCTGGTGGATGTCGCCGGTGACCGCGGCCACGGCAACGAACGAGACGGCGACGACCAGCGTCATCCCGAGCATCACCGAGATCATCGTGAAGCCGCCCTCGCTGCTCTTGCGTCGCTTCACTGGCATGGCAGGCTCGGCGCGGTCGGGTTGTAAGAGGGGGATGAGAGGCGGAAGCTGACGCTGTCCTGCAGCCGGGAGGGGTCGGTTTCCGCCGCGGCGGTGCCTTTCGAGGGCGAGGTCATGAAGGCGAAGGCGACCGCGATCGTGTGCAGAGCGTCAGTTTCGCTCAGCGGGACCGGAAACGCCGTTTCGGCGAGCGCGCCGAGCGAGTAGCCGTAGTAGGAGAAGACCGGTTTGCCGGGGATCGGTTTGACTTTGGTCATCAGCGTGGTGGTGCTGGTCGGCGTGGTGTTGAAGGTCCAGAAAGGTGGATTGCCTTCTTTCCAGGCATAGTCGGACTGGGTCAGGTTTTCGCCGCTGAGTGAAATCACGCTGAGGGTCGGTACCGGGCTAACCGCGGATCCGGTCGCATGAACGAACCTGATTGACGTGGTCGAGCTTTCTTTCTGGACCGGGGCGAGCTTCGGCGCGATGCAGGCGGAGTGGAGTTGGTCGATGACCCTGGTCAGCACCAGCCGTCCACGTTGGGTCGCGTCGACCCGGGTGCTGACCCGAGTCGTCGACTGCATGCTGAGCACGACCATCGTGGTCAGGCCGAGCATTACGACCGTGCCCATCGAGAGGCCAACCAGGAGCTCGGCCAGGGTCGTTCCCCGCTCCTCCTGTCGCAGTCGCCGCAGGCGGTTCACGGGCATTCACCGCTTTCAAGGCCGGTGCTGTTGCCAAGGTCGACGGCGAGGGTCGTCGCGGCGGCCAGGTTCTTGACCGTGACGGTGCTGACTTTCTTGCGTTTGAGTGAGCCCGAGATGTTGGCCGAGGCGCAGGCTTCGTAGACGCCCCACGGCAGCCCCTGTTCCGGTGCGCCTTTGACGCTGGAGCTCGGCATCCCGCTTTCGTTGGTCGTGTAGACCCGCTTCACGCGGCTTATGCCTTTGGCTTCGTTGCAGGTCTTGTCGGTGATCGTGACTTTCGCTCCCGGGATCGCGGCGGTGCCTTTTTTGACGACCATTTCGAGCGCCGGCAGCTGGATCGTCACCGGTGCGGCGACGCCGCCCGCGGGGGCTGGGACGTTGGCGATAGCGGGGGCGCCAGGGGGATTCGATTCCCCGCTGGGATTGGGGTTGGCGGCGGAGCAGGACCCCGCGTAAAGCGTGTACGGCGAGGTGAAGGGAAAGAGCGGGGTGACGCTGACCGTTTCTTCCCGGGCGGCGCTCGGCGTCCAGAACACTTTCGCCGCGGTCATGTTCGTGTTGTAGGCGACGATCGAGTCGGCGGCGGCCGGGGTGAACGAGGCCGTGCTCCCGACCCGGTATTTGAATTTGACCGGGACGGTGCCGGGGTGGTCGAACTGCCGCACGATCGGTTTGACTTCGCCTTCCGGCACCGGCAGCGTGACTTCCTCGCTGCTTTTCCCGTCCTTGTTGACGAGCCCCGCTTTTTCGCCGGAGACGATCGCCGGGTAGTTGCCTTTGACGAGGTCGGGGAAGACGACGCAGCCGGCGCTGTCGGTGATGCCGTAGAAGGCGCCCCCGGTCGCGGTCACTTCGACCCCCGACATCGGCGCTTTCTGTTCGCTGGTGACCGAGACAGAGACGCCGCCGTGGCTGGAGTCGAGAGACCCGGTCGTCGGCGAGACGATGCTCTGGATTTCGGCCTTTTCGTCGGCTTCCATGCCGGGCCACGTGACGGTCGACCTGATCTGCACGTAGTCGGCGGTGGCCCCTTCGATGCAGGACGGCGCCGAGGTGAGGTCGTTGACGAAGAGCCCTCGAGAGCGGACAATGAAGTGGGTCTGGTTGAGGCTGATTTCCCGGATCTGGTCGAGGTGGTTGAGGCGCGGAAGCTGCATCGAGGAGAGCCGCGCCTGGTCCTCCTGGGCGAGCGCGTAGGCCTCAGTGCCATGTCGTTGTTCGGCCTGGGTGTGGACCGTGGTGGCGATCAGCCCCGCGACCCCGGCCGTGGCGACTACGAGGACCAAGGCGCTGACAAGGATCTCGATCATGATGAAGCCGCCCTCATTTGCGGGGGGCTGCTGGGCAGGGCCGTTCCTCATCGAGCTCCCATCGGCCGGCTGGCCCCGCTCTTGAATCAGCAATACCTAGAAATGTCTGATGGGATCTGGCTTTCGCCAAAGCTTCAGTAAGTGAAGCCATATGGCTACACTTGTTGAAGCGAGATCATTGGACTCCCACTGGATCTGACTCGATGAGCGCCGCAAGCAATTCCCAATGCCCCGTCTGCCGGACCGCCGAAGTGGTCTGCGGCAAGTGGACGCTGCTGGTGATCCGCGATCTCGCCGACGGCAGCAGCCGTTTTTGTGAGCTGGAGCGCTCTCTGGAGGGGATCAGCCCGCGGACCCTGTCGTTGCGGCTGCGGGCTCTAGAGGACGAGGGCATCGTCGCGCGGCACACCTATCCCGAGGTTCCACCCCGGGTCGAGTACGCGCTGACCGAGAAAGGCCAGGCCCTGGTGCCGTTGATCGACGACATGCGCACCTACGGCACGCGCTGGCTCTTCGAAGAGTCCGAAACCGCAGCCGCGGTCTAGACCAAACGTCCAGGGGCTTCCCTGCAAGCCGTCGTGCAGGCGCAGGAGCGGCAGGTCCCGGGCGGAAGCCTGGAGCGTGCGTGACTTCCTGCTCAACGAAGCTCTGAAACGACTCGCGACCGAGGCCGCCACCCGCCTCAGCACCCTGGTCGCCGCTGGCGATCAGATCCCCTTCGACGTCGCCGCTGACGCCGGCGACGATTCGGCCTTCTACAGCTACGTGCCGCTCAGCGGGCGCTTCGTCGTTGACCACGCCGACGAGCTCCGCGCGCTGCCGAGCTTCCCCGCGGCCCGCGAGGCTATTGCCGAGGCAACCGCGGCCGCTGCCTACCTCGAGGCCCGCGGCGAGGTCGTGCCCGCCGACCCGAGCGAGCGGGCCGAACAGATGATCATCACTTTCTTCTCGTCGCTCTGGGAGGGATGCACGGGCTTCGCGCTCGACCGCGACCGGCTCGACGACGCGCTCTCGCTGCTCGACGCCGAAGGGCTCGACGCCGACGACGCCGACGTCCTCATCGTCCCGATCGTCGGCCTGCGGATGTCAACGACCCGGTTGACGCTGCCGCACGGGGCGCGGATCGTGCGCGCCGATTCGATCGAGGCCCCCGTCGACGCGATGCGCAGCGAGGGAATGGGACGCGCGGCCTGGGAGCCGCAGTACCTTGCCGTCGCCGAGCAGGATTCCGACGGCGGTGCCGAAGCGGCGCTGCATCAACTGCGTGAACTGGTCAGCGTCATGCGCCTATATAAGGGCGGCGGCGTTGGCCTCGGCCCTTACGCCTTCGCCCCGACCGGTGCCGACACCTGGCGCCGAATCGCGACCGGCGCCCCCGCCACCCGCCCTGGCGGCTACCGCCTCAGCGAGGAGGAGGGGGAGGAGCTCGCCCGCTTCGCAAGCGAGCTCGAGTCTCGTCCCGACCCAGACGCCGCCCTCACCTGGGCGGTTGGCCGCTTCGAGATGGGCTGCGAGCGCGAGAGCGCGGTCGAGGGCCTCAGCGACCACCTGCTGGCCCTGCGCGCTGTCCTCGAGGGCCACGGCCCGGTCGGCGCATCGCTGCCGCTGCGTGCGGCTGCGCTGATCGCCGCCGATGGCGAGATGGACCGGATTGAGGCGGGTGAGCGCGTCGAGGAGACCTTGGAGCTGGAGCGGGCGACGATGAACGGCCGCGCTGTCGAAGGGACGATCGAGCTTGCGGGCTGGGCCGAGGAAAGCGTTCGTCGCCTCCTTCGCGCCGCCGCCCTCGGCGAGCTCGGCAAGGACCTCGGGACCACCGCCGACGAGACCCTAATCGTCGCCGGGTTGGCCGAGGGCGACGCCGAGATTACGGTCTCGGCCGAGTCCTCCCTCCTGGCCGTCGATGACCTTCCGGAGCCCGCGCCCGAGCCGGAGATCGAGATCTCCCGCACCCCCGAGCCGATGGCATCCGAACTTCGCATCCCCGAACCCGATCTACGCGAGGAGGACGAGTACGTGGAGCAGGAGACGCGCATCATGGAGCCGATTCCGGCTGAAGACGAGATCAAGATCACGGCGACGCCGTGGCTTGACGAAGTCGCCGACCCACGTTCTGGCGACTCGCTCGAGTGGCCGGTGGACGGCGACCGCGACATCCAGCATCGCGAGCGGATCGACACCCCCCGCGTCCGCCACCTATTCCCGGTTCCGGACTCCGACTGGGAGGTCTCCCACTTGGAGTTCGAGTACTCCCGCCGCGGTTAAAGGCGCATTTGTTCGGAATGGGTGAACAAAAGCGCCTTTAGGCGCGTCCCGCCGCCAATGCCACCCGCTCCTCGCCGGTCGCGAACAGGTAGCGGTTGATCTCGGCCAGGCCGGCGAGGTCGTGGACGTCCTCGTCGAGGTAGGGGACGCGGATCACGCCTTTGGTTCGCAGCTCGGTGGCGAGGTGGTCGATGTTGTGGGCGTCTCGCTCGGCCAGCGCCTGGTAATCGGAAAAGTTGGCGGTGACCCGCGCGGCGAGGTCGGCGTCGTCGAGCTTCTGCGCCAGCTCGTCCGAGAGGTCCTCGACGTCGGTCCGCAGGCACTCGGCCGGGTAGTGGACCTTGTTGACGATGACCCCGCCAAACGGCAGCTTGGCCTCGACCAGTTTGCGATGGAAGTAGACGGCCTCGTCGATTGGCTCGCCTTGCGGGCCGCAGACGACCAGGAAGCAGGTGGAGGGATCGGCGAGCAGTTTGTTGACCCGCTTGGCGCGGGCCTGGAAACCGTCGACCATGCCGCTGAAGGCGTTGAAGAACTCGGCCAGGTCGGCGATCAGGTCGAAGCCGACGATCCGCTTGAAGATCCCCAGAGCGACCGAGGCGCCGCGACCGGCGACCTTCGCCGCGAGGCCGGTCGGCTTCATGAACATGCGCAGTGATTTGCCTTCGATGAACTGGGTCAGGCGTTTCGGCGCGTCGAGGAAGTCGAGCGCGTTGCGGGTCGGCGGCGTGTCGAGGACGAGCAGGTCGAAGTCGCCTTCGGTGTGGAGCTCGAACAGCTTCTCCATCGCCATGTACTCCTGTGAGCCGGCGAGGGCGCTGGAGATCTGCTGGTAGATCCGGTTTTCGAGGACGCGGTCGCGGGACTCCTCGTCCGGAGCCTGGCGCGCGATCAGCTCGTCGAAGGTCTGCTTCGGGTCGAGCATCATTGCCCAGAGCTCCCCGTCGATCTCGACCCCATTCTTCTTGAACAGCTTCGGGTCGACGCGGCGGGCCGTGTTGTCGAGTTCCTTCAGCCCGAGCGAGTCGGCGAGGCGCTTGGCGGGGTCGATCGTCAGCACGCAGACCTTCAGGCCCCGGGCCGCCATCCCGGAAGCGATCGCGGCCGAGGTGGTCGTCTTGCCGACGCCCCCGGAGCCGGCGCAGATGCAGATCGATTTGCCCTCGAGGACGTCGTTCAGGGTCGGCATCAGGAGAGCCTCTTCGACAGTCGCCGCGCCGCCTCAACTCCGAGCTCTGGCTCGAACAGGAAGGGCAGCGATTTCACCGGCGCCTGCACCCGCCGCCGCAGGCGCGCGAGCTGGGCGCGCTGGGAGCGGGCGCGGTCGTGCTCGGAGAGGGCAGCCCGCGCCGCAGCCCGCGCCGCGCCATCCTCACTCTCGGCCAGGTGCGCGAGTTGCTCCGCCTCCGGTTTGCTGAACCGCTCCGGGTAGAGGCCGTTGAGGTAGACGCGGTCGACGGCGACGCCGACCTCGTTGCGCAGGTCCTGCTCCAGCGCCGCCGACTCGTTGACCGGCATCTCCTCCGGCAGGGCGACAATCGCGGTGCCGGTGTGCTCGTGGTCGGTAATGAACCGGTCGAGCGTTTGCGCTTGGGAGTGGATCGGGCCGACGCGAGCGATCGAGGCGAAGGTCCGCGGCGTCTGCAGGAAGCCGACGCCGTGGCCGGTGGCCGGGGCGTCGACGATTACCAGGTCGTATTTGCGGCCCGACTTGACCTTGCGGTCGAGCTGCGCCAGCTCCCAGATCTTGCCGATCGTGACCAGCTCCTTGAGGCCGGGGGTGGCGGCGGCGAGGTAGTTGAAGATGCGGCTGCGGAACAGCATGTCCCGCATCGCCCGCACCTTCAGCTGCAGCAGGACGTACTCGCGCATCGACTCGTCGGGGTCGATCGAGATCGACCACAGGTTCTCCTCCATCTCGACCTCGTGGAAGCCGACGGCGGTGTGGTCGAACATCCGTGAAGCGTTCTCCTGCGAGGAGACCTCGCAGACGATCGTCCGCTTTCCTGCGGCGGCCGCGCGCAGGCCGAGGGCCACGGAAACGGTCGTCTTGCCGACGCCACCCTTGCCGGTGACGATTACCAATCGCTTGTCGAGGAGTTCAGGTATCGGGCAATTCCTAGCAATTTCGAGGATGGGCAGGAAAAGCGGCTTCCCATCCGAATATCCGCGCAATGGGATTTCTAAGCCGCAAGAAGCCGAAGGCCTCGTCCGTGATGGTCGAGGAGGAGCACCCGATTCTCGATGAGCTCCAGCGCATGGAGGAAGCCGTGCCGGAGCGTCCCGTCGACGATTTCGTCGAGGAGGACTACGTCGAGGAGGAGGTTGAGCCGGAGGCCGAGCCCGACCCGGAGCCCGTGGCCGAGGTGGTGCGCTTCGCCGAGCCCGAGGTGGAGACCCAGGTCGAGGAGCTCGAGCCCGAAGAGGAGGAGGACGACGGGCGGATGAAGGCATCCGACCTGATCGCCCCCAACCGCAACGACTTCACTCCCGAGCCGGAGGCAGAGGACGAGCCCCAGGTCAAGCACGCCGATGTGATCGCTTTCGCCAACCAGAAGGGCGGCGTCGCCAAGACGACCACGACTCTCAACCTCGCCGTCGCCTTCGCCGAGCAGGGCTACCGCGTTCTCTGCATCGACCTCGACCCGCAGGGCAACCTGACGATGAGCCAAGGGATCGACCCCGACAAGGTCGAGACCAGCCTCTACGACGTGCTCGTCAACGACATCCCGATCTCCGAGATCATCGTCAAGCGCGAGATCGACATCGCCGTCGCCTCGATCGACCTGGCCGGGGCCGAGATCGCGATGAGCACCAAGATCGGCCGCGAGCGCTCACTGGAGAAGGCGCTGAAGGAGGTTTCCGGCGATTACGACTTCGTCTGTATCGACACTCCGCCCAGCCTTGGTTTGCTGACGATCAACGCGCTGACCGCGGCGAACAAGATAATTGTCCCCGTTCAGTGCGAGTATCTGTCGATGCGCGGGCTGGTCCAGCTCCAGAACACGCTGAAGATGATCCAAGAGAACCTCAACCCCGAGGTCCGCATCGAGGGCATCCTGCCGACGATGTTCGACGCGCGGACCGTCCACGCCAAGGAGGCGGTGGAGATCCTCGAAGAGAACTTCGGCGACCTCGTTTTCCACTCCCGCATTCGCAAGGCAGTCAAATTCGCCGAGGCGCCGGTCAAAGGCGCGAGCGTCCTCAAGTACGATTCCGGCAGCAGCGCCGCGAACTACTACCGGGAGCTGGCGAAGGAGGTCCTGGCGAATGGCACGGCGTAACAAGCGCGCAAGCATGCGCGAGGGTCCCCTCGCAGATCTGTTCCGTTCGACTGCCGATGACGCCCCGGCCGATCCGCCGGAGCTCGACGAGCCTCGTTATGGGCGTGAAGACCCGGCGGAGGCGAAAAAAGCCGCTGACGATGCGACCCCGGCGGCGGGTCCTGTCGCACGGTCAGACGACTCGTCCTCGCAAGCTGCGGGCGAGTCGCCCGACCCCACGCCACCCGCCGCAGACGCCGCACCGGCTGCCGCTGATACTTCAGGCGGTCTTTACGACCAGGACACTGAAGCTTCCATTGATCCTCCGAGCAGCTCCGAAACCGCGCCGGAGCGGTTGAAACGGGTCTTTTCCGAGGAGCCCAGGCCGCGGGTGGACCGTGAGGACTACCTGCCGGGGTCGCCTCGTTATGGGCGCGAGGAGCCGGCCTATGAGCCGCCGGGCTCCGGCGAGCCGCACCAGCCGGTGATCAAGGTGGTCGGCGTCGGTGGGGCTGGCGTCAACGCCGTCAACCGGATGGTCGATGCCCGCATCCCGGGGGTCGAGTTCATGGCGGTAAATACCGACTTGCAGTCGCTGCAGCTGTGCGTCGCCGACATCACCGTCCACATCGGCGACGAGCAGACGCGCGGCCTCGGTGCCGGCGCCGACCCCGAGGTCGGGCACCGCTCGGCCTTCGAGGAGCAGGACAAGATCAAGCGCCTGCTGAAGGGCTCGGACATGGTCTTCGTCGCTGCTGGCGCCGGCGGTGGCACGGGTTCGGGCGCTGCCCCGGTGGTCGCCCGCCTCGCCCGTGAGGTTGGCGCGCTGACGGTCGGGATCGTGACCAAGCCGTTCAGCTTCGAGGGCAGCCGCCGCGGCGGCCAGGCCGATAAGGGAATCGAGGACCTCGCCGCCGAGGTCGACACCCTGATCGTCGTCCCCAACGACCGCCTCCTGCAGGTCCTGGACCAGCAGACCTCGATGGTCGAGGCTTTCCAGGTCGCCGATGACGTCCTGCGCCAGGGTGTGCAGGGGATCTCCGACCTGGTGACGCTGCCGGCCGTGATCAACCTCGACTTCGCCGACGTCCGCACGATCATGTCCGACGCCGGCCGCGCCCTGCTCGGCATTGGCATGGCCTACGGAGACGAGCGGGCGATCCTCGCTGCCGAAAAAGCGATCTCCTCGCCGCTGCTGGAGACTTCGATGGAGGGTGCCCGCGCGATCCTGCTCTCGATCACCGGTGGCTCCGACCTCTCGTTGGTCGAGGTTTCCGAGGCGGCCAAGGTGGTCGGCGAGGCGGCCCATCCGGAGGCCAACATCATCTTTGGCGCCAATGTCGACGACGAGCTCACCGACCAGATCTGGGTCACCGTTGTCGCCACCCGCTTCGATGGTCGCCCGAGCAGTCCCCGCCGCAGCGCTGAGCCGACCATACGCCGTACCAAAGAGACTGCCCCGGGTCGCCAGGGCCGCTCTGCGGAGCGCGGTGGCGAGCTCAATATCGACGTCCCCGAGTTTCTCCCCGGCTAGCGAGGTACCCCGATGAAAGGGGTTGTCGCCGCCGGGCATCCGCTAAGCGCCGAGGCTGGCGCCTCGGTTCTGCGCGAGGGCGGCAACGCTGTCGACGCCGCGGTCGCCGCGGTCTTGGCTTCGTTCGCGGTCGAGAGCCCGCTGACCGGGTTCGGCGCCGGCGGCTACATGATGGTCGCCGCCCCCGGCGAGCGACCGGTACTGATCGACTTCTTCGTCGCTGCCCCTGGCCTCGACGGCAACACTCGTCACACGGAGCTGGTGCCGGTTCCGGTCCGCTTTGACGCCGCCACCGAGCAGACTTTCTACGTCGGCCCGGCCTCCTGCGGCATCCCCGGCACCGCCGCCGGCCTCGTCGCTGCGCTCGAGCGCTTCGGGTCGATGCCCCTGGCGGAGCTGGCGGCGCCGGCCGTCGCGCTCGCCCGCGAGGGCGCCCCGGTCAATGCCCAGCAGGCCTACATCCTCGACATCCTCGCTCCGATCCACGACCGCCTGCTGGGGACGCGCGAGCTCTACGGGCCGGGTGGGGTGCAGCTGCTCGAGGGCGACGTCTTTCGCTTCGGTGATCTGGCGGAGGCTCTGGAACGATTCGGGGCGGAGGGCGCGGAGCCGTTCTACCGCGGTGAGACCGCCGCCGCGATCAGCGACTTCATACTCGAGAACGGGGGCACGATCGGCCGCCGCGACCTCGCCACCTACGAAGCGCTGGAGCGGCGCCCGATTGCGGCACCGTTCCGCGGCACCGAGGTGCTGACCAACCCGCCGCCCTCCTCGGGTGGAATCCTGATCGCCTACTGCCTCGGCCTGCTGGAGCGCCTCGGTCCTCGCAGCGGAGCCGAGCAGCTGGTCGCGGCGATGAGCGCCGCCAACGACCTGCGCGACCTCGAGTTCGCCGAGTCCCTCTACGAGGAGGGGGTGGAGACCGGCGTGCTCGACTCCGGCGGCCTCGATCTCGCCGCCGCCGACCTGCTCGGCTCGACCACCCACATCTCCGTCTTCGCCGCCGACGGCAGTTGCGCCAGCGTCACTTGCTCCAACGGTTCCGGCTCGGGCGTGCTGGTGCCGGGGACCGGGGTGATCCTCAACAACATGCTCGGTGAGGAGGACCTCAACCCGCTCGGGTTCCACAAGATCGCACCGGGGCGGCGGGTCCCATCGATGATGGCGCCGACGATGGTGCTGCGCGACGGAGCGGTGGAGATGGTGCTGGGCAGTGCCGGCTCCAACCGGATCCGCTCGGCGATCCTGCAGACCGTCGTCCGCGCGGTCGAGCAGGGCTTGCCGGTCGAGCGCGCGATCGAGGCGCCGCGGCTGCACTTCGAGGAGGGCACGATCCAGGCCGAGCCGGGGATCGACGAGCTCTCGCTGGAGCTGCTCGAGGCCGCCGGTACGCCGGTCGCCCGCTGGCCGCAGATCAACCTATTCTTCGGCGGCGTGCAGGCGGTGGCGCGCGATCCTCGGACCGGCGCCCTCAGCGGTGGGGGTGACCCCCGGCGCGGTGGGGCGGTGGCGATCGCGTGACGGACTTCGAGGCGGAAGGACTGCTCGACGACCTCGCGGGCGAACAGCGAGCGGCGAGGTTGGCGCTGCTCGAGCAGCTGAGCGGCGAAGGGGTGACGCTGGAGGAGCTGCGCGAAGCGGTCGCCGCCGGTCGGCTCGCCCTGCTGCCGGTCGAGCGGGTGCTGGCCGGCGACGGGACCCGCTATAGCGCTCGTGAAGTTGCGGAGCTCTCGGGTATCGACCTCGAGCTGCTGCAGCGCCTCAGCGCGGCGCTGGGCGTCCCCGTCGCCGATCCCGACGAGCGGATCGGGACCGAGGCCAACCTGGAAGCGGCGATGCGGACGAAAGCAATCATCGACGCGGGGCTGCCCCCCGACGGCCTGGTGCAGGTGACGCGGACGATGGGAATGGGGATGGCGCGGATCGCCGAGGCCAACCGCGAGCTGACGATCCGCAGCCTGGTCCAGCCCGGTGACACCGAACGCGACGTCGCCCTCCGTTTTGCGGCAGCCGCCGAGCACCTGCTGCCGCTGGTGGGGGAGACGCTCGTCTACGCCTTCCAGGTCAACTTGCTGGAGCAGATCAAACGCGATGTGATCGGGGCCACCGACCTCGCTTCGGGGGAGATCGGCGGAGTCGTCGAGCGGACCATCTGCTTCGCCGACATGGTCGAGTTCACCAGCCTCGGCGAAGAAATTGCGCCCGAGGAGCTGGGCTTAGTCGCGGGCCGTCTGGAGGAGATGGCGACCGCCGTCTCCGAGCAGCCGGTGCGGCTGGTGAAGACGATCGGCGACGCGGCGATGATGGTCAGCGCCGAGCCGCGGCCGCTGGTTAAAGCCTCGTTGGAGCTGATCGCCGCCGCCGAAGCCGAAGGCGATGAATTCCCGCTGCTCCGCGCCGGGCTCGCGAGCGGACCTACCCTGCCGCAGTCCGGCGATTACTACGGCCGCTCCGTCAACCTCGCCAGCCGCATCACCGGCGTTGCTCGTCCCGGCAGCGTCGTCGTCGACGAATCCACCCACGACGCGATCGGCGAGGAGGACTTCAAGTTCACCTTCATCGGCGAGCGACGGCTGAAGGGGATCGAAGGGCGGACGAAACTCTTCCGCGTCCGCTTGCGCGATGCATGATCGTGCATCTATTGATTGCACGGGTTCATCCAATGCCCTCGGAGGCCCTATAATGCACGATCATGCATCCAAAAGCCACCGTTACCGCCGGTGCCGCGACGGAGATTGGTCGAGCGGTCGCGCGTGAGCGGGAGCGGATAGGGCTCCGACAGGACGAGTTGGCTCTGGCCGCCGGCGTCAGCACGCGGGTCGTGCACCAAATCGAGAACGGCAAGGTGACCAGCCGGTTGGACAGCCTCGTGCCCGTCCTCGACGCCCTAGGCCTCGAACTGGAAATTAACGGGACCGAGACTCGGCCCGCAGCTGGGGTGAGGCGGTCTTGAGCACCCGGCCCGGCGTCCGTCTCGGAGTCTTCCTCGGCGGCGAGCGGATCGGGGAGATCGAGCGGCGGGGGCCGTCTCGCTACCGGTTCTCTTACCTGCCGGGCACGGCCCCGGAGCGCGCGTCCGACCCGGTTCTGCTCTCCGCCTCACTGCCGGTTCGGGAGCGTCCCTTCGCCCCGGCCGAGTCGGCGCCCTTCTTCGAGGGACTGTTGCCCGAGGGTTCGGTTCGCGCGGCAATCGCCAAAGCGCTGCACTTCAGCGAGGAAGACGGTTTCGGGCTCCTTGGGGCGCTCGGCGCCGACTGCGCCGGGGCCGTCGCGGTGCTGCAGCCGGAGGCGATGCCCGCCCCGGCTGGTGGCGGCCGGCTGCGCCGACTCGACGGGGGCGAGCTGGCGCGGCTGGTCGAGGATCTGCCGAGACACCCTCTGGGAGTCGATTCCCGCGCCGACGGTGTGCGGCTGAGCCTCGGCGGCGTTCAGCACAAGCTGGTCCTCGCCGGATCGCCATGGCAGGGATTCAGCCAGCCGCTGGAAGGTGCGCCGAGCACCTGCCTGCTGAAGCCCGAGCTGGGCCCGTACGAGGGTCTCGTCGCGAACGAGGCCTTCTGCATGAAAGCGACGGACAGCGCGAGGATCCGGACCTCCTCGACCTGGAACTTCGACGTCGGCTCGATTCCCTGCCTCTATGTGGAGCGTTTCGATCGCGCTCACGACGCGGCCGGCAACGTGGTCCGGGTGCATCAGGAGGACATGTGCCAAGCGCTCGGCATCCTCCCGTCGGGAAAGTACGAAGACAACGGAGGTCCCTCGGTGCGGCGTATCGTCGAGCTGATCAGATCGCTGCGGGGCCGTTTCATGGCCCGCGACATCAACGACTTCGTCCACGCCGTACTCGTCAATTTTCTGCTCGGCAACAGCGACGCCCACGGTAAGAACTTCGCACTGCTTTACGAACCCGGCTCCGGAGTGCGTTTGGCGCCTGCGTACGACGTGGTCTCAACCGCCGTCTATCCCGATCTGACGACGCGGATGGCGATGTCGATCGGCGGGATCGACGACCCAGCGGGCGTGGGGATGGATGCTTGGGTCGCGCTGGCGGAGGAATGCGCCTTCGGCGGCGGCATGGTCACCCTGGTGAGGCGCCGGACGGCCGCGCTGCTTCGATCCGTCGAGCTCTGGCGAGACGTCTCCCGGCGCGAGGGCTGGCACTCGCCGGTGATCGACGCGATCATCGACATCTGTCACCAGCGCGCCGCCCAGCTGACGGGTTGAGTCAGGCCGGCTTACGGCCGGAGACGAGCAGGTTGTAGAAGAGCTCGGCGGGCAGCCGCGGCTCCAGCAGCGTCGTGTCGACCTTCTGCAGGGCGATGTAGCTGCGGAAGGCGAAGCGGCGCCAGCGCCATGGCACCGATTCGGGCTCGGCGCTCGACTCGACCGTGCGCAGCCCCCAGCCCCAGGCGTTGGCGAGCAGCTCCTCGCCGCCGACGCGGCGCTCCTCGAAGCCAGCGCTGGCGAGCAGCTTGCGCAGGTCGGCGGGGGCGAAGGCGTGGACGTCGACCTCGCTCTCGAGCGCGTGGCCGACCGATTGCTCGGCTTCGGCGACGGCCCGCCGCTGGGCACCCGTCAGCCGTCGCCAGGCCGGCGCTACCAGCATCCCGGTCCGCTTCGGCAATGCCGCCAGGCGGTCGCCGTAGCGCGAGGGCTCGCCGGCGAAGGCGATCATCCCGCCCGGGCGCAGCACCCGCCGGAACTCGGCGAAGGCACGGTCGAGGTCGGGGATGTGGTGGAGCACGGCATGGCCGAAGACGAGGTCGAAGCTTTCGTCGGCGAACGGCAGCTCCTCGGCCTCAGTCGTCACCGTCGTCACCTTGTCGCCGACGCCGAGCCCCGCCGCCGTACTCGCCAGCCGCTTCAGCATTCCCGCCGAGATGTCGGTCGCGGTCAGCTTGCCGATCACGCCGAGTTGAACCAGGTTGAGCGAGAAGTAGCCGGTTCCGGAGCCGATCTCGAGGGCGGCGCCGAAACTGCGCCCGTCGATCCCGCCGAGTGCCTTGACCAGCTTCTGGCGCACCTGCTCCTGCCCGATATCGCCGAAGTCGATCCCCCACTTGGCGTCGTACTCGTCCGCCGCCGCGTCGTGGTAGCGGGTGTTGACGTCCTTGATGTGCTCCGGGGTCGCGGTCGGGGAGGCTGGCATTCGGCGGGGACTCTAATACGGTGCCGGGCAGTGGAGCGCCAGTACCTCCAGCTCGACCAGCCCCCGGGAGTGCCGCCGTTGCCGCTGACCGGCGAGCGGACGCTGCCCGACGTGCCGGCTGAGAACTATTGGTACCGGCGTCATTTAGTCGTCTACGAGTGGATCGGCAAGCGGGTTGCGGGTCTGCGCGTCGTCGACATGGCCTGCGGCGAGGGTTATGGCTCCGACGTCCTCGCTGCCGCAGGCGCCGCCTCCGTGGTCGGCGTTGACGCCAACCCCGAGGCGCACGAGCACGCGCGCCTGCGCTACACGCGGCCCAACGTCCGCTTCGAGCGCGACCTGGTCGAAACCTTCGCCGAGCCCTGCGACGCGGTCGTCTTCCTGCAGACGATCGAGCACGTGGAGGATGCCGGCGCGATCCTCGAGCACTTCAAGTCGATCCTCGCTCCGGGTGGCGTCGCCTTCATCTCGACCCCCAACCTCCTGACCTTGGCGCCGCCCGGGGCGGAGAAGTCGGACAACCCCTGGCACCTGCACGAGTACCGGTCCGAGGAGTTCCGGGCGCTCTGCGAGGTGCACTTCCCGCGGGTCGAGCTCCGTGGCCTCTTCCACGCCCGCAAGCTGCGCGCCCACGAGCTGGCGCTGAAGCTCGGCTGGGACGGCGTCCAC
Organism: Solirubrobacterales bacterium; assembly: GCA_035472275.1. Lineage (GTDB taxonomy): Bacteria > Actinomycetota > Thermoleophilia > Solirubrobacterales > 70-9 > VAYN01. The sequence continues at coordinate 336,787 of DATIPH010000014.1, forward strand.
AAGCGGCTGGGCCTGACCAAGCGCTTCTATGACCGCTTTACGCCGGCGATCTCGGCCTCGGATTTTGCGCTGCGCGAAAGCGACCTCGACCGCGCCCTCGACTTCATCGCGGTCTGCCACGCCCCGGCATGAGGTGGCCGCCGCCATGAGCCGACGCGAGAGCGTCGGCGACCTGGCATTGGTCCTCCACTCCCACATGCCCTACGTCGAGGGCTTTGGGACCTACCCGTTTGGCGAGGAGTGGCTGTTCGATGCGGTGATCCGCTCCTACCTGCCGGTGCTCGAGGTCGCGCGCGACCTGACCCTGACGGTGACGCCGGTGCTCGCCGACCAGCTCGAGGACCCGGGCGCGGCGCGGCGCCTGCGCGAGTTCCTGATTGAGTGGCGGATCGACGCCGCCGAAGCGGACCTGCGCGAGGTCCCGGCCGAGTGCCGGTCGGCCTGCGAGAGCGAGCTCGCCCGCTACCGTCGCGCCCTCGAGCTGCTCGACGCGGCCGGGGGCGACCCGCTGGCGCCGTTCCAGCGGGCGGCGGCGGAGGGAAGGGTGGCGCTGGCGGCCTCGGCCGCGACCCACGCCGTGCTGCCGCTGCTGGCAACCCGCGAGGGACTGCGGCTGCAGCTCGACGCCGGCATCCGCTCGCACCAGCGCCGGTTCGGCTGGGGCGGCGGCTTCTGGCTGCCCGAGTGCGCTTACGTGCCGGGCCTGGAGTGGCGCCTGGCGGAGCACGGGGTGGGCTGGTTTTGCGTCGACCAGAGTGCGCAGGAGCCGCCGCTCGCGGCGCTGGCCCCGGTCGCCACCGAGGCCGGGCCGGTGGCACTACCGATCGACTGGGAGGCAATCGGCTGGCTCTGGTCGCTCGACGGCTATCCCTCCGACCCCGCCCACGCTGAGTTCGAGGGCAAAAGCCTGCGCGGGATCCGGATCTGGAAGGTCGGCGGCGGGGCTTACGACCCCGCCGCCGCGGCGGCCGCGGCCCGGCGCCAGGCCGATGAGTTCCTCGCCGCCGTCGCCGCCCGCCTGCGCGCCTACGCCGACGAGCAGCGCCGCCGCGGCCTGCTCGTCTTCGCGATCGACACCGAGCTGATCGGCCACTGGTGGTCGGAGGGCCCGCTCTGGCTGGCGGCGGTGCTGGAGGGTGCCGAGGCAGCTGGTGTGCGCCTCGTCGACGTGCCGACGGCATTGGCCGAGCACGAGCCGGTGCAGCGGCCGCTGGTGGCCTCCAGTTGGGGTGAGGAGAAGGACTTCAGCACCTGGGATTCGCCGCCGGTCGCCGACCTCGCTTGGGGCGCACGGCGGCTGGAGCTGCGCTTGCTGCGAGCCCTTTCGGGCGGTCTGCGCGGTCCCGCTGCCGCCCGCGCCGCCCGCGAGCTGCTGGCGGCGCAGGCGAGCGATTGGGCCTTTCTCGACAAACGCGGGCAAGCCGGCGACTATGCCTACCAGCGTGCCACTGACCATGCCCGGGAGATGCTCGAAGCCATAGACTCAGACCACGACACCGATCCGCGTATGCGTTCGCTCGCGCCGGACCTCAGCATCGCCGCCCTGCTGGAGCCCTGACATCCGATTGACCTCGTGACTACCCGCGTCCTGATCCTCTCCTGGGAGTACCCGCCGTTGATCGAGGGCGGTCTCGCCCGTCACGTGCGCAAGCTCTCCGAGGCACTGGTCGAGCGCGACGTCGAGGTCCACGTCCTCACCCGCGGTGGCGAGGAGTCGCCGGCGGAGGAGCGCAGCGGCGGCGTCTTCATCCACCGCATCCGCGAGCCGACGCGACCGACCGACCTCGGCGAGTTCGTCGCCTGGGTTGAGCGGATGAATTCGGACATGCTCGCCGCCGGCGTCGAGCTCGGAGACCGCTACGACTTCGATCTCGTCCACGGCCACGATTGGCTCGTCGCCAACGCCTGCGACCACCTCGCGCGCCGCTTTGAAGCGCCGCTGGTGACGACGATCCACGCCACCGAGTACGGCCGCCACCAAGGCTGGGTCGACAAGCACCCGCAGACCTACATCCACGGCGTCGAGCGCTGGATCGTGAATCGATCGCAGCGCGTGATCACGTGCTCCCACTACATGAGCGAGCAGGTGGTCGACATCTTCGGGGTCGCGGAGAAGCGGGTGACCGTGATCCCGAACGGGATTGACCCCGACGACCTCCCGGCACAGGAGCCGGCCGAGCTGGCGCGGCTGCGTTCTGAGTTCGCTGCGCCCGAGGAGAAGCTGGTGCTGCTGATCGGCCGCCTCGTTTACGAGAAGGGCTTCCAACTGGCCCTGGAGGCGATGCCGCGGGTAATCGCCGAGGCTCCCGGAACGCGGTTCCTCGTCGCCGGCTCCGGCACCCACGAGGCAGAGCTCCACCGCCAGGCCGAGGAGCTGGGGCTAATGGAGCACGGCACCTTCCTCGGCTGGATCGGCGACGACGTCCTGCACTCGCTCTACCGGATCGCCGACCTCACGGTGGTGCCCTCGATCTACGAGCCGTTCGGGCTGGTGGCTCTGGAGGCGATGGCCTCCGGCTGCCCCTGCATCGTCGCCGACACTGGCGGCCTGCGCGAGGTCGTCCCCCACGAGGAAGCCGGTCTCCGCTTCCGCGCCCACGACCCGGAGGCACTGGCTGAGGTCGCGATCCGAGTCCTTTCCGACGACGAGCTTGGCCGCCGCCTGGTCGCCGAAGCCTACGAGCACGTGCGCCGCTTCGAGTGGGGCGACGTTGCCGAGCAGACCGCCGCGGTCTACGACGGTCTCACCGGCGCCAAACTCGACCCGGCCTGAGCTCGCCCCGTCCTAGTTGAGGTCTGGCTGCGGCGGTGGCGTCGTGGCCCGCTTGAACTCGCCGCTGGTCGGGGCGCCGCCGGGGGTCCAGGCGATGCCGTCGATCAGCTCGTAGGGAGGGATCGAGAGCGCGCCGGCGAGCTTGACCAGGGTGTCGATGCGGGCGATCCGCAGGCCGCGCTCGAGCTGGCTGATCTCGGTGCGGTGGAGCGAGGCGCGGATCCCGAGCTCTTCCTGGGATATGCCCGCCCGCTTGCGGCAGCGAATCAGGTTCTCGGCGAAGCAGGCGGCGATGTCCACCGCCGCAACTGTGGCGACATCCAGATACATGTCAACAGCCTCCCCTCCGACGAAAATACTTCTCAAGAGCACCGAGTTTCAGACAATACCTCTCGGCGACGATGTTGGCCCAGCTGAGCTCAGCTGGGTGGCGTAAGCGTCGTTGGCGCGTCCGGATCTGGTTCCACCGGCTGTGGCCAACGCAGATCGCTGGGGGCATCTCGCATCCTGATCACCCGGGCCGGGATGCCGGCGACGACGGCGTTGGCGGGAACGTCCTTGGTGACGACCGAGTTAGTGCCGACGATCGAGTTGTCGCCGACCGAGACACCGCGCAGGATGCAGGCGCCGTAGCCGATCCAGACATTGGAGCCGACGATGACGTCGCGCTTGTAGATGCCCTGCACCCGGATCGGGCGCTCGACCTCGACGACGCCGTGGTCGAAGTCAATAAACATCGCCCGATCGGCGATCACGCACTGCTCGCCGATCCGCACCCGCTGGTAGGCGGAGATCGTGCACTCCTGTCCAATCACGGTTTTCTGGCCGACCTCGACCTGGCCCTCGTGGCAGCGGATCTTGGTCCCGTCGCCGATCCAGACGAAGCGGCCGAAGCGCACTTCGGCCTTGCGGGCGATCTCGATTTCCAGCTTGCGGCCGAGAAACAGCATGCCGTCGGTGCGCCAGCGCCGGCCGCCGCGGGTCAGCAGCCGGCGCCAGAGGTAGCGCCAGAGCAGCACCGCGTAGCGGTGGTTCAGGATTCCGTTGCGCGCGGCGAAGCGGATCACGGCGGGGCAACTCTAGTCGCGTTCCCCAGTTACTTAGACTGGCGCCGATGAGTGCGGACCAAGCCAGCCAAGCTCCGTCGGCGCCTCTGGCCGAGCGGCTGATCGCCGGCGACAAGCGGGCGCTGGCCCGGGCGATCACCCTGATCGAGTCCGACGACCCCGCCGGCTGGGAGCTCGTCAGCGAGGTCTACCCACGCACGGGCAAGGCCCGGATCGTCGGCTTCACCGGCCCACCGGGGGTCGGCAAGAGCACCCTGATCGGCGCTCTCACGGCCGAGCTGCGCAAGGCCGAGCGCGAGGTCGCGGTGCTCTCGATCGACCCCTCCAGCCCCTTTACCCGCGGCGCCCTGCTCGGCGATCGCATCCGCCTCTCCGAGCACTTCCTCGACAAAGGCGTCTTCATCCGCTCGATGGCCTCGCGCGGCGCCCTCGGCGGCCTCTCCGAGGCGGCGCTGCAGGTGGCGCTGGTGATGGACGCGGCCGGCAAAGACGACGTCTTGATCGAGACCGTCGGCGTTGGCCAGGCAGAGATCGACATCGTCGACCACGCCGACACGATCGTCCTCGCCCTGATGCCGGGCTCCGGCGACTCGATCCAGGCGCTGAAGGCGGGGGTGATGGAGATCCCCGACATCATCGTCATCAACAAGGCCGATCATCCGATGACCGACACGATGGTGCGCGAGGTGCGCGGCGTGCTTGCGCTCTCCCACGATCCCGAAGGGTGGAAGGTTCCGATCCTGCGCACCGAGGCGGTGCGCGGGGAGGGGGTCGACGAGCTGGCGGTCCAGATCAAGGCCCACCGCGAGTTCATCGAGGCGGAGGGGACGCTGGCCGAACGCCGTGCCCGCAACCTCCGCAGCGAGGTGCTCGGAATCGCCACTTCGAGGATGCGGCGCAAGCTCGAGCAGACCGTCTCCGAGGATCCCGACACCGCGGCGCTGCTCGACAAGGTGGTGCGGCGCGAGCTCGACCCCGCCTCCGCCGCGGCAGAGCTGCTGGAGAAGCACGCCGATGGATGAGGCGGCTGCGCTGCCGACTCTGGAAGAGGCGTTCGAGTGGATCGGAGCCGAGCTGACGGACCTCGGTGGCCAGAAGGTCGGCGAGGTCACCGGCTTCTACCTCGACGACGACAGCGGCGAACCGGCCTGGCTGATCGCCAAATTGCGCCGCCGTCGCGGCACCAGGGTCGTTGCCGTGCCGCTCGGTTTCTGCGCCGGCGCCCCGTTCGGGGTCTGGGTCGTGCAGGAGGGTGAGAAGCTCGCCACGGCCCCGGTCGTCGACCCGAGCCGGCCGCTGCTGCGCGAGCACGAGCTGACGATCTGCTCGCACTACGGCGTCAGCGAGGCGGTCGGCCGGGGCGCCGAAGTGAGCGAGCGGCCGAAGGGCGCGGTCACGGCTGCTCCGCCGCGGCTCTGAGCAGGGTTGCCGGAGGACGGGCCCGTCCGACGACACGCAGCCTCGGGTTCGGGTCAGGGCCCCGGAAGCTCCCCTCAGCTTCACGGAGCTGTCGCCGCCCCGGGGCCCGGCGAGCTTCGAAGCTCATACGGTCGCGAGGAGTACCGACAGCCCTCCGGCAATCCATGGTCCCTCGGCGCCACCTGATCCGCCTCCGTCATCTCCTCGTAATCCTTGCCTGGGAAGGTTGAACTGATGGCACTGCTGATCCTCTTCGGGTTCATTGCCGGCGCCGCGACGGCGGTTTCGCCCTGCGTCTTGCCGGTGTTGCCGATCGCGCTCTCGGCCGGTGCGACCGGCGGCCAGCGCCGGCCGCTTGGGATCGTCGCCGGGCTGGCTGTCTCCTTCACCTTCGCGACGGTGGCGTTGGTCTACGTGATCTCCGCCCTCGGCCTGCCCGACGACCTCCTGCGCAAGTTGGCGATCGCCGTCCTGCTCGGCTTCGGGATCGTCCTCATGATCCCGAAGCTGGCGGCACGGCTGGAGGCCTCGATCAGCATGTTCGTCAGCCGGGTCGGCGGCGCTCCTCGGACCGGGGGGGACGGTTTCTGGTCGGGCACCACCGTCGGCCTCAGCCTCGGCCTTGTCTACGCGCCCTGCGCCGGCCCGATCCTCGCCGGCGTCATCACCGTCTCCGCCTCGCAGTCGTTCAGCACCGGCCGGCTGGCCGTCGCCCTCGCTTACGGGATCGGCTCCGCGGTCGTCCTCTACTTCCTGATGCTCGGCGGCCGCAAGGTGATGGCGCCGCTCGCCCGCCGTGGCGCCGGCCTGCAGATCGCGATGGGCGCGGTGATGGTCGTGATCGCGCTGGCGATGCTGAACAACTACGACATCAAGTTTCAGAACACGATTGCCAGCAGCCTGCCGAGCTTCCTCGTCAACCCGACCAAGGGCCTCGAGGACACCGCCTCGGCGCAGTCGGCGCTGGCCGACATCCGCGGCGCCTCCGCCCACGGGATCGGTGCCCGGGCGGCGAGCGCACCGCAACCCAAGAAGAGCGCCACCGGCAGCCTCGACCTTCCCGACCTTGGCGCCGCGCCGGAATTCGTCGGCAACGAGGACTGGTTCAACACCCCGGGGGACCAGCCGCTGACGCTGAAGCAACTGCGCGGCCGCGTCGTCCTCGTCGACTTCTGGACTTACAGCTGCATCAACTGCATCCGCACGCTGCCCTACCTGACGGCCTGGGACAAGCGCTACCGCAAGGACGGGCTGACGATCGTCGGTGTCCACACGCCCGAGTTTCCATTCGAGCGCGAGGCGAGCAACGTCGAAAACGCGATCGCTGAAAACGGCATCCACTATCCGGTCGTCCAGGACAACGAACAGGCAACCTGGAACGCCTACGCCAACCAGTATTGGCCGGCCGAGTACTTCATCGACGCCACCGGCCAGGTCCGCTACGTCCACTTTGGCGAGGGCGAATACGGCGAGAAAGAAAAGGTGATCCGAGGCCTCCTCGCCGAAGCTGGCAGGAAGGTGGGCAGCGGCGACGCCCGGGTGAAGAAGGCGGTGACGCCCTCGGCGACGGTGACGACGCCGGAGACCTATCTCGGGCCGTTCCGGGCCGAACGCTTCACCAACCCCGAACTCTCACCGGGCTCCCACGATTTCGACTCGGCCGCGTTGCGCGCTCCGGAGAAGGTGCCGCCGAACGAATACGCCTATCGCGGCCGCTGGAAGATCGCGCTCGAGTCGGCGACGGCGAAGGCCGGTGCCGGGCTCGACCTCAACTTCGGGGCTCGCCGCGTCTATCTGGTGCTGGGTTCGCCGGCCGGCCCGCGCAAAGTCCGAGTCAAACTGGACGGCAAGCCGATTTCGGCGGCCGACGCCGGCGCCGACGTCCACAACGGTGCAGTCACCGTCACCGGACAGCGCCTCTACAACCTTGTCAACCTGCCGAAGGTCGAGCATCACCTGCTCGAACTGGAACCGGAAGCCGGAGTGATGGCCTATGCCTTCACCTTCGGTTAGCGAGAGAATCGCGGTCGTGGCCGCGGAATCCGCCCGCACGGTTCTTGTCGTCGACGACGAGCCGACGATCGTTGAGATCGTCGGCCGCTACATGGACCGGGCCGGATACGAGACCTACGAGGCCGCCGACGGTCCCGAGGCGCTGCGGCTCGCCGCCGAACATCGACCCGACCTGGTCGTCCTCGACCTGATGCTGCCCGGGATCGACGGCCTCGAGGTGATGCGGCAGCTGCACGAACGCGAGGGGCCACGGATCGCCGTGATCCTGCTGACCGCGCGCGGCGAGGAGTCCGACCGCCTCGTCGGCCTCCGCGACGGCGCTGATGACTACGTGGTGAAGCCGTTCTCCCCCGCTGAACTCGTCGCCCGCGTCGACGCCGTCCTGCGGCGGGTCTCACCGCCGGTGGAGGACGAGCCTCCGATCGAGCGCGGGACGCTGCGGGTCGAGCCGGCGACGCGGAAGGTCACCCTCGACGGTAAAGAGGTCAGACTTACCCAGCGCGAGTTCGATCTGCTCACCCATCTCGCCGCGCATCCCGGCCGTGTCTACTCGCGCGACCAGCTGATGGAAGCGGTCTGGGGCGAGCCCTTCTTCAACGACACCAGCACGGTCACCGTCCACATTCGCCGCCTCCGCGCCAAGCTCGGGGACGACATCGCCGAACCGCGCTTCATCGAGACGGTCTGGGGCGTCGGCTACAGGTTCCGGGCATGAAGCGGGCCGTCGTCATCGCGGTCGCCGCGTTCCTCGCCGGCGCTGCCGCTGTCGCGGTCCCGAACCGTATGGGCGCGACCCAGGTCTTGCTCGTCGTCCTCGCGGCCGGGGGCGCGGCGCTGGCGGCGGCGCTCGCCGTGCGCCTCTCGATGGAGGAGCGCTCGCGGCGCGAGATCGAGGAGGCACGCCGCCAGCTCGTCGCCGCCGCCTCCCATGACCTGCGCACGCCGCTGGCCTCGTTGCGGCTGTTGGCCGAGTCGATCGACGACGGGGTTGTGACGGGGGAGACCCGCGACCGCTATCTGAAAGAGATCCGCACCCACGTCGCCGTCCTCAGCGACCTGGTCGACGACCTCTTCGAGCTCTCGCGGATCGAGGCCGGCGAGATCTCCTGGACGATGCGCCAGGTCGAGCTCGGCGAGCTGATCGGCGACACGGTCGCCGCGATGCGGGCGCCGGCCGAGGCCCGCGGCGTCAGGATCGCCGCCGACCTGCCGGTGGGTGAGGGCGTCCTCGCCGAGGCCAACGCCGAGAAGGTGCAGCGGGTCCTCTTCAACCTGATCCAGAACGCGATCCGCCACACCCCCGCCGACGGCTCGGTCACCGTCCGCGCCCGCAAGGCCGGCAGCGGGGTCGAGGTCGAGGTTGCCGACGATGGCGAAGGGATTCCCGACGGCGACGACGAGCGCGTCTTCGAGGCCTTCTACCGTGGCGACGCGGCCCGCGGCGAGGACGGCGCCGGTCTCGGCCTCGCCATCTCCCGCGCGATCGTCGAAGCCCACGGCGGCAAGATCTGGCTCGAACGCGGGTCTCCGGGTACCAAAGTCCATTTCACGCTTCGAGGCGCGTAATCCCCGTCAGCGAAGAGCCTCCCGCCGGAGGCAGGCCCCGCCGGCCGGGAGCTCAGAGCTGCAGGCTCTTGACCTGGAGTAGCTCCTCCAAGCCGTATCTGCCGTTCTCCCTGCCATGCCCCGACTGGCCGTAGCCGCCGAACGGGGCGAGTGGGTTGAAGGCGCCGCCGTTGATCTCGATCTGTCCGGTGCGGATCCGCTGGGCAATCGCGATCGCCCGCTCCTGGTCGCCGGACCAGACGCCACCGGCGAGCCCGTAGGCGCTGTCGTTGGCGATCCGGATGCCGTCGTCCTCGCCCTCGTAGGGCTGGATCACCAGCACCGGCCCGAAGATCTCCTCCTGGGCGATCGTCATCTCGGGGTCAACGTCGGAGAAGACAGTGGGGCGAACGAAGTAGCCCTGCTCGAGTCCCTCCGGCGCCTCGGCGCCGCCGGTCAAGAGCCGCGCGCCCTCCTCCTCGCCCTTGCGGATGTAGCCGCGGACGCGCTCGCGCTGGACCTCGGAGACGAGCGGACCGAGCCGGGTCGAGGCCTCGAATGGGTCGCCGGGGGTGAATGACTCCGCCGTCGCCGCTGCGATCTCCTCGGCCTCGGCCAGGCGCTGGCGCGGGACCAGCATCCGGGTCAGGGCGCTGCAGGTCTGGCCCGAGTTCAGGAAGCACTTGGCGACGCCATCGGGAACGGCCTTGGCGAGGTCGGCGTCGTCGAGGATCAGGTTGGGGGACTTGCCGCCGAGCTCCATCGCCACCGGCTTGACCGTCGCCGAGGCGAGCTCGGAGACGCGCTTGCCGGCTCGGGTCGAACCGGTGAAGGAGACCATGTCGACTCCGGGGTGCCCGGCGATCGCCTCGCCGACCATCGGCCCGGTGCCGGTGACGAGGTTGAAGACGCCGGCCGGCAGATCGGCGGCCTCGATGATTTCGGCCAGGATGAAAGCGTTCAGCGGCGTCACCTCGCTCGGCTTCAGCACCACCGTGCAGCCGGCGCCGAGGGCGGGGGCGACCTTGACCGCGATCTGGTTCAGCGGGTAGTTCCAGGGCGTGATCGCGCCGACCACGCCGACCGGCTCGCGGTAGACGCGCGAGTTGCCGATCTCCTCTTCCCAGACGACTTCCTCCATCAGCTGCGGGATCGAGCCGAAATGAAGCGCCGGCAGGCCGGCCTGGATCATTTCGCTCAACTTCAGCGGCATCCCCAGCTCTTGGGTGATCGTCGCCGCGATCTCCTCTTTGCGCTCGGCGAGGCCGGCGGCGATCGCGCTCAGGTACCCGGCGCGCTCCTCCCGCGAGGTCCGCGACCAGGAGTCGAAGGCCGCACGGGCCGCGGCGACGGCGCGATCGGCGTCGGCCGGCGTGCAGGCGGGGATCGTCCCCATGACTTCCTCGGTGGTCGCGTTCACCACCTCGATCCGCTCGCCACCGCTGGGCTCGACCCACTCGCCGCCGATGAAGACCTTGTCCCGGACCTGAACCTCAGCCGCCGTTGCCATCGCCACTCCTCCTCGTCGCTCACCCATTTGTCTGCTCGATAAGCTAGCGCCTGAGCGGATATAGCATTTCCGCTATAAGTACAAATAAGCTATATTTTGGCTGTGACTTCTCCCGGCGAAGTTCTGCGCGAGGCCCGGCGGCGCCACGGGGTAAGCCAGGCGCAGCTTGCGATTCGTGCCGGCACTAGGCAATCGGCGATCTCGCGCCTCGAGTCGGGTCGGGTCTCGCCGACCTTTGAGACCATGCAAACCCTGCTCGATCTGCTGGGCGCGGAGCTCACGATCGGCTCTGAGTCGCCGGAGACGGGCATCGACCTGACCCTCAACGAAGGAAATCTGCGGCTGAGCCCGTCGGATCGAGTGAATCAGGGACTTGGGTTCGCCGACATGGTCCGGCGAGGAAGGGGGGGCGAAAATCCGCCAGCGGCAACTCAGGCCCACATGGAAAAAACCGACCTCGGTGACGGGCTCGAGCTGAACCCGCTGCTCGGCGCGCTGATCAGGAATGGCGTCGACTTCGTCGTGATTGGCGGCGTCGCCGCCTGGATCCACGGCTCGTCCTACCCCACCTATGACCTCGACGTCGCCTACGCCCGCGATCGCGGCAACCTCGAACGGCTGGCCAGGGCGCTCAGGGAGCTGAAGGCGCGCTGGCGGGGCGGGCCGCCGGATCTGCCGATCGAGCTCGACGCGGCGATGCTGCACAACGGGGCCAACTTCACGTTCGAGACGCCGTTCGGCAAATTTGACGTCTTGAGCGAGCTCTCAGGAATTCGCGACTACGAGGAGCTGCGGCACGAGGCGCGGATCGAGTTCTACGACGGCCTTGAGATTCGGGTCGCATCGCTCGACCACCTGATCGCGATGAAGCGATCCGCCGATCGCGTCAAGGACCGGCTGATGATCCTGGAGTACAAGGAGATCTCCAGACTGAGGAAGCCTGGATCTTCTTAGCGCGCTCAGGCCGAGCTCTCGGCGGCGCCGGCGACCGCGGCGTCCCAGCCCGGACCGGCGATCTGGCGCGCATCGCGGGCATGCAGGGTCTCGCCGCAGCTCTCGCAGATGCCGCGCTCGTTGACGAGGCCGCCGCACTCCTTGTGGACGATCAGGCGCGGCGCGCCCTCGGGCCCGGCCGAGTATCTGTCGCCCCAGTTCATCAGCGCGATCAGGGCCGGCCAGAGGTCGAGGCCCTTCTCGGTCAGAAAGTACTCGTAGCGGGGCGGGCTTTCCTGGTAGGCGCGGCGTTCGAGGATGTCTTCGTCGATCAGCCGCTGCAGCCGGGAGGAGAGGACGTTGCGGGCGATCCCGAGCGAGCTCTGCAACTCGCCGAAGCGGCGATTGCCGTTGAGGATGTCGCGGACGATCAGCAGCGACCAGCGCTCGCCGATCACCTCCAGGGACTTGGCGATCGAGCAGTACTGACCTGGATAGTCGGCGCGCAGCACAACGTGATCTTCGCACACTTGGTTGCATCAAGCAACCCACTGCGGTAGGCTGGCGCCCAGCAATGAGTTGCTTGAAGAAACTCGCTCGCACAGCCCGATCGGAGGCGATCTAGATGAGGCTGATTCCAAGGCACAGGGACCACCAACGCAGCAAGGCTCCCCGCGTCGCGATCACGCAGGAGGAGATCACCGCCGACCTGCTCTACCCGGCTTCGCGCCGGGTGGCCGCGCGGGAGTCCGCCGCCGTCCACAGGAGCGCACCGCGTTGAGTGGTGATGGCGTCGTCCTCGCCGGCGAGGGGAGTGCGGCCGAGGCTGCTGAGGCCTTCGCCGCCGCCAGCCCGGAGATCTCGCGCAGCCGCACCCTGACCTGGCAGGACCCGGTGGCGACCGCCGCCGCCGGGGCGACGATGACCGGGATGGAGTACATGGGCGCGATCGTTTCCGCCGAGCTGCCGCCACCGCCAATTGCCGTGACGATGCGGCTGCGCCCGGTCGAGCTTGAGGAGGGGAGAGTCATCTTCGAGGGCGAACCGGGGGAGGAGCACTACAACCCGATCGGCGTCGTCCACGGTGGCTACGCGGCGACCCTGCTCGACTCCGCCCTCGGCTGCGCCGTGCACACGACTCTGCCGGCCGGCGTTGGCTACACCTCACTTGGCCTCGAGGCTAAGTACGTGCGGCCGATCACCCGCGACACCGGCCGCGTCCTCTGTGAAGCGAACGTCCTCTACCGAGGGCGTAAACAGGCGACCGCCGAGGCGACCCTGACCGCGGCCGAGAGCGGCAAGCTGCTCGCCAGCGGCACGGCGACCTGCATGATCCTCGGCGGCGAGTAACAAGGACCGCCTGATGGGCAACTTGACGTATTTGCCACACCCCAGTGTGGGAAAGCCGTCAAGCGGCGCAGCGGCGGGCGAGCTCGATGAGCAGTCGGACGCCGTAGCCGCTGGCGTCCTTGCCCGTGTACTCGCGGCCGACGTCCCAGGCGGTGCCGGCGATGTCGAGGTGAGCCCACGGCGTCTCGCCGACGAACTCCGCGAGGAAGGAGGCGGCGGTCGCGGACCCGGCCTCGCGCTTGGAGGCGAGGTTGGAGAGGTCGGCGACCGTGCCTTTCATCATCTCCTTGAACTCGGGGTGCAGCGGCAGTCGCCAGGTCAGCTCTCCGGTGACCGCACCGGCGTCGAGCAGCTGCGCGGCGAGCGCGTCGTCGTTGGCGAGCAGCCCCGCGTAGGTCGAGCCCAGCGCGATCACGACGGCGCCGGTCAGGGTGGCGATGTCGACCACCCGCTCGGCACCCAGCTCGATCGCGTAGGCGAGGGCGTCGGCGAGGATCAGCCGCCCCTCGGCGTCGGTGTTGTTGACCTCGACCGTGAGGCCGTTGTACTGGGTGATCACGTCGCCGGGCTTGATCGCGCTGCCGGACGGCATGTTCTCGGTCGCCGGCACGACGGCGACGACCTCGATCGCGAGACCGAGCTCGGCAATCGCCGCCACCGCCTCCAGGACTGCGGCGCCGCCGGACATGTCGAACTTCATCTCCTGCATCCCAGCCCCCGGCTTCAACGAGATGCCGCCGGTGTCGAAGGTGACCCCCTTGCCGACCAGGCCCAGCGTCGGCCCGTCGCCGCCGCCGGCGTAGCGGAGGACGATCAGCCGCGGCTCCTCGACGCTGCCCTGGGAGACGGCGGCGAGCCCGCCCATGCCGCGGGAGACGATCTCTTCGCGGCCGAGGATCTCGGTCGTCACCGTCTCGAAGCCGGCGTCGATCTCTTCGGCGTGGTCGGCGAGGAAGGCGGGGGTGGCGAAGTTGGCGGGGGTGCTTTGCAGGTCGCGCGCCCGGTTCTGGGCGGTGGCGCAGACCCGGGCCGCCTCGGCGGCGCCCGCGGCGCTCGCCGGCGCCAGCAGGGTCAGGCTCTCGACAGCGGTTCGGGGCTCGTCGGGATCGCCACTGCGGAAGTCGTCGAAGCGGTAGGAGCCGAGAATCGTGCCGGTGACAAGCGCCTCGGCGGCGATCTCGGGCTCGACCGAGCCCGGCGCCAGCCAGGCCAGCGTGCCCGCCTCTCGTCTCGCTGCCTCCTTGACTGCGATGGCGGCGGCGACGCGCAGGCGCTCCGCATCAGCGTCGTCACGCCCACCGAGGCCAATGACCAGGACGGCTGGTCCATCGGCGGGGAAGACCGGGGCGACGCTCTTGAAGGCGCCTTTGGCGGCGGCAGCGCCGGGCGCAGCGGCAATCTCGGCCGGCAGTTCCTCGCCCTCGTGGAGGCCGACGACGACCAGATCGGCACCGGCGTCCAGCAGCCCACTCTCACTCACTTCGACCTTCATCGGGCGCGAGTCTATGGATTCGCGCCCGGCGCTTCGAAAGCCTCCCGGTATCGTCCCCCTCTTGGGCTCGACGCCCACTTGATCAAGCCTGACCAAATCGCAGAAGAAAGGCAGTAGATGCCCAGCTCAGTCATCCTCGGAACCGCGCGCACCCCCGTTGGCAAGATGGGCGGAGCCCTCGCCTCTGTCGACCCGGCCGAGCTCGGCGGTACCGCGATCGCGGCCGCGCTAGAGCGCTCCGGCGTCGGGCCCGATCAAGTCGAGCAGGTCGTCTTCGGTCAGGTCCTGCAGGCCGGCCAGGGCCAGATCCCTTCGCGCCAGGCGCAAATCAAGGGCGGGATCCCGAAGGAGGTTCCTTCGGAGACGATCAACAAGGTCTGCGCCTCGGGCATGCGCAGCCTCGGCATCGCCGACCTCTCGATCCGCGCCGGAGAGACCGGCGTCGCTGTCACCGGCGGCATGGAGTCGATGAGCAAGGCGCCGTACCTGCTGCCGAACGCTCGCTTCGGCTTCCGGATGGGGGATGTGCAGGCGCTCGACGCGATGACCCATGATGGGCTCACCAACCCGTTCACCGGCAAGCAGATGATCAACGAGGCGAGCGAGGTCTCGAACGAGATGGAGATCACCCGCGCCGACATGGACAAATTTGCCGAGCGCTCGCAGCGCCTCGCCGGCGAGGCGGCCGACGCCGGCCGCATCGCCGAGGAGATCGTCGCCGTCACCGTCAAGGGCCGCAAGGGCGACACCGTTGTCGAGGTCGACGAGGCGCCGCGTCCGGAGACGACGCTGGAGACGCTCTCGAAGCTGAAGGCGGTCGGCGGCGAGGGTGCGACCCATACCGCCGGCAACGCCCCCGGCGTCAACGACGGCGCCGGCGCGATCGTCGTCGCCTCCGAGGAGTGGGCCGAGAAGGAAGGCAAGACGCCGCTCGCCAAGGTGCTCTCCTACGCCATGGTCGCCGACGACTTCGCCTACCTCGCCCGCACTCCCGGCAACGCCGCCCTGAAGGCGCTGGAGAAGATCGGCAAGAAGCCCGAGGACGTTGCTCTCTGGGAGATCAACGAGGCCTTCGCCTCGGTCGCGATCGGCTCGATGCGGATCCTCGGGATCGATGAGGAGAACGTCAACGTCAACGGCGGCGCGATCGCCTTCGGGCACCCAATCGGGGCTTCCGGCGCTCGCATCGTCGGCGCCCTCGTCCACGAGCTCGGCCGTCGCGGCGGCGGCCTTGGCGTTGCCGCAATCTGCTCCGGCGGCGGCCAGGGCGACGCGATCGTGCTCGAGGTGGCCGCGCAGTAGCGCGGTCATCGCTGGCAGGGCGTGAGTTGAGCCGCGCTGCGGCGTTTTTCGATCTCGATAAGACCCTGATGGCGGGGTCTTCGGGGATGCAGTTCGCCCGCGTCGCCACTCGGCAGGGGATCGTCGGGCGGCGGCAATTGGTGAGCTGGGGCGTCGAGCACCTGCGCTACCGCCTGCGCGGCACCACTGACGAGCGCACCGGAGACGTGCTGCGGGTCGCCCGGGAGCTGATCAGAGGGCTGCCGGAGAAGACGATCGCGCGGATGGAGCCGGAGGTGATGGCGGCGATCCTGCCCCGTGTCTACCCGCAGATGCTCGACGAGGTCCACGCTCACCAGGACGCCGGCCGTCCGACCTTCATAGTCAGCGCCGCCGGCAACGGGATCGTCGAGTCGCTGGCCCGGGTGCTGGGGATGGAGGGCGGGATCGGGACCCGCTACGAGGTCGACGCCGAGGGCAACTTCACCGGCCGTTTCGACGGGCCATTTGTCTACGGGCCGGGCAAGGTGGAGGCGATGGAGGCGTTCGCCAGCCGGCACGAGATCGATCTCGGGAGCTCCTACGCCTACTCCGACTCGCTCTCGGACCTGCCGATGCTGCGCGCGGTCGGCAATCCGGTCGCGGTCAACCCGGACCCGCCGCTGGCCGCCCTCGCCCGCGAGGAGGGCTGGCAGGTGAAGCGCTTCGAACGCCTCGGCCGCCGCCTCGTCGCGATCGCGGTGACGTTGCTGGCGACCGTCGCCGGCTTCGGCGCTTCACGCTTCGCCGCGCGGCGTGGCGGCGTGACGGCACGCCGTCGGTGAGCCGCCGCGCCTGGACCGCGTTCGCCGTCGTCTCAGTTCTCTGGGGATTCCCGTACCTGTTCATCAAGCTTGCGATCGACGGTGGCGCGCCGCCGCTGATCGTCGCTTGGGGCCGGATCGCGCTGGCTGCGGTGGTGCTGTTGCCGATCGCCTGGCGCAGCGGCACCCTGCCGGCGCTGCGTGGGCGGATGCGCTGGTTGCTCACCTTCGCCATGGTCGAGATCGCGATCCCGTTCTCGCTGCTGCCGACCGGGGAGAGCACGGTCGAGTCCTCGACCGCGGCGATTGCGATCGCCGCCGCGCCGCTGCTGGTGACGCTGTTGGCGATCCGCTTCGAACCCGAGGAACGGGCGACCGGTGTCAGGCTGGCCGGTCTCCTGATCGGCCTCGCCGGCGTCGTTGCCCTGGTCGGTGTCGACATCGGCAGCAACACGGATGAGCTGCGCGGCGTCGGCGCGGTGCTGCTCGCGGCGCTCGGCTACGCAATCGGCCCGATGATCCTCAAGCGCCACCTCACCGACCTCGACCCGACTGCGCTGATGGGCTTCTGCCTCGCGATCGCGGCGCTTGTGCTGACGCCGATCGCCGCGGCGCTCGTGCCGGAAGCCTCGCCGAGCGCGGGCGCTTTTGCGTCGATCGTCTTCCTCGGCATCTTCTGCACCGCGCTCGCCCTGGTCCTGATGGCGGTTCTGGTGACCGAGGCTGGGCCGGGGCGGGCACTGGTCGTCACCTACGTCAACCCGGTGATCGCCGTCGCGCTGGGGATCGTCTTCCTCGGCGAGTCGCCGGGCCCAGGGGCGATCGTCGGCCTGGTCTTGATCCTCGCCGGCTCGCGGCTCGCGACCAGCGGCCCGCCGCCACCGCCGCCGGCCTGAGCTTGGGTTAGGGTTCGGTCCATGGAGGCAGCAACCGCACGCAAGATTCGGGTCGTCGTCGCCAAGCCCGGCCTCGACGGCCACGACCGCGGCGCCAAGATCATCGCCCGCGCCCTCAGGGATGCTGGCATGGAGGTGATCTACACCGGTCTGCACCAGACCCCGGAGCAGATCGCCGAGACGGTGATCCAGGAGGACGCCGACGCCGTCGGCCTTTCGATCCTCTCCGGTGCCCACATGACCCTGGTCCCGAAAGTGGTCGCGCTGCTCAAGGAGCAGGGCGTGGACGACGTCCTCGTTACCGTTGGCGGCACGATCCCGGCCGACGACATCCCGGAGCTGAAGCGCCTCGGGGTCGCCGAGGTCTTCACTCCGGGGGCGGGTACTGACGAGATCGTCGACTACATCCGCGGCGCCGCGACCGAGCGGCACGCCCACGGCGAATAGCCGCCCTCTCAGCCTTTCCTACACCGATTCGTGCATAGGTCCGACGGATCGGGGTATAGTCCTGATTGACTCGTCAGTCAACGGCTGGTCGGCAATCGATAAGATGCCGCCCGCAGCGGGACCGCGAGGCGCAAACCGCAGCCCGCCAAGACCTGAGAATCATCCCCCAAGGAGGCTTCAACTTGAAGATCTGCGTCCTCGTCAAGGAGGTCCCGGACGCCGCGGTGCAGAAGCGCATCGACCCCGGCACGATGCGTCTGGACCGCAGCGGCGAGAAAAATCTCAACCCCTTCGATACGCACGCCCTCGAGGCGGCCATGCAGATCAAGGAGGGTGGCGCGATCCCGGTCGAGGAGGTCGTCGCGGTCACGATGGGCCCCGACTCCGCCGTCCGCGCTCTGCACAAGGCCGTCGCCCTCGGCGCCGACCGCTCAGTGCACCTCTCCGACGACGCGCTCGCCGGCTCTGACGTCTGCGCAACCGGCTACTCGCTGGCCAAGGTGCTCGAGTCCGAGAGCCCGGACCTGGTCCTGCTCGGCCAGCAGTCCGACGATGGCGAGTGCTACACGATCGGCGCCGTCGTCGCCGACCACCTGCAGATGCCCTCGCTGACGCAGGTGATCAAGATCGACGTCACCGACGGCAAGCTGCGCTGCGAGCGCCAGGCCGAGTACGGGTACGACACGGTCGAGATCGAGCTGCCGGCCGTGATCAGCGTCGGCGACGCGATCAACGAGCCCCGCTACCCGAGCCTGAAAGCGATCATGGGCGCGAAAAAGAAACCGCTCGACTCGAAGGCAACCGGCGACGTCGGGATCGACGCTTCGATGGTCGGCGCCGACGGCTCCAAGACCGCGGTCCTCGCGCTCAACCCGCCTCCCGCGAAGGAGTCCGGCGAGATCATCGAGGACGAGGACACCAACGAGACGGTCGAAAAGATCGTCGCCTGGCTCGACGAGAGGAAGCTGATCTAGATGGCAGGCATTCTGGTTTACGCCCTCCACGACGACGAGGGCAACTTCAATAAAAACTCTCTCGGCGCCATTTCCGAGGCGGCAAAGCTGGCCGGCGAGATCGGCGGCGAGGCGGCGGCTCTGGTCGTCGGTGAGATCGCCGACGACGCCTGCGCCTCGCTTGGCAACTGGGGCGCCGCCAAGGTCTACCGGTGCAAGAGCGTGCCCGAGGGTCTGGCCCAGCCGATCATCGACGCGATGGCGAAGGTGATCCAGGACAACGGCATCTCCTACGCGCTGTTCGGCGGTGGCCTGCTCGGCTTCGAGATCGGTGCCGGCCTCACCGCCCGCCTTGGTGCCGGCGTGACGATGGAGGTGACCGAGGTCAAGGTCCAGGACGGCAAGCTGATCGCCGAGCGCCCGATCCTGCAGGACTCCCAGATCGCCGACGTCGGCTACGTCGGTGAGCCGGGGATCATCATCGGCCGCCTCAACGCCTTCGACGCCAAGGAGAGCGGTGGCACCGCCGCGGTCGAGGACGTCGAGGTCGAGCTCTCGGCCTGGTCGACCAAGGCGACGATGGTCCAGCGCGGCGAGCAGCGCGGCGCTGACGTCAACATCGAGGACGCCGACATCCTGGTCGGCGGCGGTCGCGGACTCGGCGCAGCCGAGGGCTTCAAGCTGGCCGAGGAACTCGCCGAGTCGATGGGTGGCGCTGTCGCCGCGACTCGCGCGGTCGTCGATGCCGGCTGGTACCCCTACGCGGCTCAGATCGGCCAGACCGGGAAGACGGTGGCGCCGAAGCTGTACCTGGCCGCCGGCATCTCCGGCGCGATCCAGCACAAGGTCGGGATGCAGAACTCGGAGAACATCCTCGCGATCAACAAGGACCCGAACGCTCCGATCTTCGAGTTCTCGGACCTCGGCGTGGTCGGCGACCTGCACAAGATCGTGCCGAAGCTGACCGAGGCGATCAAAGCGAAGAAGGGCGGCTGAGCCTCGGCTCAGCCGTTTTTCGGCTCGAAAGGAGTTCCAGATGCCAGCAGTTGCGCCGAGCGAGTTCCCGCCCCCGTTCGATTCCGCCAGCGTCATCGGTCCGCCGACCGATGCGCCCGAGGACCGGATCGAGGTTGGCATCGCGATCGTCGGCGGCGGCCCCGCCGGGCTTGCCTGCGCCAACAAGATCCTGCAGCTGCTGGAGAACGAGCCGGAGCTGACCGAGAAGCTCGGTGAAGTCCCGGTCGCGGTAATCGAGAAGGGCAAAGTCGCTGGCGCCCACCTGCTCTCCGGGGCCAACATGAAGCCCTCGGCGATGGAAGAGCTGTTCCCCGACCTGCCGAAGGAGGATTGGCCGGTCTACCAGGAGGTGACCAAGGACGCGGTCTACCTCCTTACGAAGACCAAAGCCCTACGCATTCCGCCGCCGCCGGGGTTCAAAAACCACGGCAACTACGTCACCTCGGTCGCGAAATTGGGCCGCTTCCTCTCCGACAAAGCCGAAGAAGCGGGCGCCTACATCCTCGCCGAGACCGCGGCGACCAAGCTCCTGGTCGAAGACCGCGTCGTCAAGGGCGTCCGCTCGGGCGATCGTGGCCGCGGCAAGGACGGCGAGGAGATGGGCAACTTCGAGCCCGGCTCTGACGTGATCGCGAAGGCGACGGTGCTCGCAGAGGGGACCGTCGGCCACCTCAGCTACGCCGCCTACGACTACTTCGACATGCACGGCGCCGACCCGATGCGTTGGGAGCTCGGGGTCAAAGAGGTCTGGGAGGTGAAGAAGCCACTTGACCGCGTCATCCACACGATGGGTTGGCCGCTGCGCAAGGGCGCCCGCTACAACGAGTTCGGCGGCACCTTCATCTACCCGATGGGCGAGGACAAGATCTGCATCGGCCTCGTCGCCGGCCTCGACTACAGCGATGCCACCTTCAGCGTCCACGACGCCCTGCAGCTGATCAAGACCCACCCCTTCATCAAGAACCTGATCGAGGGCGGCAAGCGGGTCGCTTGGGGGGCGAAGACGATCCCCTCCGGTGGTTACTTCGCGATGCCGAAGCGGCTTGCGGTGCCCGGCATGGTGGTCGCTGGCGATGCGGCCAGCATGGTCAACATCCCGACCCTGAAGGGCGTCCACTACGCGATGCACGCCGGTATGTACGCGGCGGAGACGATCGTCGACGCGCTGAAGGAGGATCCGGACTCGGTCAACTTCGAGGCCTACGACGAGAAGGTCCACAAGTCGATGATCGAGAAGGATCTCTACGAATCGCGCAACATGCGCCAGCCGTTCTCGAAAGGCTTCTTCCTCGGCGGCGCCTTCGCCTCGGCGATGACCGTCACCAAAGGCCACTTCCCTGGTGGCCACTGTAAGCAGGAGCACGACTCCGAGGTCGAGATGGACCTCGGCAAGGCGGGGGACATGTACGTCAAAGCCGACAACGAGCTGACCTTCAACAAGCTCGACTCGGTCTTCCTCTCCGGCAACGCGACCCGCGACGACGCGCCCAACCACGTTCGGATCCAGACCAAGGTGCCGAAGGAGATCGCCCAGACCTGGGTCTCGATGTGTCCGGCGCAGGTCTACGAGATCCCCGAGGACCAGCTCGAAAGCGGCGCCGCCGAGGTCAACGTCCACGTCACCGCCTCCAACTGCGTCCAGTGCGGCGCGATCACCGCCAAGGGCGGCCGCCTGACGCTGCCCGAGGGCGGCGACGGGCCTCTGTACCAAGAGACCTGAGGCTGTCGCGATGTAGCTGCGACGATCCGCGCGTATGGCGTGCGGAGCGGTTTCCTATGGTCCGTTCGTGCTCCAGGGTTCGCTTCTCAGCGCGCTGTCGGATGTAACCAGCCTGCTTGCGGCGGTGACCGCGCTTGGAGGTTTTCTCGGCCACGCCGGCCTTGCCATCTCCGGCGCTACAGAGGTGAGACTTCGCCGGGCCACGGCAGTTGGAGGGCTGCTCGGAATTGCTCTGACTGGCGGAGGTTTTTTGTCTGCATCGGTGTTAGGATGGGCATGATGACCGAAGGAAAGGCGCTTGTTCTGACGGTGGTTGCCTGCCTGGTCCTTTCGTTCGCTCTGTTCACCGTTCTTTTTTCACTGCGCGCATCTGACGCAGTGCTTGGCCTGGCTGTCATCTTGGCGCTGGTGCTGGGTACGTCTGCGACCTCTTCGATCATCGTGCACTACGGCCCGTCTGACGACGAACGCCGCAACCTCTGAGCGACGGATACGGCTACTTGCAGCTGCGTCGTCCGTAGACGTTGAGCGCCGCGATGCGGTTGCCACGGGGGTGGGCGAGGACCCCGGTGAAGAGGTGCCCGGAGCAGTCGCGGTACAGCTCTAGCGCGTAGCCGGTGGCGCCGCAGGCGGGCGTGTCGGCGTGGCAGCGAAGCAGCGATGCTGCTTCCGCTTCCGCCCGGCTGCCGCCGGGGTGGACGCCGCTGGTGGTGTGCCAGCGCGGGTTGGTGAGACGGGCGAAGGCGAAGGTGCCCGCGCGGCACGGGTCCTTGGCGTTGCCGGGAGCGTCGAGTTCGGCTGCGACCCCGATCCGTTTCCAGGTCATCCGGCAACCCCCGAATGCGCTGGCCTTCATTTCTGTGGGCGGACCGAGAGCGCGACGCAACCTCGCCGCCGCGTGGGGCCCTTCCCGGAAGGCACCGAAACCGGCTTGATTGCCGGTTGGGACCAGGAAAGCGCCGGCCCGCTTGGCACTGGCGTCGACGGCCTGCGGCAGCGCCCCGAGCCCGAGGCAGAGCACGAGGAGCAGGCCCAGGAAGACTGATCTGGGGCCGCCTGTCTTCGGAGCCATGGCGCAGTTATATCCGCTCCCTGGCAATAGGCTCGCCCAATGCTGGGTCTCGGCATCGCCTGCGCCGTCGGCGCGTCCGTCCTCTACAACACCTCGATCGCGCTGCAGGCGCTCGAGGCGCGCGACGTGCCGCAGGAGCACGCGCTGCGGGTCTCGTTGATCGGGAAACTGGTTCGCAACCGCAAGTGGCTGGGGGCGACGGGGCTGGGGCTGCTCGGTTGGCCGTTGGAGATCGTGGCGTTGTTGCTGGCACCGCTGACCGTCGTTCAGCCCTGCCTGGCCAGTGGTCTCCTGGTTCTGCTCTGGCTCGGGGTGACGCGGCTGGGGGAGAGGCCGGGCCGGCGCGAGTACGCGGCCGTCGCGGCGATCGTCGCCGGGGTGGCCGGTGTCGCCTGGGCGGCGCCGGACCGCACCACCGATCATGCCGAGACCTGGGCAATCGCACTGTCACTGGCACTCGTCGCGCTGCCGGTTTTCGCTCCATACCTGCTGCGCGGGCGCATCTCGGCTGTGGGGACGCTGGCGATCGTCAGTGCCGGCTTCGGCTACGCCTGGACCGCGATCGCCAGCAAGCTGCTGACCGACGAGCTTTCGACGGGGACGGTGCTGGTCGCCGCCGCCTGGCTCGCCACCGCGGCGGCCTCCGAGGGGCTGGCGTTGTTGAGCGAGATGAGTGCCCTGCAGCGCCGACCCGCCACCCATGTGGCGCCGGTGATGCTTGCCATCCAGGTCCTGGTGCCGGTGATCCTGGCGCCGTTGATCTTCGAGGAGGACTGGTCGACGACGCCCCTCGACGGCGTCGCCTTGATCGCCTTCATGCTTATCGCGCTGGCTGGAACGGTGTTGCTCGCGGGCTCGAAAGCTGTTGGCGTCGTCCTCGAGACCGCCCATCGAGAGGGGGCATGACCGAGCAGGGCAAGGACGCAGGGAGCGTGGCGTGCTCTGCACGCGAGCGACCGAGGACGCCGTCATGCGAAGCGTCCTGTCCCCTCTCGGTCCGAATTCGCTGGTAGCCTTGCCCGCGCTCGATCCCGTAACCCGTCAACTCCGTTTCGAGCACCAGCCCCCGTCACACCCACCTAAGGAGCCATCGTAGGGTCCGCAGAGAAAATCCGGCCCGATGCGAGCAAGTTCGCAATCGGGTTCGATCACCGTGATCGCGCCAGGTTGTTCGAGCTTTGGACCGAGGTCCTCGATTCCGAGCAGTGGTCTGAGGGGGCCAAGCTCAAGACCTTCGAGGAGCGCTGGTCGGCGTGGAACGGCCTGCCCAGCCTAGGACTCTCGAGTTGGGCCGGCGGCGCCCTGGCTGCGCTTGAGTTCGCCGGCGTCAAAGGGGAGACCGTGCTCTGCCCCTCCAACACCTTCATGGCTTCGCCGTTGGCCGCGATCGGCGCCGGTGCCGAGGTTGAGTTCGTCGACTGCAACCGCGAGGACCTCTGCATGTCGTTCGCGGACTTCGAGCGCAAGGCCGAGCAGCACAAGCCGCGCGCCGCGATCCTCGTCCACATCGGTGGCCACATCGCCTTCGACGCCGAGAAGATCGCCGCCTATTGCCGCGACAATGGGATCTTCCTGCTCGAGGATTGCGCCCACGCCCACGGCGCCGAGTGGAACGACGGGAGGCCGGGCGCCTACGGCGATGCCGGTGTCTACTCCCTCTACGCGACCAAGACCGTCTCCACCGGCGAGGGCGGCGTCCTCGTCTCCGGCAACGAGGAACTGATCGAGTTCGCCGCCAAGTTCCGCAACTACGGCAAGTTCGAGCACGAGGTCGACGGCCTTAACTTCCGGATGAGCGAGTTCACCGCAGCGCTCGCCCTGGTCCAGGCCGAACGGATGGAGGAGATTGTCGCCTGGAAGAACGAGTACGCCCGCGAGCACCTCGACCCGGCCCACCCGGCCAGGCTCGAGCTGCCGGAGGGAATGACTTCGGGCTACTACAAGTACATCGTCTTCGAAGAGCTCGAGAAGAGCACGGGGAAGGTCTACGACCAGCCCTGTCACCGGATCATGGGTCGCTCCGACGAGCTGCCCAACACCGAATGGGTCGCCGAGAACCACTGGTGCGTCCCGCTCTACTACCGTCCGGAGAGCCGCGACGCGGCGCTGGCGCAAGGAGGAAGCTGATGAGGGTCCTGGTCACCGGAGGCGGCGGCTTCATCGGCTCCCATGTCGTTGATCGCCTGCTCGACCGCGGGATCACGCCGCGGATCTTCGACCTCAGCGCTTCGCCGTATCACTCGCCACTGGAGGTCGAGACCTTCACCGGCTCGATCACCGATGCCGCCAACCTCGACCTGGCGATGCGCGACTGCGACGCCGTCATCCACCTCGCCGCGGTGGCCGACGTCGGCCACGTGCTCGCCGACCCGGTCTTGGCCGAGGAGGTCAACACCCGCGGCACCCTCAACGTGCTCGAGGCCGCCTGTCGGGCCAAGGTCGGCCGCGTGGTTTACGGCTCGACCACCTGGGCATACAGCGACTGCCCCGAGCAGGAAGTCGATGAGGAAACGGCGATCCCGGCGCCCCGTCACCTCTACACCGCGACCAAGCTCGCCGGTGAGACCTACTGCGCTGGCTACTCCGAGCTCTACGACCTCGACTACACGATCCTGCGCTTCGGTATCCCCTACGGACCGCGTGCCCGCGCCGCCGGCGTCGTCGCCAAGTTCACCGACCTCGCCTTCGAAGGCAAGGCGCTGACGATCGCGGGCGACGGCAGCACGACCCGCAGCTTCATCTACGTCGAGGACCTCGCCGACGGCATCGTCGCCTCGCTGGCGCCCGAGGCGGCCGGTCGCACCTACAACCTCTCTGGCGACGAGGTTGTGACGATCCTCGAAATCGCCGAGCGGGTGCAGGAAAACACCGACGACTGCAAGATCGAACACACCCCGCCGCGCCCCGGGGACTTCCCCGGCAAGACGATCTCCAACGTGCGTGCGCTCGAGGAGCTTGGCTGGAAAGCGGACACGAACTTCAAAGAAGGCGTGCGCAAGTACGTCGAATGGGTGCGCTGCACGACCCGGCCGCCCGACCCGATCCCGGGCAAACAGCCCTCGCTCGGCAACAACGAACACGCCGCCGGATCCCTGCTCGCCGGCGCCGCTCGCCAGGAGGAGCGCGACCCGCAGGTGCTGGTCCTGACCGCTGACATCGGCGAGGGTCACGACCTGCCGGCGCGGATCATCAAAGCCGACATCGAAGAGGAAGTGCCCGAGGCGAAGGTCGAGATCGACAACGGCCTCGAGGCGATGGGGGCGCTGCTCTCGGCGGTTGTCCGCGGCGGCTCGCGCTTCACCTTCCGCTGGGCGCCTTGGCTGTTCGACATCCAGTACTGGCTGATCACCAAGTTCGCCCCCACCCGTTGGCTCGCCCACCACTTGATGTACCTGCTGGGCGCGCGCGGGCTGGTGCGTCTGATCGCCCAGCATGATCCCGACGTCGTCATCTCGACCTACCCCGGAACCACCGCGGTGCTGGGGATGCTGCGCGAGAACCGCCGCCTGGCGATCCCCGTGCAGTCGGCGATCACCGACCTCGCGGGGCTGCGGTACTGGGTCCACTCGGGCGTGGATATGCACTACGTCACCCATCCCGAGTCGATCGAGGAAGTCGAAAGGCTCGCCGGTCCGGGCAGCGTCCGCTGGGCACGACCGCCGATCTCAGACGACTTCCTGGCGCCGCGTACCCGCCGTGACGCCCGCGCCGCACTCGACGTCCCCGCCCACGCCCGGATGGTGCTCGTCTCCGGTGGCGGCTGGGGGATCGGTGACCTCGAGGGCGCGATCGAGTCGGCGCTGGCCGACGACGACACCATGGTCGTCTGCATCACCGGCCGCAATGAGGCCGCCCGTGAGCGGCTCGAGGGCCGCTTCGGCGAGAACGAGCAGGTCCGCATCCTCGGCTTCACTGAGCAGATGAGCGACTGGATGGCTGCCGCCGACGCGATGATCCACGCGACCGCTGGCCTGACCGTGCTCGAGGCCCACATTCGCGGCTGCCCGGTCGTTTCCTACGGCTTCAACGCCGGCCATTTGCGAGCTAACAACGCCGCCTTCGAGCGCTTCGGTCTGGCCGAAGTCGCGCGCTCCAGCCACGAGCTGGGGTCGATGCTCCGTCACGTCACCGGTGAACGTCGCTCACCCGACTCCTCCTTCGCCTCGCTGCCCTCGATCGCCTCGCAGGCGCTCTCCGTACGGCCGCGAGTGAAGCCGCAGCCGGTCTGGCGCCTGCGCACCGAGCGGGTTGCCGCTGCGGTTGCCGCGGTGGCGGTCGCGATCGTTCTCGTGCTCTCGTTGGTCAAGAGCGAGAGCCCGCTGAAGCCGCTCCGGCCGGTCACCAGCCGTATCCATTTCGGCACCGACAACGACAAGGCGACGGCGCAACCGGCGGCGAAGAAGATCGAAGCAAGCGAAGCCGCCACCGGTTCGACCGTCAGTCCTTGACGGTTGCGCTAGCGGCCGGAGCTGGAGCCGCCGCACTGGCGGCGGCCGCCAACTCGGTCACGGCTCTGGCCCCCGTCGTGCCGCCGCTGGGCGACGCGCTCGGGATCGAGTTGCGCGAGGAGGGGGGCGATGGAGTTGCCCTCACCTTTGACGACGGCCCGCACCCACAGGGCACCCCGGCCGTGCTCGAGCTGTTGCGCGAGGCCGGTGTCGGTGCGACCTTCTTCCTCGCCGGTGAGCAGGTCGAGCGGCGCCCGGCGCTGGTCGCCGAGATCGTCGCCGCCGGCCACCGGGTGGAGCTGCACTGCCACCGCCACCGCAACCAACTGCGGTTGAGCCCGCGCTCGCTGCTCGAGGACAGTGAGCGGGCGAAGGCGGCGATCGAGAACGCTGGCGGCCAGATGGTCTCCGCCTACCGCCCGCCCTATGGGATCTTCAGCGCCGTCGGGCTGCGGGCGATCCGCAGTCGCGGCTGGCGACCCGTTCTCTGGTCGCAGTGGGGGAGGGACTGGGCGTCACGGGCCACTCCCGACTCGATCGCGCGTCGACTAACTGCCGGTGTCACGGCCGGCGACATCCTGCTCCTGCACGACGCCGACTACTACAGCGCCCGCGACTCCTGGGTGCGAACCGTGGCGGCGCTGCCGAGGATCCTCGAGGAGCTCGAGGCGCGAGGGCTGAGGTCGAGAGTGCTGCGCCGCTGATTAGGCGGGGCCAGCGTCCATTCGTCGCAACCCGCAAATGCTTCGTCGAGTCGTTGCGCCATCGTGCTCCGTGGCCGATTCTGGTCGAAGATCTGCTGTGACATAGCTCTCCGTCCTGTAGGGGGTCCCGTCAGGGGTCCCGAAAAGACTCCTCCTCCAGTCGGACGAAAAACCTGCACTTTGCGAAAACCCGGGAATTTGGGGAATTCGCGTGTCTAGGCCGTTTTCGCGAATTGCGCGATCTCCACCGCCAAGCGCTCGGGCTGGTCGAGGGAGACGAACGTCTTCGCGTCCGGAATCGTGACGATTCGCGCGTTCCCGGTCTCGGCGGCGAGCCGTTCCGCGTAGGAGATCGGAAAGTACTTGTCGCCTGGAGCCCAGGTCAGCAGAATCGGCAGCTGCGAGTCGCACAGCGCTGCCGCCGCTTCCAGCGTGTAGCGCTTGTTCATTCCGATCGTGACCTTTTTCAGGTCGTGCATGACGCCGCTGTCGCTCATCGATGGCGATAGCCAGGAAGCGACCAGGTCGGCGGGGATGGGGGTTCGCGCGAAGGGCTTGAATGCCTGGCGGCCGACGGCGCCGATCCGGAACGGCGCCGCCATCACCGCCATCGCGCCAGGAAGCTTCGCCAGCGGCGGCATCGCCTTGAAGATCCCGGGCGGGAAGTTCTCGTGGGTGTCGCAGTTGGTGAGGACGAGGCGACCGATCCGCTGCGGGTGGCGAGTGACGAGCACCTGCGACATGGCGCCACCGGAGTCGTTGCCGACGATCGTCACGTCATCGAGGTCGAGGGCCTCGAGCAGGCTGGCGATGATCGCGGCGATACCCGGGGGGGAGAGGTCGGCGTCGGGCTTCATCGCGATCTGATGCGATCCCATCGGCCAGTCGGGGGCGATGCAACGGAACTCGCCGCTGAGCCGGTCGACGACCCCGTCCCAGAGTCGGCCATCGACGAGGTAGCCGTGGACGAAGACGATCGGCTTTCCCGCTCCCGCCTCCCGGTACCGGATCCTTCCCGCTGGCAAATCGATCTCTCTGCGCTCGTCGGTCATCGTTCCCCGTCTCTTTGTGGTGTGGCCATGAGGCCGTGGCTGGATCTGTTCCGTTGTTCTTTGCCGGTTGTTCTTCTAATATACATACAGCATGAATGTACGTCGAACCCAAGCCGAGCGTTCTGAGGCGACGCGCAACGCGCTGATCGCCGCCGCCCGCCGGCTCTTCACCGAGCGCGGTTACGACGGCGTCGCGGCCGAGGAGATCGTGCGTGAGGCGGGCGTCACCAGGGGCGCGCTGTACCACCACTTCGGTGGCAAGGCGGAGTTGCTCGAGGCCGTCTATGAGCGGCTCGAGGCGGAGTCGACCGAGCGCGTCGCCCGCATCGTCCTCGGCTCTGATCTGCACAGTCCGGTGGAGGCGATGAAGGCGGGGATCGAGGCCTTCCTCGACGAGTGCGCTGAGCCGGAGCTGCGCCAGATCGCGCTGCACGACGCGCCCGCCGTCCTCGGCTGGGATCGCTGGCGGGAGATCGGCGCCGCCAACGGCCTCGGCCTGATCGAAGCGAGCCTCAGCGCCGCGATCGAGGCGGGGGAGATCCGGCCGCTGCCGGTAGGGCCGACCGCGCACCTGCTGATCGGGGCGCTCGACGAGGCGGCGATGCTGGTTGCCCGCTCCGAGGACCCGGCCAGCCGGGCCGAGGTGTCGGCGGTCCTCGTCGCCCTACTGGACGGGTTCGGGGTGCCGCCGGCGCCGCTCTGAGTCCCGCCGTGACTGCTTCTGCGCGTACATCCGCACATCGGCCAGCTGTAGTGCCGCAGTCGCCGATGCGGCCTCCGCCGGGATCTCGACCGAGCCCCAGGCGGCACCGACCGCAAAGCCTTCGCCGCGCGTGCTGAGCGCTTCCGCAGCGCGCCTCGAGATCCGCTCGCCGCTGCCGCCGACGCCGTCGATCAGGACCGCGAACTCGTCGCCGCCGACCCGGTAGGCGGCACCGTTGCCGGCAACCGCCGCGCGGATTTGGGACCCGAGCCGGGCCAGCAGCTCGTCCCCGGCCGGGTGGCCGAAGCTGTCGTTGAAGCCCTTGAAGCCGTTGAGGTCGAGCAGCAGCAGCGTCGCCGGTTCCTCCTCGGCGTGGCGGCAGCGACGGTCAAGGTCGATCCGCAGCGCCCCCTGGTTGGCGAGCCCGGTCAGCTGGTCGGTCCGCACCGCTTCCAGCAGCCGCTTGTTGTCGAGCACGCTGACCGTCAGCCGGGCGACGATCGCCAGCATCGTCGCCGCCGAGAGGATCGCGGTCAGGGCGCTGACCGAGCGCAGGTACTGGATTGCGAAGAGGCTGATCGTGATCACGGCGAAGAGCCCGGGGACCATCAGCTCCTGCCAGTCGTCGAAGCGGCTCGGCCGCCGGATCGGCTCCGCCCGCGGCTGCCAGGCCTCGACCCCGATGCAGACGGCGCCGAGCATGTAGATCGGCGTCACCCAGCCTTCGCCGGAGATTTCGAGGCCGCTTGATTGCAGGCTCGAGGCGATGTCGGCAAAGACCAAGGCGCCGAGTCCGAGCAGCAACAGCGACCAGGTTCGTCCCGGCCGCCAGCGGCTGAGCGCGACGACGCCGACGACGAGCGCGAGCATGAAGATGTCCCCGAGCGGATAGGCCAAGGTCACCGCCTGCTGCAGCGTCGTGCCGGTGGTGCGGTCGGCGACGAACTCGAAGACGAAGGCAGCGCCGAGGGCGCCGGTGCCGAGGGCGGCGATCAGGCCGTCGGTCCACAGCCGCCACTCGAGCGCGCGGGCTCGAGCTCGGACCATCAGCAGGACCCCGGTCGCCGCCAGTGGGTAGAAGGCGAGCCAGCCGATGTCGCAGAGAGACGGGTAGGGCGGCGAGGGGTCCCCCGCGTAGAAGACGGTCCAGCAGAACTCGGTCAGGGCCTGGCTGAGGACGGTTGCGGCGATTGCGATCCAGGCGTCGCGCTCGGGCCCGCCGCGGGCGGCCCGCAGGAGGCAGGCAAGGCCGGCGCTGAGGACGACTGCGTCATACAACGGGCCGTTGACGATGCTGCCGAAAGAGTCGACGAGGCCGAACCAGTTATGGAGGGCAATCAGCGCCGTGCCGCCGAACAAGAGCGCCCCGATAGCGGCGCGTAGCGCCCGGTTGGCGTCGGCTCGGATCGTTGGGTCGGCAAAGCTCACACGGGCTTATCGGCAGCCCTTGCGCGGTTCTCTATCCTTAGAAGAGATGAAGACTGAAATTCACCCCGAGTACACCCTCGCAAACGTGCACTGCTCCTGCGGCAACCAGTTCTACACGCGGTCGACGAAAGACGATCTGCATGTCGAGCTCTGCTCCGAGTGCCACCCCTTCTACACGGGCAAGCAGAAGCTTGTCGATACCGGTGGCCGCGTCGAGCGCTTCCAGCGCCGCGCTGCCAAGCACCGGGCTGGGAAATAGGCAGTGAGCCCGCCGGCGGGCTTGATGCGGGCCTCGCAGGGCCCTGCCGGTGACGAGGTAACGGCGTCCGCCAACGGCGGCGATGCCCTGCGCATGCCCGACGGCGCCCTAGTCGCCAAGCGCGATGCGCCGGTCGGCGGCCAGGCGGTGCTGGAGGGCGTGATGATGCGCGGCGTCACGGTCTGGGCCGTTGCCTGTCGCACGCCCGAGGGCCAAATCGAGATCGAGTCCGACACGGTCAAGCCCTGGGCCCAGCGGCACCGGATCTGGCGCCTGCCCGTGATCCGCGGCGTCGTCGCTCTCGGCGAGTCGATGAAGATCGGCTTCAAAGCGCTGGCGATCTCCGCCGAAGCCCAGCTCGAGGAGGACGAGGACGGCGAGAAGGAAGAAATCGGCGGCTGGGTCTGGGGGCTGACGATCCTCTTCTCGCTACTGCTCGCGGTCGGGCTCTTCTTCGTCGTCCCGGTCGGCCTCACCAGTTTGATCAAGGACCAGCTCGGCTCGCCCCTCCTCTTTTGGCTGGTCGAGGGGGTCCTGCGGACCGCGATCTTCATCGCCTACATTGCCGCGATCAGCCGCCTGCCGGATCTGCGGCGGGTCTTCGAGTACCACGGCGCCGAGCACAAGACGATCTCTTGTTATGAGGCTGAAGACGAGCTGATCCCGTCGCGGGCGAAGCTCTACTCGCGGCTGCACCCGCGCTGTGGAACCAGTTTCCTCCTGATCGTGATGGTGCTGGCGATCTTTGTTTTTGCCCCGATCGGGTTGCCGGCCTGGTACTGGCTGGTGGTCTCGCGCATCGTCGGCATCCCGCTGATCGCCGGCCTCTCCTACGAGGTGATCAAGTGGGCTGGGAAAAACCGGCGCAAAGCGTGGGTTCGGGCGGTGATGTGGCCGGGCCTGATGCTGCAGAACCTGACCACCCGTGAGCCCGACGAAGAGCAGCTGGCGGTGGCGATTGCCTCGCTCAACGCGGTCCTCGCTCGGGAGACGCCTGAGGAGGCGGCTAAGCAGCAGCACATCGAGATAGTGGCTTGAGCGCAGGCGCGCGGGTCCTGTCACCGGGAGGGACCCCTGCGGGCGGTGCAGCGGCTCCGTTCTCGGGGTCCCTCCCGGTGCCACCCGCGCGTCAGCCGCTCAGAGCGACGTAGCTTCTCCGGTCTAGGGTTGGGAACGATGATCGAGCAGTTGGTTGAGCAGATCGAGGCGCGGTTCGCGGAGCTGGAGCAGCAGATGTCCGACCCTGTCGTGATCGGCGATCGCGAGCGCTACGCCGAAGTCGGGCGCGAGTACCGCGAACTGCAGCCCGCGCGGGAGCTGGCGCGTGAGTTCGCGACGCTGAAGGACGACCTCGAGGGGGCCAGGGAGTTGCTTGCCGAGGGCGAGGACGAAGAGCTCCGCAAGGTCGTCGATGAGGCACCGGCCCGGATCGAGGAGCTCGAAGAGGAGATCCGCCTGGCGATGGTCGAGCGCGACCCCAACGACGCCAAGAACGTGATCGTCGAGATCCGCGCCGGCACCGGCGGCGACGAGGCGGCGCTGTTCGCCGGCGACCTCTACAAGATGCTGACCCGCTACGCCGAAGTGCGCGGCTTCACGACCGAGGTGCTGTCGCAGTCGGTCTCCGAGGTCGGCGGCTTCAAGGAGGTGACCTTGGAAGTCCGGGGCGAGGGCGCCTACTCGGTCTTCAAGTTCGAGGGCGGCACCCACCGCGTCCAGCGCGTGCCGGAGACCGAGTCGCAGGGGAGGATCCACACCTCGACGGCGACGATCGCGGTCCTGCCCGAGGCCGAGGAGGTCGAGGTCGAGATCGACGCCAACGACCTCCAGATCGACGTCTACCGCTCCTCCGGCCCCGGCGGGCAGTCGGTCAACACCACCGACTCGGCGGTGCGGATCACCCACAAACCGACCGGGATCGTGGTCTCGATGCAGGACGAGAAGTCGCAGCTGCAGAACAAGGACCGGGCAATGCGGGTGCTGCGGGCGCGCCTCTATGAGCGGCAGCTCGCCGAGCAGCAGGCGAAGATCGCGTCTGAGCGCAAGGCCCAGGTCGGCAGCGGCCAGCGCTCGGAGAAGGTCCGCACCTACAACTTCCCCCAGGGCCGGGTCACGGACCACCGGATCAAGCTGACCTCGCACAACCTCGACGGCGTCCTCGGCGGCGACCTCTCCGAGTTCACCGACGCGCTGGCAGCGGAGGAGAAGAGGCAGAGGCTCGAGAGCGCCGCCGTCGGCTGAGATGGCAGTGGCTGTGGCTCCGGTTCGGGAAGCCCTGGCGGCGTCGGTCGATGCGTTGGCGGCTGCGGGCATGGACGATCCGCGGCTCGATGCGGAACTGCTGCTGGGTAGGGCGATGGGGTGCGAGCGAGCGGCGCTGGTGGCCGATCCCGCGATGGAGGTGCCGGCGGCTGCGGCGCGGGCCTTCGGCGAGATGGTGCGGCGGCGGCTGCGGCGCGAGCCGGTGGCTTACATCCTCGGGTCGAAAGGGTTTCGCAACATCGAGTTGGCGGTTGACTCGCGGGTCCTGATCCCGCGACCGGAGACCGAGCTTCTGGTCGAAGTCGCGGTGGAGCGCCAGCCGGCGCGCGTGCTGGACGTCGGCACCGGCTCCGGGGCGATTGCCTTGGCGGTGGCGGACGAGCTGCCCGAGTGCGAGGTGGTCGCGACCGACACTTCGCCCGGTGCGCTGGAAGTGGCCCGGGCCAACGCTGCCCGCCTCGGCCTAGCCGACCGGGTCCGCTTCGTTGCCGGCTCCCTCCCCGAGGGCGAGCAGTTCGACCTCGTCCTCGCCAACCTCCCCTACGTCGCCGAGCGCGACTGGCCCAGCCTCCAGCCCGAGGTCACCCAATGGGAGCCCAGAGAGGCGCTCCTCGCGGGAAGGGACGGCCTCGACGCCTACCGCGCCTTCCTCCCCTCGCGAGGTTGCGATTCATCCCGCTATCCGGGATCAAATGCAACCTCGGCGATTCCGGCGGCTGTGATCGCGCTTGAGGTGGGGGAGAGGCAGGCGGTGGCGGTGGGGGAGCTCGTTCGGGAGGCGGGGTTCGGCTCGGTCGAGGCACGCAAGGACTTGGCGGGGATCGAGCGGGTAGTGGTGGGGGAGCGATGACTTCACGGGGGGTCGGTCCAGAGATCGTCACCACGGCCGGCGGCGAGGCGCCGGCGGCGCTGGAGCGCTGCATCCCGGCGGGCGGCGTCGCCGTCTTCCCGGCCGACGGCCTTTACGGTTTGGCCTGCGACCCGCTCGACCCGGCTGCGGTGATCCGCATTCACCAGCTCAAGGGCCGCAGCGGTGGCAAATCCTCGGCCGTCATGTACTTCTCGCCGTTGGCGATGCGGGAGCTGGTCGCCGGACTCGGACCGCGCACTGCCGCCGCCGTTAGCGCTCTGCTGCCCGGCCCGGTGACGCTGGTCGTCGCCAACCCCGAGCGGCGCTACCCGCTCGCCTGTCGGCAGGACCCCGAACGGCTTGGCGTCCGCCTGCTCGGCGGACCGCTGGCTGGCGCCATGTGTCCCGTCTTCCAGACCTCGGCCAACAGCAGCGGCGAGGAGCCGCCGGCACGCTTTGTGGACGTCCCCGAGGAGATCCTCGCCGGGGTCGACCTGGCGATCGACGGCGGCAAGCTGACGGGGCTGCCGTCGACCGTGGTCGACCTTGCCGCGATCGACAGCGACGGCAGTTGGCAGATCCTGCGTCAGGGAGCGCTTTCGGAGGGCGACCTGCTCAGCGCCCTCAACGGCGTCGGCCTCGGCTAGCAGTTAGCAGCCGGTCTGCCCCGTGAACGGCAGCCGCAGCAGGCGGCGCGAGGTGTTGTCGTTCTCGTTCGACTCGTACAGCAGGTGCTCGGGGTCGACGATCATTTCGAAGGCGAAGCAGCCGCGCAGGCCGCCAACCTGGATGTACTGCTTGTCGTAAGGAGCGGGGTAGATGTCCGACCAGCCGACCGAGGTGCCGAGCGTGACCCGATTGCGATAGGGGTTCTGGTTGCAGCCGGGGTAGTGGCGGCTCGACGGCGACCGGGCCTCTGGGCGGGTGCGCTCGAGGTCGCGCAGGCAGTAGTTGAGCTTCGGTCCGACGCGAACGACCGGCCCGAGGCTGCCGTCCGCTTCGACCTGGCGCAGCTCGAACCGTGCCAGCTCGTGCACCTTCCAGTAGGAGCCGCCCCAGTAGGCGCCGACGTTGGTGAAGCGGAGGGTGGCGTCGGTGCGAACGTCGATGTGGCCGCCGTTCTTGCGGTAGATCCGCTGGTTGACTCTCATCGTTCGCCATCCATTGCGGCTGCCGTGCAGCTCCATCGGCCCGAGGCCGCGGCTGCGGACGTCGCTCGTCGCTCGCAGCAGGACGCGACCGTTGCCGCCGTACTGGGTATAGAGCTCGGTCGGCGGGCCGATCCGCAGGTTGGGGCAGCGCAGCTCGTGCCGCTCCTTGCCGAGGCAGGGGTTTTCGGCCGCGCCGGCATGGCGGCTGGCGGCCGGGGCGAGGGCGACGGGGAAGATCGCCAAGGCGGCGAGCAGGAGGGCGGCGCCGAAGGCGGCGGGGCGGGCTCTCACGGGCCCCAGAATATCCCTAGCCGTTGCTATGGTCGGCCGACCGCATGACCGACTTGCCTGAGAACTTCCAAACTGCTCCGCTGGTCGAGGTCGATCCGGAGATCGCTGCCGTCCTCAGTGGCGAGCTCCGTCGTCAGCAGCAGACCCTGGAGATGATCGCCTCGGAGAACTTCGTCCCGCAGGCCGTGCTCGAAGCCGTCGGCTCGGTTCTCACCAATAAGTACGCCGAGGGCTACCCCGGTCGCCGTTACTACGGCGGCTGCGAGGAGGTCGACGTCGCCGAGGAACTAGCGATCGCCCGCGCCAAGTCGCTGTTCGGCGCTGACCACGCCAACGTCCAGGCGCACGCCGGAGCCCAGGCCAACAACGCCGTTTATATGGCGCTGATCAAACCGGGTGACACCTTTCTCGGAATGGCGCTCGATCACGGCGGCCACCTCAGCCACGGGATGAAAATCAACGTCTCCGGCACGCTCTACAACCCGGTTCCCTACCACGTCAGGCGTGATGACATGCGGGTCGACATGGACGAGGTCGCGCAGCTGGCCGCCGAGCACAAGCCGGCACTGATCGTCGCCGGCTGGTCGGCGTACCCGCGCCAGCTCGACTTTGCTGCCTTCCGCGAGATCGCCGACTCGGTCGACGCCAAGCTGATGGTCGACATGGCCCATTTCGCCGGTCTCGTCGCCGCCGGCGAGCATCCGAACCCGGTCCCGTACGCCGATGTCGTCACGACGACGATCCACAAGACCCTCTGCGGCCCCCGTAGCGGCATGATCCTCAGCCGCGAGGAGCATGCAAAAGCTGTCGACAAAGCGGTCTTCCCCGGCCAGCAGGGCGGGCCGCTGATGCACACGATCGCCGCCAAGGCGGTTGCTCTGGGAATCGCCGCCTCTGAGCCTTTCCGCGAGCGCCAGCGGCAGACGATCGCCAACGCCCGGGCCCTCGCCGCCGGCCTCGAAGCCGACGGCGTCCCCGTTCTCACCGGCGGCACCGACGTCCACCTCGTGCTTGTCGACCTGACCCCGACCGGGCTCGATGGCCAGACCGCCGAGGACCGCCTCGCGGAGATCGGGATCACCGTCAACCGCAACGCGATCCCGTTCGACCCGCGGCCGCCGATGAACCCCTCGGGGCTGCGGATCGGGACCCCGGCGCTGACCACCCGCGGCATGGTCGAGGAGGACATGACCGAGATCGCCGCCGTGATCGCAGCCGCCCTCGGCGACGGCTTCGAGACCGAGAAGGACGACCTTTCCTCCCGGATGGGCGCCCTGATGGATCGCTATCCGCTGTACCCGCAGTTGACTCCCGCCTCGGTCTGAGTCCTCGCCGGTAGGGTCGGCGCCGATGCTCGTATGGGTTGATTGCACCGCCGCCGCCCACCCGCTGGTCCTGCGCCCGATCATCGAGCGTCTCGAGGCCCAGGGGCACGAGGTCTTCATCACCGCTCGCGAGTACGGGCAGACGCTGGGGGTGCTCGACCGCCTCGGCCTGCCCTACACCACCGTC
The DNA here is from genome assembly GCA_035472275.1 of Solirubrobacterales bacterium. Lineage (GTDB taxonomy): Bacteria > Actinomycetota > Thermoleophilia > Solirubrobacterales > 70-9 > VAYN01. The sequence goes on from DATIPH010000014.1 coordinate 373,738, forward strand.
GGTGAGCACGGTGGCGGCTCGCGGTTGGGCAAGGTACGGGCGCTCGGTGGCCGCTCCGCCCGCCTCGCGAAGGTGGTCTGGCAGCGCCGCCCCCAGCTCGCCCTCGGCCACGGCTCGGTCGACCTCGCCGTTGTCGCCGCCTCCTTCCGGATGGCGTCTGCACAGATGCAGGACTACGAGTTCGGCGGCATCCAGCGCCAGATCGCCTTCCGCCAGGCGCGGCGGGTGCTGGTCCCAGACACGATCCCGGTCGAGCGGATGCGCAAGATCGGCGCCCGTGAGCGCAAGCTGGTTCGCTTCCCCGGCCTCAAGGAGGAGTATTACCTGGCCGACTTCGAGGCCGACCCGGCCGTCCTCGGCGAGCTCGGCCTTGACCGCGGGAAGGTGCTCGTCGTCCTGCGGCCGCCGCCGGAGACCTCCGAGTACCACGCGCCCAACGACGTCTATGCGCAGACCGTGCAGCGCCTGATGGCGGCGCCGGACGCGCAGGCGGTGCTGATCCCCCGCACCGAGCAGCAAGGGGAGGCCGCGCGAGCGCTGCGCGCCCCCAACCTGATCGTGCCCGAGCGGGCGATCGACGCCCAAAGCCTGATCGCCTTCGCCGACCTCGTGGTCAGCGCCGGCGGGACGATGAATCGCGAGGCGGTCGCCCTCGGCACCCCCGTCTTCACCACCTTCAGCGGTCGCATGGGCGGGGTCGACGAGGCGCTGATCTCCGAAGGCCGCCTGCACGTGCTCACCGACCCCGCTTCCCTCGACTTCAGCAAGCGCACGACCCCGATCGGCGTCCTCCACCGGCGCGATCCCGAGGTCCTGGTTGAGGGCGTGCTGGCCGCCGCCGACCCAGCTAAGGCTGGCCGCCCAGAATTCCCGGACGGCCCTCAGTAGCCTGACTCAGCCCGAATTCCCTCTGGGCTTGCGCGCATGGGCCCGACGACCACCGACGCCGTCCTCGCCTTCATCGCCGCCGCGGCGGTGGCCTGGCTGCTGGTCCCGTACGCGGAGAAGCTCGCCTTCCGGGTCGGCGCGATCGACCTCCCGAAGGAGCGCGGCCTACACGACAAGCCGATGCCGCGGCTCTCGGGACTGGCGATCCTCGTCGCGGTCGAGCTCACCGGCTGGATCTGGCTGCCCGGCGACAGCCAGAGCCGCTGGATCCTGATCGGCGCGATCGCGATCGCCGCGGTCGGCGTCGTCGACGACATCCGCGGCCTGCCGGCGCTCCCGAAGCTGCTCGGCCAGATCGCCGCGGCGACGATCCCGGTCCTCGCCGGGGTGCGGGTCGAGAACCCGACGCTGCCCTTCCTCGGTGGCATCGACCTCGGCTGGGCCGGCTACCCGCTGACCGTGCTCGGGATCGTCGCCGTCGTCAACGTGATCAACTTTCTCGACGGCGTCGACGGCCTCGCCGCCGGTGTCTGCCTGATCGCCGCGGTCACCCTGGCGACGATCGCCCTCTCGCTTGAACGCAACGCCGCCGGCGTGCTGGCGGCGTTGACCGCCGGCGCCGCCCTCGGCTTCCTCCGCCACGGCTTCCCGCCAGCCTCCAGCTTCATGGGGGACACCGGCTCCAACCTGCTCGGCTACCTGCTGGCGACCGCCTCGGTGCAGGGAGCGCTGAAGACCAACGCGGTGATTGCCCTCGCCTTCCCGTTGGTCGTGCTTGCGGTGCCGATCCTCGACACCGGCTTCGTCGTCGCCAAACGGCTCAAATACCGGCAGCCGATCTACCAGGCCGACAGCTGGCACTTCCATCACCGGATGGCCAACATCGGCTTCTCCCAGCGCCGAACGGTCGCCTATCTCTACGCCTGGACCCTGGTGATGGCGGCCCTCGCCCTCGCCCTTCGCTTCGTCCCCTACAGCGACAACCACGGCCATTTCGACGCCTTCTGGACGATCGTGATGGCGGCCCTGATCCTCGCCGCGCTCGTCTTCAGCGTCTACATCGTCTACGTGTTGGAGATCCTCAAGCTGCGCCGTGGTCGCCTCAATCCGGAGACCGGAGAATTCGAAGCGATCGAGATCGATAATCCGGAGGGATAGTCGGATTCCCCAAATCGAGGGTAGTGACAACCCTCACGAAGTGGCTTCCTAAAGCCAAAAATCCGCCGGTTCGGATATAGTCGCTCTCCGCCCGCTCGCCCCCGAGACGGGCACATTTATGTCTCCTCCCAAGTACGTCGACCTACTACTGCTGGCCGCCGGGCTGGTTGTTTTCCTATTGGGCGGATTTCCGCTTCTGGGGTACGTGGTTGCGGCCGGCTGCTGGCTGATCCAGCGCGGTGTCCAGATTTTCGCCACGCGGCGGGCAAACGAGGAGCTCCAGGCCGGCAACCGGCAGAAGGCGATGGGGATCGTCGCCGCCACCACCCTCGGCCGCGTCTGGCTGATGGCGACCGCGGTGCTGCTCGTCGGCCTCTCCGACCGCGAAGCGGGACTCTCCGCCGCGATCCTCGTCCTCATCCTCTTCACCGTCTCCTTTGCGGCGCAGGGCCTGGCCCACCTCTTCGGTGAGCCCGAGGGGCAGGGGGTCGCGTGAGCGCCGACAGCGCAGCGGTTGAGGCGCCCATCGGCGCCGCAAAGACCGGAGGGCTCAGCACCAAAGCCAAAGTCTTGATCGGGCTTGGCGTTTACTTCGGGATCGCGATCCTGCTGTTCCTGATTTTTGGCAGCGACGGCAAAAACGAAGCCTTCAAGCCGCAGAACGAGTTCAAGCTCGAAGAGTGGATCGGGATCCACATCGGCGGCGTCGACCTCAGCATCAACAAGGCTGTCGTTTATCTGCTCCTCGCCAGCGGCTTGACGATCGGGACGATGCTCTGGATCTCGAAACGGATGCAGCAGAAGCCGAACCGGGTCCAGACCGCGATCGAGGTCGCCTACGACATGACCAAGAACACGATCGCCGGCCCCAATCTCGAGCCCCGCATGGCCGCCCGCTGGTTCCCCTTCCTCGCCGCGCTCTTCTTCTGGATCTGGTTCTCAAACATGATCGGCTTCATCCCGCTGCCGACCAACACCGAGCACACGATCAACATCTTCGGCGTCGAAATCCCCTCCTTCGCGATCTACGCTGCGACCGCGAACCTCTCGATCCCCCTGGTCCTGACGCTCGTCGTCTGGCTCAGTTACCACGTCGAAGGTGTCCGCGCTAAGGGCCTGTTCAAGTACCTGGCAAGCTGGCTGCCCCCCGGCCTCGAGGACATGAACCCGGTCGCCAAGGGCTTCATCTTCGTGATCGAGGCGATCTCCCACTTCGCCCGCCTGATCTCGCTCTCCGTCCGACTTTTCGCCAATATTCTCGCCGGCCACCTGCTGCTGCTGTTCATGGGTGGCGGGCTCGCGGTCCTGCTCGGGATCGCCGCCCTCGGCGCCCTCACCTTCCCGCTTGCCTTCTTCTTCTTCATCCTCGAGGTCGGCCTTATCGCGACCCTGCAGGCGTTCATCTTCTCGATCCTCACCGCTATCTACCTCGGCGGAGCCACCTCCGCCAGTCACTAGAAAAGGAGCACTTTTTCCATGGACCTGTCCCCTGTCGTCGCCGCCGTCTCCGACGAAGGCGTGGAAGCTGCCGGTAAGGCGGTCGCCCTCGGCGTCGGTGCCGGGCTCGGCTCGATCGGCGCCGGTATCGGCATCGGCTTCATCTTCGGTAAGGAGATCGAGTCGGTCGCCCGCCAGCCCGAGATGAAAGACGAGCTCCAGAGCATCCGCTGGCTCGGCTTCGCGCTGACCGAGGCCGTCGCCTTCTACACCTTCATCTTCGGCCTGATCGCCTTCTTCCTCTAGGTCGATGGATCCCGTCGGGCTCATATCCACGCTGGTCCTCGCCACCGAGTCCGGAGGAGAGGAAGAAGGCGGCAGCTTCCTCGTCTCGCCCGGTCTCGGGCTGATGATCTGGACCCTGGTGCTGTTCCTGTTCACGATGTGGGTTCTGAGCAAGGTCGCCTTCCCGAAAATCCAGGAGGCACTGGACAGACGGGCGAAGACGATCGCCGAGTCGCTCGACACCGCCGAGCGCCAGCGCAAGGAATCCGACGAACTGCTCGAGGAGTACCGCGGCCGTCTGGCCGAGGCCCGCGAGCAGGCCGACGACATCATGGCCCGGGCTCGCAAAGCGGGCGAAACCGCTGAGGCGGAGGCGACTGCAGCGGGCAAGGAGAAACGCGAGGAGCTGGTCTCCCAGGCCAAGCGCGACATCGAAGCGGAGACCCGGCGCTCGCTCGAGCAGATCCGTACCGAGGTCGCCGATCTGACCGTGCTCGCGACCGAGAAAGTCACCCGCAAGACCCTCTCCGCCGACGACCAGAAACGGCTCGTCGAGGAGGCGTTGGCCGAGGTCGATTTCTCGACGCTGTCGGGATCGGAGAACAACTAGCCGATGCCCGAGGCCGCCCGCGTATACGCCGAGGCCCTGTTCGAGGCCGGGAAGGACAAAGGCAAGCTCGACTCGCTGCAGTCGCAGCTCGGCCAGTTCACCGACGCGGTCGACCGCAACCGTGAGCTGCAGGTCTTCCTTTTCAGTCCCTACCTCTCCTCGGCGGACAAGCGGGAGGGGCTGGCGCGGGCGATCACCGACGCCGAGCCGGAGCTGATGAATTTCCTCGAGCTGCTGGTCGAGAAGCACCGGATGCCGGAAATCTTCCGCATCCGCCGCGAGCTCGACGAGCTCTGGAAGAAGGAGAACCGCCGCCTCGACGTCACCGTCGTCAGCGCTGTCGAGCTCGACGAAGCCGTCGTTCAGAAAATCGGCCAAGAGGTCGAACGCCAGACCGGCGAGGCGGTCGAGCTGTCGAGTCGCGTCGATGACGGCATCCTCGGCGGCATCGTCCTGCAGGTCGGAAACATGGTTCTTGACGCGAGCATCCGCAGTCGCCTGGAGAAACTTCGAAAGACCGTCGCCACCGCGGCGTAAGGAGGAACGAGCACCCGATGGAGATCAAGCCAGACGAGATCGCAAGCATCCTGCGAGAGCGGATCGAGGGTCTCGAGACCGACTCGGCCGACCTGACCGAGGTCGGCACCGTTCTCTCCGTGGCCGACGGCATCGCCCGCATCCACGGCCTCGACAACTGCATGGCGCTGGAGATGCTCGAGCTGCCGCACGGCGTCACCGGCCTGGCGCTGAACCTCGAGGCCGACAACGTCGGTGCCGTGCTGTTCGGCGCGTGGGAACACATCGTCGAGGGCGACACGGTCAAGCGGACCGGGCACCTGCTCGAGATCCCGGTCGGCGAGGCGCTGCTCGGCCGGATGGTCGACCCGCTCGGCCGCCCGCTCGACAACCGCGGCGAGGTCGCCACCACCGAGACCCGTCCGGCCGAGTTCAAAGCCCCCGGCGTCGTCGAGCGTCAGCCGGTCGAGGAACC
>DATIPH010000015.1:0-25558 GCA_035472275.1 Solirubrobacterales bacterium
GCGCTACTACAACCGGCGTCGCCCACACAGCTCATTGGGAGACCGGCCCCCGATCAGTCGCGTTCACAACGTCTGTGGGTAGGACAACTAGCTCCGGCGGAGCTACTCGGGGCGCGGCAACTCGTCCAGCTCGCCAGCGGCCGCGGCGAGGACGCCACGGGCGACGCCCTCCCAGCTCCAGAGCCGGCCAACCGTCTCAATCAGGGTCTCGCGGGCGGCGGCGCGCTCGCTCTCGGGCAGGTCCAACCAACCGCCCAGACGAGCGGCGATCGCCTCGACCGCGCCGGGCTTGACTGGGAACGAGAGCAGCTCGGCGATGTTTGCGGGCAGCGCCGCGGCGAGCTGGCGCGAGACCTCGAGCATCCCCGAGTGTCCGGCCGAGAGCGGCAGGGAGCCACAGGCCGCAGCCTCAACCGCAACCATCCCGAAGGCCTCCGGGAAGGTGCTCGGCATCACCGAGACCTCGGCCCGCGGGAACAGCTCGGCGACCTGGTCGTGCTCGAGCCGTCCGACCAGCTCGACCGAGCCGGCGGCGGCCCGCGCCATCTCGGCGTACCCCGGCGGCGGGTCGGCGAGGAAGGCCGAGAGGATCTTCAGCGGCGCGGGCTCGCCCCCCTCAAGCCCACGACCGAGCCGCGCCACCTCGCGGGCGTCGTCGAGTTCGCCGCGGGCGAGCGCGCCCTGCAGGCGCCGCAGCCCGTCCTCGTACTCGCCGAAGCCGGCGATCTCGAGTCGCACCTCCGGGTGCTCGGAGTGGACGAGGGGCCAGGCCGCCAGCAGCAGGTCGACGCCCTTGGAGACGATCAGCTTGCCGACGAAGGCGACCAGCGGCTCGCGCAAGCCGTGGGGGCGGAACTCGTCGATGTCCACACCGGGGGGGCCGAGGCGCGTCTTCTCTTTCAGATCTGGGAGATCGGGGAGCGCCGCCCAGAGCGACTCTCCCGTGTGCAGGGAACCGACGAGGACGCCGTTCGCCGCCGCCATCCCCTCATAGGCGTAGGGCAGGAAGCGGTCCGGGTGCGGTTTGACCGTGTACTCGAGGGCGGAGCCGTGGATCTTGGCCGCATAGGGAGCGACGTCGGCGCGGGCGAGGATCGCCGGTCCCATCACCAGGTGGTTGGCGAGGGCGACGTCGATGCCGCCGGCGATCGCGGCGACCTCGCGCACAGCGGCGACGTTGGCGTCGAGGTAGCGATCGAGCTCCGCGTCGCTCATCTCCGGGAAGGCCTTGACCTCGAAGCCCTCGTAGGGATCTTTGACGTAGACCGGCAGCAGGCCGTGGATGTCGGGGTTGTGGATCTGGACGCCCTCGATCTCGACTTCGCGGTCCTGACAGAGCAGATGGACCTCGTGCCCGAGCCGGGCCAGCGCCCGCGCCAGGTTGGCGTTGTAGATGTTGCTGCCGGTGCCGCGCAGCAGATAGCCGTGGAAGATCAAGACCTTCATCTGCCGCCCAAGCTAATAGTCTTGGCGGCGATGAAGAACGCGAAGCAGCTGTACAGGATGCGTGCCCCGGCCTCCGGCCGCGAGGCGATTGCCCACGCCGAGCCGGGCCAGGTCTACGTCGACCGCGAGACCGGCGAGGAGATGGCTCCGGTAGCGATGGTCCTGCCGCTCGCCCCCTCGGTCTCTTCTCTCCCCCGTACCCCGGCGAACCTCCGCGCCTGCCGCCGCTGCGACCAGCTGATCGGGCTGGACGTCAGCGACTGCCCGTACTGCGGGCTGCGCCAGAGCGCTCTCTAGCTTGCTCATCCCGGTGTTGCCGGGCCTTCTGCAAGACAAAGAGGACGGCAAGCACGGCGTAAAACACGAGGTAGGCGGCTTCCCCGTACATCTGCTTACCAATCTCCAGGGCGATAACCGCAGGCATGACGACTAGCGCGATCAGGATCCTGTCATTTCTGTCCAGGCTCCCCTCATCGTCGTCTCGGACAAAAGCTTTCATGAGCCAAAGAGTACCCGAGCGACCAGCGCGACGACATAGAGGGTGACTGCGGCCACAAAGCCCGTCAGTCCACCCCAGCCGATTGCACGATCGCGCTTAGGAGCCGAGGACCTGAAGGAGATGATTCCGCCGACCGCCGCACCGGCTCCGGCCCACTCGATCAGGTCAGCCGGGCCGATCCGATCTGGAAGCGGGCTTTCGGCCTCAGGCAAGATAGAAGCCACGACAACCAAGAGCATTGCTGCAAGAGCTGGCACGCCTCCGAGCCTGCCGAGCGAAGGCGTACGCGAGGCGCGCGCCTCGTCAGAACTTCAGTGCGAAAGAGCTACGGTTTTTTGACCAACGTCGCCGTGTAGAGCAGGCGGGCGTTGGAGTAGTAGCAGCCGTAGGTCTTGGTTTTGCCGACCCCCTGTTGAGGGTGGCCGCCCTGGATGTCTTCCTTGGAGGCGCAGTGTTCGGGGGCGCGGCTGCCGCGCCAGGTGTTTTCGGCGGAGACGTTGAAGGCGAACATCGGGGCCCAGGTCGGGATCGTCAGGGCGACGACCTGGCCTTTGAGCACGGTCAGCGGGTGGTCGAGGGCGAAGACCGGGGTGCTGCCGAAGTAGGGGTTGAGGACCTCGAGCGGGCTCTGGCGGACGAGCGTGTATTTCGGCGGGCTCGAGCCTTCGACCGGGCGCAGGATCCCGATCCGCGCCTCCGAGGGCTGGCCGAGGAATTCGTTGAAGAAGCCGACCTCGTTGGTGGTGGTGTCGGTTTCCTTGGTCGAGGGCTTGGCGAGCGTGATCGACCAGGCGACGATTTTGCCTTCGAACGGGGCCTCGTACGGTTTGACGACGCCGTCGGCAATCGCTTGGAAGCCGGAGACGTGGCCCTCGACGCGGCAGGGCGTGATCTCGACGTTGTTGACGATCTTGCCCGGGCAGGAGGCGGGCGGCGTTTCCGCGGTCTGGCCGAGGACGACGACCTGCAACGGCGCCGAGTCGGCATCCCGCGGCGCGGCGAACGCGATCAGCGCCGCCAGCAGGCAGGTGGCGCCGGCGATTGACGTCCAGGCGCGGCGGGAGCGGCTGTTTCTCTCGGCTAGTGGCATCGAAACCAAGCAACACGGGGCCGGAACCCCAGTTGCGCCGGGATTGTGGCGACCGCGGCGGGAGAATGCGGGCCGTCGGTGACGCTTGCACGATCACGGCCAGATGCTGGCTGTAGGGTTGCGAGCGCAGATGGAGGCTGCAAACGGCTCAGATGGCTTCATTCCGGCGGGCCTCGCCTCCTTCGGCATTGAGGCGGACGAGATCGAGCTGGCTGTAATGGGAGCCGCCCACGCGATGTTCTGGCCGCCGATCCTCGCTCTGCTGGAGCTTGACACCAGCGCCGTGGCGCCCGAGCGCAATCCGGACCTCTCCCAAGCCCCGCTGGCGCCATGAGCGCCGAGACCGTGCTCGATCTGCCGCTGCGCGGGCAGGCCGCCGCGGTCGCCGTCGGCGAAGTCGACCCGACGGCGCTGCTGGACGCGGCGCTGGCGCGAATCGAGCAGCGCAACCCGGCGATCAACGCCGTCATCGCGACCTTCCCCGAGCGCTCAGGCGAGATGCTCGCCGCCGCTCCCGAGGGTCCGCTGCACGGCGTCCCGGTCGTGATCAAGGACGAGTGGCCGCTGCCCTGGCGTGCCCAGCGCTTCGGCGCCGCCGCAATGCCGACCCCGACCGCGCCCGGTGAGTCGGGGCCCTACCGGGCGCTGCGCGACGCCGGCGCGGTCATCGTCGGCGTCGGCAACATGCACGAGCTTGGCTCCGGCAGCACCGGCGCGATCTCCGTCTACGGCCCGGCCTGCAACCCGTGGGACACCGAGCGTTGCCCCGGCGGCTCCTCCAGCGGCCCAGCGGCCGCGGTCTCCGCCCGCCTGGTCGCCGGCGCGGTCGGCGCCGACGGGATCGGCTCGATCCGCTACCCGGCCGCCTACTGCGGGCTCACCGGCCTGAAGCCGACCTTCGGCCGCTCGACGATGGCGGGTCACCACATGGCCGCGGTCTCGACCACGATCGTCTCTGGGCCGCTCTGCGCCGACGCCGCCGACTGCCGCTTGCTCGGCTCCGCCCTGTTCGGCGAGGAGCTTGCCGGCGGCGATGCGGCGGGGCTGCGGATCGGGATCATCCGCGACACCGTCACCGACGACGTCGCCCCCGAGGTTCGCGACGCCTGCGAGGCGGCAATCACCGCCCTGCGCGAGGAGACCGGCGGCACTTTGGTCGAGGTCGAGCTGGCGGAGCTCGAGGCGGCGGCGCTGGCGACGGTCCTGATCGCCAATACCGAGGGCCTCGCCGGCCTGCACCCGAGCCGGCTCAACTCGCTCAGCCCAGAGCTGAGCCCGATCGGCCGCGGCCTGCTCAAGTACCGGATGCTGCTGCCGGCCGCGGCGAGCGTCAAGGCGCACAGCGTTCGCACCCTGATGCGCCGCCGCCTCGCCGCCGCCCTCGACGGCGTCGACGTGATCGCCTGGCCGACGGTGCCGGCGGTGGCGCCGCCGCTGGCCGCGCCCCTGGTCGAGCTACCCTCCGGAACCCTCAGCGCCGACCAGGCCAATGTGCGCGGCGCGGCCCTCGCCAACCTCACCGGTGCACCTGCGATCAGCGTCCCGGTCGGGCTCTCGGGCGGCCTCCCGATCTCCCTGCAACTGCAGGGCGCCTGGGGAGGCGACGAGCTCCTGCTCGACGCGGCCGAGGCATTGGAGCGGGCCAACGGGCGCCGCTGGGTCGACGCGCTGCCGCCGTTGGCACAGCCCGCCCCCGAGACGACGGAGGCTTAGCGTGGCCGACGCGATCGTCGCCGCCGGGCTGGAGCGCGCCTTCGGCGAGGTGCAAGCCGTCCAGGGCATCGACCTCGCCGTCGAGGAGGGAGAAATCTATGCCTTCCTCGGTCCCAACGGGGCCGGCAAGACGACGACCGTGCGGATGCTGACGACGCTGCTGCTGCCGACCGGCGGCAGCGCGACCGTCGCCGGGCACGACGTCGTCAAGGAGGCGCGGGCGGTGCGGGCCTCGATCGGCGTCGCCCTGCAGGAAGCGGCGCTCGACCCGCTGATGACCGGCCGCGAGCTGATCCGGCTGCAGGCGACGCTGCAGGGACTACCGACCGCCGAGGGCCGCCGCCGCGCCGATGACCTGCTCGAGCGGGTCGACCTCGCCGCCGCCGCCGACCGCCGCGTCGGCACCTACTCGGGCGGGATGCAGCGCCGGCTCGACCTCGCTGCCGCCCTCGTCCACGAACCGCGGGTGCTGTTCCTCGACGAGCCGACCACCGGACTGGATCCCGTCAGCCGCAAGACGATCTGGGAGGAGGTGCGGGCGCTGAACGACGACGGCACCACCGTCTTCCTCACCACCCAGTACCTCGAGGAGGCCGACCAGCTGGCCGACGACGTCGCGATCATCGACTCCGGCCAGATCGTCGCCGGCGGCACGCCGGAGTCGCTGAAGGCGGAAATCGGCCACCCCCATATCCAGCTGCACCTGGCCGACGGAGCGGTGCCCGAGGCGGAGGCGGTTCTGGCGCCGCTCGGCAAGCTGCTGCCGCCCAAGGACGGCAAATGCGTCGAGGTCGAAGCGGCGAACGGGGCGGCCGACATTCCCCGCGTCGTCCGCGCCCTCGACGAGGCCGGGATTGTGGTCGAGTCGCTGGAGCTGGTCAGACCGACCCTCGACGACGTCTTCGTCGCCAAGACCGGCTACCACCTCGAGGAGGAGAGCGAGGAAAACGCCGAGGCCGCACCGGTGGACGCGTGAGCGCGCTCGCCGTCAACGCCCGCGTGGTCCGGGCGCTGGGCATGCGCTCGGTACGCCAGACCTTCCGCCGCCCGCAGCTGATCGCGCCGATCATCGTCTTCCCAACCGTGCTGCTGGCGATCCAGACCGGCGGCGCCAGCGCTGCCATCAACCTGCCGGGCTTCCCTCCGGTCGAGAGCTTCCTTCAGTTCATGCTCGCCGGGGCGATGATGCAGGCGCTGATGTTGGCCGGCAACAGCGGCGGCATCGCGCTTGCTGTCGACATCGAGATGGGCTTCACCGACCGTCTCTTCTCGGCCCCGATCCCACGCTTCGCGATCGTCCTCGGCCGCCTCGCCGGGACCGCGGCGCTCGGCCTCTTCGCCGCCCTCTGGTTCCTCGCGATCGGGGTGATCTTCGGCGCCCCGATCGAGGCCGGCGTCGCCGGAGCGCTGCTGGCGATCTTCCTCGTCACCGCCGCGGCGCTCGCGGTCGGCGGGATCGGCGCCGCAATCGCCTTGCGGACCGGCAGCGCCTCCGTCGTCCAGGGCCTGTTCCCGCTGGTCCTCGTCGTCCTCTTCCTCTCCTCCGCCTTCTTCCCCCAGGAACTGATGATCGAGCCGGCGAAGACGATCGCCCAGTACAACCCGCTCAGCTTCATCGTCGAAGGGATCCGCGAGCCGATGATCTCCGGCATCGACGCCTCCGACACGCTCGACGCGGTGCTGGCGATCATCGGCATCGTCGTCCTCGGCCTGCTGCTCTCAGACCGCGCCCTGCGGCACCGTCTGAAGGTCGGCTGATGGAGGCGACGAGCATCCCGGCAGCGGCGGCTCCGATCGAGCTGCCGGCCTGGCGCGCGAACCTGGCCACGATCGCGGCCTTGATGGCGCGGGCCAAGAACGAGCTTCTGCGCGTGCCTGGGGCGGCGATCCCGGGGGTGCTGGCGCCGACGATCTTCTTCCTCGGACTCAATGGGGTCTTTGGCGCCCTGACCCAGCTGCGCGGCTTCAGCACCGGCAGCTACGAGGCCTTCATCGTTCCGATCAGCATGCTGCAGGGGGCAGGCTTTACCGGCGCCGCCGCCGGCGTCAACCTCGCCCGCGACATCGAAGCCGGCTGGCTCGACCGCCTCCTCGTCTCCCCCGCCCCGCGCTGGGTCCTGCTCGCCGGCACGGTGCTGGCAGCCAGCGCCCGGGCGCTGATCCCGGCCACCTTCGTGCTCGTCATCGCCCTGATCCTCGGTGCCGGCTTCCCCGGCGTCGACGGGCTCGTCATCTGTTACTTCATGGTCGCCGCGATGGCCGCCGTCGCCGCCTGCTGGGGATCGTTCCTGGCGCTGCGCTTCAAGAGCCAGTCAGCGGCGCCGCTGATGCAGGCGGGAATGATGGCGCTGATCCTGACCACTACCGCCTACGCGCCGCTGGCGCTGCTGAGCGGCTGGCTGCAGAAGATCGCTGAAGTTAACCCTGTCACCGACGTGGTCGAAGCGGCGCGACAGGGCTTCGTCGGCAGCGTCACCTGGGCCGAAACCTGGCCCGGGCTGCTGGCGCTGGTGGGGATGCTGGCCGTGCTCGGCTTCCTCGCCCTGCGCCAAATGCGCCGCACGGCGGTATGAGCACGACCGAGAGGCCGGGACCGGCGGGACCGGCGGCGCTGGAGCTGGCCGAGCGGGTGCTGGGCTGGAACTGGCTCGAGGGCGAGCGCGACGGCTTCCGCTACCGCTACACCCGTCCCAGCCCCGGCCGCTATCCCTGGCAGTGGTACTGGGACTCCTGCTTCGCCGCGATCGTCTGGCGCCGCTTCGACCCAGCGCGCTCGCGGGCGGAGCTGGAGAGCCTGCTGGCGGTGCAGCGCGAAGACGGCTTCATCGGCCACACGATCTTCTGGGACCGGCCGGTCTCGCTGCTGCGGCTCGCCTTCTACAACGTCGCCTCACGCGGCGCCCTGCAGACGGAGACGATCCAGCCACCGCTCCTGGCCTGGGCCTGGCGGATCGCCGTCGGCGACCCCGCCGAGGAGCCGCGAATCGCGAAACAGGTGGACTGGCTCGCCGCCAACCGCGACCTCGAGGGCGACGGGCTGCTCTGGATTGTGCAGCCAGACGAGTCCGGCCTCGACGCCTCGCCCCAAGTTCGAGCCGGCCTGGGGCCGGCGTGCCCACGGTGCCGGCTTCCCCCTGCTGGTCCGGCGCAACCGCCAGCTCGGCTTCGACGCCCGCCGCGTCCGCGACGCCGGCGGGCCGGTCGTCTGCGAGACGCTCGTCAATACCTTCTGGTCGCTCTCGTTGCAGGCGCTGGGGCGGCCCTCGGCGACGCCGGCGCTGGTCGCACGGCTCTGGGACGAGCGCCGAGGCCTCTTCATCGACGAGGCGCAGCCGGGCGGGTTACGACCGAGTGTGATCACCTGGGACTCGCTGGCACCGCTGGCCTTGCCCGACCTGCCGGAGGAGATCGGCCGACGTCTGATCGAGGAGCACCTGCTGAACGCGGCCGAGTTCCTGACCCCGGTGGCGCCGCCGTCGGTCGCCACCTCGGAGCCGAGCTTCGAGCCCGACGGTGGCCGCGGGCTGATTCGCCGCTACTGGCGCGGCCCGACCTGGGTCAACTCAGCCTGGATGGTCTGGCTCGGGCTGCGCCGCCTCGGCTACGAGGACGAGGCGCGGCACCTCGCCGACGGCGTCCTCAGCGCCGCCGCCCGCGAAGGTCTACGCGAGTACTACGACCCGCACACCGGCAAGGGCCAGGGTGCCAAGGACTTCGCCTGGTCAGCACTGGTCGCCGAGCTGGCGGCGCCAGACGTGGGCGCGCTCCGAAGTCACCTCTGACCTGCCAGGCGGCGAAAACCAAGCGTGCCAAGGACGCAGGGAGCGAGACGAGGGGAGCGCACTCCAGTGCGTGACCCGAAGGCGAGCGAGCGAGGACACCGGCAGGCGCCGGTTTGCAGCCGCCTGGAGCTATTTGTAGCGGTAGGTGATGCGACCGCGATCCAGGTCATACGGTGAAAGCTCGATCTTGACCCGGTCGCCGGGAAGGATGCGGATGTAGTGACGGCGCATCTTGCCGGAGATGTGACCGAGCACATCATGGCCGTTGTCCAGTTTGACCCGGAACATCGTGTTGGGGAGAGCCTCGGTGATCTCTCCCTCCATTTCGATCTTTTCCTCTTTGGCCATGCGGCGGAGAACAGTACCTGACGCAGGTTTTTTCCCGGGTCAGGCGTCTTCCGCGGACCAGGCCACCCAGTTGCGCAGGTGCGCGACGGCTTCCTCGCGGTCGCTGACCTCGCCCGCGTACTGGGCCGCCTCCAGCTCGGCAAGGGCCTCGCCGATCCGGGGTCCTTCGTCGATCCCAAGCTCGGAGGAGAGCTCGTCGCCGCGTAAGAGCGGCGCCGGCGGACCCAGGCGACGCCAGTCGAGACCGGCGGCGATCATCTCCCGCGCCAGCTTCAGATGCGCATCCACCATCTCGGGGCTGGCAATCGGACCGTGGCCACGGGCGGAGAGGCGGTCGGCGATCGTCAGCAGAGTGACGTCGACGCCAACCGGTTCGGTCGCGCGCAGGTAGTCGTGAACCCGGCGCGGTGGCAACGGTGCCTCCGGGATCATGAATCCGAGCCGCAGGTGGTGCAGTGCCAAGCCCTTCAGGTGCTGGGTGAACCGGCGGCTGGCGCGCAGCCGCGAGCAGATGCGGCCGATGATCTCCGCTCCCTCGAGGTCGTGGCCGCGGAAGCCGACGAAGCCGTCGCGTTCGGCCCGCGTCGCCGGCTTGCCGATGTCGTGGAAGAGAGCACCGAAGCGAAGCGCGGTCCCGCGGCTGACCTCGTCGGCAAGCGGTTCCGCCAGCAGCGCCGCGACCTCGCCCGCGCGCTCCCCCGCGAACCGATCGAGGTCGGACTCGACTTCAAGCGTGTGCTCGAGGACCGCCAGGGTGTGGCCGTGGACGTCGAGGTGGTGGTTGGGTCCTTGCTCGACACCGCGCAGGCCCTCGACCTCGGGCAGCACAACCGCGGTCAGATCGAGCTCGTCAAGAAGGGCGAGGCCACGGAGAGGGTCGGGACCGCCCAGCAGCTGCCGCAGCTCGGCCAGCTGGCGCTCGCCGGCGGGGTCGGCGGCATGCGATGCGCCGGCGCGAGCAAGCGCGACCGTTTGAGCGTCGATCTCGAGTCCAAGCTCGGCGGTCAGCCTCGCCGCCCGCAGCAGCCGCAACGGGTCGGATTCGAAACTCGTCTCCCCCACCGCCCGCAGCAGCCGGCGCTCGAGATCGGCGAGGCCACCGAAGGGGTCGAGCGGCTCGCCGCCGGCGATCGGCACGGCGACGGCGCCGATCGTGAAGTCGCGCTCGGCGAGGTCGGCCTCGATCCCGTCGCCGCGCAGGGTGGTGACGTCGACCTGGTTGCTGCCCCCAGGACCGGCGATGCGCCAGGTCCCGAACTCGGCCGAGAGCTCGAAGGGATGCTCGCCGAGCTCACGGGCGATCGCCCGCGCCGCCGGCTCGGGGTCGCCGGCGACGGCGAGGTCGACGTCGGTCACCTCGCGACCGAGGGCGGCGTCGCGGACGGCGCCGCCGACCACCCAGGCGTCGCCGTCGCCGAGGGCACGGCGCACCGCTGCCACCAGCGGTGCCGCCCCGAGCGCGCTCGCCAGCCCGTCGCCGGTCATGCTGCCCGGCGCGGCACCCGGGCCGAGATCGCGCAGGTGACCTCGTAGTTGATCGTGTCGAGACGAGCCGCGACCTCCTCGGCGAAGATCCGGTCCTCGCCCTGGGCGCCGATCAGCACCGCCTCCGCCCCCGGCTCAACATCGCCCTCGGGACCGAGATCGACCGTGACGTTGTCCATCGAGACGGTCCCGACCAGGGGTCGGCGGCGCCCGGCGACCAGCACCTCGGCGTTGTTGGAGAGCGCCCGGCGGACGCCATCGCCGTAGCCAAGCGGGACGACACCGACCCAGGTGTCGGTCGGCGCCGTCCAGGTGCGGCCGTAGCCGGCGCTGGTGCCGGCCGGAAAGCGCTTGACATCGGCGACGTAGGAGCGCAACGAGAGTGCCGGCTCCAGGCCCTGCTCGACCGGGTCGGACTGAAACGGGTCGAGGCCGTAGATGGCGACGCCGCAGCGGGCCATGTCGAAGTGCGAGCGGGGCTCGCGAAGCACCGCGGCGCTGTTCGCCGCGTGCGCAAGAACACCCGGGAACTCCGCCTTGACCGCCGCCGCCAGCACCTCGAAACGTCCGAGCTGCTCCTCGAAGAAGCCCGAATCGTCAAGTTCGTCGGCGGTGGCGAAATGAGTCCAGACGCCGGCCAGCTCGAGGTTGGGATCGTCGTCGCAGGCGCGAACCAGCGCCATCACCTCGTCGGGGTTGGTGTTCCCCAGCCGCCCCATGCCGGTGTCGTACTTGACGTGGACGCGGGTCGGATGGCCATGGGCGCGGGCGCGGTCGGCAAGTGCTCGCCGGAAGTCCTCGCGCCAGAGGGCAACCTCCGAGCCGGCCGAGATCACGACGTCGACCTCCGCCGGCGTCAGCGCTCCCATGGTGAGCAAGGGCAGGTGGGGGAAACGGCGGCCGATCGCCTCGGCCTCAGCTGCGGTCGCGACCGCCAGACGGGTGGCACCACCGGCGATCGCAGCGGCGGCGCTGTCGTCGGCACCATGTCCGTAGCCGCCGGCCTTGACCACGGCACAGAGCTCGCTGCCCTCGCCCAGCGCCCGCTTCAGCCTCGTGCAGTTGGCACGAATCGCCTCGAAGTCGATCCGGGCGACTGCCCGCTCCATCGCTACTCGTCGTCGACGAGGGCGGCGAGCGCGTCGGCCCTGGTGACCATGCCCGCCAGGCGCCCGTCCTCATCGACCACCGGGAGGTGGTTGTGGTGCTTGTCGGCGATTTTCTTCGCCACCCGATCGGCCGCCTCATAGGTGTGGGCGACGATCGGATCCGCGGTCATCAGGTCGGAGACTTCGGTGGCGAAGGCTTTGTCGAGCCGCTCCTCGAACCCCTTCATCGAGCCGATGAAGACGACCCCGCCCATGATGTTGAGGTAGTGCGGCAGGTGCAGGTCGGACTCCTCGTCGCTGAGGATCAGGTCCGACTCGCTGACGATCCCGACCACCTTGCGGTCCTCGTCGACAACGGCGACGGCGCCGAGCTCGGACTTCGCCAACAGGTCGATCGCCGTGCGCGCCTCGTCGCTCGGCGAGACGCTGGGCGCGTCGGAGTTCATGATCTCGGCGGCGGTCTTCATCTGGGTCGCGAGGTTATTCGACCGGGGCGGCGGCGCGCAGGCCAAGCGGGATCGAGTCGATCACGTCGGTGGCGATCACCGACTCGGCGTTGCCGATCCGGGTCGCGGCGTCGCGTCCCGCGCGCGCGTGGGCGAGGACCGCCGCGCATGCGGCCGCAAAAGGCTCGAGGCCACGGGCCAGCAGCGCTGCAGTCACACCCGAGAGGACATCGCCGCTACCCGCAGTGGCCAGGCCGGGGGCGGAGATCGCGTTGACGGCGATCCGTTCGCCGTCGGTGACGATCGTGTCGTCGCCCTTGAGGACGACGACGGCGCCGCTGGCGGCCGCGGACTCGCGAGCGGCGGCGAGCCGGTGGGCGTTGATCTCCTCGGAATCGCGGCCGAGCAGTCGGCCGAGCTCGCCGGCGTGCGGGGTGAGGATCGTCGGCGCCGTGCGGGCGGCGATCAGCTCCAGGCTGCAGGCAAAGGCGCCGAGCCCGTCGGCGTCGATCACCAGCGGCGCCGCGATCTCGGTCACGATCTCGCGCACGAGCGCGATCGAACCGGGGTCGCGGCCGAGGCCGGGTCCGAGGGCGCCGGCCGCGGCGCGCTCGAAGGCGCCGAGCACCGCCTTGGCCGAGGCCGGGACCAGACAGCCGTCGCCGCCGGGGCAGCCGCGCGACATCACCTCCGGCTGACCAACGGCAAAGACGTCCTGGAGGTCGGCGGGGACAGCGACGGTCGCGTAGCCCGCACCGGCCCGGATCGCCGCTACCGAGGCCAGCCGCACGGCGCCGGTGAGACCACGGGAGCCGCCGGCGATCGTCACCTGGCCGGAGCTGAACTTGGTCGAGCGCGGGCCGCGGCGCGGCAACAGGGCGAGCACCGCCGGGTCGATCGTCCCCCCCGCCGGTTGCGGTGGCGCCCCGGCGGGAATCCCGATCGGGACCACGCGCAGCTCGCCGCTGTGCCACTTCCCGGGAGCAATCCGCTGACCGAGCTTGGCGGCGTGGAAGCTGACCGTAAGGTCGGCCTCCACCGCGCTGGCGACGATTTCACCGCTAGAGGCGTCGACGCCGGAGGCAATGTCGCAGGCAAGGACCGGGCAGCCGCAGCGGTTGATCGCCTCGATCACGGCGGCGGCGGGTTCACGCGGGGCTCCGCTGAAGCCGGTACCGAAGATCGCGTCGACCACGGCGCCGGAGCCGGCCAGCCAGGCGTCGAGGTCGGCCGGCATTCCCTCCTCGAAGATCTTCAGAACGTCGACTTCGAAACCCATCCCGGCCAGCAGCCGAGCGGCGATCTCGCCATCGCCGCCGTTGTTGCCCTTCCCGCACACCACCCGTACGGGCCCTTGCGGGCTGAGCCCGGCGACGGCCTCAGCAAGGGCCGAGGCCGCCGCCTCCATCAGCTGCGGCGAGGGAACTCCCTGCTCCTCGATCGCCCAGCGGTCGACGGCGCGGATCCCGTCGGCGTCGAAAAGAGGCTCCAGCCACGACTCCATCGGCCCAGATTATGGATGCGGTAGAGGTTATGCCCCCTATAGAGGCAAAAGCTCAACCGCTTGGGGTGACGATGGCGACTGCAGCGGCGTTGTCGCGAGAGTGGGTCAGCGAGATCTCAATCGTCATGCCCTCGGCGGCTTCGGCGACGCGGCCGGAGAGGCGAACGGTGGGCGGTTCGCCGGCGACGATCTCGATCTCGCGCAAGCTGAAGCCGCTCCGCAAGCCAAGCGCCTTGACCACCGCCTCCTTGGCCGCGAAGCGGGCCGCCAGGTGGCGGCCGGGGCGCGCCCGCGCCGCTGCGTACTCGCGCTCGTCGTCGGTGAAGATCCGCTCGGCCAGGCGCGGATGGCGCTCCAGCGCGCGCTCCATCCGCTCGATCTCGAGCAGGTCGATGCCGACACCCATTGCGACCCCTACTTGGTGAGGCCGATGATCATCTTCGCCGTCGCTAGGTCGCCGGAGGAACCGGCGCCGATCGCGGCAAAGGCGACCTTCTCGAGGTAGGGCTTCGCCTCCTCGAAGCCTTCCCGTTGATCGCCGGAGATCAACGACGAGGCGAGCGCCAAGGCCGCCGGCCCGTCGACGAAGGCGGTCATCGCGGTTTCGCCGAGCGACGCCTTCGCTTCCTTGAACTCCGGGTTGGAGGCCAGCGTCGCGCCACCTTCGGCGGTTAGCGCCTGGGCCGAGGCCGCGGGCCCGTAGGAGATCGCGATCCGGTTGCCCTGCGCGGCGACGATCAGCGGCTTGTCGAGGTCGCTGTCGCGGACCGAGAAGCCGGTCGCCTTGCCGGAGATCGCGGTCACGCCGGGCGTCCCGCTGGCGCGCAAGAGCAAACCGATGTTGGAGACGGTATTGGTCGCTTCCTTGGAGTCGGTCGTCGTCAGGACGACAGCGCCGGTCAGGTTGTTCTCGGTGTTGCCCTGAGCGAAGATGCCGACGTCGCCGATCGAGGCGGTGATCTTGTCGAGATCGATCCCGGCCGCTTTCATCGCCTTCTTCAGTTCGCCCGGTTCAAGTTCGCCGGGGATCCCCTGTTCGTCGATGCTGTCGATCGATTCGCTCAGCTGGCTGCCGAAGTCAGAGCTCGCGAGCGCGGCAAAGGAACCGCCCGGCAACGAGCCCAAGAGCTGTGAGGCGTCACCGGGAACGGGCCGGTCGCCGTTGACGTTGGTCGCGAAGTCGATCTCGATCTGGTCGGTCCCCGGCACCAGGCTGGCGAGAGCGGTCGCGCCTTCAGGGTCGATGCCCGAGCTCTTGAGGAAGAGCTTCGCGTCAGGGTCGATCGCCCCGCCGGACTGCTGGATCAGGCCGCCGATATCGAGGTAGATGTCGGCAAGACTGCCATCCGGCGACTGGTCGATCGTGCTCGTGAAGTTGTCCTGGTCGGCGAGCGATTCGTCTTCGGCGGCTTTTTCGGCCGCCTTGAAAACCGCTTCATTTTCCGCGATGACGAGCAGATCGCCGATCATCCCGACGAACGAACCGTCGTCGGATTTGGGCCGGTTGTCGATGAATTCCTGGGCCGCGCCGGAATCGGTCGTTTCGATCGCGATCCCGTAGTCCTTGAAGTCTTCGCCTTCGTAACTTTCGAAGAAGAGGCCGGCCTTTTCGCCCAGCCAGGGTTCGACTTCCTTTTCGAAGTCGACCGGGCTGCCGGAGTCAGAGGATTCGAGTTCTTCGACGATCAGCTCGCCGACGTTTTCGATGCCGGCGATTTGCTCGGCCAGCGCATTGACCTTTTCGCTCGCTTCGGCGTCAGGCTGGATCGTCGCTTCGATGTAGAACGGCGTCTTCGGCGGGGCGACGCTGGCCGGATCGGCGCCCGATCCACCGCCGCCACCGCAGCCGGCGACCACGAGCGCCGCCAGGGCGGCGACGATGAGCATCGATACGAGGCGGATCCTCACGAAGCGGGTCACTCTAACGATCGCCTCACTCGACGGTGACGGTCTTGGCCAGATTGCGGGGCTGGTCGACGTTGAGGCCGCGAGCCCGGGCGATGTCGTAGGCAAGCAGCTGCAGCGGCAGGACCGCGACGATCGGCTGCAGGATCCAGTCGGTGCGGGCGACCTCGATCGTCTCGTCGGCGACTTCGCCGACCCGCTCGTTTCCGGCGGTGGAGATCGCGATCGTCTGGGCGCCGCGGGCGCGTACCTCCTCCACGTTGGAGAGAACCTTCTCCAGCACCGGGCTGTCGGTGACGACACAGACGACCGGGGTCGACTCGTCGAGCAATGCGATCGGCCCGTGCTTCATCTCGCCGGCGGCGTAGGCGTCGGTTGGGATGTAGGAGATCTCCTTCAGCTTCAATGCACCCTCGAGGCAGACCGGGAGGCCGATATGGCGGCCGAGGTAAAGGAAGAAGTCCTGGCTCGAGTGGGCGGCGGCAACAGCCTTGACCGCCTCCTCGGTGCCCGCCAGCGTCTCGTCGACCTTGGCCGGCAGCGCCTTCAGCTCCCCCACCAGCTCAGCGATCCGCGCCGGCGGCAGGGTTCCCCGCAGCTCGGCGAGCCGCAGGCCGAGCAGGTACATCGCCGCCGCCTGGGCGACGAAGGTCTTGGTCGCGGCGACGCTGACCTCCATCCCGGCGCGGATGTAGAGAACGGCGTCGGCGTCGCGGGTGGCCTGGCTGCCCATGATGTTGGTGATCGCCAGCACCTTCGCCCCCGCCTCGCGGGCGAGGCGCATCGCCGCCAGCGTGTCGGCGGTCTCGCCCGACTGGGTCATCCCGATCACCAGGTCGCCGGGACCAACCACCGGGTTGCGGTAGCGGTACTCGGAAGCGATGTCCATTTCGACCGGGACCCGTGCCCACTCCTCGATCGCGTAGCGACCGATAAGGCCGGCGTGGTAGGAGGTGCCGCAGGCGACGATCACGATTCGGCGGACGTCGCGCAGGAACTCGTCATCGAGCTCGACATCGGAGAGGTCGACACCGTCGTCGCCGGGGAGGCGGTCGGTGATCGTCTCGGCGATCGCGTCGGCCTGTTCGTGGATCTCCTTCAGCATGAAGGTCTCGTAGCCGCCCTTCTCGGCGGCGTCGGCGTCCCAGGTGATCTCTTCCGGCGCCCGCTCGATCGGCGCCCCCTCGGGGTCGGTGATCCGCACGCCGTCGACTTCGATTTCGACGATCTCGCCGTTTTCGATCGGCATCGCGGTGCGGGTGTCGGCAAGGAAGGCGGGGATCGCCGAGGCGAGGAAGGTCTCACCCTCGCCAATGCCAGCGACGAGCGGGCACTCCTTGCGGGCACCGAGCAAGCGCTGCGGCTCATCGGCGTGCATCGCAACGAAGGCGTAGTGGCCACCGAGCTCGGCGTAGGAGGCGCGGACCGCGGCGGCGAGATCGCCGTCGTAGTGGCTGGCGATCAGGTGGGCGACGACCTCGGCATCGGTGTCGGAGGTGAAGACCTCACCGGCCTCCTGCAGGCGCTTGCGCAGTTCGGTGTGGTTCTCGACGATCCCGTTGAGAACGATGTGGACCTTGCCGGAGCTGTCGTCGTGCGGGTGGGCGTTCTCCTCGGTTACCCGGCCGTGGGTCGCCCAGCGGGTATGGGCGATCCCGGTCTCGGCTGGCGGCAGCTCGCCGGCGCCGTTTTCGCTGCGGCTCTGGACCGCGGCGCGGAGGTTGGCGAGGTTGCCGACCGCGTGCACGCTGGCGACCTCACCGTCGTCGAGCAGCGAGAGCCCGGCTGAGTCATAGCCACGGTATTCGAGCTTTTCCAGCCCCGAGAGCAGCAACTCCTCGCAGGGACGGCCGCCTACGTATCCGACTATTCCGCACATCGAAGGCGAGTAAGGGTAGACGGCACGCGGACCCGGGCGCTCAGGTGAGCTCGTCGCGAACGAGGCCGACCAGACGCTCGCAGACGGCGTCGGCCTCTTCGGCGCTAGGCGCCTCGACCATCACCCGGACCAGGGGCTCGGTTCCGGAGGGGCGCAGCAGCACTCGGCCGCGGCCCTCGAGAGCCTCGTTCTCGCGCTCGACCGCCTCCCAGACAACGGCGGCGTCGGCGATCGCCTCGCGATCGGCAACCTTGACGTTGACGAGGGTCTGCGGCAGCTTCTCCATCGCCGCCGCCTCGGCCAGCCGCACGCCGGCCAGCTCCCGCATGGTCATCAGCGCCGCGGCGATGCCATCGCCGGTGGCGACGAAGTCGGAGGCGATGATGTGGCCGGACTGCTCGCCCCCCAGCGGCCAGTCTCGCTTCAGCATCTCGTCGATCACGTAGCGGTCGCCGACCCTGGTCACCGCGACATCGATCCCGGCCTCCTCCATCGCTCGGTGGAAGCCGAAGTTGGTCATCACGGTAACGACGACGCCGCCGTCGAGCTCGTCGCGAGCCGCCCTCCCCCGCGCCGCCAGCGCGATCAGCTCGTCGCCGTCGTGGACGCGGCCGCCGCCGTCAGCGGCGAGAACGCGGTCGCCGTCGCCGTCGAAGGCGAAGCCGATCTCGGCCTTGGAGGCGACAACGTGCTCGCAGAGCAGCTCCATATGGGTTGATCCGCAGCCGTCGTTGATGTTGCGGCCGTCGGGCTCGATCCCGATCGTCTCGACCTCGGCGCCGAGCCGTTCGAAGATCATCGGCGCCGCCCGGTAGGTGGCCCCGTTGGCGCAGTCGAGGACGATGCGGCGGCCGCTGAGATCGAGCTGGAAGGCTGCCTCGAGCTCGCGCAGGTAGTCCTCGAGACCACCGTTCAGCTCCCGCACGCGGCCGACCGCACCGCTCGGCGGTGGCTCCTCGATCAGCGCTTCGATCCGCGCCTCGATCTCGTCACCGAGCTTCGTGCCCTGGCCATCGAAGAACTTGATCCCGTTGTCGTGGAACGGGTTGTGGGAGGCGGAGACAACCGCAGCGAGGTCGAGCCCAAGCCGCTTCACCAAGATCGCCGCCGCCGGCGTCGGCAGGACGCCACCAAGCAGCGCGTCGCCGCCCGCGGCTGCGACACCGGCGGCCAGTGCCGCCTCCAGCATCGGACCCGACTCACGCGTATCGCGAACGATCAACACCTGCGGTCGCTGCGCCTCCAGCGAAGCGGTCGTGGCCCGGCCCAGCGCGGTGGCGAGCTCGGCGCTGAGAAACGTCCCGGCCTCGCCGCGCACACCGTCGGTGCCAAAGAGTCGTCTACTGGTCTGGGTGGCCATAAAACCTCTTTTCGGCATCGCGAACCCATTCCTCCACCGTCCAAGCTCTGAGGCGAGCGAAAATCAAGCCTGGCAAGGACGCAGGGAGCCTGGTGAAGCGAGCTTAGTAGTTACTAAGTGAGCAAGCCAGGCGACCGAGGACGCCGCCAGGCGCAGATTTGCAGCCGCGTCAGAGCTTGGAGCTCAGCGCTTGGAGAACTGTGGCTTCTTACGGGCCTTCTTGAATCCCGCCTTGCGACGCTCCTTGACGCGAGCGTCGCGGGTGAGGAAGCCACGCCGCTTGAGATCGCCGCGCAGCTCGGCGTCGATCTCGGTCAGCGCCCGGGCGATGCCGTGACGGACCGCACCGGCCTGGCCACTGACACCACCGCCGTGAACGCGGACGCGGACGTCGACGGTGCCCTCGTATCCCGACACCGTCAGCGGCTGCTTGGCCATCGTCTGATGCAGGGGCCGCGGGAAGAACTCCTCGAGACTGCGCTTGTTGACTTCGATCTTGCCGTCGCCGGGGAGCAGGGTGACGCGAGCGATCGAGCGCTTGCGCTTGCCGGTGGCGAGGTAGCGGGCGCCACTCTCCATCTTCGCCGGAGCGCGGCTGGCCGCGTCGGCATCCGGATCGTCGGCGCTGTCGAAGGCGGCCTCGCGGCGCGCTTTCTCCTCTTCCTCGGCTTCGAGTCGAGCTTTCTCCTCGGCGCTCAGCGCGGGAGTCGCCGGCTCAACCGCAATCGGCTCGAGGTCGGCGCCGGGAATGACGTCTTTTTTCTTCTCCTCGACCGCAGGCTCCGGAGTCTCCTCAGCTACGGGCTCCTCAGCGACCTCAGGCTCGGGCGTCTCCTCCTCGGCCGCGGGCTCCTCGGCAACCTCCTCGAGCGGCTCCTCAGCTTCAGGCGCGGACTCGTCGGCAGACGCCTCGGGCTCCTCGCTCGTCTCGGCCGTGGGCTCCTCAGCCGCCTCTTCCACGGGTGGCGTGGGGTTCGGCGACTCGCCCGCAGCTTGCGAGGACGAGTCGTCTGATCCCTCGACAGGACCCGCGGGCGGAGCTGCCTGGTCCTCAGTCGTCTCGTCAGGGGTCTGCTCGTCTGCCATCAGTTCGTCTCCATCGGTTTGGGCTGCTGCGCCTGGTGCGGGTGGTCGGGACCGGCGTAGACCTTGAGCTTGGTCAGCTGCTGACGGGCGAGCCGGTTGCGGGGCAGCATCCCCTTGACCGCCTTGCGGATCACTTCCTCGGGCTTGCGCTCGAGCATCTCGCCCAAGGTCCGCGACTTGATCCCGCCGGGGTAGCCGCTATGGCGCCAGTAAGTCTTCTGCGCGAGCTTGTCGCCGGTGACGTGGATCTTCTCCGCGTTGACGACGACGATGAAGTCGCCGGTGTCAACGTGGGGCGTGTACTCGGGCTTGCGCTTGCCGCGTAGGGCGTCGGCGATCTGGGTCGCGAGACGGCCCAGGGTCTTGCCCTCGGCATCGACGACGTACCAGTCGCGCTGGCGGTTTGCGGGAGTGGCTACGTAGGTCTTCATCGTGAAAAAGCCACGCGGGCGACCCAGCGCGGCCGGCGAATGATAGCCAGGTCGCGGTCTATACTGCGGCGCCAGTAATGCCGAGTCCCATTCGGGCGACCGGACGGGAGCGGAGGAACCGCAGGGACCATTGCAGGTCCCAGGGGCGAATCGGACGA
This sequence comes from Solirubrobacterales bacterium, assembly GCA_035472275.1. Taxonomy (GTDB): domain Bacteria; phylum Actinomycetota; class Thermoleophilia; order Solirubrobacterales; family 70-9; genus VAYN01. The sequence goes on from DATIPH010000015.1 coordinate 20,242, forward strand.
ATCGTCCGTAGCGCAACTCTTTCAGCGCGAGCCCGTCAGCTAACTCCGCAGGCGGTCGAAAGAGAGAGGGTAAGTGGGCAGCACTGGGAAGCTCCGGGCCGCGAGGGCCGGTTCGACGATCATCTTGGTGGCGCTGGCGCTGCTGGCTGTATTCGCCTCCGCCGCGAGCGCCGGGACTGGCGGCGCGCCGACGCCGACCGCAAGCCCGCCTCCCCCCGCCAGCACCGACGGGGCGCCGTCCGCCGCTCCCAGCGCCGGCACCCTCTCCTTGCTCGCGGCGGAAACGACGCCCCGCAAGTCCTTCTTCTTCGGCTATCGCAACCCGCGCCTCAGCTACACGCTGGGCAGCACCCAGCCACAGAACGACATTCGCATCGACGTTGTCAACGGCGCTGGCGAAACCGTCCGCAGCTTCTACCGCGAAGACGTCGCCCCCAACGTGCCGAACACGATCCGCTGGGACGGGACCAATCCCGAAGGGAAAGCAGCGCGCAATGGCAAATACACGTTCCGGATATCCCCTCAGACCCCAACTGCTGCCGCCACCCGCACCGCGACCCCCGCGACCACGCTCAGCCTCGGCTTCACCCTTTACGGCTACGCCTTCCCGATCCTCGGCGGCCATGAATTCGGGCTGGGCGCGGGCCGCTTCGGTGCCGGCCGCTCCGGCCACACCCATCAGGGCCAGGATGTGATGGCGGCTTGCGGCACGCCGCTGATCGCCGCTCGCGGCGGCACGGTGCAGTTCTCCGGCTTCCAGTACGCGGCCGGCAACTACGTCGTGATCGATGGCAAGGAGACGCCGAACGACTTCATGTACGCCCACCTCGCCGAACCCTCGCCGCTGCAGACCGGCGACATGGTCCACACCGGCCAGCCGATCGGGATCGTCGGCGACACCGGCGACGCGACCGCCTGCCACCTGCACTTCGAGATCTGGGGAGCACCCGGCTGGTATGAGGGCGGAGCCCCGTTTGACCCGCTTTCCGAACTCGAAAAGTGGGACCGCTACAGCTGATCCCGACATCGATGCGGTAGAGCTTTTACCTCCTATAGAGGCATAACCTCTGCCGCGCTCACCTGGCGCACTTCTCGCAGCGGCCGCGGAGGACGACATCGTGGCTGGTGACCTCGAAGTCGACGCTCTTGGCGAGCTCGCCGATCGCGCGCTCCAGCTTCGGATCCTCAAACGGAACCATCTGACCGCAGTCGCCGCAGATCGCGTGGTGGTGATGGTGGCCGGCGGGGTCGATCCGCTCGTAGCCGGCGGTGCCGCGACAGACCTCGATCCGCGCCACCAAGCCCAGTTGCTCGAGCTGCTCGAGCGCCCGGTAGACGCTGGCCCGGCCAACCGGCGGCCGGCGCCGGCGCAGCTCCTCGTCGAGGTCGAGCGCGGTCACCGCGCAGTCGTGCCCGGCCAACGCCTCGACCACGGCGGTGCGGGCGCCGCCCTTGCGCAAGCCGGCCTCCGCCAGGGCGGCGAAAGCGTGAGCGGTCCAATTCTCTGCGGTCTTCGTCATCGAACTCCCATCCTTCGTACTGGTCCCAGGTTAGCTTTGGCGAGAGCCGCCGCCGCGAAGGCCGCGGTGGCGACCCCGATCACCGCAGTGCCGGCCGGCAGGGAGTCGATCTCATAGCTGAGGAAGAGTCCGATCCAGGTCGAGCCGACGGCGATCGCGGCCGAGAGCGCGAGCCCGCGCCAAGGGTTGTCGGTCAAGAGGCGGGCGGCGCCACCGGGCGCTGCCAGCAGCCCGAGCAAGAGCAGCGCCCCAACCGCCTGCGTCGCCTCAGCGGCGACCACCGCGAGGATCACGAAGAAGCCGATGCCGAGTGCCCGCACCGGCAGCCCGAGACCGCGGGCAACATCGGGGTCGAGGGAGCTGAACAGCAGCGGCCGCGCGATCGCCAGCAGCGCCAGCGCAGCAACGATTGCGACCAAGGCCGCAAGCCGGGCTTCGGCGACGGAGAGGCCGAGGATCGAGCCGAACAGCACCCGCACCGCAGCGGTGCCGTCGGAGGCGCTGGCGCCGTTGACGAAGAGCGAGAGGAAGAGGACCCCGAGCCCGAGCACCCAGGCGAAGACGGAGCCGATGACGACGTCGTCGGGCCGCGCCCGTCCTCCCAGCCCCCCGAGCCCGAGGGCGACCAGGATCGTCGCCGCGAAGAGGCCAAGGCGGATGTCGATCCCCGCCGCGGCCGCCGCCAGCGCCCCGGTGAAGGCGACATGGCTGAGGGCGTCGCCGGCGAAGACCTGGCCGCGGAGAACGACGAAATAGCCGATCAGACCGCAGGCGAGAGCGACGAAGGTGCCGGCGAGGAAGGCGTTGCGCATGAATTCGTGGGCGAACATCAGGCTGCCAACTCGAAGCCGTGCGACCCCTGCCGCGAGTCCCGCAGGTGGCTGACGATCCGGACCGCGACGTAGAGGCCGAAGGAGAGCGAAGTCACCCAGAAGCCGACCGGGTAAGGCGAGAAGTAGGCGATCGCGAGGCCGAGCCAGGTCACTGCCAGCGCCAGGCCGATCGAGAGCGCCAGGCCAGGTCCCGGCCGGGTGGTGATCTGCTGTGCCGTCGCCGCCGGCGTCACCAGCAGGGCGAAGACGAGGAGAGCGCCCGTGATCTGGGCGGTGGCCGCCACCGCCAGCCCGAGCAACAGCAGGAAGGCGAGATCGAGCAGGCCGGTGGGGACTCCGGCGGCGCGCGCGACCCCGGAGTCGACCGAGGCGAACAGCAGCGGGCGGCCGATCACGGTGAGGACAGCGAGGACCGCGACGGCCACCCAGAGCAGCGTCTGCACCTGGCTGGCGGTGATGCCGAGGAAGGTGCCAAAGAGGAGTGACTCGAGGCCGATCAACTGGCCGCCGTAGAGGCCGACGAAGAGGAAGCCGAGGCCGAGGCCGAAAGCCTGGACGGTCCCGATCGTCGCCGACTCGCCACCGAAGTCCGAACCGCGGCCGTCGCGGCCGAGCAGCGCCAGGACAAGGGCACTGAGGCCGCAGGCGCCGAAGTAGCCGAGAGCGATCGGAAGCCCAGCGAGGGTGGCGCCGGCGGCGCCGGGGAAGGCGATCACCGAGAGGGTGTGGCCGGCAAAGGTCTGCCGGCGCAGGACCATGAACCAACCGATCGCGCCGGCCATGACGGCGACGATCGCACCCGCCTCCAGGGCCTGGACCATGAACGGGTAGGTCGTCAGCTGCTGGTAACCGCTGACCAGGTCCCAGGAGATTCCGGCGAGCTCAATGTGCATGGTCGTGAACCGAGTGGTGGTGGGCGGGCGGCTCGGGCGTGCCGACGACGACCAGCCGCCCGTCGGAGGTCTCGAGCACCTCGATCGGCACGCCGTAGAGGTCGCTGAGGACCGGGCCGGAGACGACCTCGCGTGGCGGACCGGAGAGGCCACGACCGCCGGCGAAGTAGACGACGCGATCGAGGTAGCCGAGGATCGGGTTGACGTCGTGGGCGACGAGCAGCACGGTCACCCCCTCGCTCCGGCAGATCCTCTGCACCAGTGCCGCCACCGCGCCCTGGTTGCTGAGGTCGAGGCTGTCGAGCGGCTCGTCGAGCAGCAGCATCTGCGGGCGGCGAACCAGAGCCTGGGCGATCAGCAGCCGCTGCTGCTCGCCACCCGACAGCGAGCCGATCGGGCGCGAGGCGTAGGTGCCGGCGCCGACCAGCTCGATCATCTCCTCGACCCGTGCGGCCGCGTCACGGCTGGCGGCGCTGAAGCGGCCCGGCAGCGGGACGCCCCAGCGCGAGCCGTCGAGACCGAGCCGGACCACGTCGCGGCCGCGGACGCGAGTGCCGCGGTCAAAGCCGCGGCGCTGGGGCAGGTAGCCGATCCGGCGCGCGCTCGCCGGTCCCGGGTCGGTGCCGAGTACCTCCGCCCGTCCAGAGCCCAGCGGCAGCAGCCCGAGGACGACGTCAAGCAGGGTCGACTTGCCGGCGCCGTTGGGTCCCAGCACGGCGACGAACTCCCCGGCGCCGATCGTCAGGTCGACCCCCGACCAGACCGCGCGGCCGCCGCGGCTGGCGGCGGCGCCTTCAAGCCTGATCGCGGCCGCCTCGCTCATCCCTGGGCCGACCTTGCCAGGGCCCGCTGCAGGCCACGCAGCTGGCGCGACATCCAGTCCTGGAAGGAGGCGCCTTCGGGAGTCAGCGTCTCGGTCACGGTCGCAATCGGCACCCCGGCCGCAGCGGCGTCGTCGTTTAGTCGCTGCACGTCCGGGGTCGCGTTCTGGCTGTTGTAGATCCAGACGGCGATTTTGCGGTCGGCGATCTGCGCGTCGGTCTCCGCCTTCTCGCTCGGGCTCGGTTCGGTCCCCTCGGCGACCGCGTCGAAGAAACCAGGCGGCGTCACCAGCTTCAACCCAAGCGCCGTCGCCAGCGGTTCGAAAACACTCTCCGAGGCGCCAACCGCGGTGCCCGCGTAGCGCGAGCGGATCTGGGAGATCAGGCCGTCGTATTTCGCCAGCCCCCTGCCCTCGAGTGCCCGCCGGCGCTGGCGAAAGTAAGCCGCGTGGTCGGGGTCCGCCTGTTCGTAGTCGGCGCTGATCTGGTCGATCACCCGGTGGACAGCGGTCGGGGAGTACCACTGGTGCGGGTTGTCACCGGCTTCGAGGCCGAGCAGGTCGCCGACGTCGAGGGCCGTGCGTTCCGGGCTGGGGTTGGCGTCGATCAGCTTCTGCGCCCATTGGTCATAGCCGATGCCGTTGACGATCGCGACTTCGGCCGCCGCCATCTCGCGCGCGTCTTCGCTGTTCGGTTCGTAATCGTGTGGGTCAGCGGCGGGGTTGGTGATGATGCTGGTCACCTCGACCCGGTTGCCCCCGAGCTGGGCAGCGAGGCTCCCCCATGAGTCCTCCGCGGCGACGACGTTGAGCCGTCCCGAGGCGGAGCCACCGGGTCCTCCCTGACCGCAGCCGCCGAGCAGGACGGCGGCGAGCACAAGCGACAACAACAGACCGATGAGCGGGCGGATCGGCGGCAACTGGTCTCCTCGACGGCGGTTGGAGCCGGTGACTATAACGATATTGAGACTTGTTCTCTTTTAGATTCCCGCCGGGGGTTGTGGTCAACTGCAAACGTCTGATTTCCCTTACTCAGACATCATTTGTAGTGGGCCGGTGAGGGAGATTTGCTCGGAAATCGGGGTTTCGGCCTCTGTCTGCTCGAAGCACAATTACTCATAATCTATTGAGTAAGGGAGTAAATTTAGATGGGCCACCCACTCGAAGGAGCCACCGTGAAACAGAAAGCCGAAACGATCGATCAACGCCTGGTCAGAGCCCTGGCGCACCCCCTCCGCATCCAGATCCTCG
>DATIPH010000016.1:0-30007 GCA_035472275.1 Solirubrobacterales bacterium
GACCCCGGCCGGCTTGTCGTAGAGCAGCACCGCCCCACCGGCGTCGGCGGAGCCGGCCATCACTCGCCGAGCTGGGAGACGACCTCGCCGCAGAGGAAGGTCACGAGGTCGTCGAGCTCGAGGTCGGTGGAGAAGCCGGCGGCGCGCTTGTGGCCCCCTCCCCCGTTCTTGCGGGCGATCGCCGAGACATCGACCTCGCCGTCGCTGGAGCGAAGGCTGACCTTGCGGGCGGCACGGCCGCGGCTGCCGAGGTCGCGAACGACCGCCGCCACCTTGGTGCCCTCGATCGAGCGCAGGAAGTCGATCACGCCCTCGGTCATCTCCTCGCCAGCGCCGGTCGCTTCGTAGTCGGCCTTGGTGATGTAGCTGACCGCGAGGCGCTCACCGCAGTGGCGCTGGATCGAACCGAGGGCACGGGCGACGAGTCGCACCTTCTCCATCGGCACGTGCTCGTAGAGACGGCGGTAGGTGTCGTCGACGTCGACGCCGGCGTCGATCAGCTCGGCGGCGACCCGGTGGGTGTGCGCGTTGGTGTTGTCGTACATGAAGTTGCCGGTGTCGGTGATCAGCCCGACGTAGAGCGCTGCCGCCATCTCCGAGGTGATCGTCGCCTCCAGCAGTTGGGCGAGGTCGTAGACGATCTCCGCCGTGCAAGAAGCTTCGACGTCGACCAGGTTGAAGTCGCCGAAGCGGGTGTTGTCGTGGTGGTGATCGATGTTGATCACGTCGTTGTCGCCAGCGGTAAGGAAGTCGACCGGCATCCGGTCGATGTTGCCGCAGTCGAGGAAGACGACGGTGCGGTCGGCCATGTCGGCGGGCGGCTCGTGGAAGACCTCCTCGAGCGGCAGGAACCGGTACTCGATCGGCAGCGGGAACTCCTTCGCCGCGAGGAACATCACCGAGTCCTTCCCCATCTGGGTCAGCAGGTGGTGCATCCCGAGCAGCGAGCCGAGCGCGTCGCCGTCGGGCCCCTCGTGGGCGGTCAACAGAAAGCGGTGGCGCGAGCGCAGCTCGGCGCTGACGCGCTCGAGATCGGAAGCGGCGACGCTGGCGGTGCCGTCGGCGGCGGTCACAGCTCCTCCCCCCCGTCCTCGGGCTCGTCCTCGAGCAGCTTCGAGATCCGCACGCCCTGCGCGATCGTGTCGTCGTAGTGGAAGGTCAAGGTGGGGGTCCGCTTCATTCGGGTCTCGGCCGCGATCCGGGATTGGATCACCCCGTGGGAGGACCGCAGGCCATCCAGCGTAGCCGCTCGATCATCCTCCTCACCGAGGACGCTGACGTACACCTTGGCGCTGCGCAAGTCTGGGCTGGTCTCAACTGCGGTCACGGTCACGAAGCCGATGCGGGGGTCGCTGAGGTCGCTCGAGATCGCCGCCCCAACGACCTCGCGGAGCACCTCGTTGATGCGCCGCATGCGAGGGCCGGGCATGCTACTCCAGCGTTTGCTCGACCTGTTTCGTCTGGAAGAACTCGAGCACGTCTTCCTCCTTGACGTCGGCGTAGCCGTCGAGCACGATGCCGCACTCCTGGCCCTCCTCGACCTCCTGCACGTTGTCTTTGAAGCGCCGCAGGGAGCCGAGTTTTCCGGTCCAGATCACAGTGCCCTCGCGGATCAGGCGAACGCTGGCCGTGCGTACCGCCTTGCCCTCGGTGACGATGCAGCCGGCGATGCGGCCGACCTTGGAAGCTTTGAAGGTTTGTTTGATTTCGGCCTCGCCGACCGTCTCCTCGACCTCGAGCGCCTCCAGCAGGCCCTCCATCGCGTTGCGCAGGTCCTCGGTGATTTTGTAGATGACCGAGTAGGTGCGGACGTCGACGCCCTCGCGCTCGGCGGCGCGGCGGGCGTCGGCCAGCGGCCTAACGTTGAAGCCGATGATGATCGCGTCGGAGGCCGACGCGAGCATCACATCGGACTCGTTGATGCCACCGGTCTGCGAGTGGATGATGTCGATCGCGACCCGTTCCTGTGGGACTTTGGCGATCTCGTCCTGGAGCGCCTCCAGAGAGCCGGCGACGTCGCCCTTGAGGACGATGTTGAGCTCCTTGATGTCGCCCTCCTGGACGCGGGCAAAGACCTCGTCAAGGCTGACCTTGCGGGCGTTGCGACGGGCCAGCGCCTCGGTCTTGAGCCGGTTGGCGCGCTCCTGCGCGAGCTGCCGGGCGCGGCGGTCGTTCTCGACCGCCTGGACGAATTCGCCGGCGTCGGAAACACCGTCGAAGCCGAGCACCTCGACCGGCATCCCGGGACCCGCCTCCTCGACGCGGGCGCCGGTGAAGTCGTGCATCGCCCGCACCCGCCCCCACTGAGGCCCGGCGACCAGCGAGTCGCCGACACGGAGTGTGCCGCGCTGGACCAGAACGGTGACGACCGGGCCGCGGCCCGGGTCGAGCTGGGACTCGATCACGGTGCCGGATCCGGGGGCGTCAGGATTGGCCCCGAGTTCCTCAAGCTCGGTGACGAGCAGGATCATGTCGAGCAGGTTGTCCAGCCCTTCATGGGTCTTGGCCGAGACCTCGCAGAAGACGGTGTCGCCACCCCACTCCTCGGGCTGGATCCCCTCGGTTGCGAGCTCGGTGCGAACCCGTTCCGGGTTGGCGCCCTCTTTGTCGATCTTGTTGACGGCGATCAGCATCGGCACGTCGGCGGCGCGCGAGTGGTCGATCGCCTCCTTGGTTTGCGGCATGACGCCATCGTCAGCGGCGACGACGACGACGGCGACGTCCGTGACCTTGGCGCCGCGAGCGCGCATCGCCGTAAAGGCGGCGTGGCCGGGCGTGTCGAGGAAGGTGATCGTCTTGCCCTGGTGGTGGACCTGGTAGGCGCCGATGTGCTGGGTGATGCCGCCGGCCTCGCCAGCGGCTACCTCGGTCTCGCGGATCGCGTCCAGCAGCGAGGTCTTGCCGTGGTCGACGTGACCCATGATCGTCACCACTGGCGGCCGCGCCAACAGATCCTCGTCGGCGTCGTCGAACTCGGGCTCCTCGGGCTCCTCGTCGGCGGCGCTGACGATCTCCAGCTTGCGGTCGTACTCGTCGGCGATCGCCCGGACCGACTCGTCGGTGAGCGTCTGGGTCAGGGTCGCCATCTCGCCCATCATCATCAGTTTTTTGATCACCTCGGCCGGGGCCAGGCCAAGGCTCTCGGCGACCTCACGCACGGTGGCGCCCGAATTGACCTTGGTTGCCTCGGGCTCAACCGGAGTGGCAGGCCCCATCGGCGGCTCCTCCAACAGCGGCCGGCGGCGGCGTCCACCGCGGCGGCGCGGGGGTCGTTGCGGCGGCGGCCCGCCCATCTGGTCGCGGCGGGCAGCCTGCGAGTCGATCACGACGCGACGTTTTTTCGCCCCCGCGGCTCCACCGCCACCACCACCGCCCTGCTGGGCGCCGGCGGTCCGCACCGGTTTGGTCGAAGTTGGCGGTTTCGCAGCTGCCGGTTTTGGCGGCGCGGCGGCCGGCTCTTTGGCCGGCGCAGGTGCTTTGGGCGCCGGGGTCTGAACTTTGGCGGCCGACGCGGATGCGGGGTTCGCCGGAGCTTTCGTCTCAGCCGCTGCTTTCTTTGGCTGCGGTACGGCGCCGCCGTTGCCCTTGGCAGCGGCGATCGCCTTCAGCGCATCTGCCTCCTCGACGCTCGAGGCCGCGGCTTTCGCCTCGACCCCAGCCGCCTTCAGCGCCGCCAGCAGGTCCTTGCTGCTGACGCCTTGCGCTTTCGCAATCTCGTGAACCCGCTTCTTAGCCACTAAGCCTGCTCAGCCTCCTCGGCCACCGGCTCGCCATCGGGGTCAGAACCGTTCTCCGGGTCGGGCTCGGCCGCTTCTTCCTCGGCGGCCTCGACGACCTCCTCGGCTTCGGCCTCGGCGACGGCCTCCTGCGCGATCTCTTCGCCGACCTCCTCGGCCAGCTCCTCTTCGATCGCCTGCTCGTCGCCCTCCTCGGCGATCTCCTCCGCCACCTGCTCGGCAGCGGCCTCCTCGACCACCTCGTCAACGACCTCCTCGGCTGCCTCCTCCGTCGCCTCGACGAAGTCGGCGCTGGCCCGGGTGACGATCTCCTCGACCTGACCCTGGTCGCCGTCGGGGTCGGCGAGGATTTCGACCTCGGCCTCGCTCAGCGGGGCCAGGATCGCCACCTGGCTGGTCTCGAAGCGCGAGAGCGACTGGTGTTGGGGCAAGCCGCAATAGGTGGAACCGGGGATCGCCGCGTTGGGGCAGCGGCGCCCGTTCGAGAGCACCGCCAGACAGCGGCCGTCGGACTGTTCCTCGCCTTCGATTTCGAGCTCCGGTTCCTCGGAGGCGAACTCGGTCTCAGACTTGATGTCGACGCGCCAGCCGGTGAGGCGGGCGGCGAGTCGGGCGTTTTGGCCGTCGCGGCCGATCGCCAGCGAGAGCTGGTCGTCGGGGACGATCACCGTCGCCTGCCGCTCGCCGTCGTCGACGATCACCTCGCGCACCCGCGCTGGCGACAGCGCTTTGGCAACGAAACGAGCGGGCTCGTCGTTATGGGGAATGATGTCGATCTTCTCGCCGCGCAACTCGGAGACGACCATTCGCACCCGCGAGCCGCGCGGGCCGACGCAGGCTCCGACCGGGTCGACGCCGTCGGCGTGGGAGACGACGGCGATCTTCGAGCGGTAGCCAGGCTCGCGGGCGACGCCGACGATCTCGACCAGCTTGTCGGCGATCTCCGGCACCTCGAGCTCGAACAGGCTCTTGATCAGCTCGGGGCTGCGACGGGAGACAACGATCGCCGGCCCTTTGGTCGAGTCGGAGACGTCGGTGATCACCGCCTTGACCCGCATCCCGTGGTCGTAGCGCTCGTTGTAGACCTGCTCGGACTTCGGCAGCAGTGCCTCGACCCGCTCGCGCAGCTGGACCAGGGTGTAGCGCTTGTCGGACTGCTGAATGATTCCGGTGATCAGCTCGCCAACCCGGTCCTGGTACTCGTCGTACATCATCTGCCGCTCGGCCTCGCGGATCCGCTGCAGGATCACTTGCTTGGCCGTCTGGGCGGCGATCCGGCCGAAATCTTGGGGGGTGACGTCGCGGGTGGTGATCTGGCTCTCGTAGGGAGCGATCATCTCCGGATCGAGCTCGGGGTCCTCGGGCTCGCGCATTTCGCCCGTCTCCGGGTCGACCTCAGGCTCCTCCTGCAACTCGGCCGCTTCGGCCAACAGTTTCTCCTCCAACTCCGGCGGCAGGATCAGTTCGAAGACAAGGAAGTCGCCGGTTTCGTGGTCGAGATCGACGCGCGCGTATTTGGCGGCTTCCGGAGTCTTCTTATAGGCGGAGAGCAGCGCGTCCTCGAGGGCGTCCATCAACTTGTCGGCGGAGATTCCCTTCTCCTGCTCGAGCGCTTTGACTGCGTCGACGATCTCCTTGCTCACTGGGGTGACTCCTCGGGGTTGGAATTGGCGCTCTGGGGGCTGTATTTAGGGCCGGGGGACGAAACCTCGAGCGAGTAATCGGCAAGCAGGTGGCTGAGATGCTTGGTGACCTGTTCGCAACGTGCCAGGTCGATTCCCTCGGGGTGGTCGATGAAGATCCGCAGCGCCTCGCTTCCGGGGCGCTCCACGGCAACGACGTCGAGCTCGGCGTCGAGCTCGGACAGCTGCTGTTGGATGCTCTGCTGGAGGTCGTTCGTCAAAAGGGTCCGGAATTCCTGATTAGGCCGCAAAAAAAGTGGGCCAGGCCCACTTCGCGGTACTGCTTAGGACAGAAAGCTTGAAGCCAGTATAGCTCGGCCCCGATGCCGGGCAAGCGGGCCTAACGCGCCTGCAGCCCGGCGTGAGCGCGAAGCTCGTCGACCCTGGCCAAGATCCCCTCGGCGATCGCGTCCTTCGAGGCGATCGCGACCTCGGTCTCCGCTGCGCGGTCGATCAGGGTCACCGCGTTGTCGGCGCTCTCGAACCCGATCGCCGGGTTGGAGACGTCGTTGAGGACGATCATGTCGACGTTCTTGCGCTCTAGCTTGGCGCGGGCGCGGGTAGTGGCTTCCCCCCCATGCTCAGCGGCGAAGCCAACGATCGTCTGGCCCGGGGACCGCTGACCCGCGAGCGCGGCGAGGATGTCCTCAGTCGGCTCCAAGTGCAAGTCGAGGCCGTCGGCGCGGGCCATCTTCCCGGTCGCGACCTGCGCTGGGCGGAAGTCCGCCGGAGCCGCCGCCATCAGCAGCACGTCGGTCGCGGCGAACGCCGCGGCACTCGCCACGGCCAGTTGCTCCGCGGTCTCGACGTCGACGCGGGTGACCCCGGCCGGCTCCGCCAGGGCGATGTTGGCGGCGATCAGGGTGACGTCGGCACCGCGACGGGCGGCGGCGGCGGCGAGGGCGATGCCCATCCGGCCGCTGGAGCGGTTGCCGATGAAGCGGACTGGATCGATCGGCTCGCGGGTGCCGCCGGCCGTGATCAGCACCCGGAGGCCATCCCAAGGTTTCTCGCCGGCGGGCAGCGAGGCCTCGACCAGAGCCAGCAGACGCTCGGGGTTGGGCAGGCGGCCGCGGCCGTACTCGCCGCGCGAGGCGAGCTTGCCCTCCTCGGGCTCGATTACCTCGATGCCGCGCTCGCGCAGGGTCGCGAGGTTGGCCTGGGTGGCGGCATCCGCATACATGCGGTCGTTCATCGCCGGTGCGACCAGGCGCGGTGCCGAGCAGGCCAGGAAGGAGGTGGTGAGCATCGAGTCGGCGCTGCCGCTCGCCAGCTTGGCCAGCGTGTTGGCGGAGGCCGGGGCGACGAGGAAGGCATCGCAATTGGCGGCCAACTCAAGGTGGGAGATCGGGTCGTGGCCGGGCGCCGCCTCACCAGGGAAGGCGCCCCGCATTGGGTCGCGCTCGAACTCGGAGGTGAGGACCGGGGCGCCGACGATTCCCTCGAAGGAGGCAGCGCCGACGAAGCGCGTCGCCGTCTCCGTCATCAGGACGCGGACGCCGTGACCGGCGAGCGTCGCCAGGCGAGCGAGCTCGAGTGCCTTGTAGGCGGCGATCCCTCCGCTGACGCCAAGCAGGACTCGGGCCATCTTGATCGGCTCCTCGGGTTCGCCCCGGGCGGGGACGCTAGCTGCGGTACTCGTATTTGAGCTTGCCCTCGGCAAGCTCTTCCAGCGCCATCGTCAGGTAGTTGCCCTCGGCGTTGGTCTCGACCATCGGCGGCGGGTACTCGCCGAAGCCGCCCTCGCCGAGGTTGTGGAAGTAGCTGTTGATCTGGCGCGCACGCTTGGCCGAAACGACGACGGCGGCGTAATGCGAGTCAGAGTGCTCCAAAAGCTTGTCTACGCGTGGTTTGATCATCGACGGCGCAGTGTAGATGATCAGTCGCCCGGACCCTCGCCGAGCTCCCTGCGCACGATCCCCACCAACTGCCCGACGGCGGTCTCGAGGTCGTCGTTGACGATCAGGTGGTCGAAGTCCCCCTGCGAGCTGAGCTCGATTTCCGCCGTCTCCAGACGCTTGTCGATCGCCTCGGCGGAGTCAGTTCCACGACCGGCGAGGCGCTCCCGCAGGACCGTGGGGTCGGGCGGCGCGATGAAGATCTGGATCGAATCCGGCTTCGCCGCCCGCACCTGCTGAGCGCCCTGGACCTCGATCTCGAGCACAACCGAGTGGCCGGCCTCGAGCCTCCGCTCGACCTCCGAGCGGAGGGTCCCGTAGTGGTTGCCGCTGTAGGAAGCGAACTCGAGGAAGTCGTCCTCGGCACGACGGCGATCGAACTCCTCCTCCGACAGGAAGTGGTACTCGCGCCCGTCCTCCTCCCCCGCCCGCGGCTGCCGCGTGGTCGCCGAAGTCGAGAGCTCGAGGTTGGGACAGCATGCCAGGAGCTCCTTGATCAGCGTGCCCTTGCCGACGCCCGAGGGCCCGGTGATTACGAAGACCTTGGCGGCAGACATGGGGGCGCCGATATTGACCGGCGCGGCGGTCGTCTAACTAGCGACGGAGAAGCGAGACGAGCTCGGCCCGCTGCCGTTCGGAGAGCCCACCGATCGTCTTCGACGGCGAGATCCGGCACTGGTTGAGTATCCGATTGGTCTTCACCCGTCCGTACTTGGGTACGGCGAGGAGCATGTCGAAGACCTTGGCGGTCAGCACGTACTCGGGCGGATTGAGCAGGATCGCGTGGATGCTGGCGCGGCTTGCCTTCAAATCCTTCTTCAGTTTGGCGCGGGCGGTGCGAATGTCGTTCGCTCGCTTCAACGCCTCCATCCTCTGATCGAGGGACCGCTCAGGGGCCGCGAGGGAGGTTTTGACTGGAGGGGCTGCCATGTGGGCGGCGAGTATAGCCGCGGGTCGGGCACGTGCAAGGTGCCAAACGCCTTTTGCCCTCAAATTCATCTCAACCTCTACTCGAGGTCGAGCGGCAGCAGCGACACAACCGCCCTCGCGGGCCCTGAGCCGAGCTCCTCGGCGACCCGGGAACCGGCCCGCGGGTCCCTGAAATTCTCCGTTCCAACCGCGACGAGGGCAGCGCCGGCGGCGAGAAATTCAGCCGCGTCGGCGCCATTGGAGATGCCTCCCATCCCAATCGTGGGAATCGAGACGGTGGCGCTGACGGCGCGCAACTGCTGCAGCGCGATCGGTCGCACCGCGGGGCCGGAGAGACCGCCATGACCGGCCGCCAACGCGGGCTCACCGCTGACCGCGTCGATCGCGCTGGCCTTCAAGGTGTTGATCAGCGAGACCGCGTCGGCCCCGCCCTGCTCGGCCCCTGCGGCGACCGCCGCGGGGTCGGCGACGTTGGGCGTCAACTTGACGATCAATGGCTTCTCGGTCAGCGGTCGCAGCGTTTCGACCAGCGCCTCGGTCTCCCCCGGCTGCTCCCCGACGATCAGGCCCGAGTGGACATTGGGACAGGAGACGTTGAGCTCGATCGCCGCTACCTCCTCGCGCCCAGCGACGCCCTCGACGAGGCGCGCGAACAGCTCCTTACTGGTCGCCATCACCGAGACGATCAGCGGCACCGACAGCTGCGCCAGCTGCGGCAGGTCCTCGGCTAGGAATCCCTCCAGGCCCTTGTTCGGCAGCCCGATCGAGTTGATCATCCCGGTCGGCGTCTCCCAGATCCTTTGCGGCTCGTTGCCGGCGCGGGGCTCCGGGGTGATCGTCTTTGAGACGAAGGCGGCGAAAGGGAAGTCGGCGAGAAGCTCGTCGCCGAAGACCTTGCGGGCGGCGATCGCGTCGTAGGTTCCGGAGGCGTTGATCACGGGGTGGGCGAGCTCGAGGCCGCAGAAGTCGACCGAGGTGCCCCGGTCGGGGTCGGCGGGGGTGCTCCGGTCCGCGGGTCCTGTCACCGCACGGGACCCCCCATGCCCTGCGGTAGCTAAAGCTTCCTCGGGCATGGGCCCCCCTACGGTGCCACCCGCGGATAGGACCGGGCCATCGATGCAGAGGCGGAGGTAGCCGCCTCCGGGCTTTGGAACCGCACAGCCAAAGCAGGCGCCGAAGCCACAGGCCATTGGGGACTCCTCGGCAAGCTGAAAGGGGATCTCCCGTTCTTCGCAAAGCTGGCCAAGGGCACCCAACATTGCCGGGGGGCCGCAGGAGTACACGACTGCCGACTTTGCGTCGTCGCCGGCGAGGATCGTGGATAGGAGGTCGGTGACGTAGCCGTGGTGGCCCTTGTGGCCGTCCTCGGTGGCCAGGCGTACCTCGGGGCAGAGGTCGCCACCGCTGCCACAGAAGAGCTCCAGGCCGCCTTGGTGGATGTCGTCGCGGAAGCCCAAGAGAACCCGCTGGGGGATGCCGCGTTCCGAGAAGCGGCGGCGGAGGATGGCGAGGGGGGCGACGCCGATGCCGCCGCCGACGAGGATCGCGCCGGCGGCGTCCGGGTTGAACTCGCGCGGCTCGGTAAAGGCGTTGCCGAGCGGGCCGGTGACCCAGACCTGCTCACCCTCCCCCAAGTCACAGAGACGGTCGGTGCCGGGGCCGACGCCCTCGACGAGGAAATCGAGCCGGATGCCCTCCCTAGCGGGCGCGGCCTCGGCAAAGGAGATCGCGCGTGGTAGGTACGGCCGGCCGCCATCGTCGGACCAGCGACTGGCAGCGGCAAGCATGTAGAACTGGCCCGGAGCGGGCTCGGGTCCCTCCCGGTCCAGCAGCGAGAAGACCCGGTAGCCGCCGGAAGGGCGGTTCGCGGCGACCTCGCAGAGGCGTCGTCCGAACGGTGCCGTCATCGCGGCTGCGCGGTGCGGGCGGTGCCCTGGTGAATCTCTTGGATCGAGCGGACCTCGGCTTCGTCCTGCTTGCCGGCGGCGATCGCCCGGGCTGCCGCGGTGGCGCCGGTCATCGTCGTGATGCACGGGATCCCCTGGCGCACCGCCGCGCTGCGGATCTCGTAGCCGTCGGCGCGGGCGCCGGACCCGGTCGGGGTGTTGATCACCAGGTCGCATTGGCGCTTGCGGATCAAGTCGACGACGTGCGGCGAGCCCTCGCCGATCTTGTTGATCCGGGTCACCGGCACCCCCATCCGCTCGATCGCCTGGGCCGTGCCGCCGGTCGCGATCACCTCGAAGCCGAGGTCGTGGAAGCGCGCCGCCAGCTGCGTCGCGGCGGGCTTATCGGTGTCGGTGACGGTGATGAAGACCGACCCGTCCTCGGGCAGATTCGCGCCCGCCGCCGCCTGCGCTTTCCCGAACGCGGTCGGGAAGTCGGCGGCGATCCCCATCACCTCGCCGGTGCTCTTCATCTCTGGGCCGAGGACCGAGTCGGCGCCGGCGAAGCGGGCGAAGGGCAGGACCGCCTCCTTGACGCTGACGTGCTCGAGCGGCCCCGCGGGCAGCTCCTGGTCGCTGAGCTTCTCGCCCAGCATCAGCCGCGCCGCCATCTTTGCCAGCGGCACCCCGATCGCCTTCGAGACGAAGGGGACGGTGCGGGAGGCGCGCGGGTTGGCCTCGATCACGTAGAGCTCGCCGCCGGCGACCCCGTACTGGATGTTGATCAGGCCGATCACTCCGAGCTCGAGCGCGATCCGTTCGCTCGTCGCCCGGATCTCCTCCAGCATCTCCTCGCCCAGGCTGAGCGGCGGGATCACGCAGGCCGAGTCGCCGGAGTGGACGCCAGCCTCCTCGACGTGCTGCATGATCCCCGCGACCCAGACCTGCTCGCCGTCGCCGAGCGCGTCGACGTCGACCTCGATCGCGTTCTCGAGGAAACGGTCGAGCAACAATGGGTGCTCCTGGTCGGCCTTGACGTGCTTCTTCAGATAGGTGGCGAGATCGTCGACCGAATAACAGATCTCCATCGCCCGGCCGCCGAGCACGTAGGAGGGCCGGACCAGCAATGGGAAGCCGACTTCGGCGGCAATCACCTCGGCCTCTTCGGCCGAGAGCGCCGTCCCGTAGGGCGGGTGCTTGACGCCGAGTCGGCGCAGGAGGGCACCGAAGCGGCCGCGATCCTCAGCCAGGTCGATCGCGTCGACCGGGGTCCCGAGCAGCGGCACGCCCGCCTCTTCCAGCGTGCGGGCCAGCCGCAGCGGCGTCTGGCCGCCGAACTGGACGATCACGCCGAGCGGGTCCTCCTGCTCGCAGACCGCGAGCACATCGTCGGCTGTCAGCGGCTCGAAGTAGAGGCGGTCGGAGGTGTCGTAGTCGGTCGAGACCGTCTCCGGGTTGCAGTTGATCATCACCGCGTCGCGGCCGAGCTCGCGGGCGGTCATCGCGGCGTGGACGCAGCAGTAGTCGAACTCGATCCCCTGCCCGATTCGGTTCGGGCCGGCGCCGAGGATGACGACCGACTCGCGGCCGGTGTCGCGGCGGATCTCCGAGGCGGGCGGTGCCCCGTCGGGGCCGCGGCGCTCGTGGGCGGAGTAGTAATAGGGCGTCGCTGCCTCGAACTCGGCGGCGCAGGTGTCTACCGCCTTGTAAGTGCGGGCGAGGCCCTCGGTGCCGTCGCCCTCGCGGGCCAGCTGCTCGAGCTCGCGCAGGAACCAGCGGTCGACCAGGCATTGCTCGTGCACCGCCTCGACCCCGAGCCCGCGCCGGAAGGCCTCGAGGATGAGGTCGTAGCGCTCGGCGCAGGGAACCTCGATTGCCGCCAGCAGCTCCCCGTCGTCGCTCGGCGGTTCGGCGGGCGAGTCGAGCTCACGCGAGCGCATCGCCTTGGCGAAGGACTCGCGGAAGGTGCGACCGATCGCCATCGCCTCGCCGACGCTCTGCATGTAAGTCGAGAGGCGGCCGTCCGAGCCGGGGAACTTCTCGAAGGCAAAGCGCGGGATCTTGGTCACGACGTAGTCGATCGTCGGCTCGAAGGAGGCGGGCGTGGCGCGGGTGATGTCGTTGGGGATCTCCTCCAACGCGTAGCCGACCGCCAGCTTCGCGGCCATCTTCGCGATCGGGAACCCGGTCGCCTTCGAGGCCAGCGCCGAGGAGCGCGAGACGCGCGGGTTCATCTCGATCACGACGATTTTGCCGCTCTCGGGGTCGACCGCGAACTGGACGTTGGAGCCGCCGGTTTCGACCCCGATCGCCCGGATCACCTTGATCGCCTGGTCGCGCAGGTCCTGGTAAAGCGAGTCGGTCAGCGTCTGCGCCGGCGCCACCGTGACCGAATCGCCGGTGTGGACGCCCATCGGGTCGACGTTCTCGATCGAGCAGATGATCACCACGTTGTCGTTGCGGTCCCGCATCACCTCGAGCTCGAACTCGCCCCAGCCGATCACCGACTCCTCGACCAGAACCTGGTTGATCGGGCTGGCGGCGAGGCCCTCGGATACGACCTGGCGCAGCTCGGTCTCGGTCGTCCCGATCCCTCCTCCCTGCCCGCCCATCGTGAACGCCGGACGGACGATCGCCGGCAGCGAGATGCGTCCGTCGGCCAGCGCCTCCTCGACCTCGCCAAGGCTCTCAACCGTGATCGACCAGGGGATGTTGAGTCCGGCCTCGTTCATCGTCTGGCGGAATTCCTCACGATCCTCGGCGCGCCGAATCGCGGCCGAGTCGGCGCCAATCAGCTCGACCCCGAACTCCTCCAAGGTGCCGTCTTCGTGCAGGGTCATCGCCAGGTTCAGCGCGGTCTGGCCGCCGAGCGTGGGCAGCAGCGCGTCCGGGCGCTCCTTCTCGATGATCTTGCGCAGCGGCCCCGGCAGCAGCGGCTCGATGTAGGTGGCGGTGGCGAACTCGGGGTCGGTCATGATCGTCGCCGGGTTGGAGTTGACGAGGACTACCTCGAAGCCCTCCTCGAGCAGCACCTTGCAGGCCTGGACGCCGGAGTAGTCGAACTCGGCCGCCTGCCCAATCACGATCGGGCCGGAGCCGATCAGGAGGATCTTGTTGATGTCGTCCCTACGCGGCAAGAGCGAGGAACCTCTCGAATAGGTGGCGGGCGTCATGCGGGCCGGGACCGGCCTCGGGGTGGTACTGGACCGTGGCGCCAGCGACGTCGCGCAGGACCAGTCCCTCGACCGTGCGGTCGTAGAGGTTCAGTTGCGAGAGCTCGGCAACCCCGAAGTCGGTGTCCCAGCGCACCGGCTCGTCGCCCTCGATCCGCGACTCTCCCCCCGGCCCCAGGACGGCGAAGCCGTGGTTCTGGGAGGTGATGTCGATCCGACCCGTCTCCAGGTCCTTGACCGGGTGGTTAGCGCCGCGATGGCCGAACGGGAGCTTGTAGGTCTCGAGGCCGACGGCGCGGCAGAGCAGCTGGTGGCCGAGGCAGATACCGAAGACCGGGCGCTTGCCGACGATCTCCCGCACGGTGTCGACGACGTAGTCGAGCGCCGCCGGATCGCCTGGCCCGTTGGCAAGGAAGACGACGTCGGGGTCCTCGGCGAGGACGTCGGCGGCGGAGGTCGTGCAGGGCAGCAGGGTCAGCTTGCAGCCGTGCTCGCGCAACTGGCGGACGATGCTGAGCTTGACGCCGGTGTCGATCCCGACCACGTGCGGCCCGTCGCCGTCGAAGCGGACCGGTTCGGGCGGGGTGACGAGGCGGGCGAAGTCGGCGCCGTCCATCGACGGCTCGGCGTCGATCGCGTCGCGGGCCTCGGGCTCGGGAACCGAAGTCGGGAAGATGCCGCCGCGCATCGCGCCGCGGTCGCGGATGTGACGGACCAGGGCGCGGGTGTCGACGCCGGAGATTCCCGCGACCCCGCAGTCGCCGAGCCAGTCGAGCCAGCCGCCCTCGGAGCTGGCGGCGTCCTCGCTGTTCTTCGCGTCCCGCATCACGACCCCGCGGGCGTGGGCGCGTTCGGACTCCATCGCCGCGCCACTGACCCCGTAGTTGCCGATCAGCGGGTAGGTGAAGACGATGATCTGGCCGGCGTAGGAGGGGTCGGTGACCGACTCCTGGTAGCCGGTCATCGCCGTGTTGAAGACAACCTCGCCGGTGACGGCGCCGTCGTGGCCGCAGCTCAACCCGTCGAGGCGCGTCCCGTCCTCCAGGAGCAAATAAGCGCTCATCGAGCCTCCGTTGTCGAGTTCGTCAACCAGAGGTTGACCAAGTCGACAATCACGACGCCACTCCCAGCGAGAAAGCGCGCAGGCGGAAGGCGACCTGCCCGGCGGCGACGGTCATCAGGACGCGACCGGTGAGGGTGCGGCCAGCGCACCAAGAGTTCTGCGAGCGGCTCTCATAGCCGTCTTCACCGACCTTCCATTCGGCGCCGAGGTCGCAGAGGGTGAAGTTGGCTTCGCTACCGGGTCCGAGAGTTGGCCGGGCGATACCGAACGGGGCGGCACCCCCACCCAGCCGCTCGACCAGCAAGGCAAGGTCGATCACGCCGGGCAGGACGAGCTCGGTGTGGAGCGCCGCGAACGCGGTCTCCAGCCCAGTCACGCCCATCGCCGCCTGCTCGAAGGGAACGTCCTTTTCCTCGGCCTGGTGAGGAGCGTGATCGGTCGCGATGCACTCGATCGTGCCATCGCGCAGGCCCTCGATCAGCGCTTGGCGATCGGATTCGTGGCGCAGCGGCGGGTTCATCTTGAACCGGTGCGGATCAAGAGTGCGCACCTCCTCGTCGGTCAGGCAGAGGTGGTGCGGGCTGGCCTCGGCGCTGATCTGGACGCCGGCCGCCTTGGCGGCCCGAACGATCGCCACCGACTCCTTCGCCGAGAGGTGCTGGACGTGGATCCGCGCCTCCTCGTATGCCGCGAGGGCAGCATCGCGGGCGACCATCGTCGACTCCGAGACCGAGGGAATGCCGGTGAGGCCGACCGCGGCCGAGACCGCGCCCTCGTGCATGGCGCCGGCGCCGGAGAGGTCGGGGTCCTCCTCGTGCAGGGCGATGTTGCCGCCGCAGAGGCGCTGGTACTGGAGGGCGCGGCGCATCATCCGGGCGCTGGTGATCGGCAGGCCGTCGTCGGAGAAGCCGAGCGCGCCCACTTCGCGCAGTTCGACCATCTCGGTCAGCTCCTCGCCCTGCATGTCTTTGGTTACGGTGGCGAGGAAGCCGACCGGGACTGAGGCGCCGGCGCGGGCCTGCTCGCGCAGGGCGCTGATATCGGCGGCGGTGGATACGGGCGGTGAGGTATTGGCCATCGCCAGCACCCCGCAGTAGCCACCGGCGGCAGCGGCGCGGGTGCCGGTCTCGACGTCCTCTTTGTGCTCGTGGCCGGGGGTGCGGAGGTGGACATGAGGGTCGAAGAAGGCCGGGAAGGCGTGGAGCCCCTCCGCCTCGATCACCTCAGCGCCCTCGGTCTCGGCCTCGCCAGGTGCCGCTAACTCGGCGATCCGGCCGTCGCGGACGACGACGTCGTGGACGGCGTCGATCCCGGCGACCGGGTCGAGGACGGTTGCCCGCCGCAACACCAGGTTCGCGTTCTCGCCCGGGCGGACGTCGAGCACGTCGGTCAGAGCAGCCAACTGTCCGCTCATGCAGGCTGTCCGATCGGGGTCGGGCTGGCGTCGCCGCCCGGGCTCGGGGCCTCGCCGGGCGCCGGGCGCTCGGAGCCGGCCAGCAGCTCGTAGAGGATCGCCATCCGCACGACCAGCCCCGCCGCCACCTGCTCGACGATCAGCGACTGCGGCGAGTCGATCGCCTCGCCGGAGAGCTCGACACCACGGTTGACCGGGCCGGGGTGCATCAGCAGCTGGCGCGGGCTGAGGCGGCGGGTGTCGATTTGGAAGGTCGCCGCGTACTCGCGGATCGAGGGAATGAAGCTCTCCGCCATCCGCTCGTGCTGGAGACGGAGGGCGTAGACGACCTCGGCCTCCTCGATCCCGTCCAGTGAGTGCGAGACCTCGCAACCGAGCTCCTCGATCCCGCGCGGGATCAGAGTTGGCGGCCCGCAGACGGTGACCTCGGCCCCCATCCGGTTGAAGGCGATCAGGTTAGAGCGGGCGACGCGGCTGTGGAGGACGTCGCCGACGATCCAGATCTTCGTGCCCTCGAGCGAGCCGAGCCGGCGGCGCAGGGTGTAGACGTCGAGCAATGCCTGGCTCGGGTGCTCGTGCTTGCCGTCGCCGGCGTTGACGACCGCGGCGCTGGTCCAGCCGGCGACCATCTGGGCGGCGCCCGCGTAGGGGTGGCGGATCACGATCGCCGCCGGGTCGTAGGCGGAGAGGGTCGCGACCGTGTCCTTCAGCGACTCGCCCTTATCGACGGAGGAGCCGGCGGCCTTGACCGAGACGAGGTCGGCCGAGAGCCGCTTGGCGGCGAGCTCGAAGGAGCTTGAGGTGCGGGTGCTCGACTCGTAGAAGAGGGTGACGACGGTGCGCCCGCGCAGGGTCGGGACCTTTTTGATGTCGCGGCGTCCGACCTCGGCGAAGCTCTCGGCGCGGTCGAGGATCCCTTCGATCTCGGTGCGGGAGAGCTGCTCGATCGAGAGCAGATGGTTCATGCCAGAGCCTCCGCGGTCTGCGGCTCGGAGATCGTCACCCGGTCAACGCCGTCGCACTCCTCGAGGCTGACGTTGACCCGCTCGCCGAAAGCGGTCGGCAAGTTCTTGCCGACGTAGTCGGGCCGGATCGGCAGCTCCCGGTGGCCGCGGTCGCAGAGGACGGCGAGCTGGACCCGGCGCGGGCGGCCGTAGTCGAACAGGGCCTCAATCGCGGCCCGCACCGTGCGGCCGGTGAAGAGGACGTCGTCGACGAGGACGACGGTGCGGTCGGCGAGGTCGAAGTCGATGTGGGAGGCGTGGACGACCGGCTGCGCCGAGGGCGCCTTGGCGCCGACGTCATCGCGGTAGAAGGAGATGTCGATGTCGCCGATTGGCAGCTCTGTGCCGGTCAGCTCAGCCAGAAAGGCGTGAAGGCGGCGGGCGAGAAGCGCTCCGCGGGTGTGGATGCCAACCACCGCGAGACCCTCGGGCTCGGGATTTTTCTCGGCGATCTCGTGGGCGATACGGCGCAGCGTTCGCCTCAGATCGTCGTGCTCCAGCACGACCTTCTCAGTCACTCTCGGAATTTCCTTCCTGGCCTCTCGGGACCGGGTTAAAGGACGGCTGCAATGTAGCAGCGAGGGTCGACGAAACCCTCTCTCTAGATTTGCCTGACGTGCCCGAGCCCGCAAAACCCGGAACCGCCGACCGGCTCGATCGTCGCCTCGTCGCCCTCTTCGCGATCACTACCGGAGTCGCCGTGGCGAACATCTACTACGTCCAGCCGCTGATTGACGTCGTCGCCCGCGCCTTCGACGTCTCCGATCCGAGCGCCGGGCTGCTCGTCGCCCTCAGCCAGTTGGGCTACCTGCTCGGGCTCGCCTTCGTCGTCCCGCTTGGCGACCTGCTGGAACGGCGGCGGCTGATCTCCTCGATGCTGGGGCTGGCCGCGATCGCCGCTGCCGCCTGCGCGCTGGCGCCTGAGTTCTCGGTCCTGGCGGCGGCGCTGGTCCTGCTCGGCGTGCTCTCGGTGGCAGCGCAAGTGGTGGTGCCCCTCGCCTCCTCGCTCGCCGGAGAGGCCGAGCGCGGCCAGGTCGTCGGCACCGTGATGAGCGGTCTCCTGATTGGGATCCTCTCGGCCCGCATCTTCAGCGGCCTGATCGCGGAGGCAGCAGGCTGGCGAGGCGTCTACGTCGTCGCTGCCGTCGCGATGGCGGCCCTGGCGCTGACTCTGCGGCGGGCGATGCCGCCGGTCCCGCCGCCGCAGACGCACCTCGGCTATAGGCAGACCCTGCGCTCCGTCCTAGCGCTGATCGGGCGCGAGCCGGTCCTGCGCCAGCGAATGGCGTTCGGGTTCTGCTGCTTCGCCTCGTTCGGGATCCTCTGGAGCTCCCTCACCTACCTGCTCAGCACCACCCCCTTCGACTACGGCGAGGGCGTGATCGGCCTCTTTGGCGTCGCCGGGATCGCCGGCGCCTCGATCGCGCCGGTCTCCGGCCGCCTCGCCGATCGCGGTCATGCCCGTCTCGCGCTGACCGTCTTCCTGCTTCTGATCCTGCTCGGATGGGGGATTCTCGCCGTCGGCCGCAGCTCCGCCGCCGTCCTCGCGATCGGGATCGTCGTCTTCGACCTCGGCACGCAGGGGACGCAGATCAACAACCAGACGACGATCTACGGCCTCGATCCCGCCGCTCGCAGCCGGATCACGACCGCGTTTCTCGTCGCCGGCTTCTGCGGGATAACGCTCGGCTCGACCCTGGCGGCGCTGCTCTACCCCACCGCCGGCTGGTACCTGGTCTGCGGGGTCGGAGCCGGGTTCATCGCCATCGCACTCGCGATCTGGGCGGCGACCCAAATGATCGGGCGCGCCGAGGTCCCGGCCGGCGAGGAGCGCGAGCCCCGCCGTTCAGCCGTCGCCCGCGGCTGAGGCGTCGCGAGCGCCCTCGCGCCGGTCGCGGGCGCCGGCCTCGACGAGGCGCGGCTCGCCCCGCTCCGGGAAGGGGATTTCCACGACGTCGAAATCTTTGGGGGCGATGGTTGGTTCGAAGACCTCTTGGGCCTCCTCGAGGGTCTTGCCGACGTGGTAGCGGGAGGAGATGTGGACGGCAGCGAGCATTTTCACGTGCGCCTCGGCAGCGACCGCGGCCGCCTGACCGATCGTCGAGTGCCCAGTTTCTGCCGCTCGCTGTGCGTCCTCCTCGGCGAAGGAGGCGTCGTGGACCAGGAGCTCAGCGTCGGCGGCAGCGGCGACCGTCGCCGGTGAAGGCGCGGTGTCCCCGGTAATCACGACCGTACGACCAGCGCGGCTCGGCCCCATTACCTGGTCAGGGGCGACGGCACCACTGGACCCCTCCACCTCCTCCCCGCGCTGCAGCGCCGCGAAGGCAGGGCCTTCGGGGACTCCGGCAGCACGGGCGGCCTCGGGATCGAAGCGACCCGGACGCTCCGCCTCGACCAAGGCGTAACCGTTGGCGCGCGCCCCGTGCGAGGCTTCGAAGGCCTGCACCTCGTATCCGTCATGGGCCACCGCGTCGCCGGGCACTAACTCGACCAGCTCGACCTCGAAGCCAAGTCGGCCGACCAGCGGTGAGAGAACGCCAAAGAGCTCACGTAGCCCCTTCGGCCCGTGGATCGCAAGTGGCTTCTCGCGGTCGGTCAAGTCGAAGGTCTTGAGCAGGCCTGGAAGGCCGAGGATGTGGTCGGCGTGGAAGTGCGTCAGGTAGATCTCGTCGACCTGGACCAGCCCCAGCGAGCGCTGCATCTGGCGCTGCGTCCCTTCCCCGCAGTCGAACAGCAGGCGCTCCCCCCCACGCGCGACCAAGACGCTCGCCGTCGAGCGGCGCGCCGAGGGCACCGAGCCGCCGGTGCCGAGAAATACGACCGAAAGATCCATGACGCGCGAGCCTACGTGGTCGCCATTTCGGTCGCTATCCGGCTGAAAGCTCTTCCGGGCGCTCGACCAGTCTGAGCCGTACCGGGGAAACCAGACGCTCCAGATCCTCGCGGCGCCAGCATCCGATCTCGAAATCGGCGGCGAATCGGATTCCTCGTCGCTGGTTGTTCAATGGGGGGTCGAGCCGGAGCCGGCCCTCGAAGTTCGCCACCGCGTTGGGGGGTACCAGGTAGACGGCTTTGGTTGGCGGAAAGTAGACCCCAAACAGATCCGCGAGACCCCGGTAGGACTGCGGCCCACGACCGTGGTCCGTGCTGTGGCTATTGAAGACGAGGCAACCTCTCAGCGGCCATGCCGCCTTGCACTGAACGCGGAGAAACAATTCGCTCCCCAAATGGACGATGAGATCGAGGGAATGCCCACCTCCAAACGGCGTGAAGACATCAAGGTCGCGCTCAACGAAGGCATGGAGTACCGCGGCCTCCGCCGCGTTTCCTCTGCTTGCAGTTCCCATCGCCGAAAGTTTATGTCTGCAATCGGATCGAACAAATGTTCGAAACCGCCCGGGGCGCGTGCGACTGACTAAGCTGTTCCCGCTGCGCCCGTAGCTCAGCTGGATAGAGCGCGACCCTCCGGAGGTCGAGGCCACAGGTTCGAATCCTGTCGGGCGCGTTCCGTCGAGCGGCTACGCGCTCTGAAAACGCGCCAGCCACTCCTCGCGGTTGAACCGGGCCGGCTCGGTCTCGGCGAGGAAGCGCTGGATGGCAGCGATGACGCGGCCGGGGGACTCGATCTGAGGCAGGTGGCCGACCCCCTCGAATACCTCGAGACGGCTATTGGGCAGCGCCTGGTGGGCCGCCTCGCCGTGGGCGGCGGGGATGATCGGGTCGTTCTCGCCCCAAAGGATCAGCAGCGGTAGGGCTTCGGCGAGGTAGAGGCGGTCGAGGGCTGCGACCCGCTGGCCGTCGGTGCCGACGACCGCATGCAGAGTCGCCAGGAAGGCCTTGCGGCGCTCGCGGTCGGCGAGCGAGGCGTAGCCGCGGGCGACCTCGGCGACATCGGCGCTCGGCCTCAGCCCGAATGCCCCCAGCCCCTTCCCCAGCAGCGAGCCGGCTCGCTGGCCGACGCCCGCAGTGGCCGAGATGAAGAGGTCGGCGCCGGGCAGCGCCGCCGCCCGCAGGATCGGGCTGACGTCGGGACCGAGGCCACCGCTGGAGACGAGGATGAGGCGCTCGACCAGCTCCGGGAACTGGTAGATGAACTGCATCGCCACGCCGCCGCCGAGCGAGTGGCCGACGAGAGTCGCGCGCTCGTAGCCAAGCGTCAGCATCAGGTCCCGCAGGCCGCTGGCGAGGCTGCCGAGGGAGTAGTCGCCGCCGCCGGGCGCCGAGGCGCCGTGACCGGGGAAGTCGGGGGCGATCACCGCGTTGCCCACGGCCAGCGGCTCGATCACCGATCGCCAGTTCTCCGCGGTCCCCGCCATCCCGTGGATCAACAGCAGCAAGTCGCCTGAGCCCGCCTGCAAATAGCTGACCGAGCGGCCGTGGACGGTCGCGGTCATTTCCTGCACGTCGGTTGCGCCAATCGGTGCCACGTTGCCAGCCATACCCCACGGTAACCGTGGGGAACACCGGAAAAGCGCAGATCGCGGATCTGTGACCGATTCCAATAACGTCGCGGGCGCATGGACGAGGCCCCCAGGGACACGCGGATGCCGCGCGGCGTGATCGCAGTCGTCGTCGTCGGTCTGCTCGCCTGCATCGCCGCGGCGCTGCTGACCACCGACAAGGGTGAGGGTGAAGCCGCCAACCTGGAATGGGTGCAGACGGGGAAGCTTCCGGACTCCAAGCCGGTCACCGTCCCGGGCGGCAGCCAGAAGATGCAGCTGGTCAAGGGCAGGATGCGCGCGACCGGGACCAACGTCAGCGGCTACTCGATGTTCCAGGTGGCGACGACGCTGCGGATTGACGCCGGCGCCCCGATCGGCGGCGCTCGTATCCACTGCTTGACCCGCGGCGGCCGCGGCTTGGAAATCGCTCAGAGTTCCAACGGCCTACGAACCACCTACCCGCGCTCCTCGGATGCCGGAATCTACGGCCAGGAAGTCCCGAACACCCTGCTGGTCGACTTCAGTTCGCACGGCAGCGAACTGGCGGTCCTGGAAGTCCTCGAAGAGCCGACCCGCTTCACCACCGCCCAGGGAGTGAAGCTCGAATGGCCCGAATACGAAGAAGGCACCGAGAACCTCAAATACTTCCTCACCGACAAGCCCGAAAGCGTCTTCAAGCTCCCCTTCTTCACGGTCTGGAAAGCGACCTCGATCCCGAAGGCTCAGATCGCCTGCGAACTTGAAACCAGCGCCGGCAAGGCGACGGTGCACACCGCCGGCGCCTTGCCAAAGGTCTCACCGCCGATCGACGAAGAGGCCGAAGAAGAAAAATCCGAAGAAAAAGAAGAACGGGAAGAGGAAAAGGACTCCCAAGAAGAAGGCGGCTGAGGCTCAGCCGGCCTCGGGGGCGACCAGCAGCTCCGGTCCCTCCTCGGTCCCTTTCCCAACTTTGTTCAGCTTCGGGTTTGCCGGTGCACTCTGCATCCGCGCGCCGTCCAGCGGCCCCAGCATCGCGATCGCGTCCTCGGCGCTGAGGTCGGGGCGCAGCCAGGCCGCCTCAGCCTCGGCGTCGGGCAGGATCGCCGGCATCCGGTTGTGGATCGGGGAGACGACCTCGTTTGGCGTCGTCGTCACGATCGTGCAGCTGTAGAGCCAGCCGTCGTCGAAGCCGCGATCCTCGGGGTCCTCCCACTCCTTGCGCGTGCAGAGCCCGGCGAAGGCAAACGGCTCGCCGCCGTCGACGGTGAAGCGCCACGGCTGGCGCGGCTGCTTCGGGTCCTCGGCCTTCATCCACTCGTAGAAGCCGTCAGCGAGGATCAGGCAGCGGTGGCGGTACTTGCCGACCAGCGGACCGTAGGCGCGGCTTTTGGTCAGGTTCTCGGTTTTGGCGTTGATCATCCGATAGCCGACTTTGAGGTCCTTGGCCCAGCGCGGCACCAGGCCCCAGCGCATCAGCCGCGCCTCGCGCTCACCGGCTTCCGCCTCGTCGGGCTCAGGTGAGGAGCGGACGACGAGGATCTCCTGCGTCGGGGCGACGTTGAACCGACCCATCCCCGGCGGCGATTTCTCTTTCTTCCCCGTGCCGTTTTCGGCTTTCGCGGCCTTCGCGCTCTCTTTGGCGGCTGGCGCGCCGTCGCCTCCCCGCTGCAAGGCTTTCTCCAGCTCGACCTGGAAGCGGTCGGCGATCTTCTTCGTGTCTTTGGTCGTGACCGTGAAGCGGCCGCACATCAGATGATCTTCCTCCAATCCGCGTGTGACCGGGGGTGGGCCCGGCCGAGCAGGTCAAGGACGCAGGGCGAAGCCTTTGGTGGAGCCAAAGGTGAGCCCGAGGACGCAGAGATGCGATGCGTCGGGGACGCCATCCGGGTGCGCGGGGATTGGAGGAAGATCATCTAAGGACGCACCTCCGGGTGCTCGCGGTACCACTCCAGGGTACGGACCAGGCCCTCGCGCAACTCGACGGCCACTCGCCAGCCGGTCATCTCCCGCAGCTTCGAGGAGTCGAGGAACTGGTCGCGGGCCTCGCCGGTCGGCAGGCCGGGCCCGTACTCGGGAACAACCTCGGCCCCCGAAAGCTCGGCGATCAGGTCGACGACCTCGCGCACCGAGTGCGGTGGGTCGCCGCCAGCGTTGAAGGCCTCGCCGGCCGCCTCGCCGCCCTCCAGCGCCGCCGCGATCGCCAGGTAACCGGAGACCGCGTCGTCTACGTGGAGGAAATTGCGACGGGGGCTACCGTCGGAGCGGACCCGCGGCGCTCGCCCGTCGAGCACCGCGATCGCCGTCGCCGGGACCAGCCGGGTGAAGGTGACATCCCCCGGTCCGTAGACGTTGGCGAAGCGGGTGATCGCCAACGTCACCCCGTAGGCCTCGGCATAGCTGCGCGCGATCGCCTCGGCGGCGGCCTTGCTGGCGTCGTAAGGGAAGGTGGCCCGCAGCGGACCGTCCTCGCGGTAGGGAAGCTCGGTGCTGGCGCCGTAGGCCCTGGGCGACGAGGCGAAGATGACCTTCTCGACGCCTTCGACACGGCAGGCCTCGAAAACGTTCCAGGCGGCGCGAACATTGATCTCGAAGGTCTCCGCGGGCGCCGGGCCGGCCACCCCGGGGAAGGTCCGCCCGGCGAGGTGGAAGACAGCGTCGCAGCCGGCCACGGCGACGTCGGCCCGCTCGGGCTCGAGCAGGTCGCCCTCCACCAGCTCAACCTCCTCGCGAATGCCGAGCAGGTCGAGGCCAGAGTGGCGCAGCCCGCCGCTCTCGGTCAGCCGCGGCCCCGGACGGTCGAGGACGCGGACCGAGACCCCAGCCTCCAGCAGTCCCGCGACCAGATGTGAGGCGATGAAGCCGTGGCCGCCCGTAACTAAAGCCCGGTTCATCAGCTTCTGAGAACGGCGGTGGCCAGGCAGTTCAGCCGCCGGCGACGGCCGGCAAAATCGTCACTTCGTCGCCGTCTTCGATCCCGGTCTCGAGGCCCTGCTGGAAGCGGATGTCCTCGCCGGAGACGTAGACGTTGACGAAGCGGCGCAGGTCGCCGTCCTGGGTAATCCGCTCGCGCAGGTCGCCGTAGGCGTCGAAGACCGCGTCGAGCACCTCGCCGACAGTCGAGCCGCTGACCTCGACCTCCGACTCACCGCCGGTCGCGGCTCGCAGCTGGGTCGGGATCTTCACCGTGACGGACATCAGACGGCTACCTCCTGGCGGAACTCGGCCTCGAAGCTCTCGAGGCGCGGATCGATTTCGTGCATCTGGAACGTATCGCGAGTCGCGTCGAGCGTCTTCAGGCCCTCGCCGGTGATGTAGACGACGACGCGCTCGCCGCTTGCGATCTCGCCCCGTTCGGCGAGCTTGCGGAGGACGCCGACGGTGACGCCACCGGCGGTCTCGGTGAAAATCCCGGTCGTCTCCGCCAGCAGCTTGATCGCGGTCCGGATCTCGGCGTCGCTGACCGAGTCGATGCCGCCGCCGGTCTTGCGCGCGTGCTCGACCGCGTAGGGCCCGTCGGCGGGGTCGCCGATCGCCAGGCTCTTGGCGATCGTCTCCGGCTTCTGCGGCTTGCAGACGTCCCAGCCTTCCGAGAAGGCGGTGGCGACGGGGCTGCAGCCCTCCGCCTGGGCGCCGTTGAAGACCGGTTGCGAGCCCTCGACCAGCCCCAGGTCGAGCCACTCCTGGAAGCCGCGGCCGAGCTTGGTAAAGAGCGAGCCGGAGGCGATCGGCGCGACGACGCGGTCGGGCAGCTCCCAGCCCAGCTGCTCGGCGGTCTCATAGGCCAGCGTCTTCGAGCCCTCGGCGTAGTAGGGCCGCAGGTTGACGTTGACGAAGGCCCAGGGCCGGGTCTCGGCCAGCTGCGTGCAGAGGCGGTTGACGTCGTCGTAGTTGCCGCGGACGCCGACCAAATTGGTGCCGTAGACGCCGGTCGCGAGCAGCTTCTGCTCCTCGAGGTTGGCGGGGACGAAGACGTAGGAATCAAGGCCGGCGGCAGCGGCGTGGGCGGCGACGGCGTTGGCCAGGTTCCCGGTCGAGGCGCAGGCGACGGTCTCGAAACCGAGCTCCTGCGCTTTCGCGATCGCAACCGCGACTACCCGGTCCTTGAACGAGTGGGTCGGGTTGGCGGCGTCGTTCTTGATCCACAGCTCCGCCTCGATTCCGAGCCGGTCGGCGAGCCGGTCGGCGCGCACCAATGGCGTCAGCCCCGGCTCCAATGGATCCTTCGGAAGACCCTCGAAGGGGAGAAAGTCGGCGTAGCGCCAGATCCCCTGCGAGCCGGCCTGGATCCGCCGTTTCGCCTCCACCGCGTCCAGTCCCGAGTAGTCGTAGGCGACCTCGAGCGGGCCGAAGCAGTTTTCACACACGTAGCTGGCACCGAGCTCGTAGCGGGTGCCGCACTCCTTGCACTTCAAGCTCTCGACTGACATCCGATCCTCGTTTCGATCAAAAAAACCTCCGCCGTCCTGTGGGGCAGAGGTCCAATCGGACATCCCCCACATCTTCCAGGTCCAAAACCAAACTCGTGACCTGCTGGAGTTGGCACCTCCCCTCGAATCTTGCGATCCGAGGTGGTTGCCGGGGCTTCACTGGGCCAGTCCCTCCACCCCTCTAGATGTGGCGCTTATGTTGGGCGAAGCCTACCAGGCGTGGCGGGGACGTTTGTAGGCAGGCTCGACGGCTAACCTAGGAGAACGATGATCCCGCTGCACGACGAGACTCCGAGCCCGAGCGATGCCGAACCTTCCGAAACCACGGCTGCGACGGGCAAGCCGGCGTGCCGAGCTCGTCGGTCAGCCGGACGCTGAGCCCCAGGCCCCCCGCGTCGAGCAGATCGACTCCTCCGGCCTGCGCTGGATCAACATCGAGCGCCCGGGCGGGCTCGAGCGTGCCTGGCTTGAGGAGCATTTCGACTTCCACACCCTCGACCTCGAGGACGTGCTCTCGCGCAACCAGCGGCCGAAGATCGACGTCTACGACGACTACCTCTTCATCGTCCTCCACCTGCCGGTCTTCGACCGCCAGGCGCGGCGCCTGGGCACCGGCGAGCTCGACCTCTTCGTCGGCCCCGACTACGTAGTCACCCTGCCGAACCAGCCGCTGCAGCCGGTCGAGTACCTGTTCGAGCGCTGCCGCGCCAACGAGGAGCTGCGCGACCAGCTGTTCTCGCGCGGCGCCGGCTACCTGCTCTACCGGCTCGTCGACGACAGCTTCGACTACTGCTTCCCGATGCTGCGCAAGATCGGCAACAAGCTCGACGCGCTCGAGGACGAAATCTTCGAGGGCAACTCCGACGAGGTCGTGCGCGACATCTCCAACATCAAGCAGGAGATCATCAACTTCCGCAAAGTGATCCGGCCGCAGCGGCCCGTCCTGCGCGAGCTCGAGAAGGTCAAGCAGCGCTACCTGGCAACGGACATCGACCTCGAGATCTACTTCGACGACGTCGTCGACGCCCACGAGCGGATCTGGGACATGCTCGAAAATTACAAGGAGGTGATCGTCGCGCTCGAGGAGACCAACGAGGCCGTGATCTCCCACCGCCTCAACGACATCCTCCGCGTCCTCACCTCGATCAGCGTCGTGATCCTGCCGCTGACCCTGATCGCCAGCATTATGGGATCCAACACCTGGGTCCCGTTCGAACACGACGAGCCGGGGTTCTTCCTGATGCTTGGAGTGATGGCGATCATCCTGATCGGGCTCGTCCTCTTCTTCCGTAAACGTCGCTGGCTCTGACGAAGCGCGCCGCCGCGACAGTCCACCGCTTCCATAGGATCTGAGGTGTGGCCAACTTTCGGATCTGGGCGCCCTGGCGCCTCGCCTACGTGAAGGACGCGTCGAAGGACAACGAGGAGGAGTGCATCTTCTGCGCCAAGCCGCGGGCGGATGACGACGAGGCGAACCTGATCGTCCACCGCGGCGAGCGCGCCTTTGTGATCCTCAACCTCTTCCCGTATACCAACGGCCACCTGATGGTCGCCCCCTTCGACCACGTCGCCCGCCTGCAGGAGCTGCCGGCGGAGACGCTGACGGAGATGATGGGGCTGGCGCAGCGGGGGATGAACCGGCTCGAGCAGGTCTACGACCCGCACGGCTACAACGTCGGCTTCAACCAGGGCCGCGTCGCCGGCGCCGGGGTCGAGCACCACATCCACATGCACGTCGTCCCCCGCTGGGGCGGCGACACCAACTTCATGCCGGTGATCGCCGACACCAAAGTCATGCCACAGACGCTCGAGCAGAGCTACGAGGCACTGAGGGGAGCCGACTGGTGAGCGAGCAGACCCCCCTGGCGCCGCCGGGAATCTTCAAGGCCTACGACATCCGCGGTCTCTATGGCGAAGAGATGGACGAGACGACGGCGCACGCGATCGGCCGCGCCTTCGCCCGCGTCCTCGGTCGCCTACGCGACAAGGACCCGAGCCAGCTGCGGATCGGCCTCGGCCGCGACATGCGCCTGACCGCGCCGGCGATGGCGGCGGAGCTGCGCGACGGCTTGATCTTCGAGGGCGCGACCGTGCTCGACGCCGGCATGGTCGCGACCGAGATGCTCTACCACCTGGTCGGCTCCCGCGAGCTCGACGGCGGCGCGATGGTCACCGCCTCGCACAACCCGAAGGCCTATACCGGCGTCAAGCTCGTCCGCGAGGGGGCGTTGCCGCTTTCGGGCGACGCCGGGATCGGCGACGTCAAGGCGGAGATCGAGGGCGGCCTCGGCCACGCCCCCGGCGGCGGCTCCTTCGAGGAGGTCGACGTCTGGGACGAATTCCGCGCCCACGCGCTCTCTTTCATCGACCCCGCGGCGGTGAAGCCGATGAAGGTCGTGGTTGACGGCGGCAATGGGATGGCGGGGCCGATGGTCGGACCGGTCCTCGAGCGACTGCCGCTGCAACTGGAGGAGATGTACTTCACGCCCAACGGCGAGTTCCCCGACCACGAGCCGAACCCGCTGCTGGAGGAGAACCGGGCGATGATCATGGAGCGGGTGCGAGCGAGCGGAGCTGACCTCGGGATCGCCTGGGACGGCGACGCCGACCGCTGCTTCTTCATCGACGCCAGCGGCGAGTTCTGCGACGGCGACTTCATCTGCGCCCTGCTGGCCCGCTCGGCGCTGCGCAAGAACCCGGGCGCGACGATCCTCTACGACCCGCGCTCGAGCCGGGCAGTGCCCGACCTGGTCGCCGCCGAGGGTGGGCGCTCCGATCTCTCGCGGGTCGGCCACGCCTTCTTCAAGGCGCGGATGCGTGAGGAGAAGGCGGTCTTCGGTGGCGAGGTCTCCGGCCACTACTACTTCCGCGACTTCTGGAACGCCGACTCGGGGACGATCCCGGCGCTGTTGATGCTGGAGCTGCTCTCGCTCGACGGGCGCGGCCTCGGCGAGCTGATGGAGGAGTTCCGCTCGCGCTACTTCATCTCCGGCGAGATCAACTCGGAGGTCGCCGACCAGGCGGCGAAGATCGCCGAGATCGAAGCCCGCTACGGCGAGGGCGCCGAGGTGACGCATCTCGATGGCGTCTCGATCGACTTCCCGGACTGGCACTTCAACGTCCGCCCCTCCAACACCGAGCCGCTGCTGCGGCTGAACCTCGAGTCGCTGAACTCACGCGAGGACATGGAGCGACGACGCGACGAGGTTCTGGGACTGATTCGTTCGTGACGTTGACGCCCGAGCAGGCGCTGGAGCAAGCCGCGCTCGCCGGGATCCATTGCCTGCCGATCTCGACGCCGTTCGCGGTCGGGCGGGTCAACTGCTATCTGATCGAGGGCGAGCCGCTGACCCTGGTCGACACCGGGCCCAACTCGGGCAAGAGCCTCGACGAGCTGACCCACGCGCTCCAGGAGCGCGGCCACTCGATCGACGACCTCGATCTGATCATCGTCACCCACCAGCACATCGACCATCTCGGCCTGGTCGAGATCCTGGTCGAGCACTCTGGAGCCGAGGTGGCGGCGATCGGCGTCGCCGCTCGCCGTCTCGCCGCGTTCGAGGAGGACGCCGAGCTCGAGGACCAGTTCGCGGTCGAGTTGATGCGGCGAAACGGCGTCCCCAAGGACGTGACGGTGGCCCTGCAAAGCGTCTCGCGCAGCTTCCGCGACTGGGGCTCGCACGTCGAGGTGACGCGACCGCTCGAGGACGGCGAGGGGATGAAGCTGGGCGACCGCACGCTCGAAGTCCTGCACCGCCCAGGACACAGCCCCTCCGACACCTTGTTCTGGGACGCGGAGCGCAAGATCCTGCTCGCCGGCGACCACCTGCTTGCCGCGATCTCGTCCAACCCGCTGATCAGCCGCCCACTCGACGGCTCCACACGCCGCACCCAGGCACTGGTCACCTACATCGAGTCGATGAAGAAGACGCGTGAGATGCCGGCCGAGATCGTCCTCTCCGGCCACGGCGAGCCGATCACCGACCACGTCGCCCTGATCGACGCCCGCCTCGCCTCACACGAGCGCCGCAAGGAGAAGATCTACAACCTGATCGCCGAGCGCGCCCGCTCCGCCCATGAGCTGGCGCAGGCGATCTGGGGCAACGTCGCCGTCACCCAAGCCTTCCTCACCCTCTCCGAGGTGATCGGCCACGTCGACCTGCTGGTCAACGAAGACCGCGTGCGCGAGGCCGACGACGGCAGCGTGATCCGCTACGAAGCCACCGCATGACCTAGGAGGGTCTAGCGAAACTCGCTAGCCCAGTCGTATTGCGGGTTCTAGAAGTCGGGTGCATCGGGGATACCTCGCTTTCGGGTTGCGTTTACCCCTGCCCGGGATAGGCTCGGTAAGCCCTCGCGCCCGCTGTACGGA
>DATIPH010000017.1:0-2901 GCA_035472275.1 Solirubrobacterales bacterium
TGCCCCGCGAGCAGCGCCGCCTCCCAGCTCAGCGGCAGCACCTCCAGCACCCCGACGGCAAAGAGCTCCTTGAACCAGACAAGAAGCGCGGCGAAGCTGGCGTCGGCTTGGCGCTCCAAGCCGAAGGCGATCTCCTGAACCGTGGGTGCGGCCAGGAGGAAGGGCTCGTCTGCGAGCGCCGCCTCGCTTGCCAGCGCAAAAAGCGGGCCGTCCGGGTGCAGGCCGGAAGCGACCGAGGTGTCCCATACCGCCATTTTCCCGATGCCCTAGCTGCGGTCGGCGAGGATTGCCTCGCGCGCCTCCTGCGGCGAGGGGAAGTCTCCGGTAGCGAAACCGTTCAGGCCCGAAACGACTTTGCGGTGACGAGCGATCACCCGCTGGCGAGCACGATGGCGACCGGCCGCCTCAGCGCCAAGCTGGGCCAAATAGACGAGCGCCTCGTTCTCGCTCACTCCGAGATTGCGGGCGGTTCGCGACAGCTCGGCCTCAAGGGCTGAGGGAACACGCAACGTCGTGCGACGGTCCTGGCCACGGGTACCAGTCGGTCGGCTTCTCTGCCTGGTTGCCATAGGGAAACGATAGCGCATCAATCTGATGCGCCGGTCTCGCTGGCATCCTCGTCGGAGCGCTCTCCTCCATCGTCCTCATCCTGGCCGAAGGCCTCCTCGGCCCAGCGCGCCCCCTGCGAGGGTGGAGTGCCCCCGCTTCTCCGGACAGGGTGATCTACCCCCGAAAAAATGGAGTCGCGGTTCTGGAGTCAGGCGGCCTGGGTTGCGTTGTGTAGGTCCTCGTACTCGGTGGGGCTGAGCATCCCGAGCGCCGAGTGCCGGCGCCGGGTGTTGTGGAAGAGCTCGATGTAATCGTGAATCGCGGTGGCGAGCTCGATCCGGGTCTTCCAGCGTTTGCGGTTGAAGAGCTCGACCTGCATCCGTCCCCAGAAGGACTCGACCATCGCATTGTCATATGCGCTGCCGACGGCACCCATCGATGGGGCGAGGCCGGCGTCCCTGACCTTGTGGCTGAAGGCCCAGGACGTAAATTGCACCCCGCGGTCGGAATGTATGACGAGGCCGTCGGCGCGGTCGCGGCGGGCGGTGGCCATGCCGAGCGCATTGGTCACCAGCACTGTGGTCTGCGTGCTTTCGACCGACCAGCCGACGACGAGCCTCGAGAAGGCGTCGAGGACGACGCAGCAGTAGACCTTGCCCTCCCTCGTCGGGTGCTCGGTGATGTCGGTCATCCACAGCTGGTTGGGCCCGTCGCGTCGGAAGATACGGCGGACGAGGTCGAGTGAGGTGACCTGGGCGACCCGCGCTCCCTTCGGTAGCCGCCGAGTCGGCAGGCCCTTTAATCCCAGCTCGCCCATGATCTTGCCAACCGTGTTGTGGCCGACGGCGATCTCGCGCCCGTGGCGCAGCTCCGCCGTGGCGCGCTGGTAGCCGTAGGTGCCGCCCGAGGTCCTGTGGACGTCGGCGATCTCGCCGGCCAGCCAGATCCGCCGCAGCGTGCGCGGCGGGTCGGGCTGCCCTTCCAGGCGTAATAGCCCGACTCCGAGACGCCGAGCACACGGCAGGCATGGCGCACGTTTATCCCCTGCCCGGTCAGAGAGTCGATCACCGGGAAGAGCCTTTTGGGGGAAGGTCGCTTTCGAGGAAGACCTCGTTGACCTTGCGCGAGACCGCCAGCTCGGTCTCCAGCTGCTTGATCCTGCGCTTGGCGGCGCCGAGCTCGAGCGCTTGGTCGGTGCTCGTGCCCTCGACCTCACCGCGGTCGATCTTCTCCTGTTTGAGCCAGTTGTAGATGGTGGCGTCGCTCATGCCGAAGGTCTCGGCGAGCTGGGCTACTTTCGTGCCTGATCGAGCTAGCTGTAGTTCCTAACAACGTTGTTCATCCGGGCCTCCTTGAAGGCTGGGGGTGTCGAAGCCACAACCCAACAAGGAGGACACCGGATGAGGATCCACGCTAACGCCCGCACCTGCCCGAACAGCCGCAAGCTGCTGGTCAAGAGGGTCGAAGAGGAGAACTGGTCGCTGATGGTGGCGGCCGAGGCCGCCGGCATCAGCGAGCGATCGGCCCGTAAGTGGCTGGCCCGCTGGCGAGCGGAGGGAGAGGCCGGGCTGCTGGATCGCAGCTCTGCTCCGAGACGAAGCCCCCATCGCACGCCCGAGCCAATGGTGGAGGCGATCACCGCCCTGCGGCGGCTGCGGATGACCGCGGCGGAGATCGCCGAGGTCTTGGGCCTGGCGCTCTCGACGGTCTCGCTGTGGCTGAAGCGAGTGGGCCTTGGAAAGCGCAGCCGTTTGCAGCCTCCCGAACCACCCAACCGCTATGAGCGCTCACGGCCCGGAGAGCTGATCCACATCGACGTCAAGAAGCTCGGCCGCTTCGGGGTGGCGGGCAAACGGGCGGTCGGCAACCGCAGCGGCAGTCGCGGCTACGGCTGGGAGTGCTGCCACGTCTGCGTCGATGATGCCACCCGACTCGCCTACGTTGAGGTTCTCCCGAACGAGCGTGGAGAGACCTCCTCGGCCTTCCTGCGGCGTGCCGTGGCCTGGTTTGCCGAGCGCGGTGTGAAGGTCGAGCGGGTGATGACCGACAACGGCTCCGCTTACGTCTCGGCGGTCCACGCCGCGACCTGCCGCGAGCTGAGGATCCGCCACCTGCGCACCCGTCCCTACCGGCCTCAGACCAACGGCAAGGCAGAGCGCTTCATCCAGACGATGCTGCGCGAGTGGGCCTATGGGCGCCTCTACGGCAGCTCAGCCGAACGCCGCCAGGCGCTCCCCGGCTGGCTCGATCGCTACAACTACAACCGCAAGCACGGCTCCCTCGGCCATCGCCCGCCAGTTGCTCGCCTCAACGAGCTGCTTGGGAACAACCTGGTTGGTAACTACAGCTAGC
>DATIPH010000018.1:0-127515 GCA_035472275.1 Solirubrobacterales bacterium
ATGATCCCGATCGGCCGCGGCCAGCGAGAGCTGATCATCGGCGACCGCCAGACCGGCAAGACCGCGATCGCGATCGACACGATCATCAACAACAAGGACAAGGACCTGATCTGCATCTACGTCGCGATCGGACAGCGGATGTCCACCGTCGTCCAGCTCAAAGAGACGCTGGAGGAAAACGGCGCGATGGAGAACACGATCATCGTCGCCGCCCCCGCCGACGAGGCGGCGCCGATCAAGTACATCGCCCCCTACGCGGGATGCGCGATGGGCGAGCACTTCCTCTACAACGGCAAAGCCGCGCTCTGCGTCTACGACGACCTCACCAAACACGCGTCCGCCTATCGGCAGATGTCGCTGCTACTGCGGCGCCCGCCGGGTCGCGAGGCTTACCCCGGTGACGTCTTCTACCTGCACTCGCGGCTGCTCGAGCGGGCGGTGAAACTGAACGACGACCTCGGCGGCGGCTCGCTGACGGCGCTGCCGATCATCGAGACCCAGGCCTCCGACGTCTCCGCCTACATTCCGACCAACGTGATCTCGATCACCGACGGTCAGATCTTCCTCGAGTCCGACCTCTTCTTCTCCGGCGTGCGCCCGGCGATCAACGTCGGTATCTCGGTCTCCCGGGTCGGCGGTAACGCGCAGACCAAGGCGATGAAGAAGGTCGCCGGAAAACTGCGCCTTGACCTCTCCCAGTACCGCGACCTCGAGGCCTTCGCCCAGTTCGGCTCCGAGCTCGACGCCGAGACGCAGAAAGCGTTGACCCGCGGCGAACGGCTGGTCGAGCTGCTCAAACAGAAAGAGCGCGAGCCGCTCAGCGTCGGCGACCAGGTCGCTTCGATCTACTCCGGCACCGGTGGCTACCTGGACCGGATCAAAGTCGACCGCGTCGGCGAGTTCCTCGCCGATCTGCGGACCCGCCTGCACGCCGAGAAGGCCGATCTGCTGGCGCGGATCGAAGACACCGGCAAGCTCGAGGAGGCTGACGAGGAGGAGCTGGGCAAGGCGATCGCCGACTTCGTCGACGATTTCGGCGCCGACTTCGACGAGCACGGCGACGCCCTCGAGGCCGGAGAGTCTGACCGAGTCAAATCAGCTGAGGAGAGAGACGCTCCGGCTCGCACCGCGTCCGAGTCTGAGTCCGAGGAGGTACCGGCCTAGACAAGCGTTCCGTGGGGCCCCGGTTGAGGGGCGCCGAGAACGGAGCCAGTTTGCCCCGCCCGCAGGCGCCCCTCAAGCGGGGCCCCGCAAACCTCTAGAGCGAAATCACCATGGCCAACCAAAAGGAAGTCAAGAGCAGGATCGCGTCGATCAAGAACATCAACAAGATCACGCGGGCGATGGAGATGGTCGCGGCGGCGCGACTGCGCCGGGCCGAACAGCGGATCGAGGATCTGCGGCCCTATGCGGAGGGGATGCGAAAGCTGACCCGGACCGCCGCCGAGCACGCCGGTGGCATCCCCCGCGTGCCGGTGATGGTCGAGCGCGAGAACGTCAAACGGGTCGGGATCGTCCTCGTCACCGGCGACCGCGGCTTGGCCGGTGCCTTCAACAGCAACATCATCCGCGAGGGGATGCGGCTGGCGAGCAAAGTCCGCGAGGAGGGTGCCGAGGCCTCGTTCGCCGTGGTCGGCAAAAAGGGCGTCTCCGCCCTGACTTTCCGCAAACAGGACGTCAGCGCCGCCTACACCGGTTTCACCGATCGTCCCGCCTTCTCCGACGCGCGTGAGATCGGCGAGGAGATGACCGCGCGCTACGTCGACGAGGACCTCGACCGGGTCGAACTGATCTACAACCGCTTCGTTTCCCCACTGACCCAGCACGTCTGGCGCCAGACCCTGCTGCCGCTGCAGCAGGCCGAGGTGATCGGCGAGGGCGCCGACGAGGAGAAGGCCGGCGAAGAAGAGGAAACCGAGGCCGAGAAGGCGCAGAGCAAATCGGAGTGGAGCTACGAGCCCGACCCCGAGGAGCTGCTCAGCCGCCTGATCCCCGAGTACGTGACGATTTCGGTCTACCGGGCGCTGCTCGAGTCGGCTGCCTCCGAGCTGGGGGCGCGGATGACGGCGATGCGCAGTGCGGCCGAGAACGCGGAAGAACTGATGGACGACCTGACCCTGGAAATGAACCGGGTCCGCCAGGCGGAAATCACGCAGCAGATCTTGGAGGTCGTCGGCGGCGCTGAGGCGCTCGGCTAGACGGCGAGAACTTAGGACACCAGGAAAAGGAACCCATGGCTGAGAGCAACGGAAGCACCGGAACCAACGTAGGGCGCGTCGAGCAGGTCACCGGCGTGGTCATCGACGCCGTCTTCCCCGACAAGCTGCCGGAGATCTACTCGGCGGTGACGATCGAGGCGCCCGGCGACGGTGACGGCGAACCGACCCAGCTGGTCTGCGAGGTGCAGCAGCACCTCGGCGACGACCGCGTCCGCGCGGTTGCGATGGACGCCACCGACGGGATCCAGCGTGGCGCCAAGGTCACCGACACCGGCGGACCGATCACGGTTCCGGTCGGCGATCAGACCCTGGGCCGGATCTTCAACCTGCTCGGCGAGCCGATTGACAACGGTGCCGAGCTCAGCGGTGAGGTCGAGCGCTGGCCGATCCACCGGCCGGCCCCGAAGGCCTCCGATCTGACCCCGACGCAGGAGATCCTCGAGACCGGGATCAAGGTCATCGACCTCCTCGCTCCTTACGCCAAAGGCGGCAAGGTCGGGCTGTTCGGTGGTGCCGGCGTCGGCAAGACGGTGCTGATCCAGGAGCTGATCCGCAACATCGCCGAGGAGCACGAGGGGCTGTCCGCCTTCGTCGGCGTCGGCGAGCGCTCGCGCGAGGGCAACGACCTTTGGCTCGAGATGAAAGAAAGCGGCGTCATCGACAAAACGATGCTGGTCTTCGGCCAGATGAACGAGCCGCCGGGAGCGCGTCTGCGCGTCGCCCTCTCCGGGCTGACGATGGCCGAGTACTACCGCGAGCAGGGTGGCCAGGACGTGCTCCTCTTTATCGACAACATCTTCCGCTTCGTCCAGGCGGGCTCCGAGGTCTCGGCGCTGCTCGGACGCATGCCCTCCGCCGTCGGTTATCAGCCGACGCTGGAGACCGAGATGGGTGGCCTGCAGGAGCGGATCACCTCGACCGACCGCGGCTCGGTCACCTCGATCCAGGCCGTCTACGTGCCGGCGGACGACTACACCGACCCGGCTCCGGCTTCGGTGTTCGCCCACCTCAACGCGACCACGGCGCTATCGCGGTCGATCTCCGAGAAAGGCATCTACCCGGCGGTCGACCCGCTCGACTCGACCTCAACGATCCTCAAGCCCGACGTCGTCGGCGACGAGCACTACCGCACCGCGACCGACGTTCAGGAGGTCCTGCAGCGCTACAAGGAGCTCCAGGACATCATCGCCATCCTTGGCATCGACGAGCTCTCCGATGAGGACCGGCAGACGGTTTCCCGCGCCCGCAAGATCGAGCGCTTCCTCTCGCAGCCGTTCTTCGTCGCCGAACAGTTCACCGGTCGCACCGGCGAGTACGTGCCGGTGGCGGAGACGGTCCGCGGCTTCCGCGAGATCCTCGACGGCGAGCACGACGAGCTCTCCGAGGGCGCCTTCTACATGCAGGGCTCGATCGACCAGGTCACCGAGAACGCCAAGGCCGCCGCGGCCGCCTAGGACCGATGGCCGCCGAGCACATGATCGACGTCGAGGTCCTCACCCCCGAGGGTGAGGTCTTCAGTGGCGAAGCGCGCCAGGTCTCGACCCGGACCGAGGCTGGCGAAATCGGCATCCTCGCCAACCACACCCCGGTGCTGGCGGCGCTGCGGCCGACCGAGCTGCGGCTGAAGATGTCCGACTCGGAGACGAAGCGGTACGCCCAGGCGCACGGCTGGCTCCAGGTCTACGGCAACCGCGCTCGGCTCCTGCTCGAGGAGGCGATTCCGCCGGACGATCTCGACGCTGGTGCTCTCAAAGAGCAACTGGCCGATGCTGAGCAGCGGCTCAAAGAGAGCGACGAGGAAAGTGCCGAGCACGCCCGGGCCAAGAAGGACAAGGACCGGGCGGAGGCCTTTCTCGCGATCGCGGGCTGAGGGAGGGGTGTCGGTACCCCTCTCCGTGAATTCAGTCGCGTCCCTTCGGGACAGCTCCCTGACATGCTGCCCGCCTATGGCGGGCAGGAATCAGATTGCATTTCGCGGCCTGCGGCCACATTCCCGGAGAGGGGTACCGACACCCCTCCGACCGAGCCGCATTCGAGAGATGAGCACCTCCGTCCCACGCAAGCTTTCATCGACCGAGGAGAACGCTTTTCATCCCTCGGAAGCTGCCGAAACGAGATTCGGCGCTCGACCGCGGAAGCTTCCGGCGCGCCGGTCGTTGCCCGGCTCCTCGAAGCTTCCGGTGCTCGTTCGTGAGGGAGGGTCCGGTCGTCCTCTGGGCGAATGTGGCCGCAGGCCGCGAAATGCAATCTGTCATCTGCCCGCCATAGGCGGGCACCATCATCGGGAGCTGTCCCGAAGGGACGCGACTCAATTCGACCAGAGGATGACCGGACCCTCCCTCGCTATTGCTCCGAAGTACGGCGGTGTCGAGTCATGAGCGACGAGCTGGTCGCCCTCGCCAAGCGCCTGATCGGTTACGACACCTCCGAGCCCGAAGCTATTTCCGAGGCGGCGGGTTTTGTCAAGGGATGGCTGGAGGCACAAGGGATAGAGGCAGAGCGCGATCAGGTGCGCGGGTTGCCGGTGATCAAGGCCGAGGTTGGGCCGGCCGACGCGCCGACGGTGGTGCTCGAGGGGCACCTCGACGTCGTCCCGGGGCGGGCGGGGCAGTTCGAGCCGCGGGTCGAGGGCGACCGGCTGATCGGACGTGGCGCCTACGACATGAAGGGGGCGCTGGCGGCGATGATGGTCGTCACCGCGGCGATGCAGGGCCAAGACGGAGTCCGGGTGCGGCTCGGGATTGTCG
This sequence comes from Solirubrobacterales bacterium, assembly GCA_035472275.1. Lineage (GTDB taxonomy): Bacteria > Actinomycetota > Thermoleophilia > Solirubrobacterales > 70-9 > VAYN01. The sequence goes on from DATIPH010000018.1 coordinate 4,967, forward strand.
GCGACGAGGAGTCCGAGGAGGGCGACGAGCGCGGCTGCGACTATCTCGTCGACTCCGGCTTCACCGGCGACTTCGCGATTACCGGCGAGCCGACCGACCTTCATATCGGGATCGAGGCCAAGGGCGTCCTGGCGCTGCGCCTCGACGTGGGGGGGAGAGCCGCCCACGGGGCGACGCCCTGGCTGGGGGACAACGCCGTCCTCAAGGCGATCGACGTTTTTCGCAGTATCGAGTCGCTACCGTTTGCCCGGCACAGCTCGGAGCTGTTCGATCGCCCCTCGATCAACCTGGGCCGGATCTGGGGCGGAGACGCGCTGAACAAGGTGCCCGACCGATGCGTGATCGACGTCGACATCCGCTACCTGCCCGGCCAGGACCCGAGCGAGATCCTCGCTGCTGTGGGTGCGATCGACGGGGTCGAGGCGACCTCGCTGCTGACCCGCCCGCCGGCGACCGTCGACCGCGATTCCCCGTTCGTCCGCGGTCTGCGCGAGGCGGCTGCGGCGCACCACGATGGCGAGCCGATGAGTGTTGGCCGCGATGGCGCCTCCGACGCGGTCTCCTTCCTGCGGGTCGGGGTCCCGGCGGTCGAGTTCGGCCCGGTCGGCGCCGGCCACCACGGGCCCGAGGAGTGGGTCTCGGTCTCTTCGCTGGAGACCTACAGGCAGGCACTCGAATCGTTCCTGCGGGCGATCCCGGGCCGGCTCGGCGATGAGTAGCGAACCGCTGGTCCCCGGCTGGTCGCCGAAGAAGCCCCCGCCCGGGGGCGACTTCGAGGCGGCGCCGAAGCCGAAGCGCTATTGGTGGCGGTTCCTGCTCGCCGGCGTGATCATCGTCGCCGTCTCCGCCGGGGCCACGGCAACCGGAGTCCTGCTCTACGTCAACAGCATCGCCGACGCGATCGGCGGTCACAACGACAAGCTCCACAGCAAACTGACGAACGCCCTCGCCAAGAACGACCCAGGCGAAGCGCAGACGATCCTGATCCTCGGCTCCGACAAACGCGCCGGGGTCGAATTCGAAGAAGACCCCGGTCGCTCGGACACGACGATGCTGCTGCGGATCGACCCCGAACAGGGCCGGATCGCGGCGATGTCGATCCCCCGCGACCTGCAGGTCGAAATCCCCGGGGACGGGACCGACAAGTTCAACGCCGCCTACAGCTACGGCGGCCCGAAACTGACCCTGCAGGTAGTCAAGGAACTGACCGGGCTGAAGATCAACCACGTCGTCAACATCGACTTCCTCGGCTTCGTCCGCGCCGTCTACGCGATCGGCTGCGTCTTTACGGACGTCGACCGCCGCTATTACCACTCAAACGAAGGCCTGTCAGCGTCCGAGCAGTACGCGGAAATCAACATCCAGCCCGGCTATCAGTTGCTCTGCGGGAAGGATGCACTGGAGTACGTGCGCTACCGCCACACCGACACCGACATCGTCCGCTCCGCCCGCCAGCAGTCGTTCATCAGCGACGCCCGACACCAGGTTGCGCTGCCAGACCTGCTCTTTCCCAGCGGCCAGAACAACCTGGTGAAGATCTTCACCGAATACACCAGCTCGGACATCAACGACGGCGCGGAACTCCTCGAACTGATGAAACTCGCGGTCGCCGCCCGCGGCGCTTCGATCGACCAAATCCACTTTCCGGCTGAACTCGGCCCCAGCTTCGTCTACTCGAGTGAAACCGCGATTCACGAAGCGGTCGAAGAATTCCTCGGCGAAAGCGAAGGCGGCGGCAAGTTCCCGGAAGAAAAGAAGAAGAGCGGCGCGGGGAAGAAGGGCAAGGGCGAAGGCAAGAAGTCGAAGTCGGGCAAGAAGAAGCACAAGAAGAAGCCGATGGTCGAATCGGTCAAGCCCGGTACCGACGAACTGGTCCCGGCCCGCGAAGCGGGCGAAGCGGAGGCGAAGGTCGTCGCCCGCAAGGTCGGCGGCGGCTTCCCCGTCTTTTACCCGACCCGTCTCCCGCCCGGCGCCTCCTACGTCGAAAGCAACCCCTACGAACACATCCAGGATCCGCGTGTCTACCACCTGCGAGAAGGCACCATCGAAGATCTCGGAGACCGCCACCCCGCCTATCGGATGGTCGGCGAGTACCAGCCCGAATACGAAGTCAACTACTTCGGCGTCCAGGGCATCGGCGGCTGGGAAGACCCGCCGATCCTCGACAACCCGAGCGAAACGCGGACGATCCACGGCCGCGAATACGAAATCTTCGTCGACGGCGAAAGCGTCAAGCTGGTCGCCTGGCACCGCGGCGCAAACACCTATTGGGTCTCCAATAGCCTGCAGCAGTCGCTGACGAACGATCAGATGCTGGGGATCGCGCGCTCGATGCACGTGATCCTTCCCAAGCGCAAGCACAAAGCGAAAGACGGAGGCAAGCAGAGATGAGCGGGGAGCGCCAGGCGGTCGGAGTGATCGGGGTCGGCTGGGTCGGCCTGGTGACCGCGGCCTGCTTTGCTGAGCTCGGCCACGAAGTCGTCGCCCGCGACATCGTCCCGGAGAAGGTCGAGTCACTTGCGCGCGGCGAGACGACGATCCACGAGCCCGGCCTCGAGGAAATGCTGCAGCGCAACCTCGAGCGGATCACTTTCACGACCGAGATGTCGGAGCTGCTCGAGCGGGCGCAGCTTTTGTTCGTCTGCGTTGACACTCCGCCGACCTACTCCGGTGACGCCGACCTCTCCCGGGTCCGCGCGGTCGTCGACGAGCTTCCGGTCGGCGGCGGCCACGCATTGGTGATGAAGAGCACCGTCCCTGCCGGCACCGGCCACTCGATCCGCCGCGAGATGCCGGAGCTCGCCTATGTCTCCTGCCCGGAGTTCCTCAAGGAGGGCTCCGCGGTCGAGGACTTCATGCACCCCGACCGGGTCGTGATCGGCTCCGACTCCGGTGGCGAGGAGGCGGCCGCGGCCGTGGCCGCGCTCTACGCGCCACTCGGCGGCGAGATCCTGCGCACCGACGTCGCCAGCGCCGAGATGATCAAGCTCGCCTCCAACGCCTTCCTGGCGACGAAGATCTCGTTCATCAACGAGATCGCCAACGTCTGCGAGGAAGTCGGTGCCGACGTCGGCGAGGTCGCCAACGGGATGGGCCTCGACCAGCGGATCGGTTCCTCGTTCCTGCGGGCCGGGATCGGCTACGGCGGCTCCTGCTTTCCCAAGGACGTCAGCGCCCTAAAGATGCTGGCCGGCAACTCTGGTTACCACTTCCAGCTCCTCAACGCGGTGATCGTGGTCAACGAGCTGCAGAAGCGACGGGTCGTCGGCAAGCTCGGCAAGCACCTCGGCTCGCTGATCGGCAAGCGCATCGCCCTGCTCGGGCTCGCCTTCAAGCCCCACACCGACGACATGCGCGAGGCCTCGAGCCTGGTTCTGGCGGCGCGGCTGCAGGGCGAGGGCGCCGAGGTCGTCGCCTACGATCCGGTCGCCTCCGAGCGCGCCGCCGAGCTGCTCGACTCGGTCGAGGTGGCGCCGTCGGCGGCAGCGGCGCTCGAGGGCGCAGACGCCGCTGTGATCGTCACCGAGTGGCCCGAGTTCGCCGAGCTCGACTGGGCCGCGGCCGCGACGCGGATGGCGCGGCCGCTGGTTGTCGACGGGCGCAACTTCCTCGACCCGACCGCTCTGCGTGCCGCCGGTTTCGAGTACGAGGGCATCGGCAAGCCCCAGGTCGCGGCGACCGCGGCGACCGCCGAATAGAGCGCGCGGCGATGCAAGCGATAGTCCTGGTCGGCGGCGAAGGCACCCGCCTGCGTCCCCTCACCGACTCGATCCCGAAGCCGGCGCTGACCCTCGTCGACCGGCCCTTCCTCGCCTATATGGTCGAGTGGCTCGCGGCCCATGGCGTCGCCGAGGTCGTCCTCGCCTGCGGCTTTCTGCCGGACCAGTTGCGCGAGGCGCTCGGCGACGACGAGCGCCACGGAGCACGGATCCGCTACGTGGTCGAGCCCGAGCGGCGGGGGACGGCGGGGGCGATTCGCCACGCGGCTGAAGCGCTCGGCGACGATCTCGGCGAGCGCTTTCTCGCGCTCAACGGCGACGTCCTCACCGACCTCGACCTGACCGCCCTCCTGCGCGCTCACGAGCAGCGCCGGGCGCGGGCGACGCTGGCTCTGTACCCGGTCGATGACGCCGCCGCCTACGGCCTCGTTAGCCGCGCCGATGACGGCGCCGTCACCGCCTTCGCCGAGAAGACGGGGGAGTCGGTCCCGGGCGAGATCAACGCCGGTGCCTACGTGCTCGAGCGCTCGGTGCTCGATCTGATCCCGGCCGGGCGTGAGGTCTCGATCGAGCGCGAGGTCTTCCCCCGTCTGGTCGGCGAGGGCCTCGAGGCGATCTGCCTCGACGGCTACTGGATGGACATCGGCACCCCCGAGCGTTACCTGCAGGCGAGCTGGGACATCCTCGAGCAGCGGGTGCAGACCCGGGTCAGGGCGAACGCGCCGGGTCTTTTCGTCGGCGACGGCGCGGCGGTTGCGACGAGTGCGACGATCGGGCCGCGGGCGGTGATCGCGCCGGGCTGTGAGGTGGCCGCCGGGGCGACGGTGCGCGGCTCGGTCCTGCTCGAGGGCTGCACGGTCGCGGCCGGTGCCGCGGTCGAGAACTCAATTCTCGCCCCCGGCGTTAACGTTGCGGCCGGGGCAACGCTCGCCGGCGCAGTGGTCGGACGGGATCAGACGGTGCCCGCCCAATGAGCAGCCCGATGATCGACGACGTCCTCGGTATTCCAGATCAACTTCGCGACGCCCTCTGGCGGGTCGAAACCGCGCGCCTGGAGTCGGCTGACGCCGCTGGGCTCCTGGTCTGCGGCATGGGCGGATCGGCGATCGGCGGCAATCTCGCCAATGCCGCGCTGGGCGATCGGCGGACGAAGCCGCTGATGGTGATCCGCGGCTACTCGCTGCCGAGCTGGACGACGCCGGAGTGGACCGTGCTCTGCTCGAGCTACTCGGGCAACACCGAGGAGACCCTTGCTTGCTACGCCGCTGCCGAGGCGGTTGGCGCCCGCCGGATCGTCGTCAGCACCGGCGGCGCCCTGGTCGACCAGGCCCGCGAGGCTGGCGTCCCGGTGGTTGGCCTGCCCGGCATCTTCCAGCCACGGGCGGCAATCGCCTACATGTTCACCGCCGCCGCCGAGGTGGCGGCGCTCTGCGGTGCCGCGCCGCGGATCCACACCGAGATCGATGCCGCCGCCGCCTTCCTCTCCGAGCAGAGTGATGCTCTGCGAGCGCGCGCGGCCGAGATCGCGGCCCAGCTCGAAGGCCGGGTCCCGGTCATCTACGGCGTCGACTTGACCGGCCCGGTCGCCCGCCGTTGGAAGACGCAGGTCAACGAGAACACGAAGCTGCCGTGTTTCTACTCGGAGCTGCCCGAGGCTGATCACAACGAGATCTGCGGCTGGAACGACGTCGCCACCGAGTCAAAGCTGGCCGCGGTCTTCCTCGAAGACTCCGACCAGCACCCGCGCGAGCGGCGCCGGATCGAGCTCACCGCTGCTGCCGTCGGCGATGCCGGCGCCACTGCGGTAAGGGTCGAGACGGTCGGTGAGACTCGGGTCGCACGCCTGCTCTGGGGAACGATGCTGGGCGATCTGGTCTCGCTGGAGCTGGCCGAGCGACGTGGCGTCGATCCACTGCCGGTTGAGCCGATCGAGCGCTTCAAGGAAGCGATGGGGCAGCCTTAACAGGGCGTAGACCCCCGGCGGTTCTCGTCCGATAGCGTCAGCGCGATGCGCGCGATGATCCTCGCAGCCGGTCTCGGCACCCGCCTGCGACCGATCACCTACGAGATGCCGAAGCCGATGGTGCCGGTCCTCAACCGCCCGGTGATGGAGCACATCGTCCATCTCCTCTCCCGCCATGGCTTCGAGGAGACGATCGCCAACCTGCACTGGTTCCCGGAGCTAATCGAAGCCCATTTCGGCAACGGCTCCAGGTTCGGGGTCGAGCTCTCCTACAGCTTCGAGGAGCAGCTGCTCGGCACCTCGGGCGGGGTTCGCAACGCCGCCGGCTTTCTCGGCGACTCCTTCCTCGTCATCTCCGGCGACGCCCTCACTGACGCCGACCTGACGGCGATGCGCCGCTTCCACGAGTCTCACGACGGGATTGCCACTCTGGCGACGAAGCGGGTCAGCGACACCAGCCAGTTCGGGGTCGTGATCACCGGCGCCGACGGCCGTGTCCAGGGCTTCCAGGAGAAGCCCGACCCTGCCGAGGCGCTCTCCGACCTCGCCAACTGCGGCATCTACATGTTCCGTTCCGAGATCTTCGACTTCTTTCCCGCGCCCGGCACCAGCAAGGCAGCTGGATCCGGAGACCCGTCGGGCTTCGCCGACTGGGCGATGGACGTCTTCCCACGCCTGCTCGAGGGTGATGTGCCCTTCTACTCGCACGAGATCGACGCCTACTGGAACGACATCGGCAACCTCGAGGAGCTCCGCGAGAGCACCGTCGATGCGCTCACCGGCGCCGTCCACGTCGAGCGCGAGGGAAACCTGACGGAGGGTTTCCGCAGCGGTGAGGCTGGTGCCGACGAGGGGGCACTCGCTGGCCCGGTCCTGATCGCTCCCGGCGCCGAGATCGGTGACGACGTCCGCATCGACGGCCCCTCGGTGATCGGCGACGGCACTCGGATCGGTCCCGGCGCTCGTCTGCGCGAGGTGATCGCGCTGCCCGGCGCCGAGATCGGTGCCGGTGCAGTCCTGGTCGGCGCGATCGTCGGCGCCAGCCGCCCCGCCTGAATCCTGCGGTTCCTTTCGGACCTCATAGGCGAAAAAGGAACCACGGACTTTGAACGGCGCTCTTCGGTGCGTGTTTCGCTGCGACGAATTGACGATCTGCCGATCATGTGTGCGCTCTTGCCGGCCAGGATCGCCGCATGGAGATCCTTCAGCTCGCTGCCGACAGCCTGGCGCCACCGCTCTGCGCCGCCTGCGGACGTCCGTGCCGGCCCCGCGCGGTGCTCTGCACGCGTTGCGGGAGACGCCTCGCCGCAGCGCGGCCGCTGCTCGGCGCCGGCCCGCCCGGCCTCGACCGTGCCTGGTCCTCGGCTCCCTATGACGGCGTCTGCCGTGATCTGGTCGCGGCCCTGAAGTTCCGTCGCCTGCTGCCGGTCGCCGACCTGATGGCCGACCGGATCCAGTGGCTCGCCCCGGCCCACATGCTGAGCGGCGACGTCGTACCGGTGCCCCCGGCCCCACCACGGCTGCGCCACCGCGGCTTCGACCCTGCCGGTGAGCTCGCGGGAGCGCTCGCCGAACGCCTCGACGCCGAGCTGCGACCCTGCCTCGCCCGCAGCGGCGCCGGCCGCCAAGTCGGACGCCGCCGGGCCGAACGCATCGGCCACCCGCCCCAGATCCGCGCCCTCGCCGCCGCCCCCCGCAGCGTCATCCTGGTCGACGACGTGCTGACGACGGGCGCGACGCTGACTGCGTGTGCCAGGGCACTGCGAGCGGCCGGAGCAGTCCGAGTAGTTGCCGTGACTTTCGCGAGGCGGCTTTAGGTTTGGCGCGAAGGGATGTGATGACCCCTCCCAAAACCCGCTCGCATTCGCTCGCTTTTGAGTGTTTTGGGAGGGGTCATCACATCCCTCCCAACGAACCCAAGCAGCCTTCCGGGCCCCGGCAGCTTTCGTGAGCGACGAGGCTCTCCGGGTTCGGCAGCGTCCCGCCTCTCTGAAGCTTCCAAGACACGAAAGCTGGTCGAGCCTGAAAGCGTGCGCCGAACCTCGGCGGCTCCGCCCCGTGGGCCTCTCAATTCGGAATCTCGATTCGGCTGGAGGGTCGGGTGGCCCTCGTACGAGCGGCGTCCTGATTTTCGCAGCGGAGCGCTTAGCGAGAGACGGCGTACTTAGAGGCGAAAATCCCAGCGAAGGTAGAGGGCCACCCGACCCTCCCCCAAACCCTGATCCCTAACCAAGAGCTCCGCGACGCTAAGTCGCCGCCGTCCGCCCCCGCATTTCCCCAACCAGTTTCCGCGTCCGCCGCCGATTCCGCCGCAAGTCCCTGTGCTTCTTGACCTGGCGCCGCAAATCCTCGGCCAGTTCGTGCACGGTGTGGGTCATCTCCGGCGATGCCTCTCGCGCTCGCAGCGTCACGCCTTTGAGGTGGAAGGTCGCCTCGGCGATCTGACTATCGGCGATCGAGGGGTTCCGCTCCTCTGACAGGACTACGTCGAGGGTGGCCAGAGCCGATACCTGTCGGCCCAGGCGCTGGAACCTTTTCCGCACCATCTCACGCAGGTCATCCGTCATTTCGACGTTTCGGCCCCGAATCTCAATCCGCATGAGTGCCTCCTTGTGAGTGAGTCGTTCGATGCTACGCCTGCTACCCGCCGAGGGCAAGGGCTATCTCGGGCCGTCGGGCGGCGTGCCCCCGCTACTCTTGACCAATGCCAGCGATGGACCTCGTCACCAAGGCGCTGCGCGCGGGGGAGGGTCGGAAGTTCAAGACCTACCAGAAGCGCGCGGAGGCGATAAACCGCTTCGAGCCGGAGATGGAAGCCCTCTCCGACGAGGAACTGCGCGAGGAGGCCGATTCGCTGCGTGAGCGCGCCCGTGGCGGCGAGTCGCTCGACGACCTGCTGGCGGAGGCCTTCGCGCTGACCCGCGAGGCGTCGCGCCGCACGACCGGCCAGCGCCACTACGACGTGCAGTTGATCGGCGGCATGGTCCTCCACGACGGTGCGATCGCCGAGATGCGGACCGGTGAGGGCAAGACCCTGACCGCGACCCTGCCCGTTTTCCTCAACACGCTCGGCGGCGAAAGCGTCCACGTCGTCACCGTCAACGACTACCTCGCCCGCCGCGACTCGGAATGGATGGAACCGATCTACGAGGCGCTTGGCGTCAAGGTCGCGGCCCTGCAGGACGGCGACGACCACGCCACTCGCCAGCGCAAATACGCCTGCGACGTCACCTACGGCACCAACTCCGAGTTCGGCTTCGACTACCTGCGGGACAACATGTCCGGCTCGCTCGAGCAGTGCGTCCAGCGCGACCACCAGTTCGCGATCGTGGACGAGGTCGACAACATCCTGATCGACGAGGCGCGGACGCCGCTAATCATCTCCGGGCAGCCCGAACAGGCGGCCCAGACCTATTACACCTTCGCTCGTCTGGCCAAACAGATGGTCGGGGTGCAGGCGAAAGAGAAACTGAAATCGCTTGGCGAGTCGAAGGACACCTCTGAAGTCGACTACGACTACGAGTACGACGAGAAGCACAAGACGGTGGCGCCGACCGAGCGCGGGGTAAAAAAAGCCGAGGAATTCGTCGGCGTCGAGAACCTCTACCTGGCCGAACACGGCAACCTCGTCAACCACCTGGTCCAGTCGCTGAAGGCGGAGTCGCTCTACAACCGCGACCAGGATTACGCCGTGATCGACGGCGAGGTGATGATCATCGACGAGTTCACCGGCCGCATCCTCGAGGGCCGGCGCTGGTCCGAAGGCCTGCATCAGGCGGTCGAGGCGAAGGAAGGCGTGGCGATCCGGGAGGAGAACCAGACGCTGGCGACGATCACCCTGCAGAACTACTTCCGCCTTTACGACAAGCTCTCGGGCATGACCGGAACCGCCCTCACCGAGGCGACCGAGTTCATGAAGATCTACAAAATGCCGGTGGTCGAGGTCCCGACCAACCAGCCGATGGTCCGGGCCGACCAGAACGACCAGATCTTCAAAACCAAAGACGGCAAGTGGAAAGCGGTGCTGGACGAAATCGTCGCCCGCCATGAGAAGGGCCAGCCGGTCCTCGTCGGGACCGTCTCGGTCGAGGTCTCGGAGATGATCGCTGGGGCGCTGAAACGCGACGGGATCGAGCACGCCGTCCTCAACGCGAAGCCCGAGCACGCTGAACGAGAGGGTGAGCTGATTGCCCAGGCCGGGCGCAAGGGGGCGGTGATGATCGCCACCAACATGGCCGGCCGCGGCGTCGACATCAAGCTCGGCGGCGACCCCGAACACCTGGCAATCCACGATCTGAAACGGCAGGGGATCACCCACGACAGCGAGGGCTACCACGAGGCCCTGGCGGAGAAGACGGTGGAGTTGACGCCGCAGTGCAAAGAGGAGGCGGTCGAAGTTCGCGATCTCGGCGGGCTCTTCATCTGCGGGACCGAGCGGCACGAGTCCCGGCGCATCGACAACCAACTGCGCGGTCGCTCCGGCCGCCAAGGCGACCCCGGCGAGACCCGCTTCTTCCTCTCCGCCGAAGACGACGTGATTCGCCTCTTCGCCGGCGACCGAATCTTCAAAATCCTCGACAAACTCGGGCCGGTCGACGAGGACGGGTCCGAAGTGCCGCTGGAAGCGAAAATGCTGACGAAAACCGTCGAGAACGCGCAGAAGAAGGTCGAGGAGCAGAACTTCCTGATCCGCAAACGCGTGCTCGAGTACGACGACGTGATGAACGAGCAGCGCCGCGTCGTCTACAAATACCGCCGCGAGATCCTCGAGGGCCGTGACATCTCCGAGAATGCCCGCGACGAGCTCGAGGGCGTAATCGAGCGGCTCGTCGACGAGTACACCTCCGGTGACCTGCTCGAGGAGTGGGATCTCGACGAGCTGGAGACGCAGCTGCGCCAGATCTGGCCGATCGGCCTCGACGTAGCTGCGCTGGCGCCGGAGGCGGTCGACCGCGAGAAACTCAAAGACGACCTCGACGACGACGCGATGAACGCCTACGACGAGCGGGAAAAACAGCTTGGAGGGGAGCTGATGCGCTACCTCGAGCGCTCGATCCTGCTGCAGGTGATCGACAATCGCTGGCGCGAACACCTCTTCGATATGGACTACCTGCGCGAAGGAATCCACCTCCGCGGCTTCGCCCAGATCGACCCCCTCGTCGCCTACAAAAACGAAGGCTTCACGATGTTCGAGGAGCTGATGCACTCGATCTGGGAGGAGTTCAGCAAGCTGGTCTTCAACGCCGAAATCCAGGTCGAAGGCTCGCCCGCCGGCGCCCCGGTGGCAGCCGGTGCCGCCGAGCCGGCCGATCTCGACTACTCGGGCGGGACCCTCGAGGCACAGCCCTCGGCGCTGCAGCAGGTCGCTGCCGCCGGCGCCGGCGGCGCGGTCAACGTAGCCGCCGCGCAGGCTGCCGGTCCGGGCAACGGCGGCGGCGAGGTCGTCGAGACCGTGGTCAAGGACGATCACGACAAAGTCGGCCGCAACGACCCCTGCTGGTGTGGCAGCGGCAAGAAGTACAAGAAGTGCCACGGCGCCTGAGGGCGCGATCTTGGCCCACCTCGACCCGGTTCGCGAGTTCGTCCGCGCCTTCCACGAGCGCGACCTCGACGCGTTCGTCGCCGTCCTTGATCCCGAGGTCGAGCTGCACTCTGGCCGCGGGCTGCGCAAGGGCTTGGAGGCGGCGCGGCAGTGGGCGACGCGAGCGCCCGGTGGCGTCCAGCAGTCGATCGAGCTCGAGCAGCTGTATGAGGACGGGACCGAGGGCGGGGGAGGGCGCGCGGTAGCGCTGATCGTGCGCCGCTGGCACTGGGAAGACAGCGGTGAACTGGCGGGCGAGGACAAGATGGCTTGGGCGTTCGCCCTACGCGACCGCCGCGTGCTGAGCTGGCGGCCCTACGAGGACCGCGACGAGGCGCTGCGGGCCGCCGGCTTCCGCGCTTGAGCTCGCAGAACGCGGGCGTATCATCGGTCAGCATGGAATCGGTTGCGGCAGACAATCAGGAGACGAGCGACGCTTGGAGTGGGCCGCTCTTCGAGCGCTTCGTCCGCTACCGGGACCTTGTCGCCGACGGGCTCGGCGCCCATGGCAACGCCGCGCTCGCCGCTTACCCGCCGCCCCGGGGTTGCCGCGTGCTCGACGTCGGCTGTGGCTTCGGCGACACCACCCAGAAGCTAGCCGGGCTGATTGGGCCCGAGGGCGAGGCTGTCGGGGTAGACGTCTCGCAACCGTTCATCGATGTCGCCCGCCGCGAGGCTGAGGAGGCGGGCGTCGCCAACGCTCGCTTCATGACCGCTGATGTCCAGACCACGACCTTCACCGAGAGCTTCGACTACGCCTTCTCGCGGATGGGAATCATGTTCTTTGCCAGCCCGGTGCCGGCGTTGCGCAACGTCCGCGAGGCGCTCGTCCCCGGCGGCTTGTTCTGCGCCGTGGTCTGGCGTCGCAAGCTCGACAACGAGTGGGTCCACCGCGCCGAGCTGGTCGTCGACCAGTACTTGGAGCACCCGGAGGAGACCGAGGAGCCGACCTGCGGGCCGGGTCCGTTCTCGATGGCCAACGCCGACACCGTTAGCGAGCAGTTGAAGCTCGCCGGCTTCGAGCAGATCAGCCTGCGGCGCTCGGACCTGCCGCTCAAGATCGGCACCGACCTTGATCATGCGGTCGAGTTCAACATGGCGATTGGCCCGGCTGGCGAGGTGCTGCGGCTGTGGGGTGATCGGGTCGACGAGATCCGGCCAAAGATCGCCGCCGAGCTGCGCGAGGCATTGGCCGACTTCGCCGGGCCCGACGGCGTCTTCGCCCCGGCCTCGACCTGGATCATTGCCGCCCGGGCTCCGGCTGCCGATACGCCGGCCCAATAGTCTGTGGCCATGGCTGATGCGTCGATCGAGTCCGTAGCGCCGCGCCTCGCCGCCGTCCGCGAGCAGCTGTCCCTGCTCTCGGACTATCTTTGACCCGCCTGGGCTCGAAGCCGAGGCCGCGCGCCTCGAGGAGGAGATGGGCAAGCCGGGGTTCTGGGACGACCAGGAGACCGCGGCCAAGATCTCCGCAGTCCACGCCCGCGCCCAACGCCGGCTGGAGATGTTCCGCGGGCTCGAGTCCGACGTCGACGACCTCGGCGAGTTGGCCGAGATGGCGGCTGAGGACGAGGAGCTGGCGGCCGAGCTGACGAGCCAGCTGGGCGCGGTCGAGAGCCGCCTTGCCGAGCTCGAGGAGGCGCGCCTGTTCAGCGGCGAGTACGACGCCGGCGACGCCGTCGTTACCGTCCACGCTGGCGCTGGCGGCACCGACTCCCAGGACTGGGCGGAGATCCTGCTGCGGATGTACCTGCGCTGGGCCGAACGCCGTGGCTTCGCGGTGGAGATGGTCGAGGCCTCGCCGGGGGAGGAGGCGGGACTGAAGTCGGCGACCTTCATCGCCCGTGGCGAGAACGCCTACGGCCTCTTCGCCGCCGAGCGCGGCGTCCACCGCCTGGTCCGGATCTCGCCCTTCGACTCCTCGGCCCGGCGTCACACCAGCTTCGCCCAGGTCGACGTCGGCCCGGTCGTCGACTCCGGGGTCGAGGTCGAGATCGACGACGCCGACCTGCGGATCGACACTTACCGCGCCTCCGGGGCTGGCGGCCAGCACGTCAACAAGACCGACTCGGCGGTGCGAATCACCCACCTCCCGACCGGGGTGGTCGTCCAGTGCCAGAACGAGCGCTCGCAGACCCAGAACAAGGCGGTGGCGATGCAGCTGCTGCGCTCGAAGCTGATCGAGCTGGAGGAGCGCAAACGGGCTGAGGTCCTGGCCAAGGCGCGGGGTGAGGTCAAAGACGTCGCCTGGGGCTCCCAGATCCGCTCCTATGTGATGCACCCGTACACGATGGTCAAGGACCATCGCACTGAGCACGAGGTCGGCGACGTCCAGCGGGTGCTCGATGGCGACATCGACGAGTTCGTCCGCGACTACCTCGAGAAGACCGCCGCCGCCTCGGTCAACTGATGGCGGCCCTCGTCCATCTCGAACGGGCGGCCGCAGCCGAGCCGCAGGGTCTGTTGGTGCTCCACCACGGCCGCGGCACCGACGAGGCCGACCTCCTGCGCCTGGCCGACTTGATCGATCCCGAGCAGCGGCTGCGGGTAGTCACCCCACGGGCGCCGCTGACGCTGGCGGGCTCGCCCGGCTACCACTGGTACCTGGTGCCGCGGGTCGGCTATCCCGATCCGGAGACGTTCTTCGCCGCCCGGACGGCATTGGCAGGGCTCCACGACGAGCTCTGGCGCGAGACCGGGGTTGGGCCCGAGCGGACCGTCCTCGCCGGCTTCTCGATGGGGGCCGTGATGAGCTATGCGCTGGGGCTGAGCGGGGACCGCCCCGCTGTCGCCGGCATCCTCGCCTTCAGCGGCTTCGTCCCCACGGTCGAGGGCTGGCAGCCATCCTTTGTTGACCGGGCCGCAACCCGCGTCTTCATCTCCCACGGCAATCGCGATCCGGTGATCTCAGTCGAGTTCGCGCAGCGTGCCCGCGAGCTGGTCAGCGCCGCCGGGTTGCCGCTCGAGTACCGCGAGTCCGAGCTCGGGCACCAGATCGATCCGGCGCATTTGAGCGACGCTGGCGCCTGGTTGGCGCAAGCGCTGCCCTAGAGAAGACGGTCTCGCGGCGCGGCGTCTAGCCGTGCCGCTGGTGCCGGGAGTGGCGTGCGTGCCGGAAGGTGGAATCGTCGTCGATCCACATCGCGCCGCCGGGTGCCGCCCGTTTGACTTCGAGCTGCTGGTCGAGATAGCTGCTGCAGGAGCGCGGCGCGTTGACCGGGGCGACACTGATGTTGAAGCTCTTGGCTGCCGCTACCTTCTTCACCTGGGCGTCGGTCAGGCTCTGGGTGAGGCGGAAGACGCCGCTGCGGCCGAAGTGTTTCTGGTCACCTTCGAGGTTGAGCGGGCCTTTGCTGCCGCGCAGCCAGTAGTCGACACCGACGGCAGCTGGCTTGACGGCCGTGTAGCGAAGCGCGAGGTGGAGCTTGTTGTGGACGAGGTCAGCGGAGACGGCGGCGTCGACGCTGCTGAGGAAGCAGGCGGGCGGCGGCGTGAGGTCTCCTTTCGCGCCTTCACATTCTTCTTCTTCGCCTTCTTCTTCGATCGCTTCGCATTCTTCGGCTTCGACTTCTTCGTCTTCGCTTTCTTCTTCGTCTTCGGCTTCTTCATCGTCGATTTCGACGATGCCGGGTACGGCCAACGGTGGTAGCGGTGAACTCGCGGCCTGGGCCGAGCGGACGAAGCCGAGGCCGAGGATGAGGAGCAAGGTGAGCGCGAACGCGCCCCACCAGGCGTGCCTGGCGAGGTGTGCGTCCTGGGGTTCGACGTCTGCGGGCTTGCGGCTCACAACCCGGTGATCGGATCGCGACGACCAAACCTTTAGACGCGCAGCCCCGAAGACACTGCCCATCTGTCCAAAGTCTTATTTGTCCAAAATCCCCTCAAGCTCCAACAGTCCACGCTTCATCGGCACGCCGCCACCGTAGCCGCCGAGGCCACCGCCGCTGCGCAGGACGCGGTGGCAGGGGACGACCACCGGAATTGGGTTGCGGCCGCAGGCGGTGCCGGCGGCGCGCACGGCCCGCTCGTTGCCGGCCCGGGTCGCCATCTCGGTGTAGGTGCGGGTTCTGCCGTAGGGAATCCGCGCGATCGCTTTCTGGACCCGCAACTGGAAGCCGTCGCTCAGCTGCCAGTCGAGCGGCAGCTCGAAGCGGTCGAGCTTGCCCTCGAAGTAGAGGTCGAGCTCGCGACGCGCTTCGTCGAGCTGGGCCGGCGCCTCCAGCACGCGGGGGGAGACCCGCTCGGCGAGGTCGACGAGCAGCTCGTCTGAGTCCTGGTTCGGAAGCCCGACCCGGACCAGACCCTTGTGGGTCCGCGCCAGCAGCAGCGGCCCGAACGGAGAGTCGGCGGTGGTGTAGGCGACGTCGAGCAGGCGCTCCTCGGCGGCGCGCTCGGCCAGTCGTCGCAGTGCGGTCTCGGTCATGCGATCTCCTTTCTCAGTCTCTTCAGGCCCTCGTGCAGGCTGCGCCGCGCTGCCTCGGGGCTGCAGCCGAGGGCGGCGGCGATCTCGGCGTGGGGGAGGTCGCTCGCGTAGCGCAGGGTCACCGCCGCTCGTTGCTTCGGCGGCAGCGTCCCGACGACCGTCCAGATACCAACGTCGGGAATCGGGTCCTCGACCGCGGTCTCCGCCACCTCGGCTACCGGCAGCGGCCGGCGCCCCCTGGCGCGGTGGTGGTCGATCGCCTTGCGGTGGGCGATCGTCAGCAGCCAGCCGCGCAGGTTGTCGGCGTCACGCAGCTTCGGGTAGGCGCGGAGGGCGGCGAGGAAGGTCTCCTGGAAGCAGTCGTCGGCCCCCTCGCGGCCGACTGCGCCGCGCAGCACCGCCAACACCTCAGTGGCGTGCTCGTCGATCAGGATCTGGAACGGCGGCAATTTGCCCACTGCTTGATTAAACGCGGCGAGCGCCGGGAACGTGAGGTCGGTGACGTACGCTGCGCCGATGACCGACCTTGCCGAGTCCCTGCAGGAGCTCGTCGCGCGGGCGCTGGCCGAGGACGTCGGCGACGGCGACGTCACTTCGGAATCGACCGTGCCCGAGGAAGCGTGGGCGCGGGCGCGGGTCGTGCAAAAACAGGCCGGCGTCGCTTTCGGGCTCGCCGCCGTTGCCGAGACGATGCGCCAATGCGAGGTCGAGCACGTCGACAACCTCGTCGTCGAGGGGACCTGGCGCGAGGACGTGCCGGCCGAGGTTCTGCTGGCGAGCGGCAGCGCGCGCTCGCTGCTGGCCGCCGAGCGAGTTGCGCTCAACTTCCTCGGCCACCTCTCCGGCATTGCCACCCTGACCTCCCGCTTCGCCGAGGAGGTGAAGGGGACGGGGACGACGATCCTCGATACCCGCAAGACGACGCCGGGCCTGCGAGGGCTGGAGAAGGCGGCGGTCGCGGCCGGCGGTGGGCTCAACCACCGGATGGGGCTCTGCGACGCGATCCTGATCAAGGAGAACCACATCGCCCTCGCCGGTGGCCTCGCCAAGGCGGTGCACGGGGTGCGGACCACCCACCCGGAGCTCGCGGTCGAGGTTGAGGTCCGCGACGTCGAAGAAGCGGCCTACGCAATCGGCACCGGCGCCGACCGGCTGCTGCTCGACAACATGGACCCCGACCAGATGCGCGCGGTGGTTACCCTCCGCGATCAGAACGCAGGCGGCGCCGACGGCATCTCACTTGAGGCATCGGGCGGCGTCACCCTCGACAACGTTCGCGCGGTGGCCGAGACCGGCGTCGATTTCATCTCGATCGGCGCCCTTACCCACTCGGCGCCGACGCTCGACTTCTCGATGCTGCTCGAGCCGGCCTAGCGCCGGCTCACTTCAGCAGTTTCGAGAGCCGCCGGTCTTTCAGGACCTTGCCGCCCGTTTGCTCCTTGGGGCAGTAATTCATTTGATGTTCGGAGAAGAAGACGGCCTCGATCGTCGTTCCGCAGCGCGGGCAGGGATCCCCCTCGTGCTTGTGGACCTGGAGCGGCATCGGAACTTTGTCCGGTACCTCGGCTCCGATTGCCTCCTCGTAGTGGTCGATCGCGTCGCCCAGCACGTGCAGCGCCGTGTGCAGGCGCTCGACCTCTTCCGGGCCGAGCTCGGAGCCTTTTTTGAACGGCGAGAGCCGCGCCTCCCAGAGGATCTCGTCGACCCAGGAGCGACCGATGCCGGCGATGTCTTTCTGGTGGCGGAGCAACGGGTGCAGGTGGCGCGGCTTGTCGACCGCCGCAGCGAACTCCTCCAGCGGCGGCGCCGGCCAGGCTTCGGGGCCGAGCGAGGCGACCATTTCATCTTCGGCTACCGCACCTGCCGAGAGCAGCTTTGCCCAGGCGCGCTGCTTGGTGCCGAACTCGCGCAGCCGCAGCTCGCGGCCGTCCTCGAGCCGGACCAGCACCCGCGAGGCGCGGTCTTTGATCGAGGCCCGTTTGTCGAAAGTGCGCAGTCTGCCCGCCGACATCAGGTGGATCAGCAGCGCCAGGTCGCCGAACTCGACTACCGGCATCTTTCCCACCCGTCGCACCTGCGTCAGCTCCCGCCCGGCCAGTGCTTCCAGCGGCGGGTCGAAGGTCTTCATCACGTTCATCCCCGGCGCCAGCGCTGATTCGACCACAGCTCCCGACAGCTGCGCGTCCAGTCTGCGGGCGACGATCTCGACCTCCGGTAACTCCGGCATCTGCCACAGGCTAGACTTGTCAGACGTTCATTCGACTGGTCCGACCGAGCAGGTCCGCCAGCGAACATCAGGAAAGGAAGGGCTCATGCAAGAGCTCCCGACGATCCAACCGATGATGCCCGAGGCGCTCGCGCCGGACGAGATCGCTGCCCTCAGCGACGAGATTCGGACGCTGGCGGCGCAGCGCAACGCCGTCATCCTCGCCCACAACTACCAGCTGCCCGAGGTCCAGGACGTCGCCGACCACCTTGGCGACTCGCTCGGTCTCTCGCGCCAGGCGGCGAGCACCGAGGCCGAGGTGATCGCCTTCTGCGGCGTTCACTTCATGGCCGAGACGGCCTCGATCCTCTCGCCCGAGAAGACGGTCCTGATCCCCGACCTCGACGCCGGCTGTTCGCTCGCCGACTCAATTGACGCCGACCAGCTGCGCGCCTGGAAGGCCGAGCATCCCGGCGCCCTCGTCGTCATGTACGTCAACACCTCGGCCGAGGTGAAGGCGGAGACCGACTACTGCTGCACCTCCTCCAACGCGGTCAGCGTCGTCGAGCACATCTGGGCCGAGCACGGGCCCGAGACCGAGATCCTCTTCGGTCCCGACATGTGGCTTGGTTCCTTCGTCGAGCGCGAGATCGGCCTCGTCGATGACCCCGAGCGCCGCGCCCGCTTCCACATCTGGGACGGCGAGTGCCACGTTCACGCCGGCATCCGCCCCGACGACATCGTCCGCACCCGCGCCGAAAATCCGGAAGCCGAGTTCCTGATCCACCCCGAGTGCGGCTGCTCGACGCAGGCGATGGAGTACGTCGCCTCCGGCGACATCGACCCCGAGGGGGTTCACATGCTCTCGACCTCGGGGATGCTCCAGCACGTCGAAGCCAACCCCGACGGCAGCTTCATCGTCGCCACCGAGAACGGGATGCTCTACCCGCTCCAGCAGGCGGCACCGCAGGCGAACCTGGTCGAGGCCAACCGGATGGCCTTCTGCAAATACATGAAGATGATCACCCTGCCGAAGCTGCGCGACTGCCTGCGTGACTTGAGCGGCGAGGTCAGCGTCGCACCCGCGATCGCCGAGCGGGCGCGGATCCCGATCGAGCGTATGGTCGCGATCGGCTGAATCGATGCGGCAATTGACCCGCGTAGAGCGGGCGAATTGCCGCATCGACTGGCGGGCGACTCTTAGGCAACTCTCAGCTTTGGCTTAGGCCGCGGTTAGCGGTGGGGTGGAGGCTGGCTCCCACGTCCCCAGAGAGAGGAGCCGCAATGTCTTCCAAGCACAGCACCCTCGTCGTCGCCGGTCGGTCGGCTGACTATCCGGGGCTGGCCGAGGCTCTGCGCCTGCACCGCGCCGGAGTCCCGACCAGCTTCACCTTGCTCGTTCCCGCCGTCCCGCACGGCTTCGCCTGGGCCACTGACATGCACTCCGGCTGGCCCGCCGCCGCCAAGCGGGCCGAGCGGGCGGCGGTGCGGATGCGCGCCGCCGGCCTCGACCTCGAGGAGACGATCGTCGGCGACCCCGATCCGTTCGCGGCGGTCGGTGACGTCCTCCACGCCCGCCGCTTCGACGAGATCGTCGTCGCGACGCTGCCGCGCGGCGTCTCGACCTGGCTGCGGATCGGCTTGCCGGCGCGCCTCGGCCGCGTCACCGAGCTGCCGGTGTCGCGGATCTGCGTCAACCAACCAGGGCGGGCCAAGGTCTACGCGCGTCAGCTCGCTTCGTTCGCGGGCGATCCATATGCAAGCGTTCGCTAATAGTTCGCTAAGCTTTCACTTATCTTGTTGGGCGTGTTCTTGCGTAGCCGAGGACGCGCAGGAGTCACCCTGTAGTCGGAGAAGCCACCCCACGCATGGCCCGATCGAAGAAGAGACAGCAGAGCAAAGACGAGTCCCGGCGCCCCCGCGCCCGACGGGCTCCGATCATCGAGCTGAACGACGTCACCAAGGTCTACCCCGGTGGCCACATGGCCCTCGACCGAGTCTCGCTGGCGATCGGCCGCGGCGAGTTCGTCTTCCTCGTCGGCCCGACCGGTTGCGGCAAGTCGACGCTGATCAAGATGCTGATTCGCGAGCTCGACGCCACCGAAGGCCATGTCAAGATCGCCGGTCGCGACATCGGCGCCCTCTCGGAGAAGAAGATCCCGCAGCTGCGGCGCAACATCGGCACCGTCTTCCAGGACTTCAAGCTGCTCCCCAACCGGACGGTCTACGACAACGTTGCCTACGCGCTGCAGGTGATCGGCGCCAGCCGCGCCGAAATCCGTGAGCAGGTGCCGGCGACGCTGCGCCTGGTCGGCCTCTCGACCAAGCTCCACAGCTACCCCGACCAGCTTTCCGGCGGCGAGCAGCAGCGCGTCTCCGTCGCCCGCGCCTTCGTCAACCACCCGCCGCTGCTGCTGGCCGACGAGCCGAGCGGCAACCTCGACCCGGTCACCTCGATCGGGATCATGCAGCTGCTTTACCGGATCAACAAGACCGGCACGACCGTCCTCGTCGTCACCCACGACCGCGAGATGGTCGACAACATGCGCCGCCGCGTGGTCGAGCTCTACGAGGGCCGCGTCGTCCGCGACGAGGTCTCGGGCGGCTACACGGAGGAGTCGACGAGCGAATTCGGACTGCGGATGCAGGCCGGGATGGGCGTCGGCACCGAGGGTGAGTCCCGC
This sequence comes from Solirubrobacterales bacterium, assembly GCA_035472275.1. GTDB lineage: Bacteria > Actinomycetota > Thermoleophilia > Solirubrobacterales > 70-9 > VAYN01. The sequence continues at coordinate 25,543 of DATIPH010000018.1, forward strand.
ACCAACGGCCACGACCACGAGCACCTCGTCTAATCCCGATGAGCCGGCTGATCTTCTTCATCCAGGAGGCTGCGCGGGCGATGCGTCGCAACGCTGCGCCAAGCCTGGCCGCGATCGTGACCACGGCGGTGACCGTGATCCTGCTCGGTGTCCTGATCCCGATCTTCCAGACCGCGCAGGCCAAGAGCAGCGAAGTCCGCGACCAGCTCAACGTCCAGTACGAACTCTACGGCGACGCGACCAAGGCGGAAACCGTCCAACTGCGCGGCGAACTGGAAGCGATTCCGCACGTGGCCACGGTCAAGTACGTGACCAAAGCCGAAGCGCTGAAGACGCTGGAAAGCGAACTGAAGGACAAATCGATCGTCAGCGAGCTGAAGACCAACCCGCTGCCGAACAGCTTCGAAGTATTCGCCGACGACGCCGGCAACCTGCCGGGCATCCGCGAAGCCGTCTTCCCGAACGGGCCGAACGGCAAGCCCTTCAACGCCATCATTGTCAAACCGTTCGACCGCCAGCACTCGACGCAGAAGATCGAGCAGGTGACGAGCGCGCTGAAGATCGTGCTGACCGTGATCACCGTGCTGCTGATCATCGCCTCGCTGATGCTGATCGGAAACACGATCCGGCTCTCGATCTACACCCGCCGCCGCGAGGTCGAGGTGATGCGCCTGGTCGGCGCCACTCGATGGTTCATCCGCTGGCCGTTCATGCTCGAGGGCGTGGTGGTCGGCTTCGTCGGGGGTCTGACCGCGATACTGATCCTGTGGCTCGGGAAGATCACGATTGTCGACCCCCTCAGCGACACCTTCTCGTTCCTCTCGGCGCAGAACAACAGCAGCCTCGATTTCCCGGCTCTGGTCGTGATCCTCTTCGCCGCAGCGGTGATCGTCTCGACGCTGGGCTCCGGCCTGACGCTGCGTCGCTTCCTCAAGGTCTGAGGCCGGCGTGAGGGCACGCGGGGCCGTGGCCTTTGGCGTGGCGCTGGTTTTCGCGCTCGGGGTCGGGATCTGGCTCGGGGGGCATCCCGCGAAGCTGCCGGACTTCCTCCGCGAACGCTTCGTCACCGAGCCCTCCGGGCTGACCGGCGAAGCGGCGGAAGTGATCAGGGACAGCTATTACCGGTCGGTCGGCCAGACCGAGCTCGAGAACTCCTCGCTGCAGGGGATGGTCCGCGAGCTGCGCCGCCGCCACCACGACCGTTTCTCCGACTACTTTTCGCCGGAAAGCCTGGCCAGCTTCAACGAGCAGATCGAAGGCCATTTCTCGGGGGTCGGACTCGAAGTCGGCGAAATCAAGCAAGGCCTTCTGGTCGGGAAGGTGTATTCGCGCTCTCCCGCAGCCGAAGCGGGGATCGCGGTAGGCGACAAGATCATCTCCGCCGACGGGGAATCACTCGCCGGCCTGACGAGCGCCGAAGCCACCAAGCTGATCAAGGGGCCGGTGGGGACCCAGGTGACGATCGGCGTGCGCGATGCCAAGACCGACAAGTTGAGAGAAGAGACCCTGACCCGGGCCGAGGTGGCGCTGCCCAACGTCAGCAGTCAGGTGAAAGAGGTGAGCGGCCACAAGGTCGGCTACGTGCGGATGCTGAGTTTCAGCGAAAGCGCCCACACGCAATTGGCCAGGGCGGTCGCAAAGGTCGAAGGGGAAGGTGCCGAAGGGATCGTCCTCGACCTCCGCGGCAACCCCGGCGGCCTGCTCGACGAGGCGGTCGAAAGCGCCAGTATCTTCCTGCCAGCTGAAGAAATTGTCGTCTCGACCAAATCGCGGACCCAGGGCGACAGCGTCCACAAGACCTCGGGTGAACGCCTCTCGGAGCTTCCCCTGGTCGTCTTGATCGATCGCAACACGGCCTCGGCGGCGGAGATCCTGACCGCGGCGCTGGCAGACGACGGCGACGCCACCGTGGTTGGCACCCGCTCCTACGGCAAGGGCGTCTTCCAGGAGGAGAGGGATCTCGCCAACGGTGGAGCTCTGAAGCTGACCGTCGGCGAATACTTCACCCCGAATGGCGTCAATCTCGCCCGCAGTAAAGGCATCCACCCCGACGTCCGGGTCAGCGACGACCCGCACACTGCCGCCGACGAGGGCAAGCAGAAGGCACTGGAAACGCTCGCGGGCGAGGTTGGGTGACGGCCTGAGGGGCGGCGGGCGAGGGCGGCGCGGCCGGCAGCAGCCGACGAGGGCCCGCGACGCGGTTGAGGAGATGCTGCGCGAGCGTCTCGGCCACCGCGGCTTCAAAGCCGCGCTTGAGTCCGAGGCGGCCCGGGCTGCGGAAGCCGCTGAGCGCGACCCGATGCCGCGCCGCGACCTCACCGCGCTGGCGACCTTTACCGTCGACCCGGCCACCGCCCGGGACTTCGACGACGCCGTCTCCGCCCAGCGCGAGGGGGACGGCGCCCGCGTCTGGATCCATATCGCCGACGTCGCCGCCCATGTGCGCCCTGGGTCGCCGCTCGACCTCGAGGCACGGCGCCGGTGCAACAGCACCTATGTCCCCGGGGCGGTCGAGCCGATGCTGCCGCACGCGCTCTCAAGCGACGCTTGCAGCCTCGCTCCCGGGGTCGAGCGATTGGCGGTCACCGCCGAGATCGAGCTCGGGTCCGACGCGCGGCCGCGCCGGGCGCGCTTCTACCGCAGCCGTATCCGCTCCGATGCGCGGCTCGACTACGAGCAGCTCGACGCGATCTTCTCCGGTCGCGTTACGGCGCCGCCCGCGGTTGCCGAACCGCTGCAGGCGGCACGCGACGTCGCCGCCGCTCTCGGCGAGCACCGCGGCGCTTCCAGCCTCGACGTCGAGTCCGCCGAGCCGGAGTTTCGCTTCGACGCCAGGGGCGACGTAGTCGGCGCCCAGCGCGTTCCCCAGACCGAGTCCCACCGGCTGATCGAGCGGCTGATGATCCTCACCAACGAGCAGGTCGCGCAGCTGCTGGCCAAACGGCGGGTGCCGGCGATCTACCGTGTGCACGCCCAGCCCGACCCGACCCGGATCGAGCACCTGCTCGAGCAAATGGCGGCGCTCGAGGTGCCGACGCCGCCGGTCGGTCGCGGCCTCTCACCCCGCAGTGCCGGCGAGGTCGCGGCCGAGGCGAGTCGTCTGGCCCGGCGCGAGGCGGCACGGCGCGGGCACGGCGCCGCCGCTTACACCTCGATCGTCCTGCGCTCGCTGAAGCAGGCCCAGTACAGCGAGCGGAACAGCGGCCACGCCGGCCTCGGCAGCGAGGCCTACACCCACTTCACCTCGCCGATCCGCCGCTACCCGGACCTTGTCGTCCACCGGGCGCTGCTGGCGGTCCTCGGCGAGGGGGAGGAGGCGCCGCGCCTGCGCGAGGCGCGCACCGTCGCCGCCGACTGTTCGGCGAGCGAGCGCGAGTCGGCGAAGGTCGAGCGCGACGCCGACGACGTCTGCGCGGCCTTCCTGCTTGAGCGCGAGCTCGGCGAGCGCGGTCTCGACGCTCAGTTCGAGGGTGAGGTCTCCGGCGTGATCCGGGCCGGAGCATTCATCTCCTTCGGCGGTGAGCTCGGCGACGTCTACGAGGGGATGGCGCCGGCCCGTCGCCTGCCCGGTGAGCGCTACGAGCTCGATCGCGCCGAGGTAGCTTTGATCGGGCGCGGTACCGGGGCGCGGACGCTGCGGCTCGGTGACCCGGTTCGGATCCGGGTCACGGGTGTCGATACCGCCCACGGCCGCTCCGACCTGGAACTGATCAATGGCTAAGAAACAGAAGAAAAAACGAGCCCCGGCTTCCGGCGACGTCGTCACCAATCGCCGCGCCCGGCACAAATTCGAGTGGGTGGAGAAACTCGAGGCCGGAATCGTCCTCAGCGGCTCCGAGGTCAAGGCTCTGCGCAGCGGCAAGGCCCAGATGACCGATGCCTACGCCGTGGTCGACAAGGGCGAGGTCTGGTTGCGCAAGCTGCATATCCCGCCCTACGAGTTCTCCGCGGTTGACGCCCATGAAGCCGAGCGTCCACGCAAACTGCTCCTCCATCGCGAGGAGATCGAGCGGCTGATCGGGAAAACGGCGCAGAAAGGGCTGACCCTGATTCCGACCCGGATCTACTTCAAAGGCCCGCGAGCCAAGGTGGAGCTGGCGCTCGCCCGCGGCAAGGAGGGGCGTGACCGGCGGCGGGAGATCGCCGACCGCGATGTGCGGCGCGAGGTCGAACGCGAGTTCAAGGGTCGGATGCGATAAGCGCCGGGAGCGGCGCACGAACGTCAGTCCAGGCGCAAAAGATCCTGCACACGTGTGACAGGCGCTCGTGCAAGGATGCAGGCAATGCGCGCCCAAATTCTGGTCCTCGCCGGGTCGATCTCCGACTACATCAGCGACAACACGGGCTATTTCGTCGTCGCGCTCGTGCTCGCGATCCTCTTGCTCCTGCTGGTCGTCAGCATTTCTCGGCGCCGGGCGAAAGATAAGGAGGCGGCAGCGCCGCAGGCCACCGCGCCGGCCGCGCCCGCCCCTAACGCCCCGGCCGCCGCTGCTGGAGCAGCCGCCGGTGCGACGGCCGAGATGCCAGCCGTCGCCGCGGCGCCTGGATCCCAGCCACCCCCGGGCGCAGCGCCGGCTTCGGCTCCGGGCAAACCCGAGTCGGCCCGGGAGCAGCGCAAACGCGAACGCGAGGGGCAGCGCCAGAAACGTGAAGAAACCCGGCACGCGCGCCGTGAAGAGGCGAAACGGCGCAAGTACGAACGCGCTGCCAAACGCGCCACGCGCGGCAAGAAACCGGCCGCGTCGCTGCCGCCCTCGCCCGCCGCGGCGCCGGCTCCTGGAGGGTCGGGCGCTGGCACGGCTGCCACCGCTTTCGGCGCAGCCACTGCTGGAGCCGCTGCGGTCGGCTCGTCTCCGCCGCCGCCGGAGCCGGCGGCCGAGGTCAAGCAGAAGACCTTTTTCGGCATCAAGTACGGCGGCGGCAAGCAGAAGCAGGAAGCCGCGGCAGCCGAGCAGCGCCTCGCCGCAGCGCGGGCCGCGAACGAACGGGCGATGGAGCAGGCGCGGTCCGGCAATCCGGTCAAGCAGGCGCCGCCACCTGTTTCGCCAGCCCTGGCCGCCGCACCGACGCCCCCGATTGTGGCTGCCGCCGAGCAGCCGCCGGCGATTCCGCCCGCGGTCGATCAGCCCTCCCAGGTCGCGCCGGCCATCGAGCGGCCCACCAGCGTTCCGCCGCCGCCGGTTGGCGGCGCCGTGACGCCGGCGCCGAGCGAGTACGACCCGGTCGCCGCCGAGCAGCGGGTTCGCGACAAGGTCGAGCAGATTCGCTTCGAGGAGCAGCGCATCCGGGCCGAGGCCGATCGCCGGATCGGGCAGGCCGAGAGCCTGCAGCAGGAACCCGCTGCGGCCGCTCCGATTCAGCAGGCTCCCGAACCGCCAGCGGCGATGCCGCCGGCCGCGAGCGTGCCGCCGGCGCCGGTCGACCTGCAGAGCGCCGAGCAGATGATTCGCGAGGAAGGCCAGGCCCAGGAGCGGTCGATCGCCGAGGCCGAAGAACGGCTGAAGGAGATCGAGGAGCGAACCCAAGCGGCGGAGGCGCGCGCCGCCGAGGCAAAACGGCTCGAGAGCTTGCGCAGCGAGGAAGCAACGGCGCGGCAACGACGGCTCGAGGAGATGCAGAAGAGCGTCGCCGAGGCGGAAGCGCGCGCCCGCGAGGCAGAGCGCCGTGCCGAAGAGGCCGAGCAGGCCGTGGTCCGCTCGGTCGGTGGCGACACGTCTTCTTTCCAGGCGGTCGGACCGACCCCGCCGGCTCCAGGGCCGACCCCACCGCCCACTCCGGCGCCAGACCCTGGCCCGCCGCCGGCACCCGTTCCCGATCCTTCACCCTCGCCGGTCCCGCCACAGCCGTTGCCGCCCGCTCCCGAGCCGCCGGCGCCCGCTCCCGCACCACCGATGCCGCCGCCGACCCCGATGCCGCCGCCCCCGGCGCCGGAGCCGCCCCCTGCCGCGCAGCCGGCCCCGCCGCCGCCCGTGCCGCAGGCACCGGTACCCGCGGCTGGCGGTCAGGTCAGCCTCAACTCCGTCACTTTCGAGCAGCTGCGCGAGCAGAACCTCTCGGTCACTCAGGCGACCCGGTTGCTCGCCCACCGCGAGCGGCTCGGCGGCTTCCAGTCGGTCGACGACCTCGATCAGATCGCGGGCTTCCCGCAGGATGTGCTCGAGGACCTGAAGACGCGCTCGACGGTCTGACGCCACCCGGCGTCAGGACTCCCAGCGTTCGAGCAGTCGCAGCCAGATCTCGCTGCGGGTCGGAAAGGCAGTGATCGCGTGTCGCAGGCGCGACAGCGGCACCTCGGCCACGATCGCGACCGTCGCCGCATGGAGGAAATCGGCCGTCTCGAAGCCGGTGAAGGTGGCGCCGACGATCGTCTCTCGCGCCTCGTCGACGACCAGGCGCGAGGTGCCACCCGTCCCTTTGCCTTGGAAGCTGGCCCCGGCGGTGCCGTCCGTGGCGACGTCGACTGCGCGGGCCTCGACCCCGGCTTCGCGCGCCTCCTTCAGCGTCTTGCCGACGGCTGCGACCTGGGGGTCGGTGAAGGTGACGCGCGGCGAGCCGAGCCCTTCAGCGGCAACCTCTGTTGGACGCCCGAGCAGATTCTCGGCGGCGATCCAAGCCTGGTATTTGCCGACGTGGGTGAGAAGCGCCCGCCCGTTGACGTCGCCGATCGCGTAGAGCCAGTCGCTGCCGCCGACCCGCATCCGGTCGTCGACTTCGAGGAAGCCATGCTCGCCCACCTCGACTCCAGCGCTCTCGAGATCGAGGTCGGCGGTGTGGGGGACCCGGCCGACGGCGACCAGCAGCTCCTCCGCTGCGATCGACTCACCATCGCCAAGCACGACGGAGATCCCCTCGTCGGTGGCGCTGACGCTCGCGGCCATGATCCGGGTCCGTACGTCGACTCCGAAGCGACCGCGGAGGGCGGCGGCGACTTCTTCGCCGGCGAACGGCTCATCGCGACTGAGCAGATGGGGACCGCCCTCGATCAGGGTGACCGTGCTGCCGAGGCTCGCCCAGGCTTGGGAGAGCTCGCTCCCGACCGGACCGCCGCCGAGCACAACCATGCTGGCCGGTACCCGCTTCGCGGTGGTCGCCTCGCGGTTGTTCCAGGTTCGGACGCCGTCGAGATTTTCTATCGGCGCCGACGCCGCCCCAGAGCCGGTGGCGACGATGAGCGCTCGGGAGGCGACGAGGACATCGCCGCCGACGGCAACCCGCAACTTGCCATCGAGGCGACCCGTGCCCCGGTAGAGGTCGATTCCGCGTTCTTCGAGCCACGGCAGCTGGATCGAATCGTCGCGGTCGTGGATCACCTCGTCGCGGCGGGCGAGGATCGCCGTCGGGTCGAGCTCGGCACTGGCACCGACCGCTAGGCCGGGGATCCGCTGCGCCTCGGCGAGCACGTCAGCGGGACGCAGCAGCGCCTTCGACGGCATGCAGGCGTAGAAGGAGCATTCGCCGCCGATCAGCTCCTGCTCGACGATCGCGACTTTGAGGCCGCCGTCTGCGAGCCGGCCTGCACAGACCTCGCCCGCGGGGCCGGCGCCGAGCACGATTACGTCGTAGCCGACCTCGCTCACGTCCGTCCCATTCCCGACACCGTACAATTTGATGCGCAGCAAGCACGGGGGCGACAGGCTTCGACGTGGTCGACTCGTGCGAACGGTTGCAGGTCGAGGTTGCCGGAGGCCTCGTTAAACCCCGGCACAAACCAATACGTGCGGACCATGAGTTCGCCCTCGCCGCTTAGCTAGAACCTAAGCGCTGTGAGAGTCGGTCCTCCCACGCCCGCGGGGAGGGGCACCGGCTTCAGAAAGCGGGCTAACCCGCGCGGATCGCCCCGTCCGCAAGGGGACAATTCAGAGGGCTTTGTCTCCCGCAGTGCCCGCCGGCGCGGACCCCGGGAGCCGAGAATCAAGCGCCGGCTAAACCTGTAGACACCCTCGCGCCGCGTCCGCGGATCCGAGTTCGAATCTCGGCGCCTCCATCAAGCACCAGCCTTCCCCAGCAAGGGGAGGCTGGTCTGCGCGGTGCTGGTCGAGCCAGGTGCGTGCAATGAAATTCGTTGCTCGATTTCTTGTAATTCTTTGACGTTTGATGCGAACATATGTTCGTGTCCGCAACGCTGACAGACCGGCCCCCTCGGATGGGTCCCGAAGCGTTGCAGGGCGAAGCCGCACGTACCGAATTGCGGGCAGCGCGGCTTCGCTCAAGGCACTTGCGCTCACCTCTATGGACGTGGGGGCGGGAGGCGCTTTCCCTCCCGTAGATGCCAAGGCGCGACGACCCGCAGATCGGCCTCGGCAAGGCGATCCGGAAGTTCCGGACCGACGAAGAGCTGAGCCAGGAGACCCTCGGCTTCCGCGCCGAGCTGCATCCGACTTGGATCTCTCACATCGAGTCCGGGCGGGTCAATCCGACCTGGGGCAACGTACGGCGAATCGCAGCCGGGCTGCGGGTGCCGCTGCCAGTTCTCGCGGCGCTCGCTGAGGACCTCGAGCGCAGACTCAACAAATAGTCCGCGTCGTCGGCGAAAAACGGCACCGTAGCTACTGGAAAATCACTTGAGTTCAACTCTATACTCAGATTTGTAGGAGTCCTCAGGACTCCAGCACTGTTGGGGAGGGGCCGGCATTTCGTTGGCCGATGATGTCGGGCCCTCTCCAGAAACAACCGTTTCCTCGTGGCGGCTCAGCCGCGCTGCTCGCGCAGCCAGGCGATCACCTCGGCCGCGTCGCGGTCGGGCGGGAAGACGGGGTAGAGCGCCGCCACGATCTTGCCGCGCTCGGCGATCAGCGTCAGGCGCTTGTAGAGCCTCAATCCGGCGGCCTCGAAGGTCGGTAGCCCTAGGGTTTCGGCTGCTCGCAGCGCGGGATCGCTGAGCAGCGGAAAGCTGATGTGGTCGCGCCGCGCGAAGTCCGCCTGCTCGCGCTTGCTCTGGGCGCTGACTCCGACCACGGTGGCCCCCAGCTCCTCGAGCTCGGCCAGGGAGTCGCGGTAGGCGCAGCTTTGCGGCGTACAGCCACGCGCCCCCGGGATCTCATCCCAGCCGTCGGGCAGGGGCTCGCCGGGGATGCCGGTGCGCGGGTAGAAGTAGGCGACCAACCGGCCCGCTGCAAGCTCAGCCAGATCGAGGTCACTGCCGTCGCTCGCCGGCAGCGACAGCGCCGGCACGGCGAGTCCCGGCAGGTGGTCGGCGGCACCGTCGTCCTCGGGGACCGGCAAGTCGGGTGGCAGCTGGGCGTAGTCGGCGCTCATCTGTCTTCTAGGCTTGCAGGGTGGCTCGCTACGTCGCCTTCCTGCGAGGGATGAATCTCGGAAAACGGCGGTTGAAGAACCCCGAGCTGAAGGCCGAGTTCGAGCAGCTCGGCTTCGAGCAGGTGGCGACCTTTCGCGCCAGCGGCAACGTCGTCTTCGAGGCTGGCGGTCGCGCCGGCGAGGCTTCGCTGGCGAAGAAGATCGAAGCCGGCCTTGCCAGCGGCCTCGGCTATGACGTCCCGGTTTTCCTGCGCAGCGCCGCCGAGGTGGCAGCGATCGCCGGCCAGCGGCCGTTTCCGCCGAAACGGGTCGAGGCATCGAAGGGGAAGCTGCAGGTTTCGCTGCTGGCGAGGGCTCCGAGCGCGAAGGCCCGCAGGGACGTGCTTGCGCTGGGGAGCGAGGAGGACCTGCTCGCGATCGACGGGCGTGAGCTCTACTGGCTGCCGAGCGGCGGCCTGCTCGAGTCCGACCTCGACTTGAAGGCGATCGAGCAGGCGTTGGGCAAGGACACGCGGCGGACGATGGGCACGATCGAGCAGATCGCCACCAAGCACTGCTAGCGGGGCAGAGCTTTTTCCTCCTATGGAGGCATTACCTCTACCGCGGTCAGGTCGGCGCGGGGGAGGGCGGCGATCTCGATCTCGCGGCTGACGCCAGCGATCTCGTCCGGCAGTTCCGCGAGCTGGACGTTGGCGACGAAGGCCATCTCCTCGCCGAGCGGGCGGAAAAAGTTGTCGTAGTGGGTCGGGATCACCGCGCGGGGCTGCAGGCGGGTCAGGATCCGCTGCCAGTAGCGGTCGGTGAAGCTGCGGCCGGCGACGCCGGCGAGGAAGAAGTCGACCTCGCGCTCCCGCACGGCCTCGTCGATCAGGTTGGCGCTGCCCTGGTGGTAGAAGCGGACGCCGGCAACGGCGATCGTGATCCCCCAGACCTGGCCGCAGCGGTAGGCCCCGGGGGAGAGCGAGTCGAGGTGCTCGCAGCTGAGTTCGCCGTCGTAGGGGACGGCGAGGCCGAGCAGCAGCTTGGAGTGGACGCTGGGCGTGAAGCTGACCTCGAACGGGCCCAGCTCGTAGATCCGGTACGGCTCGACCTCGACCGCCTGCGCGGCAAGACCGTGCAGGGCCATCAGCCTGACCAGCGAGCGTGACCCGTAGGCGTTGCAGCCGAAGCGCTGGGCGAGGGCCGGCGCGTCGACCGCGTGGTCGAAGTGGGTGTGGCCGACGAGGATGCCGACCGTCTCGCCCGGCGCGGTGACGAAGCGCTCAATTGCCGCCGGGTCCGGCACCGCCATCCGCCGCAGCACCAGGTCGCGGAAGGGGATGCGCGAGAGGTAGGGGTCGATGAACAGCGTCTGTCCTTCATAGCTGAGTCGGTACCCGGAGACGCCGAGCCATTCCAGCTCGAGACCGGCCGGAAGCCGGGGCGCTCGCGCCTCCAGCTCGGTCAGCGTCTGGCCGTCGGCACGCTCGCTTGAGCGCCGCGTCGCCCGCGCCTTCGCCAGCTCGCCGAGGTGTCGCAGCGGGCCTCCCATGCCCGGAAGGCTACGCTCGCAGGATGGCCGTCGCCACCGCGATCTCACTTGACGTCTACGTCGGCGGCAAGCTCCTCTTCGAGGATGTTGCCTTCAAGCTCGAGCCGGGCGAGCGGATGACCCTCTCGGGCCGCAACGGCGCCGGCAAGTCGACCTTGCTGCGGGTCCTGGCCGGGGAGCTGAAACCGGACAGCGGGACCCTCAGTTTGCAGCGGGGTGCGCGCGTCGCCCTCCACGACCAGCGGCCGCCACGCGAATCGGCGACGAAGCTCGGCGAGTACGTCTTCTCCGGCCGCAGCGACCTGCTCGAGACGGAGGCCGAGCTTGAGCGGCTGGAGGCGAGGATGGCGGGCGGCGATGCCGACGAGGAGACGATGGCCGCTTACGCGGCCGCACAGGGGCGGCTCGAAGCCGGTGGCGGCTACCGCTGGCGCGACGACGTCCTCGCCGTCCTCCGCGGGCTCGGTTTCGTCGACGAGCACTTCGAGCGGCCGCTCTCAACCTTCTCCGGCGGCGAGCTGACCCGCGCTTCGCTAGCCCGGGCGCTGGCCGCCAAGCCGGACCTGCTGCTGCTCGACGAGCCCACTAACCACCTCGACATTCCCTCCCTGGAGTGGCTCGAGCGCTACCTGGTGGAGATCGATGCCGCCGTCGTCCTCGTCGCCCACGATCGCTGGTTCCTGGAGGCCGTCGGCACCTCGGTGCTGGAGCTGGAGGCACAGCGAGGGCGGTTCTTCGCCGGGCCCTGGCACGCCTGGCGCCAAGAGCAGGCGGCGCGCCAGATCGCGCTCGGCAAGGCGATCGAGCGCCAACAGGCGGAGATCGAGCGGATGGAGCGGTTCGTCGAGCGCTTCCGCTACAAGGCGACCAAGGCGCGCCAGGCGCAGTCGCGGGTGAAACAGATCGAGCGCAAGAAGCGGCAGGGGCCCGCCTCCGAACGGCGCGACACCCGCCGTCTGCGCTTTTCCTTCAAGCCGCCCGAGCGGCCGGGGCGGGTGGTGCTGAAACTGGTCAAAGGCAGGATCGAGGTGCCGGGACGGGTGCTACTCGACAATGCTGAGCTCGAACTCGAACGCGGCGAACACGTCGTCCTCGTCGGCGCCAACGGCAGCGGCAAGACGAGCTTGATCGAGACCCTCTCCGGTGAGCGTGAGCCCGCTTCGGGCTCAGTCCGCAGCGGCCACAACGTCAAGCTCGGCTACCTCTCCCAGCACGCCGACACGGCGGCGGGGGAGGGCACCGTCCTCGACGCTGCCCAGCGCGAGACCGGGCTGACCGGGCCGAAGGCGCGGGCGCTGCTGGGCGGCTTCCTCTTCTCTGGAGCCGACGTCGAGAAGCAGCTCTCCGACATCTCCGGTGGCGAGCAGCGCCGGCTCTCGCTGGCGATCCTGGTCTCCTCCGGCGCCAACGTCCTGGTCCTCGACGAGCCGACGAACCATCTCGATATCGAGAGCCGTGAGGCGCTCGAGGACGCGCTGACCGAGTTCGAGGGCGCGGTGTTGCTGATCTCCCACGACCGCGCCCTGCTCGAGGCGGTCGGCAGTCGCACTCTGGTCTGCGCGGGCGGCCGGCTCGAAAGCCACGACAGCGGCTGGGCCGAGTACCAGCGGCGCGAAGACGAACGCTCGGCCGTGGCAGCGGCGGCGGCCAAAGCCGTCCCATCCAACGGCGGCGGCAAGTACAGCGCCACCAAGCCGGCCCAGAAAGCGGCGCGCAAGGCAGCGAAGCTGGAGCAGCGGATCGAGCGGGCCGAGGCCGAGCTGCGTGAGATCGAGGACGAGCTCGCGGATCCCGGCGCTTGGTCGAGTCCGGGCCGGGTCGAGCGGGCAACCGAGCGCCACACCAAGGCGAAGCAGACGATCGAAGGGCTCTACGCCGAATGGGAGCTGGCTCAGTCTGAGGCGTCCTGACCAAGCAGGTCAAGGACGCAGGGAGCGCCGCGTGCTTCGCACGCAAGCGACCGAGGACGCCGAGATGCGCCGGTCAGGGGGCGCCGCGGTTGATGACGCGGGTGCCCTTGGCGGGCGCCAGAGTGATGTTGCGGACCCGGACCGGTTCGTCCTTGGAGTTGATGGCACGGAGGTCGGCGCGGGCGACGAACTCGCGCAGGATCAGCCGCATCTCGTATTCGGCGAAGGCGGCGCCGATGCAGCGGCGGACGCCGCCGCCGAACGGGATCCAAGCGTAGTTGTCGGTCTTGCCGTCGAGAAAGCGCTCAGGGCGGAACTGGCGCGGCGCCGGGAAGATGTCCTCGCGGTGGTGAAGGGCGGCGATCGCGGGCAGGACGAAGGTCCCCGCCTTTAGCTCGTAGCCGCCGATCGTCGCCGGCGCCTTCAGCTTGCGGGCGACGTCGACGATTATCGGTCGCGAGCGCAGCGTCTCCTTCACGGTCGCGTTCAGGTACTGGTCCTCTCCGGCGGCGACCGAGGCTCGCAGCTTTGCCAGCACGTCGGGATTGTGGACGAGTCGCTCGACCGCCCAGGCGAGCCCGGTCGCAGTCGTCTCGTGGCCGGCGCCGAGCACGGTGATCAGCTCGTCGCGTAGTTCGACGTCGCTCATCGGCTCTCCGTCCTCGTCGCGGGCGGAGAGCAGTAGCGAGAGGACGTCGTCGCGCTCCTCGTGTCCCGGTTCTGCCCGCCGCATCCGGATCTCCTCGTAGATGAAGGCGTCGAGCGCTTCGCGTGAGCGGACGAAGCGGCCCCAGGGATTGAAGCGGCCGAGGTCGGCGCGCATGAACGGGAAGGCGGTGATGACTCCGACCCGGCGGGCGAATTCGTCGATCAGGATCTCGAAGCGCGCCAGCCGGTCCTCGTCGTGGACGCCGAAGACGGCGCGCATGATCACCGCCAGGGTGATCCGCGTCGTGTGCGGGCGCAGCGCAAAGGGCTCGTCTTCAGGCCAGCTCTCCATCTCGCGGCGCGTCATCGCGACGATCAGCTCGCCATAGCGCTCGATCCGCTCGCCGTGGAACGGGGGCAGCAGCAGCTTGCGCTGGCGCATGTGGGGCTCGTCGTCGAGGGTGAGGACCGAGTTCGGGCCGAGCGCCGGCTCCAGGACCGTTGCGTTGGCCTCACCGGCGTGGAAGATCGAGGGCGCGCCGGTGAAGACCTCTTTGACGAGGTCCGGGTGGGCGACGTAGACGATCGCGCCGAAGGTCGGGAAGCGGACGGTGAAGATGTCGCCGTAGCGGCGCTGGTAGCCGGCGAGAAAGCCGAGCGGGTCGCGCAGGTAGCGGATCGCCTGCACGATCGAAGGCGCATGTGGTCCCGGCGGCAACTGCGCCCGAGTGGTGCGGACCTGACCCTGGGGGAGGGTGGCTTGCTCCATTCCGTGCAGAGGTTAGCGGCAAAACTGGCTGTTCAGCCAGTTCAGAAGACGATCGTGCGGTCGCCGTCGAGGAGGACGCGGTCGTCGAGGTGGGCGATCACCGCTCGCGCCAGCACCAGTCGCTCGATGTCGCGGCCGGTCCGGACCATGTCGCTGACCTCGTCGCGGTGACTAACGCGGGTCACGTCCTGGTCGATGATCGGGCCGGCGTCGAGTTCGGCGGTGACGTAGTGGGCGGTGGCGCCAATCAGCTTGACGCCGCGCTCGTGGGCGCGGCGGTAGGGGTCGGCGCCGACGAAGGCCGGCAGGAAGCTGTGGTGGATGTTGATCGCCGGCGCCTGCAGGTTGCGCAGAAAGTCCCCGGAGAGGATCTGCATGTAGCGGGCGAGGACCAGCAGGTCGACGTCGCCGACCAGCTCCAGAATCCGCCGCTCGGCCTCATCTTTCGCGCCCGGCTCGACCGGAACGTGGTGGAAGGGGACGCCGACGGAGGCAACCTGCTCGGCGTGGTCGGGGTGGTTGGAGACGACCGCGACCAAATCGCCACCGAGCTCGCGGTTGCGCCAGCGCCAGAGGAGGTCAGAGAGGCAGTGGTCCTCGCGCGAGACCATGATCGCCACCCGCCGGGCCTGGCGCGACTCGGCGAAGCGGAACTCCATCTCGAACGGCGTCGCCACCTCGGCGGCGAAGCGGCGTTCCATCTCCCCGCGCTCGGGTTCGGCGCTGGCGTCGAAGACCATCCGCATGAAGAAGCGGCCCTCGTCGGTCGAGTGCTGGTCGACGTCGACGATGTTGAGCCCGGCGTCGGCGAGGAAGCCACTGACGGTGGCGATCAGGCCCGGCCGGTCGGGGCAGGCCAGCAGCAGGCGGGAGGTGGGAGCTTCAGTCATCAAGGGAGATCTTTACGAAAACTCGATCAAGTAGGGCCAAAGCTTGAGCGCAGAGCGGTTTCTCGCACTTTGCGGGCTTATCGAGGGTCGACCAAAGTGATGGTGCTCACACATAGAGGTGCAATTCCCGGCCACCCTTACGCGCTTGCTTACGAAACGCACATATTTGGCCCTACTCGTCGTTCTTGCCCTCGCCTTCCCGGCCGTCGCCTTCGCGGCTTCGGACTCTGGCCCCACCTCTGGCTCCGAGCCCGAGCCGGCGATTTCCGAAGCGCACGCGGTGCTGACGCCGTTGCAGCGCTCGGTCGCTGACTTTCAGCGGATGGCACGGACGATTGCGCACCGGGTCAAGGTTGAGTACCACTCGGCGGTCCGCCAGGCGCTGCACGAGAAGTACGCGCACCTGCCGGGCGGCGTCTCGATCGGGACCCTGGAATCAATTGCTTCTTGTGAGTCCGGCGGCGACCCGCGAATCGTCTCCTCCGACGGTTCCTATCGCGGCAAATACCAGTTCGACCAGGGCACCTGGGAATCGGTTGGTGGCCACGGCGACCCCGCCGCCGCCTCCGAGATCGAGCAGGACTACCGCGCGGCGCTGCTCTACTCGCGCTCGGGCTCGAGCCCCTGGCCCGTCTGCGGCTGACCTCGCTGGGTCGACGCGGCAATTGACCCGCCCATGGCGGGCAAACTGACGCATCGATTCGGTTGTCACCCGCGCGCCGCCCTACGATGCCGCTGATGCCCGAGGAGAAAGTTCCCGCCCCCGACGCCGGCGGTCCGGCTCGCAAACCGCCGAAAGAGGCAATCGCCGAGGCGGTCGTGCGGGCGCCGACCCGCGGCAACCGCAAGCTCGAGTCTTTTCTCGACGCGGTCAACTCCGACGACCAGGTGCGCGCCTGGTGGTACATGGCCCAGGTCCACGCCGAGCGGCTGGGGATGTCGGACCACTCCTGGGTCCACATGCAGATCGTCCTCAACATCGCCCTGCGGCTGCTGCGGCTGCTGGTCAAGGCGGGGGTCGAGCCCTCGGTCGTCACCGACCATGGGATGCGCGAGCGCGACGCCGAGGTGATCGTCGCCGGCGGTGCGCTGCTGCACGACGTCGGCATGTCGATCCACCGCGCCGACCACGAGACCTACTCACTGTTTCTCGCCGGGGGCGCCCTCGACCGCCTGCTCGCCGGCGCCTACAAAGAGCCGGAGCGGACGGTTGTCGCCTCCGAGATCCTGCACGCGATCATCGGCCACCGCCGCCGCGGCGAGCCCTACACGCTGGAGGCCGGCGTCGTCCGCGTCGCCGACGCCCTCGACATGGCGCAGGGGCGGACCCGGATCCCGATCGAGACTGGCCACGAGGGGATCCACTCGATCTCCGCCGCGGCGATCGACGAGGTCCGGATCGAGGCTGGGGAGGAGCGGCCGGTGCGGCTTGAGATCCGGCTCAACAACTCCGCCGGCATCTTCCAGGTTGACGATCTGCTGGCGACCAAGATCCGCGGTACCCCGCTCGAGGGCAAAGTCGAAGTCGTCGCCGAGGTCGAGGGCGAAACGGAGAAACGCCTGCTTAGCGGCTTCCGGCTGAGCTAGGACAAACGCTCGAGGTCGTACCGGCGCCGTTCCTTGCGCTTCTCCAGTTTCCCCTGGATCAGCGACATGACGACGACGAGGACGACGAAGAAGGCGATCACGCCGAAGCAGAAGAAGGTGACCGTCTTGTCGGTGGTCGGACCGGCGAGGCCGACGCCGTTGTCGGCGAGCGCCACCGGCGCCGCGACCAGCATCAACGCCAAGAAGGACAACATGGCTGCGACGGTCCGCTTCACGGGCGGGAATCTACCGCACGCGGTGGCGGTGGCGCCTGGCGTCGCACCGCCCGCGTAGAGTCCGGCGCCGATGTCGAACCTCGAGGCCCTCCTTCTCGGGGTCGTCCAGGGACTCACCGAGTTCCTGCCGATCTCCTCGTCCGGTCACCTGATCCTCGTCCCCTGGCTGCAGGACTACACCTTCCTGCTCGACCACCCGGAGTTCAACAAGACCTTCGACGTGGCTCTGCACGCCGGCACCTTGATCGCCGCCATCGCTTTCTTCCGGCGCGAGGTGGTGCAGTTGCTGCGCGGTTTCTTCGCGGCACTACGCCAGCGCTCGATCGAGACCGCCGACCAACGCCTCGCGGTCGCGATCGCGGTCGGCACGATTCCCGCCGTGATCGCCGGCGGGCTCTTCTCCGACTTCATCGACAACCACCTCGGCGAGCCCTGGATGATCGCGATCCAGCTGATCGTCTTTGGTGCCCTCCTCGGCTACGCCGACCGGATGCCGCAGCGGCGCTCGCTGGGGGGGACGCGGCTCAAGGACGGCTGGTACATCGGCCTCGCCCAGGTCCTCGCCCTCGCTCCCGGCACCTCGCGCTCGGGGATCACGATCACCGCCGCCCGCTGGCTCGGCCTCGACCGCGATGCCGCCGCCCGCTTTTCTTTCCTGCTGCTGATCCCAATCGTCGCCGGCGCCACCGTCTTCAAGGGGATCAGCGCCGTCAAAGATGGTCTCCCCGAGGGCGTGGCGGGACCGATGGTCGTCGGCACGATCGCCGCCGCCGTCTCCGGCTACTTCGCGATCTCCTTCCTCCTCCGTCTGGTCAGGACGTCCAGTTACCGGCCGTTCGTCGTCTACCGCTACATTGCCGGCGTAGTGATCCTCCTGATCATCGCCACCGGCCTACGACCCGCCACCTTTTGAGCTTCTTTGCCGCAATTTCGGCTTGGCCGAGTTGTGAAAAACCAGTTAACGCAGGCATTTCATGGGTCGCTGCTGCATACAATCGTCCGGTCTTGTCGCCCCAAGCGCCAATCATCCGAACCGGCGGCGTCGCCTCGTGAATCCAAGCCAGCCGATCCGGGTTGCCGTGGTCGACACCGATTCCGGTTTCGTCACGGTTCTGGCCAAACGGGCCGAGGCGGCCGGCTGGCAGCTGCGCCAGGCGTCCGGCGCGGTGCCGCCGCAGGAGCTGGTCGCGATGAAGCTGAACGCGCTGCTGCTCGATCCGGCGCTGCTCGGCGAGGAAGGCTGGTCCTACCTCGAGCGCGTCTGCGCGATGCTGCCCGACCTCGGCCTGGTCGTTTGCAGCGGTCGCTCGACCGTGGCCCAGCGGGTCCGCGGCTTGCGGCTCGGGGTCGACGACTGGATCACCAAGCCTTGCCACCCCGAGGAGGCGATGGCGCGGATCGAAGCCGTCTCCAGGCGCCGCCGCCGCGGCCGCCACGAAGTCGAGTCGACCCCCCTGGTCGTCGCCGACCTCGAGATCCGGCCCGACCAGTTCCAGGCCTTCGTCGCCGGTGACAGCCTCGACCTGACCCGGCGCGAGTTCGAGCTCCTGCAACTGCTGGCCGGGGCCAAGGGCCAGGTGCTCGAGCGCGAGACGATCTACCAGCGGGTCTGGGGCTACGCGATGGCCCACGGCGACCGCTCCGTCGACGTCTTCATCCGCAAGCTGCGCCAGAAGCTGGAGAAGCGCTCGCCGAGCTGGCGCTACATCCACACCCACTTCGGGGTCGGCTACCGATTCGATCCGGAGCTCGCCCCAGGCGCGCTCGAGGAGCCGATCACGGTGGTCGAGCAGGACCCCGTCCCGGACTCGGCTTCACAGGTCGTTCACACCAGCTTCACTTTGGGATAACCGACTCAGGCACGGATCCCGCCATGCTCGGCCGGTATGGCGATCGGAACTGGGTCCTCCTCGCAGCTGCTCGCCGGCCGACTCGAGATTCGGCCTGAGGAGCACGCGGCACTGGTCGACGGGCGGCCGCTGAGCCTGACGATGCGAGAGCTGCAGTTGCTGACCACGCTCGCCTCCCACCCGCAGCGGATCATGACCCGCGAGGAGCTCTTCGCCGAGGTCTGGCGCTCGGAGCCGCGACGCGACGACCGCTCAGTTGACGTCTACGTCAGTCGCCTGCGCGCCAAGCTCGGCCAGGCGCTGCCGGAGATTCAGCTGATCCACACCCACAACGGCATCGGCTATCGGTTCTCGCCCGATGGTTGAGGGCTCCGTCCCGCCGAGGCGCCCCTTTTACATCTTTTTTACATCCCCGATACAGGCAGGTAACAAGGTCCAGGGGAGCCGTTGGAACGCTGAACCGAGCACCGACCTCCCGTCGGTGCCTTAGCCACCTCGTTCAACAACCAAAGGGAGACTGATGTCTGGCACTAGATGGATTGCGGTACTCGTCTCGGCCGCGATCTTGGCGCTCGGGATTGCCGCTTGCGGGGGTAGTGACGACAGCTCGGGCGGAGGTGGAACCGGAGGCGGGGCACCCACGGCCGAAGTCTCGGGTGAAATCGCCGGCGCCGGCTCGACCGCGCAGCAGGCCGCTCAGGAAGCCTGGATCGCCGAATTCGAGAACGCCAACTCCGGCGCGACGATCTCCTACGACCCGGTTGGCTCGGGCGGCGGTCGTGACCAGTTCATCGCCGGCGGTGTCGCCTATGCCGGCAGCGATGCGGCACTCTCGACCGAAGAAGGCGAACTCGAAAAGGCCGCCAAACGGTGCGAACCGGGCGAACTCGTCGAGGTTCCGAGCTACGTCTCGCCGATCGCGATCATCTACAACCTGCCGGAAGTCGAAGGGCTGAAACTCGATCCCGAAACCCTGGCCAAGATCTTCAACCAGGAAATCGACAGCTGGAACGACCCGGCGATCGCCAAAGACAATCCCGGCGTCGAACTGCCGGACACCCGCATCACTCCGGTGAACCGCTCCGACGAGTCGGGGACGACGCAGAACTTCACCGAATACCTGAGCGCGGTGGCCCCCAGCGTCTGGAATCACGAACCGGACGGCAACTGGCCGGTGAAGGGCGGCGAGGCCGCCAACGGCACTTCCGGCGTGGTCGAAGCCGTCGCTGCCGGCGAAGGCGCGATCGGATACGCCGATGCCAGCCAGGCGGGCGAACTCGGGATCGCCGAAATCAAGGTCGGGAACAACTGGGAGCTGCCAACGGCGGAAGCCGCCGCGGCCGTCCTCGAGGAGTCGCCGATCGACAAAGAACTGGTCTCCGACAAATACACGTTCCCTTACAAGCTGGAACGGAAGACGGAATCGCAGGGGACCTACCCGATCGTGCTCACGTCCTACGTGATCGCCTGCACCAAATACGGCTCGGCCGACGAAGCCGCGCTCGTCAAGGCGTACCTCGAATACGTGATCAGCCCCGAAGGGCAGGAACTGGCCGCTGAACAGGCCGGCTCGGCCCCGCTCTCCTCGGCGCTGACGAAAGAAGTGACCGCGGCGGTGGAAGCGATCGAAGGCTAGGAACAGGGTGTCCTCGGTCGACACCACTACCAATGCCGGCCAGCTGCTGGCGGCGGCGTCCGGAGGGCGCCGTCGCCGCGGCGACCGGATTTTCTCCAACACCGCGGTCGCGGCCGCGGTGACGATCCTGGCCCTGCTGGCCGGGGTCGCGATCTTCCTGGTCGCCGAGGGGATGCCGGCCTTGACCGCCAGCGCCTCCGAACTTCCCGGCGACAAAAGCTTCATTGACTACGTCGCCCCGCTCGCCTTCGGCACCGTCCTGGCAGCGGCTTTCGCGGCGGTTGTCGCGGTGCCGCTGGCGGTCGCGGTCGCGCTCTTCATCACCCACATCGCGCCGGCGCGGATCGCGCTCACGCTTGGCTTCCTGGTCGACCTGCTGGCCGCGATCCCAAGCATCATCTACGGCCTCTGGGGGATCTTCGTCCTCGGCCCGGCGGCGGTGCCGGTGATGCAGTGGCTGGAAGAACACCTCGGCTTCATCCCGATCTTCGCGGGGCCGGCGTCAGCCACCGGGCGGACGATGTTCGTCGCCGGCCTGGTGCTGGCGGTGATGATCCTGCCGATCGTCTCCGCCGTCGCCCGCGAGGCCTTCGCCCAGGCACCGCGCAAACAGATGGAAGGCGCCCAGGCGCTGGGGGCGACCCGCTGGGAGATGCTGCGGATGACGGTCCTCCCGTTTGGCAAATCGTCGGTAATCAGCGGTGCCATGCTCGGCCTCGGCCGCGCCCTCGGCGAGACGATGGCGGTGACGATCATCCTCTCCGTCTCCGGCGTCGTCACCTTCAACCTGATCAGCCAGGCGAACCCCTCGACGATCGCCGCCAACATCGCCCTTAACTTCCCCGAGTCCTCGGGCCTCGCCGTCAACCTGCTGATCGCGACCGGGCTGGTGCTGTTCGCGATCACCCTCGTCACCAACCTCGGCGCGCGGGCGATCATCGCCCGCCAGAACAGGGAGGAATAGGCGATGTCGACGCTCGCCCAGCGCCCGGACGGCCGGCTCGCCGGCGGCCTGCTGCCCGGCTGGGCTCCTTACGGGACCTTCGCCGGCTCCTGGGTCCTGGTCGCGGCGGTCGAGGCCGCGCTCGGGATCTTCACCGTCGCGCTTTCGCTGGTCTTCGCGGTGCTGGTCGCGGCCGTCGTCATCTACTCCTGGTCCCGCGCGGTCGAGGGTCCGCGCCGCGCCTTCGACCGGACGATGACGCTGCTGATCGCCTCCGCGTTCGCGCTGGCGATGATCCCGCTCGCCTCGCTGATCTTCGAAGTCGTCAAGCGCGGGATCCCGGGCCTCTCGCTCGAATTCTTCACCGAAGATTCGCGCGGCAAGATCAGCGGCGGCGGCGCCGCCCACGCGATCGCCGGCACGCTGGTGATCACCGGGGTCGCGGTCCTGATCTCGGTCCCAATCGGGCTGATGGCGGCGATCTACATGAACGAGTACGGGACCGGGCGCTTGCGCCGCGCCCTCACCTTCTTCGTCGACGTGATGACTGGCATCCCCTCGATCGTCGCTGGCCTCTTCGCCTTCGCCCTCTTCGAGATCTTCTTCGGCCCCGGCATCCGCCTTGGTGTGATGGGCTCGGTGGCGCTTTCGGTGCTGATGATCCCGATCGTGATCCGCTCCGCCGAGGAGGTGCTGAAGATCGTTCCCAACCACCTCCGCGAAGCGGCCTACGCGCTGGGAACCCCGAAGTGGAAGACGATCACCAAAGTCGTGCTGCCGACTGCCTTCGCCGGCCTCATCACCGGAATCATGATCGCCACCGCACGGATCATCGGCGAGACGGCGCCGCTGCTGGTGACGACCGGCGTCGTCGACTCGTTGAACGGGGATCCGCTCAACGGGCGGATGCAGAACCTCGCCGTCTACGCCTACAACGAGTACCGCTCGCCGGGCGTGATGAAACAAGCGTCCTACGACCGAGCTTGGGCTGCCGCGCTGGTCCTCATCGCTATCGTGATGATCCTCAACGTGTTGGCTCGCTTCGTCTACCGGCGCTACAAAACCGAGATCCGCTAGCCAGTGGAAGGAAGAAGGTTGAGAGCCATGTTTGGAGCCGCAGGAACCAAGCGCGCGGCGGCGGATTCGGAGTCGGCCGGGCAGTCCGGTTCCGTCGGCGTGACCGGGACTGCCGCATCCAGCGCGGCGGGTACGGGGACGAGCGTGGCGAAGACGATCGAGGTGAGGGGGGTCGACCTCTACTACGGCGACTTCCAGGCCGTCGAGGACGTCTCGATGACGATCGCGCCGAACAAGGTGACGGCGCTGATCGGCTCCTCGGGCTGCGGCAAGACGACCTTCCTGCGCTCGCTCAACCGCATGCACGAGCTGACGCCGGGGGCAACGGTGAATGGCGAGATCTCACTCGACGGCGAGGACATCTACGGCACCGGGGTCGACCCGGTCCACGTCCGGCGCTTGATCGGGATGGTCTTCCAGCAGCCGAACCCGTTCCCGACGATGTCGATCTACGACAACGTCGCCGCCGGCCTCAATCTCAACGCCGGCAAGCTGAAGAAGACGCAGAAGGACGCGGTCGTCGAGCGCAGCCTGCGCGGCGCCAATCTCTGGGAGGAGGTCAAGGACCGCCTCGACAAGCCCGGCCTCGGTCTCTCCGGCGGTCAGCAGCAGCGGCTCTGCATCGCCCGCGCGATCGCGGTCGAGCCCGAGGTGCTGCTGATGGACGAGCCTTGCTCGGCCCTCGACCCGGTGGCGACCCTGGCGATCGAGGACCTGATCGGCGAGCTCAAGAACCGGTTCACGATCGTGATCGTCACCCACAACATGCAGCAGGCGGCGCGAGCCTCTGACATCACCGCCTTCTTCAACCTCGAGGAATCCGGCAAGCCCGGCCGCCTGGTCGAGATCGACCAGACCGAGGCGATCTTCACCAACCCAACCCAGAAAGCGACCGAGGACTACGTCAGCGGTCGCTTCGGCTGATCGCGGCGGGATCGGAATCATGCCCGAAGCGACGCGTCAGGAATATCAAGTGGAACTGGAAACGCTCGAGGCCAGCGCTCTCGACGGCCTCAACCTCGTCAGCGCCGCCCTACAGCGGACCCTGGAGGCGGTTGAGCATCAGGACGTCGAGCTGGCGCAGATCGTCGTCGCCGACGACGACCGGATCGACGGCCGCTACCTGGAGGTCCACCAGGCGCTGATCACGCTGCTGGCGACGCAGTCGCCGGTGGCGACCGACCTGCGCCTGATCTCCGCCCTGCTGCATGTGCTGAAGAACGTCGAGCGGATGGGCGACCAGTGCGTGAACATCTGCAAGGTGATCCCGCTCAGCGGCCATGAGCCGCCGGCCGACGAGGGGATGGTGAAGCTGATCCTCGGCATGGGGTCCCAGACGCGCTCGCTGATCACCCAGGCGAAGCGCGCCTTCGCCGAACGCGACGTCGAGATGGCACGCGACCTCGTCCGCCAGGACGACGTCGTCGACGACCTCAACCGCGACTGTTTCCGGCTCGCGCTCGACCTCGGCGACGACGCCGACAAGCGCGAGTGGGCGATGACGATGTTGCTGTCAGCGCGGGCGATCGAGCGGATCGCCGACAACGCTGTCGACATTGGCGAGCAGGTGGCGTTCGTCGTCACCGGGCTGTTCCGGGAGTTCGAGGACGCTTCGCATCCGACCGGCTAGCTTGCGAACGCCCCGGGCAGGTACGCCTGCGGGCGAGGTTTTCGTTCTCGGCATACCTGCCCGGGTCGCCCACGGGGCCAGGTGTCAGATCCGATGGGTTTGGGAACATTGGGAGCGACGCCCCTGATGCTCTGCGCTGCAATAGATATTGGGTCCAATACCACTCGCGTGCTCGTTGCCGAGCCGGTGGACGGGCAGTTGAAAAAGGTGATGGAGCAGCGGGCCTATACGCGGATCAATAAGGCGATCGACGGTAGCGGCTCGATTACGGCTGAGAAGGTCGCCGAGGTCTGTGAGGTTGTTGCGACTCAGGTACGGCTGGCGCGCGAGCTTGGGGCGGTTGAGATCCGGGCGGTCGCGACTGCCGCGGTCCGCGAGGCTGGCAACGGCGAGCAGGCGGCGCGGGAGATCGCGGCCGCCGCAGGGGTGCCGGTCGAAGTCCTCAGCGATGACGAGGAGGGCAGGCTCTCCTTCATCGGCGCGACCAAGACGCTCGGCCACCCGGTCGACGGCACGGTTGGCGTTGTCGACGTCGGCGGCGGCTCGACCGAGGTGATCCTCGGCACTGTCCGGGGCGGCGCCCAGACGGTTCGCTCCTGGCGGGTCGGCTCCGGCGTCCTCGCCGACGAGCTGATTGCCTCCGATCCGCCCTCGGCGGCCGAGATTCGCAAGATCCGCGACCGTATCGACGACATCTTCGAGGGGGTTGAGATCGAGCGTCCGGCACAGGCGGTCGCCGTCGGTGGCTCCGCCACCTCGCTGCGGCGCCTGGTCGGCGCCGTGCTCGAGTACGAGACGCTGGAGCGCGGGATCCGGGTCCTCTCGGCTGACCCCGCCGCCGAGGTCGCCCGTCGCTTCGAGCTCGACCCACAGCGGGTTCGCATTCTCACCACCGGCGTCCTGCTCCTCGAGAAGGTCTCCGAGCTGCTCGGACAGCCGCTGCAGATCGGCAAGGGCGGCCTCCGCGAGGGGGTCATCCTCGATCTCCTCAACGGCAACGCCAACGGCTCCTCGCCGGCCCGCCTCGCGGCCTAGCGCACCTCTCGGTCACCCGAAGTTCACACCTCCTTTGCAGGGGATTTACAAGTTTTCCCTGCAAATAGCCGAATCTGTGGGTGACAAGAACGAATAGCGAGAGGGAGACACCGATGACTTCCCGTGTTGACATGCACTGCCATTCCACCGCCTCGCAGTTCTCGAAACTTGGCGTCCAGAGATCGCTCGGACTGCCGGAGTGCGCCACGCCTCCCGATGAGGTCTACGAGCTGGCCAAGCGGCGGGGGATGGACTTCGTCACGATCACCGATCACGACACGATCGACGGCTGCCTCGAGTTGGAGGATCGGCCCGACTGCTTCGTCTCCGAGGAGCTGACCGCCCGCTTCACCGGCGAGCTTCAGGCGGTTCACGTCCTTTGCTACGGGATCACTCCCGGAGACCATGAGTGGCTGCAGGCACATTCCGGCGATGTCGAGGCCTGCGCCGCATACCTTCACGAGAACGGGGTCGTCTGCGCACTTGCGCATCCCTTCTTCAACGTCGCCGCGCCGCTGACCCGGCGCCATCGGCGACGCCTGGCGGAGCTCTTCCCGATCTGGGAGGTCCGCAACGGGTCACGGGCCGCCGAGCTCAACATGCCCGCCGTCGTCTACATCGAGACGCGCGGGGGCACCGGCATCGGCGGCTCCGACGACCATGCCGGCGTCGACATCGGACGCACCTTCACCGAAGCGCCCGATGCTCGCACGCCGGAAGAGTTTCTGCGCCACCTGCTCGACGGCAACGCCGAGGCCGGCGGTGAACAGGGCAGCGCCGCGAAGTGGACCCACGCCGCGATGGCGCTCGCGACCCGCGCCCTCTGCCTCGACGGCTCGGAGCCTTCCTCAGAGTTCGCAGTTTCTCCCGGTATGCGGCAAGAAGTGCGAACGCAAGGGGTCGATCCGGGGGCGGTGCTGAAGATGGCGGAACGGGTGATCGGCGAGGGGGCGCTGCGCAAGGGCAAGGTCGCCACCGACCTCTGCCCCGACGACGCTCGCAACCTGCTTGAGGCCTGGCTCGCCGGCATGGGCCTGGAGCTCCGCGGCCCTGAACTGATCGCCTACCTGCAGTCCGACGGTTTCTCCCACGCCGACCTCTATCGTCGCGCCCGCCGCATCCACGACCGGCGTTTGCGGACGGCGATCGAGGACGGCACCGGCGCCTTTGCCCGCGGTCACTTCCCGGCCGCCGTCAATGGCCTCTTCGAGGCATTGCTGCCAGCCGTCCCCTACGCGCCCTCGACCATCTTCCTCGCCGCCGAGAAGGCGAAGCTCGCCGGCGCCGACGGCCGGCCGCGGCGGGTGGCGCTGATCGCTGACGGGATCGGCTCGATGCACGGCGTCACCCACACGATCGAGCAGATCCGCGAGCGCGGCGTTCCCGGTTTCGAGATCGAGGTGATCGGCACCGACCCTGGCGTCGACCGCCGGCTGCCGGCGGCGGCCGAGCTGGAGCTGCCCTTCTACGAGGGGATGCGGCTCGGGGTGCCGGGCCTTCCCGACCTGGTCGAGGGCGACTACGACCTCGTCCACGTCACCGCCCCCGGCCCGGCCGGGATCGCGGCGACGCTGCTCTCGCGGATCACCGGCACCCCACACATCGCCAGCTACCACACCGAGCTCGCGGCCTACGCCGGCTTGCGCAGCGGTCAGGACCACCTCGAGGCGCTGGCCAAGCTCGGTCTCGGTGCTTTCTACGGCGCGCCCCGGTTCGTCCTCTCGCCGAGCCCCTCGGCTGACGCCTCGCTGGCCGAGCTCGGTACTGATCAGGCCCGAATCGGCCGCTGGGAGCGCGGCGTCGACCTCAGCCGCTTCGACCCGGCCAAGGCCGATCGCAATGCCTACCCGGGGGAGATCAAAGTCCTCTACGTCGGCCGCATGACCCGCGAGAAGGGCGTCGACCTGCTGGCCGAGAGCTTCCTCCGTGCCCGCCGCTCCGACCCCCGCCTGCACCTGCTGCTGGCCGGCGGCGGCCCGGAGGAAGGCGAGCTGCGGGCGACGCTGGGCGAGCACGCGACCTTCCTCGGCTGGCTCGGAGGAGAGGACCTGGCGCGGGCCTACGCCAGCGCCGACGTCTTCCTCTTTGCCTCCAGCACCGACACCTACGGCCAGGTGATCCTTGAGGCCGCGGCCAGCGGCCTGCCGGTCGTCGCCGTCGCTGAGGGCGGCCCGGCGGCCTTGGTCGAGAACCGCCACACCGGGCTGCTCTGCCGTCCCGATCCCGACCACTTGGCGGGGGCGCTGCTGCAGCTGGCCTCGGCGCCGCTGCTGCGGGCACACCTCGGCAGCTCCGGCGCCCACGCCGCTCGAACCCGGACCTGGGAGCGGTCGATGGACCAGCTCGCGGCGGGCTACCGGCGGGCGCTCGCCGAGGAGCACGAGGCGCTTGGGGAGGTCCCGGAGGCCGACCGGCAGCAGTTCGTCCAGGTCGCCTGAGAGCAGGGGGAAAGCGGCGGTGTCGGAGTACGATGAATCGATCGACGACCCCGCTCTCTACTTCAATCGCGAGCTTTCCTGGCTCGACTTCAACGAGCGGGTGCTCGAACTGGCCGAGGACGCCGAGGTGCCGATGCTGGAGCGCCTGCGCTTCTGCGGCATCTACGCCTCCAACCTCGATGAGTTCTTCATGGTCAGGGTCGCCGGCCTCTTCGACCAGCTCGACGCTGGCATCGACGCCCGCGGCCCCGACGGGCTCGCCCCCTCGGAGCAGATCGACGCGATCCAGGCTCGGGTCCTGGAGCTCGACCGCCGTCTGCAGACCTGCTTCGGCGGCGAGCTGCTCCCGGCTTTGGAGGAACACGGGATCCGGATCCTCAGCCTCGGCAGCGCCGACGAGGACGAGCGGCGCGAGATCGACGCCCGCTTCCACGAGCAGGTCTTCGCGGCGCTGACGCCGCTGGTGATCGGCCTCGGGCGGCCCTTTCCCTACATCTCCAACCTCTCGCTCAGCCTCGGCGTCCTCCTGCGCGACTCCGGCAGCGGCACCGAGGTGATCGCCCGCGTCAAGGTCCCGAAGGAGCTGCTCGGCCGCTTCCTCCCGATCGGCGACGACGGCAAGACCTTCGTTCCCCTGGAGGAGGTGATCGCGGCCAATCTCGACGCTCTCTTCCCCGGCATCGAGGTGATCGACCATGGCTACTTCCGGGTGACCCGCGATGCCGACTTCAACGTCTCCGACGAGGCCGACGACCTCCTGCGCGCGGTCCAGGACGAGCTCCGCCGGCGCCGTTTCGGCGAGGTCGTGCGGCTCGAGATCGCCTCGGGGATGAACCCGAAGCTGCGTGAGCAGTTGATCAGCGCCCTGCGCCTGGAAGACCGCGAGGTCTACGACGTCGGCGGCTTGGTCGATCTCGGCGACCTCGGCTCGATCGCCGACGTTCCCGGCCACTCGGACCTTCGCTACTCGCCCTGGTCGCCGGTCACCCAGCCTCGCCTGCAGGGCGAGGACGAGGAGCCGGCCGATATCTTCGCGGCGATCCGCCAGCGTGACCTGCTCGTCCACCACCCCTACGACTCCTTCTCGACCTCGGTCGAGCGCTTCGTCGAGCAGGCGGTGTCCGACCCCGACGTGCTGGCGATCAAGCACACCGTGTACCGCACCAGCGACGACTCGCCTTTGGTGCCGTCGCTGATCCGCGCCTCCGAACGCGGCAAGCAGGCGGTCTGCATGGTCGAGCTGAAAGCGCGCTTCGACGAGGAGGCGAATATCCATTGGGCGAAGTCGCTGGAGGAGGCCGGCGTCCATGTCGTCTACGGCATTCCCGGCCTCAAGACCCACGTCAAGGCGATCCTCGTCGCCCGCCGTGAGGGGGACCGGGTTCGCGAGTACGTCCACATCGGGACCGGCAACTATCACCAGAAGACGGCCCGCCTCTACACCGACTTCGGGCTCTTTACCGCCGACCCCGACATCGGCGCCGACGTCGCCGAGATGTTCAACTTCCTCACCGGCTACGGCCGCCCGGCCGTGTACCGCAAGGTGCTGGTCTCGCCGACGACGATGCGCGATCGGATGATCGAGGAGATCGAGAGCACGGTCGCCGCCCACGAAGCGGGCGAAGAGGCGCGGATCGTGCTGAAGATGAACTCGCTGGTCGACGCCGGCTGCATCCGGGCGCTCTACGCAGCCTCGCAGGCGGGGGTCAGGGTCGACCTCAACGTGCGCGGGATCTGCTGCCTGCGCCCTGGAGTCGAGGGCGTCTCGGAGAACATCAGCGTCGTCTCCGTCGTCGGCCGCTTCCTCGAGCACTCGCGCGTCTACACCTTCCAGCGCGGTGAGGAGACCCGGGTGCTGATGGGCTCGGCCGATCTGATGCCGCGCAACCTCGACAGCCGCGTCGAGCTGGTGGCGCCGGTCGAAGACCCGGGGCTGAAGGCGGAGATGCTCGACGTGCTGGAGCGCTGCTTTGCCGACAACATGAACTCCTGGGTGCTGGACTCCGACGGCGTCTGGACCCGGACGGTGCCGCCCGCCGACGGCCGCCGCAGCGTCCAGGAGGAGCTGCGCGAGCGCCACTCGGCCCGCGCCGCCGAGCACCTCGCGGCAGCCGCCGGCTGACCGCAGCCGTTCGCTTCCTCGCCCGCGACTAGGATGCGCTGGTGGCGCGCTTTTCGCTCCTTCCCCGCGATCGCACCTTCTTCGATCTCTTCATCGAAGCCGGTCAGAACACGGTCCACGCAGCCCGCCTGCTGGACCAGATGATGGGCGAGTGGCCAGACGCCGGCAGCCTCTCGCGCGAGATTCTCGATGCCGAGCAGGAGGGTGACCGGATCACCCACGAGATCGTCAAACGGCTGAACTCGACCTACGTCACGCCGATCGATCGCGAGGACATCTACGGGCTGGCGACGCAACTGGACGACGTCGTCGACTACACCGAGGAGGCCGCCGACTATCTCGGCCTCTACAAGATCGAGGCGCCGATGGAGCAGGCGGGGCAACTAACCAAGGTCCTCGTCGCCGCCACCGAGCAGCTCGCACAGGGGCTCGAGCACCTGCCCGACTTCAAAGACCTCGACAAGTACTGGATCGAGATCCACCGGCTCGAGAACGAGGGCGACCGGATCTCCCGCGACGCCGTCGCCTCCCTCTTCTCCAACGGGATCGACCCGATGGTCGTGATCCGCTGGAAGGACATGTTCGCCGTGCTCGAGGAGGCAATCGACGCGACCGAGACCGCGGCGCAGATACTTGAGGGGATCGTGATCAAGAACTCGTGATGGCCTCCGTCGTCGTCATCTATGTCCTCTGACGTCATCCTCGTCATCGTCGTCGGCACCGCGCTGGCATTCGACTTCACCAACGGCTTCCACGACACCGCCAACGTCGTCGCCACCTCGATCTCGACTGGTGCGGCACGGCCCAGCGTCGCGATCGGGATGGCCTCGCTGCTGAACTTCGTCGGTGCCTTCATCTCGATCTCGGTCGCGGCGACGGTTGCCAACGACGTCGTCAACGCCGACGTGATCACGCCGACGATCGTCTTCGCCGGGCTGATCGGAGCGATCGCCTGGAACCTGATCACCTGGTATTTCGGGCTGCCCTCGAGCTCCTCGCACGCGCTGATCGGCGGCGTCGTCGGCTCGGCGGTCGCCGCCGCCGGCTTCGACGCGGTGATCGCCGACGGCCTCGTCGGCAAAGTCCTCGTCCCCGCCATCGTCGCGCCGATCCTGGCCTTCCTCGTCGCCGGGCTCTCGATCGGGATCGCATACCGGATCATTGGTAAGCAGCGCCCCGGCATCGTCAACCGCGGCTTCAAACACGGGCAGATCATCTCCGGCGGTCTGCTCGCCCTCGCTCACGGGACCAACGACGCGCAGAAGACGATGGGGATTATCACGCTGGCGCTGATCGCCAACGGCAGCCTCGGCGCCAACTCGGACCCGCCGCTCTGGGTGATCGCTTCCTCGGCCGCCGCGATCGCGCTCGGCACCTACAGTGGCGGCTGGCGGATCATCAAGACCACGGGCACCCGGATCATCAAGATGGACGCCGCCCAGGGCTTCTCGTCTCAAGGCGCGGGGGCGGCGGTGATCCTTGCCTCCACCCATTTCGGCTTCCCGCTTTCGACCACCCACGTGATCAACGGCGGCGTGATGGGGGCCGGGGCCGCCAAGCGCTTCTCTGCGGTGCGCTGGGGAGTCGCCGGCAACATCGTCTTCGCCTGGCTCCTGACGCTGCCGGCGGCGGCGGCGATCGGGGCCGCCACCTACGGCATCTCGCGGATCTTCGGGACCGGGGCGCTGGGGCCGCTGCTGATCACGCTGATGGCGCTGTCGCTGGTCGCTGCGGTCTTCGTGCGGCGCGCCCAGCGGGTGGCGCCGGTCTCGGCGGCGGGCGGATGATCGCGACCCTGGTCGAGGGCAAGGAGCTGATGGAGACGGTGGTCGCTTCAGTGATCGCCGGAGTCGGAGTCACCAGCGTGTTCGCGATCGCGATCTGGGGGGTCGGTCGGTTCGTCGACCTCAGCCGCGACGAGCGGCAATTGGCTGCCGGCGGCGCCGCGGCCGTCGCCGCGCTGGCGCTGGCGGCCGTGATCGCTGCGGTCGTCTTCGGGATCATCGTGATGACCCGCAAGTAGCGGTCGGGGCAGCTCGGCCGCGTACAATCGCGACATGCGCAATCTCCGCGTTCTGCGCAACGTCGCGATCATCATGCTGCTGGCGGTTCCGGTTGCCTTCGCGCCGCACGGCGAAAACGCGGCGGAAGCGGTCCTGGCGGCGATTTCGATGGGTTTCCTCGCCGGGATCAGCTGGATGCTCTACGTGCTGAGCCGCCAGAACCAGCTGACCTTGGCAACGCTCAGCGACGGCCGGCGGGCGCTCTTCTACGGCGCCTTCGGGCTGCTGGCTCTGTTGGTCGCCGGTACCGACCGAATGTTCGACCAGGGCGGCACGACGCTGCTCTGGATCCTGCTTCTGGGCGCCGCTGTGGCCACGATCTGGAAGATCTGGACCGAGGCGAATACCTACTGAAGCCCGGGTCGGGCTTCGGCGACTGAGAATTCATCGAATCGGCGCTCTTCGCGCGTAACTCGTGCGGGTTTGCCTGGGACGGTTGCCGGGTGCCGTCGTCAGCCAGCAGCAGCCAGGGCCACCGGGAGAGGGGCACCGCTTCGGTCGAGTTGATCGCTGTGGTGCCGTTTCTGCTGCTGGCGGTTCTGGCGGCGGCGCAGATCGCGCTCGCCGGCCACGCGTTGTGGTCGGCGAGCGTGGCCGCGCGGGCGGGCGCGCGGGCGGCGCTGGTCGGCGGCGACCCGGCCGGCGCCGCCCGCCAGGCCCTGCCCACCTCGATGCGCGACGGCGCCCGGGTCGACGACTCTGCCGGCGTCTCGGTCCGCGTCCCGGTGCCACGTCTGCTGCCGAAACTGCCGCGAGTGATGGTCGGGGCAAGTTCGGGCCTGGGGCCAGATGGTGGCTGAGGAGAGGGGTCAGGCGAGTGTCGAGTTGGTCGCGGCTGTTCCGGCATTGCTGCTGGCGGCGTTTCTGGCGCTGCAGTTGCTCGCCGCCGGCTATGCCTTGACCCTTGCCGACGGTGCTGCTGAGGCCGGCGCCATTGCCCTGGCATCGGGCGGCTCGGCGGCGGATGCCGCCCGCGATGCATTGCCGGGCTGGGCTGAGACGAGTGTCGCGGTCTCGGTCCGTGGCGGCACCGTCTCGGTGCGACTGCGGCCACCCTCGCCCTTCGCCGCTCTCGCCGAGCGCCTCGCCGTGACCAGCAGCGCCAGCGTCAGGCCGGAGCGATGATCGGTGCCGGGCCGCTGGCCGATGCCCCGACCGTCCTCGTCACCGCCCTCGGTCTCGCCGAGGGCGCTCGTCCCGCTGCCGCGGCGCTCGCCTGCGCCGGCGCCGAGCCCGATCGGGCGGCGCTGCTGGTCGACGTCGGCGGCCGGCCACCGCGGCCGGCTCTGCTCGCTTCGACCGCTGCCCGCGCCCTCGAGGAGCGCTTGGCGGCGCATCTTCCTCGCGCCCGGGTGGCGGCGCGTGGACAGACCTGTCACCTCGCCGTGCCCGCCGCGCCCCAGGGCCTGGAGGCAGCGGCGGCTGCGGTGACCGTCGCCCGTGGCGCACTTGCCGCGGTTCACCTGCCGCCGTTGCTGGTCCGTCTGCTGCTAGACGGGGGTTTCGGGCTGCGTCCGTCCGGCGTCCTCCTGCGGGTCGACCTGCGTGCCGATCGGGCGCTGCTCGCGCTGCTCGTCCGCGACCTGGGTGGCTACGGACTCGAGCTCGCGGTGCTGAAGTCACGGCTGCCCTGGGTGACTGAGCGTCGCGCCTTGTTCGGCACCCTGGCGGCGGGCGGCGGCCTGCCGGACCGGCTGGTCCGGCGGCTCGCCGAGCCCGGCCTCAGTAGGGGTTCGAAGGCGGGTACGGATACGGCGACGGCGGTGACGGCGCCGGTTCGGGCTGGGGCTGAGGTTGCGAGCTGATCTTCGCAACCTTGGCGACGTGCCAGGTGCCGACGTCCTTGATCCCCTCGCCGTTCGCTTCGCCCTTCTTGATGTCGCCGTTGAAGCTGTAGAGGGGGAGGCCCTTGTAGGTGACCTGGGTGCGTCCGTCGGGGCGCACCCGCGTCCCCAGCGTCACCGGTCCGGTCGGCTTCACGCCCTTGGCGACGACCAGCGGCACCCAGGTCGCGAGGCAGCCGGGGTCGGTGCAGATGAATTTCCCCCTGGTCTCGGCGCTGAGGCTGTAGAGGGTGCGGCCACGGTTGGTGGTCAGAGCCCTCTTGCCAAGAGACTGGATTTCGGTCGTCTTTGCAACCGACTTCGTCTTCGGACTGGCGACGGCGGCCGAGGGACCGAGCAGGGCCGCGAGCGCGGCTACGACCGCCAGTGCCAGGATCGGGACCCTGACGGGGTAGGGAATCGGGTTGCGGTCTCTGGTCACTCGCGGCATCGGGTCTCCTCCTCTGAATGCGTGGTCGCTGGGGTCTACGAGGCGGGCCATTGGAAAGTTCGAAACCGGAGGCTTGCACGCCTGGAAGACGAGTCTGGGCAAGCACTGATCCTCGCTTTGGGCGGAGCCCTGGCCTTGATCGCAGCCGCCCTCGCCCTGGTCGCGATCGCCGGTGCGGTGACCGGCAAGGGGCGGGTGCAGCGGGCAGCCGACCTGGCTGCGGTCTCTGCCGCCCGCTCGATGCGTGACGACCTCTCCCGTCTACTGGCGCCGGCGCTGCTTCCGAACGGGTCGCCGAACCCGGCGCACCTCGCAAAGTCGGTTTACCTCGCCCGGGCGCGGGCCGCAGCGTTGCTGGCCGGGCGGGACAACGGCGTCGACCCCAACCGGCTCCGTGTCTCATTCCCCGACCGCGACGAGATGGCGCCGGTGCGGGTCGAAGCCAGCGTGACCGCGAAGGTCGAAGCTGGGGGAGACGTGGTCGTCGAGGCCTCGGCGATCGCGGAAGCCGGCGCACCGGTGAGCGGTGGCGGCATGAGCGCAATGGCCACCGGCGGCGGCTACGGCGGCCCGCTTCTTTATCGCAACGGCAAGGGGATGAGGCCGGATGTCGCCGCGGCCTTCGACCGGATGGCGCTTGCCGCGCAAGGGGATGGGATCGCCTTGGTGGTCGTCTCAGGCTTCCGCTCCGACGCCGAACAGGCGGCGCTGTTCGCCGCTCACCCCGACCCGAAATGGGTGGCGCCCCCGGGCCACTCGCTCCATCGCTGTGCGACCGAGCTCGACCTCGGCCCGGAAACGGCCTACTCCTGGCTGGCAGTCAATGCCGGGCGGTTCGGGTTCCTTCAGCGCTACGAATGGGAGGCCTGGCACTTCGGGTTCGTCGCGGGCCCCGCGCCCTGCTCGGATGCCGGCGACGCGATCGGACCCGACGGCGATGGCACGCTTGCCGGGTCTGGCCCGCTGCCCCCCTTCGTCCCGGGCGAGTTCCGCGACCCGATCCTGCGCGCCGCCGCCCGCTGGAACGTCTCGGCGGCGCTGCTCGCGGGACAGCTAATGGCCGAGTCCGGGTTCGATCCCAACGCCGGCTCGTCGGCGGGGGCGCAGGGGATCGCGCAGTTCATGCCGAGTACGGCCGCCTCCTATGGACTCCGCAACCCCTACGACCCGGTCGAAGCGATCGATGCCGAGGCGCACCTGATGTCCGACCTGATCCGCCAGTTCGGCTCGCCCGAGCTCGCCCTCGCCGCCTACAACGCCGGCCCCGCCCCGGTCGAAGCCTGCCACTGCATCCCCGCTTATCCGGAGACCCAGGCCTACGTCGCCCGCATCCTCTCGCTGCTGGGCGGTGCCGACGCCCTGGTCGTCCTCAGCTTTGAAGTCAGGCTGGTGGCCTGATGCATTCAAATGCAAGAATGCATGAATCCATGAGGACCACCGTAGAGTTGAGCGATCGCACTTACACCCGCCTCCGAGCAACCGCGGCGGAGCGGGGGATGCGTGGCTTCTCAGCGATTGTCGAGGAGGCGCTTGACCGCTACTTCGACCGGGGCAATGAGCCGGACCTGGCCCAAGCCGTGGCCGAGGCCGAGGGCGCGTGGAGCGAGGCGGACGTCGCAGAGTGGGAACAGGCCCGAGAGGAGGCATGGGCGAGTTGGCCGGGTCCGTCCTCGACTCAGACGTCCTGATCGACCATCTGCGTGGCGTGGGCCCGGGCCGCGATCTCGTCCGTTCGCTGGTTCAGAGTCAGGGATACCGGGTGACGGCGGTCACGGCATTCGAGCTCGCGCTGGGACGCTCGTACCACCGCGATCCGCGACCGGTCCATGCGCTGCTCTCGGTACCGCTGTTGACCCTTGGTCGCCGGGCGGGGCTGAGGGGCGGAGAGCTGCTCGCCGAGTTGCGCAGAGGCGGGGCCGCGATCGACTTCCGCGACGCGATGCAGGCAGGTATCTGCCTCGAGGCTGGGGCGATGCTGGTGACTCGTAACCTAGGTCACTTCGAGCGGGTTCCTGGCCTTCGCGTCGCCCATCCGGTTGAGCTCCTGTAGCTCCCGACTACTACTACTACTACTACTAGTCGGCCGCCTTGATCTCGGCCCGCAGCGCTTTCAGGGCGGCGACGTAGATCTCGGAGAAGGTGGGGAAGGGCTGGATCGTGTCGCGCAGGACTTTGAGCGGGACCCGGGCACGGATCGCCAGCGTTGCCTGCTGCATCCACTCGCCGGCCTCGGGCCCGAGCGCGTAGGCGCCGGTCAGCCGCTCGCCGTCGCTGAGCAGGGTCAGGAAGCCATTGGACTCGGCGTAGGCGCGGGTGTAGGTGGCCGTCTTCGCGACCTCGGAGACCTTGGCGGTGGCGCTGAACCGGCCCTCGCCCTCGCCGACCGACGCCGCCTGGGGATCGGTGTAGACGACGCGCGGCACCGCTTCGTAGTTGGCTTCCAGCGGTTCGCCGAGGATGTTGGCGGCGACCACGTCACCCTCGTACTTGCCGACGTGGGTCAGGGGCCAGATCCCGTTGACGTCGCCGATCGCCCACAGGCCCTCGCCCGCCCGGAGGTGGGCGTCGACCGGGACCCCATGCGCGCCGGCCTCGATTCCGACGCTCTCCAGTCCGATCCCCTCAACCCGCGGCCGCCGGCCGGTGGCGACGAGCAGGCGGTCGCCGCGCAGCTCGCGGCCGTCCTCGAACTCGAGGACGAAGTCCTCACCGTCGCGCCGCGCCGCGGCAGCGCGCGAGTTGAGGACGAGCTCGATGCCTTCGCCCCGCAGGACCTCGCCGAGCGCCTCGCCCAGTGGCGCCGGCTCACGGCCGAGCAGGCGCTCGGCGCCGTCGACCAATGCCACCTCGCCACCGAGGCGGTTTACCGCTTGCCCGAGCTCGGCTCCGACCGGCCCACCGCCGAGGATCAGCAGCCGGCGCGGGATGGCCTTCATCCCGGTTGCCTCGCGGTTGGTCCAGACGCCGTCGAGCTCGCGCAGGCCGGGGATCGGCGGCACGATCGGGTCGGCGCCGGTCGCGATCACGATGTGATCGGCCGTGTGGCGGACTCCGTCGACCTCGACCGCGCCGGGACCGGCGAGGCGGCCGTGGCCGCGCAGGAGGTCGATACCGTGGTCCGCCAGCCAGCGCTCCTGGCCGGCGTCGGAGTAGCCGGAGACCATGAAATCGCGCCAGGCGAGCGCCGCCTCGACGTCGACCTCGGCGCTGGCCGCCGCCTCGCGGGCAGCATGCACGGCCTCGCCCGGGCGCAGCAGGGTCTTCGACGGGATGCACGCCCAGTAGGAGCACTCGCCGCCGACCAGTTCGGGCTCGACCAGGGCAACGCGCAGCCCGCCCTCGGCCAAGGCGCCCGCGCAGTGCTCGCCCGGCGAGCCGCCGCCGAGGACGATCGCGTCGTAGTCGCTGCTCACGAGCCGTCGCCTTGCTGTCCCCGCTCAGCTCGCTCCTGCGCCATGTACTGGGCGTACCAGACCGGCCATTCGGCGTCCTCTTCGCCGGTTTCTTCCTCGTGCACGCCGTGGGCTGCCGCCGCCCGCCGGAGCGCCTGCTCCAGGTCATCGACGGAATCGAACGTCAGGTTCATCGCAATCTCCTCTCGGGTGAGCTACTGATACTGGCCGGACCGGGCGCCTCAGCGTCCCGGCGCCCGGACTTTCACCTCCTGCACGAACCAGGTGTTGCCATCCGGGTCGCTGAACGAGACAAAGGAGCCGTAGTCGCCGCGCTCGGGATCCGGGCCGGTGACTCGCCCGGCCGTCCCGGCGTGATGGAAGATCCCGCCCTCGTCGTGGAACGCCTCGCTCACCTCGACGCCGCGGGAAGTGAGATCGGCGCGCGCGGCCTCGATGTCGAGGACGACGAGCTGCAGGCTGTCGAGCGATCCCGGGGCCGCCGTCGTGATCCCCTTGCCAATGATGATCGAGCACTCCGAACCCGGCGGCGTGAACTGCACCACTCGGAAGTCGTCGCCGTCGACATAGTCGATGTCCATGCGGAATCCCAGCGATTCGTAGAAGGCTTTGGCGCGGTCGACGTCCGCGACGGGGACCACCACCACCTCGAGTTTCAGGTCCACGACTCTCTCCTCTTCTCGCTTGCTCGACTCGGAGCCGGCCTTCCTGCGAGCCTAGTTCCGCAGTAATCGCTTAGCAATAGGGCTTGCTCGGTGGCCACAGCGGGTAGGCAATTTGGAGGTCGACCCGGGAGGACCGGCGACCGGAAAAGGAGGAGGGCAAGATGACGACGCCGTACACGCACAAGAAGCTGACCGAGGTCAAGGACTCGGCGCCCGATTTCGGGGTCGGTGACGACGCCGAAGCGCGCTTCGCCAAGAATGACCTCGACGGTGAGGACACCGGCGTCAGCCACCACCGCGTCAAGCCGGGTAGGAGGCAGCCTTTCGGCCACAAGCACGACGAGGCGGAGGAGATCTACGTCGTCCTCGCCGGTTCGGGGCGAATGAAGCTCGACGACGAGATCATCGAGATCGAGCGCCTCGACGCGATCCGCGTCGCGCCCAAGGTGACCAGGGCCTTCGAGTCCGGTCCCGGGGGGCTTGAAATCCTCGCCTTCGGCCCGCGCCGCGACGGCGACGGCGAAGTGATCCCCGGTTGGTGGAGCGACTAATAGACTGCGCGCGATGGCTTTAGCCGAGGCACAGGGAGTCGAGGGGATGAAAGCGCTGGTCGGCCAGGAGGTCGGCCCGAGCGACTGGCGCACTGTCACCCAGGCCGACATCGACGCCTTCGCCGAGCTCTCCGGCGACCACCAGTGGATCCACGTCGACACCGAGCGGGCGAAGACCGAGAGCCCCTACGGGACGACGATCGCCCACGGCAACCTGACCCTGGCGATGATCGACGGCTTTCGCGAGAAGCTGATCTCCGGCACCGGCTTCGCCCTCGGTGTCAACTACGGCTGGAACAAGGTCCGCTTCCCGGCCCCGGTTCCGGTCGACTCGAAGATCCGGGTCAAGGCCGAGCTCGTCTCCTTCGAGGAGGCTGGCAACGGCTGGTGGCAGGCGGTGACCCGCTTCACGGTCGAGGTCGAGGGCGCCGAGAAGCCCTCGTTCGTCGGTGACTCGGTCACCCGGGTGATGGCTCAGGCCTGACGGCCGGCCGCTCTTCGCGCAGCAGCGAGACCATCGCGAAGCAGGCGTCGAACGTGGCGCCGAGCAGGATCAGGTTGCGGACGACGCTGTCCTCGGCCGAGCCGAAGACGCTGGAGGTGAGGATCGTCGCCGCGACGACGAGCCAGGCCGGGCGCGCCAGCCGGGTCCTCTCAGCGCAAAGGACGACCGCCGCCAGGCCCAGCAGCCAGACCATGTACTGGGTGCTGAGCACGCGGCTGGTGACGACCAGCAGCATCACCACGGTGAAGACGAAGTCGCGGCTGACGTCATCCGTGGCGAGGTCCTCGCGCCCGGCGCGGATCGCTCTCGACCGGGTCAGCCACCAGGCTGCGGCCGCGGCCAGCGCCGCCAGGCTTAGCCAGGTGAGGAGATCGGCGACGGTCCGCGCCGTCCCGGAGTCGATCTCCCAAGCGCCGAACTGGATCGCTCGCGGGGGCGCCTCGCCGCTGAGGACCGCCGAGATCTGCCAGGGGAGCGTCGCCACGGCTTCCTCCTGCAGGCCGCGGTGGCCCTGTTCGCGGACGAACGAGAAGGGATCGCCGAAGGCGATTGCCGTTGCCGAAAAGACCACTACGACCACCGCCAGCGCCGCCGCGGCGGAGCGCAGCAGCTGGCGCCGGTCCCACTCGCCGAATAGCAGCGCCACCGGCCAGACCTTGATCGCGGCACCGAGCCCGACGAGGGCCCCGAACCAGCCGGGCCGGCGGTGGATCAAGAGCAAGGCGCCGGCTGCGATCACGGTCGGGACCAGGTCGAAGCGCAGCACCGGCAGGCTCGCGAGCAGCGGCATGCCGAGCAGCCAGACCCAGACCCCGGTGTAGTTGCCCGTCCGCCGCCCGAGCCGCACCAGCAGCGCCACCCCGACGAGGTCGACAAGCAGCATCAGGCTGACGAACGAGGCTCCGTAGCTGGCGAAGCCGAGGCCGAGCCGCGGCAACAGCATCACCAGCGCCGCCCCGGGCGGGTACTGCCAGGCGGGGCCGTCGGGAAAGGCATGGTTGGTGAGGAGATGGTGGGACCAGGTGTCGTAGCGGCCGACGTCCTGCAGCCGGAGCGGACCCGCGTCGTGCCAGAAGCCGACGTGGCTGACGATCAGCGCCCGGGTCAGGAGCCAGACCGCCGCCCCGATCCACACCCATTTGGAGCCCGGGAGGCGCCGCGGGCTATCCACAGCCCGGCAGCTGCGCTTTCCCCGGTGGCCAAGGGCAGCCGACGATCGCCCCGGTCCCGTTTGGTCCCGTGTGGTGTCTGCCGATCCAGAAGTCTTCGATCGCGACCGGCCCCCGCAGACCGGTGGTCCCGATCGCTCGGACCCGGACGAAGTGATGGCCGCCGCCGACGTGGTAGCGCTTCGGCGAGCGGCAGGGCCGGAAGTGGTCTTTGTCGAGACGGCACTGGTAGCCCCGCACGGGGCCGTGGGCGTAGAAGCGGATTCGTGCCTCGACCCGCGGTTTCTCCCCCGGCTTCGGATAGCTGAGGTGAATTGGGGCAATCCTCGCCTTCGGTCGCTTCGGGCCGTGCTTGCGATGACGATGCTTGCGCGACTTGCCCGTGCCGGCGGCGCGCGGCGGGATCGCGAAGGGTTCGGTGCTGGTCAGAATCTGACCGTGGCTGCCGACCAGGACGCAGTAGGTCCCCGGGCAGGCGGCGCCGAACAGCGCGTTGCCCTCGGCCGGGGTGTAGGGGAGGAGGTTGTCGAAGCTCCAGTAGGGGTGCGGGCTGTTGGCGTCGATCGCGACGAGAACGTCGCCGTTGTTGTCGACGACGACGCAGCGGGAGACGGACTGGCAGGCCGCGCCAGTGATCTGAACCGAGCCGCCCCCCGGCGTCGCGGTCCAGGCGCTGGCGTCGGGGGCGGTCGAGCCGAGGACGTTGCCGCCGGTGTTGCCGGTCAGGCACAACCCCGGCAGGCAGGTGATGCCCTCCAGGCCGCCGGGCCCGCCGGGCGCCCCGACCTGGGCCCAGGTCGTGGCGCCGCCGGTCGGGTTGGCCGAGGTGACGATTTCGCCGTGGTGACCGGTCGCGACGCAGAGGGAGGGGGAGGCGCAAGAGATGCCGCGCAGGTCGAGCGCTTCGCCCAGTTCGGTGACCTGCCAGGCCGCGGCGCCGCCGGTTGGGTTAGTCGAGGTGAAGACTTTCCCGCTGTCGTTGCGCCCGCCGGTGACGGCGACGCAGAGGCCGGTGATCGGGCAGGAGATCCCCTCGAGGTGGATGTTGGGACCGCCGCCGTCGATGTCGGTCGTCGCCCAGGCCGCCGCCGGCCCGGTCGGATTGGTCGAGGTGTAGATGTTGCCCTGGTCGGTCACTCCGACACAAAGCCCACTCGAAGGACAGGAGATCTCCTGGATCTGTTTGCCGGAGATCGCATCGGTCGGCCAGTTCTCGGTTTCCGGCCACGGCCCGTCGCCCGCGTAGACGTATTTCCAGTCGCCGTCCAGGGGGTCGGTTGAGGTGGCGATCAGGTTGTTGGTCCCGCTCGCCACGCACAGCGAGGTCGAGGGGCAAGAGACGCTCAGCAGGTAGGACTTTCCTCCCGCCCCCGGCAACTGCGTCTGCGACCAGCCCGCTCCGTAGGCGCCGGAGCAGAACACCAGAACCAGCACCGTCACTCCCAAGCAGACCGCGAACACCGATCCCCTGCGCATGAACCGCCTCCTCTCACTTATCCCCGACCGGCCTCCGCATCTTACTTCCCGTGGGAACGGTGTCGGTCGCTACAGTCATCGAATGCTGAGTAAAAGGTGAAGGGATTCCAATGGAGAGAGTGGGGACAATCACGATCGTCGCGGCTCTGATCGCCGCGTTTGTGGTGGGCTGCGGCGGTGGCGGCACCAGCACCTCATTGCCGACGCCGCCGGCCCCGAAGGCGGTTGCCGCATGCTTCCGCGAGGAAGGCGTCGCGGCCGTCTACCAGAAGCAGGAGAAAGGGGTGACGTTCGTCAACGGCCTGTATGAAGGCAGTGCGTCGGTGAGCGTGGAGTTCACCGAAGACCAGGACAAGAGCGAGGAATTCCTCGAAAGCTACGAAGCTGAAGCGGAAAAGGGCTCCGGCCTGGTGGCCTTCGAACTTCTCGAAGGTGCGGCGGTTGGGGTCTACGACAAGAGGAGACCGGCCAACGAGCAGCTGATTCGCGACTGCGCCGAAACGTGATTCAGCGGCGGGCGACGGGCCTCGGTCCGCGAGACCGACCCATCGCCCGCCAAGCGGCTATTTGACGGTGAGCGTGCCTTCCATGCCCGCTTCGCGGTGGCCGGGGACCGTGCAGAAGTAGGTGTAGGTGCCCGGTTTGAGGTCGATCGTGGTCGAGTCGGAGCCTTCGGTCAGCTCTTCGGTCTGGCCGAGCACTTCACCGTTTTCGGTTTCGATCGCGACGTCGTGGGGGACCGCCTGGGGGTTGGTGAAGTTGACCGTCACCTTGCCCGCTTCGGCTTCATCGAAGTCGGTGGTGAATTCGAGGCCGCTGGCCGCCGCTTCGAAGTCGACGGTCGCGGCGCTGCCCGCACTGCCGCCTTCCGCTTCAGCGCCGCCTTCTTTGGCGCCTTCCGCTTCGCCGCCGCCGCTTTCGGAGGTCGATTCGGCGGGTGCCGACGATTCGGAGCTGCTCGAGTCCGAGCCGCCGCAGGCGACAAGGGCGAGGGCGGCCAGTACGAACAGCAGAGCGACTGCTGCCTTCTTCATCGCGATCCTTCTTTCTCCCGGGGGAACCAGTGTCATGACTGTAGCTCGCGATACGGGCGCCCCGCCCGCACGGTTCAGCGTCCGTGGAACTCGGGCTTTTCGCCGGAGAAGAAAGCCTTGACGCCGTTGCGCAGGTCTTCCGTCGCCATCGAGTCGGCGATCCCGTGCCGCTCGAGCTGCAGGTGCTCGGCGATTCCGTTCTCGATGCTGACCCCGCACAGCTGTTTCGCCGTCTTCACGTAGTGGGGCGCCATTGCGCCCAGCTTCTTCGCCTTCTCAAGCGCCTTCGCGGCGAGCTCGTCGGCGGGGACGACTTCGGAGACGAGGTGCTCGGCGAGGGCGTCGGCGGCGGTCATGTTGGGATCCTCGAGCAGCAGCTCCAGCGCCCGGCTCGGCCCGACCACGCGCGGCAGGAAGTAGGTCATGCCGCCGTCCGGAGAGGCGCCGATCCGTCCGTAGGCGGGGGCGAAGAAAGCGGTCTCGGAGGCGATCCTGATGTCGCAGGCGAGCGCCAGCGAGAAGCCGGCGCCGGCCGCCGGGCCGTTGACCGCGGCGATTACCGGGCAGGGGATGCGGCGCAGGTCGATGATTCCCTGGTGGAGGACGTCGGCGCCGTGGCGGACACTCGCCGGCAGGTCGACCTCGTCCGATTCGGCACCTTTCTGGAACCAGTTGACGTCGCCACCGGCGCTGAATGCCTTGCCGGCGCCGGTCACGATCACCGCGCGCACCGGCGCTTGATCGGCGAGCCAGGAGAAGGCGAGCGGCATCTCGGCGATCATTTCCGGGCTCATCGCGTTGAACGCGTCCGGTCGGTTCAGGGTTACGGTCGCGATCGCGTCGTCGTCGATCTCGATCTGCAGGGTCGTCAGCCCCGGTGGGCTCACCTCTTGGCCGCTCATCTCGCTCCCGTCCTCCCGTTTGCAACGCCGAATTTGGCTGAGTGGCCGGGAGCCTACCCTTTGTCCAGTGAGCGCAGCCGACCAGAGCCCCGAGCGGATGACCCGCGCCGAACGCCTTGCCGAGCGCCGTCGTGAGCTGCCCGACCAGCCCGGCGTCTACCTCTTCTACGACGCCGACGGGGAGCTGCTCTACGTCGGCAAGGCGCGCTCGATCCGCAAACGCGTCGCCTCCCACTTCTCCGGCGGCAACAGCCGCCTGACCTCGCGCGTCGACCGCATCGACACCCTCGTCACCGCCACCGAGGCGGAGGCGCTGCTCGCCGAGCAGAGCTTCATCAAGCGCCACCGACCTCACTTCAACATCCGCCTGCGCGACGACAAGTCCTACCCCTACGTCGCCGTCAGCCTCGATGAGGACTACCCGCGGGTCTACTTCACCCGTGAGAAGCACCGAGTTGGCCGCGCCTACTTCGGTCCCTTCTCCAGCGCCAAGCGAGTGCGGGAGACGCTCGACCTGCTCGGCAAGCTGTTCCAGTTCCGGACCTGCGAGGGCAAGGCGCCCGGCCGCCGCTCCGGCAGCCCCTGCCTCGATTACTACATCAAGCGTTGCGGGGCGCCCTGCGTCGGCCACGTCAGCCAGGACGAGTACCGCCGCAACATCGAGGCGATCGTCGACTTCCTCTCCGGCCGCTACCGCCAGGTCGAGGCCGAGGAGCAGTCGAAGATGGAGGGCGCCGCCGGGGCCGAGGAATTCGAGCGGGCGGCGCTCCACCGCGACCGCCTGAAGGCGATCCGCTCGCTGTTCGAGCGCCAGCGGGTGGCCGGCGGCTCGGTCGGCACCGCCGACCTGATCGGGGTCGCGGTTGAGGGTGCCGACGCCAACGCCCAGGTCTTCCAGGTCCGCGACGGGATCCTCGCCGAGCGCCAGAGCTTCTACCTCGACAACCAGGGCGAGCGCGAGCTGGCTGAGGTCGCCGAGGAGTTCATCGGCCAGTACTACTCGGCCTCGCCGGCGATGCCGCCGATGATCGTCGTCGGCCCCTACTTGCGCGAGCGGACCGAGTTGATCTCGCAGGCGTTGAGTGAGAAGCGGGGCGCGCCGGTCGCGGTGCGGGCCGCCGAGCGTGGCGACAAACGGCGCCTGCGCGAGCTCGCCGAGCG
Organism: Solirubrobacterales bacterium; assembly: GCA_035472275.1. GTDB lineage: Bacteria > Actinomycetota > Thermoleophilia > Solirubrobacterales > 70-9 > VAYN01. Next base: position 70,313 of record DATIPH010000018.1, read on the forward strand.
CAACGCGAAACTGGCGCTCGACCAGGACAAGCTGCGCCGCGAGCACCGTCGCGCCCGCCGGGTCGAGTCGCTGACCTCGTTGCAGGCGGCGCTGGCGATGGAGGAGTTGCCGGTGCGGATCGAGGGCTTCGACATCTCGACGATCGGCGGCGAGCACACCGTCGCCTCGATGGTCGTCTTCGAGGGCGGGGCGACGAAGAAGTCCGACTACCGGCGCTTCAAAGTCTGGGGGGACCTCCGCGACCCGGGCGGCAACGGCGGTCCCGACGACTTCGCCTCGATGGAGGAGGTGCTCTCGCGGCGGATGGGCCGCTACCTCGAACAGGCCGACCTCTCGCCCCACGACGGCAAGCGCGACGACTCCTTCGCCTCGTTGCCCTCACTGATCCTGATCGACGGCGGCAAAGGGCAGCTCGCCGCAGGGATGCGGGCGCTGAAGCCGTTCATCGAACGCGGGGTGACTGTGATCAGCCTCGCCAAGAAACTGGAGGAGGTCTACCTGCCGGGCCGCTCGCAGCCCCTCGACCTGGCCCGCGACTCCGAGGCCAACCAGCTCCTGCAGCGGGTCCGCGACGAGGCGCACCGGTTCGCGATCGACCACCACCGCGGCCGCCGAGACCGGGCGATGACCGGCTCGGTCCTGGACGAGCTGAAGGGCGTCGGGCCGGCGCGGAAGCGGGCATTGCTCCAGCACTTCGGCTCGCCAGAGCGTTTTCTCGCCGCCACCCGCGAGGAGCTCGAGGCGGTGCCCGGCCTGCCTGGCAAAGTAGGGCGCGAGATCCACGAGCAGCTCAACAGAATCGGCTAAGTGACCTGATGGCAGAGGACAGCGGTCCGGTGGACAGCGGCGTAACCCTGGTGGTGATCACCGGTCATTCCGGTGCCGGCAAGTCGGAAGCGATCGCCGCCTTCGAGGACGGTGGCTACTTCTGCGTCGACAACCTGCCACCGCGGATGATTGGCGGCCTCGGCGAGCTCTTCCGCCACGAGGGCAGCGGCGTCGAGCGCGCCGCGATCGTCTCCGACGTCCGCGGCGGCGAGTACTTCGAAGAGCTGGTGCAAGTGATCGACGATCTCCAGGCCGAGGGCCTGAAGCCGACCCTGCTCTTCCTCGAGGCCGATGAGGAGACGCTGCTCGACCGCTACAAGGAGACCCGCCGTCGCCATCCGCTGGCGCCGGAAGGGCGGATCGTTGACGGGATCCGGACCGAGCGCGAGCGGCTGGCGCCGCTGCGCGAGCGGGCCGACATGGTGATGGACACCAGCGACCTGACCGGCGGCGAACTGCGGCGCCGGATCGCCGAGGAGATGCTGGGCGAAGAGGAGGGCGGCAAGTTGGCGCTGACCCTGCTCACCTTCGGCTTCAAGAACGGGCCACCGCGCGATGCCGACCTCACTCTCGACGTCCGCTTCCTGCCCAATCCCCACTACGACCTCGAGCTGCGGCCGCTGACCGGGATGGACGAGGAGGTCCGTGCCTACGTCGAGTCCGGCACCCAGGCAGGGGAGTTCTACGGCCGCCTGCTGCCGTTGCTCGAGTTCCTCGTCCCCGCCTACGTCGCTGAGGGCAAGAGCCACCTGACGATCGCGATCGGGTGCACCGGCGGCCGCCACCGCTCGGTCACCGTCGCCGACCGGATCCGCCGCGCCCTTGCCGCTCGAGACGACGTCGTGATCCGCGTCAAACACCGCGACGTCGAACTCGAATAGCTCCGTCCATAGACTGGGCGGGCTTTGCCCGACCCCGTCATCTCCATACGCGGCCTGCGGATGAGCTACGGCGACACCGAGGCCGTGCGCGGTATCGACCTCGAGGTTGAGCGCGGCGAGGTGTTCGCCTTCCTCGGCCCCAATGGGGCCGGCAAGACGACGACGGTCGAGATCCTCGAGGGCTACCGGAAGCGGACCGGGGGAGAGGTCAGCGTCCTCGGTGAGGACCCGCAGTCGGCTGGCCGCAGCTGGCGCCAGCGGATCGGGATCGTCCTCCAGTCCAGCCGCCTCGACCCCTACTTGACCGTGCGCGAGTCGCTGGCGCTATACGCCGGCTACTTCCACACCCCGCGGCCGATCGACGAGGTGATCGCCCTGGTCGGGCTCGAGCAGGAGGCGGACAAGCGTGCCCGCCGACTCTCCGGTGGCCAGCAGCGTCGCCTCGACGTCGGCATGGCGCTGGTCGGCGACCCGGAGCTGCTCTTCCTCGATGAGCCGACGACCGGCTTCGACCCCTCCGCCCGGCGAGCGGCCTGGGACGTGATTGCCGGCCTTCGCGATCTCGGCAAGACCGTTTTCCTCACGACCCACTACATGGACGAGGCGCAGCGCCTCGCCGACCGGGTGACGATCATCGCCGCTGGTGAGATCGTCGCCCGCGGCACTCCCGAGGACCTCGGCGACCGCGAGAACCAGCCGGCGACGATCCGCTACCGCGCCGACGGCGAGGACATCGTCGTCGAGACGACGACGCCGGTCCAGACCCTGCACGAGCTGACCGGCGCGGCGCTGGCCAAGGGCGAAGAGCTCGAGGGGCTGGAAGTGACTCGGCCGACGCTCGAGGATGTCTATCTGGAGCTGACCGGCGAAAACGGCGCGCAAGGGGAGAGCGGCGCGGTGGCGGGGAAGCGGGAGGCGGCCTCGTGAGCCTCGTCCTGCACCAGTTCCGCTACGACCAGAAGGCGTTCTGGCGCAACCCCGCCTCGGTCTTCTTCACGGTCCTCTTCCCGGTCGTCCTGCTGCTGATCTTCGGCGCCGTCTTCGGTGACAAGAGCGTCAACGTCGAAGGGGTCGCGATCAAGACCACGACCTATTACGTGCCGGCGATCATCACCCTCTCGGTGATCTCGGCGACGATGCAGGCGCTGGCGATGTCGCTGGTGATCGCCCGCGAAGACGGCCGCCTCAAGCGCAGCCGCGGCACGCCGCTGCCGCCCTGGGTTTTCATCGCCGCCCGGATCGGCAACTCGATCGTCGTCGCCTTGATGATGCTGATCCTGCTCGCCGGGCTCGGCCGCCTGCTCTTCTCGGTGCCGATCCCCTGGAGTCACCTGCCCGAAATCCTCGTCGTCCTGGTGATCGGCGCCGCCTGTTTCTGCTGCCTTGGCATCGCCCTCACCGCGGCGATCCCCTCCCAGGATGCGGCTGCGCCGATCGTCAACGCGCTGCTCTTGCCGCTCTACTTCCTCTCCGGGATCTTCATCCCCGACGACGAGCTCTCCAGCGGTGTGATCAGCTTTGCCAACCACTTCCCGGTGCGGGACTTCTTCGAGGCGTTCTTCAAGGCCTACATCCCCGCCGCCAGTGGCCCCAGTCTCGACTGGGGCAACCTCGCCGTGGTGGGGATCTGGGGCGTCGCCGGCCTCCTCGTCGCGATCAAGTGGTTCCGCTGGACCCCCCGCTCCGGTTAGCGTCCTATAGCCTCCCCGCGGCGATGCTCCACCATGTCCTCCTAGAGGTCTCCGACCTCGACCGTAGTGCGGCCTTCTACGACAAGATGCTCGCCCCGTTGGGATGGCGCCGCCATTTCGAGGAGGATCAGACGATCGGCTGGGGAATCGCCAAGCCCGTCTTCTTCGCCGCGGCTCACCACGACCCACGCCCCGGCTTTGGCTTGCTCAGCTTCTCGGCACTCGGGATCGTCGCCGTCAAGGCCGCCTGGGAGGGCGGGCTGAACGGCGGTGGCACCAGCGTCAGCGAGCCCGGCGAACGCCGTTCGCACGGCTCCGGCTCCTACTCGGCCTTTATCCAGGACCCGGACGGGTATGAGATCGAGATCACGATCGGGTCCGACTAGTCGATTTCCGTAGGATCGACTTCTCGCCAAATCCAATCTCAGGAGGCATCAGTTCATGGCTGTGAAGGTCGGCATCAACGGTTTCGGGCGGATCGGGCGGAACGTTTTCCGCGCCGCGCACGCGGCGGGCTCTGAGATCGAGTTCGTCGCCGTCAACGACCTCGTCGACACGGCCACGATGGCTCATCTGCTCAAGTACGACTCGATCCTTGGCCGCTTCCCGGGCCAGGTCGCCGAGGCCGGCGACGCGCTCAGCATCGACGGCAAGGAGCTCAAGGTCCTCTCCGAGCGTGACCCGGCAGCGCTGCCGTGGGGCGAGCTCGGGGTCGACGTCGTGATCGAGTCGACCGGCTTCTTCACCGGCCGCGACGACGCCGGCAAGCACCTCGAGGCCGGCGCTAAAAAGGTGATCATCTCTGCTCCGGCGAGTGATCCCGACGTGACCGTCGCCCTCGGGGTCAACTTCGACGACACCTACGACCCCGAGCAGCACAACATCATCTCCAACGCCTCATGCACGACCAACTGCCTGGCGCCGCTGGCGAAGGTGCTGCACGAGTCATTCGGCATCGAGCAGGGCCTGATGACGACGATCCACGCCTACACCGCCGACCAGCGCCTGCAGGACATGCCGCACAAGGACCCGCGCCGCTCGCGCGCCGCGGCGCTGAACCTGATCCCGACCACGACCGGCGCCGCCAAGGCGGTCGGCCTGGTGCTGCCGGAGCTGAACGGGAAGCTGAACGGGTTCTCGATGCGCGCCCCGGTCCCGACCGGCTCCGCCGTCGACCTCGTCTTCACCACCCCGAACCCGCTTGAGCCCGACCAGATCAACGCTGCCCTGAAGGCTGCCGCGGACGGTCCGATGAAGGGCATCCTCGCCTACACCGAGGACCCGATCGTCTCCACCGACATCGTCGGCGACCCGCACTCCTCGATCGTCGACGCACTCTCGACGATGGTGATCGGCGACGGCCGGATGGCCAAGGTGATCAGCTGGTACGACAACGAGTGGGGCTACTCGAACCGCTGCGTCGAGCTGGCCGGCAAGGTCCTGGCCTAAGGCCGGAGCGGGACGCGCGGATGGCCGGCTTCTCGAAGACGAGCGTTCGCGACGCGCAGGTCAAGGGCCACCGGGTCCTGGTCCGGGTCGATTTCAACGTGCCCCTCGCCGACGGCGAGCACGGCAGTCGCGTCGTTGCCGATGACATGCGGATCCGGGCGGCGCTGCCGACCCTGGAACTGCTGCGCGAACGCGGCGCGGCGCTGGTCCTCGCCTCCCATCTCGGCCGTCCCGGCGGCAAGCCGGACCCTGCGCTCTCACTGGCGCCGGTCGCCGAGCGCCTCGGGGAGCTGCTCGGGATCGAGGTGAGGCTGGCGCCGGGCGTGATCGAGGGCGACGTCGAGCTGCGCTGCGGCGCCCTTGGCCCCGGCGACGTATTACTGCTCGAGAACACCCGCTTCGAGCCGGGGGAGACGGAGAACGACCCGAAGCTGGCTGAAAGCCTCGCCAGCCTCGCCGACGTCTACGTCAACGATGCCTTCGGCGCTGCCCACCGCGCCCACGCCAGCACCGAGGGCGTCGCCCATTACATCCCCGGCTACGCCGGCCTGCTGCTGGAGAAGGAGGTGACCGAGCTCTCGTCTGTGGTCGAGACGCCGGAGCGGCCGCTGGTCGTCGTCCTCGGTGGCGCCAAGGTCTCCGACAAGGTCGGCGTCATCGACCGCTTCCTTGAAATTGCCGACCAGATCCTGATCGGCGGCGCGATGGCCTTCAGCTTCTTTCGCGCCCAGGGCAAGCCGGTCGGCGACTCGCTTTATGACGACGAGAGCGTCGAGGCTGCGAAGGAGGCGCTGGCCAAGGCGGCCGATTCCGAGTGCGAGCTGGTGCTGCCGGTCGACCTCGTGCTCGGTCGCGAGTTCAGTGCCGAGACCGAGCGCGACGACCTCGACGGGGTCGAGGTCCCCGACGGCTGGATGGGGCTCGACGTCGGGCCGCGCACCGCCGAGATCTACGGCAAGGCCGTGGCCGCGGCCGGCACGGTGCTCTGGAACGGGCCGATGGGTGCTTTCGAGCTGGAGCCGTTCGCGGCGGGGACCAGGGCCGTGGCCGAGGCCGTCGCCGCGGCGTCGGGGACGACCGTGATCGGCGGCGGCGACTCGGTCGCCGCGATCCGCAAGTTCGGCCTCGAGGACCGGGTCGACTGGCTCTCGACCGGGGGAGGAGCATCCTTGGAGTTGTTGGAGGGCAAGCAGTTGCCCGGAGTGGAAGCGCTGATCGACGCGAAAGAGGTCAAGACGACGGATGCCTGAGCGAACCCCATATATCGCCGCCAACTGGAAGATGAACAAGACGGTCGCCGAGGCGGCCGAGTTCGTTGACGCGCTGCTGCCGCGGATCGCCGCCACCCAGCACGACGTCGTCATCTGTCCGCCCTTCACCGCTCTCTCCGAGGTCGTCCAGCGCCGCTACGGCACGGCGATCAAGGTCGCCGCCCAGAACATGCACGAGGGCGAGTCCGGCGCCTTCACCGGCGAGATCTCGGCTTCGATGCTGGTCGAGCTCGACGTCGAAGCGGTTGTCCTCGGCCACTCCGAGCGGCGCCAGCTGTTCAACGAGAGCGACGAGGCTCTGTCCCGCAAGGTGCCGGCGGCGCTTGCCGCCGAGCTCGAGCCAATCCTCTGCGTCGGCGAGACCAAAGAGGCGCGCGACGCCGGGGAGACCGAGACGGTGCTGGAGCGCCAGCTGCAGGCCGACCTGGCCGCGGTCGAGCCGGGCGACCTCGGCGGCGTCGTGATCGCCTACGAGCCGATCTGGGCGATCGGCACCGGCGACGTCGCCACCGCCGAGCAGGCGCAGGAGGTGTGCGCGTTCATCCGCGACGTGCTGCGCGGCCGTGGTGCTGCTGCCGACGCGGTGCGGATCCTCTATGGCGGCTCAGTTAAGCCCGACAACGCCGCCGAGCTGCTCGCCCTCCCCGACGTCGACGGTGCCCTAGTCGGCGGTGCCTCGCTCGACGCCGCCGACTTCGCCGCGATCGTCGAGGCTGCCTGAGGTGCTGTCGTGACCCTGGTCCCTTCGCTGGCGCTGGTCATCCTCGACGGCTGGGGGCTGGCCGAGCCCGGGCCGGGGAACGCGATTTCATTGGCGGAGACGCCGGTCTTTGACCGCCTCTGGGGCTCCTACCCGCACACCCGGCTCTCCGCCCAGGGCCGCGACGTCGGCCTTCCCGACGGCCAGATGGGCAACTCCGAGGTCGGCCACCTCAACCTCGGCGCCGGCGCAATCGTCAAGCAGGATCTGGCGCGGATCGACGACGCCGTCGCCGACGGCTCTTTCTTTGACAACGAGGTCCTGCTCGCCGCCTGCGAGCGGGCGCGGAACAGCCCCCGCGGCCGCCTCCACCTGCTCGGCCTCGTCTCCGACGGCGGCGTCCACTCCGGCTGGGAGCACATCGAGGCCTGCATCGAGCTCGCCTCGCAGGAGGGCGTCCCCGACCTCGTCGTCCACGCCTTCACCGACGGCCGCGACACGCTCCCGCACGGTGGCCGCGGCTACCTCGGTGAGCTCGAGCGCTGGCTCAAAGCGGCGGGCCGGGTCGGCACCGTTGGCGGCCGCTACTACGCGATGGACCGCGACACCCGCTGGGAGCGGACCAAGCTCGCCTACGACGCGATCGTCCATGCCGAAGGCCTGCGCGCTACTTCCGCCGCCGAGGCAATCGAGGCCTCCTATGAGCGCGAGGAGACCGACGAGTTCGTGAAGCCGACGGTGATCGGCGACTACGACGGCGCCGCCACGGGCGACGTCGCGCTCTTCTTCAACTTCCGCCCCGATCGCGCCCGGCAGATGAGCCGCGCCCTCGCCGAGCCCGGCTTCGACGATTTCCCCCGCGCCGGCGGCCCGGTCCTCGAGCTGACGACGATGACCGAGTACCGCAAGGGCTGGCCCTATCCGGTCGCCTTCCCCGAGCAGCGGCCGAAGACGACCCTGGCAGCGACGATCGCCGAGGCCGGGGGGCGACAGCTGCACGTCGCCGAGACCGAGAAGTACGCCCACGTCACCTACTTCTTCAACGGCGGCGTCGAGCAGGAGTACGAGGGAGAGGAGCACTGCCTGGTCGAATCCCCGCGCGACGTCGCCACCTATGACCAGAAGCCAGAGATGAGCGCCGCCGCCGCGGCTGAGACCTTCGTCCGCCACTGGGGCGAGGGCAGCTACCGGTTCGGGATCATCAACTTCGCCAACCCCGACATGGTCGGCCACACCGGGGTTATCCCGGCCGCGGTCGCCGCTGTCGAGGAGGTCGACGCCCAACTCGGCCAGGTAGTCGAGGCCGTGCTCGCCAAGGGCGGCGCCTGCATCGTCACCGCGGACCACGGCAACTGCGACCACATGCTCGAGCCCGACGGCTCGCCCAACACCGCCCACTCCCTCAACCCGGTGCCGCTGATCGTCACCGCCGAGGGCCTGGATCTGCGCCCGGCCGGCATCCTCGCCGACGTCGCCCCGACCGCCCTGCAGCTGCTCGGCATCCCCCAGCCCGAGGCGATGACCGGCAAGAGTCTGATCGCCGAGTGATGAATCGAACCCGCTATAGGGGGTTCGGTTCAGCAATCGATGAGAGCTGACGCAGACAGGCTGCGGTTCGAGGTTGCGGCGAGAGACGGGGCGGCCCGCGCCGGGACCCTGCACACCGCCCACGGGCCGATCGAGACGCCGGCCTTCATCCCGCTGGCGACGAAAGGGAGCGTCCGGGGGCTGGACGCGGCCGAGGTCGCCGCTCTCGGCTACCATCTGATCCTCGGCAACACGTACCACCTGTTCGTCTCGCCGGGCCCGGAGCGAATCGCCGCCGCTGGCGGCCTGCACGGGTTTATGAGTTGGGAGCGGGCGCTGATCACCGACTCCGGCGGTTTCCAGGTCTTCTCGCTCGCCCACGGCGGGGTCGCCAACGAGGTCAAGGGCTCGGGCCGCTCCGGCGGCCACAGCTCCAAGGTCGAGATCAGCGAGCAGGGGGCGCACTTCCGCTCCTACCGCGACGGCTCGGAGCTGTTCATCTCGCCCGAGGTCTCGATGAGCGTCCAGGCGGCGATCGGCTCCGACATCGCCCTCGTCTTCGACGAGTGCACGCCCTTCCACGCCGACCGCGAGTACACCGCCCGCTCGACCGAGCGCACCCACCGCTGGCTCGACCGCTGCCTTGCCTGGCACGAGCAGGAGGGACCGGCGCGCCAGGCGGTGTTCGGGATCGTCCAGGGCGGCGTCCACGAGGATCTGCGGCGCGAGTCGGCCCAGTACGTCTCCGAGGCGGGGGTCGACGGGATCGCGATCGGCGGCACCCTCGGTCGCGACAAGGAGGAGATGGCGGCGGTGCTGGCGATGACCGCGCCGCTGCTGCCCGAGGCCGCGCCCAAGCACCTGCTCGGGATCGGCGAGGTCGATGACCTACTCGGCGGCATCGCCCTCGGCCTCGACGTCTTCGACTGCGTCGTCCCCACCCGCCTTGCCCGCCACGGCGTCGCCCTCGCGCCCAGTCCCGAGACCCGCTGGCGTCTGGACCTGCGCAAGTCCGGCTGGGAGGGCGACCGCGAGCCGCTCGTCGCCGGCTGTCCCTGCCCCGCCTGCCAGCACCATGACCGCGACTACATCAGCTTCCTCTCACGGGCGGAAGAACTGACCGCGGTGCGCCTGATCGTCCTCCACAACCTCACCTACATGCGGGAGCTGACGACCCACGCCCGCACCGCGATCGCCGCCGGTCGCTTCGCCGAGTACCGCGTCGCCGTCCTCGCCGGCGCCGCCCCCTGGGACGCGTAGGACCTATTCGCCTTCTTCCTTGTTGTTGTTGACCAGGTCCTTGAACTCTTCGACGACCTTTTCGACGGTGTCGCCGGCGACCTTGGTCACCTTCACCCCGGCGGCCTTGTCGGTGGTGACGATCACCGCGGTGGCGACCGCGGCAGCGACCAGGGCCAGGGCGACCAAGGCGAGGACAAAACGCATGAAGCGGGAGAAGCCGGAGCGCTTCTTCGGCGTCGCGGCGCGCGCCGGTGCGACCGGTGGGGGCGGGACCGGGGCGACGCGGGGCTGTGGCCGCCGGGTCGGCGAAGCGGGCCGGTACTCAGTCTGGGCGGTGTCGCGGCCCATCTGCCGCGTCGTCGCCGTGTCGCCGCCGAGGACCCGGGTCGGCGTCGCGCCTTCCTCCGCCGGCAGCGTTACGTCCTCGCCTTCGAGGCCGAGGCGCAGCCCGGTGGCGAGCTCGTCGGCGCTCGCGTAGCGGCGGTTCGGGTCGCCCTCCAGCGCCCGCAGGACGGCGGCGCCGAGTGAGGCCGGCACTTCGTCGTTGTAGGTGCTCGGCGGCAGCGGCTTCTCGTTCTGCTGGCGCACCGCCAGCTCCGCCAGCGAGGACCCCTCGTATGGGAGGCGGCCGGTCAGGAATTGGTAGAGGACGACGCCGAGCGCGTAGACGTCGGTGGCGGGCGTCGCCTCCTCGCCGCGGACCTGCTCGGGCGCCAGGTAGGCGGCGGTGCCGACCACCGACCCGACCTGGGTGATCCGGGTCTGCTCGATCGCTCGTGCGATCCCGAAGTCGGTCAGCTTGATCGTCATCTCGCCGCCGCCGACCGGGCCGCCGACGACCATCAGGTTGCCCGGCTTGACGTCGCGGTGGATGATTCCCCGCCGGTGTGCGTAGTCGAGTCCGGCGCAGGCCTGGATCCCGATCTCGGCGGCGATCTCGGGCTCGACCGGGCCCTGGCGCTGCAGGATCTGGGCTCCAGAACGGCCCTGGACGTACTCCATGACGATGTAATGGCGGCCATCGTCGACGCCACTGTCGTAGACCTGGACGATGTTGGGATGGATCAATTTCGCCACCGCCAATGCCTCACGGCGGAAGCGGGCGACGAAGCGCTCGTCGTCGGAGAGGTGCTCGGCGAGGATCTTGACCGCGACCGTGCGCTCGAGAATCCGGTCGGTCGCCTTGTAGACGTTCGACATCCCGCCGGAGCCGAGCCGCTCCGCGGTTTCGTAGCGTCCGGAAAGCGTTCCCGCCTCCATCATTCACCGCCTTCCACGGCGGCGCCGGCGCCCACGCCGCCCGAGTTGCCGCCGGTTTCCGGTTCGACCGGTGGCACTTCTTCTTTTTCTTCCTTCTTTTCCTGGCCCGGCGGTTCGGCTTCTTCGGCCGGCGGCGCCGGCTCTTTTTCGGCCTTTTCTTTGCCCGGCTTTTCCTTTTCCGCTTTTTCTTCCCGTTCGTCTTCTTCTTCGGCTTCGCGTTCGGCACTTTCGGCTTCCAGCGCGGTGGCTTCTTCTTCCGCTTCACTCGGCACTTCCTCGCAAGCGGCTACCACTTCGTTCAGCCGTGCTGCGCCTTCGTCGAGCGCTTCCTTCAATTCCTTGGCGACGCCGCTGAGTTCGGCGACCTGGTCGGTGACGGTGTTGGCGGCTTCGCTGGCGCCAGCGCAGTTGCCTTCCCCGACCAGCGCCCGCACTTCGTCGAGGTTGGAGTTGATCTGGCTGGCGGTCGTGCCCGGCAGGAGGTCATTGCCGCCGTCGCCGCAGGCAGAGATGCCGACCGTCAGCGCGGCGGCGAGGGCGAGGGCCAGCAGGAATGCGCTCAGGCGTCCCATGATTCGAGTCTAGACAACGGTTCCGAGGCTGGATTTGCCCTGCATTTTCGCTTCATCAGTGCATTCCAACCCGGCTTGGCCGGTCAAGGTTCGGCTCGTCATCTACCGATCGCCAGTCGTTCCGCCAGCGGGCCGGGCAGGCCGGCGGCGAGGATCGAGGCAGCCGCCGCACCGATGTCGTAGGGGACCCGGTGAAAGCGGGCGGTCCACTCGTCGCTGTCGAGCTCGAGCCAGGCGGCGCGTGGGTCGCCGTCGCGCGGCTGCCCAACCGAGCCGGGATTGATCAGCCAGGTGCCGTCGTCGAGGTCGAGTAGGGCACCGTCGCTGGCCTGGGCACCGTGTGCGTAGCCCGGCCGGACCCGGCCCTCGGGCCGGGTGAAGAAGAGCGCGACATGCGAGTGGCCGATCAGGCCGATGCGCTGGTCCTGGCCGTCGAGCCCGGCTTCGGCTTGGTCGATCGAGAGCACGTACTCCCAGATCGGATCGCGCGGCGAGGCGTGGTAAAGGTCGATGCCGGCGTGCTCGAGGGCGGGGGAGAGCTCGGCAAGGAACCCGGTGGTCTCTGGGCTTGCCTGCTCGCGCGTCCACTCGACCGCCACCTTCGCCGTGTCCGAGAAGGACGAGATGTCGAGCGCGCCGAGCACCGCCAGGTCGTGGTTGCCGACCAGGCAGACCTCGCTGCGCTCGCGGATCAAAGCCGTGCAGGCGTCGGGATCGGCGCCGTAGCCGACGAGGTCCCCCAGGCACCAGAGCTGATCGACGCCGACCTCCTCGACCGCCTCGAGAACGGCTTCGAGGGCGGGCAAATTGGAGTGGACGTCGCTGATCACGGCTGCGCGCAAGCGGTCAAGCGTACTCGGCACTTACGATTGGGCCGTGAGCGCCACCGATTCGATCACCGCCCTGCGCGGCGCCGTCGACGACGCCGCCCGCGCCCTGCGCAACGGCGAGCGGACTGAGCCCGCGCCCTCGCTCGACCGGCCGCCGAAGCCGGAGCTCGGCGACTACAGCTCCAACGCGGCGATGCTGCTCGCCGGCCCGCTCGGGGACAGCCCCCGGGCGGTCGCCGAGCGCCTGCGGGGTGAGCTGGAAGGGCAGCTCGGCGGCTCCGAGTTGGAGCGGGTCGAGGTCGCCGGCCCCGGCTTCGTCAACCTCTTCCTCTCCGACCAGTGGTACCGGCGGGCGCTGGCCTCGCTGGCCGCCGGCGAGAGCTTGCGGCCGGCGCCGGTGGCGACGCCGGAGAAGGTCCTGGTCGAGTTCGTCTCCGCCAACCCGACCGGCCCGCTGCACGTCGGCGGCGGCCGCCACGCCGCCTACGGCGATGCCCTGGTCCGCCTACTGGAGGCTGTCGGCCACGAGGTCAAGCGTGAGTTCTACGTCAACGACGCCGGCGCCCAGGTCGGTCGCTTCGCCGACTCGATCGCCGCTCGGATGGCGGGCGAGGAGCCGGCCGAGGACGGCTACGCCGGCGAGTACGTGATCGAGATCGCCGAGCGGATCAAGGCCGAGGGTGGCGACCCAAGCGATCGCGAGGCGCTCGGCCTGCGCGGGGTTGAGCTCGTGCTCGAGGGAGTTCGTGCCACGCTCGAGCGCTTCGGCGTCAGCTTCGATATTTGGTTCCGCGAGCGTGACCTCTACGCCCGCGGTGAGGTCGATGCCGCCCTCGCCGATCTCGACAAGGGCGGGCACACCTACCGCCACGAGGACGCGCTCTGGCTGCGGACGACCGAGTTCGGCGACGACAAGGACCGGGTCCTGTTCAAGGCCGACGGTGACCCGACCTACCTGACCGCTGACATCGCCTACCACTGGGACAAGCTGCAGCGCGGCTTCGACCGCCTCGTCGATGTCCTCGGCGCCGACCATCACGGCTACGTGGCGCGAATCCGCGCCGCGATCGCCGCCCTCGGTGGCGACCCGGCGAAGTTCGAGGCGCTGATCATGAACCTTGTCCACATCGTCGAAGGCGGCGAGCGGGCGCAGATGTCGAAGCGCAGCGGCGACTTCATCTCTCTCGACGAGCTGCTCGACGACATCGGCGTCGACGCGACGCGCTGGTTCATGCTCTGGCGCAATCACGAGACGACGGTCGACCTCGACCTCGAGCTGGCCCGCAGCCAGTCCAACGACAACCCGGTCTACTACGTCCAGTACGCCCACGCGCGGATCGCCAGCATCCTTCGCAAAGCTGGCCCCGAGGCGGAGGCGGCGGCCGCTGGGGAGGACGACCCCCGGATCACCCCCTTCGAGCCGAGCGAGAAGGCCCTGATCAAGCGCCTGCTCGAGTTCCCCGAAGAGACGGTGGAGGCGGCGGCGCGGCGAGCGCCGCACCGGGTCTGCGCCTATTCGACGGCGGTCGCCGCCGACTTCCATGCCTTCTACCGCGACTGCCAGGTCGTCGGCGCCGAGGGGGAGGGAGTCGAGCTCTCCCGTCTCGGCCTCTGCCTGGCGGCGAAGCGGACGATCGCCGCCGCCCTCGGGCTGCTCGGGATCTCGGCCCCCGAGCGGATGTGATGCCGGGCGGGCGCCGCACGCTGCCCGTCTTCGCCGAGATCTCCGGTCCCTTGGCTGGGGCCGAGGGTGCCTGGTCGCTGCGAGCACAGGACTTCGAGCGCCTCGCCGCCGTGCGCGAGAGCGTCGACGGGCACCGAGTCGTGCTCGTCACCGGCGCCGACGGTCCGAACCGGATCCTGGCGGCCGCATTGGCCGCGGCCGCAGCTGCGGCCGGTCGCCGCACCGCGCTGCTCGATTGCGACCTCGGCCAGCCCCGCCTTGCCGCCGACCTCGGGCTGGCGCCGACGCCGGGCCTGCACGAGTACCTGCGCTGGGAGGCGGCGGCGCCGGAGATCCTGCAGCCGTTGATGCTCGCCGGGCCGGCCTCGGCCGCTGCCGCGGAGCCGCTCGTGTGCATCGCCGCCGGCCGCGGCGCCAGCGACCCGCGCACCCTGCTCGGCCTGCAGAGCTTCGGGCACATGGCGGCGAAGCTGCGCAGCGCCTACGAGCTCCTGATCATGGCCGGCCCGGCGCTGGCGACGGGGGAGGACTCGATGCCGGCCCTGGCGTCGGAGGCGGATGCGCTGCTTGCCGCCGTCGCCCCCGGCCAGGACTCCGGTCGCAGCGGTCGCCAGCTTCAGGCCACGGTCGCCCAGCTCGCGGTCGAGCCGCTCGGCGCCGTCGTCGTCAGCGGCTGAATCGCGTGGTTCCTTTTCCACCTATACGGCGGATAAGGAACCACGCGATTGTGCGTTAGAGGTCGTAGCGCTTGAGGTCGGCGTCAAGCCGCTCGTTGTCCTCGCGGCTCAGCCCTGCGGTCGCGGCCGGGCCGCCGTCGCGGGGGCCGGCAGCGCGCCGCCAGCGCAGGACGCCGAAGGCGAGCGCGACCGCGGCGACGAGAAAGGCGACGATCGGGACCACGTAGGCGGAGAGGCTGAAGCCCGAATCCTGCGGCAGCGCCAGCACCTCGTTGCCGTACTCGGCGACCAGCGCGTCCTTGATGTCCTGCTTGCTTCTGCCTTCGTCGACGAGCCGCTGGACGAAGGCTTTCTCGCGCTGGGCCTGGGGCGATTCCGCCAGCTCCAGCAGGGTGCCGCAGACGGGGCACATGACTTCGCTCGAGATCTCGCTGAGCGACGTCTGCGGCGCCGCCGCCGTGGCAGGGCTTGCCGCGATGGCCAGCACCGCGACCGCCAGGGCCAGCGCTGACAGCCTGCTCGCCCTCACGAGGCAGTCTGCGGCAGCAGGGGGGCCACCTGGTCGCGCAGGTACTCATCGGTGACGGGACCGCGCAGCAGCAGCCGCAGCTTGCCCCGCGGGTCGACGAGGAAGTTCTCGGGGACGCCGGTGGTGCCGTATTCATGGGAGGCGTCGCCGTTGCCGTCGCGCAATTGCGGGTAGCTGAGTCCGTATTTCTCGACGAAGGCACGGCCGTCGCCGCTGAGGTCGCGGCTGTCGACGCCGAGCACCGTGAAGTCGTCGCCGCTGTGGCGGCGCTGGAAGTTCTCGAGCGCCGGCGCCTCGTCCTTACAAGGACCACACCACGAGGCCCAGAAGTTGACCAGCACCCACTGGCCACGGTAGTCGGCCAGTGAGCCGTCGCCCTTGCCGTCGAGCTCGGGCAGGGTCGGCGCGGGAGCACGGTCGCCGAGCGCGACGGCAGTGTCGCTTTTGCTGAGCAGGCCGAAGGTGAGCAGGCCGACGAGGGCCAGCACGGCGAGGACGGCGATGAAAGAGCGAACGCTCACGTGAGACCTCAAGGTTAGAATCTCGGCGGCGCGGACGTAGCTCAGTTGGTAGAGCGCAAGCTTCCCAAGCTTGAGGTCGCGGGTTCGACCCCCGTCGTCCGCTTCGCATCCCAGAGCCAAAAACCCGGTTCGCGGGCTTCAAGATCGCCGCAGGTCGGAACACGGGTAGGAACAAGATCGCGCAACGTCAGGCATCCCAGGCCGGTCATTCCGGGTTCCTACAACGCCGCCAGGTAGGTCTCAAGCCTCGACGGCTTGTGCTCTATCGGCCTATCTCGGTTTAAGGTCGCGAGCCAGGCCGGCAGGCCGCAAGCTGGCGTAAGCTAGGAAGGAGCCATGGCAGAAACGCAAGAAATCGAGCTGGTCTTCGAGCCCCAGGACGAGGGCGGCTACCATGTCTATGCGCCCGACCTTCCGGGGCTCCATACGCAGGGCGATGACATCAACGACGCGATGGCAAACGCCAGCGAGGCGGTCGCCCTCTATGTCGAGGGCCTGCGCGAAGACGGCGAGCCGCTGGATAGCGGCGTGATCCGCCGCACGATTCCCCTGCCGGCGTGAGCCCGCGCCAGCCGGTCGTCTCTGGCGAGCGCCTAATCAAGGCCCTGCGCAAGGAGGATTGGGAAGTCGTGCGTCAACGCGGCAGCCACGTCCGCTTGAAGAAGGCGGGGCGCCGGCACGCGCTCGTCGTCCCGCTGCATCGAGAACTCCGCCGCGGCACTCTCGCCGGCATCCTGCGCGACGCCGACCTGGACGCCGACGAGTTGCGGCGCCTGCTCGACTAGCACCATCGGCAGGGCGGTCAGTCGTCGTACCGCGGATCCATCCCCGTAAGCAGTCGAATGCGATGGAGCTTGCGCGGCTCCACTGGATATGGTCCCGTCGGCTCGGGCAGATCCAGGTCGCCAGCGAGCCCGGCGAGTAGGTCATCCATGAGCGCCATTCCTCGAAGCGAGAGCATGCGCACGAAACGCAGCGGCGCCAAAGACGGCTGCCATCCGTCGATTTTGAGCCCCCATCGTTCCGCTCCGTTGTGCCCGTCAACAGCTTTGATCGCGCCAACTTGCTCCTTGCTTAGCTCGGCTATCTGTGACTGAGTGAAGGCCGCTGCTCCGACGTGATGAACGGTTGACCCGCTGGGTCCTGCTTGATGCACGATTGGATCGCGGAAGGACTTGATCAGCGCGAACAATGGCGAAGCCTGTGAGGCCGCAAGGCACGTCTGCGGGCCGCCGTTGTTCTTCAGGGTCTTCCGAAAGTCCCTTTGGGGGAAGCCGACCCGCAAGGGATTCGCGATCTCCTCCTCAGGCAATTCCAGTGCGATCGCGCTCAGGGTCGCTATTGAGTCGCAAGCGGCGGCCAGCGCCGCGACCGCAGCGCGTAGGTGGTAAAGCGTCTCGTCAGCCGTCGCGTGATTTTGGGAAAGGCGGAAGTCCTCGCGCTCGACTCCGTCTCCCGCTCGGAGGAGTTCGGTTGCCCTCAGATGCAAAGACTGCTCTAAGGCCTGCATCTCTTGCACCCGCTCATCTCTTGGATCTTGTTGAGCAAGCCAATGGAAGATGCGCCGCCGATTGGGCAAGGCCGCAGCCGCAAGGTCGGTTCGGGCGGTGTAATTGCTTATGCCCAGCGAGTACCCCCGGTCGGCTTCCTCGTAGATGCGCCCATACGGTCGGAGAGCGGCACCGATCATCGCCAACGACTCACGGACCGAGAACACGCCTTTCCAGATGTTCTTGAAGGGGCTTTTACCTCGATCGCTGAGCAGCTTTGGATCCTCGCAAACAAAGAGATGGCGCTTTGAGCTGCGGTGAAAGGCCAAGACCGGCCCGTAATGGAGGAGCCGGTCGCGTTTGTTGCCGGTCAGCTCATAGTCGTTAGCGAGGCGTTCCCACTGGCCAAAGAGCGGGATGCCCCCGATGAATCCAGTCGTTTCACCTCGCAGCCTCACGGTCACGCTTTCTTCAATCCCCCGACCGGTATCCATGACCGCTGCCGGAACGTTCGGCGCGAATCCCTCCAAGGCCCAGGTCACCAGCCCCTCGATCTCCTTGGTGTCGCAGAGCGAAATTAGAAACGAGGCCTCCTCTGCGCCTCTCCCCTGCAATTGGGAGAGAGAGCGGCTGTCGAGGGTTAGAAGCAGGGGAGTTCCTTCCAAATCGGGATCGAATGGATTGCTGTCGCTGACCGACATGCTCGCTTTCTAGGTGACCATGCGGACGTTTTCCGCCCCCGGAGCAGGGCACCTGCGTGCTGACTGAGGAAATTCGGCCCAAAGCGGCGTCGGGACGGGTCCTGCGGTGCGTCCCGTTCGGCGGCGAAGATATAGTCGGCCGCATGGCGCCGAACTTCGAGAAAACGCTGCGCGAGGAGGTCGCCAAACTTGCTAAGCGCCTCTCGATAACCGAGACGAAGGCCTTTGCAGTTTGGTACGGATTGATCGCATTGCGGCTCAACGAGCAGGAGGCCCTTGAGGCAGCCTCTTACGACGGTGGCAACGATCGGGGTGCCGACTTCTTCTTCGTTGACGACGAGTGGGAGCGCGTCGTCGTTGCTCAGTGGAAGTACTACAAATCGTCAAAAAAGACGCCTGGCGCTGCTGATCTCGCTCACCTTTTCAATTTGCCCACCGAGCTTTCTGACGCCCAAGGTTTGCGGGACGATGGGCGTGAGGACTTGGCGGAGGCGGCAGAGGCCTTGGAAGAGGCTCGCGATAGGGGGTATGCCCTTGACCTTCGGTACCTCTATCCCGGAGTCAAAAGCAAACAGCGAGATCGTGAGCCGGAGCGCCTTGTAAGGGCGTTCAACCGGAAAAACCGCAGTGAGGAAATTTCGGCCCAGATAATCCGCCTGGAGAACCTCGAAATCGCGTACGACGACTACAAGGGTTCGGCAAGCCGCGTGTCTGAGGGCGAATTGGAGGTGTTGGGCGATGGATTTCTGGAGGAAGACGGTCCCTATGGCAAGGCTTTTGTGGCGACCGTTCCAGGGACCTCGCTCGCAGCCCTGTACGAAATGTACGGAAACCGCCTCTTTGACCAGAACGTAAGGTTGTTTTTGGGCAATCGTAAGGGCAGCGTGAACGCAGGGATTCGCGACACGCTCGAAGAGAAGGATGAGCGAGGGAATTTCTGGGCGTACAACAACGGAATCACCATTGTTGCTCGGCACGTTGACCCAACTGACTCAGAAGACGGCCTGCGCTTGCAGGACTTCAGCATCGTAAATGGCTGCCAAACGACTGTTTCGATTGCCGAAGCGAGTGACGCCGCCGCGAATGACGTTGCTGTCGTCGCCAGGATCATCGCTGCTGACGATCCGGAGTTGATCGATCGGATCATCAGATTCACGAATTCGCAGACCCCGATCAACGTCTGGGACATCAGCGCCCGTGACAAACTCCAGCAGCGACTTCGAAAAGAACTCGATGATCTGGACGATCCTTGGTTCTACGCCCTGCGCCGAGGAGATTTCGACGCACTGGAGGAAAAGAAAAGGTACGGGGAGCGCGGCAAGCGACGCGTCTTGGCCTTCCCCCTGGGCGCCCAGTATCTCGCTGCCCTTCGAGGAATGCCCGTCGAGGCTTACAAGGAGAAGGCGCTGCTGTTCTCGACCCACAAGGGTCAAGTGTTTACGCCCGACACCAACTCGGCTGATCTGCTCTGGGCATGGGCTCTGGGCAAAGCCACGGAAGCAGCCGTCCCGGATGTCCGCGAACAGCTCGGGGGTGACGAGTTGGGAGAAGCGATCCTCAAACGCGGCGCCCGTTTTTTCATCGTCAGCATCGCAGCTCAGCTTCTACGGGAGCGAAACGGGGACGATTTCGTGGCGCGGGTCGGAGTCGAGAATCTGTTCTCCAAAAGCATGGGCACCCGCCTTGCCAAGTATGCGGCGCTCGCAACTCTCTACTACGTGCAGATCCTGCGATCACTCGTAGACTCGGCGGGCGAGATTGGCACGATGATTCGCCGGCCCGAGACCGCAGACGACATCGAGATCGGAATCAAGGAGCGCCTGATCGCTGAGCGCCTTGCGCCAAAAGCGCTTGATGAGCGCCTGCCCAAGCTGCCCGGGATTAAATAGCTCTGCCCGCCACGGATGACCCGAGCCGTGGGCCGGGCAGATCGCATCCTCGCCACGGCGGCTCGTGCCCCGGTTGTTTCCTCGGCGCGTAATGGCGGCGCATGGTCGAGATGTCCCCGTGACGTGGTTGGGCTCTTGCGGACGAGCGCCATCGTGCTCTGGCATCATCGTTGCCGACAATCTCAGTCGGGCGCAAGGCGCTACATGGGTTCTGGGGCGTCATTGTCGAGGGGTTTGACCTGCGGGCGCTGGTTAAGGCGGGGGGTATCCGACCTGGCGTTTGAGAGGGGCGTTCCAAAGGCTCGGCCAGTTCGTCGTGAGTCACGTCCGCAGAGCGTCAAGAGGATCCGATACGGGTCGGTGGCAAGCCAGTGCGCCCGGACCGAGGCGAGGAAGGTAGGAACACAGGTAGGAACAAATTCGGTCCGGTTGTGTCCACGACCGTCTCCTCTGTCGTCCCGGCAAAGTTCGCATTTGCAGGCAGATCGCATTGGGAAGCGACTTAGACTCGAGCACGGCCTGAGCTTCCCAAGCTTGAGGTCGCGGGTTCGACCCCCGTCGTCCGCTTAGTTCAGAGCGCCGGGCAGGGCTTGCCGGTTTGGCGCAAGCAGACGGTTTCTTCGACCGCGATCAGGATCCCGTAGTGCTCGCGTTCTTGGGCCTTGCTCTCGTTGCGCCGGGGCACGGTCGCCAGCATCACGTCAGTGTTCGCCAGCTGGCCTCCCATCAGGCCCGGGTTGAGGATCCGGTTGCGCCGGCCGTGGAACCCGTAGCCGGGGACGCCGGGGATGCGCGCGGCGGCGCCGCGGTTGACGAAGAGGAAGAAGCGAAAGGCCTCGCCGAGGCGGCCGTGGACCTTGCCGATCAGGGTGTTCTCGACTCCCTGCGGCTCGCGCAGGCGGATCTCGTACGGCAGCGCTTCGATCCCAGCCCGCGCCGCGGCGAGGCTTTCGGGGTTGGGCGGCAGCGGAGTGGCGACGAAGGTGGCTTCGGTCCGCGGGCAGCCGGGCAGCATGCGTTCGACTGAGATCACTTTGCCTTCAGCCCGGTCTGGCGCGACAAAGGTGGCTTCGAAGGTCTGACCCCGCGGGTCCTCGTAAGCCCAGTGCCCGTTCGGGTCGATTTCGAGGTTGGCATTCGGGTCGTGCGAACCGTAGGTGCCGCAGAAGCCCCAGCGAAAGTGGAAGCGGGTGTTGACGACGCGTCCAGCGCTGACGTCGAAGTAGACCGGGAGCCCGTCCGAGGTCACCGCTTGCCAGCTGCCTTCGACCGGAACGACCGCTGCCGTCGCGGTGCTGGCCGCAGCGGCGAACGCAAGTAAACAGGCCAGCAGCACAATTCCCCGCATGCGCCAACGATAGTCGCGGCGGCCCACCCCGGGCAGGGAATCGTCTCGTCTTGACTAGCGCTGCAGCGCTAGCGTGAGCTCCCGCGCCGGCTGCGCGGCCTCGGGCATACTCGGCTTCGCTGCGCTGATCGGCAGGCGGTAGAAGTGCTCGGTGGCGCCGCGCACCTGGCGCTCGCGAACCAGTTCGATCAGGTTCGCCTTGGCCAGCTCGGTGACGTGGTAGTTGGTGTTGCTGAGCGGGATCTGGAGCTCGCGGCAGAGATCGCTCGGGGACATCGTGCGGCCGCCGTCGATCCCGAGGATTTCGAGGATCGAGACCCGCAGCGGATGCGCGGTGGCTCGCGCCAGTCGCTCCCAGTTGACCGGAAGCGAGGAGGCACCGTTCCCGTTCCCGTTTGCCGCGGCGCGGTGGCCGCCGTTGCCATTGCCTGCGTGTCCGTTCGAGTATCCGTTCATGGTGGCTGGGTATCCATTCGTGGGGGGCGTGAGCACGAGATTACCAAAAATTATTGACTCAAGTCATTAAAATCGGGTATGGTCGTAAATGGGATGTTTCCTTGGAGGGGAAATCCGAACGGTCCATCAGGCCTGGCAGGCGGCGCCATCTCGGTGCTCGCGGTCACGGTTTCTTTACTGGTACCCGCAGGCGCCGCGGCTGACACCGCCGGCATCATCGCCACGAGCGATCCGCACAACCCGGAAGCCGATTCGGGCTGGCAGGCCGGTACCTGCACGACCGACACGCCGACCTGCAGCGTCGAAACCCCGAATCAGTTCTTCGAAGGGGCTGCCGCCCATCCCCAGGTCGGCTTCACCCAGTTCATCATCAAGAACACGGAAGCGGCAATGGGACCGGTTCCCGTCGGCGAAGCCAAAGACGTCTACGTCGACCTGCCGGTCGGACTCAGCGTCAACCCCGGCGCGATCGATCAATGCCCGATCGCCGACTTCGAACTGAACGCGACCGTCCTCTGCGCCGGGTCGGCCGTCGGCACCGCCAAAGTCACCGGGGCGGCACCGATCCTGGGAACGCCGGTCGGCCCAATCAACGCGACCGTCTACAACCTCGTGCCGAAACAGGGGCAGCCCGCCCGCTTCGGTCTCAACCTGGCCGGCAACAACGTCTACCTCGAAGCCAACCTCGCTTACGAGAGCGACTACCACGAGAGCTTCTCGATCGCGCTGCCGCCGCTGGTCAGCCTCGAACCGCTGTTCAAAGGCCTACTCCTCAACAACCGGCTGGTCTTCGACGGCCGCTCCGGCGACGGCACCTTCATCACCACCCCCAGCACCTGCCTCGGCGAAGCCTTCGTGCGCTCGGGCAGCATCTATTCGACCTATTTGCTCGGCGCCTCGGTCACCGAAGAGAAACAGGCCGGCTACGTCTTCCCGCAGAGCGCCAACCCGCCCTTCGAGTCGCCGATTCCGCCGGGGACCGAACCGAAAAACTGCAACACGATTCCCTATCAACCTAAAGTCGAGGTCCAGCCTGGAACGGGGGCGACCAATTCTCCCGCCGGCGCCGGGGTCGAAGTGACGGTCCCTCACATCAGCGGTGGCGGCAATCAGGAAAGCTCGGTGACGAAGGCAGCGACGGTGACGCTGCCAGGGGGGATGGGGATCAATCCGAGCGCCGCCAACGGACTCGCGGCCTGCACCGACGCCCAGTTCGGCAAGGGGACTAGGGCGCTGAGCAGCACCTGCCCGGCGGCTTCGAAGGTCGGGACGGTGACGATCAAATCGCCGCCGTTGCCCGAAGGCGACCTCAGCGGCAATGTCTACGTTGGCCAGCAGCTCAGCCGCGACCCCACCTCCGGCAACGAGTACCGGATCTTCATCGAAGCCGGATCGGCCCGCTACGGGATCGTCGCCCGCCTGGTTGGCAACGTCCGCGCTAACCCGGTCACCGGGCAGCTCGCGACGACGATCTCGGAAACGCCGCAGGTCCCATTCAGCTCCTTCCGCCTCGACTTCGACCCTGGCGCCCGGGCGGTCCTCAGCAGCCCGCCGGTCTGCGGCCCGAACGCGACGACCACCTCCCTCGTTCCCTGGTCGACCGAAGCGATCGCTCCGTGGACGGGTGCCACCGCCGCCAGCCCCAGCGCTCAGTTCTCCCTGCTGAGCGCTCCGGCTGGCGGCCCTTGTTCGAAAACGATGGCGGCGCGCCCGTTCGCGCCCGCCTTCGGCGCCGGACCGAAAGGGACCAAGGCCGGTGCCTTCAGCCCGGTCTCGATCTCGATCGCGCGGGGCGATGGCCAGCAGGAGCTGAAAGGCGCCGAAGTGGCGCTGCCGCCGGGCATGACCGGCAAGCTGGCCGGGATCGCCTACTGCAAAGCGCCGGAACTGGCGGCTGCTGCCGCCAGCTCCGGCAAAGCCGAGGCGGCCGACTCGAGCTGTCCGGACAAGAGCCTGGTCGGCACGGCGACCGTCGCTGCCGGCACCGGGCCGTCGCCGTTGACGATCGGCGGCAAAGTCTTCCTCTCAGGCCCCTACCACGGGGCTCCTCTCTCCCTGGCAGTTGTCACCCCCGCCACGGCCGGACCGTTTGATCTCGGCACGGTCGTGGTGAGGGTGGCGCTGTTCGTCGATCCGGAAACGGCCCAGGTCCGGGCCGTCTCCGACCCGATCCCAGACGTCTTCGGTGGCACCCAGCTCAGCGTTCGCAAGGTCGACGTCGTCCTCGACCGCAAGCAGTTCACGCTCAACCCGACCAGCTGCGAACCCTTGGCCACCGTTGCCACTTTGCGCGGCGGGGGCGCCGACCCGGCCAACCCAGCGGTGTTCAGCGCCTTCCCGGCCAGCGTCCCCTTCCAGACCAGCGACTGCCAGGCGCTGAACTTCCGGCCCAAGCTCCAGACCCGCCTCTACGGCGGCCGCAAGGCGGCGAAACGCTCCGGCCACCCGAAATTCCGCGCCGTCCTTACCGCCCGCGGCGGCGACGCCAACATCCGCCGCGCCGCGGTGACGCTGCCGCACTCCGAGTTCCTCGATCAGGGCCACATCGGCACCGTTTGCGTCAAAGCCAAACTCGCCGCCAACGACTGCCCGGCGCGCGCGGTCTACGGCTACGCTCGGGCGCAGTCGCCTCTGCTCGACGACGAACTCGCCGGCCCTGTCTACCTGGTCCCGTCCAACCACGGCATCCCCGACCTCCTCGCCGACCTCAAAGGGCAGGTGAACGTCCGCCTGCGCGGTGAAATCAGCTCCGCCAAGGCGCGGATCAAGACCGTCTTCCCGCTCGTCCCCGACGTGCCGGTGAGCAAGTTCGTGCTGGTGATGAAAGGCGGCAAGAAGGGCCTGCTCGAAAACTCCCGCAACCTCTGCGCCAAACCGGCCTTCTCCTTCGTCAACTTCGAAGCGCAGAACGGCAAGAAGCTGAAGCAGAAGAAGCTGCGACTGCGGATGCCGGTCTGCGAAAAGAAGAAGAAGCGAAAGGGAAAGGATTGATTTCCCGAGGGCTGGGGTAGCCAGGCGAGACGATGAGGAGGCCGAGGGGACGCATCGCAGGAATGGTCGGCGCGCTGGGCGTCGTGCTGCTGCTGGTAGCACTGGTGCCGAGCAGCGCCAGCGCTGCTTTCGGGATCAAGAAATGGGAAGCGGGCACCTGCGCCTCCGATCTGCCCGAATGCACCTACTCGAGCCCTGACGCTCAGTTCTTCACCCAGGCCGCTGGTCACCCGGCCGCCGGCCTCACCGACTTCGAAGTCAACACGGATGGCCTCGGCAGCCCGGAAGGAACGCTCTCGAAAGTACGGGTCGACCTTCCCGAGGGCCTCAACGTCAACCCGCAGGCAGTTCCGCAGTGCCCGAAAGCGACCTTCCAGACGAACATCGCCGCCTGCGCGGCGAGCAAAGTCGGCACCAGCACCGTCTATTCGGTCTCGAGCCTGCTCCCGGTTCCGGTCAGCTTCGCCGTCTACAACATCGTGCCCGACCCTGGTACCCCGGCACTGTTCGGCTTCCACGCCGAACTCTCGCTTCTCGGTCTCGGCCTGGTCAACCTCGGCGACGTCTATCTGGTCGCCAGCATCGACTGGGCCCACGACTATCACGAGGGATTCACGATCGAAAACGTCCCCTCGCAGCTGCCGCTGGTTCGCAACCGGCTCGTCTTCGACGGCACGCTGGGCAACAGCTTCATCACCACCCCGAGTCCCTGCAACGGGGACACCTCGACCGGGCTGCAGCTGACCTCGACCACGGGTCAGACCGACACGCAGACCACGATCCCCGCCGGGCCTGGGCGGGTGAAGGCAATCGACGGTTGCCAGAAAGTCCCGTTCAACCCGAGCATCGCGGCGGCGGCCGGTGCTGTCACCGATTCCCCCGCGGCGGTCACCGCGACTCTGAATGTGCCGCAGTCCTCGCCGAGCAACCCGATGTCGATCAACTCCTCGACGGTCAAACAGGCCTCCGTCTCACTGCCGCTCGGCGCCGGCCTAAACCCCTCGGCGGCGGAGCCGCTGGTGGCTTGCACCGATGTCCAGTTCGGCAAGGGGCAGACCGCACCGGTCGCCTGCCCAGCGAAATCGCAGATCGGAACCGTCTCGATTCAGACGCCGGTGCTACCGGCCAACTCCTTGCCTGGCGCCGTCTACCTTGGCCAGCAGCTCAGCCGTGATCCCGAATCGGGCAACGAGTACCGGATCTTCATCGACGCCGAGTCGCCCCGCTACGGAATCTCGGTCCGGGTCGTCGGCAACGTCTTCGCCAACGCCAAAACGGGCCGTCTTACCGCTGTCGTCAAAGACGCGCCGCAGGTGACCTTTAGCTCCTTCGCACTGCAGTTCAACGGCGGCGACAGAGCGCCGCTGACCAGCCCGCCGATCTGCGCGAACACGATCAACACCGCGATCACCCCCTGGTCCGGGCAGGCAGCCGCGGGACCGACCGGGAGCATCGTCCTGACCAACGCGCCCGGCGGTGGGCCGTGCGCGAAAACGATGGCCGAACGCGCCTTCGCGCCCGGCTTCGATGCGGCCCCGAGAAGTGACGAGGCGCTGGCTTACACGCCCTTCACCGCCCACCTGACGCGCCCGCAGGGACAGCAGGAGCTCAAGGGCATCGACGTCCACCTGCCGCCGGGGGCGACGGCGAAGCTGGCCGGCGTTCCCTACTGCCCGCCGGGCGACATCGCCGATGCCGCCGCCAACGCCGGCGCGGCCGAGAAGAAAAAAGCGAGCTGTCCCGGCGACAGCCACGTCGGCGTCGCCACGATCCAGGCCGGCACCGGCCCATCGCCGCTGCAGATCGACGGCGACGTCTACCTCGCCGGTCCTTATAAGGGAGCGCCGCTGTCGCTGGCGGTGATCACGCCCGCCGTCGCCGGTCCCTTCGACCTCGGCACCGTCGTCGTCCGCGTGCCATTGAAGCTCGACCCGGAAACCGCGCAAATCAATCCCGACACCGAAATCCCCGATGTCTTCGGCGGCGCCAAGCTCGACATCCGCTCGATCTTCGTCAACATCAACCGCAAGGAATTCACCCTCAACGGCACCAACTGCGCCAAACACGCGGCCGCCGGCGTGCTGCTGGGAGGCGGGGCGGACCCGACCAACCCAGCGGCCTGGGCGCCCGCCAAAGTCTCGGCTGAGGTTGAGCTCCAGGGCTGTAAGGCGCTGAAGTTCAAACCGAAGCTGAAGCTGCGGCTATTCGGTGCTACCCACCGCAATCAGCATCCGAGGCTGCGCGCGGCGCTCAAGGCCCGCGCCGGTGACGCCAACATCGCCCGCGCCTCGGTGGGTCTCCCGCACGCGATCTTCCTCGACCAGGCGAGCCTCGGCACCGTCTGCACGCGGCCCCAGTTCGCCGCCAACGCGTGCCCGAAGAAATCGATCTACGGCAAGGCGCGCGCCTTCACGCCGCTGCTCGGCAAACCGCTCGAAGGGCCGGTCGTGCTGCGCTCCAACCCGGCCCACACCCTGCCGGACATGGTCGCCCACCTCGAAGGTCAGGTCGACATCGACCTGGTCGGTGTGATCGACAGCTTCAAAGGCGGCATCCGCACCACCTTCAACACCATCCCCGACGTCCCAGTCGACAAGTTCGTCCTGACGCTCCCGGGTGGCAAGCACGGCCTCCTCGTCGCCTCGACCAACCTCTGCAAAGAGCCGCCGCGGGCGATCGTCAAGATCAAAGGCCAGAACGGCAAGAAGGCCAATCGCAAGCAGAAACTGCGTACGCCCTGCGGCAAAAAACAGAAAAAGCAAGGTAAGAAGCACAAGCACTGAGCATGCTTGACTTGCTTCCCGGCTGGGTGACCGGCTAAGGTCGCTAGTGGGAGAGGAGCTTTGGGAAAGGCTCCGTTTGCAGTTTGGGTTAGCACCAGGGCGCCACGCAGGGGCGGCGATTTCGCTCATGCGTAAACGAGGAGGGACTGGTTAATGGTTAGGCGCTCGATGGTCTTGCTCAGTGCATTCGTTCTGGGGGTGCTCGTCTTCGCGGCGAGTGCGCAAGGAGCAATTTCGACCCAGAAATGGGAATCGCTGACCTGCAAAGAAAACGCCGACCTGCCGGCTCCCCTACCGGAAAAATTCGGTGAAGCCGGGAAAGAAGTCGGCTTCGAATTCGCCGCGCCGTTGGCGTCCTCGGCTCAGTGCCTCGGCTCGACCGGAGAAAAACACTTCACGCAGGCGGCAGGTCACCCGAACTTCGGGATCACCGATTTCAAGCTGACCACGACTCCGCACGCGGGACCGTTTGCAGCCTTCTCTGGCTTCCCGACGGCCTTCATCAAAGAGATCGTCGTCGACACGCCCGAAGGCCTCAGCGTCAACCCCGAAGCGCTGCCCCAGTGCACGGTCACCCAGATCGAAGCGGTTGCCTGTCCGCCGCAGAGTCTGGTTGGGGTCAACTATCTGACCGTTTCCGGTCAGTCACCGGAACCGAAAGTAGGGGAACCGGCGGAAAAAGAATGCAAAAAACTGGCACCGACCTTCCCGGAAGGTGAATGCATCCAGGCACGAGTGGCGCTGCCGGTCTACAACTTGGTGCCATTCGAGGGCGCCCCCTCGATGGTCGGTTTCAACACCGCGGCAGGCCCGACCTACATCGTCGGCTCGCTCAGCCCGGTCGACCAGCACGTCACCTTCACCATTTCTGACATCCATGCGCCCTCAACGACGAGTCCGCCGATCATCGAGTCGCGACTCGTCTTCTTCTCGGCGAAAGGGGCGACCAACCTCAACCCGTTCGCCAACGGCACCTACCTGACCATGCCGAGCAACTGCGCCGGCGGTCAGACCTCGGTTCTGCACCTCCAGTCGCAGGGCCCGCCCTTCGAAGCGAGTCAGACGGACACGCAGGCCTCGTACACGACGCCGACCGGAGCCACCGGTTGCAACGCGGTTCCGTTCGATCCGGAAATCGCGGTCACTCCGAACGGGCCGAAAAACGTTGACTCACCGGAACCGACCACGGTCGACGTCGGAGTCCCCTTCGATCCGGAAGACCCGATCGCCAACTCCTACCTGAAAACGGCAACGGTGGTGCTGCCGGAAGGGATGGGGATCAACCCGGCGTCCGGCAATGGCCTCCAGGCCTGCACCACCGCTCAGTTCGGGTACCACACCAACAACCCGATCGGGTGCCCGGCGGCGTCGAAGATCGGCACCGTCGAGGTGCAGGCACCGGGTCTGCCGCCGAACTCGATCGGTGGAGACGTCTACGTCGGCGAACCGCTGAAAAACGGACCCACGGCCGCCGACACCGGTGAACAGTTCCGGATCTTCATCCACGCGTTCTCGACTAGGTATGGCGTCAACGTGCGGTTGATCGGGAAAGTGTTCCCCGATTCGGCCACCGGCCAGCTGACTGCGATCGTCGATGAAAACCCGCAGGCGACCTTCCGCAACTTCCGCCTGCATTTCTTCGGCGGCGACAAAGGGACGCTGACCTCGCCTCCCACCTGTGGGCCGAACACGACGAAAACGTTGTTGACGCCGTGGTCGGGACAAGCGAACGCGACCCCGAGTCAGTCGTTCGCCCTGACCGGTTACCCGGGTGGTGGCAACTGCCCGAAAACGCTGGCCGAGCGGCCGTTCACGCCTGGCTACTCGGCCACGGTCGACAACGCCAAGGCCGGCGCCTACAGCCCGTTCCGGGTCAACGTCGCCCGGGTCGACGGTCAGCAGGAGGTGAAACTGGTCAACGCCACCCTGCCGAAGGGTCTGACCGGGAAACTGGCCGGGATCCCGTACTGCCCGGAGGCCGCGATCAACAACGCGCGCGTGATCAGCGGCGCCGCCGAGCAGGCCGCTCCCAGCTGCTCGTCGGCAAGTCAGATCGGGACGACGACGTCCGCGGCCGGCAGCGGCGGGGCGCCGCTGTCGTTGCCCGGCAAGGTGTACCTCGCCGGGCCGCTCCACGGCTCGACGCTCTCGCTAGCGGTGATTACTCCGGCGATCGCCGGCCCATACGACCTCGGCAACGTCGTCGTCCGGGTCTCGGTCAACGTCGACCCGACGACCGCCCAGATCAACGCCGTCTCGGAACCGATCCCGAACGTGTTCGGCGGAGTCAAGCTCGACATCCGCTCGATTAAATTCGACATCGATCGCAACCAGTTCATGATCAATCCGACCAACTGCTCCAGGCAGGCCACGACCGGAACGATCAACGGTGGCGGCGCCAACCCCGCCAGTCAAGCGGCGTGGAGCTCCTACGCGGTCAGCTACCCGTTCCAGGCGAGCGCCTGTAACAAGCTCGGCTTCAAGCCGAAGTTCCACATCCGGCTGACCGGCCCGACCACGCGGGCGAAGAACCCGCAGATCCGGGCGGTCCTCGAAGCCGGCAAGGGCCAGGCCAACATCGCCCGCACGGCGCTGACGCTGCCGCACTCGTTGTTCCTCGACAACAGCCACATCGGCACCGTCTGCACCCGGCCGCAGCTGGCCGAACGCAAATGCCCGAAGAGCTCCGTCTACGGCAACGCGGAAGCGAAGTCGCCGCTGCTCAGCAAGAAGCTCAAGGGTCAGGTGTACCTCGTCCCCGGCGGTCACGAACTGCCTGACCTGGTCGCCGACCTGCGAGGGCAGGTGAACATCCAGCTACACGGCGTGATCAGCGCCAAGCGGGGTGGCCTGAAGACGGTGTTCAACAACACGCCCGACGTGCCGGTGACGAAGTTCATCCTCAACATGAAGGCCGGCAAGAAGAGCCTGCTCGTCAACTCGACCAACACCTGCAAGGAAAAGCAACGGGCCGTTCTCAACATCAAAGGCCAGAACGGCAAGAAGGTCGTCAACAACCGCTTCCCGCTCAACATCAAGGGCTGCGGCGGGGGCAAATAGAGCAGGCGACATGCATCCTGGGGCACCGGCGCGGACAGGCGAATAGCCTCCGCGCCGGTGCGCCCGTCGCTCTCAGTCCTGATCGTCGCCTGGAACTCCAGCGAGGAGCTGCGGCGAACCCTGCCGGCACTGCTGGCGGAGCTTGACGAGGGCGACGAGCTGATCGTCGTCGACAACGACTCCGGCGACGATTCCGCCGCGGTCGTCGCCGAGCTGGCGCCGGGGGCGCGGCTGGTGCAGATGGGGCGCAACGTCGGCTTCGCCGCCGGCTGTAACCGTGGCGCCGAGGAAGCCCGCGGCGACCTCCTCGTCCTGCTCAACCCAGACGCGGTCCCACAGCCCGGCTGGGGGGAGGGGATCCGCCGCCCCTGGCGCGAGGGGCGGGGCTGGGCGGCCTGGCAGGCGCTGATTGCCAACGGCGACGGCAGCGAGATCAACTCCGCCGGCAACCCAGTCCATTTCACCGGCATCGTCTGGGCCGGCGGTCACGGCCGCCCGATCGCGGAGGCGCCGGCGGCAGATGAGGTCGTCTGCCTCTCCGGCGCCTGCCTGGCGATCCCGGCCACGACCTGGCGCGAGCTCGGCGGCTTTCCGGAGAGCTTCTTCCTCTACCACGAGGACGTCGACCTCTCGCTGCGCCTGCGCCTGCGCGGCGACACGCTCGGGATCGAGCCGGCGGCGGTGGTCGCCCATGACTACGAGTTCGGCGGCAGCGATCACAAGTGGCGCTGGCTCGAGCGCAACCGGCTCGCCTTCCTCGTCCGCGACTACCCGGCGGCGCTGCTGGCCCTGCTGGCGCCGGCGTTGTTGGCGACCGAGCTGGCGCTTTTCGCCGTTTCCGCCGGCAGCGGCTGGGGGAGCCAGAAGCTGGCCGCCAACCTGGAAGCCATGCGCTGGCTGCCGCGGCTGCTGGTCGAGCGGCGCCGGATCCAGCGCACCCGCGCCGTCAGCAGCGCCGAGTTCGCCTCCTGGCTGACCGCCGACCTCGATTCGCCGTTCATCGCCGGTGCCGCCCGCACGCTGCCGGCGCGCCTGGCCCTCCGCGCCTACCTCGGCGCGGTCCGCGCTCTGCTCGGCGGCCGCTCGTCGCATTGACCACACCCTGGTGTGGCAAATACATCGAGCGCGACTCGCCGCCGTACTGCGGCTAGATCGGCTGGCTCGTCGGCCGGATCAGGATCTCGTTGACGTCGACCCCGGGGCCCTGCTCCAGCGCGTAGATCACTGCTTTGGCGATGTCGCTGTCGCGCAGGGCGGCGTCGCCGGGGCTGTTGTCGAAGAACGGGGTGTCCGTCATTCCCGGCTCGATCAGCGTCACCTTGATCGCCGTGTTCTCGTGCATCTGGCGCAGCTCGCCGCGCAGGCTCTCGCCCATTGCCGTGGCTGCGAACTTGGTCGCTGAGTAAAGCGAGCCGGGCAGTGCCCGGCGGCCGGCGATCGAGCTGGTGATCAGGAAGTGACCGTCGCCGCGCTCGAGCAGGTGGGGGAGGGTGGCGCGGATCGTCAGCGCCGCCCCGTAGACGTTGGTGAGGACCATCGAGCGCCAGAACTCCGGCGACTCCTCGAGGAAGCCGCGCTTGGCGCCAAAGCCGGCGTTGGCGAAGACGGCGTCGATCCGGCCGAAGTGGTCGAGCGCGGCCTTGGCCATCGCCTCGACCTGGTCCCACTCGGTGACGTCGCAGCGGACCGGCAGGGCGCGCTCGGTCCCGCCCAGCTCGCCCGAGAGCACGTCGAGCTCCTTGATCCGCCGCGCCGCCAGCACCAGCCGGTACTTGCCGGCCGCCGCGCGCGCGGTCGCGGCGCCGATCCCACTGCTGGCACCGGTGATGAGGAGGACTGGTTCGTCTGCCATCCCGTCGATCTTCCCATGCGTTCGCAGTTATTGCCGCATAGCGATCAAAAGTGCGAACGCCGGTCGGGGGGCTGGTCTTGCGATAATCCCGCGAACGTGGATCCTGCACGCAAGCGCACTATCCGACTGGTCGTGGCGCTCAGCGTGGCCGTGCTGCTCGCGGTGGCGCTGATCTACACCTCCTTCTCCGCCTCGACCGAGGCGAAGGAGCCCTCACAGCTGCTCAGTGCCGCCCCCGGCACCAGCTACGAGATGACCGGCCGCGTCGTTCCCGGCTCGATCGAGAAGCAGGGAAACGGCATCGCCTTCCGGGTCGAGGACCGCGAAGGAGAAAGTGAGAGCCTGCCGGTCACCTACACCGGCACCGTCCCGGACCCCTTCCGCGGCGGCCGTGAGATCGTCCTGACGGGCGCGATGAAGAGCGGCACCTTCGTCGGCGAACCCGAAACCCTGATCACCAAGTGCCCCTCGAAGTTCACGACCAAAAGCGATGGCTAGCCTCGGCAGCGTCCTGCTGGCGCTGGCCTTTCTCGCTGCCGTCTTCGCTGCTGTAGTCGCTCTCGCCGGTCGCAAGGGCGAGCGCCGCTGGGTCGAGCTCTCGCGCCGCACCGTCTACGCCTTCTGCGGCCTACTGACGGCCTGTGTGGTGATCATCGAGATCGCCTTCGCCGGCAACGACTTCAGCTTCAACATCGTCCAGCAGCACTCCTCGATCGAGACGCCGCCTTTCTACAAGCTGGCGGCGATGTGGTCGAGTCAGGAAGGCTCGCTGCTGCTCTGGGCCTGGGTGCTCTCGATCGCCTCCACCATCGCCCTCTACACGACCCGCAACAAGCTGCGCGAGATCGTCCCTTATGCGACCGCGGTGCTGATGGGCGTCGCCGCCTTCTTCACCGGCCTGATGCTGTTCGCGCCCGACGTCAACCCGTTCGCCGCGAGCCCCGGCAACCCGACCGACGGGATCGGGCTCAACCCGCTGCTGCAGCACCCGAGCATGATGATCCACCCGCCGATGCTGTACTCGGGGTACGTCGCCTTCACGGTCCCCTTCGCCTTCGCGATCGGCGCCCTCGTCACCCGCCGCCTCGACGCCGAGTGGATCCGCTCGACCCGCAAGTTCGCGCTCATCGCCTGGACCTTCCTCGGCTTCGGCCTCCTGCTCGGCGCCCGCTGGTCCTACACCGAGCTCGGCTGGGGTGGCTACTGGGCCTGGGACCCGGTCGAGAACGCGGCGCTGATGCCGTGGCTGCTCGCCACCGCCTTCCTGCACTCGATCATGGTCCAGGAGAAGCGGGGGATGCTGAAAGCCTGGAACGCCTGCCTCGTCGTCGGCACCTTCTCGATGGCGCTGCTGGGGACGTTCCTGGTCCGTTCCGGCGTCCTGCAGTCGATTCACGCCTTCGGCGACAACACCGTCGGCCCTTACATCCTCGGCTTGATCGGAGTCGTCGTGATCGGCTCGACGCTGCTGATCGTCTCCCGCCTCGACGACCTTAAATCGGAGAAGCGGATCGACTCGCTGGTCTCGCGCGAGTCGGTCTTCCTGATCAACAACCTCTTGTTGGTCGGTCTGACCGCGGTGATCTTCTGGGGCACCTTCTTCCCGCTGATCTCCGAACTCTTCACCGGCAACAAGGCCTCATTGGCGGCGCCTTGGTTTGACCGCTACACGACGCCATTGGCGATTCTGCTCGTGCTCTTCACCGGGATCGGGCCATTGCTCGCTTGGCGGCGGGTGACCTGGGCCTCGGCCAGGCGCGTCTTCCGCCTGCCGCTGGCGGTCGCTGCCGTCACCCTGGTCGGGCTGCTGATCTTCAGCGATGTCGCCCACAAGCCGTGGGCACTGGCGCTGTTCGTCTTCGCCGCCTTCGCAATCTCCGGCCTCGGGCAGGAGTTCTGGAACGGCGCGGCGGCGCGGCGCAAGGTGTCCGGGGGCTCGATGGCCGGCGCGACGATCGCGGTCGTCGCCCGCAACCGCCGCCGCCACGGCGGCTACATCGTCCACCTCGGCATCGCCGTGATCCTGATCGGGATTGCCGCCTCCTCCAGCTTCCAGACCAACCGCGACGTCGTCCTCAAGCCGGGCGAGAGCACCGTCGTTGCCGGCTACACCGTCACCTACGTGAAGCCCGAAGTCAGCGTCGACAGCGAGAAGTTCACCTTCGCCGACCGGATCCGGGTCGAAAAGGACGGCAAGCTCGTCGCCAGCCTGCGGCCCAGCCGCCGCTTCTTCCGCCCGACCGGGGGCGAAGTCGGCACCGGCACCCTGGCCAGCTTCTTCGACGGTGAGGCGACCAGCGAGGTTGGCTTGGACGCCGGCCTCGCCCGCGACTTCTGGATCGCGCCGAATCCGGACATCAGCGGCGTCATGCGCCGCGTCCGGGGCGCTGATCAGGGCTTCACCGAATGCTTGCGCGGCGCGCCGGGGACGCCGCCGCAGTGCAAAAACCTGGCCGGCCTGATGCTGGCGGCGCGCGACAACCCGCGCCTGCGGCCGGTGGCGCTGGAAACGATCAGCAAACTGCAGTCGCAGTCGGCTGAAAACATCGCCCATGCCTACGCCAGTGAAAACCTACCGGTGACCTTCAAGGTGATCGTCAACCCGCTCGTCACCTGGATGTGGATTGGCGGCCTGATCGCCCTCGCCGGAGCCCTGATCGCGGTCTGGCCAAGCCGCGGCCGCCGTCGCGGCGCCCTCATCCGCACCGAGGCCGACGCGTTGAAGGAAGCCAAGTACCGCGAGATCCGCGACGCCGAGCTCGACCACGCTGCCGGCAAGCTCTCCGACGAGGACTTCGCCGCGATCGATGCCGAGCTGCGCCGCGAAGCGGTCGAGATCCTCGACAGCGTCAACGGCAATGGGGCGGGGAAGACGCCGGAAAAAGTCGAGCAGGGCTAGACTTCTCGAACGATGTACACGATTTTGGGCGTTCTCCAGGTGATCATCTCCGTCGTCTTGATCTTCCTCGTGCTCCTGCACTCGGGCAAAGACGCGGGCCTCTCCGGTGCCTTCGGCATCGGCGGCGGCGGCAGTTCGCTTGGCGGCGGCTCGATGGTCGAGCGCAACCTCGATCGTGCCACCGTCTTCTTCGGCATCATCTGGGTCCTCAACACCTTCGTCCTGCTGAAGATCTAGCCAGGCTTACCGTTTTCCGCTTTCTGCCGCCGCATGGCGGCTTTTTTGTGCCCGCGCCGGTTGTCATTTTGGCTGCGTCTGTATTGGCGGTTGACAAAAACGTCTTCTTTGTCAATACTGCGAACTTCAGTCTTCGATTTGACAAGGGAGGACGCATGGAGGCGCACGCGGAAGGGAACGTGTTCGAGGACGAGCACGGGCATCACCATCACCACGACGACGACGTCGAGGTCAACCCAGCGAGCTGGAAGGACGGCAAGCGCTATGCCTGGCTGCTCGGGATCCTGATCCCACTGGCGCCCTTCATCGCCTGGTTCTGGGTCGAGCTGACCGGCTTCGGCGGCTTCTGGCTGATCGGGCCGCTGCTGGTCTTCGTCGGTTTCCCGCTGCTCGACATGGTCGTCGGTGTCGATGCCAGCAACCCGCCCGACAGTGTTCTCAAGTGGCTCGAGCAGGATCGGTACTACCGCTGGTGCACCTACGTCTTTATTCCGATTCAGTACGCCGGCCTGATCTTCGCCTGCTGGGAGTGGGGCAGCGGCGACCTCTCGGTGCTGGAAAGCATCGGCTTGGCGCTGACCGTCGGCGTCGTCGGCGGGATCGCGATCAACACCGCCCACGAGCTCGGCCACAAGCGGGCCAGCTCGGAGAAGTGGCTCTCCCGCGTCGCCCTCGCCCAGACTGGCTACGGCCACTTCTTCATCGAGCACAACCGCGGCCACCACGTTCGCGTCGCCACCCCCGAGGACCCGGCCAGCTCGCGCCTAGGGGAGAGCTTCTGGGCCTTCCTGCCGCGCACCGTCTTCGGCAGCCTGCGGTCGGCCTGGGGGATCGAAGTCGCCCGGCTCGACCGCCTTGGCAAGTCCCACTGGGGTCCCCACAACGACATCCTCACCGCCTGGGCGATGACTGTCGTCCTCTTTGCCGCGCTCGCCGTCGCCTTCGGCCCGGTCGTCCTGCCCTACCTCCTGATCCAGGCGGTGATCGGATTCTCGCTGCTCGAGGTCGTCAACTACCTCGAGCACTACGGGCTGCTGCGCGGCAAGCGCGACGACGGTCGCTACGAGCGTTGCCTGCCCGAGCACAGCTGGAACAGCAACAACGTCGCCTCCAACGTCCTCCTCTACCACCTGCAACGCCACTCCGACCACCACGCCAACCCGACCCGGCGCTACCAGGCATTGCGCCACGTTGACGAGGCGCCGCAGTTGCCCACCGGCTACGCCGGGATGATCGTCCTCGCCTGGTTCCCGCCACTCTGGCGGCGGGTGATGGACCCGCGCCTGCTCGATCACTTCGACGGCGACGTCACCCGCGCCAACATCCAGCCCCGCAAGCGCCGCCAGGTGCTGGCCCGCTACGGGGCCGGCGGCTCCACGGCAGGGGTGGGTGCGACCTCATGAGCCGCTTCGTCTGCACCAGCTGCGGCTACGTTTACGACGAGGAGGCGGGCCACCCGCGCGAGGGGTTCCCGCCGGGGACTCCCTGGAGCGACGTCCCCGGCGACTGGGCCTGCCCCGACTGCGGCGTTCGCGACAAGGTCGACTTCGAGCCCGCCGAGGACGCTTGACCGCTGCCGCTGCGACGATGGGGGCGATGGCGAGCACGCGCACCCCGTACCAGGAGGCGGCCCGGGAGCTGCTGCGGCAGACGCTGTTCGACGCCGCCCGCGAACAGCTCGAGGTGCGACCCTGGTCGGAGGTGACGATGGGGGACATCGCCGCTGCCGCCGGAGTCAGTCGCCAGACCCTCTACAAGGAGTTCGGCAACCGCAGTGAGTTCGGACTCGCCTTCGTGATCAACGTCGGCGAGCGTTTCCTCGACGAGGTCGAGAAGGCGGTCCTGGCCCACACCGAGGACCCGCGGGCGGCGGTCGGCGCGGCCCTGGAGCTGTTCCTGCGCACCGCCGGTGAGGATCCGCTGATCCGGATTCTGCTCTCTGACGACGGCACCGGCGGCATGCTCCCGTTCGTCACCACCCAGGGACTGCCGGTCGTCAGCTGGGCCACCGCCCGCCTTGCCGGGGTGATCGAGCAGGGCTGGCAGCAGGCCCCGAAAGCCGACGTCGACCTGCTCGCCGAAGCACTGGTGCGGCTGGCGATCAGCTACATCACGACGCCGAGCGAGGCGCCGGAGACGACCGCGGCGGCGATGGCCGACCTGCTCGGCCCCTTCATCGATCGCGCCCTCGGCGGCGCCTGAGTCCGCTTCAGGCGGTGGGCGCAGCGGGATCGTCGAACAGCTTGCCGGTCTCGATCCGCGCCACCATGTCCTTCGACTCCTCGCGGTAGACGCGACCGTCGTCGAACTCGATCACCGGGTACTTGGGCTGCCCGGAGAGATCCTCCATTGCCGAGCGGTTCCGCAACGGTCCCTTCACCACTTCGTACTCGACCCCTTGCTCATCGAGCGCCTTCTGCACGGTCCAGCAGGGGTGAGCGCCGATCTTCAGCCAGCCAAGGCTGCAGCGATGGAGTTTGACTGCCATGTCCTCACCCTATCCCGATTTACGTAATTTGCTGTATGGACTCGTCCGGGGTGCAATGAAAGAATCGCGCGGTGACTCGTCCTCACATTGCCCTGACCGGGGCGTTATTCGCGCTGCTCGCCCTGCCCGCTGCCAGTGCTGATGCCGTCTGGTCGGAAAAAGAGCAGGTGAAAAGCTTCACTTCCGAACGGGCGCTGAAGGTCGCGGTCGAGGACACCGGCACGATCGATCTCGGGATCGCGACCGGCGGCGGCGGTCTCGGTCCGGGCCCAGGCTCCGGCTCCTTCTACGTCAGCCGCACCCTGGCCGCCAGCGGGTGGTCGGGAACGGGGGTGACGATCACCAAAATCACCGCTGCTCCGCCGACCGGGGTTTGGGCCCTGAGCAGCTCGGGAGCGGCCTTGGTCACCTGGTCGCAGGGGTCGCCGGCGAAGACCTTCGCCGCCTTCAAGCCGGCCGGCGGTGCCTGGGGCGCCACCACCCTGCTCGACTCGACCGCGTCGACTACTTTTGACGCGCCGATCCCGGTAATCGACGAGAAAGGGGATGCCGCCGTCGTCTGGGCGCGCAAATCGGAAGGCGCGACCCATGTCCTCAACGCGCCGAACCAGGTTGTCGTCTCGGTTCCCGGTCCTGGCGGCGCCTGGCCACTGGAGCCGACCAAACTCGCCGACATCACCACGCCCGAACCGCAGATTCCTAGCTCGCCGCCGGGGAGTGGCTACAAATACTCGGGCTGCCCGACCGACCTGCGGGCGGCGATCCTCTCCGACGGGACTCCGGTCGCGGCCTGGAGTGACGACTACGGCTCCTGGAAGCAGACCGGAGCCTTGGACCCCGAATTCGAGATCGCCCTCTGCGGCGTCCGCGCCAGCAGTGGCAGCGGCACGGTCGACATCACGCCGCGGCCGGCGGTGGGCCGGCTCGCGGCGCCCGCCGGTGGAATGCCGAGCTGGCGGCTGCTCGAACTCGCGAGCTCCCCGACCGACAGCAAGAGCGCGATCGAGCTCCGCGGCCTCGAAAGCTCGATTGTGACCGGCGGCAGCTGCACCGAAACCAACGCCTGCGTCAACCAGCAGCGGGAAACGCAGATGCGCCTCGGGACCGGGTCGGCGTTCGGCTCGGCCAACTCGCTGGGAATGAGCGTCGGGGCCTTCTTCGCCCTGCGCAACGGTCGCATTGCGGTCGCCGCCGATGGTTCGACGATGGTGCTGAGCGCGGGGGTGGGCGCCACTTTCCCGAACTTGACTGCGTTGCCTCTCGACCCGACCACCATCGCCGCGGCGGCGGCGCTGAACGACGCGGGAGCAGCTCACCTCGCCGTCGTCCCGGACCAGATCTCGGCCTTCGGTCTGTACATGTTCGACGCCCCGGCGGCCGGCGCCTTCGGCTCGCCTCAGCAGCTGGACACTTCCGGCGGGGTCCGGTTGACCCCCTCGATCGCGACCGACTGCACGGGCAAGGCGGTCGTCGCCTGGGCGCGAACCAGCCCCGCCGGCCAGCTCTACACCTCGATGCTCGACGGACTGCCGAGTGCCTGCGAATCCGGACCCGGACCGGGGCCAGGTCCGGGCCCGGGCGGCGGCAGCAGTACGCCGCCGACGACGGGCACGGGCACGGGCACGACGATCGTTTCGACGCCACCACCCTCGCCGGCGACTTTGGCCGCGCTGGCGAGCCCGAAGCTCGACCCGAACGGCAGCAAGGTCCGCTTCGAAATCGTCTGCGCGCCGGTCACCGTCAACGCCTGCGGCGGCAAAGTCGTGATCACCCAATCGAACGGGGGCAAAGCCCGCGTCGCGGCCAAGAAGGCGACCGTTCTCGGCTCCGTCAGCTTCTCCGGCCTCGCGCCCGGAGCCTCCCGGAGGCTCAAGGTGCCGCTGGTGAAATCGGCCAAGCAGGCGCTGCAGGCCGGCAAGACGATCAAGGCGGTGATCACCGCCACCGTGCACGACGGCAACGGACTGTCCCGGGTGACGTCCAAAGCGGCGACGCTGCGTCTGCCCGCCCGCTGATCCCGGGCCGTAGGCTGAGGGCGTGTACGCGGCCGAGCGACTCGCCGAGTGGTCTTCTGGGTTGGAGATCACGGACGTCCCGCCCGAGGTCGTCGCGGCGGCGAAGCTACACCTGCTTGACGCAGTTGGGACCGGGCTCGCCGGGCTAGCTTTCGGGCAGATGGAGGCGGCACGGGCGGTCGCCCTGGAGATGGGCGGGCCGGAGGAGTCGAGTGCGTTCGGCTTGCCGCGACGGATCGGCGCCGGCGCCGCGGCGCTGGCCAACGGCGCGACGATGCACGCGCTCGACTTCGACGACACCCATGAGGTAACGCTGATCCACTCCAGCGTCGTCGTCGGCGCCACCGTGCTCGCCGCTGGCGAGGCGAGCGGGGCATCGGGGGCGGAGCTCCTCGCCTCAGCGATCGCCGGCTATGAGATCTCCTCCCGGGTCGGCCTCGCCGCGCCGGGGGCGCTCCACCTGAAGGGCTTTCACCCGACCTCGGTCTGCGGTGTCTTTGCCGCCACCGCCGCGGCAGCCCGCCTGCGCGGTCTCTCTGCCGAGCAGACCGCCAACGCACTCGGGATCGCCGGCAGCCAGGCATCGGGGCTGATGGAGTACCTCGCCGACGGTTCACAGACCAAGCCGCTGCACGCGGGCTGGGCGGCGCACGCAGGGATCACGGCGGCGGCGCTGGCGGCGCATGGCGCTACCGGTCCCGCCAGCGTGCTCGAGGGTCGCTTCGGCCTGCTCGCCTCCCATGTCGGGGAGTTCGACGAAGTGGCGCTGACGGCCGAGCTCGGCTCGCGCTGGGAGACGACCCTGATCGCCTTCAAGGCCTACCCGTCATGCCACCTCGGGCACGCTGTGCTCGATGCGGTCCGGGAGAGCGGCCTTGGCCCCGACGGGGTTGAGGAGATCGTCGCCGAGGTCGCCGGCGACCTCGCGATCGGGCTCGTGCTCGAGCCGGCCGACCGCAAGCTGCGCCCGGCCACTCCCTATGAGGCCAAGTTCAGCCTCCCGTACTGCATCGGCGCCCTGCTGGTCCGCGGCGAGCTCGGCCTCGATTCCTTCACCGGGGAGGCGATTGGCGACGAGCGGGTGCTCGATCTCGCCGCCAGGGTCAGCTACGAGGTGGTCGACTTTGGCGCGGGTGGGGGAGACATCTCGGGCGGGGTGAGGGCTCGGGCCGGGGGTCGCAAGTACGCGGCGCGGGTGCTGCGACCGCGCGGCACCCCCGCCAACCCGCTCAGCGAGAGCGAGGTGCGAGCGAAGTTCCTCCGCAACGCCTCGCTGCTGCTGGCGGAGCCGGAGGCCGATCAGCTGCTGGCGATTCTGTCGGCGCTGGAGGACCACTCCGCCGCCGAGGTAGGAGCGGCCCTTCAGGCGGCCGCCGGGCCGGTCAGGCGTTCGACCGCCTCGGCGCGGTAGTCAAAGATCCGCCGCAGGTCGCGGCGGACGAAGAGTTTCTCGGCGAGCTCGCCGAGCGGGCCGAACGGGATCGAGTAGCGGACGCGGTCGTGGATGACGGTCGCGTTCCCGCCGTCGGCCTCGAACTCGTGGGTGTGGTGCCAGAGCGAGTAGGGGCCCTTGAGCTGGGTGTCGACGAAGTGGTGGGGCGGCTCCCAGGTCTCGATCCGGGTCGTCCAGTTGATCGGGATGCCGTGCAGCCGTAGCCGGTAGT
Organism: Solirubrobacterales bacterium; assembly: GCA_035472275.1. Classification (GTDB taxonomy): domain Bacteria; phylum Actinomycetota; class Thermoleophilia; order Solirubrobacterales; family 70-9; genus VAYN01. The sequence goes on from DATIPH010000018.1 coordinate 111,849, forward strand.
CGAGCAGTGCACCGGCGGCCATCCGGATCTCGCCCGGCGTCGTCACCTGGAAGTGCAGCCAGGGCGGGGTCATCGGCTCGAGGTTGTGGGCGTCGGCGTAGAGGCCGAAGGCCTGCTCGGCGGGCACCTCCACGCGCTGGCTCCGTTCGAGGAGATGCTCCGCCACCGGTCCAGTCTTACAGTCGGCGCCTGCCGGGTACGGTGATTGCATCGCCAGTCGCACTCTGATCGCGGGAGCAACGGGGTTCGTCGGCGGCCGCCTGGCGCGGCGGCTGCGAGAGGACGACGTCCCGGTCCGCTGCCTCGTGCGCGATGCATCGCGAGCGTCGGCGCTGGAGCAGGCGGGCTGCGAGCTCCACGTCGGCGATGTCACCGAACCCGACAGCCTTGAGGGGGCGGGGGAGGGCATCGAGGTCGCCTACTTCCTGGTCCACGCGATGGCCGGCGGTGGTGACTTCGCGGCGCGCGAGCGAGCCGCCGCTGCCAACTTCGCCCGGATGGCCAAGCGCGAGGGCGTCGAGCGAGTGATCTATCTCGGCGGCCTCGGCGAGGAGTCCGCATCCGAGCACCTGCGCAGCCGCCACGAGACCGCCTTGGTGCTTGCCGAGGACGGCCCGCCCCTGACCTACTTCCGGGCGGCGATGGTGGTCGGCGCCGGCAGCGAGTCCTACCGGACGATGCGCTACCTGGTGGGGCGCCTGCCGGTGATGATCACGCCGAGCTGGCTGCGCACGCCGACGCAGCCGATCGGGATCGACGCCGTCGTCGAGTACCTGCGCCGTGCCCCCGGGGTGCCCGAGTCGAGCGGCAGCGAGGTCCAGATCGGCGGCCCCGACGTCCTCACCTTCTCGGAGATGATGGACCGGATGGCGATCGCGATGGGCAAACGCCCGCCCCGCCGGCTCCCCGCTCCCTTCATCAGTCCTTGGCTCTCCTCTCTATGGCTGGGCCTGGTCACCCCGGTCGACGTCGCCGTCGCCCGGCCGCTGGTCGAGGGCCTGACCACGCCGACGGTCGTCACCGACCCGAGCGGCGCCGAGCCCTTCGCCGTCTCCCCGGAGCCCTTCAACGAGTGCCTGCGACGGGCGCTGACCGAGGAGGACAGCGGCTAGGCTGTGCCGATGCGGCAGGGGAAGGTCGACTGATGCGTAGCCCGATCGGCAGGATCAGCAAGTTCTCGCTGCTTCTGCTGGCGGCTGTCGTCGCCACGATCGTTACTGGCCTGCTGGTCCCCGGCCACACCGGGACCGTGATCCAGGTAGTCGGCTGGATCGCCCTCGCCGCGATCATCATCATCGGAGTGGGCTTCGTGATCGCCCCCAAGCACGACTACAAGGGCGACGACCGTCGCTGGTGGTGAGCACGTTCGATCTTCGAACGCAAAGTTCCGCGACTCAGGGCAGCACTCGCACCCGGAGCTCTCGGGGAGTCGCGCGGAGGGCTGCATCTGATGCATTAACATGATGCATATGACCCGCACCACCGTTGATGTAGATGCCTTCGCGCTTGCCGCCGCGCGGCGGGAGCTGGGGACTAAGGGCCTCAGCGAGACCGTCAACGCGGCGCTGCGCGATGCCGCTCGCCGCCGGACGCTGAAGGGCTTCGACGTGGTCCGGGACGTCGACGGCACGCCCCAAGAGGTCGTGGCCGGTCGCGAGCGCGACTGACCGCCGTGCCTGACCTGGAGCTTCTCGAGCTCGATCGACCGGCGCTTTTCGACACGGGTGCCTGGACCTGGGTCCGCGATCGCCGATTTCCCGAGCTCGCCACCTGGTTCAACGCCGCCGTCGAGGCGGGGTTGGTTCTCGTCTGCGACCTGGTCATCCTCGAGCTGACCCGCCTGGCGCCCAACGAGGCGCGCGCCCGGGAAGTCGCCGATCGCCTCGCCATCTTCGAGTCGATACCGATGCCGACTGAGCTCTGGGGCCACGCGCGAAAGTCCCAGCTGGCGTTGACCGGCCGCGGCGATCATCGTCGAGTTCCGCCGGCCGATCTCCTCCTCGCCGGCGCCGCCGAAGAGGCGGGTGTGACTCTCGTCCACTACGACCGCGACTACGAGCGGATCGCCGCCGTCACCGAGCTTCGCCACCAATGGCTCGCGCCGGACGGCGCCCTCGCCGGCTGATGTAGCTGCTGGACTACGCCTATGACGCTACATCAGCCCGAGAGCGAAGTCGGCGTCCGCGAGCTGCACGACCGCCTCAGCGAGTACTTGGAGCGAGTTGAGGCTGGGGGCGAGGTGGTCGTCACCCGCCGCGGGCGACCCGTGGCTCGGCTGATTGGGCTTGGCGAGCGGCCGCTCGAGGCGCTCGCGCGGCGCGGCTTGGTGCGTATGCCGCGAGGCGGGCGCTCGCCCCGCTCGGCGCAGGTGACGAGTGCCGGTTCGGTCTCCGATCTCGTCTCCGAGCAGCGCGCCTGATCTTCTACTTCGACACCTCGGCGCTGGTCAAGCTCTTCGTCGCCGAGTACGGATCCGAGTTGGCAGCCGAGCTCTGGGCCAGCAGCTATCCGGCAGCGTCGAGCATCCTCGCCTACCCCGAGGGCCGGGCAGCGCTGGCGGCCGCACGGTGCCTCGACCGGCCGCGCAAGGAGGAGCACCGAGCGGCGGTCACAACCTTCGACGAGCTTTGCTCGGGAACTGGCCACGGTTGGCGTCGACCACGAGCTTGCGTGTCGGGCGGGTGAGTGCGCCGAAAGTCTTGGTCTACGCGGCTACGACGCTGTGCATCTCGCCACTACCACCGAACTCGGTGACGAGGAAGTTGTCTTGTCACCTGGGATCGAGATCTCGCGCGAGGGGCCGAACGGGTCGGACTGGGCACCGCCGGCCTCGGCTAACTGCGTCCGGAACGCAAAAGCCCCCGCAAGCGGGGGCTTTCAATGCGGCTGAATGGAGCCGAACCATCACGTCCCGTTAGGGACGCAAGGCCCTCAAGGGGTTGGGGCTGTTTTCAGTTCCATTCAGTGCTCTGAGGTTACGCATGTTAGTGATCTGGAGGTCCGCAAAAAGGTCCGCGGCAGCCTGAAGAGCCATCGGGACAGGCGGTCGAGGCCGACCAGGTTGCGCTCGCAAACGGTCGAGTGCTCCGCTGCTAGGGGAGGAGCGTTCGCAGGGCCACCTTGTGCGTCTGCCGCGGCCGCGGCAACGGCATGGCGTGGCGAGGACGAGCACGACGCAGGACTCTCCGCCGCCAGGTTCGGGCCATCCTGGAATCGTGCCGGGGCTCTACTAGAAGATGTTGAAAGTGGGAGTGACAAGGCTTAGTTGTCAGTGTCGACCGCTTCCGCAGGACTGATGGGTGGGGCAACGGCGTCTCGTCGAATCCACGAGGGGGCGCCTTGCTCAGTATTGATCCCCTTCTCGATAAAGACGATGTTGTGGTACAGGTGAATGCCACGGATCTCATGCTCGATATCCGGTGGCATGGGCGAGGAAGCCGTTATCCGGTCCTGGTGATGCAGGGCGTCGATCAGCGTCTTGAGGAAGCCGGTCGTGGTTCGCGGGTCGTCGTGGCTGCTGCGCCCCCCGTTCCACCCCGGCCAATAGGCGGTCTGCAGGTCCTCTATGACATACACACCGCCGCTCGCGACAGACGGAAAAAGAGCCGCGAACGAAGTGAGAACGTGGTCGCTTAGGTGGCTTCCATCGTCGATCACAATGTCCAAGGGGCCGATCTCAGCTGCGATGGCGCTGAGCAGTTGCGCATCGCTCTGGTCGCCTTGAATCGTCTCTATTCGTGGACGATCGAGCGCTGACTTGTCGTGCAGGTCGAGTCCGTAGATCAGGCCACGATGGAAGTAAGCCTTCCACATTCGCAAGGACTCGCCACCCTGGCTCGGATGCGCATAACCGCCCACGCCGATCTCGAGTACGTTCACTCGCTGGTCGCGGTATTCCGAGAAGTGCCTTTCATAGTGCGGCGTGTAGAAGTGGACACCCCACTTGTCGGTGCCAAGCCGTCGCGCCAGCGCGCCCAGGTTCACCTCTTCGGGAGAGATGGCGCTTAGTACCTGGCCGGCCGCAACAGTGGCTGCCCGGGCCTTCGCGTGCCACGGATCCTCGGGACCATCGGTCCCGGGTCCAGGCTCATTGCGGAGCCACACCTCGCGCGTCGCATCGTGACGCGCGAATCTGGTCCCGTAGATGGCGCGCAACATCTCGCCAAAGTCCTGCGATATCCGAACCGGTGCGCCCTCGAGGCGTCCCAATCGCGCAATAGGCTCACCCTGTCCCACTGTCAACAGGAATGCATGACGCTCTCCCTTCGGAGCTATGAGTTCAAGCTGCACCGCGGTTTTCTCGGTAGGTGAATCGAAGTGTGTGGCCCGTTCGGCGATCTCCTGCATCGCATGTCGTGCGATTGAAGTCAGGTCGAAGTCGCCAAGTCGTTCTCTGGTCTCGCGCTGGGTGCTGTCCGCGATCTCGATGATCGCTGACAGTTCTACGTTCAATCCCATCGATTCAAGGGCCCGTCGAATCGAGGTTCCGGAAAGGAGTCGGACTGAGAATGCGGAGACCGATGCCGTATCTAAATAAGACTTTTGTAGTATCTCGGCGACTATGGCTCTCGGCTTCGGTTCGGATAACTAGGAATTATCGGCGGGGGTGAGCGCCATAGCCGCGGTCGAAAGCGCCGTTGAGCAGCAGGTGTGGAACCTGCTCATCCGCAACATCAACTGGGAGCCACCCGAAGAGCTCGGCATCCAGATCAGCGACAGAGCGGATTCCGAGAAGAAGCCCCCGAGGCTGCAGATCTTCGAGCTTGCGGTGGCGGCTACCTTTGCCTCTCTCTGCCCTGATTACGAGTGGCACGTGACTCCCAATCTTGCCGGGGATGGAGGTGTCGACTTCATCGGCAGACATGACTTTCTGAAGCACGAGGGCTACGGAATCGCTGCAGCCGTCACTGTCGGTGGGCAGTGCAAGAAACGCCAAGGGAACGTCGGCAACATCGTGACGGAGATCTCGGGCAGCCTGGTGGACATGGTCACGACGCTTGACCCGACGTTCTTCGTGGTGGCGCTCTCCTCCCACCTTGACAAAAAGCGCGTCGAAGAGGCGCGGGCGAAAGTGGAACGCGCCTACAGCCGTCACTGTCACATCCTCGACCGGCCCCAGCTCGAGGGGTTGTTCAGCGAAAAGCTTGCGATTCTCACTCGGATTCTCGACGAAAGCCGTACCGCTGGCGGCGGTCTCACCGCCGAAGAGGCAGGGGTGATCCGCCGCTACTTCGAAGATCGCATCGCCAGCCACTCCTCATCGATTTCAGTTCAGGTTGCAACTCCCGACAATGCCCTGGCCGGCATTCCGTTCACCGCCGCCGTCGAGGTCCGCTCCACGGCCCTGGCCACGTCGCGTCTTCATTGGCGACCCTCGCAAGCGAACCGGAGCCCGAGCGCAGCGCTCACGCTGATCGAGCCGGGGAACGCTGAGATGGAGAGCGGGGCGGAGTTGTTACCGCAGATGCCGAGCGACAATCCTCTTCTCGGCCGCTGCCGGCTGGAACTGAGAACCCACGCCGTCGGCGACGTCGACCTTGGCGAGATCCAGGTCGGCCCCGCGGAGCAAGCGCCCTCGGCCGATGCCTGGATCGCTCTGGGCACGGTGCGTGTGGTCGAGAACATGCGGCCACGCTTCTTCGAGCCGCCATTCCGCGGACAGCTCAAGCGGCTCGCCGAGGAGTACAGGCAGGCGCTTGCCGGCGGCGTCGCTTCGGTCGGCGTCGTGGGCGCCGGCGGCAGTGGCAAGAGCCGGCTCTGTGAGGAGTTCGCGCTCGAGCGGAGACGGCGCGGCTGCGACGTCGTCACGGCAAAGCAGGCGAAGACGCTGGACGATCCACATCGCCTCTTGGCCGATCTCTTCATCGGCCTGGTCGACAAGGACATCTCCTATGAGAGTCCTGCCGACTCGATCATCGAAGAGATCGGCCGATTCGACGCGGCGTTGGCCGAACGGGCAGGGCCGGCGATCCGTTCAATCTTCGCGATGGAGGTGGAGTGCTCCGGGATCGTCAACGACCAGAGCGTCTTGTCGGCGTTGTTACTGCTCATAGTCGCGCGCGCCCGACAGGCGCCGGTAGTCATTCATCTTCAGGATCTTCACTGGTCCACCACCGACCTCCTGTTGTTGCTGGCGACGCTGGTGTGGCAGCTGGGCCACGCCCTGGCCGCCGCGCCTGGCGCGAGTCGAGGCATCCTGTTCCTGTTCGAGGGTAGGATCCGGGAGCAGCAGGGAATCGGAGACGACGGCTGGGACTCGATGCCGTTCGAGGTGTTCTTGGAGAAGCTGGACTGCTCGAGGATCGTCTGCTCGTCGCTCGATCCGAAGCACAGCCGCGAGTTCGTCCACCGACTGTTCGAGGAACGCAATCCTGGGCGGGCGGGCGCCGACGACCTGCTCCTGCTTCAACGCGAACTAGTGGATCAGATAGACAAAACGGCGGGCGGCAACCCGTTTCACTCGCTTGAGCAGGTTCAGCTCCTCAAGGAGCGAGGAGTTATCGGGCAGAACCTCCAGTCGGGCCTCCTCTACCCGATTCGACCTGATCCGTCTGGTCTCGCCCTCCCCAGCTCTGTCTTTGCGTCGATTCAGCTCAGGTGGCGTTACATGAAGGAGCGAATGCCCGAGCTGGCGTTGCTCGTCTGGGCGCTGGCGCTGCTCGAGGACCGGATTCCGACTCCGCTCTTCCGCCGGCTGTGGCGTGAGCTCGCCCCCGACGTGTCGCTCGCGGATCTCGATGGGACGGACCTACTCTGGACCGGTGAGGGTCAGGAGCGGGAGGTGCTTTTCCGCCACGAGAACTACTTCCGTTCTCTGCGGCGCTTTGAGGTCTCGGTTGAGGATCGGGACCGCACGGTGGATGTGTACTCCCGCTGGTTCGAGGAGATGGACAAGCTCGACCCCAACGATCAGTTCAGATGGGCCCGGGTCCTCATGGAGCGTCAGCGGGCAGATGTCGCGAGCGTGGAGAGGCTTCTGACGTCTGCAGGAGAGGGCGCTGAGCAGCGGGGCGACTTAAGGCTGGCGCGGCGCATATCGGCGAGCTCCCTGGACTTCGCCTGGGCGCAGGACGATCGCTTTCCGATCGAAGCGGACGCATTCCTCGAGCGCTGCGACGAAGAGCTGGCGCTCGTCCGCCACCTTCTCGTCAGTGACCGGCCGCGAGCGGACCAGCGAATCGCTGCGGTGCGCGCGCGGATGGAACAGCGCCTGGCGGCGGGGCCCGTCGGGGCCGTGAGTGCCGAGGAGCTCAGGTGGAGAATCCTCACCGCCGACCTGCTCGAGTCGCAGCATCTCTTCATGGACAACCGACCAGCCCAAGCGGCAGAGATAGCGGCAAGTACCGCCCGGCAGGTGGAGACTTCGAAGCCGGCGAGCTCCGAGGACTCCAATGGGAAGTGGACGCTCCTCGAAATGGAGGCGCTCCACTCACATGCCGTCGCACTTGCCCTCTCCGGCGAGGACACCCGCGCCCTGGGGGTTTCGCAGCGTGCGGTTGGGATCGCCGAACGTCACCCATCGGCACTCGCGAGCCATGTCGTGTGTACCTACGCGGCGATCTTGTTAACTGCTGATCCCGCTGAAGCCGAGTCGGTCCTCCGAGCCTGCCTTACCGACCTCGATGACACGCCCGCTCTCGCCGTTGTGCGGGAGGAGGTGGAACTGACCTTGACCGAGGCGCTCATTCTGCTGTCCTATGGAGACACGACGGACGACGGGTCAGCGTCGATGATGAGCGAAGCCCGATCACTCTCCTACAGGGTCTTTCGGAAGGGCTTCGAGCTCGGCAAGTACTCCGATGCAGGGGCCGCCGCGCTGCTGATGGGAATCCTCTCCGCTCTCGAAGGCGATGCGGCCGAGGTCTCCTGGTTCGCTCAGGCGGTTGCCGCGTCTTCGAGGGGCCGCCACACCGAGACGTTATGGCGCGCTCACATCGACCTCGCCGTTGCCCTGTACCGCAAGGGTGCACCGATCGGGGAAGGCGTCCGCGACCACGCTCTCGCTGCGGTCGAGATCATGGAGGAGACGCTCACCTATTACGCCGAGCCGGACGAGTCCCAGCGATTCGATCTACTGCGCTCGCCTCTGTCACAAGCGGCTCGCTACCTCCTGCTTGCCGGGGACGAGACCGGCCCGGCGCTTCTCGAGCGCTACCCCAAGCTTCGCCTCAGCTTCGAAGATCTTGACAGCCGTGTCCTTCGACCCGATCGCGGTGCCACGAGCACCTACAAGTGGCTGAGGGTCGAGAGCGAGGACTACATCCTCTACTGAGCCATCTCAGCCGGCTTCGCCGTTTCCCGACCGGCGAGGGACGGAAGTTCTGAGGTATGCAAGGCCACGCCGGCGAGGTCGAGCACGAACTCATCCCCCACCGCTCTCCGCCGGTTCTCGAACCACAGATCGTTTTCCTCTAGTTCGCGGTAGCCGTCGACGAGGTAGATGAATGGGACCGGCTCGTCAACGACCCAATGCGGCAGCAGGAGTGGCAACCACAGACGGTCGGAAGCGTTGTTCATCTGGCAGAAGTGCCGTATCCGCTGCTCAATACCGAGCCAGTGACGGCTCAGCCGCTGGACGACAAGCGGTCCGTCGGGACCTCGCGAGAGGTCGAGAACTTCGAAGGGCAGACCTTGCAGGTGTGGATACTGATCCAACAGGTAGTCGAGTGCCTCGTCGACGAATCGATCCAAATCCGCCTCCACAGACGCTCCCCACCTTGCCCAGAAAACGGCATCGGCCGTCGCCACCCGCGCAAATCGCGACGGGCCCGACTTGCTTTCCCAGTGGTGGGCAACCGCGTCGCCGCAGACGAAGTTCCTCAAGCCCAGCTTGGCGGCGCGGAGGCAGTGATCGACATCCTCGTTGTGGTTGAAGAAGACCTCGTCGAGAGGGCCGATCCGATCCAGGACCCGTCGCGACATCGCCGCCGTGGCACCGGCCGTCATCTGCACCTGGCGAGTTCTATCCGAGAGTGGATGACTGCTTGGCATGTCGCGGTAAAAAAGTGGCTTGGTGGCATTCCCCAAGGCCACGCCAACGTGCTGAACCAAGCCGGTGGTCGGGAAAATAAGCTTGGACCCAACGATACCCACATCGTTCTCGCACGCAATCAGGCTGGTCATCGCGTCAAGGCACTCGGGTTGAAGCACCAAGTCGGTATTCAGGGCGAAAACGACATCCCCGGTTGCTGCGGCGAAGCCGCGGTTGACGGTGGCCGCATAGCCAAGGTTCCGCTCGTTCTGGAAACGCAATACCTGGTCGGCGCCAGCGAGGTCCGGCACCGTCTCCCAAACCCGCTCGGTTGAGGCGTCGTCGACCAGGATCACCTGACAATTCGGTGGCATCGCATTCTGCAAAGAGGCGAAGAACGCCGGAAGATAAGACACCCCGTTGAAGATCGGGACGACGACACTGACCCGCGGCATGCGCGATAATTCCTAGTTATCGCGCCCCGACAAGCCTCCCGAGGACATCGGCCTCCGAGACAACCCGCTTCAGCGCTCGGTCGGAGACGTGGGTGTAGATCTCGGTCGTGCTGAGGCTTGCGTGACCGAGCAGTCGCTGGATATACCGGATGTCGACGCCGGCCTCTATGAGCTGTGTGGCAGCGGTGTGCCGCAGCATGTGGGGCGTGACGCGCTGGGTGATGCCAGCGGCTCTGGCGGCTTTGGCGAGCCTTGACCGCATCGCAGCTGTGGTAAGCGGCTCGTAGTGCAGATTGAAAAGAAGGCGGGAGTGGGGGAGATCGAGTTTGCTCCGCGCTTGGAGATAGGACTCGGTCAGGTCGGTTATCCAGTCGTTGGTCAAGAAGACCTGTCGCTCGCGGCGACCCTTGCCTACCAGTCGGATTGCCCTGCTGGACAGGTCAATGTCTTGGTGTCGGAAGCCGACGACCTCATGCACGCGAACGCCGGTGGCCACCATCAAGGCGACCGCAAGAAGCGTCGTGGACTCGTGGGGCCTTTTCTCGACGAGTTGTGCGTTGACGGAGCCAGTATTTACGCCAGCGGTCTGCTTCAGGAAAGCCAGAAGCCGATCGAGTTCTCGCGGAGGCAGAACGCGCGGCAGCCGACGGGCCCGTCCCACCGCGACACTCGCGCCGATCCAGGGGTCGGCGCTGATGAGGTCCTGCGCGAGAAGCCATCGAGAAAAGCCGCGGAGTGCGGAAGCCCGGCGTCTTAATGAGGCGGGGGAGAGGCCCGAAGCCTTTTGGGTCTCCAGAAACTCCACAAGGGCAGCTCGGTCTAGTTCATCGACCTGGATTCCGACGTCGAGGGACGCCTCAAAGCTTGAGAGGTCCCCCTGGTATGCGCGGAGTGTATGCGGGGATAGATCCTTTGTTGCGAGCAGCCAACGAACATAAGCCTCGCGCGCTTGACTGAACTGCAACCTGCCCCCTCGCTTGATCGGTCTTGACAAACTCGCGTGTCAGATCGGCGTGGCGGTCCGGACCCCCAACTTCCGGGAGATCATCTGCAGTCCACGGATCGCGGACTCTCCATAAGACGGGGTTAACGGGCGGTGGGGGGAGGCGTAGCGATTGGAGATCCGTGCGGCTACTTCGCAACTCCTCTCGAGCTCGCCGGTCGCGCAATCGGTTCAGCCGCGTTCTCGTCGCCCACGTGGGGAGCCGACCGGATCGGGGCGGGACATGGCGATGCAGTCCAAGAAAACCGACGCATGCAAGCTCGGAGGCAATGGGCGGGCTGGCCGCTGAGAACTGACGCCGATGTCTCACCGATAATTCTCTAAATGACTCAGAGCCTTTTACTTCATTCGCCGCCGGAGTTTTGCCAATACGCTGATGGTCCCTGCGATCAAGACTTCTCAGCGCTCGCTAACGGCGAAGGCGTCTTTCTCTTCGGCAGCCAGCCACCGGCAATCGCCGCCACGATCGAAACAGCCGCGCGCCAGCTCGGCGAGTCGACGCAGACGAGTTGGCGCACTTGGAGAAATTTCGAGACCGGCGGCCAGATCGTCTTCTGTCAGATCTGTAAGGCGATGCGCGGAGCCGCCACTGTCTTCGCCGACGTCACCACGCTGAACTTCAACCTGCTCTTCGAGCTCGGCTTCTGCCTCGGACTAGACGTGGCGGTAGTGCCGATCAAGGATTCCACCTACTCGGTCGATCAGCGCGCGTTTACCTCACTTGGTGTCCTCGACACCCTCGGCTATCTCGATTTCCGAAACGCCGCTGAGCTGGTCCGAAACGCCGGTGAGGCGTTGGGTCGACCAACCTTGCAGAGGCCACCGAAAAAAACTTTCCGTGACGCGCCCCTATATGTCCTCAAGGGGCCAATCGATACCGAGGGCGCGGTTCAGATGATGTCGACTTTGAAGAAGTCGCCACTTCATTTTCGCGCCTACGATCCCGAGGAGAAGCCACGCGCCTCATTGCATTACCACTGGAAGAACGTACAGGGTTCCTTCGGCGTCTTCGCCCACCTCCTCTCGCCTAATCGCGAGGGGGCCCTGGCTCACAATGCCCTTTGTGCACTGCTGATCGGCGTCGCTCTGGCCGAACAAAAGGCGGTTTTGCTGCTCCAAGAAGAGGGTGATGAGCAGCCGATCGACTATCGCGACCTGGTCCAGACCTACGAGCGCCCCGAGCAGGTGCAGGCGCTGCTGGAGGCGCCGATCGACAGTGTTTTTCAGCGCTTGCAGGAGCTTGATCCTAATTTCGAGCCGCCAGCCACGGACTTGCTTAGCCGCATCGATCTCGGCGATGGCGCTGCCGAGAACGAGATTGCAGGTCTACGTAGCTACTACGTGCGCACTGGGCAGTTCTCTAAGGCGATGAAAGGCCATGCTCGCCTAGTGGTTGGCCGCAAGGGCGCTGGCAAGACGGCGATGTTTTACGCGATCAGAAGTGCCGCTCAGCGTGGCCACCAGAGTCTCGTTCTCGACATGAAGCCCGAGGGTCATCAGTTCACGAGGCTGCGCGAGGCAGTCCTCGACGTCCTCAGCAAGGGCCAGCAGGAGCACACCGTCGAGGCATTTTGGACCTTCCTGCTTCTTGCCGAGATCGCCCACAAGATTCTCAACAACCCACGCGAGCTGTCAGCCGCGGAACGCGAGCCCTCGCGTTTTCAAAGCTACAAGCGTCTCGAAGAGGCGTTCGAGGCTCACGGTCTCGGCTCCAGCGGCGACTTCTCCCAGCGCCTCCTGCGGCAGGTTGACCGCATCGCTGAGCGTCTCGGCGGTCTAGAGGAGCTCTCGGTGCGCACCGACCTGCCTGAGCTTGTCTACGGCGGCGACATCAAGAGCCTGGCCGATGCCGTTGCGGGGTACGTCGGCGACCAGAAGGACGAGGTCTGGCTACTGATCGATAATCTCGACAAGAGTTGGGCGACGCGGGGGACCACGCCGGAGGACATCGCGATCGTTGACGGCCTTCTCGAGGCTGCCCGCTCGTTAGAACGCCAATTTGCCTCGCGCCAGGTGCGACTCTCCTGTCTAGTTTTCATTCGCACTGACATCCTCGAACACCTAAATCAGCACACTGCCGATCGCGGCAAGGAGGGGACGATAGGGCTTGATTGGGATGACCTAGAGCTGTTCAAGGAAATCGTCAAGCGCCGCCTCTGCGCCTCGGGCGAGCTCAGCGGCGACTTCGAGGAAGTTTGGAAGCAGATCGCCGAGCCCACTGTTGGCACCCAGGATTCGTTCCGTTACATCGTCGATCGCACCCTTATGCGCCCTCGTGACTTGCTCCACTTTCTGCAGTCGGCACTTGAGGTGGCAACCAACCGCGGTCACGAGCGGATCACGGCCGCCGACATCCAACACGCCGAAGAGAGCTACAGCGAGGCGAGTCTGCTCTGGCTCGGCTACGAAATCGAAGACACCAATCAGCAGGTTGCAAATGCCATATATGGCTTCTATGGCTGTCCGCAGGCTCTCGATCTGGAAGCAGTTAAGGACCGGCTGGGCGCTTCGGGCATTGAAGATTTGAAACTTGAGGCAGCAATTGAGCTGCTCATGTGGTTTGGCTTCCTCGGCATCCGGAGTAGTAGCACCGGCGAGGAAGAGTTTTCCTATGAGGTGCAGTTCAATCTACGCAAGCTGCTGCACCCGGTCTCGCAGGGGCGCGCCAAGTATGTGATTCACCCCGCCTTCCGTCCGGCGCTCTCCGCCGAGGGCTAAGGCTCGCTGGGCTGTACGGCAGCAGATCACCCCGACCTCCTGAGGGTTAGTTAGGCAGTGATGGCCAGCCGCATGTGTCGCAGCTCTGCCTCGGCTTCTGTCTGGGTGAGTCCGGCTACGTCGCCTCGCCGTCGCTTGGGCCCGATACGACGCTGCACGCGTTTCCTGCCGATGTACCAGCGCCCGTACCAGGTTTCCCGGCCTCCGGAGCCGACTATCGGATACAGCGATCCAGTCCCGTGGGCGCGGCGCGGTTTGGTCTTCATGGCCTTTACACGACTTCTAGCTCAAAGGCGCCACCCCGCTACAGAGCCATTTTACCTCCCTGAATTGGTTCGAAATGGTCCAAAGCTATGCAGACTAAAGGCTTCGAAGCGATAGTCCCCTGAAACGCGAAAACCCCCGCTTTGCGAGGGTTTTCTATGCGGCTGAATGGAGTCGAACCATCACGGGTGTTTCCACCCACAAGGCCCTCAACCTTGCGCGTCTACCAGTTCCGCCACAGCCGCGGGGAGCGTCGATTCTAGATGTTTGGCGACCGGAGGCAGTCGCTCCTTGCGAGCATCCGGGAGAAGCGGTAGCCTGCGAACAAGTGTTCGGACGTCGTTCGGATGTTGACGCGGTGCATCGACCCGGCAAGTGGAAAGGGAACGTGACGATCGATGGTTGACCTCGACCTGACCAAGCGGCAAAAGGAGATCTTCGACTTCATCGGCAAGTACGCCGCCAAGACCGGCTACCCGCCTACGGTGCGGGAGATCGGCAAGGCAGTCGGCCTGCACTCGTCGTCGACCGTGCACGCGCATCTGGCGAACTTGGAGAAGATCGGGCTGCTGCGCCGCGACCCGTCGAAGCCGCGCGCGATCGAGATGCTGCAGGGTGCCGCTAGCAAGGCGAAGGACGCGATCCGGCCGCCGAGCGGGCTGCCGCTGATCGGTCAGGTCGCCGCCGGTGAACCGATCCTGGCGGAAGAGAACATCGAGGAATACCTCGAAGTGCCCGACGTGATCGGCGGCGAGGACGGCGACTACATCCTCCAGATCCGCGGCGAAAGCATGAAGAACGCCGGCATCATCGAATCCGACTACGTGATCGTGCGCCCTGCCGAAGATGCGGCCGACGGAGAAATCGTCGTCGCCCTGATCGGCGAGGAGGCGACCTGCAAGCGCTTCTTCCGCGAGAAGGACCACATCCGCTTGCAGCCGGAGAACGAGGAGATGGAGCCGATCATCACGACCGAGGCCAAAGTCCTCGGCAAGGTGGTTGGGGTTTTCCGCAAGGTCTAGCGCGCGCTGCCTTAACCACACCAGGGTGTGGGAAAGGCGACGAGCGGCGCTTACTTGGGCCAGCGGCCCGCTTCGATCAGCTTCTTGTAGCGCCGCTGTTTGCGGCGCGCGTCCCACATTAGGAGCGGCATCAGCCGCAACGCCAGTCGCGGGAAGAGGGCGACGAGGCGCAGCTCCGGTCCGCGCCAGCGGGGAATGATCAGGATCGGGCGCGGGCGCTCGGTCAGCTTGCCGACTTCCCTGGCGACCTCCTCGGCGGTCAGCAGCTTGCCGGAGAAGGAGCCGGCCGATTCGACGTCGTCGAGCTTGTCTTCCAGCATCGGCGTCCAGATCCCGTCGGGGCAGACGGCTGAGAGCTGGATCCCGCGCTCGCCGGCGCGGTGGAGATCGAACAGGGTCCCCAGCGTGAACGCCAGCGCCGCGTGCTTGGTCGCCGAGTAGGCAACCTCGCCGGGCGCCGCCACCAGCCCCGCCAGGGAGACCACATTGACCACGTGTCCGCGACCGGCCACCCGCATCGGTCCCAAGGCCGCCACGGTGCCGTTCATCAGCCCGGTGAAGTTGACGTCGAGCATCAACTGACGCAGCTCGGCGCTCTGCTCCCAGGGCGGGCCGCTGAAGAAGACCCCCGCGTTATTGACCCAAAGGTCGAGCGACCCGCCGGCCGCGACCTGGTCGGCGAGCATCCGGCAGGCGTTCTCGTCGCGCACGTCGAGAGCCGAGGACTCGGAGCCGGGGCCAATCTCGGCGGCCGCTTGCGCCGCTGCCTCAGCGTCGAGGTCGGTCAGGTGGACGCGGTAACCACGGCCGCTGAGCTCGGTTGCGATTGCGCGCCCGAGCCCGCTTCCCGCCCCAGTTACGACCGCCGTCCGCATGGCCGCCACCATATCCCGCTGGGGCTGGCCGATCGGCGCAGCGCTGGGTACCATCGCAGGGCGGGCCGAGCGGACCGCGGGGGGAGAGAAAACCCCTCGAGGAAAGTCCGGACACCACAGGGCAGGGCGGTGGGTAACGCCCACCCGGGGAAACCCGCGGGAAAGTGCCACAGAAACACACGGCCGATGGCGCGACCTCAGCTGAGTCGCGTACAGGCAAAGGTGAAAAGGTGCGGTAAGAGCGCACCGGCGTCGCGGTGACGCGGCGGCCAGGCAAACCCCGCCCGGTGCAAGGCCAAGCAGGACCGTCGACCCGGCTCGGCGAGGTCCAGGTAGGCCGCATAGATAGATGGCCGCTC
>DATIPH010000019.1:0-44810 GCA_035472275.1 Solirubrobacterales bacterium
CCCCGGCCCGACCTCCTTCGAAACCAGGCCCGACGCCGAACCCGGCGTGATCCACACCGCCCCCTCGACCCCGCGCTTCGTCGCCGTCGACGCCGAACACGTCTACTGGACCAACACCGGGCCCCTGGGCGAAGGCGGCGACAGTGGCGCGACCGACAAACCCGTCGACGGCGCCGGCACGATCGGCCGCGCCAAGATCGGCGCCACCGAAGGCGAAGACCCCGAACCCGCATGGATCACCGGCGCCTCCAACCCGCAGGGGATTGCGGTCAACTCCGAACATGTGTATTGGGCGAATGCGGCGCACGACACCCTCAAACGAGGCATCGGGCGGACCACAGTGATCGACGGTGGGGCGGTTGAACAGGACTTCTTTCCGATGCGAGAAGGTACGGTGCCACGCGGACTTGTGCTAAGCCAGTCCTTTGTTTACTTCGCGCGAGATGAAGTAGACCAAGACGGCAGCCTCCTCTCGCGTATCCCCTTGGACGGAGGGGAAAAGGAATCCTTCGTCGTCGGCAAAACGGGAATCCGCGGCATCGCCATCGACGCAACCCACGTCTATTGGGCGTCCCAGTCCGAAGAAGCAATCGGGCGCAACCTGCTCACCGGCTTCAAAACGGGTGCCTGCGAAGCGAATCCCGGTTGCGAAAACGAATACCTCAAACCAGGCGGCACGCCCTTTGGCGTAGCCACCGCGGGCGAACACCTCTACTACTCGGTCAACGGCGAAACCCCACCCAACCCCGGCGCCGACCTCTACCGCTTCCAGGCCGACGGCGCCGGCTCCTGCGCCAAAGCGCCCGGCTGCCTGACTGACCTCACCTCCGACTCCACCGACCCCAACGGCGCCGAAGTGCAGGGCGTGGTCGGCGCCTCTGAGGACGGCTCCTACCTCTACTTCGTCGCCAACGCCGACCTCGACGGCGGCGGCAAAGCCACGCGGGGCGACTGCCATTCCCCCCTCAGCAAACCGAGCGGCAGCTGCAACCTCTACCTCCTGCACGCCGGTCAGCTCAGTTTCATTGCCCGGCTCAGCAAGGTCGGCGGCCTCCAAAATGGCGATGCTGTCGACTGGGCCGGCTCGGAAAAGGAAACCGTGAGCGGGGACTCCCACCCAAAGACGGCCCTGCTCAGCGCCGACGGCCAGACCCTGCTCTTCCGCTCCCAGGAAAAGCTGACCGACTACGACAACCACGGCCTCCCCGAGTTCTACCGCTACCGCGACGGCGAGATCACCTGCGCCACCTGCAACCCGAGCGGGGCCTCGCCGACGTCGGCGCCGACCATCGCCACCACCAGCTTTCCGACCTTCGGGCCACTGGCCCAAGCCGCATCGGTCTCGTCGCGCTTCCTCGCCGCCGACGGCGACCGGGTCTTCTTCCAGAGCACCGAAGCGCTGGTCGGTGCCGACACCAACGGCGAGGACGGGTGCCCGCCCGCCGGTTCCGGTTCGCAGGCCTTCCCCGCGTGCCAGGACGTCTATGAGTGGGAGGCGCCCGGAACCGGCAGTTGCACCGTCGCCGGCCCCGGCTACAGCCCCCTGAACGCGGGCTGCATCTACCTGATCTCGACCGGCAAGAGCTCGGAACCCTCCTTCTTCGCCGATGCCTCCGAATCGGGTGATGACGTCTTCCTCTTCACCCGCTCCCAACTGGTGGGACAAGACACCGACCAGCTGACCGACGTCTATGACGCCCGCATCGGCAGCGGCCTCACCGCCCAGAACCTTCCGAGTCCGGTGCCCTGCGAAGGCGAAGCCTCCTGCAAGCCCGCCGCCACCCCGCCGCCCCCCTACAGCGCCCCGCCGCAGTTCTCTGGGCCGCCGAACCCCAAGCCCAAGCGGCCCAAGAAGGGGTGCGCTAAGGGCAAGAAGGGGAAGAAGAAGGCCTGTCACGGGCAGGGGAAAAAGCAGCACCGACACCGCGACCGGTGAACCGGGGCCGCCTCGGATTGGCGCTGCTCGTCACCCTGGCGCTGGTCGCGCCGGCGAAGGCATCCGCACTCGGACCACCTCAGATTCCGGCGACTTGGGTCACCGACGTAACTCCCACCTCGGCCACCCTGCGCGCCGAAGTCAACCCCGAAGGCCGCAGCACCACCTATCGCTTCCAGTACCTCACCGCTGCCGAATACCAGGCCAATCTCGACGCCGGACACGATGGGTTCCTCGGCGCCCGCTCGGTTCCCGCCGCTGGCGCCAACATCGGCTCCTCGAGCTCCCCCCAGCTCGCTTTCTTCAATCTGCTCGGGCCCTTCAACCCACTTGTGCCCGCGACCGCCTACCGCTACCGCGCCGTCGCCAGCAACGAACTTAGCCCGGCCGAGGGAATGGTTCGAACGCTGAGGACCGAAGCCGCTGGGACCCCATCCGGCCTGCCGGACGGCCGCGGCTGGGAGATGGTCTCCCCGATTGAAAAAGGCGGCGGCGCGATCGCCGGGCCTGGCGCAATCTTCGGCGGGGCCGAGATCCAGGCCGCCGTGGCGGGCGGCGCGCTCACCTTCAGCTCCGCATCGGCCTTCGCCGGCTCGCTCGGGGCGCCGCCCGCCTCCCAGTACCTCTCGCGCCGTGCTGCGGGTGGCTGGCAAACCGAAAGCCTCACCGCGCCGCTCGCCTCTGGCGTCTATGGAGATCATCCCGACGGTTCTCCCTACCGGCTCTTCTCGGCCGATCTGGGCCAGGGCCTGCTCTTCGGCGGAGCCCCCTGCCGGGGCCAGCCCGGGTGCGCCTCGCCGGCGCCGCCGCTGCCCGGCTCCGGCGCCCCGCTTGCCTATCTGACTTACTACCTTCGCTCCGCCTCCGGGTACCTCTCGCTGCTCGATGCCACCGACTTCAGCCATACCGTCGTCGCTCCCGAGCATTTCCGCGTTGCCCTGGCCGCCGCCAGTCCCGACCTCTCCGCCGTCGTCCTCAGCAGCTGCGCGGCGCTCAGCGCCACGGCTATCGAGGTGCTGAGCGGGCCCGGCGAATGTAACCCGGCTGCCCAGAACCTCTACCGCTGGAGCGGCGGTGAGCTCGAGCAGCTGAACCTGCTGCCGGGCCAGAGCAGCGGCGCTCCCGGCGCCGCGATCGCGGCGCCGATCGGCGCGGTCTCCGCCGACGGCGCCCGCGTCTACTGGACCGAGGGCGGCGATCTCTTCCTCCGCCAGGGCTCCCAGACCCTGCAGGTCGACGCCGGCCAAGGTGGCGGCGGCGAGTTCCAGACGGCCTCCGCCGACGGTCGGGTCGCCTTCTTCACCAAGGACGGCCATCTCTACCGCTATGACGCGAGTACCGAAACCGCCGCCGACCTGACGCCGTCGGGTGGCGTCCTCGGCGTCCTCGCCGCTTCCGCCGACGCCACCCGTCTCTACTACCAGGACGGCACCGCCCTCTGGCTCTGGCAGCAGGGCGCCCCGGTCTCACAGATCGCCGCCGGGGCGGATGCCGCCGCCCCGAGCGACTATCCGCCCGCCGCCGCCACCGTGCGGCTCAGCGCCGACGGCACCCGGCTCGCCTTTCTCTCCGCCGCGGAAATCGGCGACTACGACAACCGCGACGCCGAGACCCATGCCCCCGACACCGAGCTCTACCTCTACGACCCAGGCCAGCAGCCACCGCTCATCTGCGCCTCCTGCCAGCCGACGGGCGAGCGTCCGCAGGGCTCGGCCTCGATCCCCGGGGCGCTGGTCAACGGCACCGCCGCCGCCTACCGGCCCCGCGCCCTCAGCGCCGACGGCGGGCGGCTCTTCTTCGACACCGGCGACGCCCTGATCAAGGCCGACACCAACTCGCGCCTCGACGTCTACCAGTGGGAGCGACAGGGAGAGGGTGACTGCTCCCTCTCCCCGGGCTGCGTCCGGTTGATCTCCGGCGGGCGGGGGGAAGGCGGCAGCTTCCTCGACGCCTCCGCCGACGCCGCCGACGCCTTCTTCCTCACCGGCGACTCGCTGGTCGGCGCCGACCCCGGCTCGATCGACGCCTACGACGCTCGCGTCGGCGGCGGTTTCGCCGAACCGGGGTCCCCGTTCCGCTGCCTCGGCGACGCCTGCCAGCCGCTGCCCAACGCCCCCGAAGACCCGACCCCCGGCACGATCATCCCCAGCTCGGGGAATCCGCCGCTGAAGATCGTCCGCGAAAAGCCGAGGCACCCAAGGCATCGTCACCATCACCACCGCAAGCATCATCGGGGAGGCCGGCGATGAGGTCGACCGTCGCGGTTCGCCTCGCGATCCTCTGCTCGATGGCGGCGTTGCTTGCCGCCGCGCCCGCCAGCGCCTCGGCCTCCTTCGGCTTCCTGCCCGGCGACGAAGGGTTCAGCGCCAAAGTTCTCGGCGAGGGCGGCGTGCCCGACGACGAAGCGGGCTCGCACCCGGTCTCCCTCGATCTCGCCGTCGCCTTCAACCAGGCGGGTGGCCTCAGCGACGGCGACCTGCGGAACCTCAGCTTCGAACTGCCGCCGGGGCTGATCGAAAACCCGACCGCCAACCCGGTCTGCTCGCAGGCCGCCTTCCACACGCCGCGCGTCAATCCGCTCGAAGAACGCGGCAACGGCGAAACCAGCCGCGCGGGGGAGAGCTGCCCCGACCGCACCCAGGTCGGAACCCTCACCCTGCGCTCCTCCTACGACGGCGGCGAAACCCGCAGCTTTGGCCTCTTCAACCTCGCCCCGCCGCCGGGGGCGCCGTCGGAGCTCGGCGCCAACCCCTACGGCGCCCCGATCGTCTTCGTGCCGACGATCCGCCAGGCCGCCGGCGAATACGGCCTCACCCTGCAGACGCATGGCGTCTCCCAGCTGCTCAGCGTCCAGGCGCTCTCGCTGAGCGTCTGGGGGACCCCGTGGTCGATCCTCCACAACGAACAGCGCGGCAACTGCCTGAACGAGGCCGAACCGCAGTTCGGCTGGGCCAAATGCTCGGTCGGGAGACCCGCGGTCAACCCCGCGGTCGCTTATCTCACCCTGCCCACCTCCTGCGGGGCACCGCTGTCGTTCACCGCCAGCGCCAGCTCCTGGCAGCAGCAGGTGCAGCCGCCGCGGACCTCCTCCGGCGCGCCGCTGGCAGGCTGTGGGTCCCTCGAATTCGAACCCCATCCCTTCGCCCAGCTCTCCGATCCCCGCGCCTCATCTCCCTCGGGCTATGAATTCGGGATCGAGGTCGACACCTCCGGAGTACGCGAACCCCATCGCCGGGCGCCGGCGCCGGTGGAAAGGGCGCTGGTCTCGCTGCCCGAAGGGGTGACGATCAACCCCTCGGTCGGCCCCGGGCTCGGGGTCTGCACCCCCGCCCAGTACGAGGCCGAGACCGCGAGCTCCCCGCCCGGCGCGGGCTGTCCGAACGAATCGAAGATCGGCGACTTCTCGGTCGACAGCCCGATCGTCGCCGGCACCCTGGAAGAAGGCTCGATCTTCCTCGCCTCCCCGTTCCAGAACCCGTTCGGCGCGATGATCGCGATCTACCTCGTCGCCAAGTCGAGCGACCGCGGCATCCTCGTCAAGGTCGCCGGCCAGCTGCAGGCCGACGTGCAGACCGGTCGCCTCACCGCCAGCTTCGAGCACCTGCCGCAGCTGCCCTACTCGCGGCTGCGCATCCACTTCCGCGAAGGCCAGCGCAGCCCGCTCGCCACCCCGGCTGCTTGCGGCCCGATCCACACCGACGCCGACCTCACCCCCTGGGGCGACGCCGGCCTCGTCAGGCGATTCTCGCTGCCGGCGGCGATCGGTGGGGGCATCGGCGGCGGCCCCTGCCCCGCCGGCCTCGCGCCGTTCGCCCCGCAGGCGACCGGAGGCACCCTCAACTCCCGCGCCGGCGCCTACAGCCCCTTCTACCTGCGGCTCTCGCGGACCGACGCCGAGCAGGAGATCACCTCCTACTCGGCGACCCTGCCGCCGGGCCTGCTCGGCAAGATCGCCGGCATCCCCTACTGCCCCGACGCGGCGATCGCCGCCGCAGCGACGCGATCCGGCGTCGCCGAGCGCGACGATCCCTCCTGCCCGGCGGCGAGCCTGATCGGCCACACCACCGCCGGCTACGGCGTCGGCACCGTTCTCACCTACGCCCCCGGCAAGCTCTATCTCGCCGGCCCCTACCGCGGCTCGCAGTTCTCGGTGGTGGCGATCGACTCGGCCCTGGTCGGTCCCTTCGACCTCGGCGTCGTCATCGTCCGCTCGGCGATCCGCATCGATCCGGTCACGGCGCAGGCTTCGATCGACGCCAGCGGCACCGACCCGATCCCCCACATCATCGACGGCATCCCGATCCACCTGCGCGACATCCGCGCCTACCTCGACCGCCCCGGGTTCACCCTCAACCCGACCTCCTGCGTCGCCTCGACCCTGTCCTCGGCCCTGAACGGCTCCGGCGCGCTGTTCGGCAACCCCGGTGACGACACCCTGGCCACCGCCTCGGTTCCATTCCAGGCTTTCGATTGCGGCTCACTCGGCTTCCGGCCGCGGATCTCGCTGGCGCTGAAGGGGGGCACCAGGCGCGGGCGCCACCCGGCTCTGCGGGTCGTGCTGCGGCCGCGGGCCGGCGACGCCAACATCGCCTCCTCCCAGGTCACCCTGCCCGCCTCGCTCTTCCTCGACCAGGGCCACATCGACACCGTCTGCACCCGCCGCCAGTTCGCCGCCGGCGCCTGCCCGGCGGGCTCCGTCTACGGCCACGTGCGCGCCTTCACGCCGCTGCTCGACGAGCCGTTGGAAGGGCCGGCCTACCTGCGCTCCTCCGACAACACCCTGCCCGACCTCGTCTTCGCCCTGCGCGCGCGCGGGATCGAGGTCGACGTCGCCGGGCGGATCGACTCGGTCAAGGGCGGCATCCGCGGCACCTTCCCGGCCGTTCCCGATGCCCCGGTCAGCAAGTTCGTCCTTCACCTGCGCGGCGGCAAGCGCGGCGTCCTCGTCGCCGCCGCCAACCTCTGCGCCTCCGAGCAGCGCGCCAGCGCGCGACTGGTCGGCCACAACAACCTCGGCCTCGTTTCCCATCCGGCCCTCGAGGTGCCCTGCGTCAAAAAGAAGCCGCACAACAAGAAAGGGAGACCGCGACGATGAAGCGCCGAAGCCTCTGCCTGGCGCTGCTCGGCGCCCTCGCCCTGACCCTGTCCCTGGGCGCCGCCCCCGCTTCGGCGGACAGGGCGCTGCTGAATGAAGCCTTCCTTCACAGCGGTCCTCCGCCTCTCCCGGGGCCGCCCCCGGAAGGGGAGGTCGAAGGCGCCTGCGGTCTCGCCCTCGCTCCCGGTGGCTCCCTCTATGTCTCCGACTACTACCACCGCGTCGTCGACCTCTTCTCCAGTATCGGCGACTATCAGTCCCAAATCGTCCTGCCCGGTTCCAACCCGGTCCAGGGGATCAACACCCTCGACGCCGTCTGCGGCCTCGCCCTCGACTCCGGCGGGATCCTGTACGGCAACGAACTGCACCAGGGCGTCCTCCGCCTGAGGCCGATCGAAGCGACGATCGACCGCGGCGACTCGACCGGCGTCGCCGTCGACGCCGCCGGCAACCTCTACGTCGACGACCGCACCTACGTCGCCAAGTATCAGGCTCCCGTGCAAGCGGGCAACGCGCCCGCGGCTGTGATCGGGCTCGGCTACCTCGGCGACGCCTACGGGCTCGCCGTCTCGCCCTCCGGTGCCAAGGTCTACGTCCCCGACGCCGCCACCAACACCGTCAAGGTCTTCGAACCCGTTGCCAGCCTCACCTCCCCGGTGGCGACGATCGATCCCGGCTTCGGCTCCCTCGTCAACGCCGCGCTGGCCGTCGACCCGACCAACGAACACCTGCTGGTCGTCGACAACCTGCAGCCGGGCTATGAACATCCCGCTTCGGCGGTGGACGAGTTCAGCGCGGCCGGCGCCTTCCTCGGGCCCCTGCCCGGCGCCCCGGTCGACGGCGAACCGTCGGGCATCGCCGTCGACCCCGCCAGCGGCGAGCTCTTCGTCACCTCGGGCAACGACGAAGGGTCGAACGTCTTCGTCTACGGCTCCTACAGCGCGTCGCTTGCTCCGGGCTCGGCCACGTCCCTCGGCGGCCCCGTCGCGTTGCCGTCCGCCGCAACCGCAGCGGCTGCCGCGGTTGCGCCAGTTGCCCGGCGAGCCGCCGGCGAGCCGCCCGCAGCTTCGGCCTCAGAGGTCCTCCAGCGCGGAGGGGTTCGGATCAAGGTCGACGGCGAGCTCACCCCGACGGCACTACCCCGGCGCGGCGCCGCCGGAGTCCATGTCTCGCTCGACACCGAGATCGCCACCACCGACAGCGGCACGCCGCCGCAGCTGCGACAGATCGAGATCGCGATCAACCGCAACGGGCACTTCGAACCGAACGGCCTGCCAGTCTGTCGCCTCTCTCAGGTCCAGCCCTCCAGCAGCGAGGGCGCCCTCGCTGCATGTGGCGCCTCGCTGGTCGGCCAGGGGAGCTTTTCCGCCGACGTCAAGCTGCCGGAGCAATCGCCGTTCCCCTCAGTCGGCAAGGTCCTCGCCTTTAACGGCGTCCTCCACGGCCATCCTGTGATCCTCGCCCACGTCTTCGGCACCAAGCCGGTGCCAGCCTCCTTCACGCTGCCCTTCGCAATCGAGCCCTCGAGGGGCACCTACGGCACCGTGCTGCGCGCCACGGTTCCCGCCGTCACCGGCGGCTTCATCACCGGTCTGCGCCTCAACCTCGGCCGCAGCTTCCGCGCGGGTGGCCAGCGTCGCAGCTACATCAGCGCCGGCTGCCCGGCGCCAGCCGGGTTCCCCGGCGCCGTTTTCCCCCTCGCCCGTACCAGCTTCACCTTCTCCGGCGGCCCGAACTTCACTGCGGTTCTCACCCGGAACTGCAAGGTTCGGTGAATCGGTAGGGACAGGGACGCGCGGCGGCGCGAGCGCACATATCCACCTTGGCACTTCTGCGGTTGGGAAGCAGGCACATTGAGTCCTCGAGGGCACACCTAATCCGAGACCATCGTGGCTTAACACCCAGCACTACTTGAGAGGATTACTCAGATATGTCGCAACGCCACATCCGCCGAGCGCTTGCCATATTGGCTGGCGCACTTGGGATAATCGCGCTGTACAGTTCAGCCGCCTATGCGTCCGGCCCTCCCGTGGTCACGATTGGCTCAGTGAGCAATGTTTCGCTCAACACCGTCACGGTCAATGGCAGCGTTGACCCCAACGGCACTGGAGGCACGACCTACAAGGTCGAATATGGGAAAAGCAAATTGTACGGAAGTAGTACCCCTGTTATGAAAAGCAATAGTAGTATCACCGTCGTACCCATCAGTCAGATGGTGGTTGGCATGGACCCGCTGACGACCTACCATTTCAGGATCTCGGCCACCAATACCGCAGGGACCACGGTCAGCGAAGACGTGGCGGTCGAAATGCTGCTGTCCTGGAAGGTAGGAGGGACGTTGGTCTCAAAACTGGGGTCCCCCGCGACGTATGGTCCTAGGGTATTTGGCCATGACGCGTACCTCGAAATAGACGGCACGTTGTTGGGTGGACCAGTCCATTTTTATTGTTCCTCAGAGATCTCACAGCCCGAAGGGGCACTTGGCATTGAATACAACGGATATAGTTTCGCCAGTTGTCATTCGACGGTAAACGGTATCCACGTAGAAGCCTGTGACACTGGGCTGGAGGTTTTCCATCTCAATGCGAACCTCGCGCAGAGTGAACCAACGACTCTCTCGCTGAGTGAAAACTGTTCGCTGGGTAAATCCCTCACCCTCACCGAAGGGGGGTTTGCGGCGCCAGAAACCCAAGAAAATGTACGGTTCAACAGGACCCTCCAGGGCGTTACGTACATCAATGGAAAAAAGTGGGAAATGAAATTGTTCCCAGGCGATCTCGCCTTGTCGGGTACCTACAAAGGGAAATTGTTCGGCATTCTCTAAGCCGCACGGCACGAAGCAACGGAGGAGGGGGCCACCGGGCCTCCTCCTCCGTTCGTGCACTAGTCGCGTTCGGGCTCCCCGGCCATCTCGAACAGCATTGCCACTGCCAGCGCCCGGAAGCCCTCGCCGCCGCTCTCGTCGAGTCGCTCGACGCTCCGCGCCGCCGCCGCCAAGGCAGCCTCCAGCGCATCGACGTAGACGTCCCTGATCTCGCGCCAGCCCTGCTCGTCGAGGCGGAGCGGGATCCGGGCCATTTGCGTATCGGCTCGTGAGCTGAGCAGTCCCGCCTCCATCGCCCGGGCCGCGTCGGCGATGATCAAGTGCAGGCCCGTCCGCGCGAGAATCTCCCGCTGACTAGCGTCAAGACGGCTGCTCGTCTCGTCGTCGACGGTCGTCGCCAGGTAGAAGTGCTCGGTGGCGCCGCCGCGCTTCTTTTCGTCGACCAGCATCACCGTTCCCGCCTTGAGGAGCTCGCGGATGTGGTAGGAGACGTTTCCGATCGGCTTGCCGACCGCCGCAGCGATTTCCTTCGGGCTGGTCGGCCGCTCGGCCATCATCGAGAGCGCCGTCGCCCGCACCGGGTGCGCCGTGGAGCGAACCATCCTCGCCTCGTAGGCGCGTTGGGCGGCCCTGGAGTCTTTATCGCCAGCGTTCATCCAGATCGTCTCCCCGCTAGTGCCATTGCGGCGACGGCCGCCGATGACGCCGACAATAGCTCGGTACGCCTGCGTTCTCGCAGGGCCAGGAGAAGGCTCAGTCGCTGCCGGCTTGGCTCTTGATCGGGGCGCCCCCGGCCGCAGCAGCCATCACGGCTCCCCCGAGCGCCGTTTTCAGCAGCATCGCCAGCTGCCGGCGGTCGAGCCCGCCGTGCTCGAGCCAGCGCAGGACCGCGCCGTCGACGAAGAAGAGCCAGCCCTGGATCGCGGTCTCGAGCGGGGGGGAGGGGTCGGTGCTCACCGGCGACTCCTCCCAGCCGGCGAGGGCGTCCATCAACGTTTTCATCTGCTCGGCGCGACCAGCCTCCAGGGCCGCCATGATCTCGGGGTCGCCGTCGACGCCCCTGAAGATCGCGCGGAAGGCGGTCGCATTCTCCTCGACGTAATCGAGGAAGGCATCGAGGCTGGCGTCGAGCTGGGCCTCCGGCGGAAGGCCCGGGTCAGGGCGCAGGCGCGCCGCCAGCTCACGCTGGCCGCGCTCGATCGCGGCGAGGATGAAGTCCTTCTTGGTTGGGAAGTAGTGATAGAGGAGCCCTTTGGATGATCCCGCGGCGGCAGCGATGTCCTCGATCGAGACGTCCTCATGGGGGCGGCGCGAGAGCAGCTCGACGCCCGCCGCAAGCAACTGCTCGCGGCGCTCTGCCGTATTCAGGCGCAGCCGCGTCCCTTGCTCCATCCTCGTAGGGTATGAGCTATTGACCTGGCGGTCAATAGCTGGTAAAAAACCCCTACTGAAGTCCAACGCGGCCCTTGGGAAGGGGCCCTACCAGGGAGGTTGAGGTCGTGTCCATTGCCACCAAGGCACTCACTTCCAGCCAGAGTTCATCCGGCGAGCTGACTGAGCAGCGGCTCGGCGACCTCGCCTTCACCTATCTGCTCGACCAGCACCCGCGGCGGCTGACGGTTGATCAGCTCGGGCACGAGATCGGCAGCGATGATCGCCCGGCGCTCGAGCGGGCGATCGCGAGCCTCGACGAGGCCTGCCTGCTGAGCCACCGGGACGGCGAGCTGATCCCTTCGCCCGCAGCGGTTCGGGTCGATTGCGCGGCCTTCTAGAGCTCCGAAAACGGAGAGTTTGTATTTGTAAACGCTATCCTCTAGCCTGACTGGCGATGCGCAGAATCGGAGCGAAGATCAGGATCCGGCGAGGGCCGGCCAAAGCTATCGTCGTCGGGGCGATCGGGCTGACGCTAGCGCTCGCCGCCCTCGCTTCGGCGCTGGTGATCCAGGTCGGCGACGTCATCCTCAACGCCGACGGCGGCTTCACCCCGACCACCCTTCCGCGCCACACCGACGCGCCGATCACGATCCACGGCGCAGGCAAGGTCTCAACGGCCTCCGGCGAACTGCCGCCGATCGTCAAAACGTTGACGATCGAATACGACAAACACGGCTCGGTCCAGACCGCCGGGCTGCCGGTCTGCACCTCGGGGAAACTGCAGTCGACGACGGTCGCGGCCGCGCGCCGCGCCTGCCCGGGAGCGATCGTCGGTGAAGGCAAGGGCAGCGCGATCGTCGCCTTCCCGGAATCGAAACAGATCCACATCACTTCGCCGATCACGATCTTCAACGGCCCCAGGGTCCACGGCAACGACACCGTTCTCGCCCACGCCTACACGACCGTCCCGGTGCCGACCACCTTCATCATTCCGGTCGTGATCGAAAAAATCCACAACGGCGTCTACGGCTACCGCACGATCGCCGAGATCCCGAAAATCGCCGGCGGCGCCGGGCACCCGATCTCCGGCTCGCTGAAGATCGGGCGCAAGTGGACCTACAAAGGGGTCCATCACAGCTACCTCAACGCCCGCTGTGAAACCGGGCGCTTGCAGGCTCGCGTCCAGGTCAACCTCAGCGACGGCACCTTCCTTACCGGCGAATTCCTGCGGCCCTGCAAGGCAAAGGACTAGGCGGGCGGCTGCCGCGGGGCCGCCACCGGCTCTCGGCCGCCGCTGTCGCCGAGAGCCAGCGTTCGCGGCTGCTCGCCGCCGCCGCCGATGTCTTCTACGAACACGGCTACCTCGGTACGACCTCGAAGCGGATCGCGACCAGCGCCGGTGTTTCCTCGAGAGCCTTCTATCGCCAGTTCGACGATGTCTCGGATTGCCTGCTTGCTGCCTTCGACGTCGCGGCCGAGGCGCTCCAGCAGGCGCTGGCCGGCAGTTGTCACGCTGACCGTGGTCGAGACCGTCCAGCTCGATCGGATGCCGAAGCACTGATCGCCTTCGCTCGCGAGGAGCCCCGGCTGGCGCATCTGCTCGGAGCGGAGCTCGCGGCGGCCGAGCGGGAGATCGCCGCCCGCCGCCGCCAGCTCTTTGCTCGCCTCGCGCTGTCGTGCCACGACGCAGCGCAGAGGAGTGCTCCGGCGCCTACCCGCTCGATCGGCGAGCAGCTGATCGCCGCCGCGATCGCGCTTGGCTCAGCCTCGGGCGGGTGTCGACCGCCCGTGCGTCCCGACCTCGGCGCCCAGCTTGGCGCCCTGCTCGACCTCGCGGGGGAGAGGCCCTGGTGAGGACGCCCCCATCTCCTCGAGGCGCAGGGCGGCTTCGAGCTCTGAAGCGCAGTTGCGGATATCTCGCCCAAGCAACGCTTCCACCCGCTCGAGGCGCTTTCTCACCGTCTGCCGGCTGACCGTCAGCGCGGCGGCGGTCGATGAGACGTTCCGCTCCGCCGTGAAGTAGGCGCGCAGTGTCGCTCTCAGGCAGCGGCCGCCGTCACGGTCCTCGCCCAGCGGATCGAGATACATCTGGCGCAGTGAGCGGGAGAGCAGGTCGTCCTGCAGGATCGAGGCCGCGAGGGCGACCTCGCCGTAGCGGACGACCGGAGTTTGGCGCGGGCGGGAGAGAGGGTAGGCCATTCGCGCCTGACGGTGGCTGAGTCGCCATCCCGCGGCCCCTTTTGCCGGCTCGCCGACCGCCAGCCGCATCTCCTCCGACCACTGCTCAGCGATCTGCTCGTAGGCCTCATCCTGATCGACCTCCTTGCGGGCGCCGAGCCAACCCCAGACCGTGCCGTCGTCGCGGCGAATCAAGAGTGGGCGGCGGTCGAGCGAGCTGGCCAGCTGCGCCAACGCCTCGCCAGCCCCAGTACCGCCTGCCACCACCGCAATGTGCCAGTCCTCCAGCTCATAGGCGAGATCGGTGGAGTCGATCAGCTCGCCGGCCAGGAGTCGGCGCACGCGCTCTGCCCGGCGCTGCTCGTTGGAGAGCAGGCGACCGGAGGCCTCGCGCCGGTAGTCGGCGCTGACCTCGGCGATCAGCCGCTCGAAGACGACTCCCTGTCCCCGCAGCAGCTCGCGCAGGGCGACCTTGTCGAGGAGGCCGCCGGCGTCGGCCTCCTCAATCGAGAAATCGAGCAGCAGGGTGTAGCCGGCGAAGTAGCGACTGAGGACCGTCTCCAACCCGACGCCGCTGCGAGCCGCGGCCCGCGCCTGGGCGAGCAGCGCCGGCGGGATCGCCGGCGAGCGCCTCTCGCCGACCTCCAGGGCATCCAGGCCATAGTCGATCGCCGTCACCAGCGCCGCGCGCAGGCCGCCGACGTAGTCGGGGTCGCCGACCTCCGAGGGGTCGGCGAGCGCGTAGACGCGGGTGGCCAGCGCGGCTTCAAGCTCGGTTCGGCGCGAGCGAAGCCGCACGCACAACTCGCTGCGAGCGTTCGCGGCCCTCATCCCCCGCAGATCTCCTCCCGGCTCCCCTTGCATGCCATCCACCTGATCGGCATCTGTGGCCTCCTGCCAGCTGTCCGAAATCCCAGCGTAACAAGGTTTCAACCCGACGGTAAAGAAATTTTACCATCGTACCCAATGGCGACCATCGACGTTGCGACCGAGTCGGGCACTGGCTTCTGAGACTTTAGTCTATAAATAGACTGCTGCCGTCTACAGGGGGGCGCCGCGGGCGTGGGCATCAAGAAAAAGATCAACTCGCGCTCAGGCGCGCGAAAGCGCTCTGGGCTGCCTTTGACCCTGCGCCACCCGCGGGCGGTGCTCGCCGTCGCGGCGCTCGTCCTCTTGGTGCTGGGGCTGGTCGGGACGGGGGTCGAAGGCCGGCTGGAGCCGACGACGCTCAACATTCCCGGCACCTCCTCCTCGAAGGCCAACCAGCTCCTGCGTTCCCACTTCGGCGCCTCGATGCCCTTCGCGATTTTGCTGCAAGGCCCGCAGCGCGTGATCGACCGTCAGGGCCCGGCGCTGATCCGTGCCCTGCGCGCCGAGCCGCGGGTCAGCACGATCTCACCCTGGGACCGCGGCTCGGTCGTCGACTTGCGCCCGACCCCGCGCCGCGCCCTGATCCTCGCCGACTTCCACGACGAAATCAAACAGGCGGTCAACGAGACCGTCCCCCGCTTGGAAGAGATCATCGAAGAACAGATTCGGCCCCCCGTGCGGGCGACCCAGACCGGCTTCGCCTCGATCTCGCGGGCGCTGCAGGAAGGCTCGATCGATGCCAGCGAGCGCGGCGAGCTGATCGCCCTGCCGTTCCTGCTGATCGTCCTGCTCCTGGTCTTCCGCTCGCCGATCGCGGCGGCGATCCCGCTCGGCTTCGGCGCCGTCACCGTCCTCGCCTCGCGCGGCATCCTCTACCTCGCCGCCTCCTGGTTCGACATCGATGCCTTCGCCCTGCTGGTCTGCTCGATGATGGGGCTGGCCCTGGGGGTCGACTACGCCCTGCTGATGGTCTCCCGCTTTCGCGAGGAGCTCGCCGCCGGCCTCGAGCCCGCGGAGGCCGCCCGGGTCACCCGCCGCACCGCCGGGAGGACCACCGCCTTCGCCGGCGCCACCCTGCTGCTCTCGATGCTGGTCTCGATCTTCATCCTGCCGGGGTCGCTGCTCGCCTCGCTGGCCGGCACCCTGGCGATGGTCGTCGCCCTGACCGTGACGATCTCCACCGTCCTGGCGCCGGCCGTGCTGGCGCTTCTCGGCCACAACGTCAACCGCTGGCGGATCGGTGCCGAACCCACCGGCAGCTCGCGGCTGATGGTCCTGGTCGGCGCCGCGCTGAAGCGCCCGGCGCCGGTGGCCGCGGCGATCGGCGGTGTCGTGCTCCTGCTCGCCGCTCCCGCGATCGCCCTCAACACCGGGCCGCCGAGCCCTGAACAACTGCCCCGCGACGACCCCGCCCGCCAAGACGCCGAACGAATCGCCCGCGTCACCGCCCCCGGCTACGAAGCGCCCTTCGTGATCGTCGCCGCCGCCCCGCAGGGCGCGGTCACCGACGCTCCGACCCTCGCCGCGCTCGACCGCTTCCAGCACCGGGTCGCGGCGCTGCCCGGTGTGCAGGCGGTCGTCGGCCCCGCCCAGGTATCGAAACAGGTGGCGCCGCTGCGAGCAGCGGGCGATCGGATCTACGCCACCGATGGCGACATCGCCCCGGTCAAGCGGCTGACCCGCCTCGGGCGCAGCCTCGGAGTCGCCACGGCCGGCGTCGCCAAGGTGCGCAGCGGCATCGCCGAAGCTAGCGCCGGCGCCGGCCTCCTGGCCCAGGGCTCTGACCGCGTCGGCGAAGGCGCGCAACAGCTAGTAAATGGGCTCGGTCGCGCTTCCCAGGGCAGCGCCCAGGCGATCCCGGCCCTGAAGCGCTATGCCGATGGTGCCGCGCGCCTGGCCGAATACCAGCACCGTGCAGCGATCGGGGCCCTGCAGCTGAAGCTCGGCATCCGTGGCGTCGGCGGCGCCAATCTGCGCTTCAACGCGCTGCGCCGCGCGCGCAAGGTGCAGCACTCACTTGAAGCCGAAGCGACAGCGACCCTGCCGGGGTTGATCGGCCCGGCCAAGGTCGCCGAAGAAAAACTGGCGGCGACCTACGCGGCGCTTACGGCGATGGGAGTCGGCCGCTCCGATCCCGAATACGTCGCGGCGCTGGCGGCGGCGGCCGAAGCCGAGGCCGCGCTGGCGGGCACCGATCCGCGCACCGGCACCCCGTACGCCGCGGGCTACGCGGGCCTTCCCGCCGAACTGACTGCGATGCAGGCAAGGTTGACCGAAGACGTCGAAAACTCGAAACAGGTGACGTTGCTGGTGCGATCGACCCTGATTGAGCTGAGCAAGCTCGAGGGCGCGGCCTCGAAGCTGACCGACGGCCTGCGCGAAATCGCCGGCGGCGGCGACCAGCTCGCGGCCGGGGCCGACCGGATCCAGCGCCAGTCCCAGACCCTCTCCGATGGCCTGGCCAAGCTCAGCGATGGCTCGGTCACGCTCGCCGGGGCGATCGCCAAGCTCAGCGGCGGCGCCCAGTTCCTCGAAGAGAACCTGGCAGCCGGGGTTGTGCGCTCGGCGCCGCTGCAGGGGGGGCTGCGCCGCGCCAGCGTGCAGGTCCTGGGCGGCACCGCCCAGCTGCACCAGCGGGTCGCGAGCGCCAAGCGCCGGGTCCCGGGGATCTTCGACTCCGGTTACTTCGTCCTCTCCGCCCTCGACGGCACGCCGCCGCGGACCCGCGAAGGGGCGGGGGCCGTGATCGACCTGCGCCATGGTGGCCAGGCCGCGTCGATGCTGGTGATCTCCCGCTACTCGTTCAACACCGCGGGCTCGATCGCGCTCAACAAGACGCTGAAGGAAGAAGCCGCGACCCTCAGCGCGCGGACCGGCCTTGCGACCGGCGTCGCCGGCGGCGCCGCGCAGCTGAACGACTACAGCCGCATCACCCGGGCGACGATCCCGATCGTGGTCATTGCGATCACCCTCGCCACTTTTCTCGTTCTCGTCTTCGTCCTACGGGCGGTGCTGCTGGCGGCGCTCGCGGTCGGGCTCAATCTCGTCACGGTCGGCGTCGCCTTCGGCATCCTCACCGCGCTCTCCCACGTCCCCGCCGGCCTGCCGCTCGGTGGGCACTCCTACATCGACGCAGTGGGGGCGACGATGATCTTCGGCATCGTCTTCGGGCTCTCGATCGACTACGCGGTCTTCCTCCTGCTGCGGATGCGCGAACACTACGATCGCGAGGGCGACAACGCCGCCGCGATCGAGTTCGGCCTCGAGAAGACGGCGCGGGTGATCACCGGCGCTGCGGCGATCATGATGGCGGTCTTCATCGCCTTCGCCGGCTCGTCGCTTGCCACCGTCAGCCAGCTCGGTGTTGGCCTCACCGTCGCCGTCATCCTCGACGCGACCGTGGTGCGGATCGTCCTGCTGCCGGCGCTGATGTTGCTGATCGGCGACCGCGTCTGGTGGATGCCCCGGCTGCTGGAGCGGATCATGCCCAAGCTTGACTTCCACGGCGAGTCCGTGCCGTCCCAAACCAACTGACTCCGGAGGTCGCGGGTTCGAGTCCCGTCGCTCCCGCTTCGACATGTCGATCGCCGGGCTGGGCACGGCCGAGCTGCCGCCGCAAGCTTGGGATCCTCCCGCCGTCAGTTGGCGGCGGTGCTGCCAGCTTGAGCGGGCACCGCGCGACCGAAGTCCGCACGCGAGAGGTGGTTGATCAGGTTTGCGGCTGAGCGCCGGCGATCCGGTACCGGCCGTCCCGGCCCTACCAGCCGGACCGACGTGATCCGCTGCGAGCGAAAGCGCCCGTGCGCGTCGAGGCTGATGTGGAGGATCGCGGAGAGGCTGAGGACGCCGCTGGTGTTGAAGTTGTGAAAGCCGGCGAAGTTGCCGAGCGAGTAGGCGATCAGCCGGCGGCGGTAGATCTCCATCCCGCGGAGAACGTGGGGGCCGGAGCCGAGGATGAGGTCGGCGCCGGCGTTGACGGCCATGTGGGCGAAGCGCTCGGGATTGCCGCGGTCCTCGCCGACGTCGTACTCCTCGTGGCCCGTAACGTGGAGGGCGCCTGAGCCCTCGGCGCCGGCATGGATCGCGACGACGACGATGTCCGCGAGGCTGGAAGCCGTCCGGATCAGACTTCTCGCCGTCGACAGGTCGAGCAGGGATGAGGTGTTGTTGTAAGGAGCGAAACCGAGGGAGGCGACTTGGATCCCCTTAGGCCGACCAGGAAAAACGACGCGAGCGCAAGCCTGAGGCCCTTCACCTCAGCAACGCTATAGCCGCCGCGCCGCCCGCAACACTCCACGCCGTGATCTGCGCTCTCACCGGCAAGCCCCACAGCCTGTTCTGGATGCGCTCCGCTTGGTGGTGCGCCGACTGCCGTCAGAAGATCGAGTCCTGCTGTGAGGGCGGCGGCTGTCCCTCGGTGATCGAGGTCCAGCCGCAGTCCCCCTCAGCCGGCTAGTGACCCGCCTTCTCCCCGTTTGAGTGCAGCGGGTACCAGGAGGCGCCGAAGGCCTTGCTGTCGGTGCCGTTGTCTTCGCCCGGCTTCTTGTCCTCGACGAAGGTGTAGAGGGGCCAACCGGCATAGGTCACCTGCATCGTCCCGTCGGATCGTTCGATCGTGCCGAGCATCGAGGCGTTGACCCCGCTCATCGCTTCCGGTTCGCCGCTCGTCGTCAGCGGTGGCCAGGCGCTGGCGCACGCCCCATCGCACTTCGACTTGCCACTGCCTTTCTGGTCCTTCTGGAAGTAGTAGAGCGTCATCCCATTCGAGTCGACGAGCACCTTGCCGACCCCGGTGGCCGTGCCGAGGGAGATCGGGACCGCTTCGCCGCCGGTCGAGGCGGCGGCTTCGGTCGTTTCGGCACTTTCTTCATTGCCGTAGGCCCCGCCGCTCGAGCTCGCGGCGGTTTCGCCGGTTTCTTCCGAGCTGCTGCTCGAACCACCACTGCTGCCGCAACCGGCGATTGCCAGCCCCACCACCAACGCCGCCACGGCGAAGAACGAATATGACTTGTTCACCTGGACCCTCCTGTTCGGAAAACGGATCGCGGGCGAGACGTCTAGGGGTACGGGTGAATCGTGCGGGACGTTCAGCTCAGGCGGCGGTCTTCCGCGCCCGCCAGACTTCCTCGCAGGGCCAGCTTCGCGCCCACTCGAACTTCATCCACGGATAGCGCGTGGTCGATCCCTCGGGCGGCCGGACTTCGATCAGCTCCTCGACCTGGAGTCCGCTCTTCCTCAGGACGGCAATCAGCTCCCCGTGGGGGCCGCCGATGCCCACTTGCGCCTGCCGTCCTCGACGTACTCGTCGGCCAGCCGGTTCCAGTAGGTGCGGTTGCTGGCGGCGTGCTCGGGCAGCTCGCTCATGGGGCCGAGTCACCGAGCGTCTCCCAGAGCCGGTGCTCGGCTTCGGCAACCTCCCGCGCCCGCTCGCCGGCCGCCTCCCACAGCGTCGCCTCCGGCGTCTCGCTCTCGCTTGCCAGCCGGAAGGCCTCGGCCAGCTCGCTCCAGCGTTCACCGGCCGCCGTCGCCAGCGGCGCCTCCTCGCGCCCAGCCTCCTCCAGGAAGCGCCCGTACATCAACCGGAAGGCGCCGCCGCCGGTGCCACGGCGCTCGATCACCTGGTAGGCGAAGCGCGCGCACCACTGCCAGTCCTCGACTTCCTCGGGCCAGCCACCGGCCTCGGCGGCGAAGCGGTCGATCGCCGGCAGGCCGCCGAACTCGCCAAACGGTGGCTCCAGCATCTCCCGCGCAGCGCGCTCGATCGCGGCCGGGATCGCCGCCTCCAGCGCCGCCCGGTTGACTCCCTCGGCGACGGTGAACATGTGGCCTTCCATGCGGAAGGCGGGATGGTCGGAGTGGCGCGCCCGCTCGAGGTTCTCCAGTCGCGTCGTCTGCAGCTCCTCGAAACCGGTGTCGGAGAGGTAGGCGACCTCCTCGTCGTAGCCGGCGAGGACGACGGCGTGGCCGGGGAAGTGGGCCGAGCTGCCGTAGTGGTCCAGGTAATAGATGTCGGTCAGGAGCAGCGCCGGCCGGCCGGCGTCGACCTCGGCCCGCGCCGCCGCCCAGGACTCGCCATCGCCCTGCTCGAAGGTGCGCAGCGCCAGCGCCGCCCCGGTCAGGTCGCGGAAGCTCTCCTCGAGCCGCGCCGTGCGGCCGTTGAACCAGCGGCTGGGTGAGGTGCCCTCGATCGCCAGGTAGTAGAAGCCGGCGCCGGCGCCGAGCCCGAACGCCATCTCCTCGCTGATCGCGATCCCGTGGAAGGCCATCAGGTTGCGCAGCGCGGTGGAGCCGCAGTGGTTGCCGGGCGTGTGGACGTAAGCGGGGACAGCGGGCATCAGGTGATTATCCTGCGGCGCTGATGGAGAACGTCGATCTGAGACTGCTGCGCTGGATGCGGACGCACGGCCACACTCCCGGGCTGGAGAGCGCCGCCAAGGCGCTCGGCAAGGCTGGCAACAATGCTCAGGTCTGGGTCGTGATCGGTGTCGCCCTCGCGATCCTCGACTGGGAACGGCACGAGGCCTGGTTGATCTGCGCCGTCCTCGGCCCGGTCGCGATCGTCCTCAACTACGGGATCAAGCTGCTGGTAAAACGGCCGCGGCCGGTGCTGGAGGGGCTGCCGCCGCTTGGCGGCGCGCCGAGCTCGCTCAGCTTCCCCTCCGCCCACGCGCTCTCCTCGTTCGCGGTGGCGACGGCGATGGTCCGGGTCGACCCGGCGATGGCCGGCGCCCTGCTCGTCGCCTGCGCGATCTCGATCTGCCGCCCTTACCTAGGGATGCACTACCCGTCCGACGTCCTCGTCGGCGCCCTGCTCGGCGTCGCCCTGGGCCTGATCGTCCCGCTCTCGCTGTGAAGGTCGGGATCGTCGGGCTGCCGAACGCCGGCAAGTCCACCCTCTTCAACGCGCTGACCAAGGGCGGCGCCCAGACCGGCGACTACCCGTTCACGACGATCGAGCCCAACGTCGCCATCGCCCAGGTCCCGGACGAGCGGCTGGAGGCTGTGGCCGAGACGGTGCGCAGCTCCGAGCTGGTGCCGGCGACGATCGACTTCCACGACATCGCCGGCCTCGTCAAAGGGGCCTCCGAAGGCGAGGGGCTCGGCAACCAGTTCCTCGCTTCGATCCGCGAGACCGACGCGATCTGCCACGTCGTCCGCTGCCACGAGGACTCCGGCGTGCCGCACCCCGACGGCCGCGTCGACCCGCTGGCCGACATCGAGACG
Source organism: Solirubrobacterales bacterium (assembly GCA_035472275.1). GTDB lineage: Bacteria > Actinomycetota > Thermoleophilia > Solirubrobacterales > 70-9 > VAYN01. The sequence continues at coordinate 21,502 of DATIPH010000019.1, forward strand.
ATCGAGACCGAGCTCGTGCTCGCCGACTACGACCAGGTCGAGCGCCGGCTCGGCCGGGTCGGCAAGCAGGCCAAGGCGGGGGACAAGGAAGCGATCGCCGAGCTCGCCTGGTTGCAGGCGGTGCACGAGGCGCTCGGCGCCGGCCGCCCGGCGCGGACCGTGCCGGTGCCGGACGCCGCCCCGAACGCCGCCCGCAACCTGCAGGGGCTGACGACGAAGCCGATCCTCTACGTCGCCAACGTCGACGAGGGCGACGCCGAGCCACCGGAGGCGGTCGCGGCGCATGCCGCTGCCAACGGTGCCGGCGTGGTCGCGGTGAGCGCCCGGATCGAGGGCGAGCTGGCCGAGCTCGACCCCGAGGAAGCGGAGGAGATGCGCGAGTCCTACGGGGTCGAGGGCTCAGGCCTCGCCCGCCTGGTCCGCGCCGCCTACGACCTGCTGGAGCTGCTCACCGTCTTCACCGCCGGCGAGGACAAGGAGGCGGTGGCCCGGCCGCTGCACCGTGGCGCGAGCGCCCTCGAAGCGGCCGGGACGATCCATACCGAGATCATGGAAGCGTTCATCAAAGCCGAAGCGATCGGCTGGCGGGAGCTGGTCGATTGCGGCGGCTACGTCGCCGCCCGCGAGAAGGGGCTGCTGCGGATCGAGGGCCGCGACTACGTCGTTCAAGACGGCGACGTAATCACGATCAAGGTCTAGGGTCTTCACATGGAGGAACGGGCGCGGTACCCCGAAGTCGCCGCCAAGCGGGGGCACTACGAGAGCTTCTACATCAAGGCCTGCGAGCCCGGCGGGGGGCGCGGGATCTGGATCCGCCACACGGTCCACAAGCGGCCGGGGGCCGAGCCCAACGGCTCGATCTGGTTCGTCTTCTTCGATCGCGCCGCCGCCGGACCGCGGGCGACCAAGGTGACGGTGCCTGGTGCCCAGCTCTCGACCCCGCCGGGGTCGTGGATCCGGATCGCCGACGCCGAGGTCGGCCCCGGCAGCGCCGAGGGCTCGATCGAGACCGAGGCGCTGACCGCTGCCTGGTCACTCAACTTCGACGGCGACAACCGGCCCTGCAAGTACTTGCCGACCGACTGGCTCTACGAGGCGCCGCTGCCGCGGACGAAGTTCGTCGCCCCCTGGCCCGATGTCCGCTTCGAGGGCCGGCTGACGATCGACGACGAACCGCTCGAGCTCTCCGGCTGGCCGGGAATGATCGGCCACAACTGGGGCACCGAGCATGCCGAGCGTTGGGTCTGGCTGGAGGGCACCGGCTTCGAGGGCTCGTCCGGTACCTACTTCGACGCCGGTGCCGCCCGGGTCGCGCTCGGGAGCAGGGTCAGCCCCTGGATCCCCTCGGGGATGCTGATGCTCGACGGCGAGGCGCACCGGCTCGGTGGACTCGGCGCGATCCGCTCCGCCCGGATCGAGGAGTCGCCTGCGGCCTGCTCGTTCGTCTTCCCCGGCAAGGACGTCGTCGTTCGAGGCCGCGTCTCGGCCCCGGAGAAGGACTTCGTCGGTTGGGTCTACGCCGACCCCAAGGGGCCCGAGCACAACACCGTCAACTGCTCGGTCGCCGACCTCGAACTGACTGTCGAGCGCCCCGGCTTGCCGGCACGGGAGCTGACCCTCGCGGCCGCCGGCGCCTACGAGCTGGGGATGCGCGAGACCGACCACGGGATCCCGATCCAGCCCTATCCGGACGGCTGAGAGCGGCGCTGTGGCACCAACGCGCCGCCCGGCGCTCTAGCCGACGACCTTCTGGAACGTCATCCAGGTCGAGTAGCCGCCGAGCGCGACCTCGAGCTGTTCGCCGCTGACCGAGGTGACGCCGCCGGTTCCGTAGAGCTTCGCTTCGATGATCCGCGGCGAGTAGCCGACCTTGGTGATGACGACTTTCTTCAGGCGGCCGTCGAGATAGCTGCTGAGCGCAGAGCTGATCTCCGGGCCGCTGAATTTGAGCGTCCATTCGTGCAGCGGGCAGTCGCCGTCGTAGGGGTCGGGGACGCCGACCAGGTATGGGATCGCGGTGCCGAAGACGTTGACGATGCTCTCCGTCTTCCCACCCGAGCAGGCCGAGAACAGCGTCTCCGCGATTTCGCTCCCGTACATCACGACCTGGCCCTTGGTTTCTTCGACCGCCCGGTTCGACTGCGGGTACTCGCTTTCGAAGCCTTTGTAGACCTGGCTGCGGGTGTCGGCGTAGAGGTCGTAGCCGTTGCCGTCGCGGCCGGCGGTGAGGGCGAAGGAACGGGAGGCGACGGCCTGCGCCTTCAGCTCCTCGATCGGCCAGGAGGGCGGCGACTCGTTCGGGACCACGCCTTTGACGTAGGCGTCGACGGCGAGCGCGTTGACGACGTTCAGCAGGCTCCCTTCCGGCACCGTCTCCAACGCTCCGCGGTAGGTGCCGAGGCCGGCGATCGTGATCTTGCCTTTGCCGGCGGCGCGCAGTTTGGCGCCGCAGCGGGCCAGCGGTTTGCCACCGGAGCTGCGGAGGACGACGCCGCGTCCGAGTCGGTGGGCCTCGTAGCTGCGAGCCGGGTCGAGCTGCTCGCCGCAGGCGCTGGTGGCGCCGCTGAAGCCGACGTCACCGCTCGCGGTGCTGAGCAGGACGCGGACGACGCGCGGCTTTTCGAGGGTCCCGATCGTGGTCCCCGTGTAGTAGTGACCGAGGATGAACTGGTAGCTCTTGCCGTGGTTGGCGTAGCCGTAGGCGCCGTAGGCGCTCATCCCGACGCCGTGTCCGAAGCCGCGGCCGTGGACGATCCAGCTGACCGCCGCGGAGGCCGGGGCGGCGGAGAGGGCAAAGACCGTCAGCGCGCACAGGCACGTCGCTACTCTCGACATAGACCGCTTCATCGCTTTCGGCTGGCTATAAGGGACAAGTTCACAGCCAACAGTTTCAACGGATCGGAGTAGCGGCCTGCACGACCGAGTGTCTAGTTTGGCTGTACACGCAGATCTTCAAGGAGGACCCAAATTGGCGACGCAGGCTTTCGAGGCGACTGACCACAAGCTCCTCGCCGCCGGCGAGTGGAGCGATGGGGTCGAATGGAGCGAGGTGCGCAGTCCCTATGACGAGAGCGTCGTCGGCAGGGTAGCGACCGGCGACACCGCCACCGCGGAGCGGGCGATCGCCGCCGCCCACGAGGCCTTCAAGTCGGCCGACTTCCCCCAGCACGAGCGGGCGGCGACCCTGGAGCGCGCGGCCGAGCTGGTCGAGGCGCGGGTCGAGGATCTAGCGCTGACGATCGCCGCCGAGGCGGGCAAGCCGATCAAGACGGCGACGGTCGAGGCGCAGCGCTGCGTCGACACGCTCGAGTTCTCGGCGGTCGAGGCGCGCAAGCTGACCGGCGGCACGGTGCCGATGGAGGCTTCGGCGGCGGGCGCCGGCAAGCTCGGGGTGATGCTGCGGGTGCCCTACGGCGTCGTCGGCGCGATCAGCCCCTTCAACTTCCCGCTCAACCTCGTCGCCCACAAGCTCGGCCCGGCAATCGCCGCCGGCAACGCGATCGTCCTCAAGCCCGCCGGCCAGACCCCGATCAGCGCCCTGAAGCTGGCCGCGATCCTGAACGAGGCGGGCCTGCCGGAGGGCTGGCTCTCGGTCATCCCCGGCCCGGGCTCCAAGGTCGGCAACGCGATCGTCGAGCACGAGCTGACCAGGGCGATCACCTTCACCGGCTCGGCCCCGGTCGGCTGGGGGATCCGCTCCAAGGTCCCGCACAAGAAGGTCAACCTCGAGCTTGGCTCCAACGCACCGCTGGTCGTCAACGAGGACGGCGACTGGGAGGCGGCCGCCGACAAAGCTCAGATCCACGCCTTCTCCCACGCCGGTCAAAGCTGCATCTCGATCCAGCGGGTGCTGGTTCACGAGGCAATCGCCGAGCAGTTCACGGCGCGGCTCGTCGCCAACGCCGAGAAGCTCGTCGTCGGCGACCCGCTTGACCCGAACACCGACGTCGGCCCGCTGATCACCCCCGGCGACCGCGACCGGGTCAAGGAGTGGATCGACGAGGCGGTCGCGGCCGGGGCGGAGCTCCTGCACGGTGGCGAGCTCGTCGACGAGGGCCGCTGCCTGGCGCCGACCCTGCTCGGGGCGCCGCCGAAAGACGCCAAGGTCTGGTGCGAGGAGATCTTCGGCCCGGTGGCGACGATCGACACCTTCTCCTCCTTCAGTGAAGGTCTGGCGATGGCCAATGACTCCAAGTTCGGCCTCCAGGCCGGCGTCTTCACCCGCGACATGGGCCGCGGCCTCGAGGCGGCGCGGACGCTCGAGTTCGGCGGCGTCCTGATCAACGAGGTGCCGACCTTCCGCGCCGACCAGCAGCCCTACGGCGGCGTCAAGGACTCCGGCAACACCCGCGAGGGCCCGGCCTACGCCGTCTACGAGCTGACCGAGGAGCGGTTCATCACCCTGCAGGGATGACCGCAGGGGCGAGCGAGCCGCCCGACATCTCGTTTGACGATCTCCGCGACCTTGATCCCGGCGAGATCAAGGCGCCGGTCGAGGTCGAAAGCGCGCGGCTCTCCTCGGCCCAGATCGGCTCCGTCGACTGGAGCTCGGCCCTGCTTGAGCACGCGCACCTAGTCGATGTCGACCTCGAAGGCGCACGCCTTCGCGGCGCTCGCCTGATCGATCTGCTCGGCGAGGGGGTCAACGCCGCCAACGGCGACTGGGGTGGGGTGTCACTGCGCCGGGTGACCTTCCGCGACTCGCGTCTGACCGGGATCGACTTTGGCGAGGCGCGGCTCGACGAGATTAGCTTCGAGGACTGCAAGATCGACTACGCGAACTTCCGCCACTGCGAGATCGACCAGGTCACGTTCACGGGAAGCACTCTGGCCGAGGGCGACTTCCAGGGTGCGTGTATCCGCAGGACGCGCTTCTCCGGCTGCACTCTCGACCGCGCCGACTTCACCAAGGCGGAGCTGGAGGAGGTCGACGCCCGCGGTTCGACGATCGACCTGGCGGGTTCGGTCCTCGGCCTGCGCGGCCTGACGATCGACTCCGTGCAGCTGATCGAGCTCTCTCCCGCCCTCGCGAGCGAGATCGGCATCAACGTCAAAGACGACTGATCTCCTCTGGCGGCAGAGCTTCGTCGCGGATAGCGCTACGAAGCTCTGCCGCGCGGCGAGGCTCAGTCGTGCGGCCGCGCCATCCGGCGATGGTCCAGCGCCTCCTCGAGGACCGCGGGCTCGACGCCCTGCTCGAGCGCGACCTCGCGCAGCGAGCGGCCGGACTCGGCCGCGGTCTTGACGATGTCGGCGGCGCGGTCGTAGCCGATGTGGGGGTTGAGCGCGGTCGCGGTGGCGAGGGTCGCCTCGGCGTGGCGCGTGGTCATCTCCTCGTTGGCCTCGAGCCCGGTGACGCATTTCTCGTCGAGCAGGCGCGAGGCGGAGGCGAGCAGCTTGATCGAGTCGAGCAGGTTGCGGGCGATCAGGGGCACCCGTACGTTGAGCTCGAACTGGCCCTGGGAGCCGGCGATCGTGATCGCGGCATCGTTCCCGATCACCTGGGCGGCGACCTGGATCACGACCTCCGGGATCACCGGGTTGACCTTGCCCGGCATGATCGAGGAGCCCTTTTGCAGCTCCGGCAGGCGCAGCTCGGCGAGGCCGGCACGCGGCCCCGAGCCCATCAGCGCCAAGTCGTTGGCGATCTTGTTGAGCGAGATCGCGTAGACCTTGAGCGCGCCCGAGAGCTCGACCAGGGCGTCACGGTTGCCCTGAGCCTCGAAGCGATCGAGGGGCTCGGAGATCGCCAGGCCGGTGTCGGCGGCGAGCCTCTCGCGCACCTTGGCGGCGAACTCCGGGTGGGTGTTGAGCCCGGTCCCGGTCGCAGTGCCGCCGAGCGGGATTTGGCCGACCCGCCGCAGCGTCGCCTCGACCCGCTGGATCCCGAGCCGGACCTGCGCTGCGTAGCCGCCGAACTCCTGGCCAAGGGTGACCGGAACCGCGTCCATCAGGTGGGTGCGGCCGGCCTTGACGACATCGGCGAACTTCTCGGCCTTGGCCTCGAGCGCCGCCTCCAGCGACCCCATCGCGGGGACGAGGTCGTGGGTGACCTCGTCGAGCGCCGCCAGGTGGACGGCGGAGGGGAAGACGTCATTGGAGGACTGGCCCATGTTGACGTGGTCGTTGGCATGGGTCCCCTCCCCGGCGAGGTTGGCGAGCACCTCGTTGGCGTTCATGTTCGAGGAGGTGCCGGAGCCGGTCTGGAAGACGTCGATCGGGAACTGATCGTCGTGTTCGCCCTCGGCGACCGCCTTGCCAGCGGCAGAGATCCGCTCCGCGAGGTCCTCGTCGAGCAGCCCGAGCTCGCCGTTGGCCTCAGCGGCGGCGGCCTTCAGCCGGCCCAGCCAGCGGACGACGGGCACCGGCACCCGCTCACCGGAAACGGGGAAGTTGTCGACGGCCTTGGTGGTCTCGCCACCCCAGAGCTGCTCAGTCTCGGTCAAGGTCACTGCCTCCAGAAGTTCGAAAGGGGGTACGGAATGAAGATCTCGTGCGGTTCACGGGCGGCTTGGAAGGGTATTCCTCTGCAATGAATTAGGCATCCCTAATAAAAATGTATTAGGGTGACCTAATGGGTAGACAAACAGCGGTGACCGGGCAGCTGGTGGTCCCGGCCCGGGTCCTCTATGAGGAGCCGATCGAGGGGCCGGAGGGGTTGCGCAAGGCAACCGTGAAGCTGGCCCACCGGGCGAGGGGCGAGCTGGCGCAATGAACGCGCGGACGCGAGAGCGCTGCGCCGAACGGCTGCTGTCGGAGCCGGGTCTGCAGCACGACGAGGCCCAGACGGCTCTAGCCGCGACCTTCTCGGTGACCGCGATGGAGTCGCCGGCGGCCCGCCTCGATGAGGCCTCGCTGGCGCTCTTCGGTGCCGCCGGCTTCGAGCTCCGCGAGCAGGCGCGGGCGCTGGCCGACGTGCTCACCAACCAGCTCTGCCTCTCTCCCGAGCGTCGGGACCACCGGGCGCTGCTGATCGATCATGCGCTCGGCTCCCGCAGCGCCCACCCGCTGCAGATTGCGGTGATCGGCCATGAGCTCGGCCGCCGTGCCGGCCTCTCGACCTTCGTCGGCGCCTACGGCGGCCAGCCCTGGACGGTCGTCTGCGCCGAAGCGCGGATGGCGCTGGTCGGTCCGGCAAGCGCCGCCGGCAAGCCGAGCGCGGCTGAGGTTCGCTGCCGTTGCCCGCATCAGGTCGCCTTCTCGGTCCTGCGCGCGATCGGTCGTGCCGCGCCCCCGGACGCGGCGAAGCGCGCCGAGCGCCTGCTGCGCTCGGTCCCGGTCCGCCCTTGCTGAGCTTGCGGTTTGTCGCGCCTGGGACGACAAACCGCAAACTGACCTAGCCGCTTTCCCGGCCGGCGTCGAAGCCTTTGCGGTAGGCGTCGAGCAGCTCCGCCGGCAGCGGGTCGTCGGCCGGGGCGAAGCGGGCGGCGACGGTCAGGCGGCGGATCAGGTCGGCGTGGATCCCTTCGGTCTGATCGGCCCCGCGCTCGGCGGCGCCGATCAGGTATCCAAGCTCGATGCTCGCCGCGCCGGCGGGTTCCGCCCGCGCTTCGGAGTTCAGCTTCGTCGCCGTCTCGACCATCGCTTCCCCGACCGTGGCCAGGTCACCGGCTTGCTGGTTCTCCGCCAGGCACTCGCTGATCGGGGTCTCACCGCCGATCGTCACCGCCCCCGGCGCCGCCCGCAGCGCGCTCAGGTAAGCGCCCGTCCCTTCCAGGCAGGCGACCGGAGTCGAGTCGTCGTTCTGGCTGCCGCAGCCAACCACGAGCACGGCGACAGTAAGTGCGGCGAACGCTCTAGCCACTCGCATCGACACTCATCCTATGGACGGTCGATCCCGAGTCCGTCCTGAACCGCGATATGGGCGGCTTACGACGGAGTCGGCGCGTTAGTCGCCGGTGCCGCGCGGGGAGAGGCCGCCGAACTTGACTTGGGAGATGCCACCGGTCGGGCCGGCGGGGCCCTGCTTGGTCGGTGGGGCCTTGGTCTTCGGTGCGCGTTTGCCGCGCGGCGTGGTTTCGCCTTCGCCCGGCCCGACCGGGAAGACTTCGACCCATTCGGCCAGCTGGAACTGGGCCGCCGGGGCGTGGTTCCAGGAGAGGTGGAGGTGGTTGCCGCAGCCGTGGCCGGCATCGCCTTCGTAGCCGATCCAGCGGAACGGCGGCACCGGCTTGTTCTGCACCGGCTCGGCCCAGAGGGCGAGTTCGGTGATCGCGGTCCAGTGCGAGTCGCAGCGGGAGCTCGGGTCGAGCGGGACGACGTCGACGGCGAGGCCGTTGTAGTGATCGGAGTTCTTGACGTGGCATTCGTCGCAGCCGACGTGGGTGCCGTTCGGCAGCGGCCCGGAATAGCCGTCGGTGACGTAGAGCGGCCAGCGCTTGGCGATCCAGCGCAGGTCGGGGAGGATCCGCTTATCGACCATGTCGCCCGCTTCGTGCGGGATCGAGGCCGGGATCGGGACGATCTTGCCCGGCGCGTAGACGAGCCGGGTCGAGGCCGGCGGGGGTTCGGCGGCGCCGGCGCCCGCAGGCAACAGCAGGCCGGCGAGGACGCAGGCGAGCGTTGCGAAGAGCGGAATCGTGCGGGAAGGACTCACCCTCTCGCTATCGACGGTGTCCGCGAAGCCTTGAATCCCGGCGATAGGGTTGGCGGATGCCTACGGTGAGAGATGCAGCGTTCGAGCTTTTCCGCGCCCACGGGATGACGACGATGTTCGGCAACCCAGGCTCGACCGAGCTGCCGATGCTGGCCGAGTTCCCCTCGGATTTCCGCTACGTGCTCGGCCTGCAGGAGGCGGTCGTGGTCGGGATGGCCGATGGCTTTGCGCTCGCCTCCGGCAAGACGACCGTCGCCAACCTCCACACCGCGCCCGGTGTCGGCAACGCGATGGGGGCGATCTTCAACGCTCAGGCCAACCACTCGCCCCTCCTGATCACCGCCGGTCAGCAGGCGCGGGCGCAGATCACGCTGCAGGCCAACCTCACCAACCGCGACGCGACCCGGATGCCGCACCCGCTGGTCAAGTGGTCCTACGAGCCGCCGCGGGCCGAGGACGTGCCGCTGGCGCTCGCCCACGGTGCCCATCTCGCCTCGCTGCCGCCGCGCGGCCCGGTTTTCGTCTCGCTGCCGATGGATGACTGGTACGCCGAGGTCGACGCGGCCGACGCGCAGGCGGCGATCGACCGCGTCGTGACCGGACGCGCGGTCGCTGACCCCGAGGCGGTGCGCACGCTGGCGCAACGGCTCGAGGCCGCCACCAACCCGGTGCTTGTCGCCGGGCCCGACGTCGACGCCTCCGGCGCCTGGGACCTCGCCGTCGCCTTGGCCGAGAAGCAGCATCTCCCGGTCTGGGCCTCGCCGGCGACCGGCGGCGTTCGCCTCGGCTTCCCCGAGGGCCATCCCAGCTTCCGCGGCGTGCTGCCGCCGGCGATCGGCCCGGTTGGGCAGACGCTCGAGGGCCACGACCTGATCCTTGTCGTCGGCAGCTCCGTCTTCCCCTACTACCCGCACCTCCCCGGGCCGCTCCTCCCCGAGGGCGCGAAGCTGGTGGCGATCACCAGCGACCCGGATGAGGCGGTGAGGGCGCCGATGGGTGATGCGATCGTCGCCGACGTGAAGCTGACGCTGGAAGCGTTGCTGGCGGAGCTCCCCGAGTCCTCGCGGCCGGTCCCGGAGCCGAACCCCGGCCCGCAGGAAATCCCGCCGACCGACCCGCTCAACGCCTCGACCGTCCACACCGCGCTTGGAGAGCTCCTGCCCGAGGACGCGATCGTCGTCCTCGAGTCGCCCTCCAGCACCCTGGCCCTGCGCAACCAGTTGCGGCTCTCGCGTCCGGGCAGCTACTACTTCAGCGCCGGTGGCGGCCTCGGCTTCGGCCTCGCCGCCTCGGTTGGGATTCAGCTCGCGCAGCCCGACCGGCCCGTCGTCTGCGTGATCGGCGAGGGCTCGGCGCAGTACGCGATCACCGCCTTCTGGAGCGCCGTCGCCTACCAGGCGCCGGTCACCTTCCTCGTCCTTCGCAACGAGGAGTACGCGATCCTCAAGTGGTTCGCCGAAGTCGAGCAGGTTTCCAATGCGCCCGGGCTCGACCTGCCGAAGCTCGACGTCGCCGCCGTCGCCGAGGGCTACGGCGTCACCGCCCACCGCGCCGCCGACCGCGACGAAGTCAGCGCCGCCCTCGCCACCGCCCTCGCCTCCTCGCGGCCGGAGCTGGTCGAAGTCCCGGTCGCGCCGGGGATGACCCTGTTCTAGGCGGCTCGGTCGTGCAGACTGGATCGATGCGGCAGTTCGACACCGTAGAGGTGCTCAATTGACGGTTGAGGCACCCGACCGCGCCCCCGACTCCCTCGCCGCCGGCGTCGCCCAGCCGCTGCGCGCCGAGCTCGAGGCGCTGCTCGGCGCCGACCGCGTCCTCGGCAGCGCCGGCGACATCGTCCGCTACGCCTCCGACGCCAGTCCCTACCGGCTCTTTCCGCAGGCGGTGGTGATGGCCCACGACGCCGACGACGTCGCCAAGGTCCTCGCCTACGGCCGCGAAAAAGAGATCCCGGTCACCTTCCGAGCCGGTGGCACCAGCCTCAACGGCCAGGGCCAGACCGACGGGATCCTCGTCGACGTCCGTCGCCACTTCGGCGGCGTCCGGGTCGAGGCCGACGGCGCCCGCGCCCGGGTCAAGCCGGGGACGATCCTCGGCCATGCCAACCGCGTCCTCGCCCCGCACGGGTTCAAGCTCGGCCCCGACCCGGCCAGCACCGACGTCGCCACCGTCGGCGGCGTCGTCGCCAACAACTCGGGCGGGATGCGCTGCGGCATCACCAAGGACTCCTACTCGACCGTGCGGGAGATGACTTTCGTCCTCCCCTCGGGGACGGCGATCGACAGCGGCGCGCCGGGGGCGGAGGCGAAGTTCGCCGCGGCCGAGCCGGAACTGGCCGCCGGCCTCGCTGCGATCCGCGACGAGATCCGCGCCGACGAGGAGCTCAGCGACCGGATCCGCCGCAAGTTCGCGATCAAGAACACGACCGGGTACCGGCTCTGCGCCTTTCTCGATGCGGACGAGCCGTTGGAGATCTTCCGCCGCCTGCTGGTCGGCTCCGAGGGGACGCTCGCCTTCGTCGCCGAGGTGGTGTTCGAGACGGTGCCGGTACCCGCGGTGACGACCACCGCCTGGGTCCACTTCCCCAGCATCGACGCCGCCATCGCGCCTGTCACCGATCTGGTCGAGAGCGGTGCCACCGCGGTCGAGCTGATGATCGCCCCGGCGCTGATCACCGCCGCTTGGAACATGGTCGGGGCGCCGGAGGAGTGGAAAGAGCTGCCGCCGGAGTCGGCGGTCTTGCTGGTCGAGTACGGCGACGCCGACGAGGATGGGCTTGCGACCCAAGTCGATCGCGCCCTCGAGATCCTCGCCGGACACGAGACGATCCGACCGATCGAGTTCAGCAGCGAAGACGAGAAAGTCGAGCTCAGCTGGCGGGTGCGGGAGGGGCTGCACGGGCTGATCGGCAAGGTGCGGCTGCCGGGCACGGCGCTGATCGTCGAGGACGTCTGCGTGCCGCCGGAGCGGATCGCCGAGGGCGCCAAGGACCTGCAGGCGCTGCTCGGCGAGCACGGCTTCCTGCCCGGGGTGGCGGGCCACGCCTCCGCCGGCAACCTCCACTTCATGCTGACCCCGGACTTCGCCAAACGGGAGGACCTCGACCGCTACGAGGTCTTCATGGGCAAGCTGGTCGAGTTGATCGTTGGCAAGTACGACGGCTCGCTCAAGGCCGAGCACGGGACCGGCATCAACATGGCGCCTTATGTGGAGCGCGAGTGGGGGGAGCGGGCGACCGAGCTGATGTGGCGGGTGAAGCGGCTTGCCGACCCCGACGCCGTGCTCTCACCGGGAGTTGTCCTCAACCGCGACCCCGACGCGCACCTGCGCAACCTGAAGACGACGCCGGCGATCGAGGAGTCGGCGACCTCGTGTGTGGAGTGCGGCTTCTGTGAGCCGGTCTGCCCGAGTCGCAACCTGACGACGACGCCGCGCCAGCGGATCGTCCTGCGCCGGGAGATCGCCCGCCAGCCGGAGGGCTCACCGGTGCGCCGAGCGCTGGAAGCCGAGTTCGAGTATGAGGGCTTGGAGACCTGCGCCGCCGACGGCTCCTGCCAGCTCGCCTGCCCGGTCGGCATCGACACCGGCCTTCTCGTCAAGGAATTGCGGAAGGAGAAACATAGCCCGCGCGGGGAACGGGCGGAGCTGGCGAAAGCGCGCCACTGGGGGCTGGTCGAGGGCGCCTCGCGCTTCGGCCTCCGGGTCGGCGGGCCGCTGGCACGGCGGACCAAGCGCGGTCGCGGCCTGCCCGGGGCCGCCAAGGGCTCGCTGCCGGCGACGATCCACACCGGTGCTGCTGCGGTCTACGTCCCCTCCTGCACGAATCGGATCTTCGCCGGCTCGCCGCTCGAGGCGCTGGTCGCTGTCTCGGCCCGGGCGGGGCTGCCGGTCTGGATTCCCGAGGATGTGATCGGCAGCTGCTGCGGCCTGCCCTGGAGCTCGAAGGGATTTGCCGGCGCCCACAGCGAGAAGGCGAACGAGATGATCGCGCGGCTCTGGGAGTGGAGCGGCGAGGGAGCGCTGCCGGTCGTCGTCGACGCGGCCTCCTGCACCAACGCGATCGCCGACCCCGGCGACGGCGTCCTCACCGAGGCCAACGCCGAGCGCCTGGCCAGGCTGGAGATCATCGACTCGGTCAGATGGGCCCACGACCGCCTCCTGCCCTGGCTCGAGGTCGCTGAGAAGGTGCGGACGGCGACCGTCCACCCAACCTGCGCGACCCGCCACATGGGCCTGGCCCTGCGGCTTAGGTCCCTTGCCGAGTCCCTCGCCGAGAACGTCTACGTCGCCCCCTCCGCCACCTGCTGTGGCTTCGCCGGCGACCGCGGCATCTCCCACCCGGAGCTGACCGAGTCGGCCACGCGCCCCCAGGCCGAAGAGCTCGCCGGCCGCCGCTTCGACGCCCGCCTCTCCAACAACCGCACCTGCGAGATCGGGCTCACCCGCGCAACCGGCGAGCCCTACGAATCGGTCCTGATCCTGCTCGAGCGGCTGACGCGGGCCAAGAGCTAGCTCGCACGGTCGTCTGGGGGAGAGTCGAGCGCCCGCCCGGCTTGGGCGGTGGTGCCAACCGTCTCCAGGTTCCGCGGGATCAAGATCGAAATGTTCTTCAACGAGGACTTCCATCCCGGTCGGCCTCACTTCCACGCTGTATACGCTGGAGCGCGGGCCTCGTTTGAGATCATCAGCGTCGAGCGCCTAACGGGAGAATTGCCAGGTCGCGTCGAACGACTGGTGAAAGCCTGGGCTCGAGCAAATCGAGACGGACTGGTTGAGAACTGGCATCGAGCACGTACAGGTAAACCGCTGCGGCAAATCGAACCGCTGCAGAAGTGAGCAGCGTTAGCATCGAGACTGTGATTGCCGAACCGCCAAGACTCAGCGAAGCGGTGCCTCTCGCCGGGTATCTCGTCCATCTCAGGTTCGCCGATGGTCTTGCCGCTGACGTAGACCTCTCGTACCTGGTGGGACGCGGACCGGTCTTCGAGCCGCTCCGGGATCCGGGGTTCTTCCGCCAGCTCAGGGTCAACGAGAGCGGCGTTACCATCGAATGGCCGAACGAAGCCGACATCGCACCGGACACTCTCTACAACCACGTGCAGCGCGCCGTCTACGCGAAGAAACGCGCCGCGGCGGCGGGTTCGAACTAGCCGTTCAGCGGCTGCGAGCTGACGGGGCCGAGTAAGGCTGCGGCAGCCGGCTCGCCAGACCGGCCGGCCGCCGCAGCAGGGCAGCGTTGGTGCCGCCTACGGCGCGACGAAGGCGTCGATTCCACCGCCCGAGTCTTCGAGCCCGAAGCTGCCGACGAACGTTGCTTTCTGTTCGGCGAATTTGAGGGCGCTGCTGGTTGACGTGAACTGCTGTGGCCCCATTTCGGGAACCACGGCAGTCGCGGTCCCGGTGACCGCTTTTTCGCCGTTCAGTGCCGACACCGAGCAACCCGAGACTTTGACGGTGGTGAATTTGGTGCCGCTCGCCGGCGTATAGGTCACGGTCGATTCGCCGGTTTCCAGTTTCAGGGACGTGGTGCTGATTTCGGCCGGGACTTCGCAGCCTTTTTCGGCTGGTTCTGAGACCACGCACCCGATCAGGGTCATCGACCCTTCTCCGACCGCTTTTCCTCCGGTGTTTTCGATTTCGCCGGAGCCTTTGAGGCTGCTGCAGGCGACGCCGAATTTGACGCCGCCGACCGTGGCCCCGAGGCTGAAGCTGCTCGCTTCCCTGACCGCGACGGGAGGTTTGGTCAGCCAGGGCTTCCATGTGTACGCCCCTTCGGGCACTGTCGTGCCTGGCGCGCAGTTGCTGGTGCTGTAGCGCTTGTTAAGTGTGCCCAATCCTTTGGTGCACCGATGCAGTTCCAGGCCCGCTGCCGATGAGGTTGCGGTGCCGAGCGCACACAGGCAGGCGATACTCGCCAGCAGGACTGCGACGCTTGCTTTCAGCTGAGACATTTCTCCACCCCTCTTGACTTTTGAACGTGCGGACACGAGGGGCCGGCGGGGGATACCAACGGCGTAGCCCAGACGCCGGCGCTCCCCGCACCGTTGTGCTCAGTCGAGCATTAGCGCTCGACTGAGCACACTCTGCCGCCAGTCGGGCTAATAGTCAAGATTTGTCGAGTAATATCTTTACTACCCGCCCAGGGAGAGGCGGGTGGAGCGGGGCGAGCAGGTCTAGCCGCCGCTCCCCAGCGCTTCCGCGTCGATGTCGGCGATCAGGGCCCGCGTCTTCGCGTCGCTCTCCATCCGTTTGTCGAGCAGCGGGTTGACGATGCCGCGGAGGGCAGAGACGTAGCGCCACCACTTAGGGACGAAGACGCGGGGGGCGCGTTCTTCGATGCCGCGGACGAGGCCGGCGGCGGCCTCGTCGGGGGTGATCCGCTTCAGCAGGAAGTCGGGAGAGAGGTCGCGGACGCGATCGGCGGTCGGTTGGGCGAAGGCGTCCTGGACGAGTTTGGTGTCGACCCAACCGAAATAGCCGACGGTTGCGCTGGCGCCGTGGGGAGCGAGCTCGACGCGGAGGGCGCGGCCGAGGGACTCGACCCCCGCCTTGGCGACGGCGTAGGGGGAGTTGCCCATCCCGTTGGCGAAGGCGTAGACGGAGGAGATGACGACCATCTGCCCTTTGCGCTCGACGATCTGCGGCAGTGCTGCGCGGACGGTGCGCCAGACGCCGAGCAGATCGACCTCGAAGACCCGTTCCCATTCCTCGCCGGAGATTCCGCGCACGGTGGCGAAGTTCCGCTGGGCGATGCCGGCGTTGGCGACGGCGCAGTCGAGGCCGCCGAACTTCTCCACCACCTCGGCGACGGTTGTCTGCATCGCGCCGGCGTCGGTGACGTCGCCGGCGAGGCCGATCGCCCGCGGGCCGATTCGCTCCGCGGCCTCGGCCGCCTCCTCGGCGTTGAGGTCGAGCACCGCCACAGAGGCGCCGCGCATGTGCATTTGCCGCGCGGTCTCATAGCCGATCCCGCGGGCAGCGCCGGTCACCAGCGCCACTTTTCCGTTCAGTGAGAAGTCGCTCATTGCGGGGCAGCGTATCCGCTGGCCAGCCAGCCAGTCGGCCGAGCCCACGATCGCCGCGGCCGCGATTAGGCTGCCCGCGGTGTCTGATCTCGACGCGGCCTACTCGTCCTTCGCCGCGGACCACGGTCTCGAAGCCGTCGCCGGCTTTTCGGCCGGTCCGCTCACCCCCTTGCTGGTTGAGTCCGGCGCCGGGCAGCTTGCACCGGCAGCCCGCGGCGGTCTCGGCGACGGCATCGACGGCGTCGTCGGCCACCTTGCTTACACCCGCAACAAGACCTTCCGCTTCAACGTCGCCCTCGCCGAGGTGCCGGCCTCGACCGCCTTCGTCCCGCGCCTGTTCTGCATCCGCAAGGGCCGCAGCACCCGCGACGACGAGTTCTACGGCTTCGAGGCGCGCCACTCCAAGCTCTGGACCGAGAGCACGAAGCTGAACGAGCGCTACACGGTCAGCATCAGCCCCTTCCAGGACCCGGTCTGGCTGCGCCAGCTCTTCTCGCCAGCCCTCGTCGACTGGCTGGCGAGCGCGCCGCCGGCCGACTTCTCCTTCGAGCTCGCCTACGGTGCCCTGCTCGGCAGCGTCGAGGAGGACGACCCCGGCGCCGCCGGCCTGGCGGCGCTCTGCGAGGCGACGGCCCATGTCGCAGCCCGGATCCGCAGGGAGTGCGAGGAGTAACCCATGAGCCTCAACCGCACCGGAATCGGGTTGATCGCATTCTTCCTCCTCGCCGGTTTGGCGCTGGCGGTGGGCCCGCTCCTCGCCGGAGTCGACGGCCAGGCCGCGGGCATCCTCGCCTCGATCGGTCTGATCTGGGTCGTGGTCGCGCTTGGCCTGGCCTGGTTCGCCCGCCGCCAGGACCGCAAGGCGGCCCACCAGGACTGGGTCTTCCAGAACGGGATTCGGGGGACCGCCACCGTCCTCGACGCCGGCAGTAACACGACCGTCAATGAGATGCCGCTGATGAAGTTAAAGCTCGAGCTCGACCTCCCTGGCGTTGGAACGCGCGAAGTCAGCCGCCGCGAAGTTATGCCTGTCTTTACCGCCAACCGGATGCAGCCCGGCCTGGTCTTGCCCGCCTACGCGAACCCGAAGGAACCGGACGACTTCGTGCTGGTCTGGTGAGCGCCAGCGCCCACTGACCTACCACGGCGCCGTGAAAGTAGAGGCTCCCTCGTAAAATCCGGCACCTTGTGCCCGGATTCGAACCAGTAGACCCGAAGCAGTCCTTCCCCGAGCTGGAGGAGCGCGTCCTCGCCCGCTGGCGCGAGCAGGACGTCTTCGCTCGCTCGCTTGCCAACCGCAAGGACGCGGAGGTCTGGAGCTTCTACGAGGGGCCGCCGACCGCCAACGGCCGCCCCGGCTCCCACCACGTCCTCGCCCGCGTCTTCAAGGACGTCTACCCGCGCTACCGCACGATGTGCGGCTACCGGGTGCCGCGCAAGGCAGGCTGGGACTGCCACGGCCTGCCGGTCGAGCTCGAGGTCGAAAAGCAGCTGGGGATCTCCTCCAAGCAGGAGATCGAGGAGTTCGGGATCGCCGAGTTCAACCAGCGCTGCCGCGAGTCGGTCTTCGAGTACGTCGAGGAGTGGGACAAGCTGACCGAGCGGATCGGGTTCTGGATCGACCTCGACGACCCCTACGTGACGCTCGAGGACGACTACATCGAGTCGGTCTGGTGGTCGCTGCGCACGCTCTGGGACAAGGGCCTTCTCTATCAGGGCCACAAGGTCGTCCCCTACTGTCCGCGCGACGGCACCCCACTGTCCTCGCACGAGGTCGCGCAGGGATACAAAGACGTCAAGGATCCGTCCATATACGTGCGCTTCCCACTGCTCGGCGCCGAGCGCGAATCGCTGCTGGTCTGGACGACCACCCCCTGGACCCTGCCGGGGAACGTCGCCGTCGCCGTCGCGCCCGAGGTCGTCTACGTTCGCGCCGAGCACGAGGGCGAGACGGTGATTCTGGCCGAGGCGCTGGTCGAAAAGGTGTTGGGAGAAGGGGCGGCGATCATCGACCGCTTCCCCGGCAAGGATCTGATCAGAAGCGCCTATGAAGGTCCAGTCTTCGCTCTTGCCGACGGCGGCCCGTCGGCTTCGGGCGCCGCGCCGTTCCAGGTGATCGCCGGTGACTTCGTCACCACCGAGGACGGGACCGGCCTTGTCCACATCGCCCCCGCCTTCGGCGAAGACGACTACACGGCCGCCGCCGCCAACGGCCTCTTCGACCCGACCCGGCAGGAGACCCTCTACAACCCAGTCGACCCCAACGGCCACTTCGACCAGCGCGTCAGCGGCTTCGCCGGCCGCTTCGTCAAGGACCCCGAGGTGACCCGCGAGCTGATCGCCGACCTCGAGCGCCGCGGCCTGCTCTTCCGCGAGCAGATCTACGAGCACTCCTATCCGCACTGCTGGCGCTGCGGCACGCCGCTCCTCTACTACGCGACGTCGAGCTGGTACATCGCTACCTCCGGGGCGCGCGACCAGCTGCTCGCCAACAACGAGACGATCGGCTGGCGCCCCGACCACGTCAAGCACGGCCGCTTCGGCAAATGGCTCGAGAACAACGTCGACTGGGCGCTCTCGCGCGACCGCTACTGGGGGACGCCGCTGCCGATCTGGGAGTGCGAGGGAGCGGACTGCGACGGCCGCTTCTGCGCCGGCTCGGTTGCCGAGCTGCGCGAGCGCTCCGGCACCGAGGTCCCCGAAGACCTCCACCGCCCCTACATCGACGAAGTCGTGATCCCCTGCGAGCAGTGCGGCGGGCAGATGCGACGGGTCGATTCGGTGATCGACACCTGGTACGACAGCGGCGCGATGCCCTTCGCCCAGTTCCACTACCCGTTCGAGAACGAGGCGGAGTTCAAGGAACGCTTCCCGGCCGACTACATCTGCGAGGCCCAGGACCAGACCCGCGGTTGGTTCTACACGCTGCTGGCCGAGTCGACGCTGCTGTTCGACCAATCCAGCTTCCGCAACTGCGTCTGCCTCGGCCTGATCCTCGACCCCGAGGGTCAGAAGATGTCGAAGAGCCGCGGCAACGTCGTCGACCCCTGGGACGTGCTCTCGACCCACGGCGCCGATGCCTTCCGCTGGTACTACCTGGCGACCCAGCAGCCCTGGGCCGGCTACCGCTTCTCGGTCGAGACGGTTGGCGAGGCGGTGCGCCAGTTCATGCTTCAGCTCTGGAACACCTACTCGTTCTGGGTCCTCTACGCGAACGCCGAGGAATTGGGTCCGGAGGATTTCCGCGGTTCCTTGTGGACGGCTGGCGACCACAAGGAACCGCGCGATCACAACGACCTCGACCGCTGGGTCCTCTCGCGCCTGCAGGGGACGATCGCGACCGTGCGCGAGCGGATGGACGACTTCGACTGCACCAGCGCCGGCCGCACGATCGCCGAGTTCGTCGAGGAGCTCTCCAACTGGTACGTGCGGCTCTCGCGCCGCCGCTTCTGGGAGGGCGACCGCGCCGCCTTCGCGACCCTGCGCCACTGCCTGCTGGAGACGGTCGCGATGCTGGCACCGTTCACGCCGTTCCTTGCCGACGAGATCCACCGCAACCTCGCCAACGGCGGCGAGGGGGAGAGCGGCGGGCTGCCGGACTCGGTCCACTTGCGGGACTTCCCCGTCGCCGACCCGGCGCTTGCCGATCCCGAGCTGGAGGCCGGGATGGAGGCGGTGCGCCTCACGGTCGAGCTCGGCCGCGCGGCCCGCGCTCAGGCGAAAGCGAAGATGCGCCAGCCGCTGCGCCGCGCCGTGATCGTCGCCAACGAGGCTGAGCGGGCCGCGATCGAAGCTCGCGCCGACCTCGTCACCGCCGAGCTCAACGTCAAAGAGCTCGACTTCGTCAGCGACGAGGCGGAGCTTGCCAGCTACACGGTCAAGCCCAATTACCGCAGCCTCGGGCCTCGCTTCGGCAAGAGCATGCCCCAGGTGGCGGCCGCGATTGAGGCGCTCGATGCCGCCCACGTCGCCGCCACGCTTGGTGACGGTGGCGAGATCGGGATCGCGATCGACGGCAAAGACCACACCCTCGGCCCCGATGACGTCACCCTCGCTCTGCAGCCACTCGACGGCTACGAGGTCGAGGCAGAGGCGGGGCACGCGGTGGCGCTGGCGCTGGAGCTCGACGACGAGCTGCGCCGCGAGGGCCTCGCCCGCGAGCTCGTCCACGCGGTCCAGAACGCGCGCAAGGACGCCGGCTTCGAGATCACCGACCGGATCGAGCTGCGCCTCGGTGGCGACGACGAGCTGCTCGCTGCAGCCCGTGAGCACCAGGCCTACCTCTCCGGCGAGGTGCTCGCGACCAGCCTCGACTTCGACACGGCCAGCGAGGGCGGGACGACGGAAATCGACGGCCGTCAGGTCCAAATCGGGCTGAGCCGGGTTAGGTGACTATCCCCCGACCCATTCACCGTCTTCTCGCCATCCCGGTCCTGGCGCTGCTGTCGCTCGCGCTGATCGTCCCTGCCCAAGCCCTCGCCGCCGAAGGCGGCACCTCCCCCACCATTGGCAAGGGCAAAGAAAGGGAACCCGAGGGCCCGCCGCCCCAGCTACTGCTCTTCCACGGCGGCTCCTTCCTCTTCGAAGACCCCAACTTCGAGCCCTCGACCGCGGAACGGGCGATCGCTGCCGGCTTCGAACCCCACTACGTCACCTACCCGCTCGGCGACATGCCGGCGGCGGTGCTGCGGGCACGGGCGGAAGCGCGGCGACTGCGCCAGAAGTACGGAGTCGAGCGTGTCTACGCCTACGGTTCCTCGGCCGGCGGCACCCTGGCAGCCTTGCTCTCCGGCGACGGCCTCGTCGCCGGCGCGGTCGCCAAGGCTCCGGTCAGCGACCTGGTCGGCTGGGAATGGCCGCTGACCAACTACGGCCCCGAATACTTCAGCCAGATCCAGCTTGGTCTGCTCGCCCGCTACCGCCTTTCGCCTGATCGGCGTCGCGAGAAGAAACCGCTGCTCGTGTATCAGGGACGCGGCGACCGGGTAGTCCCCCCAGCCATGAATCAAGCTTTCGCGGCCAAGTACCCTCGTGTTCATCTCTGGCTGGTGCCGGGCGGCCACACGACCGAACGTATTCGCCCGTACCTGATCAGCGAAGCCATGCACTGGCTGGAGGGGGTCTGGAAGGAGCACGCCCGCGCCTTCGTCCGCCAGGAACTGCGCGAAGAAAAGCAGCAGAGGGAAGAAGAAAGAGCGGCGCAAAAAGCAGCGCACGTCGTACCCTAAAGTCGACTCATGCAGTCAACTATTAAATCCGCCGCCGGAGGATTCCGGCCCGACATCGAGGGACTGCGCGCCGTCGCGATCCTCGCCGTCCTGCTTTGCCACGCGGGAATCCCCCTTTTCGCCGGCGGCTACGTCGGGGTCGACGTCTTCTTCGTCATCTCCGGCTTTCTCATCACCCGCCTTCTGCTCGGTGAGCTCGATCGCCACGGGACGATCTCCCTGCGCCGCTTCTACGCCCGACGGGCGAAGCGCCTGCTGCCGCTCTCGGCGATCCTGCTCGGCGCCGTCACCGTCCTCTCCCTGCTGCTGTTCTCGCCCCTGCGCGCGACCGAAACCTCAGGGGACGTCATCAGCTCCGCCCTTTACTTCGCCAACTGGCACTTTGCCCAGCAATCGGTCGACTACTTCGCCCAGGGTCTCGAACCGAGCCCCGTCCTCCACCTCTGGTCGCTGGCGATCGAGGAGCAGTTCTACGTCGTCTGGCCGACCCTGCTGCTGGCCGTTACCGCCGTCCAGCGCCGTCGCGGTCGCTCGGTGCGCCCGGTCCTCTGGGCGACGCTCGTCATCGTCTTCGTCGGCTCACTGATCCTCGGCATCCAGCTCACCGACGACACCCCGGCCTCGGCCTATTTCTCGACCTTCGGCCGCGCCTGGGAGCTGGCCCTGGGCGGCGGCCTGGCGCTGCTCGGCGCGGTCAAGATCCCGCGCCCGGCGGCTGCCACGATCGGCTGGGTCGGCGTCGCCGCGATCGTCTACGCGGCGATCGCCTTCGACGAAACGACCCCCTTCCCCGGCACCGCGGCCCTGATCCCCACCCTCGGCGCCGCCGCGCTGATCCTTGCCGGCTCCTCGGTCTATGCCCAGGTCAAGGCCTCGCCGGCCACCGTCCTCTCGCTGCGACCGGTCCGCTACATCGGCCGCATCTCCTACTCCTGGTACCTCTGGCACTGGCCGGCGCTGATCTTCGCGGTGGTGATCTTCGAGCACCAGCTCTCGCCCCTCGCCGGCGTCGCCGTCGTCCTCGTCTCGCTGCTGCCGACGATCGCCACCCACCACTTCATCGAGGACCCGGTGCGGCGGGCGCGGAATCTGGCGCGGATGCCCAACCGGGCGCTGGCGCTGGGCGCCGCCTGCATGGCCTTTGCCGTCGGTGCCGGGCTGCTGTTGACCGACGCGCAGCCGACCCTGCAGACGGCGCCGATCTCCCAGGTCAAGGGGGCCGCGGCGCTGCGCGAACAGGTGCAACCCCAGCAGCGCGCCACCGCCGTCCGGCCGAACCCGCTGCGGGCCCGCGACGACCGCTCGCGCGCCTTCTACGACGGCTGTCTGGTCGGGATCACCGGCACCAACTCCAACCGCTGCCTCTACGGCGATCCCCACGGCTCCCGGACCCTGATCCTGTTCGGCGACTCGCACGCGATGCAGTACTTCTCGCCCCTAGAAAAACTGGCGAACGTGAACCACTGGCGCCTGCTGGCCTTGACCAAGGCCGAATGCACGCCGGGCGAAGTGAAGATCCGCAGCATGGTCGCCGACCGCGAGTACTCGCAGTGCGACGCCTGGCGGGAAAAGACGATGGAACGGATCGAAGAAGCCGGCGAACGGGCGACGGTGGTGATGAGCGGCGACACCGCGTACACCGCCTACGGTCCGAGCGGCGAAGAACTGAGCGGCGACGCCAATGCCGAAGCCCTGCAGTCGGGCTACGAAACGACGATCAACCGGATCCAAGAAGCCGGCCTGAAAACGGTCGTGATCCGCGACACCCCGGCCTCGGCAAGCGACGTCCCCAGTTGCGTCTCCGAAGACCTCGACAACCTCGAACACTGCGCCTTCAAGCGGGTCCACGACTGGGATCTCGAATTCGACGTCCGCGCCGCCGATTCGACCCCCGGCACCCACCTAATCGACGTCACCGCCGAGATCTGCCCGGGCGAACTGTGTCGGGCCGTGATCGGCAATGCGCTGGTGTACCGAGACAAGTCCCACCTGACCGCAACCTTCGCGCGGACTCTCAGCCCCTGGATCGAAGAAGGGCTGCGGGCGGCGTTCCTAGCGCAAGGCGATACGCCGCAGGCTCCTGCTGCTTAGGGATCAGGGTTGGGGGGAGCGTCGGGTGGGGGTCTGAAAACCCGCTCGCTTTCGCTCGCTTTTGAGTGTTTTCAGACCCCCACCCGACGCTCCAACCGAATTGCTAGTCCCTATTCAGGGGCTTGCGGGGCGGGGCCGCCAAGGGGCGGAACGCCCCTACTCTCTTTAGCTTCCGAGGGACGGAAGCTCTGCGGAAGGATCGAGGTGGCCGACTCGGCCGGCACTCCAGCAAGCTTCTAGATGCTCCCGCCCCACGAAAGCTTCCTCACCTGTGAACTTGGAACGGGATTCGTGGGGAGGGGCGTGGGGACCCCTCCCAAAACACTCAAAAGCGAGCGAATGCGAGCGGGTTTTGGGAGGGGTCCCCAC